>NZ_JAFIWC010000048.1 GCF_017163755.1 Xanthomonas sp.
CCGCGCCGGGACTGGCGGCTTGCCGCGCGTTACCGGCGCGAACTTACGCCGGGCCGCCGCTTTCCATGCCTTGCTGGGACGCGACCGCGATGCGGCCCGTCGCCTGCGCGGCGATCACGCCTTGCATGCCGCTGAACCGCTGGCTGCGCTGGACGTATCTGGCGCGGGTAGGTCGGCCGGTGCCCAGTCGCCGCAGCGCCCATGCCGGCGCGCGCGGTTTCGGTTCGGGCGCGGCGGCCGTTATCGGCTTGGGCAGGGGCGGCAGGAGCGGCGGTTTCGCCGGCGCGCGCGGCTGGACCCACATCTGGCCCATGATCCGGTCCAGCCCACGGTCCAGCCCGGTGACCATGCCCGCGCCCGGGGTGAAGGTGAGTTCGCCGAAGTAGATCCGCCCGTCCTGGATGTACCAGTCCACGCGCACGTAGTCGAAGTCCACCGCGAGCACCTTGCTGAGGTCCAGCGCCTTGCGCAGCAGCGCCGGTTGGCACGGCGGCGACTGCCCCGCGTCGCGGATCCGGTGGAACGGCTCGACCAGGTTGTCGACGAAGAAGGTCATCGACAGCGGCGGTTGCAGCCGGTTGTAGATCACCTGCAGGACGTAGCGGAAACCGCCATCGGGCTGTCTGAACATGTGGAACTTGTAGTCCACCGGCGCCTGGACGCCGTCGCCGATGTACTGTTCCACCAGGATGCACGGCGGGATGCCGCGGTAGTGGATCTCGCGCGCCACCTTCGAGTAGTCGGTGCGCAGCCAGCGCGCGCAGTCTTCCAGCAGCGCCTGCTTGCGGCGCAGGTCCGGCTCGTCGAGCAGCACTTCCACCATGCCCGCGCCATGGTTGGGCTTGATGACGGTGTGCTTCCATCGCGGGAGCGTCAGCAGCGTGGCCGGATCGGTGGTCCGGTGCAGCAGCGGGATCAGGTACTGCTCGCCGATGCGCGCGGCCACGTGGTCGCGGACGGCGACCTTGTCGGTCAGCCTGCGATAGGCCTGATGGTCGCCGTGCACCGACTTGCGGTACAGCACCTTCTCGTTGAAGCACGCCGGCGCGCGCAGGTTCGGCAGCCGCCCGAAGGTGTCGAGGAAGTAGAGGTGTTCCTGCCAGCGCCAGGGCAGCCGGGTGACGAGCACGTGAGCGATGCGCCTGAGCTGCCCCAGGCCGGTGGACCGCTTGAGCACGGGTGCCAGCGCCCCGGATTGCGGGGGTTCCGATTCTTCCGTAAATGCGGCCACGTCGCTGTTCACTCACCGACTCCATCACACTAAGGCGATGAAGCATGATATGCGTCACGTGATAAAAGAGAAAAGGTTCCGTTTGTGAAGGGGCCTAATTTGATGAATGGCTCACCGATGTGAAGCCCGTGGGCCGGCTGCCGGCTGCCGGCTGCCGGCGGCAGCGTGAGGAGTGGTCGCCACGCCGGGCTCGCATTTGTCCGACTTTGGGTCGCGGCTGAAGCCGCTCCTACAGGTGGGGGTGGGTGTGGCTTGCTGTCGGCGCGGGTTCCCGGGACTCGGGTGGGCCATTCGAGGGCGGCCGCGGCACGGCGGGCCGCGGTCCTTGGCTGGCGCCTGGCCGCACGTCCCGGACGGCCGCGCGCCGCCGCACGGCTGCCGGGGATGCCCGCCATCCTGGCGGCTATGCTTCGCGGGCGGCTTGGCGACGTGGGGCGCTCACCAACGGGAGGCGGCGATGGCAAGGGTGACCGGCATCGGTGGCGTGTTCCTGAAGGGCAAGGGCGACAGGGCCGCGCTCGCGGCGTGGTACCGGGACCACCTGGGCATGCCGCTGGAAGGCTTCGGCGGCGCGGTGCTCCGCTGGCCGGACGACACGGCCGACGACCGGGGCCTCACGGTGTGGCACGTGGCCGACCGCGACAGCCGCTGGTTCAGCCCGAGCGAGGCGTCGTTCATGATCAACTACCGGGTGGACGACCTGGATGCACTGCTCGCGCAACTGCATGCCGGCGGCGTGGCCGTGGTTGCCGGCCCGGAGACGCACGAGAACGGCAAGTTCGCCTGGGTCATGGACCCGGACGGCAACAAGGTGGAACTCTGGGAACCGAAGCTCTGGGACCCGGAGAACAAGGACGCCTGACGCCTCGCCACGGCTGCGCTTGCAGCCGGGTGGCTTCGCTTTCGGATCGATAGGCCGTAAGCGAAGCCGCAGTTCGCGTCCTGTTCCTCTCAACGGCTCGCGGCGCCGCGCGCTCCGCTCGCGCAAGAGGCCGCCGCGACCCGCCGTGGCCACGACGCAATGCATGCCCCGTGCGGAGCCGGTCGGCGGGCTGCGTGCACTATCATGACCAGCGCAGGGCGGATCAGGGACGTCTTTCCCCGGCTGCGGCCCGTGCCGGCGCCCCGGCGCGCAATCCCTCCATGACCGTATCCATGAGCCAGGTGAGACGGGGCTGCCAGTCCTCGGTGACGTCGATCTGCCAGATGCCCGCGATCGCCAGGAAAAAGTTGTCCGCGCTGATCCCCGGGCGGATGGTGCCGGCCGCCTCGTTCGCATCGAGCAGCATCTGCGCGGCGGCGATCACCGGTGCATAGCCGTCGCTGCCGGCGCAGTCCTTCGCGTTGGCGACCTGGCGGAGCGCGCCCGCCAGGCCCGCCTTGGTTATGGCGTATTCGGCCAGGCGGTTCATCCACTCCCGCAGCGCTCTTTCGGGGGGGAGCGTCTTCAGCAAATGCCCGGCGAACCCGGTGACCTGCAGCATTTCGTGGCGATAGACCTCTATCACCAGCGCCTCCCGGGTCGGGAAGTGCCGGTAGAAGGTGCCCTGCCCGACGCCGGCCTTCCTGGCGATCGTGCTGAGGGGCACATCCGCTGAACGAACCAGTTCCTCGAGCGCCACCGACAAGATGCGCTCCCGGTTCTGCACTGCATCCGACCGCTTCGGCTTTTCCACACCCCACCCTTCGAAAGATTCCGTTGACAAACGGACAACTGTCCGCCACTGTTCGTAAACGGACTTTTGTCCGCTTCGATTCTACCCTCTTCCGCAGTTGGAGACATCCGTGAAGCACAACGGCAATACGATCCTCATCACCGGCGCCACCTCCGGCATCGGCCTCGGGCTGGCGCTGCGGCTGCACCAGGCCGGCAACCGGGTCATCGTCTCGGGACGCAAGAAGGCCCTGCTGGAGCAGATCACCGCCGAGCATCCGGGCATCGAGGCGATCGAACTGGACGTCGCGGACGCCGGCTCCATCGTCCAGGCGAGTGCGCTGGCGGCCGAACGCTATCCCGCCCTCAATGTGCTCATCAACAACGCCGGCATCATGCCGAGCGAGAACGTCTTCAAGCCGGAATCGCTGCAGGCGGCGGAAGAGGCGATCGCCATCAACCTTCTGGGCACCATCCGCATGACCTATGCGTTCTTGCCGCAGCTTGCCAGGAACCACGACAGCGTCCTCATCAACGTCAGTTCCGCACTGGCCTTCGTGCCGTTCCCGGTCGCCATGACCTACAGCGCCACCAAGGCGGCCGTGCACTCGTTCACCGAGGGCTTGCGCGTGCAGCTGGCCGATACTCCGGTGCGCGTCGTCGAGCTGGCGCCGCCTGGCGTGCGCACCAAGCTGTTCGGCCAGGGCAACGACGAGCATGCCATGCCCCTGGACGAGTTCCTCGATGAAGCGCTGGCGCTGCTGCATGCGCAAGACACGCCCAAGGAAATCATCGTGGAACGTGCCAAGTTCCTTCGTTATGCCGAGGCGAACGGCAACTACGACGAGGTCCTGGCGATGCTTTCCGCAGTGGCGGTTTCGGACTAGGGCCGCGCATCCGTGTTTTTTCCGGCACGGCGGCATCGCGTGATGGGCTTCGGTGACTAGGCCTGCTATCGATGCGTCCGTGGACGCGTACCTGGCCGCGCTCGAGCATCCGCTCAAGGACGTGGTGCTCGCGCTGCGGTCGTTCCTGCTGGGCATCGATCCGTCGATCGGCGAAGAGGTGAAGTGGAACGCGCCGAGCTTCCGCACTAGCGGGCATTTCGCCACCCTGCAGCTGCGCAGTCCCACGGCCGTGCAGCTGATCCTGCACCTCGGGGCGAAGAAGCGCGCCTTGCCGCCCGGCGCCATCGCCGACCCGGGCGGATTGCTGACCTGGCTGGGCGCGGACCGGGCGTCGCTGGGTTTTGCGAGCAAGGCGGAACTTGCGGCGAAGCAGGCGGCGTTGCAGGCCATCGTGCGGCAGTGGATCGCCCATGTGGGCGGTACCGCGGAGTAGCGAGGCGTCGCGCTTCGCCAGGTGGGCCGCAGGCCTGCCTCGGGCCGCGAACGGAGTTCTCGCGGCCGGGCACCTATACTCCGGGCATGTCCACCTAGAGGTCCCCACCGCATGAGCGCATCCTCCTCGCCCCCGGTCGCCGGTTCCGCCGCCGCTCCCGGCAGCCTTCGCCGCTCGGTGTCCAACACGCTCAAGGGCTCGGCCGGCAACCTGGTCGAGTGGTTCGACGTCTACGTCTATTCCGTCTTTGCGATCTACTTCGAGTCGCAGTTCTTCTCCAAGGAAGACAAGAACGCCACGATCTTCGTCTGGGCGATCTTCGCCATGACCTTCCTGATGCGGCCGATCGGTGCCTGGTACTTCGGCCGCTTCGCCGACCGCTACGGCCGCCGGCTGGCGCTGACCATCTCGGTGTCGCTGATGGCGGTGTGCTCGTTCGTCATCGCCATCACCCCGACGGTGGCCACCATCGGCATCGCCGCACCGATCATCCTGTTGCTGGCGCGGCTGCTGCAGGGCTTCGCCACCGGCGGCGAGTACGGCACCAGCGCGACCTACATGTCCGAGGCGGCGATCCCGGGCCGGCGCGGCTTCCTGTCCTCGTTCCACTACGTGACGCTGGTCGGCGGCCACGTGCTGGCGCAGGCGACGCTGCTGGTGATGCTGCATTTCTTCGACAAGGGCTGGGTGTCCGAGTGGGGCTGGCGCCTGGCCTTCGGCCTGGGCGGCATCGGTGCGCTGGTGGTGTTCTGGCTGCGCCGCACGATGGACGAGTCGCTGGGCTCGGACTCCATCGCCGAAGCGCGCAAGGGCGGAGCACGCTCGGCCGGCTCGCTGCATGAGCTGTTCGTGCGCCAGTGGCGGCCGCTGCTGCTGTGCTTCCTGGTGACCGCCGGCGGCACCATCGCCTTCTACACCTACTCGGTGACCGGGCCGAAGATGATCCAGACCGCGTTCGCCGGCAACGACGTGATGGCCGGCACCATCATCAACTTGGTGGCGCTGACCGTGCTGATGCTGATGCAGCCGGTCGGCGGCTGGCTGTCGGACATCGTCGGGCGCAAGACCCTGCTGGTGTTCTTCGGCATCGGCGGCGTGCTCTACACCTGGTTCCTGGTGCTGGAGCTGCCGAAGCAGACCGACTGGCTGGCCGCGTTCGCGATCCTGACCGGCGGCTTCGTGATCCTGACCGGCTACACCTCGATCAACGCGGTGGTGAAGGCCGAGCTGTTCCCGACCCACATCCGCGCGCTGGGCGTGGGCCTGGGCTACGCGCTGGCGAACTCGGCCTTCGGCGGCACCGCGCCGCTGCTGTACCAGGCCTCGCTGAAGACCGGGCATGTGACCACGTTCGTCTGGTACGCCACGGCGGTCATCGCGGTGTCGCTGGTGGTGTACATCTTCTTCCTGAGCAACAAGGGCGCGAACTGGCTGGACGACGAGGCGGCGATGCGCGAGCGCAGGCTCAAGCGCACGCCGCCGGCCGCGCGCAGCTGACGCCTCGGGCGCGGGCGTGGCCTGGCCACGCCCGCGCCACCGTCCGATCGCCACCGTCCGATCGCCACCGTCCGATCGCCACCGTCCGATCGCCACCGTCCGATCGCCACCGTCCGATCGCCACCGTCCGATCGCCACGGCCTGATCGCCGTCGTGCGATCGCGGGGCGGGGTGGCGATGGCATGTGCCGGCTTCGCCCGGCGGCGGGCCGGTGCTATCGTTTTGCCATGGGCAAAGTCACCGGCACGATCCGCTTTGAGACGAAGCTGCTGCGGCCGGCGGCGCCGCGCGGCGCGCGCTGGGCGTTCCTGGTGTTGCCGGGCGAGGCGAGCGCGAAGCTGCCCACGCGCAGCATGGTCACCGTGGACGGCACGCTCGCCGGCCACCCGTTCCAGGCCACGCTGGAGCCGGACGGGCAGGGCAGCCATTGGCTCAAGGTCGACGAGGCGCTGCAGCAGGCCGCCGGGGTCGCCGCGGGCGAGACGGTGGCGCTGGAGATGGCGCCGGTGGCGGTGGAGCCGGAGCCGCCAGTGCCGCCCGACCTGCGCGAGGCGCTGGCCGCGCATCCGGCGGCGCGCGCGCAGTGGGACGACATCACCGCGGTGGCGCGGCGCGACTGGATCTTCTGGATCAGTTCGGGCAAGAAGGCCGAGACGCGGGTCAAACGCATCCACACCGCCTGCGACATGCTCGCCTCCGGCAAGCGCCGCGCCTGCTGCTTCGACCGTTCGGGCATCTACAGCAAGGCGCTGGCCGCTCCGGAAGCGGCCGAATAGCGGGGGACCGCGGTGCGTGCATTCACCGCGTCCGATCAGGTGGCCTGGATGCTTGATGCAGGCGGTCAGCGGGCTGGCTGATAGAGCGCAGCCTCGGAAGTTCTCGCCGGACCAAAGCAGGTGCCAGTGCGGCCGAAGCGCTTCTGCATAAGGCTTGCGCACGGCTGGCTGGATGCCCTGTAGGAGCGGCTTCAGCCGCGACCGCATCTGCGCCCACCGCTGCGCTGGTCGCGGTTGAAACCGCTCCTACAGGAGACTTGCGATTGGCTGAGTGCACTGTGGGAGGGGCTTCAGCCCCGACGCGGTGCGGTGTCAGTAGGCCTGTGGCTTCGCTCGTCGCGACTGAAGTCGCTCCCACAGGGAGCTTGCGGATGTCCGCCCGGGTGCCCTGTAGGAGCGGCTTCAGCCGCGACCGCATCTGCACCCCACCGCTGCGCTGGTCGCGGTTGAGACCGGTCCTACGCGAGACTTGCGATTGGCCGGCTGGGTGCACTGTGGGAGGGGCTTCAGCCTCGACGCGGCGCGGCGCCACTAGGCCTGCGGCTTCGCTCGTCGCGCTGAAGTCGCTCCCACAGGGAGCTTGCGATGGCCGGCCGGGTGCCCTGTAGGAGCGGCTTCAGCCGCGACCGCATCGGCGATCGGAACGCTCCCCGCCCGCGCGTGCGGCGACGCCCGGTCGACTCGGGTACCATGCAGCCCCCCTCACGGGCGTTTTCGCTCATGGCCGATTCCAAGAAGACCCCCGACTCCCCCGTCACCCAGGCGCAGGCCGAAGCGGCCGTGCGCACGCTGCTGCGCTGGGCCGGCGAAGATCCCGACCGCGAGGGCCTGCTGGATACGCCGCGGCGCGTGGCCGAGGCCTACGGCGACTGGTTCAGCGGCTACCAGGCCGACCCGCGCGAGTACCTGGAGCGCACCTTCGAGGAGGTGGCCGGCTACGACGAGCTGATCGTGCTGCGCGACATCGAATACGAAAGCCACTGCGAACACCACATGGCGCCGATCATCGGCAAGGTCCATGTCGGCTACCTGCCGCGCGGCAAGGTGGTGGGCATCAGCAAGCTGGCGCGGGTGGTGGAAGCCTACGCGCGCCGCTTCCAGGTGCAGGAGAAGATGACCGCGCAGATCGCGCAGTGCATCCAGGACGTGCTGCAGCCGCTGGGCGTGGGCGTGGTGGTGGAAGGCGCGCACGAGTGCATGACCACCCGCGGCATCCACAAGCGCGGCGTCAGCATGGTCACCTCGAAGATGCTCGGCACCTTCCGCGAGGACGCGCGCACCCGCGCCGAGTTCCTGCGCTTCATCGACGCCGGCGGCAAGCGTTGAGCCAGCGGTATGCTTATGCTGCCCCGCGCTAGAATTGCCGCACCACCGCAACGCACGATCCGTTCCGCGCCCTCGGCATGAAGCACCGCGCCCGCATTGCCCGCTACCGCACGCTGCGCGAACAGGCGCTGTGGAAGTTACTCGCCGCCGATCACGCGCCGGAAGTCATCGGCCTGCTGCAATCGCTGTTGCTGGAGTCCGAGCGTCGGCTGCCGGCGGCGGTGCTGCACGAGCGGCTGCAGCGCATGCTCGACGAACTCAATGCCGACCAGCTTTCGCGCGAACTGCCGCGTACCGCGCAAGCCTATGTCGCGCATTGGCTGGCGCAAGGCTGGCTGGAGCGGCGGCTGCCGGAAGGCGCGCAGCAGGAGGAATACGAACTGTCCACCCAGGCCACGCAGGCGATCCGCTTCGCCGATGGCCTGGAGCACGCGCGCGGCGCCGCCACCGAGAGCCGCCTGGCGCTGGTGATGCAGCAGCTGGCGCAGCTGGCGGCGTTGACCGAAACCAATCCGGATGCGCGGCTGTCGGCGCTGCGCGACGAGCGCGACCGCATCGATGCGGAGATCGCGCGGGTCTCCAAGGGCAAGGTGGCGGCGCTGGATGGCAAGCGCGCGCTGGAACGCGCGCGCCAGGTGATCGCGCTGGCCGACGAGCTGACCGAAGATTTCCGCCGCGTGCGCGACGATTTCGAGCGGCTCAACCGCGAGTTCCGCGAGCGCATCATCGACGACGAGGGCGAGCGCGGCGAAATCCTGGGCAAGCTGTTCGAAGGCGTGGACGTAATCGGCGACAGCGATGCCGGGCGCAGTTTCCAGGCATTCTGGACCTTGCTCAACGATGCCGAGCAGAGCGCGCAGCTCGACGCGGCGCTGGAGACGGTGCTGGCGCGCGGCTTCGCGCGCAAGCTCGACCGGCGCGAGCGCGGCTTCCTGCGCGGCCTGACCGGCACCATGCTCGAGCGCGGCGGCCAGGTGCACGACGTGATGCAGCATTTCGCACGCAGCCTGCGCGGTTTCGTGCAGAGCCGCGGCTATCTGGAGCAGCGCCGGCTCAACCAGCTGCTCAAGCAAGCACAGGCCGAGGGGTTGGCGTTGCGCGACCACATTCCCGCCCAGCGCGGCATCGGCCGGGATCTCAACCTGACCACCAGCCGCCTGCGTTCGCTGGCGCAATGGCGCCTGCACGATCCGCGCCAGCAGCAGGTCGAGGGCGGCATCCAGCGCAACGAGGCGGCGGCGATTTCGCTGGACAGCGTCGGCGACCTGGTGGCGCAGTCGGAAATCGACTTCCGCAGCCTGCGCCGCGATCTGTTCGACTTGCTTGCCGAGCAGCCGCAATTGTCCATCGCCCAGGTGCTGACGCGGCGCGAGGCCAGCCAGGGCCTGGGCAGCGTGATCGGCTATCTGTCGCTGGGCACTCGCCATGGCGTGGTCCACGCCGGGCAGCACGAGATCGCGCAATGGCGCGGCGGCGATGGCCAGTGGCGCCGCGCGCGCATTCCGTTGGTGTGGTTCACCCAGGAGAAACGCCATGAACTGGCATGACCAGGAATTGGATGCCGAGCAGGAACGCCTGCCCGACGCGGCGGACAGCGCGGCGCCCGGCGCCGGCACCAGCCTGTTTCCCGGCGACAGTGGCCGCCTGCCGGCGGAGGCGCGCCGCGCGCTGTGCCAGCTGCTCAGCGGCCCTAGCGTGGACGCGCAGCGCCACAGCAAGCTGTGGCCGGCGCTGCTGCGCAGCGAGGCGTCGATCCGCAGCGCCCTGGCCGACCTGTTCCTGGAATTGGTGCTTGACCGCGAGACCGGCATCGCCTTCATCCGCCAGGCCGACACCGGCGAACTGGAAGCGCCGGTCCTGCTGCGCTCCTCGCCGCTGACCTTCATCGATTCGGTGCTGCTGCTGCACCTGCGCCAGCAACTGGCCGAGGCCGATGCGCGCGGATTGCGTGCGGTGGTGGAGGAGGCGCAGCTGGGCGAGGCGTTGGCGGTGTACGAGAAGAACCTGTCTACTGACCGCGCCGGCTTCCTGCGCCGGGTCGGCAATGCCGTGCAGAAGATGAAGGACAACCACATCCTGACGCGTCTGCGCGGCGAGGACGAGCGATACGAAGTTTCCCCGGCGCTCAAGCTGCTGTTCTCGGCCGAGGACGTGGCCGCGCTGGCGCAAGTGTACCGCCAACTGCGCGAAGGCCCGGGCAGCGGCGAGGACGATGCCGAGCCGGCGCAGGACGCCTAGGGCCTGTTAACGCGATCGGGATAGGCGACGCCGTGCTTGGGCGCGTGCGGGGCAAGGAAGAGCGAGGGAGCTTATGCCTATAAGCGACCGGACCGAGCGATGACGCCGCCCCGTGCGCGCCCAAGCACGGCCCTTCGGGTTGCCATGTCTGGCGCCCAGGCGGCCGCGCGCGGCTTGGACAGGCGGCCAGCCTGCCGCGGCGCCACGCACGGCTGCCTGGACGCCGGACATGACAACGTGGCCCATCCCGATCGCGTTAACAGGCCCTGGCGCCGCAGCGCACGCGTCGGCTTGGTTCCGCGCGTCCCCGTCCCTAGACTGTGCAGATGAAATCCTCCGCTTCCACGCCTGGCTTGTTCTCCGGCGATCTTCCCGATTCGCGCCTCCAGCAGTTCCGCATGCGCCGCCTGCAGGTGCACAACTGGGGCACATTTTCCGGCCTGACCGAGATCCCGATCGCCGCGCGCGGCTTCCTGTTCGTCGGCCGCTCCGGGTCGGGCAAGTCGACTCTGCTCGATGCGATGTCGGCCTTGCTGACCCCGCCGAGCATCGTCGATTTCAACGCCGCCGCACGCGAGGCCGAACGCAGCGGCCGCGACCGCAACCTGGTGTCCTACGTACGCGGCGCCTGGGCCGACCAGCAGGACAGCGAATCGGGCGAGATCGCTACCCAGTACCTGCGCAAGGGCGCGACTTGGACCGCGCTGGTGCTGGAGTACCGCGACGGCGAGGACCGCGTGGTCAGCCTGGTGCGGCTGTTCTGGATCGCCGGCAACGGCACCGCCGCGGCCGACGTGCGCAAGCACTACATGGTGGCCGAGCGCGCGTTCGACATCGCCGCTGACCTGGACGGCTTCGACCTGGACCTGCGCAAGCTCAAGCAGCGCCTGCACGACGTGCACCATTTCGACAGTTTCGCCGGCTATGCCGAACGCTTCCGCCACCAGCTCGGGATCGGTAACGAGATGGCGCTGCGGCTGCTGCACAAGACCCAGTCCGCGAAGAATCTCGGCGATCTCAACGCCTTCCTGCGTGGCTTCATGCTCGAAGAGCCGAAGACCTTCGATGCCGCCGAGCGCCTGGTCGGCGACTTCGCCGAACTCGACGGCGCGCATCAGGCGGTGGTGACCGCGCGCCGCCAGGTCGAAACCCTGCTGCCGGCGCGCGCGCACCATGCCGAGCTGATGGCGGTGCGCCGCCAGCGCAGCGAACTTGACGAACTCAAGCTCGGCATCGACAGCTACCGTGAGCAGCGCCGCCTGGCGTTGCTGGATGCGCGGCTGCAGGAACTGGATACCCAGGACCGCGGCCTGGCCGGCGAGGAGGGGCAACGCCGCGCCGCGCTGGAGAACCATCAGCGGCGCCTGGACGACCTGGAAGCGCAGCGCCGCGCGCAGGGCGGCGAGCGCATCGACGCGTTGGAGCGCGAGCGTGGCCAGCAGGAAGCCGAGCGCGACCGCCGCACTGGCAAGCGCGCCCAGGCCGAGCAGGCTTGCCGCCAGCTGGAGCAGGTGTTGGCCGGTAGCGCGCAGGGCTTCGCCGAACAGGCGGCGCAGGCGCGCGCGGCGCTGGAGGATGCCACGCGCGCGGCAGCCGAACTGGACGAGGCGATCGGCCAACGCATCGCCGGCAAGGCCGAGGACGCCAAGCGTTTCGCCGAGGTGCGCGCCGAGATCGAGGCGCTCAAGCGCAACCCGTCCAATATCCCGGCACCGATGCAGGCGTTGCGCGCGCGCCTGAGCGCCGACACCGGCGTGCCCGAGGCCGCCTTGCCGTTCGTCGGCGAACTGCTGCAGGTACGCGGCGAGCAGTCCGACTGGCGCGGCGCCATCGAGCGCGTGCTGCACGGCTTCGCGCAATCGCTGCTGGTGGACGAGCGCCATTACGCCGAGGTGGCCGATTGGGTCAACCGCACCCATCTGGGCATCCGCCTGGTCTACTACCGGGTGCGCGACAACGAGCACGCCTTGCCCGGGCGCGCACCGGCGGCCGCCTCGCTGCTGCACAAGCTGGAACTGCGCGAGCACGCCTTCGCCGGCTGGCTGCGCCGCGAGCTGGGCAAGCGCTTCGACTACGACTGCGTGGACAGCGCCAAGGCGCTGCGCCATGCCGAGCGCGCGATCACCCGCGAAGGCCAGGTCAAGCATCCGGGCGAGCGCTACGAGAAGGACGACCGCCATGCGGTCAACGATCGACGGCGCTGGTTGCTGGGCTTCGACAACCGCGACAAGCTGGCCTTGTTCGAAGAAGAGGGCCTGGCGCTGGCGCAGCGCATCGCCGCCTGCGACGCCGACGTGGCCGCATTGCGCGCGCGCCGCGAGCGCGATGGCGCGCGGCGCTTGGCCCAGCACACGCTGGCCAACCTGGCCTGGGACGAGATCGACGTGGCCGCGCCGCTGCAGCGCCTGGGCGACATCGCCACGGCGCTGCGCCAGTTGCGCGAGGGCGACGCCAATTTGCGTGCATTGGGCGAGGCGATCGACTTGGCGCGCGGCAACGTCGAACAGGCCGAGCGCACCTATGAGGGCGTGCGCAAGGAGCGCGCGAAGTTGGAGGGCGAGCGCGAACGCTGGGAGAAGCTCAGGATCGGATGTGCCGATGCCGGCGCACGCACGCTCACACCGCTGCAGGAGCGCGGCCTGGGCGAACGTGTGCACGGTCTGGGTGTGCTGAGCCTGGAAAACCTGGACGCGCATTTCCGCGAAATCACCAAGGTGCTGGAGGAGCAGCGCACCGAATCGCTTACCGCGCAGAACCGCATCGAGCAGTTGCTGCTGGAGTGCTTCAAGCGCTACTGCCGTGCCTGGCCCGAAGACAGCGGCGATTTCACCGTCAGCGTGGACAGTGCCGAGGATTTCCTCGCGCGCCTGCAGCGCCTGGAACGCGACGGCCTGCCGCAGCACGAGGCGCGCTTCTTCGAGCTGTTGCAGAGCCAGAGCAAGAACAACCTGCTGGCCTTGCAGCGGCATACCGCCGAGGCGCGCAAGTCCATCGCCCAGCGCCTGGACGAGGTCAACGCCAGCCTGGAGCAGGTGCCGTTCAACCGCGGCACCTTGCTGACCATCGAACTGGGCGACCGCCGCTTGCCGGAAGTGATCGAGTTCCACCAGCGCCTGCGCGACGTACTCGGCCACCACCAGACCGAGCAGCGCGAACTGGCCGAACAACAGTTCGCGGTGTTGCGGGAACTGGTGCGCCGGCTCGGCTCGCAGGACGGCGAGGACAAGCGCTGGCGCGAGCTGGTGCTGGACGTGCGCCTGCACGTGGAGTTCGTCGGCGTCGAGCTCGATGCCGCCACCCGCCAGCAGGTGGAGATCTACCGCAGCGGCGCCGGCAAGTCCGGCGGCCAGCGGCAGAAGCTGGCCACCACCTGCCTGGCCGCGGCGCTGCGCTACCAGCTCGGCGGCGAGGACGGCGAACTGCCGCGTTACTGCGCGGTGGTGCTGGACGAAGCCTTCGACAAGGCCGACAACGAGTTCACCGCGCTGGCGATGAACATCTTCGAGAACTTCGGTTTCCAGATGGTGGTGGCCACGCCGCTGAAATCGGTGATGACGCTGGAGCCGTTCATCGGCGGCGCCTGCTTCGTCGAGATCAGCGGTCGCCACGATTCGGGCGTGCTGCTGATCGAATACGACGAGCAGGCGCGCCGGCTCAAACTGCCCGAGCGCTCGCGTGGCGCGAACGCGGCGGATGCCACCGAGGCAGCACCAGACGAGCCGGAAGCGCCGGAAGCGGAGCAGGCGAAGTCGGCGCCGCAGCGGCTGCGCACGGGTGCCGTGGCGGTCGTGCGCAGCGCTGTTGCTGGCCCTGCGGTTTCCGATGCCGCCGCCATGGCATCCACGCCGCAGCGCACGCTATCCAAGCCCAAGCCCAAGCCGAAGGCCTGACGTGGATGGCGCGCGCTAACGCGATGTTGCTGCCCGATGGCGCGCTGGCTGCGCTGCGCGGGCAATGGCGGCTGCACCGCGGCGCCTGGCTGCTGGGCGAGGCTGCGCCGCAACCGGTCGCGCTGCGCATGCCGACCCAGGCCCAGGCCAGCGCCGAATTCGATGCGTTCGGGGCTTGGCTGCGAGCCTGGCGCGACACGTCGTTGCCAGGACAGGTGGAACCGCGCGAGGTCAAATGGCCGCAACTCGGCCCGCAACGCCTGCCATATGCCTGGCAGGTGAGCGCCGACGAGGCCGCGCTGGCGCTGGGCGAGCAGCCGCGCTGGCAGCGCGCACGCCAGCGCTGCGCCGTTCTCCTGGCGCGTTGGCCGCACGCAGCCGGCCTGGCCGCGCGCCTGCGCAGACAGTTCGACCTGCTCGCCGATGCGCCGGAGCCCGAGTTCCTGCGCCTGCTCGCGGTGGTCGATTGGCTGCACGCACATCCGGACAGCGGCCTGTTCCTGCGCCAGTTGCCGATCGCCGGCATCGACAGCAAATGGATCGAGCCGCACCGCGGAGTCGTCGCCGATTGGCTGGCCGGGCTGCGCGGCATCGCCGCACCGCGCAGCTTCGACAGCCTGTCCGGACTGCGCCGCGCGCCGGACCGGGTACGCCTGCGGCTGCTCGATCCAGACCTGCGCGCGCGGCTCGGCGGGCTGGAGGACGTGCAGGCGCCGATCGCGCAGATCGCCGCGCTGCAGTTGCCGGTGCGGCAGGTGCTGATCGTGGAGAACCGCGAGACCGGCCTGGCCTGCGAGGACCTGCCCGGTACGCTGCTGCTGATGGCGCGCGGTTACGCGGTGGACTACGTGCGCGCCATCGACTGGCTGCAGGCATTGCCGCTGTACTACTGGGGCGACATCGACACCCATGGCCTGGCGATCCTGCATCGCCTGCGCCGGCACGCGCCGCAGACGGTCGCGCTGCTGATGGACGAAGCCACCTTGCGCGATACGCCGTCCGAGCTGTGGGGACACGAGCGCCGCCAGCATCGCGCGCAGCGGCTGGACGCGCTGAGCGCCGCCGAGCAGGCCTTGTACGCAGATCTGCGCAGCGGCCGCTTCGGTCCAGCGCTGCGTCTGGAGCAGGAGCGCATCGCCTGGGACTACGCGTGGCCGCGCATCCGCGCCGCGCTGGCCGGATAGCGCACGCAAGCACTGCGCTCAGCGCAGCAGATCCCAGCCCATCTTGCCGATCAGCACCACCACCAGCACCAGGAACAATTGCCGGATCAGCGGCGTGCCGCCGCGCAGCGCCAGCCGCGTGCCGGCCACCGCGCCGACGACGTTGGCCGCGGCCATCGGCACCGCCACCGCCAGCAGCACCTGTCCGCTGGGCACGAAGAAGCACAGCGCGGCCAGGTTGGTGGCCAGGTTGACCACCTTGGAGGCGGCCGAGGCGCGCAGGAAATCCAGGCCGAAGAAGCGGATGAACAGGAAGATCAGGAAGCTGCCGGTACCGGGCCCGAAGAAGCCGTCGTAGAAGCCGATCGCCGCGCCCATCGCCAGCGCGATGGCCAGTTCGCGGTGGCCGATCTGGCGCGGCCGGTGCAGCGCGCCGAAGTCCTTCTTGACCAACGTATAGGCCAGCATCGCGATCAGCAGGATCAGGATCAGCGGCCGCACCGCCTGTTTCGGCAGCAGGCTGACCGCGGTGGCGCCGAGGAAGGAGAACGCGAACGCCGCCGCCGTGGCGTACAGCACCGGCCGCCACGGGAAGCGCACGTTGCGCGCATAGCGCCAGGCCGACGCGCCGGTGCCGGCCATCGCGCTGAACTTGTTGGTGCCCAGCAGCACCGCCGGCGCCTGCTGCGGCAGCGTCGCGAACAGCCCCGGCAACTGGATCAGGCCGCCGCCGCCCACCGCCGCGTCCACCAGCCCGGCGACGAAGGCGATGCACAGCAGCCACGGCAGTTCGGTCGGGATCAGCTCCAGCAAGGCGGCGCTCCGGGCGAGGGGGGGCGCGCAAGCATAGCCGGGGGCGGACGCGCACGGCAGCGCCGGCGTGCGCCGCGCCGCCGCAGCCGGCACAATCGGCGCATGCCTCCGTCCGCCCCACGCCTCGCCGATCCATGCCCCTGTGGTCGCCCGCGCGAGTACGCGCGGTGCTGCGGGCTCTACCACGCCGGCGCTGCCGCGCCCGATGCCGAAGCGCTGATGCGCTCGCGCTACAGCGCCTACGTGCGCGGCGATGCCGATTACCTGCGCGCCAGCTGGCACGCGTCCACCCGGCCGGCCGAACTGCAACTGGACACGCGCACGACCTGGCTGGGCCTGACCGTGCAACGGGTGCTGGCCACCGGCGCCGACACGGCCGAGGTCGTGTTCCTGGCGCGCTACCGCATCGGCGGCGGCAGCGCCGTGCGCATGACCGAGCACAGCCGCTTCGTCCGCGAGCACGGCCACTGGTACTACCTGGACGCGCTGGACTGACGCGCGGCGCGGCATCAGGTTTGGCGCCGCCGGCCGATGCAGCAGCCGCTTGAACCACGACCCACAACCGGACCGGCCCCTATCGCCGCCGCCCTGCCTGTGGGAGCGACTTCAGTCGCGACGGGCCCTCCCGGTAACGCCCGTCGCGACTGGCGTCGCTCCTGCAAGATGCCAACGCCGCGGCCAGCCGCGCCATGCCAACCCTGGCCGACCAAGCCGCCGCAGCCTCCACCGCGGCCGCGTGAGCAGCGCGCTGCGCACGTTTGTTTATGATGTCCGGCCTGCTGTCGGCGAGGAAGTTCGATGAAGCGTTTCGCCTGGGCCCTGCTGCTGGCCGCGCCCTGCGTCGCCGCGCAGGGCCTGCCCGCGCCGGCCGCGCCCCCCGCAGCGCCCGACCCGGCGTTCGTCGGCTGCCTGTCCACGCTGCGTGACGCCGCGGCCAAGACCGGTGTCGCGGCCAGCGCGTTCGACCGCTTCACCGCCGGCCTGCAGCCGGACCTGAGCGTGCTGCCGCTGCTCGACGCGCAGCCGGAGTTCACCACGCCGATCTGGGACTACCTGGCCGGGCTGGTGGACACGCAGCGCGTCGCCGATGGCCGCGCGATGCTGGCCACGCACCGCGACCTGCTCGCGCGGGTGGCGCAACAGTATGGCGTGGACGCGCAGACCGTGGTCGCGGTGTGGGGCGTGGAGAGCGACTACGGCCGCGTCTCCGGCAAGCGGCCGCTGCTGGTGTCGCTGCTGACGCTGTCGTGCAACGGCCGCCGCCAGCCGTTCTTCCGCGGCGAGCTGTTCGCCCTGCTCAAGCTGCTGCAGGCCGGCGACCTGCAGCCCGACGGCCTGGCCGGCTCGTGGGCCGGCGCCTTCGGCCATACCCAGTTCATGCCCAGCACCTACGCGCGCATCGCCGTCGACGGCGATGGCGACGGCCGCCGCGACCTGGTCGCGAGCATTCCCGACGCGCTGGCCTCCACCGCCAACTACCTGAAGCGGGCCGGCTGGCAGAACGGGCAGCCATGGGGGATGGAGGTGAAGCTGCCGGCCGGGTTCGATCCGGCGCTGGCCGGGCGCACCCAGCGCCGTCCGCTGGCCGACTGGCGCGCGCGCGGCCTGACCGCGACCGACGGCAGCGCGATCGCGCTGCCCGCGCTGGCGGCCGACGCCCCGGCGGCGGTGCTGGTCCCGGCCGGCGTCAACGGCCCGGCGTTCCTGGTGTTCCGCAACTACGACGCGATCTACGCCTACAACGCCGCGGAAAGCTACGCGCTGGCGATCGCGTTGCTGTCCGACCAGCTGCGCGGCAAGCCCGGCCTGGTCGCGGCGTGGCCGACCGACGATCCCGGCCTGGGCCGGCCCGAGCGCCGCGAACTGCAGACGTTGCTGCTGGCGCGCGGCCACGACATCGGTCAGGCCGACGGCATGATCGGCAGCGCCAGCCGCCGCGCGATCCAGGCCGAGCAGCAGCGCCTGGGCCTGCAGCCGGCCGACGGCCGCGCCGGGCAGCGCATCCTCGATGCATTGCGCCGGCAGGCGCAAGGCGGCCCCGCGCCCGCCACGCCGGCGCCGGCATCGCAGCTACCGGCATCGCCATCGCAACCCGCACCCGCGGCGAAACCGGCCTTCGGCGACAAGCCTGCCACGGCCTTTCGCGTGCCGGCGCGCTATCCCGCATTCGTCCAATCCCCCGCGCTACGGAGCAAGATCCCGATGTCCGACATCCCCGGCCTGAGCACAGGCGATTTCCACGGCTATCCGTCGCTGCTGGTGGACACCCCGCACGCCACCGCGGCGATCAGCCTGTTCGGCGGCCAGCTGCTGTCGTTCGTGCCCAAGGGCGGGCAGGACGTGATGTGGCTGTCGCCGACCGCGCAACCGGCGCCGACCCCGATCCGCGGCGGCACCCCGGTGTGCTGGCCGTACTTCGGCCGCCAGGACCAGCGCGAGGACGTGCCCGCTCACGGTTTCGTGCGCACCGTGCCGTGGCAGCTGCTGGATGCGGGCCGCGATGCCGACGGCAGCGTGCGGCTGACCCTGGCGCCGCCGGAGTTCGCCGAACTCGGGCTGCGCCTGCGCATGGAACTGCGCATCGGCGCGACGCTGGAGCAGCGCCTGATCACCGACAACAGCGGCAGCCAACCGGTGCGCTTCACCCAGGCGCTGCACAACTACTTCCGCGTCGCCGACGCGACCCAGGTGCACGTGCAGGGCCTGGACGGACTGGACTACCTGGACAAGTTCGAAGGCTATGCCACCGCGCACCGGCAACACGGCGACTGGAGCCTGCGCGACCCGCGCGATCCCGGGCGCAGCGACCGCATCTACACCGGCGCCGGCGGCCGCTACGCGCTGGTCGACCCCGGCCTGAAGCGCCGCATCGACATCGCCACCGCCGGCAGCCAGACCCTGGTGGCGTGGAATCCCGGCGAAGCCGGCGCGCAGAAGATGGCCGACGTCGGCGCCGGCTGGCGCGACTTCGTCTGCCTGGAGGCGGCCAACGCCGGCCCGGACGTGGTCGAACTGGCACCGGGCGCGCGCCACGTGCTGCAGCAGACCATCGCGGTGGCGCCGCTGTAACGGCACCGGCAGGCCGCGCAGCCGGCCGGTGCGCGGCGCAGGCACGCATCGCCGGCCGGTCCCGTCGCAGGCCATGCTCCGTGCAGGAGGGACTTGAGCCCTGGCACCCGCTCGCGAAGCCGGACCACCGCCACCGCTTCGCGCGTCGCGACTGAAGTCGCTCCCACAAAGGCCTGGATCGCGGCCGACCTGCTGCAGGATGCCGGGGCGAACTCCGACGTAGGAGAAGTTTCAGCCCCGGCACCCGCTTGCGAAGCTGGATCACTGCACACTTCGTGCATCGCCACTGAAGTCGCTCTCAGCAAAGCCCGAATCGTCGCCAGCCTGCTGCACGCTGTCGGACGAACTCCGACGTAAGAAGGCTTCGGTCCCCAGACACCTGGCGCGCGCAGCGGCGCCACCACCACCGTTTGCATCGCGACCGACGTCGCTCCCACCCAAGCCCGCTCGCAGCCGACGGGTCGCAGGCGGTCCGACGAATTCCCCTGTAGGAGGGGCTTCAGCCCCGACCGCACGCCTCCGGGCCCGACCCGGCCGCTCGCCAGCCGGGGCCCACGCCGCGCCGCCGCCGGCCGCCTCCGAAACCCGCCCTGCGCCAGTACACTGCGGCGTCCGTCGGGAGACCTGCCGTGAATTCCTCGCCCCCTGCCGCGCGCCGCGCCGCGCTGGCCTTCATCTTCGTCACCCTGCTGATCGACGTGCTGTCCTTCGGCGTGATCATCCCGGTGCTGCCCGGGCTGGTGCGCCAGTTCACCGGCGGCGACTTCGCCGCGGCGGCCAAGTGGGTCGGCTGGTTCGGCTTCCTGTTCGCGGCGATCCAGTTCGTCTGCTCGCCGATCCAGGGCGCCTTGTCCGACCGGTTCGGGCGGCGCCCGGTGATCCTGCTGTCGTGCCTGGGGCTGGGCGTGGACTTCGTGCTGATGGCGGTGGCCAACAGCCTGCCGCTGCTGTTGATCGCGCGGATCTTCTCCGGCGTGTTCTCGGCCAGCTTCACCACCGCCAACGCCTATATCGCCGACGTCACCCCGCCGGACAAGCGCGCGCAGGCCTACGGCCTGATGGGCGCGGCGTTCGGGCTGGGCTTCGTGGTCGGGCCGCTGATCGGCGGCTGGCTCGGCGAGGTGCACCTGCGCGCGCCGTTCTGGTTCGCCGCGGCGCTGGCGCTGCTCAATTTCCTCTACGGCTGGCTGGTGCTGCCCGAGTCGCTGCCGGCGGACCAGCGCACCGCGCGCTTCGACTGGGCGCACGCCAACCCGTTCGGCGCGCTGCAGCTGTTGCGGCGCTATCCGCAGGTGTTCGGGCTGGCCGCGGTGATCTTCCTGGCCAACCTGGCGCACTACGTCTATCCGAGCATCTTCGTGCTGTTCGCCGAATACCTATACCGCTGGGGGCCGAAGGAGGTCAGCTGGGTGCTGTCGCTGGTCGGGGTGTGCAGCATCGTCGTCAATGCGCTGCTGGTCGGGCGGCTGGTGCGCCGGCTGGGCGAACGCGGGGCGTTGCTGTTCGGGCTCGGCTGCGGCGTGGTCGGCTTCGTGGTCTACGGATTGGCCGGCAGCGGCGCGCTGTTCCTGATCGGCGTGCCGATCAGCGCGCTGTGGGCGGTGGCCGGGCCGGCGGCGCAGGCGATCGTCACCCGCCATGTCGGCGCCGACGCGCAGGGCCGCGTGCAGGGCGCGTTGATGAGCCTGGTCAGCCTGGCCGGCATCGTCGGACCGCTGATGTACGCCTGGGTGTTCGCGCTGTTCATCGGCGCCGACGCGCCGGCGCATCTGCCTGGCGCGCCGTGGCTGCTGGCGGCGCTCCTGCTCGCGGCCGGCTGGCTGGTCGCCTGGCGCCGCGCGCGGTTGCCGGCGACCGCGGCCACGGTCGTCGTCGTGCCGCCGGCGTCGAACTGAGCGGTTCATCTGCCTGCGGGCACCGGGATGCGGCCGGCTGGTCCCGGCTGGCCGGCATTGCTACGCTGTCGGGCCATTGGCCTCGCCGCGGCCGCTCGCGCCGCGCGGAAAAGCTTTCGATTCGATGACGTCGTCCACCGCCGGCTCCGCCGCGCCACCCGTCTCGCGCCTGCTGCGCGAGGCCACCCACGATCAGCACCAGGCCGTCGAGCAGTTGCCGGCGATGCGCCTGCTGGCCCAGGGCCGCGTGTCCGCGGCGCAATACGTGGACGTGCTGCGCCGCCATCACCGCGTGCTGGCGGGCTGGGAGCGGCAGCACGCCGCGTGGCTGGCGACGTTGGCCGATGGGGACTGGCACTACCTGCCGCGCACGCCGTTGCTGGCGCGCGACCTGGCCGCGCTGCGGGCTGCGCCCGCGCCCGCCCAGGCGGCGCCGGACGCGCCCGATCCCGCGCACCGCTGGGGCATGCTGTACGTCATCGAAGGCTCGCGACTGGGCGGGCGGGTGATCGCGCGGCAGCTGCGCGCGGTGCTGGCCGAACTGGCGCCGGCGCTGAGCTATTTCGAACTCGGCCATGCCGACACCGCGTCGTGGCGGCGCTTCCAGCAACGTCTGGAGCGCGCGCTGCCCGGCGCATCGCAGCGCCAGGCGGCGGTCGACGGCGCGCGCGCCATGTTCGCGCACTTCCATACCCATCTTGCCCTGGAGACCGCCGCATGAGCGACCCTGCCGTGCCCCTGGACCTGGACGCCTGCGCCCGCGAACCGATCCACATTCCCGGTTCCATCCAGCCCTATGGCGCGCTGCTGGTGGTGGAGCCGGCCGACGGGCGCATCGTGCAGGCCAGCGTCACCGCGGCGGACCTGCTCGGCGTGCCGATGGCGGCGCTGCTGGGGCAGCGCTACGACGCAGTGCTGCGCATGGACGCCCCCGCGCCCCGCGAGGCCGAACTGCAGCACCGGCAATACGTCGAGGTGACGTTCCCGCAGCGCAGCGCGCCGCCGCCGCGGCGCTGGGTCGGCGCCTGGCACCTGTATCCGCAGCAATGGCTGCTGGAACTGGAACCGCGCGACGCGCCGCTGACCGACGTCAGCCTGCGCGACGCGCTGCCGCTGCTGCGCCGCCTGGAGACCGACACCAGCATCGACGACGCCTGCCAGCGCGCCGCCAAGAACCTGCGCACGCTGATCGGCTACGACCGGGTGATGATCTACCGCTTCGACGACGAGTGGAACGGCGACATCATCGCCGAGGCGCGCAACCCGGAACTGGAGGCGTACCTGGGCCTGCACTATCCGGCCAGCGACATCCCGGCGCAGGCGCGCGCGCTGTACCTGCGCAACCGCGTGCGCCAGATCGCCGATGTCGGCTACACGCCGGCGCCGATCGAGCCGCCGCTGCACCCGCGCCTGGGCGCGCCGGTGGACCTGAGCGACGTCAGCCTGCGCAGCGTCTCGCCGGTGCATCTGGAATACCTGGCCAACATGGGCGTCACCGCCACGCTGGTGTCCTCGATCGTGGTCAACGACGCGCTGTGGGGGCTGATCGCCTGCCATCACTACAGTCCCTATTTCAGCAACCACGAGATGCGCGACGTGGCCGACACGGTGAGCCGCGCGCTGGCCGGGCGCATCGGCGCGCTGACCGCGGTGGCGCGCGCGCGCCTGGAGTCGGTGCTGCTGACCGTGCGCGAGAAGCTGATCACCAACTTCAACGAAGCCGACACGCTGACCGCCGACATGCTCGACGACATGGCCTCGGACCTGCTGGACGTGGTCGATGCCGACGGCGTGGCGGTGTTCCATGGCGGGCAGGTCACCCGCCACGGCACGCTGCCGTCGGTCGCGGAGCTGGAGCGGATCCGCGCGCAGATCGAAGCCAGCCACCACGAGGCGCTGAACCAGGACGCGGTCGGCGCGCTGCATACCGAACAGATCGGCGAGACCTTTCCCGAACTGGCCGACCTGGCGCCGCTGGCCGCCGGTTTCATCTTCGTGCCGTTGATGCCGCAGGCGCGCAGCGCGCTGCTGTGGACGCGCCGCGAGCAGGTGCGCACGGTGCACTGGGCCGGCAACCCGCAGCTGTCCAAGCTGCAGGACATCCCCAACTCGCGCCTGTCCCCGCGCAAGAGCTTCGACCTGTGGCAGGAAACCGTGCGCGGCCGCGCGCGGCCGTGGTCGCCGCTGAGCCTGGAATCGGCGCGCAACCTGCGGGTGCTGATCGAGCTGATGGAGCGCAAGCGCGTCCAGCAGGACTTCGCGCTGCTCGAAGCCTCGCTGTCGCGGCTGCGCGAAGCGGTGGCGATCGTCGAGCGCGGGCGCAGCGACGGCCTGCCCAGCCGGCTGGTGTTCGTCAACGACGCCTTCGCCGCATTGACCGGCTACGAGGTCGCCGACCTGCTCGGGCGCGAACTGGCGCAGGTGTACGACGCCAGCGCGGCGATCGCGGATGTCCAGCGCATCGACGCGTTGCTGCGGCAGGGCCGCGCCGCGTACGGCAGCCTGCCGCTACGGGTCAACGCCGCGGCGCCGATCTACCGCCAGTTCGACTTCGAGCCGCTGCCGCGGCCGTCGGGGACGCCGACCCACTGGCTGTTGCAGTTGCGCGATCCGCGTTGAGCCAATGCGGATCGCCCGCTCAGCGCGTGCGCCGCCACAGCAGCCAGGTGGCGGTGCCGGCCAGCAGTCCCCAGAACGCCGAACCGATGCCGGCCAGGGTCAGCCCGGACGCGGTGACCAGGAAGGTGATCAGCGCCGGTTCGCGGTCGCCTTCCTCCTTCAGCGCCATCGCCAGGCTGTTGCCGATGGTGCCGAACAGCGCGATGCCGGCGATCGCCATCACCAGTTCCTTGGGAAACGCGGCGAACACCGCCGCCACGGTCGCGCCGAACAGCCCGATCAGCACGTAGAACGCGCCGGCGAACACCGAGGCCATGTAGCGGCGCGCCGGATCCTCGTGCGCCTCGCGGCCCATGCAGATCGCCGCAGTGATCGCGGCCAGGTTCAGCCCATAGGCGCCGAACGGCGCCAGCAGCGTGTTGACCACCCCGATCCAGCCGATCGCCGGCGAGACCGGCACCGCATAGCCGGAGGCGCGGATCACCGCGACGCCTGGCAGGTTCTGCGAGGCCATCGTCACCACGAACAGCGGCAGCGCGATGCCGACCACGGCCTGCCAGGACAGCGTGGGCCAGGTGAACAGCGGGCGCGCCCAGGTCAGTTGCGCCGGATCGAAGTGCAGCGCGCCACTGCCGGCGGCGATCGCGATGCCCACCGCCAGCGTGGCGATCACCGCGTAGCGCGGAAATGCGCGGCGCCCGGCCAGGTACACGGCGAACATCGCCAAGGCCATGCCCAGCCGCGTCTGCATCGCCACGAACACGTCCAGGCCGAAGCGCAGCAGCACGCCGGCCAGCATCGCCGAGGCCAGCGACACCGGGATGCGCCGGATCATCCGCTCGAACACGCCGGAGAACCCGGCGGCGGTGCCGAGCAGCGCGGCCAGCACGAAGGCGCCGATGGCGTCGGACAGCGGCAGGCCGCCGCCGCTGCTGATCAGCATGGCCGCGCCCGGCGTGGACCATGCGGTCACCACCGGCATGCGGTAGCGCAGCGACAGGCCGATGCAGGTGACGCCCATGCCCAGGCCGAGCGCCCACATCCACGACGCGATCTCCGCCTGCGACGCGCCCAGCGTGCGCGCCGCCTGGAACACGATCACCGCCGAACTGGCGAAACCCACCAAGACGGTGACGAAGCCGGCGACCAGGGCCGAGAGGGAGGCATCGCGCCAGGGGGAACGGCCGGCGGCATCGGGCATCGCACGAGGATCCTTCGCATGTGGGGCCCCCATTGTCGGCCAATGCGCTGCATCGCTGGGGGCCGGGAGCGGTGCGGTCGCGTCGATGCCGCATGCCGGCTGACTGGCTGCCGGCCGCGGCCCCGCGGCCGGACGGGCTCTCTGCAAAAAAACCGTTGACGAATCGCGCAGGGCCGTTAGACTGCGCGGCCCGCTCGGCAAGCGGCGGCTTTCGGGCCGCGGAAGCGCCAGTGGTACCGGAAACGCCTACTGAGAATCGGGTGTTGACGGCGTGAAAAAATCGGCTAACATGGCCGGCTCGCTTCGACGAAAAGCCTTCGGGCACTTTCTGAAGAAGCAGCGTCAAACCCCTGATAACACAGGGTATTGACGGCAACAGAAAAGCCGCTATGATGGGCGGCTCGGTTCAGCGGAAAGCCTTCGGGTTTTGGGTTGGACTGGCGTCAGGGCCTCGGAAACGAGGTGTTGACGGAAAGAAAAAGTCCGCTATAATGGGCGGCTCGCTACGACGGAAAC
>NZ_JAFIWC010000049.1 GCF_017163755.1 Xanthomonas sp.
CAATCGCAAGTCTCCTGCAGGAGCGGTTTCGACTCTCCTGTAGGAGCGGTTTCAACCGCGACCAGCGCAGCGGTGGGAATGCAGATGCGGTCGCGGCTGAAGCCGCTCCTACAGTGCACCTGGCCGGCCCACCGCAAGCCCCCTGTGGGAGCGACTTCAGTCGCGACGAGGGAAGCCGCAGGTCTGGCGGAGAGCGGGCGCTTTCCAAGGCACGCCTCTATCTACCCCGCGGAAAGGGCTTGGCAGCCCTCCCAAGCTCGGTTCCCGCCTCCCTCCGCGCAGGAAGCCAATGTCCGCTTCCTGCCACTCCAGCCCTTCCCGCGCTGCTGCACGAACCCGGGGCCATCGCTGACACGTTGACACGTTCCCCGGCAGAGCCAGCCCTGCGTCGTTAACGCATCGCTTGCTAGACTCGCCGCGAACGACGTTCGTCCAGTGCTGTCCATTCCTGTCCAGTGCTCCGCCATGAGGATCCGAACAATGCGCAAGGGCTCTGACTTGTTGGTCCAGGCGCTCGAGAACGAGGGCGTGGACCGTATTTTTGGCGTCCCGGGCGAGGAGAACCTCGACTTTCTGGAGTCGCTTCGGACCTCGCGCATCGAACTTGTGCTGACCCGCCATGAACAAGCCGCCGCCTTCATGGCCGCCACGCACGGCAGGCTCACGGGCAGGCCCGGCGTCTGCCTCGCCACGCTGGGCCCGGGTGCCCTGAATTTCTCGACGGGCGCGGCCTACGCCCATCTCGGCGCCATGCCGATGATCCTCATCACCGGCCAGAAAGCGGTGATGAGCGCCAGGCAGGCCCGCTTCCAGATCGTGGATATCGTCGCTTCGATGAAGCCGCTGACCAAGATGACGCGCCAGATCGTCAGCGCGGCGGCCATCCCCGCGATGGTGAGGGACGCGTTCCGCGTCGCCATGGAGGAGCGGCCGGGTCCGGTGCATCTCGAACTGCCGGAGGACGTCGCGGCCGAGGAGGTGGAGGACGTCCCCGTCGTTCCGGTCCATCCGATCGAGCGCCCCCTGGCCCACCCCGACGCGCTCGACCGGGCGGCGCAGGCGATCCTCGCCGCCAAGCGGCCGTTGGTGATGATAGGCGCGGCGGGAAGCCGGCCTTGGCTGGCCGAGGCGCTGTCGGCCTTCGTGGCGCGTACCCGGCTGCCGTTCTTCAACACGCAGATGGGCAAGGGCGCGGTCACCGGCGGATCCAACCTCTACATGGGCACCGCCGCGCTGTCCGAGGGCGACTATGTCCACGAGGCCGTCGCGCGCGCCGACGTGATCGTCGCCATCGGCCATGACACGGTCGAGAAACCGCCCTTCCTGATGAAGCACGCCGGCGGGCCGAACGTCATCCATGTCGGTTACCAGTCCGCCACGGTCGAACAGGTCTACCACCCGGACATCGAGGTGATCGGCGATATCGGGGCCTCCGTAGAAGCGCTCGCCGAGCGGCTCGAAGGCCGGCTGCCTGCCGACGAAGGCATGGCCGCACTGCGCCAGAAGATCCTCGCCCGCCTCAACGACCGCGCCGAGGAGGACCGCTTCCCGGTCACGCCGCAGCGCCTCGTCCACGACGTGCGCCAGGTCATGCCGGAGGACGGCATCGTCTGCCTCGACAACGGCATGTACAAGATCTGGTTCGCGCGCAACTACCGCACGCATGTGGCCAACACGCTGCTGCTGGACAATGCGCTGGCCACCATGGGCGCCGGCCTGCCGTCGGCGATGATGGCGGCGATGCTTCACCCGCAACGCCGGGTCATGGCGGTCTGCGGCGACGGCGGCTTCATGATGAATTCGCAGGAGATGGAAACGGCCGTGCGGCTCGGGCTGAACCTGGTCGTGGTCATCCTCAACGACAGCGCGTACGGCATGATCCGCTGGAAGCAGGCGGTCGACGGTTTCGCCGATTTCGGCATGCGCTTCGGCAATCCCGATTTCGTGCGCTATGCCCAGGCCTATGGCGCGAAGGGCTCGCGGGTGGCCGCGGTCGAGGAGCTCGTGCCCACGCTCGAAGCCGCCTTCGCCGGCGGCGGGGTCCATCTGGTCGACGTGCCGATCGATTATTCCGAGAACACCCGCGTGCTGGTCGACGAGTTGCGCAACCGGACGCCCGACGTGGAATGCTCGTAAGCGAGAACCGCGCAAAGCCGCCGATCCTGCGCGACGAGCCGCATGACGGCGTCGGGAACGGCGGCCAACGCTTCCTTCAAGCACCCAAGCAAGGACATCCACGATGTTGACCGTTGTACAGGCCTACGACCGCGCACCCATCGCGCAGATCGGGTTCGACGATGCCGCGGCGCTGGAGCACAAGCTGCAGGCCGCCGAACGCGTGTTCAAGGATCGCGACGGCTGGCTCAAGCCGCATCAGCGCATCGCCATCCTGCGCCGGCTGGCCGCGCTGATGGAGGGCAAACGCGACCACCTCGCCATGCAGATCGCGCGCGAGGGCGGCAAGCCATTGCCCGACGCCATCGTCGAGACCACGCGCGCCATCGATGGCGTCCACAACGCCGCCGACGAACTGCGCAACTTCGCGGGCCGGGAAATCCCGATGGGCCTGTCGGCCGCCGCGGAGAACCGCTGGGCGTTCACCACCAAAGAGCCCATCGGCATCGTGGCGGCGATCTCGGCGTTCAATCACCCGCTGAACCTGATCGTCCACCAGGTCGCGCCGGCCATCGCCGTCGGCTGCCCGGTCATCGTCAAGCCCGCCAGCACCACGCCGCTGTCCTGCCTCGAGTTCGTTGCGCTGGTCCATGAGGCCGGCCTGCCCGAGCCCTGGTGCCAGAGCTTCGTGCCGGAAGGCAACGAGCTGGCCGAGCGCCTGGCGACCGACAGGCGCGTCGCGTTCCTGAGCTTCATCGGCTCGGCCCGGGTCGGCTGGTCGCTGCACGCCAAGCTGGCGCATGGGGCGCGCTCGGCGCTGGAGCATGGCGGCGTCGCGCCGGCCATCGTGGACCGCAGCGCCGATCTGGACAAGATCATCGAGCCGATCGTGAAGGGCGGGTACTACCACGCGGGCCAGGTCTGCGTATCGACGCAGCGCATCTACGTCCACAACGACATCGCCGACGACTTCACCCACAGGCTCGTCGCGCGCGTCGAACGGTTGCGTACCGGCGATCCCGCACGCAAGGACACCGAGGTCGGCCCGCTGATCCTGCCACGCGAGGCCGACCGGGTCGCGGAGTGGATCGAGGAGGCGGTCAAGGGCGGCGCCACGCTCGCCACCGGCGGCACACGCCTGTCGGAGACGACACTGCAACCGACGGTGCTGCTCGATCCGGCCGCCAACGCACGCATGTCCACGCAGGAGGTGTTCGGCCCGGTGGTCGCTGTCTATCGCTATGGCGAGCTCGACGACGCGATCGCGCGCGCCAACGCGCTGCCCACCGCGTTCCAGGCCAGCATCTTCGCCCAGGACATCGATGTCGCCATGCGCGCGGCCAACCGCCTCGACGCGTCGGCGGTGATGATCAACGACCCCACCGCCTTCCGGACCGACTGGATGCCCTTCGCCGGCCGCAGGGAATCCGGATACGGCACCGGCGGCATCCCCTACACCATGCGCGACATGACGCAGGAAAAGATGATCCTCCTGCATAGGAGCTGAGCTTTTCCGCAGGCCAGGGAGCGGGCTTGATGCGCGCTTCCTGCCAAAAAGCCGACATCGCCAGGAGCCAGAGGTCGCTATCCGTACAGCGGGGCGGTGGGCGATTCCTCGAGGCCGCCGCCTTCACCCGCGAGCGCGACCGTCCAAAGCCCGATGCTTCCGGCGGCCATGCCGCACGTCCGGCAGCGCATCGCGGCATCCAAGCCGCCGGGGCTGGCTTATGATCCACGCTCCCAACTTCCCGCACCGGCATCATGGACCGAGCCCGTACGCACCTTGCCTGGCGCCAACCGTTCCAGTGGGCGGCCATGCTCGCGCTGCTGGTGGGGTGT
The DNA here is from genome assembly GCF_017163755.1 of Xanthomonas sp. Lineage (GTDB taxonomy): Bacteria > Pseudomonadota > Gammaproteobacteria > Xanthomonadales > Xanthomonadaceae > Xanthomonas_A. The sequence continues at coordinate 3,955 of NZ_JAFIWC010000049.1, forward strand.
GCCGCGTCCGCGCTGGCGCAGACCGCACGCAAGCCCTCGCCCTACGAATACCGCCGGGACAGCGACGCCGCCCCGGCACCGCCGGCGGAGGGGCCGGACTATCTGTCGCGCATCGACAGCCGCGCGCAGTTCATGCAACTCGCCCGCGTCTACAACGCCGGCACCGCGCTGGAAATGCCGCACCTGATCTTCGTGATCGACCGGCAAGATGCTGCGCGCGTCTACTACGTCAACACCCCCCGCCATGCGCTGCACGAGCAGTTCGTGAAGCGCCAGCGGCTGGTGCGCGCCATGGACAAGGCCACGCTCAACGCGCAGTACCGCGACCCGCAGCGGCGATTCCTGTTCGGCACGTTGAGCTGGCAGCGCGACCTGCCCGGCTACACCTACGAGTTCTGGGAGGGCGACCAGCTCACCGCGCCCCTGCTGCGGCAGACCGACGAAGCGCTGCGCGCCTCGTTCCGCGACCCCATCCGCTTCAAGACCAACTCCACCCAGCACGAGCAGCTGGCCAGCGCCATGGGGCTGGCCTACGTCAGCCAGGAGGCGCTGCTGCGCGAGCAGCGGTTCCTGCCGTTGAACACCGGCCGCGCCGAAGGGCGGCTGCGCATCGTGCGCTCGGAGGAGCAGCTGCGCACGCTGTCGCCGCGCGACATCCCGGTCCTGGACAAGGTGCCCATCGCCCTGGCGCCGGTCGCCGGGCTGGTGACGCAGCGCCCGTCCACCCTGCTGTCCCACGTCAACCTGCTGGCCAAGGGCTGGGGCATTCCCAACGTCTACGTGCGCGATGCCCAGCAAGCCTTGCGCGCGTACGACGGACGCTGGGTGGCGCTGGAGGTCACCCACAACGACTACCGGGTGACGCCGCTGGCGCGCCCGGCCAGGACGCCAGCGGCCACCGCGGCCCAGCCGGTGGCGCGCCACCACCTGCCACGCCCGGACCTGACGGTGGTGGCGCTCAAGCCCCTGGCGGCGCTGCGCGCGCGCGACAGCGGCCACTGCGGGGTGAAGGCGGCCAACCTGGGCACGCTGAAGGCGGCGCTGCCGCCGGCCGCGCGCGTGCCGGACGGCTTCTGCATCCCGTTCTCGCACTACCAGGCGACGATGCAACGGCTGCAGGTTCCGCAGCGTCTGCGGGAACTGCAGCGTCGCCCAGGCTTCGGCACCGATGCGAACCTGCGCCGCGACGCGCTGGCGGCGCTGCGCGCCGAGATCGCCAACGCCGCGCCCGATCCCGCCTTCGTTCGCGCGCTGGACGCCCAATGGCGCAAGCAATTGCAGGGCGGTGCGGTGTTCGTGCGCAGCTCGTCCAACTCCGAGGATCTGCCCGGCTTCAGCGGCGCCGGCCTGTACACCACCGTGCCCAACGTGGTCCGCGCCGATGCCCTGGCCAAGGCCGTGCAGACGGTGTGGGCGTCGGTCTACAACTTCGAGGCCTACGAGGCGCGCACGGCGGCCGGGCTGCAGCAGGACGCGGTGGCCATGGCGGTGCTGGTGCAGCTGGCCGCGCCCTCGGACAGTTCGGGCGTGATGATCACCCGCGACCCGTTCGACGCCGCCCGCCGCCACATCACCTACATTTCGGCCAAGCGCGGGCTGGGCATCCGCGTGGTGGAGGGCAAGCGCCAGGCCGAACAGGTGATGTACTCGAGCTGGTCCAAGGCGGTGCAGGTGCTGAGCCGGTCGGCCGAAGACACCCAGCTGGTGGCCAGCGCCGCCGGCGGCGTGCGCGAAGTGCCCATCACCGGCTCGCGCCAGGTGCTCACCGACGCGCTCGTCGCGCGGCTGGCCAGGGTGGGCGCCTCCACCAAGCAGGCGCTGGGCGGCGCGGACCAGGACATCGAGTGGGCCGTGGTCGGCGACGAGGTAGTGATTTTGCAGTCGCGGCCGTATGTGGACCGAAGCGCGCGGTAGCGGGCAACCCGGAAGAAAGGGGGCGGTGGAACTCGGCGGTAAGGAATGGGCGTCGTCATACCGGCCAGCGTTCCAGCGCTGGGAAGACGCATTTCGCGAGCAGTAGCGGCGCCAGGCTAGCCAATCTAGTATCTCTAAACGAAGATCGAATGGAATGCTCCATGCAGCAGCTCGATACCTATTTGCAGAAACCTCAGCCGGGCTATGCCATTCTGATTTCAGGTGCCTGGGGGGTTGGCAAGTCATATAGATGGAGCCGCTACGCCTCCACTGTCGCCAATCGAACACCACTCACGATCTCGGCAGCAGGCCTTGAAACATCAGAGGATCTCGAGCGTGCTTTGCTGCAAGCGTCAATTAATTTGAAGGTACCCGGGGCAGTAGCGGAAATGGGTTCGGTTCTTGGCAAGGCACTGCTCCGTGTCGCCAAGATCGAGCCGGATGACATCACCTGGAAGGCCGATTTAACGCGTGACAGGACGGTGGTATGTATCGATGACATTGAGCGGTTCGCAGGGCCGTTCAATGTCATCTTCGGATTCATCGTCAATCTTATCGATGGTAGCGGGGTCTACTGTGTGTTGATTGCCGATGAGGAGCGCGCTGGTGAACGTTTTCCTGACTACGGAAAGTATAAAGAGCGAATTGTCGGCAAGTCGGTCTATTTAGCACCTGACCTTCGCGAGTTCTGTGAGAATGAAATTCAAGGATTTACGATTCCGCGCGTGCGCCAAGTACTTCTTGAGGGGCTTGCCCAGCTGCTCATCCTCATTGAGCAAGCCAGGGTAAGCAACTTGCGCTCGGTTCGGCTTTTCCTCACCGAGCTTGAGTCGCTTGCCAAGAGGCTCCCGGAAGATGCGCTCGACGGTTTATTTGCGAGTGCACTACCAAGCGCGATGTTGTTCTGGACGGTCGCGCTGGCCCGGGATGCGAGCAGTCGCCGCCTAGCTGAAAAAGTCTTTTCAAGCGACCAAATTGGCATGGCCCTTGCCATGCATGACGTGGCGAAGCAGAAGGGGCATGAAGCAGATGATGAGATATCTAAGCTCGCCGAACTTCTGGCGCAGCTCGAGCTGACGCAGGCCGTTCACAACTGGCCAGCGTCGCGAGCCTTCATAAACCATATGCATGGCCTTGATGAAGTTGACTACAGAGCCTTAGCGGCACAGTTCGGTCTACTGCCAGCTGAGCACTACTACGACCCGCTAGAAATCATCAACCGATATGCCAGCAGCTCTGACGAGGAGATACAAGGGGCGATCGATCAAGCACGAGCCGAACTTCATGGCGACACAGTTCCTAGGCTTTCTCGGGTTTTAAATATCTATCGCAGCCTCTACTTTCTCAGCACTAAAGGTGTCTTCACCGAACTTCCAGATGATTGGACCACTGAGGTGCTAGATAGGCTGGGCGGACTTCTTGCCGTTCCCCAAATAGTGGACTGCGACGACTACGAGATCTGGCCAAGCCGCTACGACGAAAACGAGAAGCGTGTCATAGAAAAGTGCGACGAGCTGGCTGAGGCCGTACGGCAGTGGATCGATACTAGAGGGAGAGAGGAGGCGTTGTCCGCCCTGTTCAGCGGAGAGGGACCGATACCAGAGGCCGACAGCAAGCCGCTCTTCATATCAGCGCCTCCGCCAGAGGAATTCGTTGAAAAGCTCAGAGCCGGTGGAACCAAGGCCGTCATACGCCTCAACCAAATATTTCGAAAGCGTCTGAGGATCAGCAATTCGCCAGATCTCGTAGGTGCCGACCGCGATTACGCCGACGCCTTAGCTGACTACATCGATCAGAACGTGCCTGTCGTGCGCCCAATGTCACTACTTGATGCAGAACTTAGGGAAGCCATTCTCCCTATGAGGCAGTTCGTTCAGCAGGTGGATAAGGCTTTGCAGCGCAGAGCGTAGTCTCTGCTGCTCGCCCAGTTGGTTCACGAGTCTGTGTCGTCATCCAGAAAGTACGGCAAACGGCTTCTGCCTACTGCACGACGTGCTGCGGGATGTCAGGAATATCGAAGCGTGTGACGTTGCCGCTATCCGGCGGGTGGCCCGATAACGGTTGCTACATCAATTACGCAGTGTCTTCTTATGCCATTGGGCTTTTATGCACCGTTTTGGCGCGCTATGATGCCGCGAGGCGTCAGTTTTCCTGATAGTCGCTTTCGTCGTAGGTCCCGGCCACGGTGCACGTCAGCTTCGGGGGGCTGTCTTCGGAGAGGGTGAGTTCGCCCATCTTCGTGGTGCGTCCGGCGTTTGCGCCGAGCTTTGCCGACGTGCGCGCCGCCGCGGCGCTGGCGCCGAGATCGGCGGTGTAGCTCTGCCCAAGTTCGCCGCTCGGATCGATGAAGATGGACACCGCTTGCACCGGCAATCCGAACACCGCAAAAGGGGCGGGCGGTGTGATCGGCCCGATGCCACCTTGTTCGTCGCGGGGCAGCGCCTTCCACGCCGCACTGGCGGCATCGGGCGTTGCCCGGCACTCCAGCGCGGCCTGGAGCGCGGGCGCGACGGCTTGCCATTGCGCCGCGTCGAGCGCATGCGCCGCTGGCGCGGCGAGGACGCCAATAAGCAGAGGGGCCAAGCGTTTGACGCGAGCGCCACGCAACTGCGTCGTCCATTGACTCATGGTCATTCCACATCACTCCGGTTGCGCTGCAGGGGGGACAGCCAAAGGCCAAAACGGCCGTGTTCAAAACGAGGCAAGTCTAACGAGTAACGGGGTCAGGTACATTTTTCAGTGGCCGTGGGGTTTGCGTGCCGATGCGCGGACCTGATGCCAACGAAGGGCGGACCTTGGCCTCGGCCATGGCGCGTAAGGCGTCGTGGCCAAGGGCGCGCTGGTGCTGGATGCAGACAGTCCTAGAAGCCACGTTACGGCAACGCAGCCCGGAGACGGGCGGCCAGCGCAATCCGCTGCTCGGTGGCGTAGCGCACTTTCTGCCCTCCATACAGCCCATCGTTCGCGTAGCGCGGGAACACGTGCAGATGGTAGTGCCACACATCCTGATCGCCGGCCGGCCCGTTGTGTTGGCGCGTGGAGATGCCTTCGCAGCCGAAGGCCGCCAGCATGGCGTGCGCCAGGCGCCGCGTGGCGCGGAAGACCTCGCGGCCCAGGTCGTCCGGCATGTCCAGCACGTTCTCGTAGTGGCCACGCGGGATCACCAGGCAGTTGCCTTGGATGCCGGCGTAGTGGTGGGTCGGCACCAAGGCAAACACGTTGGCATCCATCAGGACAACGGCCGATTCCGGGGCAGGCGAGGGCAGCGTGGCCGCAATCCCGCAGAACGGGCAGTCGTACCCGGCGGGAGCATGCTGCATGAGGCCCAACGACGAAGAGGCCCCATCGCGGGGGCGTACTCGGATTCTGTGGCGCGCTCTGGCTAGCCGTCAATCGGGCAACCCAGGTGGTGGGCTGGCGCCGACGCCCACGCCGCCAGGCGCTGTGGCCGGGGAAGTGCACTTTGACGCCGGTTTCAGTGCTTTCCTTGGCCATTGGACTTTTCTGCATGAGCAGTAGGAAGTGAACCTACTTTAGCAGTCCTGGTGCGACTAAAAGTAAGGTCGCCGGGTCCGGCTATGCGTCGACTTGTTAGCCAGACCCAGCGGCTCTAAGATCGAGCCGTAGCAAGGGAGTTCACCATACGATGCACTGTGAATCCGTCGTATAACCGGGCCCCGGGTCCGACTATTAGGTACTCGTATGACATTCAGTCCGACGTTTATCCTTTTACAGCAAGAAGCGTATCTAGCACGGGGCAGCCTTTCCGCGGGGCTAACATCTTTACGAAATGCAACATTTCCGGATAAGGGAGCATTCTATCCAGGCTTCTTCAACACCTCTATTGGATTTGAAAGGGTTATGAAGCTAATCGTAGTCGTTGACCACATGCTTCAGAATGGCTATGCCCCCCCAAGCAAGGCTCAACTTAAGGCATACGGGCACGACCTAGTAACGCTCTACTCCTCTTGCGTCGCTGCTGCGCAAAGAATCGGTCTGTCGGCAGTTCGCAATCCGGTCATTGGATCGACTGAGGAGAAGATCCTTGCATTTCTGTCCGAATTCGCTAGATGGTCGCGCTACTACAATCTTGATTCGTTGCAAACGGCACCGAGCACCTATACGGATCCGCTGGCAACGTGGGACGCAATCTTGGAATCCGTTCTGGCTACTGATGTGCCGAGTGAGAAGGCCAGGCAGAAGCTCCAAGAAGCACAGTTGACCCACGACCTGCTCGCTAACAATGTACGTGCGATCCAACACGGCATGTCAGGTAAGCTGCTTAGCCTGCCGGAGGTGTTCAGTACTCCGGTCAAGCACCAACTCGCCGTCCCGTATGCAATGGCGCGAGTTTTCCGGCTGCTCACGCCGCTCCTGCAAGCGCTGGATGAGCTTGGCTGCTTGGCATTCTATGGCCCCCCTCGCCCACCTTCGCCGCAAGCTCCATTGTTCAGCGAGTTCTTCGTGCATTTCCGTGGGACCGATGCTGAGATCCGACGGAAGAAGCGGTGGCCGTGAACGGCTCAAGCCGAACTCGTTTCGCGGATGGGCTCGATTCAGGCATTGGTCGATATCCCTTTGTGGTCGATAGCGGGCTGCGTCCAGCCGGTACGCATTTCTATCACGGGAGAAGACCTGCTTCTGCACCAAAGCAACCTTTGGTCGGCGCCAAACTATGCTTCTTACAACGTTAGTTGTTGTAGCAGTGCCCGTTACCCGACGTGAAAGCGATCATTCGGCGCACCAGGTGATGGAATATCGTGGCGCGATTACTTCTTTGGCTTCGGAGGACTGGGTGACGGAGCTGGACGTGTGGACGTTGCCTGGGTGCGCGCAGGGTTATGCGGGTTGGATCCTTTGGATTCGTTCAGGTGCGTAGGTCCGGTTCCACCTGGTTTATTGCGACTGGCGTTGGACATCAGTTTCTCCTTCCTTCATGAATTCGACAAACTCGATTTGATCGACAGGGATGAGCAGGCTGTCAATTTGGGGCAGCTCCAGGTAAGCGTCATCGACAATCCAAGCGGGATCCTCAAGCAGAAACTGCCCAGCCATTGGGTCCACCGGCCACTCTTTCGGCCAGCCTTGCAGACGCCGCCCATCCTTGAAGTTCAGGACTATAGGCTTCTTCAGGGCGGAGAACGCACAGAACCACTCCGAGGGATACGAAGTGCGTAGAGTCAGATTTCCCCATCTTCTGAGCCACTTGTGAGGAATGTCTTTGTTGGCGCAGATGGTCACGCTCGTTCCAATAGCTAACGCGATGACCAGCGAAGAGACTAATCTTGCGTCCTTACCCCAAGGAAGTAGTGGGTAGCACTCGCCTAGCCAGAGCAAGACCCATTTGAGGACAGGCACTAGCGCCTGGACCACGAACGTAAAGATCAGGGCCTCCACTACTCGCTCGAACTTCTCCGGCCTCGGGTGGGACGTGAGCCCGTAAAATACCCAGGCAGAGACAAATCCAGGGAGCAAAAAGACCAGCAGGGAGATAACGCCGACAGACAGTTCAGGGACCCCCTCCATCGACGTTATTGCTCCGCTTGCTGCTTGTTGTCTGGGTCTGAGACAAGCGCTCAGGAAGGTCTTGTATCACGGGTGAAGCGAGCCCGCAATGGAGATCAACGGCTACGGTTTCGTGGTCCGGCAGACAGTCAGCAGCTACCCGGAGTAACGGAGTCAGAGTAACGGGGTCAGTTACTCATCGGTGGCCCTGTCAGTTTGCATGGCCGATGAGCGGGGTCTAATGCCGGCGAAGCGACAGGTCTTGGCCTAGGGCCTAAACCATGGCGCGTAAGGCGTCGTGGCCAAGGGCTTGCTGTTGCCGGATGTGAACGCGGATGTCGGCTAGCCGTTCGCCTGCCAAGTCTTCATCGGGCAAGGCGCGATATGCCTGGACCGCTCGGCAGCGTCCTGCCCATTCGAGGCGCGGCCCAACTCAGGCATCGACCCACGCCCACTGGTGGCCGGAAGCGGGCGCCAGGGCCGCAGCACGCGCGGCACCGTTACGGCATGGCGATGCTGACTCGAAGGCCGGCATCCACCTTCGTTTCGAACGCGCCCTGATGCCCCACAACGCACAGCGAGGTGTCAGTTTTCCTGATAGTCGCTTTCGTCGTAGGTCCCAGCGACCGTGCACGTCAGCTTCTATGCTATCGGGCTTCTACGCATCAGGCAGTAGGAAGTGAACCTGGCCTGACCTCATTTGTTCCTCCGAGCAAGCGCAAAGCAGGCGAGAGCCTCATACCGGCGGCGACAATCTCATGATTGCCGTGGGATCTCCCGCATAGCTGGGCACAAGGATTGATCAAGTTAGGAATGGCATGACTGGTAGAGTGATCTGACCAAGTGAGGGGCGTGAACTCGTGCGGGTGCACGGGATGCGAAAATCCGAACCAAGAGGCTACTCATGGACTACGACAAGGCTGGTCGTCGTGCGCTAATGGTCAACGGGAAGCACGTTGGCTGGTTTGAGGCCACCGGCGACACGGAAACTGACCTGCAGCTTGCGATAGCAAGGATCAAAGAGCTTGGTTACGAAGCACCGGATCTACCGCAGTGGATGCGCATACGACAGCAGGCGATGGACTTTCGCGACGCTTGTGGGCTGATCATGAACTATGACCAGAATGAGCGTGGGAAGGAAAGGAGGCCGCTGTCTGTCCCCTACATCGTCAACTCCGCGTTCTGCATCGAACTTTATCTTAAGGCTCTATCTTTGAGACATGGCTGCGACCAGAGGGGGCACGACCTTCTCAAGATATATGAGCGCCTCCCTCCCGGTGCCAAAATTGCCCTCGAAGACCGTGTGAAGGACGCCCAGCTCGAGGTTGACTACTCAGGTAACACGGACATCAAAGCGCTGCTTTCGGTAATTAAGGACAACTTCTTGAAATGGCGTTATTTGCACGAGCATGGGCGGCTTAGCACGGTATCTATGCCTCAGCTGCGCTTCCTGCGCGCCCTACTGCATCGCGCTTGTCTGAACTGATCTAACGGATTTCGGAATTCGTCGCTTCCTCCTGCACGTAAATCGCCGGCAGTTGGTTGCTGCCACCGGGGTAACGGGTTACGTTCACCTATTCCATGGTCCTGGTGGGTTTGGCGTGGCTGATGGGCGACTAGTGCCGTTGAAACGAAAACGTTGGGTTTTGGCCTCGACCATAGCGTGCAAGGAGTCGTGGCCACGCGCGCTGTTAATGAAGGAGACGCGAATGTCGGCTAGCAGTTTCTCTGGTCGCGCACGGAACATTCGGCCCCCAGCTAGCGACCGCCAATAGCACCCTTTGCGGTCAAGGCATGCAACGGTGGCCGTGGTGCCCGGCAGGAAGAACGAGCCGTCGCCAGATCCAGGCACCATTGCAATACTTAGTTCACGCAATGGCCTGCGATCCTCATTCAGTGATGGTAACCACGAAAACGCACCATGCGTATTTCGTAAATTGATCCTCAATAAGTCATTGATTGTCAAACCCTAAATTCAGAGGTCTTAACGTTTGGCACTGGCTATCGCAGGTACCATCCTCCCGTGTTGGCGGATGCTGGGGACCAAAGGCTCTCGTGCTCCGATAGATCAGTCCAGATAGTCGCAACCGTGGGACTGGGCAAGCGCATCCTTCTCCAGCGATACTGTGTCCATGGAGCAAAGAGATGACTAAGGAGACTGTGGTGGGCATTCAGCCAGCGGTGATGCGTTGGGCGCGAGAGTCCATCGGCATGTCTGTGGACGACGTTGCGGCACGCTTGAAGCGGCAGGCCGCCGAGATCGAGGCCTGGGAGAGAGGTGATACCGCCCCTACCTACGCCCAGCTTGAGTCCTTGGCATATGACCTCTACAAACGCCCCCTTGCAGTCTTTTTCCTTCCGTCACCCCCAAAGGAAGCCTCGCTACGGCAGGAATTCCGGACTCTTCCTGAGGAGGATCTTGCATCCCTCGATAGAGACACTTACATCCATCTGCGCAAAGCTCGGGCCTACCAGCTGGGATTGGTGGAGCTGTACGAAGGTGTTAATCCGGCTCAGCTCAAGATATGGCAAGAAGTAAAGCTCAGCATTGGAGATGATCTCCCATTTAAGGCTCAGCAAATTCGCAAGGTGCTCGGCATTGATGCTGCGGTGCAAGCAACTTGGATAAAAGATGATGATGCTTTAAAAGCTTGGCGGGAAGCTATCGAAAAAAGGGGGGTTTTTGTATTCAAAGATGCCTTTAAGCAGGCCAGTATTTCTGGATTCTGCTTGCGCGATGGTGAGTTTCCGTTGGTCTATATCAACAACAGCACCACCAAAACTCGCCAAATTTTTTCGCTGCTGCACGAGCTTGCTCATGTACTATTCGACATGAATGGTATTTCGAAGTTTGACGTCTCCTATATCGATGGTTTGTCTAAACGAGAGCAGGCGATCGAGATTTTTTGCAATGCCGTTGCTGCTGAAGTCTTGATTCCCAGTGAGCTATTTCAACAGCGTACCCGGGATGCGCCGGAATCTGTTGATGATCTCCCGGACAGTTTTTTTGCCAATCTCGCACGCGCCTTTGGAGTGAGTCGGGAAGCCATTCTTCGTCGCTTCCTAGACAGGGGGAGAGCAAGCAAAAACTTTTATGAATCCAAGGCTTCGGAATGGACGAAGCAGAAGAAGGAAGGCCCCGGCGGCGGTAGTTGGTATGCATCAAAGGGCGCTTATCTGAGTGAAAAATTGCTAAAAGAGGTTTTCGCCAGGCATCTCCGCGGCCAGCTTAGTCAAGAGAAGGCCGCCGACTTCCTTGGAGTGAAACCATCACAGGTGCCTGGTCTTGAGGAGCTGCTTCTGCGAAGGAAAACGCAATGATCTATGTTTTTGACACTGGCTCGTTTAGCAAGCTCAAGCATTACTTCCCAGGTGTTTTTGCAACCTTGTGGTCTGGGCTTGACGGTATGGTCAAGGCCGGGACGCTGATATCAACCAGGGAGGTAAAAAGAGAACTGCAGAATGGAAGCCCTGATCCACACGTAGATGCATGGATAAAAGCTAACGGACATATCTTCACTACGCCAACCGGACAAGAGCTTCAAATTGTTGCATCAATTCTGTCGATCGCTCACTTCCAAAGCATCATTGGGGAACAACAGCGCTTAAAGGGAACTCCGGTTGCCGACCCATTTGTCATTGCTGCAGCAAAGGCTCGCAATGGCACTGTTGTTACCGAAGAAATCTATAAGCAAAACTCGGCCAAGATGCCGAACATCTGCGAGCACTTCGGTGTTCCGTCCACGAATCTTGAAGGCTTCATGGCACTTCAAGGTTGGACATTCTAGACAGGCGGACAAGCGGGTCGGATCGCCTGTCGTGAATCGGCCGGTCAGCAAGCGAATTTCCCTAGCCATCTATAGAGCCATCCATTCCTGACGCATTCGCGTATTGGATGCGGATGGCTAGGCGATCAAGCAACGCCGCTGGCTACTTTAGTTCCCGCTCAAACTCAGCGACGAACTCTGTGAGCGTAGATCCGCAGGCATTGCAGAAGTCCCGCAACTGAAGAAGATCCATCCGGCGCTCGCCTCGTTCGACGTCGCTCACGTAAGACTGTGGGCGGCCCAGAGCGTTGCTCAGACCAACCTGCGTCAGCCCGGCAGCGAGGCGAAGTTCGCGCAGCTGTCGCAGCAGAATCGCGTACTCCTTCTTGTGGATCGATTTGGTCGGCATGTCTGCAAGCTCGGAGGCCCGCAGCAAAGCTATATCCCCTTTTCAAATATCCGAAAAAGGGATATTGTGGATTTGCGGACAACCCGTCCGCCCACGTCGAGGACGGATGCCATGACGACTTCGCAAGCCAACACCACTTTCGCCCGGCCGCGCGTCGCGCCCGCGGGCCCCTTGGACACGCAGGAGGAACGCTTCACCTTCGGCGTCACCCTCGAGCAGATGGACCGGTTCCACGCGCTGTTGCGCACCATCACCGCCCAGAGCGACATGGTGGCGGTGTGCAGCGGCGCGCCGCTGGACGGCAAGAGCGTGCCGATCCTGGGCGAGAGCATCTTCCACGCCGCCCGTGCAGTGCGCGGCATCGTCGACGAGATCCACGAGCAGCGGCTCTGCGGCGACGGCCCCGATGCGGCGGCGCAAGGAGGGCCGCGCCATGCCTAGGCCGCCCTCGCGCACCGCCGCCGCCGCGCGCAAGCGCGCGCCGCGCCCGCCCACGCCGTTCCGCGACTGGACCATCGTCGAGCCGACGCTCACGCCCATGCTGACGCCCGAGCAGATCGCCGCCGCCGATGCCGCGGATCTGGCCCGCGCGCCGCGTGCCCCGCGGCGCCCGCGTACGCCGCGGCAGTGCAAGGTGAGCTACGGCTATTACCCCGCCAGCGACCAGCTGGTGCCCGCGCTACGCCTGCGCGGGCGCTGGCTGGAACAGCTGGGCTTCGCCATCGGCCGCACGCTACGCATCGAGGTGCGCGCCGGCGAACTGGTGGTGCGCCTGGCCGACGCGGACTGAGGCGGCGGCCGCCACGGCGGCGTCGCTTTCTACGGCAGGCTAGCCGAGCAGGGAAGTATCGGTGACCTCAAGCAGGCCGAGATGCGCCATGCGCGCCTCGACTTCATGTGCGCGCTTCAGGTGGGCGGGGTTATGTAGATCGAAGCACTCATCCACAGCGACGATGACAGTTCCCTTGCGGCCGACCGGAATCAGTGCGGCCGCTTCTGGGATGTGGTGCGGTTCGACGAGGTGCGGGACGAAGCCCATCCACCCGAGCCAGCGGCGATGCGGGAACAGCTGATGATCGAACGCATAGGTCTCGAAGCCCTCCTCGCCGTTCGGCATACGCGCGTGCGCGTCGGTGGCGATGAATGTCGCCGGCAGTGCCGCACCCAGCGCCGCGACGCACTGCCGGACGATGCGTGGCGTGTCGTCGGCGGCGAACGCCTTGGTGGGTTCGTAGATCTTCAGTGTCACGCGCCCGAGCGCCGGATCGTAGTTGATCGACGCTCTCCCTGGCTTCAGCCAGTCGCTTTCCACCACCGCCGTCGTTAAGTTGGCCTCAATCGCACCCCCGTTGCGCATCTGCGGGTACTCAGCTTGGTCCTGCGCAGCGTAGCGGCTGACACGCTCGATGAATCCGGCCCTGTCTGAGAATGGCATCGGGCCTGTGTCCTCCGCACGTGGGTGCTCGACCCATCCGGCGAGAGCGGGATGCACCAGGGCGAGCTGCGCAGCCAGCGCGGCCAGTTGATCGTAGGCAGCTCCAACATCGGGCGTGCCCGCTGGTATCGATGCGTCGATGAATGCGCTGATCATGTCGCTCATTTGGCTCACGGTGCGTGGCGGATGTGCCGACTGATGCGATGGCTAACCCAGCAGTGAGACGTCGGTGACTTCGAGCAGTCCAAGGTGCGCCATCCTGGCTTCCACCTCATGCGCACGCTTTAGGTGGGCGGGGTTACGTAGGTCGAAACACTCATCGACCGCGACGATCACCGTTCCCTTTTTTCCCACTGGAATCAGTTCGGCTGCTTCCGGGATATGCCTGGCTTCGACCTGGTGCGGAACGAAACCCATCCATCCTAGCCAACGGCGGTGCGGATATAGCTGATGCTCGTCCATGTACATATCGAAGCCTTGTTCGCCGTTGGGCAATCGGGAATGAGCGTCCGTCGCGATGAAGACTGCGGGCTGCGACCGTCCAATAGCCGCGACGCACTGCTTCGCGATGCGGAGCGTCTCCTGTGCGCCGAAGGCTTCGATAGGGTGGTAGATTTCAAGGGTCATGCGGCCATGTCCCGGCCAGAAGTCGATCGACGCGCGGCCCTCTTTGAGCCATTCGCCCTCGCTCTGCGCTGTTGTCAGGTGGCTTTTGATTGCACCGGCGTTCGGTATTCCCGGGTAGTCGCGACGGTCCTGCTCGACATTGCGGCGGACTCGATCCAGATAGCCGGTGCGATTGGACAGCGGCATCGGTGTGGCATCTTCCTCGCGCATCATCTCCACCCAGTTCGCTAGCGCAGGGTGTACGACGGAAAGTTGCTCGGAAAGCCGGATCAGCCGCTCGTATCCTTCCTCAATGCCTAGTGCTTCGGCGGGGATCGAAACGTCGAGGAAGGCTGAAATCATGTTGTTCATGGCGTGTACCGGCAGACGCTTCGATATGGGCCGAATATGCCTTGGGCGGCACGGTAGCAGGGACGTTGCAAGAAATGCCACTCCAACTTGGCAGGCGAACCCAACCCGTTGATGTGGACGGACTGCGCCGAGGCCTGCATGAGCCACTTCTCGAATATCGTGGGCTTTCGCAGCCAGGGTTGGGGGCGGCCCTCGGCCGTTAGGAACTGTTGGTAATTCGCTTTTGCTTCCACCGCCGTACACGACGGGCGCCAAAAACCGTCGAAGCGGATATCGCCGTGAAGCCATTCGGTCACGGTAATTTCGTTCATCCCGCCGAGCAGCTTGAGGCGTGCTCGGTCCATCTTGGCGCACCTGCGGGGAGGAACGCTGGCTTGAACAGGCGAACTCCGTCATCGGGGCTTCGCTTCTTACGACGAAGGACTAGCCGAGTAGGGAAGCATCGGTAACTTCGAGCAGTCCAAGGTGCGCCATGCGGGCCTCGACTTCATGGGCGCGCTTCAGGTGAGCGGGGTTGTGCAGATCGAAGCACTCGTCCACAGCAACGATGACGGTTCCCTTGCGGCCGACCGGTATCAAAGCGGCCGCCTCCGGGATATGCCGTGACTCAATCGGGTGAGGGACGAATCCCATCCAGCCTAGCCAGCGCCGGTGGGGAAACAGTTGGTGATCGCCCATGTACATTTCCAAGCCCTTGCCAGACTGCCGGCGCGCATTGACGTCGGTTGCGCCGAACATCAGGTTCTCGATCTGCGCTATCGCTGCCAGAGCCCTTCGAAAGAGCTCAGCGGTAGCAGCCTCGCCGTGGGCACGGACGGGTTCGTAGATTTCAAACGTGATATAGCCTTGGCTGGGCTCGAAGGTCAGCAATGCTCGCCCAGGTGCAAGCCACGTCTTATCGTCTGGGGCAGTGCTCAACGTGGCACGAAATCCGCCTTCAGGCTCTTCAGCATCGCTGCTGGATGCGGTAGCGTCAGCCAAGAATGCGACCTTATTCTGCAGCGGAACCGTCGGGCCGTTCTTGGTATTGGCGAGCGAGTACCAGCCACCGAGGGACGGATGCACCACGGCTAGTGCCGAGGTCAGCGCGACCAAGCGCTCGTATCCGGCCTCTGCGTCGAGTGATTCTTCCGCGATGGTCGCGTCGATTGTCGCCCGGATCATGGTATTCGTCATGGCGTGTGTCGGCACAAAATTGAGTCCGCGCGGAAAGCCCGGGCGGCTGCGAGGTAGCAGTTTTCATACTTGAAATGCCATTGGAGTTTAGCCGGTGCGCCAGCTTCCAGCACTTTCCGGCGTTGGCGGTTCTTCTGATCAACCCAGCCGGTAATGATCTTCTTGCGCACGAATGGCCAGCGCGGCTCGGCGTCTTCTGTAAAGAAGTGGCCGTATTCAGCTTTGGCTTCGACCACCATGCACTGGCCCCGCCAGAAGCCGTCGAACCCTACCCCCAAGTAATTCCACTCCGATAACGTAATCTGATTCTTGCCTCCAAGTAGGCGCAATCGGGCACGGTCCATTGTGGATCCACCATAGGTGTAGCTAAAGCGCTCCGGTGCTGCGCCCATGTTGGCAATCTGCAACTGATAGTCAAAATTGGCGTATTGGTTGAGCTTGATGGTGTAGTTGGTTGGAGCGATGCCCCCACGTGCCAGCTTGCATTGATTGCATTGGTTCTGATTGCTCGTCTGCGAGCAATCTGTTTCTTCTGCCTGCACGCGCGGCTCGGCTTTTGCGTCCGCGCCGACGCCGACGGCCTCTTTCGCTTTGTTCCAGACTTGGCCGACGGTAGGGCCGCCGTAGGGGTCCGACTGAGTCGGATCCCATGCCGGCCGTACCGGCGGCGGCGGCGGGTAGTACACGATTACGGCGCCCATTGGATTTCCTCATTCTCCAAGGTCGGAAGACAGCATGCTCAGCAAGTCGGCAGCCGTCACGTTGGGGTTGTCCGTTTCGGCGAACCACTTCTGGGTGATCGCCTGGCTCCGCAGATCCGGCGCCCAGGCGACGTCGGCTTTCACCCATCGGACCAGCGTGGCCAGGTGGGTAATGTGCAGCACATGGACGGCATGGTCGTAGCTGCGCCGCACCTGGGCGAGCAGTGCCGCGTCATCGTGCGTGGCCACCTGCTTTGGATAGTCGCGGCGCACCTCGGCGGCCAGGCGCGGCAGGAAGGCACCCGGATCGGGCAGGCACAGCTTTGCGTACTGCTCAGGCGTCAGCTGTAGCACGATCGGCATCCTCCTTCAGGCGCTGCAGGTCCGTGCGTACCAGGGTCCATGTCTGGCCCTGCAGCGTGATCTGCCATTCAAGCACCGGGCCGAGCACCTGCAACTGCTGGTCGACGGTGAGCACGCCGGCGTACCGCAGCCAGGCGCGCGGGTCGAAGAACCGCATCAGCGCGAGGCTGCCGTCCGGCAGCGCGATGTCCAGCTGCGCCTCCAGATGGTCGAACAGGGCCTCGAAGGGCGCCTCCGACGCCAAGCGCGTCAGCCCCGCATTGCTTCGTCCCAACTGCATCAGCCATGGATCCAGCGTCGGCCTGACCGCGCCGTGCGGCAGTGCCAGCAGCCAGGGTGCGGCCGCGGCATGCTTGGCTTCTGGCTGACGATCGAAGAGCGATCGATGCTGCAGCCCGTCGCTCGCGGCGTGGTACTGCAGCGTGGCCATCCTGTCCGGGTCGGCGGCGCAGTCGATCAGTGCGAACTGATACCAAGTGCTCATTCGCGCCCCAGAAGCGGGGCGCCGCTGGCTGCGCCGGCAAGCAAGCATTCCAGGCAGACCGGAGGCTTTTCGCCCAGCAGCGGCGCGAGCATCGGCGTGGCCGCCGGCAGAGGCGCTTCCGCGGCCGCGCCGCCGCCCTGGTCCACGAATGCGCGGGATTGCCGCTGGGTGGTGACGCTGCAGCCGCATGCGAGCTTGGCGCCATCGAGCGCGACCGCTTGGCCGTCGATGGTGATCGTAGGGTCGCCATCCACAATCGGAAACGCGCCCTTGTGCAGAGGGCAGACCGCTTTGTCGCCCACCCGAGCTACCGGGGCTCCTTCGATATCTGTATAGGGCGAGCCAGTGACCACCCGGCCACCGCTGCTGGTCGGATCGCCGACCACAATCCACATTCGGGGCATCGTCCGTTCGCCGCCTTCCTTCCTGCCACTTAGGCTGCCACAAGCCAATCACCACCACGACGTTGGACGCGGGTTGTCTACAAAAAAGGACACGTCCCATGGCTCGCCCACCGCAGCGGTGAAAGCTCGGCTACGGCTGTTGCCGCGCCAGCGCCAGCTCGTGCGTGTGGCCAGCGTTGACTGACGCGGTTGCCCGCCATCGGCTGCAACGCCGATGCACGGTTCGAAGGAGGGATGGAGAAATCGGCGCCCGTTGTTCCCTGCGCATGCGTTTCTCCTTCACCATCCGCGCGCCCGTTTCGGCCGCGCGTCCATGCTAGCGTTGCTGCCCAGAGGCTGGCCGAGGGAGTGCGGCGTGAGGGCTGACCCGATTCGCGACGTTGCCGAGGTGCCGCGCAGCACGCCTGCTGCGCGCGTGGTGTGGGCGCTGCTCTGGCTGGCGCTGGCTGCGTTCGCGGCCGAGTTCGTCCGTCACGTGTACCTGAAATACGCCGCGCTGGATTCGCCGGCCTACGCCATGTTCCTGAGCCGCCGCGGCTGGCTCTGGTGCCACCTGGGCGGAGGCGCCGTCGGCATCGTGCTGGGCACGCTGCAGTTCGCCACGCAGCGCTGGCGCCGGCAGGCGTGGGTGCATCGCTGGGTGGGGCGCGGCTATTTCGCCGGGATGCTGGTGGCGATGCTTGCGGCCGCCGCGTTGATCGCCACGTCGCCTGCACCGATGGCGATCCGCGTCGCCTTCGCGGCGACGGAAGCGGCGTGGCTGGTGGTGGCGTCCGTGGGGCTGGTGGCCATCCGCCGCGGGCAGGTGGCCCTGCATCAGCGCTGGATGGTGCGGGCGTACTTGGTGACCCTGGCGCCGGTGGTATTCCGCATCGCACTGTACGCTGCTGTGGGGGCCGGCGTGGCGCCTTCGCCGGGCATGATCGCGGTGCTGCTGTGGGGCAGCTGGGCGGTGCCGTTGCTGGTCCATGCGCTGTGGCGCTGGCAGGTCGCGGCGGTGCGCCAGGGCGCGCCAACGGAAGCGGCACCGGCGGGAACCGGCGCCGGCATGGACGCCGGCTGAAAGAACCGCGCTAGGGCGCGTGGCGTCGGCGCTTCCCGAGAGAAGCGCCGCGCGGCTTACCGCACCTGGTACCGCACCGCCGCGCCCGGCTTGGGCTCGAACATCGGCACGGTGCGCTGCTTGAGCGCGGTGCCCTTGGCGTCCCATACCAGTGTCTCCACCGGGTACTCGTCCTTGCGGGTCATGCTGTCGATCTGCTTGACGATCACTGCCGCACTGGCGGCCACTTCGGGATTCCAGGCGAACACGCCGAGCCGGCCGTAGAACACGGCCGGCGCGTCGGCGTCCAGGCGGCGGTCGGGGCACATGACCAGGCCGCGATCGAGCATGACGCGCAACGCGCCCACGGGCACCGCCTTCACGGTGGGGGCGGTGCGTTCGGTGCTGTGGCCGGGGCAGACATTAGCCGCGCGGGTGATCATGTCGTCGGCCACTTGCCGATCGGATTGGGCCAGCGCCGGCAGGGCCGCGGCGGACAGGACGAGCAATGCGAGAGCGGACTTCCGGGGCACGTGACAACTCCTCATGGACGAATTACTCCAGAACGTTGCGGGCCGCCGCTGCACGTGCGGTCCGCTGCCAGGGACGCAGCCGGACTCTAGCAACATCGCGCAGGGTGAATGCAAACCCGGCGTTACGGTGGTGCGGTTCGATGTGCCGGAGGTGCGCTGTGCAATGCGGGTGGTTCTACGTGCGTGCACAGGCCCGCAGCGCTGTACGTCATGGCGTTCCAGGCATCCGCTTGCGCGATGGAATGGAGTGCACAGCCCCGGACTCGGCGGCCGCGCGTTTACGGATTTTTTACCTGGCTTTCATGGCCCGCCCGCCGCGGCGCGCGCGCAATGGACGCTCATCCATCGTCTTGGGAGAGGGAAGATGAAACACAGACGCTTCATTGCCGTAGCCGCTGCGCTGCTGTTGTCGGCGGGCCCGGCCATGGCCGCCACGGTGTACGTCAGCGGCAGCGGCCAGAGCCACGACGCCGGCGCGGCGTTGGAAAGCGCCCGCGCCGATGCGGTGGCCAAATGCACGGCGCAACAGGGCATTCCCATCCAGGAAGTCCACAACCACCTGACCCGCGCCGCGCTGTGGATCGCCTCGTCGGTCTGGTCGTGCGACGTGCCCTGACGCATCCGCGTCGAGGTGGTTGCCCTTCGTGGTGCCCTTGTAGGAGCGGCTTCAGCCGCGACGGGACTTACCGGTAAAGCCCGTCGCGGCTGAAGCCGCTCCTACAGGATTGCGGGCGGATACCCGCGTTCGACCTATGTGCGCCTGATGTGTGGCGGCGCCTGGCGCGAGCATCCCGACAAGGCGCCGTTCTTCCATCGCCCGTTCCTCTGCCGCGACCGATGTGCCTGCGATGAGCAGGCGCTGCCCGGCCAGGCTGCCTGGCCATGCGCCTGTGGGCGCGGCTTCCGTCGCGACAGGCGCAACTACCGGTACGGCCCCGGGCCGCGCCACACCAGTTCGCCCTGCCGGTACACCTGCAGCATGGTGATGACTTCGCGCGAATCGCCGATGTCCTTCAGTTCCGGGGAGTCCGGGGCCAGCGCGCGGCACTTGCCGGAGCCGCGCTTCATCGCGATCTCCAGCGGGCAGGCCATGCGGTAGCGCGTGCCGGGCAGCAGGATGAAGAATTCCTTCATGCCCTGCTCCATCCAGGTGCGCAGCAGGGTCTCGCTGCGCAGGTCGTAATAGACCAGGTAGCCGCCCACTTCCAGGCTGGGGCCGGCATTGTCGAGGTCGTGCCGGTTGCCGCGGGTGGCGGTGTTGTTGCGCGCCAGGCCTTCGTCGTCGGGGGCGGTGTCTTCTTCCAGCATGCCCGGCGGCCGGCCGGTCCAGGTCTCGCGGCGCTGGGTGGGCTCGGGCTGGCTGGCGGCGGGCGCCTGCGCCTGGCTCTGCGCCGCCTCGTCCGGGGGGCGCGGCGGTTCGGGG
>NZ_JAFIWC010000004.1 GCF_017163755.1 Xanthomonas sp.
CGCAATCACCGCACCGGTGGCCCGTACCCTCATCCGCCCCTGCGGGGCACCTTCTCCCGATGGGAGAAGGAAGCGCTTCCGGCGTGCACATACAGCGACCCATTGCACCTCCCGCCATGGACCCGGCCCCTTCGGCCGCTGCGCTACCGCCAGCGCGCCTATACTCCGCCGCTGCCCTACTTCGCCAAGGCCCGCCGTGCCCGCTTCCGCCCTGCCGCTGCGCGACGCGCGCGACGATTTCCTCGGCCATCCCAAGGGCGTCTACGTGTGTTTCTTCACCGAGATGTGGGAGCGCTTTTCGTTCTACGGCATGAAGGCGCTGCTGTTGCTGTACCTGACCAAGTACCACCTGTTCGGCGACAAGGCTGGCCTGGATCTGCTCGGCGCCTATGGCGGGCTGGTGTACTGCGTACCGGTGTTCGGCGGGCTGCTCGCCGACCGCTGGCTGGGCATGCGCAAGGCGGTGGTGTTCGGCGGCATCCTGCTGGTGCTGGGCCATCTGGGCATGGCCTTCGAGGGCCACGCCGCCAGCCGCGTCGGCGGCCAGGTGCTGCGCGACACCTCGGCGCTGGGCGTGACCTACCTGTCGCTGGCGCTGATCATCATGGGCGTGGGCTTCCTCAAGCCGAACATCTCCAGCATCGTCGGCAAGCTGTACGCAGCCGACGATCCGCGCCGCGATTCGGGGTTCTCGCTGTTCTACGCCGGCATCAACCTGGGCGCGCTGTTCGCCTCGCTGGTATGCGGCTTCCTCGGCGAGGCGTATGGCTGGCGCTACGGCTTCGGCGCCGCCGGCATCGGCATGCTGCTCGGCCTGGGCATGTTCCTGTGGGGGCAGAAGTATCTGCACGGCCACGCCGAGCCGGCGCAGCCGGCGCTGCTGCGCCAGCGCGTGGCCGGGCTGCCCCGCGAGTGGGCGATCTACCTGGGCGCGGTGCTGGCGGTGCTCCCGGTCGCGGGACTGATGTGGGCCGCGGCCAACGGCGCCTTCAGCCTCGGCGGCGAGATCTCGCTGGCGTTGATGCTGATGCTGGTGGTGCTCGGCGGCGTGCTGCTGTGGTTCGCCTGGTTCACCGGCACGCAGTGCACGTCGGTGCAGCGCCAGCAGATGATCGCGCTGATGCTGCTGATCGCGATGGCGCTGGTGTACTTCACCCTGTACGAGCAGAGCTACGGCTCCTGGGTCACCTTCACCGACCGCCTGCTGACCAAGGACATCGTGCCGGCGCTGGTGGTCCGCGACGGCACGCCGCTGCCGTGGTCGATCGCCTCGCTGCTGCTGGCGCCGCTGGGCTTCGTCGCCGCGGCGTGGCTGTCCGACCGCGATCCGGCATCGCGCGCGCCGCGCGTGCTGTTCGTCGCGGTAAGCGTGGCGATGCTGCTGTTCCTGGTGCGCGACTGCCTGGTGCTGCCGCAGACCGCCGGTTCGCTGACCTACCTGGGCGCGCTGTTCCTGGTGCTGCTGGCGCCGCTGTTCGCCGCGCTGTGGGCGTGGCTGGGGCGGCGCGGCGCCGATCCGTCGAAGCCGGCCAAGTCGGCGCTGGGGCTGCTGCTGGCCGGCCTGTCGTTCGTGCCGTTGGCGCTGGCCGCGCAACAGGTCGGCGCCAGCGGGCAGATGGCCAGCGTGTGGTGGCTGGTGCTGGCGTACTTCGTGCTGGAGGCAGGCGAGATGTGCCTGTCGCCGGTCGGCCTGTCGGCGGTGACGCAGCTGGCGCCGCCGCGCGTGGTCAGCCTGATGATGGGCACCTGGTTCCTGGCCACCGCGTTCTCCGAAGCGCTGGCGGCGCTGTTCGGCAAGCTCGCCGCGATCGAGGTGCCGGAGGGACAGACGATGGACGTCGCCGACGCGGCGGCCAGCTATGCGCAGTTGTTCTGGCTGATGACCGGGATCGGGCTGGGCTGCGCGGTGCTGGCGTTCCTCGCCGCGCCGCTGCTGCGGCGGATGATGCACGGCGTGCACTGAGCGCGGCGCGGCCGCGGCGAGTGCATTCACGCGATGCATGCATCGGCGGCCACGCGGAATTGATATCGCGGTTCCTACGCTCGGGGTCCTTTGGTTCGCGACGTTGCCGCAATGGCATCTTCTTCTTCCCAAGCCCCCGCCCAGGCCGAAGTGCCGCAAGACACCCAGTCCCCGCCGTCGCGCCCGCCCGGACGCGGCCTGCTGCGCACGCTGGCCTCGGGCATCATCACCGGCGCCGCCGACGACGACCCGTCCGCGATCGGCACCTATGCCAGCGCCGGCGCACGCTTCGGCTTCGCGTTCCTGTGGGTGGCGCCGGTATTGCTGCCGATGATGTACCTGGTGGTGTACCTGTCGGCGAAGCTGGGCCAGGTCTACGGCAAGGGCCTGTTCGCTATCATCCGCGACCGCTATCCGCGCTGGATCCTGTACCCGGCGGTGGCTGGCGCGTTCGTCGGCAACGTGATCGAGGCGGCGGCCAACCTGGGCGGCATCGGCGCCGCGTTGAACCTGCTGGTGCCGGTCCCGGTGCCGGTGATCGTCGTGGTCGCCGCGGTGACGATCTTCGCGCTGCAGTTCTTCGGCTCCTACGAACTGCTCAAGCGGATCTTCAAGTGGCTGGCGCTGGCGCTGTTCGCCTACATCGGCGCGGCGCTGCTGGCCAAGCCGGATCCGTGGCAGGTGCTGCGCGGCACCTTCGTGCCGAAGATCGAGTTCAGCAAGGAGTACCTGTCGATGATCGTCGCCTGCATCGGCACGTCGCTGTCGGCGTACATCTTCACCTGGCAATCCAACCAGGAAGTGGAGGACCAGATCGCCGCCGGGCGCACGACCGTGGCCCAGCGCAAGGGCGCCAGCGCCGCCGAGCTGCGCCGCACCCGCCGCGACGTGGTCGCCGGCATGCTGTTCTCCAACATCATCCTGTACTTCATCATCCTGTCCACCGCCTCGACCCTGCACAGCTCCGGGCAGACCGAGATCGACAGCGCCGCGCAGGCCGCCGCGGCGCTGGAGCCGATCGCCGGCAATGCGGCCAAGTGGCTGTTCGCGCTGGGCGTGGTCGGCGTGGGTTTCCTGGCGGTGCCGGTCATGACCACCGGCGCGGCCTACGACCTGGTCCAGGGCGCGGGCCTGAAGGGCAGCCTGCACGCGCGTCCCGGCCAGGCCAAGGTGTTCTACGCCACCATCGCGCTGGTGACGGCGGTGGCGGTGGCGCTGAACTTCCTCGGCTTCAACCCGATGAAGGCGCTGGTGTGGTCGGGCATCGTGCAGGGCTTCTCGGTGCCGCCGCTGCTGTTGCTGATGATGCTGATGGCCAACGACCGCAAGGTGGTGGGCGCGCGCACCAACAGCCGCTTCACCAATGTGCTCGGCTGGATCACGGTGGCGGCGACCTTCGCCGCGACAGGCTGCCTGGTGTTCACGATGCTGCTGTAGCTGCGCAAAAGCTGCGCAACTGAAAAACTTTCGCTGCGCGCCGCGGCGCGGCCGCCATGCAAGCGCGGCATGGCGCACGTTGCGGCGCGAGCGACCGGTTGTAGATGCTGGCATGTTTTCTGCAACGCTTGGACACCGCTTTCGTGGCTGTGATGGCGATGATCCGTAGCTTCCTTCAAGTGCGCGTGCCGGCGTGGCCGATCCAGGATCCGGCCGCGGCAGGCAGGACCAGCGAAATCTCCCTGGGCGGCCAGGCGCAGATCCTGGTGTTCTGGGGCGGCGACGTGCGCAACGAACGCGCGCTGTTCGGGCGCCGCGACGGCGCGCCCGGCGAGGTGATCGCCAGCGAGCATCGCGATCTTGGAATTCGCGGCGCGCAGGCGGCGGTATGGGAAACCCAGCGTTGCCTGGTGCCGATGACCGGGTTCAGCGTCGGCGAGGGCGCGCATGCCGGCAGCTGGATCTGCGAGGACCGCGGCCCGTTGTTCGCGGTGGGCGTTCGCAGCGCCATCGCCACGCGCGAAGGTTTCCATCTGTCGTGTTTTTCGCTGCTGACGCAGCCGTGCGCCACGCGCGGCGGGGGACCGCCGGAAGTGCCGGTACTGATCGGCGCCGACGACGTGATCGAGTGGTTCTATCTGGATGGCGAGCAGGCGCTGCAGCGCGTGAAACAGGCCAAATCCAGGCGTTTCCTCAGCGCGCTAGCGGGCCCGCAGACGGGCACGCTCGGGTCCCGCCGCGTGCACTGATTGCACGCCGCGTCGACGGATGCTTGACGGCGCGCGAACGCGATCGCCGCGCTTCAGCATGCTGAGCGGACATCGACATTTTTTTCGCCTCGCGATCACGGCGCATGGGCAACATAGAGGTTCCCATTCTTTCCGGACTCAACGCATGGGCAGGCCATTGCTCGCGATCGTGGAAGGCGACCGGCCCTTCCTCGAGCGCACCGCGGAGTTCGCCGTCAGGCGCGGATTCGCGGTCACCCAACTCAAGTCCCCGGCGCATGCGCGCGCGTGGCTGCAGCAGCACCGCGCCGACCTGCTGCTGCTCGACACCGATGCGCATCACGACGACGCGATGGACCTGGTCAACGGCCTGGTCGGCAAGCCGTGCCCGCGGATCGTGCTGCTGACTGCGGCCGAGCAGATGCCGCAGTGGCGCGGGTTGGCCGCAGAGAGCGTGGATCTGCTGGAAAAGCCGCAGGCGCCGCAGCAGCTGGACGTGCTGCTCGGCGACGTCCTGCGCCGCCTGCCGCAGCAGCGCGGGCATGCCCCGTTCGGCATCGTCGGCGATTGCGCGGCGATCGCCAGGGTGCAACGGGACATCGCCCGCGTGGCGCCGCTGGACATCTCGGTACTGATCACCGGCGAGACCGGCACCGGCAAGGAACTGATGGCCAAGGCGATACACGAGGCGAGCGGGCGCGAGGGACGGCTGGTGGCGGTCAACTGCGGCGCCATCCCGGCCGAACTGCTCGCCAGCCAGCTGTTTGGCCACGAGCGCGGCAGCTTCACCGGCGCCAACCAGCGCCATGCCGGCTACTTCGAACAGGCGCAGGGCGGCACGCTGTTCCTCGACGAAGTGGGCGAGATGCCGCCGGAACTGCAGGTGTACCTGCTGCGCTGCCTGGAGACCCGCGCGATCACCCGCGTGGGCAGCGAGGCGGAGGTGAAGCTGGACGTGCGCATCGTGGCGGCGACGCACCGCGATCTGGTCAGCTCGGAAAGCACGCTGCGCCGCGACCTGTACTACCGCCTGTCGCAATACGTGATCGAACTGCCGCCGTTGCGCGAGCGCGGCGACGACGTGCACCTGATCGCCGATGCGCTGCTGGACGAGCTCAACGAGCGCTACGGCACCCGCAAGCAGATGGACGCGTTCTCGCGCAGCGTGCTCGAGCGGCACAGCTGGCCGGGCAACGTGCGCGAGCTGTCCAGCGCGGTCGCGCGCGCCTACTACCGCGCCGACGGCGACGTGGTCACGGTGGAGCCGCTGGTGGACGCTTCGCCGGCCGCGCATCCGCCGGCCGCGCGCGGCCGCCACGCCGCGTCCGACGAGGAAGTGACGTTCCGCGTCGGCACGCCGCTCAAGCAGGTCGAGGAGGAGATGCTGGCGCGCACGCTGATGGTCAACGGCGGCGACAAGTCGGCCGCCGCGCGCAGCCTCGGCATCAGCGTGCGCACCATCTACAACCTGATGTCGCGCAGCAACCGCAACTGAGAGCGCCTGCCGCTGGAATGTCCGCTGGCGCCGCAGGCGCGCCGCTCAGCCCTGGGTGGCCGCGCGCAGTTCCTCCTCGATCATCTGCGCATAGCCGCGCGGCACCTCCCTGGGGCGGCACAGGTAGGTTTCGTCGGCGATGCGCGCGTCCACCGCAAAGCCCGCGCTGCGCAGCATCGCCTCGACCGCGGCATGGTTGGGCGCCCACCAGTTGGTGGGATCGTCGGCCAGGCGATGCTCGATGAACGCCATCTTCGGCCAGCCGGGCTCGAGCATCAGCGTGCGCTCGACCATGTCGATATCGCGCGGCGCGGCGTACACCTCCTCGCCGGGCATGGTCATGGTCTGCAGTACCAGGCAGCGGCGGGTGATGCGGCGCACGATGTCCAGCGCCAGCAGCGGATGCCGCAGGTGGTAGAGCACGCCCATCAGCCAGACCAGGTCGTACTGCCCGGCCTCGCGCGCCAGGTCGTAGATCTGCATCTGCCGGAACTGGACCTGCCGTTCCAGGCCCAGCTGCGTCGCCGCCCAGCGCGCCTGGCGCAGGTAGTGCGCGTTCACGTCGATGGCGGTGACCTGCGCGCCGCGCTTGGCCAGCTCGAAGCTGTAGTAGCCGGCGTTGCAGCCGATGTCCAGCACGCGCCAGCCGCGCAGGTCGGCGGGAACGTGCGCGGCGATCTGGCGCCACTTGAACGCGGGAAAATCGCCGTAGGGATGGTCCGGCGCGGTCTGCCGCCCTCCCGGCAGGTGCAGGTTGTGGAACCAGGGCGCCAGGGTCTGGATGTCGGCGTCGGCGGTCGCTAGCGGTGCGGCGGAGTTCATGGCGGTGTCTGCCTCGTTCTTGGCCGGAGATGGAGCGGCTGTCAGTCGCGACGCACGAGCTTGAAGAAGCGGCTTTGGCTGCCGTCGCTGGTCTTGTCCTGGTACAGGAACGCCAGTTCCTCTTCCTCGAACTTGTCGAAGAACTCTTCCCAGGTGATCTCCTCCAGCGAGGCGTCGTCGCGGAACAGGATGCGCAGGATGCCGGCGTCCTCGTCGCCCTCGGTGCCGCGCACGTTGGCCGGCCGTCCGCCGCGCGCTTCGGCCCAGCGGCGGATCTCGTCGTGGTCGGTGGTGGTCTTGGCGTCGTGGTTGCTCATGCTGCGTACTCCCGTGGTTGAGAAGACCTGGCGGGGCGCGCGGCCAGGTCCAGGTAGTGCCGGAGCGCCTGCGCCCGGTGCGCGGCGGTGTGCTCGGCCAGCACCCGGCGCCGCGCGCCCTGCCCGATCGCCTGGCGCTGCGCCTCGGGCATGTCGCGCAGCCAGCCGACCACCTGCTCGGCGCTGCGCGCGATCAGGATCTCCTTGCCCGGCTCGAACAATTCCTCCAGGCCGTCCCACGCGTCGGAGATGATCGGGGTGGCGCAGGCGGCCGCCTCGAACAGCCTCACGCTCGGCGACCAGCCCGCGGCGACCATGTCGGCGCGGGTGACGTTGAGCGTGAAGCGCTGCCGGTTGTAGAAGTCGCGGTGCCGCGCCGGCGGCAGGTGCTCGATGCGCTCCACGTTGCCCGGCCACTCGATCGTCGGCGGGTACATCGGGCCGGCGACGACGAAGCGCCCGTCGCGCCAGTCGCGCGCCGGCTGCAGCAGCAGGCGCTCGAGCACCGGCTGGCGGTCGTCGCTGTAGGTGCCCATGTAGCCCAGGTCGTGCTGCGCCGGCTGCGCCTGCGGGTAGTAGCGCGCCGGGTCGAACGCGCAGTACAGCGGCAGCGCGCGCGGCGCGCCGTAGCGCTGTTCCAGGCGCTGCAGGGTCGGGCCGCCGGTGAACGACAGGTACAGGTCGTAGCGCGGAATCAGCGCCGGCGACAGGTACTCGCAGCGGCCCCGCTCCAGCGCCGCCAGGGTCACCGGGGTGTCGATATCGTAGAAGGCGACGACGCCGCGCGCGGTGCGCTGCGCCCAGGCGCCGACCGCGATGCCGTCCGGCACGTAGGAACCCACGATCACTAGGTCCGCCGCGGCCACCGCGTCGGCGTAGCGGTCGTGCAGCTCGTCCAGGCTGGCGTACAGCGCCGGTTCGCACGGCAGCTCGTGCGCCGCGTCCTGGTTGTCGGCGTACCACGGCACGTCGCGCTCCAGGAACAGCACGCGGTCGCCCTGGGCCTGCAGCGCGTCGACCAGCGCACGGAACGTGGTGGCATGGCCGTTGCCCCACGACGAACGCAGGCTCAGGCCGAGGATGACGATGTCGCGCGCGCCCATCACGCCGCCTCGCGCTGGCGAGCGCCGAGCAGCGCTTCCACTTCCACGGCGCGCCGCGCATAGGTGTGGTCGCGCAGCAGCCGCAGCCGCGCGCGCTCGCCGATGCGCCGCGCCTGCTCGGCATCGATGCGCTGCAGGTGCGCGACGACCTCGTCGCTGTCGTGCGCCACCAGCACCTCGCGGCCAGGCTCGAGGAAGTCCTCGATGCCCTCCCACGCGTCCACGATCAGGCAGGCGCCGGCGCCGGCGGCCTCGAACACCCGCGTCGGCGGCGACCAGCCGAACCGCGCCATGCTGTCGCGGTTGACGTTGAGGACCATGCGCACGCTGCAGTTGAACTGGTTGTGGTCGCGGGTGGAGACATGCCCCAGGCGCCGCACGTTGGGCGGTATCGCGGTGTCCCAGCCGCTGCCGCCGAGCAGGAATCCGCACTGCGGCGCGCGCCGCGCCGGCTCCAGGAAGAACTGCTCCACCCGCGCCTCGCGGTCCGGCAGGCGGTTGCCCAGGAATCCCAGGTCGGCGCGGAACGTCGCGTCCGGCGCGACCGGATGGTGCGTGCCCGGGTCCAGCGCGTTGTAGACCGGCACGCAGTCGGCCGCGCCCAGCGCCTGGTACGCGGCGACCACGCGCGGCCCGCCGCCATAGGTGAGGATCAGGTCGTAGCGCGGAATGTGCGCGCGGAACGGATCGGCCGGATCGGCGTGCACCCGCTCCAGCGTCGCCGGCGCGTCCACGTCCCAGAACAGCACCTGGGTGCGCGGCGAACGCAGGTTCAGCACCTCGCGCTCGAGGAATTCGTCGAACACCCCCACCCCGCTCGCCTTGACCACCACGTCGGCGCCGCGCGCCTGCTCCAGCGCGCGCGCCGCGTCGCGCTCGTCGCCGCCCGGGTACACCACCACGCGCGCCCAGTCCGGATCGTCGATGTCGCGGTGCTGCTGGCGCTCGAACGCGTCCGGCTCGTAGAAGGTGATGCGGTGGCCGCGCTGCGCCAGCGCATGCACGATGCCGCGGTAGTAGGTGGCCGCGCCGTTCCAGTACGACGACACCAGGCTGGAACCAAAGAAGGCGATGTGCAGCGGACTAGGCATGGGCGAAGCTCCGGTCGGCGGGAAGGGGCCGGCGCGAGGCCGGCTGCAGTTCGGCGATGATCGCCATCAGTTCGTCGACGCGATGCGCGCAGCTGTGGCGCTCGCGGATGGTGCGCTGGCCGTGTTCGCCGAGCTCGGCGGCCAGGGCCGGATCGTTCAGCACGTCGCGCAGCTGCCGCTGCATGTGCGGCCCGTCCTGCGCGACCAGGTAGTCGCGGCCCGGCGAGAACAGGTGCTCGGCGTCCTCCCACGGCGCGCTGATCAGCGGAATGCCGCAGGCCAGCGCCTCGAACACGCGGATGGTCGGTATGCCGGGCAGCGCGCGCACATAGGGCCGCCGCGGCACGTGCACGGTGACCTGAAAATCGGCGAAGGCCTGCGGCGCCAGGTAGTTCGGCAGCCAGCCGGCGTACTCGATCCCGGCGCGCGCCAATGCCTGCAACGCCGCCGCGGGGTAGCGCACGCCGTGGATGCGCGCGCGCAGCCCCAGCCGCCGCACCGGCTCGATCAGGAACTCGTCCAGCTCCTGGGTGCGTTCCTCGTCGCCCCAGTTGCCGACCCAGATCAGCTCGCCCTCCAGCGCGCGCCGCGGCTGCGGATGGAAGATGCGCAGGTCCGCCGCCTCGTGCCAGGTCCACACGCGCCGGCTCCAGCCCTGGCGCAGGTATTCCTGGCGCACGGTCTCGCCGAACGCCAGCACGCCGTCGTAGCGCGACAGGTCGAACCGCGCCATTTCCTGCGGCGCGCTGACCGAACGGTGGTGGGTATCGTGGAACAGCAGGCTGCAGCCGGGCGGCGCGTGGCGGCCGATGCGCGCGATCAGCGCCGGCTCGTTCCATTCGTGCACCAGGACCACGTCCGCGCCCTCCAGCGCGCGGTCCAGGTCGAGCGTGTCCGGATCGTAGCGATGGCTGCGCAAGGCGGGGAAGCGCCGCTGGAAATCCTCCAGCGGCGCCTGCCCTTCGTTGGCCACCAGTTGCGCGCGGCTCCAGCTGTCGTGCGGCTCGTATACGGTCACCTGGTGCCCGCGCGCCTGCAGTTCGCTGACGATGCCGCGCAGGAAATGCGCATTGCCGTGGTTCCAGTCCGACAGCAGCGAGTGGTAGAACAGGACGAACTTCATGCGTCGACTCCAGAAGTGAGCAAGGGGGCCGGAGCGGCAGCGCGCGGCGTCCGCCGTCCGACCAGGTTCGAGTACAGGCGGCGATAGCCGACCGCCATCGCGCCGGGGGTGTAGCGGGCGGCGCGCGCGTGAGCGCGGGCGGCCATGCGTTCGCGCAACGCGGGGTCGTCGATCAGCCGCTGCAGCGCCGCGGCCAGCGCCGTCCCGTCGTGCGGATCGACGTACAGCGCCGCCTCGCCCCATACCTCGCGCAGGCTGGGGATATCGCCGAGCACCAGCGCGCAGCGTGCCTGCGCCGCCTCCAGCGCCGACAGCCCGAACGGTTCGTAGCGCGCCGGCAGCGCGTAGATGCTGGCGCGCGCCAGCCAGGCGCGCAGCTGCCGGTCCGGCAGCGGCCCCAGCGTCAGCGCCGGGTCCACTGCCGCGCGGCCGCCGTCGGGATGCTCGGCCTGGCCGGCGATGCGCACCGGCCACGGCAGCGTCGGCGCCAGCGCCGCCAGCGCGTGCAGGTTCTTCGCCTCGTCCCACAGCCGGCCGGCGGCGAGGATCAACGGTTCCTTGGGCGCCGGCGCGACCGCCGGCGCGCGGCCGTTGGGCACCACGCTGGCGGGCGCTGCGAACGGATGCTCGGCGCGCAGCGCGGCGAGCATGGCCCGCGTCGGCGCCACCACGTGGTCGGCCGCGGCCAGGCCGGCGGCGACCGCCTGCCGATAGCGGTCCCACGCCGCCGGCGCCGGCGCGCCGTGCACGGCGCGCCACCACGAAGCGACGCACGAGTGCGCCACCATCAGCACCGGCGCATGCCATGCCAGCGGCCCATGCGCGTAGTCGTTGAGGTGCACCACGTCCGCGCGCACCTCGTCGGCCAGCGCCTGCAGCCAGCGCCCGGCGGCGGCGACGTCGTCCCACGGGTCTTCCATCCACAGCAAGCGGTAGCCGCTGGCATGCAGCCGCAGTCCCGGTATCGCCGCGGCGTCCTGCCGCTGTTGCGGCGTGGGCGCCGCGCCCATCGTCGCCAGCACCACTTCGCCGCCGGCCGCGGCCAGTTCGCGGCACAGGGTCATGGCGTACTGCCAGACGCCGCCGACGGTGTCGGCGGTCATCAGCACGCGCAGCGACCGCTCAGCGTCCATAGAGCGCATCCACGGTGCGCGCGACCTGGAGCAGGTGCGCCGCCGACGGATCGTAGCGGTCGTCCTCGCCCAGCCGCTGCGCCCAATGCAGCAGCGCGCGGCCGCCCCACGCGTCCGGCGGCTCGGCCAGGCGCTCGCGGCGCGTGCCGTCGAACCGGTCGACGGTGAAATCGAAGAACGAGCCGCCGACGTTGCGCAGCGCCGCGCCGCCGCCGGTGCCGTAGAGGTTGGCCTCGATCACCGCGTCGCAGCCGGCCGGCAGCCGCCACGAGCACGCCATGCGCACGCTGGCGCCGTTGTCCATGCGCCACTGCGCGGTGGCGTAGTCCTCCACGCTGCGGATCGGCCGCTGCAGGCGCTGGCCCTGCGCATACAGCGCCGCGTCCATGCCGTGGTGGCCGCCGCTGCCGGTGAGCCACATCGCCAGGTCCACCAGGTGGATGCCCAGGTCCATCACGCAACCGCCGCCGGAGCGGGAAAGGTCGTAGAACCATTCCTTGTCCGGGCCATAGGCGTTGTGGAACACCAGGTCGATCGCGAACAGCTCGCCGAGTTCGCCGGCGGCGATCATCTCGCGCAGCCGCGCCATGCCGTTGACGAAGCGGTAGCTGAAATCCACGTCGAGCAGCCGGTCCTGGCGCTGCGCCACGGCAAGCAGCCGCTGCGCCTCCTCGGCGGTGCGGGTCAGCGGTTTCTGGCAGAACACCGCCAGCCCGCGCTCCAGCGCCGCGGCCGCCTGCGCGGCATGCTCGCCGCTCGGGGTGGCGATGACGATGCCGTCCAGGTCCTCGCGCGCCAGCAACGCCTCCAGGCCGCTGGCGCGCTCGGCGCCCGGCGCCTCGTCCAGCGCCAGCCGCAGCGCCTCGTCGCTCGCGTCGGCGATCGCCACCGCCGTGCCCAGTCCGCTGTCCAGCAGCGCGCGCATGCGCGCCCGGCCGATCCAGCCCACGCCCAGGAAGCCCAGCCGCGGTGCGCGCCATTGCGCCTTGGGTTGCGCGTTCATGCCAGCACCATCCCTTTCAGGAAGCCGTCCGGACGCTCGCTCATCGCGGCGAAGGCCTGGTCCAGCTGGTCCAGCGCGTAACGGTGGGTGAGCAGCGGGAACGGGTCCAGGCGCCCGTCGGCGACCGCGTCCACCGCCTCCTGCAGGCCCTGCAGCGCGACCCGCGGATCGCGCTCGTGCGCGTTCACCACGTCCAGGCCGCGCCAGTTCCACTGCTGCATGTCCACCTGGCGCGGCCCGTCCTGGTGGTAGCCGGCGATGATCAGGCGCCCGCCTTCGCTGGCGATCGCGCTGGCGATGTCCAGCGTCACCTGTTCGCCGGCGGCCTCGATGACGCGCAGGCAGCCGGTGCCGCCGGTCATCTCCTGCACCGCGCCGATCGCCGCGTAGCGGTCCTCGGTGCCGAGCGTGGCGCTGGCGCCGCACTGGCGCGCCACGTCCAGCGAGAACTCGCGCCGCGACAGCGCGATCACCTGCGCGCCCAGCCCGGTCGCCAGCTGGGTCAGCAGCGCGCCGATGAAACCGACGCCGACGATCGCCACGGTCTGTCCGGCGCGGATGTCGCTGCGGCGCAGGATGTTCATCGCGCAGGCCAGCGGCTCGCCCGGCAGCGGCTTGCCCGCCAACGACGCCGGCAGGCGTACCAGCGCGCCGGCGTCGGCCACGTCGTAGTCGGCGTAGGCGCGGCCGGACAGCAGCGCCACGCGGTCGCCCGGCCGCCAGTCCTGTACGCCGTCGCCGACCGCGTCGACCTCGCCCCAGCCCTCGTGGCCGGGCGCGCCGGGCGCGAACGGATACTCGAACCACGGGCGCCCGGCCCATACCGGCAGATTGGACGCGCACACGCCGCAGCCTTCCAGGCGCACGCGCACCTCGTGCGCGGCGGGTTGCGGACGCGGCTGGCGCTGCGTGCTGATACGGCCTTGGCCTTCGAATACGGCGGCATGCATGCTGTTCATGCGGCGTGGATCCTCCTTTGCGGGTGGGGAACGGGAACGGCGCGCTCGCGCTGGTCGCGCAGCCAGGCGTGCAGCCGCGCGATGCCGTCGTCGGCCGCGACCTTCGCCGACCAGCCGGTGGCGGCGGAGAACGCGCGCGTGTCGGACACGTAGTAGCGCTGGTCGCCGACGCGCCAGGTGTCGTGGTCGATCGCCAGGCGGTGCCCGACCAGCGACTCGATGCGCTGCAGCACCTCGCGCAGGCTGGCCGCGTTGGCCGGTCCGCCGCCCATGTTGAAGGCGCGCCCGGACAGCGTGGCCATCTGCGCCTGGCAGCGCAGGAACGCCTCGACCAGATCCTCGACGTACAGCAGGTCGCGCACCTGGCGGCCGTCGCCGTACAGGGTGATCGGGCGGTCCTGCAGCGCGCGGATCAGGAAGTGCGCGACCCAGCCCTGGTCCTCGTTGCCGCGCTGGTGCGGGCCGTAGATGCAGCTCATCCGCAGCACCACCGCCTGCAGCCCGAAGCTGCGCGCGTAATCGATCACGTACTGGTCGGCGCCGCCCTTGGAACAGCCGTAGGGGCTATGGAAGTCCAGCGGGCGCGCCTCGCCGATGCCGGTCGCGCGCAGCCCGGCGTCGACCGGCTGGTAGCGCGCGTCGGTGGCTTCCAGCGCCACGTCGTCGAGTGCGCCGTAGACCTTGTTGGTGGAGGTGAACACCAGCGGCGGCGGGCGGCGTGCCTGGCGGATCGCGTCGAGCACGTTGAACGTGCCGCGCAGGTTCACCTCGAAATCGTGCGACGGGTCGTCCAGGCTGGACGTCACCGCCACCTGCGCCGCCAAGTGGAACACCTGCGAGGCCTGCGCCACCGCGTCACGCACCAGGTGCCGGTCGCGCACGTCGCCGACCTCCACCTGCAGCCGCTCCGGATAGCGCTCGCGCAGCCAGGCCAGGTTGTCCTCGACCCCCGGCCGCGACAGGTTGTCGTACACGATGACCCGGCGCCCGCTGTCGAGCAGCCGCGACGCCAGGTTGGTGCCGATGAAACCGGCGCCGCCGGTGATCAGCACCGTCTCGCCCTGCTGCCCGCGGTGCCGGTTGAGCACGCGCACCGTGCCGCCATCCGGCCCGGCCGCCGGCACCTGCCGCTCGGCCTCGGGCGGCGCCGGCCGCGGCGCCCGCGACAGGTTCGCGCCATGGGCATGGTGCAGCGTGGACAGCGAATCGATGCCGTCGAAGCCCTGCCCGGCCCAGATCCGGTACAGCAGCTTGGCCCGCCCCTGGTCGTCGCGCAGGCCGAAATGGTAGTGGCGCTCGTCCTCGTGGAAGCCGTCCTGGTGGCTGATGCTGCCGTGCAGGTCGCGCGCGGCGTACCAGTAGATGCGGTCGGCCGGCGCATCCAGCGTGTCGCGCAGCTGCCGCACCTGCTCGATCTCGTCGTGGCGCCAGGTCGAATAACCGGTCTCGCTCAGCCATATCTGCGGGCCGACGCCATGCGCATCGAGCACGCCGCGGATCTCGCCGATCACCTCGTCCCAGGGACGCTTGCGGAAATCCCAGGTGCCGGGGAAGCCGTGCAGGCCCACCGCGTCGATATGGTCGAGCACGCCGCGCCGCCCCATCAGCGCCAGCCAGTTGGGATCGGTCGGGCACATGCCGCCGAGCAGCGTCTTCTTGCCCAGTTGGTGGGCCCAGTGCGCGGCCTGCCCGATCATCTCGGAAAAGCGCTGCCAGTCGTGGTCCAGGTGCCAGTCCCAATCGTTGAGATTGTTCGGCTCGTTCCACAGCTCGACCCACTCGAAGCCGTCGCCGTAGCGGCCGATCGCCTGGTCGATGAAGTCGGCGAACGCCTTGCTGTCGCGCGGCGGCGAGGCGGTGCGCGGCTCCAGGCCCAACGAGGGCGGCGTATAGCAGAAGCACGGCAGCACCTCGCATTGCGCGCTGAGCGTGGGCATCAGCCAGTCGTACCAGCGCTCGCCTTCGGGCGTGTGCCAGTCGGCCCAGGAAAACTGGGTGCGCAGCCGGCGCACGCCTAGCTCGCGCATGTCGCGCAGCAGCGTGTGCACCGCATCGGTATCGCCGATGCGCAGCCACTCGATCAGGCCGATGTCGGACAAGCGTTCTCTTGCACGATCGCTCATATCTGCAGTCCCCTGCGCGCCAGTTCGGCATGCGCCGCCTCCACGCCATCGAACGCCTGTTGGCTGAGCAGCCAGGCCACCAGTTCCTCCAGGCCGTCGTCCAGCTCCACCCGCGGGCGGTAGCCCATCAGTTCGCCGGCCAGCGAGATGTCGGCGAAGCAGTGGCGGATGTCGCCGACGCGGTACTTGCCGGAGATCTGCGGCGGCAGATCGTCGATGCCCATCGCGTGCGCCATGCGCTCGGCCACCTGGTTGATGCTGATCGAGCGGCCGCTGCCGATGTTCATCACCCGGCCGGCAGTGGCGTCGGTCTCGTACGCCATCCGGCACGCGTGGGCGACATCGGAGACGTGGACGAAATCGCGGCGTTGCTCGCCGTCCTCGAAGATCACCGGCGCCTTGCGGTTCAGCATCCGCGACGCGAAGATCGCCAGCACTCCCGTGTACGGATTGGACAGCGCCTGGCGCGTGCCGTAGATGTTGAAGAAGCGCAGTGCGGTGGTGGGGATCGAATAGGCCTGACCGGTGATCAGGCACAGGCGCTCCTGGTCCAGCTTGGACAGCGCGTACACCGACGAGGGTGCCGACGGCTTGTGCTCGTCGGTGGGCAGCGGCGTGAGCGGCACGCCGTCGTGGGTGGGTTCCCACTGCGCCTGTCGCAGCTGCCGCAGCGGCCGCTCCTGCGGGAACACGCGCCTGCCGTCGGGCGTCTGGTACGCACCCTCGCCGTAGATGCTCATGCTCGAGGCCACCAGCAGCCGCTCCACCGGACGCTCCACCAGCGCCTCCAGCAGCACCGCCGTGCCGAGGTTGTTGGTGCGGGTGTAGTGCTCGATCTGGTACATGCTCTGGCCCACGCCGACCGCCGCGGCCAGGTGGAACACGCCGTCCACACCGTCCAGCGCACCGCGCACCGCCGCCGGGTCGCATACGTCGCCGACCACCAGCTCCACGTCCTCGGCCAGATATCCCGGCCGCCCGGCGCCTTCGCCGTGGACCTGCGCGCACAGGTTGTCCAGTACGCGTACCTGGTAGCCGCTGGCCAGCAATTCGTCGGCCAGATGCGAGCCGACGAAGCCGGCGCCACCGGTGATGAGCACCTTCTTGCCGTTGCGGCCGCGGCCGTTGCCGCTTCTCAATTCATGCACAGTCACGTTGCGCCTCCATCGTGGCGGTGATGTCGCTCAGGTGCGCCTGGAACCAGGCGATGGTGTGGCGCAACCCGTCGTCCAGGCTGACCTGCGGCTCCCAGCCCAGCTCGCCCCGTGCCAGGCCGATGTCGGGGCAGCGCCGGGTCGGGTCGTCCTTCGGCACCGGGCGGCGCACGATGCGCGACGACGAGCCGGTCAGCGCCAGCACCCGCTCGGCCAGCTCGGCCACGGTGATCTCGTGCGGATTGCCCAGGTTCACCGGGCCGGTCCAGCCGCGCGGGCTGGCCATCAGGCGCATGATCCCCTCGACCAGGTCGGAGACGTAGCAGAAGGAACGGGTCTGGCTGCCGTCGCCGTACAGCGTCAGCGGCTCGCCGCGCAGCGCCTGCACGATCAGGTTCGACACCACGCGGCCGTCGTCGGTACGCATCCGCGGGCCGTAGGTGTTGAAGATGCGCCCGACCTTGATGTCGGTACCGTAGAGGCGGTGGTAGTCGAAGAACGCCGCCTCGGCGCAGCGCTTGCCTTCGTCGTAGCATGCGCGCGGGCCGATGGTGCTCACCGCGCCGCGGTAGTCCTCGCGCTGCGGATGCACTTCCGGCTCGCCGTAGATCTCGCTGGTGGAGGCCTGGAAGATGGTCGCGTCGTTGAGCCTGGCGACCTCGAGCATGTTGACCGCCCCGTCCAGGCAGGTCTGCAGCGTCTTCAGCGGACGCGCCTGGTAGTGCACCGGCGATGCGCAGCAGGCCAGGTTGAACACCAGGTCCGCCTGGCCGTGGTACGGCTCGCACACATCGTGCTGCACGAAATGGAAACGCGGTTGTCCGAGCAGCTCGCCCAGGTTGCTCAACGAGCCGGTCACCAGGTTGTCCAGCGCGGTGACATCGTAGCCTTCGGCCAGCAGCCGCTGGCACAGGTGCGCGCCGACGAAACCGGCGCCGCCGGCGACCAAGGCACGGGGTGCCTTCTTTGTTCCACGGGAGGGGGTTGCACCATCCATCATCGACTCCTCTTCGGTGCCAGTCGCATCGCCGGCCTCGAAGCGGTAGCGCAAATTGCATGCCAACTGCCGATCTATGCGCAGGCGCACCGCGAACGCGCCATGGGCGGCCTTGCGCAAGGTAGAAGATGCTTGCAGGGCGCACCCCGGACCGCATGCGCCCGCACATGCGGCGCGCGCGGCGCCGGCGTCATCGACGCGTGAAGCCGTTCCGCGGTCGCACCGCGGCCAGCGAAAATTTTTCCGATGACGAACTTCTTGCAGCCCCTTCGCCGGGCGTCTTCGCAGCGGCGCGGCGGTATGCACCGGCTACGGCGTCTTGGCCGAAGGAGTGGGTGCGAAACGCGCGCGACAAGCGCCGGCGGTACGTTTCTGCCGCCGGCATTGCGCCTTCGGCGGCATCCGGCGGAATGCTTCTATCCGTTGCAGTCCTTGCAGAACCACCGAACCCGATACGTCGCCCTTGCGCGGCTCAGCCCAGGCTCGCAGCCGATCGCTGCAAGCGAGGCATTGCCCGGGAAGCCCGCCGCTCCGCGCGCCCGCACCGCCGTCCGCCATCTACGCCGCGGCGGCGGCACCCCGCGTCATCGCCAAAAGCCGACGCAAGCGGCCGTCGCTCCGGTCGCCGGTACAGCGGCGATCGATGCGGCGCGGCGCGGCAGCGTGTACGGCGGTGCGCTGCCGCCCATCCAGCCCATCCATCCGTGGCCGCTATTTCGCCTGCGCGCCGCCCAGGGAGCGGCTCAGGAACGCCAGCAGCTTCGCGTAGTACTCGCGCTGGTGCGCTTCGGTGTAGAAGCCGTGGCCCTCGGTATCGAAGTACAACGTCTCCACTGGCACGCCCGCCTTGCCCAGCGCCGCGGCCATGCGCCGCGAGTGCTGGATCGGTGCGCGCTCGTCCTCGCCGCCGGCCGCCAGGAACACCGGCACCTTGATCTTGTCGGCCAGGTTCACCGGCGACAGCGCCGCCAGCTTGCCACGCTCGCCGATCCATTCGCGCAGGTAGGTTTCGCCCGAGCCGCGGCGCTGGATGTCGCCGCTGACGAACATCGCCGGCAAGTCGTAGACGCCCACGTAGCCGGCGGCGCAACGGTACAGCGAAGGCTCCTTGGCCGCCCCCATCAGCGCGGCGTACGCGCCGTAACTGGCTCCGTAGATGCAGATGCGCCCGGCGTCGGCGATACCCTGCTGGATCGCCCAGCGCGTGGCATCGGTGACGTCGTCCTGCATCGCCCCGCCCCACTGCTGCGCACCGGCTTCCCGAAACGCGCGGCCATAGTTGCCGGAACCACGGTAATTGACCTGCAGCACCGCATAGCCGGCGGCGGCGAGCATCTGCGCGCCGGTGTCGAACTGCCAGGCGTCGAAGATGCCGAACGGGCCGCCGTGCGGCATCACCACCGTAGCCAGGCCGCGGCCGTCGCTGCCGGGCGGCAGGGTCAGGTAGCCGTGCAGCGTGGTGCCGTCGCGCGCCTGCAGCGCGACCGGCTTCACCTGTCCCATCTTCGCCGGATCGAACCACTGGCGGCGGCTGGTCAGGTGCTCGGCCTTCTTGGCCACGGTGTCGAACACGAAGAAATCGCCCGGATCGTGGCCTGCATCGGCCTGCACCAGCACCAGGCGCCCGTCGCGCGTGCTGGAGGTGATGTACACCGACTTGCCCGGAAACGCCGCTTCCAGGCTGCGATACGTCCTGGCTTGCGGCGACGCGTCGTCGAAGAACAGCGACTTCTGCTTGCCGTCCATCACCATCGCCCCGACCGGGATCGTGGTGCCGTCGCGGTGGATGATCTTCAGCGGATCGGCCACCGTGTCGCGCAGCACCTCGCGGCGCTCGCCGCCGGCCGGGTTCCAGGCCACGATCGCGTCGGGGCCTTTGTCGCTCTCCACCTGCAGGTACGCCAGCGCGTTGTCCGCGGAGAACCCGAGCGGCCGTTCGATGCGGCCGCTGACCCGTTCGTCGTTGACCAGTTTCCATTCGCTGCCGCGCGCATCGCGGTGGTAGAGCTTGTTGACGTTGTCGCTGCCGGCGCCCAGCGCGAAACGCACCTCGCCGTTGCGGTCGGTGGCGAACTGCGCGCGGCGCACTGGCGCCTTGGCCACCGGCGTGCGCCGCCCGGAGTACACGTCCATCTTCTCGGCGCGCGTGTACGGATCCTCGCCGGTCAACGGCCACACCGTGATCACCACCGAACGGTCGTCGCCGGGCAGCTCGTCGGCCAGGAACGCCGCCACCGGCTCGACCTTCTTCGGCTGGATCTTGGTGCCCAGTCCGGCGCCCTGGACCCGGTAGCCGACCAGCAGTTCGGCGCCGCTGCCGTCGGCGTTGGTCGCGTAGAGCTCGCCGCTCGGCTGCGGCGCATCGAGCGTGCCGAACTTCTCGGCGATGCTCATCAACAGGCGCTGGTCGTTGACCCAGACGAAGTCGTCGACGTGGGTGTTCCTGCCCTGCGCGAACGTGGACATCAGCTTGTTGTCGGCGCGCCGCACCACCGCGAGCGCGGTGCGGTCCTCCAACGGCACGGTCGCCGCGTAGTACTCCCCGGTGGGCGAGAGCTTGATCTCGCCGAAGGCGTCCTTCTTGATGAAGGCGGCCACGTCGACCTGCGCGCTGGCCGTGCCTGCCGCCGACAGCAGCAGCAACGTCCATATCCCATGCTTCATCCCATGCGTCATTGCACCACGTCCTTGCTGGCGGATATCGCGGCGATTCTAGCGGCAATCCGGCGCCGCTAGCGAGCGGGCATCCGCGCCGGCGCATGCGCCGCCGCGCCCTCCGGGTCGGCGCAGCCGGACAGGATCAGGCTCCTGGCGCCGTCGATGATGCTTTCGCGCGCGTTGCGGCTGCGCCAGCCCAGCACCTGCGCGGCCTTGCCCGCGGTGTAGTGGCGGCGCTTGCCCAGTTCCGGCACCAGCGATCGCAGGTCGGCGTCGAACAGGGCGCGCACGCGGATTTCCAGGTCCGGCGCCGTACGGGCCGGCAGCTTGGCGGCGTACTGCGGAAAGCGCGCGCGCAGCAGTTGGACGATGTCGCCCATCTGCACGAATTCGCCAGTGCCGAGGAAGCGCTGGCCAGCGGCCTGGGGATGGACCATCGCCCGCACCAGCAGCGCGGCCAGATCGCGCACGTCCACCACGTTGAAGCCGGCCCGCGGCACGCGGCGGATCCGGCCCTGCAACAGCCGCGCGAGGAAATCGACGGAGGCCGGGTAGTCCGCGCCGATCAACGGGCCCAGGACGAAGCCCGGCAGCACCGTGGTCAAGGCCATCGGCGTGCGCGTGCGTTCGATGAACGCCCATGCCTCGCGTTCGGCCAGGATCTGCGCGCGGGTGTCCTGGTCCACGCGGGCGTGGCGCAGATCGGTCCAGCAACGCTCGTCGCCCGGACCTGCGGTATCCGCCGGTGGCGACGCCGCCGACGCCGGCGAGGTCATCACCACGCGGCGCACGCCGGCGTGCTCGGCCGCATGCAGCACGCGCCGCGCACCGTCGCCGGCGGCGCGCACGCGGTCGCTGCGCTCCATCCCGGCCGAGGCGGCGGCATGCACGACGAAGCGACAGCCCTCGCAGGCACGCGTCCAGCCAGCGTCGCTGCCGATGTCGGCAACGTGGACCGAGAGCCGATGGTCGGCACGGATGTGCCGCGCCAGGACCGTGCGCAACTCCGCTTCCCTGCGCGGATCGCACAGCGTGGTCCGCACCCGGTAGCCCTCCGCGAGCAGGGCCAGGATGGTCCACCGCGCCAGATAGCCGGAACCTCCGGTCACCAACGCGACGGCCTCGGTCTTTCCAACGGTCTCGGTCTTTCCATGAGCCATGGCGGATCCTTAGGGAGAAGGCGGGTCAGAACGCGCGACTGACGCTGAGGCTGCCGAACACCGGCGGTTCGCGCTGCCGGTCGAACTCGCGGGTTCTCCGGTACTGGGCGAGGCTGATCCGCCAGCGCCCGCGCAGCAGCACCGCGCCGTAGCCCAGGTCGCCGACCCATGCGCGCGGATCGATGCGCGTGCCGCCTCGCACGGCGCCGCCGCCCAGGGTCAGATCGCGCGCCATCCAGCGTGCATCGACGCCGACGAACAGGTGCCACGCCCATGGGCGCGATGCCCAGCCCGCGTCCTGCACCGCGGCGTGCTCGCCGGCCGGCCGCAGCGGATCGCTGCCGAAATCGTCCGGCAGTCCCCGGCCCCAGCGCCATTCGACGCCGGCATTGGCATAGCGGGCGAAGTTGCCGACACTGCCGCCGGCGTGACCGATGCCGTCCCAGTTCCGGCCCGCGGCCGTGCCGTCCGCGGCAGCCGGCCAGCGGCGCAGGCGCTCGTGCACCAGCTGCAGCACCGGCCTGTCGCGCAGTTGATGGTCCCAGCCGCCGAAGCGTTGCAGGCCGAACGCATCGTGTACCGCGTCCTGCACTTCACGCCCGCGCGCGGATGGGCCGAGCATGCCGATCCGCAGTTGGGTGCTGCGCAGGCGCCGCGCATCGCTGGCGTTGTAGCCCATGGCGAGCATCGCCACCGCCGCATAGGGACGGTCGTCGGCGATCGGATCGCGACGGTCCGCCTCGCTCGGGGTGAAGATGCCCTGACCGATGCTGATGCTCAGCTGCTGCCGCGCGAACGCGCCCGGATGGCGCCGCTCGGCGTGCGCGTTGAGCCAGCGCGCCACGTATCCCCGGCACGGATCCTGCGCCGCGCCGACCAGGTCGGGCAGCACCCAGGTCGCCACCAGCCCGTTGCTGTAGCCTTGGTCCTGCTTCGCCGCGCCGAGAAAGTCGTTGTCCACGCGCAGGCCGAACACCGACGGCTTGTGCGCCGCCGTGCATGGCTGCGCGAGCGCGGGCATCGGCAGCAGGGCCATTGCCGCGGCCACGCACAAACGGCGCGTCGGCGCCCGAAACCGTTCAGAACACATGGACGTAGCCCAGCACGATGCGCGTCTGCACCGTCGCGTCGACCAGCGGACTGCGCCGGACCTGCGTGCCGACCCTGTCCACGCCGAGGTCCAGGAACAGCGAGTCGCGGTGCGCGACGCGGTAGGCTGCGCGCAGGCCGCCCTCGATGTCGACCGTGGCGCCGGGGCGATACGCGACGCGACCGGCGCGCGCCTCATGCGGCCGCACGCCGTAGTAGTAGTCCACATAGCGGCGGTCCAGCCACGCCATGCCCAAGCGCGGCGTCAATTCGAATTTCCCCAGGTCGAAGACGTGCTCGACCGACACGCCGGCGCGGCGCCCGTGGCTGTTGCCGGACGCATCGCCCA
The DNA here is from genome assembly GCF_017163755.1 of Xanthomonas sp. GTDB lineage: Bacteria > Pseudomonadota > Gammaproteobacteria > Xanthomonadales > Xanthomonadaceae > Xanthomonas_A. The sequence continues at coordinate 22,705 of NZ_JAFIWC010000004.1, forward strand.
TCCATTCGATGCGGGTATCGGCATACGCCGTGCGCCAGGTCGCCGCACCGCCCAGCCACAGGCGATCCTTGCGCCGATCCATGCCGGCCAGATAGCGCGAATCGGACGCCTCGTAGCCGTCGTGCGCCAGCCGCGTGGTCAGCGACAGCGCGGCCGGCCCCAGCGACGGCAGGTTCAGGCTCAGCGACGTGCCGTACATGCTCCACCACGTGCTTTCGTAGACCAGCAGCGGGAGCGCGACGTGCTCCGGACGAACCCCGCGATACGGCGTGTGCATCGTCACCACGGCCGCGCCCAGGCCCCAGCGTGCGCCCCTGGCCGGCGCGTCCTGGTCGGGCCGCGCCGCATGCGCCGAGAAGATCGGCCAGGCCACCAGCGCCAACAGCGCGATGGCGCTCAGCGCTGCCCGCCACAGCAGCGCCGCGCCCGGCCCGTGGCGCCGCGGCGCGATGTCCGGCAGATCGTACAAGGCCTGGCGTCCCGGACTGAGGCCATGCGCGAGGCGTGGCGGGACGGATCGACGCGACTGCATGAGGGAATCCCGAGCGGATGAGTGAGGTAACCAGCGCCCGTCCATGGCGTGCAAAAAATGGCCAGCGCGCGCAGCGCTCGCGGCGCAACAGGGCGGCCTGCGGCCGCGTCCGGCAGCGCTCAGTCCAGGCGCGCGAGCAGATCCGTTGCGCCCTTCTGGATCCCCGCCTTCGATGCGCTCAAGCCGCCGACGCTGGCCTTGACGTTCATCGCATTGGGGTACTGCTTGCTCACATAGGCGCTCAGCAGGCGGTTGGTCGACGCGTCGTAGATCTCCACCGCGTAGCTGACCGAACCGATGAGCGCGCCTTCCTTGCCGCGGATGGCCTGCACGATGTTGTAGGGCGCGCCGGCGGCATCGAACTTGGTGAAGGTCCCGGCCACCGGCATGGTCTTCTTCGCGCCGGTCAGCGTCAGCGCGACCCGCAGGCCATGCGGCTGCGGATGATTCGCCACGATGAAGCGGCTCCGCAGCGCCTCGCTGAATTTCGCGCGCATGAACTGCGCCAGTTCCGCCTTGTCCTGTTCGGAGACCTTTTCGTCGAACTGTCGGTCCGGCCCGCGATAGATCGCCACCGGCCCGACGACCACGCTGGTGTAGTCGCGCCAGTCGGCGCCGGCCGAATAGTCGTAGGGCACCCGACCGGACCTGTCGCCGGAACTGGGCTGCAGCTGCGGCGACGATGCGATGCCGGAATAGGCGACCGGGCGCGTGCTCGCGCAGCCGGTCAGGCCGACGCAGGCGAGCAGACCCAGCCGGTACAGCAAGGAGGAACGCTTCATTGGACAAGCCTCGTGAGGGATGGAAGATCTGGCGGCGCGACCGCGCCGGCAGCGTTTTCGACGGCAGCGCGTGCAGCGGTCCGTAGGGATACGAGCCGCCCGACCGCAGCCGAACGGCCACGCCGAGGCATGCCATTCGAGGTCTACGCGACGCCGCGCCTTAAGTGAACCGTACTGTACGGTTTCATTATGCGACGCGTTTCGTCGTTGTCAAGAAAAATGTACAGTTGAGTTCACTTTAGGAGACGCAATGAAGGTTCGAACCGAGGCCAGACGCGAGGCCATCGTCGAAGAGGCGACGAAGCTGTTCCAGGAATTCGGCTACGAGCGCGCCTCGATGAACGAACTGGCCAAGCGCCTGCGCGGCTCCAAGGCCACGCTCTATGGCTACTTCGCCTCGAAGGAGGAACTGTTCGTCGCGGTGGTCCGCAGCGCGGCCACCGCGCACCTGTCGGACGCGATCCAGGCCATGCACTCGCCCGCCGCCGCGCGCGCCGACCTGCGCACGGTGCTGACCCGTTTCGGCGAAGGCATGCTGCAGGTGGTGACCAACGACACCGTCGCGATGGCGGTGTACCGGATGGTGGTCGCCGAAGCCGGTCGGTCCGAGGTCGGCGAGCTGTTCTACCGCTCCGGCCCCAGTGAAGCCAACCTGGCTATCGCCAAGGTGCTGGAGGCGGCAATGGCGCGCGGCGAGTTGCGCCAGAGCGACCCTATGGTGAGCGCTCTGTACTTCCTCGGGCTGATCACCGCGGAGATCCAGGTGCGGATGTTCCAGCGCGATCCGCCGCCGGTCGCACCCGCGGCGATCCGCGCGATGGTGCAGCGCGGCGTCGAGATGTTCCTGCTCGGCGCGGCCCCGCGTACGGATACCGACCCGGCGCCCCGCCCCCCCGGCAAAGCGCGAAAGACCCGCGCGCGGTCCTGAGCCGCGGCGGCGCGACGCGCACCTGCCGCTGACGCGGACGCACGCGACGCCGGCATGGACCTGCGCCTGGTGGCCGTGACCGCTGCGACGGCGACGTAGTTCGACGTGGCATGGGCCCCGGGTCTGCCTTCTACGACAAACGGAACCTGCAAGCGTGAAGCCTCCCGGAAGGGCCAGGTGCAACACGCGACGTTTTCCCTCGTGCGTCTGTCGGCGCTGCCGGAACCGCTGCCAGCCGAACTGCGTCTCGTGCGGACCCAAGGACTCTTTTCATGCAGCTGGTCCAGCGCCTGACCGCCCATCCGGTGCATGCCGATGGCCGGCAGGTGGCCAACGCCAGTTGCCACGCGGGGCGGCTCCCGCACCAGACCCGAGAGGCTGCGCCCGACCGCCTAAACAGCAAAGCCCGGCAGACGCAAGGTCTACTGGGGCGCAATCAACTATGACCCGGTAGACGTCAGATCAGAACGGTTTGCACATACACCGGACGCCTGGGCGTGAGAATGCCTAAATGGCTTGACGTCAAGGATTGGTGGAATCGCCGAAGGTTGGGATATCAACCGGATCCGGGAAATCGGTCAAAAGGGCCGATGGGAGCCGAGCCCCTGGTCGGGAACTGCGCCAACCGCCCCGTTGCCCCCTGCCCCTGCCGTCACCCTACTCCTTGGCGCACCCGTCGACCCGCGCAACATCAAGCTGAAATCCAGCGTCTGCTGAAGCGGCACGTCCACACTTTCAATGATGGCGAGCAGCAGGTTGACCGCGCGGACACCGATCTCCCGCATGGGTTGCCTGATGGTCGTCAAGGGGGGCGTGAGATAACTGGACGATGCCAGGTCGTCGAAGCCGACGATGGACAGGTCGTCCGGCACGCGGATGCCCAGGTCCCGGCAGGCCGCCAGGGCGCCCAGCGCCATCTGGTCGCTGAAGCAGAAGATCGCGGTCGGCACGGGCGCGCGGGCCAACAGCGCCATCGCGGCCGCGTGGCCGGATTCCACGGAGAAGTCGCCCGGCACGACGGTCAGGTTGCGCAGGCGGCCACGCGCCTTGCCGCAGGCCCGGGCCCCTTCCAGTCGTTGCTGGTGCAGGGGATTGTCAGGCGGGCCACCGACCACGGCGATCCGCTCGTGCCCCAGTCCATACAGGTGTTCCATCACGGCGCGCGCGGCGGCCGCGTTGTCGATGTGGACGCTGGGGATGCCCAGCGCCGGGTCGAACTCGCACCCGTTGACCACCGGCGCGGCAGCGCCCAGCTGCTTGACGATCTCGCGCGCCGTCGGCGGGAGGCGGTGCCCCAGCACGATCAGGCCGTCCGCCTCGTTGCGCCGGAGCATCTGCGCGTAGCGCTCCTCGCGGTCGGGCTGGTGTTGGGTATCGCCGAGCAGGACCGCGTAGCCGACAGCCTGCGCCGCTTCCTCCGCGCCCTGCAGGATCTGCGCGAAGAATGGATTGGCGATGTCCGGGACGGTGACCAGGATCTTGCCGCTGCGCTGGGTCTTGAGCGTCCTGGCGACCGTGTTGGGGACATAGCCCAGCGCGGCGGCGGCCTGCTCGATGCGCGTGCGCGTGGCCGGCAGGACTTTTTCCGGCCGGGAAAGCGCGCGCGACACCGTGCCGGCGGAGACGCCGACATGCTTTGCGATGTCGTAAATGGTTGCCATGGCTTAGTTCTTCTTTCTGCTGTGCAGCGCACAACGGGTCTTGCGGGAGGCCCATGCTAGGATAAATGCAATCGATTGCATCGGACGAATCACGTTGAAGACGCTCAAGGGTCCGGCGCTGTTCCTGGCGCAGTTCATCGGCGACAAACCTCCCTTCGATCGCTTGGACACGCTGGCCGGGTGGGCCGCGGGCCTGGGCTATTCTGGCCTACAAGTCCCGACCAGCGCGCCCCACCTGTTCGATCTGGCCCAGGCCGCGCGCAGCCAGGCGTACTGCGACGATGTCGCCGGCATGCTGGCCGGGCACGGCCTGCAGATCACCGAGCTGTCCACCCACCTGCAAGGGCAACTGGTCGCCGTCCACCCCGCCTACGACGACCTGTTCGACGGATTCGCACCGCCGGACAAGCGCGGCGATCCCGCCGCCCGCCAGGCCTGGGCGGTGGAACAGTTGCGGTTGGCGGCCAAGGCCAGCCAGCGCCTGGGGCTGACGGCGCATGCCACGTTCTCCGGCGCGCTGGCCTGGCCCTACTTCTATCCCTGGCCGCAACGCCCGCCCGGCTTGGTGGAAGCAGCCTTCGCCGAACTCGGCCGCCGCTGGCGCCCCATCCTCGATGCCTTCGACGCCTGCGGCGTGGACCTGTGCTTCGAGATCCACCCGGGCGAGGACCTGCACGACGGCGCGACCTTCGAGCGCTTCCTCGAGGTGGTCGACCACCACCCGCGCGCCAGGATCCTGTACGACCCCAGCCACCTGCTGCTGCAGCAGATGGACTACCTGGGCTTCATCGACCGGTATCACGCGCGCATCGGCATCTTCCACGTCAAGGACGCGGAGTACCGCGCCAGTGCGCGCAGCGGCGTCTATGGCGGTTACCAGGACTGGATCGATCGTCCGGGGCGGTTCCGTTCGCTCGGCGATGGCCAGATCGACTTCAAGGCGATCTTCTCGAAGTTCGCGCAATACGATTTCCCGGGCTGGGCAGTGCTGGAGTGGGAGTGCTGCCTGAAGCATCCGGAAGACGGCGCACGCGAGGGTGCCGCGTTCATCCGCGACCACATCATCCGCGTGACCGAACGCGCCTTCGACGACTTTGCCGACAGCGGCGCCGATCCGGAATCGCTGCGCCGCATGCTGGGGACCTGAGCCAATACCGCCCTGGGAGGGGAAGCCATGACGCACACCATGTCGCGCTTGGGCGCGATGATGTTTCTGCAGTTCTTCATCTGGGGCGCATGGTTCGTGACCCTGGGGACCTATCTGGTGCAGGGACCCCTGCAGGCCAGCGCGAGCCAGGTGGCGACGGCCTTCCTCAGCCAGTCCATCGGCGCCATCGTGGCGCCGTTCCTGGTCGGCCTGATCGCCGATCGCTACTTCGCGGCGCAACGCATCCTCGCGGTGCTGCACCTCGCCGGCGCGGCGCTCATGTGGCTGGCGTCCACGGCGACGAGCTTCGGCATGTTCTCCGCCTGCGTCATGGCGTACATGCTGCTGTTCATGCCGACGCTGGCACTGGCCAACAGCGTGGCGATGCGGCACATGCAATCGCCCGAAAAGCAGTTTCCGCTCGTGCGGGTGGCCGGCAGCGTCGGCTGGATCGTGGCGGGCGTGCTGATCGGCTGGCTGGGCTGGGAACAGGCGCACCGGCTCGAGCTGACGTTCCGGATGGCGGCGCTGGCGTCGCTGGCCCTGGGCTTGTACGCCTTCACCCTGCCGCACACGCCGCCGCTGGCGCAACAGCGCGACGCCGGGCTGGGGCAGATGCTGGGACTGGACTCGCTGCGGCTGCTGAAGTCGCGCTCCTACCTGGTGTTCTTCCTGGCGTCCATCGCCATCTGCATCCCGCTGGCGTTCTACTACAACTTCACCAACCCGTATCTCAACGATCTGGGCGTGCGCGGCGCGGCCGGCCTGCAGTCGCTGGGCCAGGTCTCCGAAGTCCTGCTGATGCTGGCCATGCCGTTCCTGTTCGTGCGGCTGGGGGTCAAGACGATGCTGGCGGTGGGCATGGCGGCGTGGGTGGTGCGCTACGCCATGTTCGCCTTCGGCGATGCGGGCGGCGGCTTCTCCTTGCTGGTGATCGGCATCGTGCTGCACGGCATCTGCTACGACTTCTTCTTCGTCACCGGCCAGATCTACACCGATGCGCATGCCGGCCCCGCCGCGCGCAGCAGCGCGCAGGGGTTCATCACCCTGGCCACGTACGGCGTGGGCATGTTGATCGGCACGTTCCTGTCCGGCGCGGTCGTGGAGCACTACACCACGGCGGCGGGCCCGGACTGGCAGCAGATCTGGCTGTTCCCGGCAGGCGTGGCGCTGGTCGTGCTGGTCGCCTTCCTGTTGCTGTTCCGCGACCGGCCGGTCGTCGCGGCCGTGCCCTCCACGCCTGAGAACCCCACCCGATGAGCAAGCTTGGAATCGCCATCGTCGGCACCGGCATGATCGGCGCCGTGCATCGTCGCGCGGCGCTGCTGGCCGGTGCCGTGGTCCGCGGCGTAGCCGCCTCTTCCCCGCAACGCGCACGCGACGTGGCCCAGTCATGGGATGTCCCGCGCGCCTATCGCGACATCGAGGACGTGGTCGCCGATCCGCAGGTGCAGGTCGTGCACGTCTGCACGCCCAACCATCTGCACCGCGCCATGGCGCAGGCGGCGCTGCAAGCCGGCAAGCACGTGATCTGCGAGAAGCCGCTGGCCACGACGTTGCAGGACGCCCAGGCCCTGGCGGCATTGGCCGCCTCGACCGGGCTGGTCGCCACGGTGCCCTTCGTCTACCGCTACCACCCGGTGGTCCGCGAAGCGCGCGCGCGCATCGCGCAGGGCGAACTGGGGCCGCTGCGCCTGATCCACGGCAGCTACCTGCAGGACTGGCTGCTGGACCCGGCCAGCAACAACTGGCGCGTGGACCCGGCACTGGGCGGCGCGTCGCGCGTGTTCGCCGACATCGGCTCGCACTGGTGCGACCTGGTGGAATGGGTCGGCGGCGAGCGGTTCGTCGAGGTCAGCGCGGCGTTCGCCACCGTGATCGCCGAACGCGGCGCCGTCACCGGGCAGAGCTTCACCACGCCGGCGGGGGGCGGCGCGATGCAGACGGTATCGAGCGAGGACGTGGCCGCGGCGATGTTCAGGACCGGCGCGGGCACGCTGGCGTCATTGACGGTCAGCCAGGTCTCGGCGGGACGCCGCAATCGCCTCTGGTTCGAGATCGATGGCGCCAGGGCCAGCGTGGCGTTCGACCAGGAGGACGCCGAACGGCTGTGGATCGGCCGGCCCGACCAGCGCGAGGAAATCTTCGTGCGCGGGCCGGGTGCCGGCAGTGCCGAACAACGCCGGCTGTCGACGTTGCCGGCCGGGCACGCGCAGGGCTACGGCGATTGCTTCGAGGCGTTTGTCGCCGACACCTATCGCGCCATCGAAGGCGAGCGGCCGCAAGGCCTGCCCACCTTCGAAGACGGGTTGCGCTCGGCGCTGATCGTCGATCGCGTCATCACATCGGCCAGGACGCGCGCCTGGACAGACATCGGTTGAATCCCGGGAGGACTCCTTGATGAACACCCCTGCACGCAGGACCGCGACCCTCGCACTGCTGTTCCTCGTTGCCCTGCCCGCCTTCGCACGCGAAGCCGCTGGCCCGCAGAAACCCATCGCGGTGCAGATGTACACGCTGCGCAACGCCGGCTCGCTCGACCAACAGTTGAAGATCGTCCACGACGCGGGCGTGGGCGCGGTGGAAACGGTCGGCACGCAGAACGTCAGCGCTGCGGAACTCAAGCGGCTGCTGGACAGGTATGCGATCAAGGCGATCTCGTCCCACGTGCAACTGGCCGAGCTGCGCAAGGACCTGGACGGCGTTGTGGCCTTCAACCGGTCGATCGGCAACACGACGCTGGTGGTGCCCTACCTGGACGAGAAGGATCGGCCGACCGATGCCGCGGGATGGACCGCATTGGGCAAGGAACTGGGCCAGATCGCGAAGCGGGTACGGGCCAAGGGTCTGCGCCTGGCCTACCACAACCACGACTTCGAACTGGTCGACTTCAATGGCAAGACGGGCCTGGAACTGCTGTTCGCAGCCGCCGGCCCCGACCTGCAGACCGAGCTGGACCTGGCCTGGGTCGCGCGCGCGGGCTACGACCCGGCGGCGATGCTGGGCAAGTTCAAGGGCCGCATGTTCGCGGTACACGCCAAGGACAATGCGCCGAAAGGCCAGGCCGAGGATGAGGGCGGTTTCGCCGCCGTGGGCCAGGGCGTGCTGGACTGGAACGCGATCCTGCCTGCCGCGGCGGGTGCCGGCGTGCGCTGGTACATCATCGAGCACGACCGTCCGCGCGATCCGGCCGCGGTCGTCCAGACCGGCGCGGACTACCTGCGTGAACACCTGCCCGCCAGCCTGCCCGCCAACGCACAGCGCTAGCCCGCGAAGGAGCCCCGCTTGAAAACGATCCTGACAGTGGCCGCAGTTCTACTGGGGGCGACGCTTGCGACCACGGCGTGGTCCAAGGACGACCCTGCGGCCGGCGCGCAGCTCTACGCAACGAACTGCACGGCCTGCCACGGCGCCGATCGCGCGGGCGTCCCCGGCGCGTTCCCCGCGCTCACCGACGTGGGCAAGCGGCTGGAGCCCGCGCAGATCAAGGAGAAGATCAGCAAGGGCGGTGGGTTGATGCCGCCCTTTTCCCAGCTGTCCCAACAGGATATCGACAACATCGCCAGCTTCCTGGCGCAATAGGATGCCGGCGCCGGCGCCAGCTGCGCGCCGGCGGCGCTACAGCTCGCGCACCCAGATGTTGCGGTAGCTGACCTTGGAATCGTGCTCCTGCAGGGAGATCGGCGCGCACGCATGCGGCGAGTACGAAGGCGCGCCGATGTACTCGGTCTTGCCCGACAGGACGGTGTCGTCCTGCACCAGGACGCCGTTGTGCAGGACGGTGATGCGGGCGGGTGAAATGAGCCCGCCCCCCGGCGAGAAGCGCGGCGCCTTCCAGACGATGTCGTAGGCCTGCCATTCGCCCGGCGCACGCGAGGCGTTCACCAGCGGAATGGCCTGCTTGTAGATCGAGCCGGCCTGGCCGTTGGCATAGGTCGGGTTGTTGTAGCTGTCGAGCACCTGCAGCTCATACAGGTCCTGCAGGAAGATGCCGCTGTTGCCCCGCTGCTGGCCGTCGAAACCCCGGGTCGCGGTGGGCGTGCGCCACTCGACATGCAGCTGGATGTCGCAGAAGCGCTGCTTGGTGCGGATGCCCTTGCTCCCCGGCACCACGGTCAGCGCGCCGCCGGCCACGCTCCAGGGTACGCGTCCGCCCTGCTCCGACTCCCAGGCGGAGAGATCCTTGCTACCGAACAGCACGATCGCGTCGGAGGGCGCGCGGCCCGCGGGCGTGGCCACGACCGCGGGCACGGGCGTCCACGCCTCGGTCTTGGTCGGATCGCGCGGCAGGTCGCCGCTGGCCTGCGCGAACGCAGGCGCCGCGGCCAGCAGGCAGGCCGCCATCAGCAGGGGTCTGGTCATGGTGTTCCCGGGAAAGTGGTGCATGGGCGAAGCGGTGCGGTCCATCAGCTGGTCGCCCACGCGGGCGTACCGGGGGCATAGGCCAAGTCGCCGTCGTAGCGACCCGGCACGGCGACGTACCGCAGCACTTCGGTCGCGGCGACCTTCGAGGTGAAGAAGCTGAAGATGACCAGTTGCTTGATCATCGTGAAGTGATGCGGCATCGCGTCGGCCACTTTGGCGGTGCCGGTGTCGGCCACGTCGACGGCGTGTTTCCTGGCTTCTGCATCCAGCGCGCGCAGCAGCTCGGTGCGGGCCTGCGGGGTGAGCGACACGAAGCGGCCGCCGGCGCGCTTGTCGATATCGGCCAGGCCGGCACGGAACGCCGCCTGCTGCTGGGCGGTGTAGCAGTCGGTGACGAATTGCGCCATGAACAGGCCCACGCCGGCGTCCTTCGCCCCCGGTGTCTTGGTTCGCGGCAGGATGGTCTCGGCGATCTCGTCCAGCGTGCCGACATCGGCGGCGGAGAAGGCGTTCTTCGCCCCGGCGGCCGGCGCCTGTGCATGGGCGAGCGCGGGCAGGCCGACCATGGCCGCGCCCGTGGCGGCGACGATCATCTTCAGCAGTTCGCGGCGTTCCATCACAGGTTCCCCGCTTTCAGCTCGCGCACGGCATGGTCGGCTGCCCGTGCGGTCAGCGCCATGTAGGTCAGCGAGGGATTCACGCAGGCGCTGGAGGTCATGCAGGCGCCGTCGGTCACGTAGACGTTCGGCGCGTCCCAGACCTGGTTGTGCTGGTTCAGCACGGAGTTCCTGCGGTCACGGCCCATGCGCGCGGTGCCCATCTCGTGGATGCCCTTGCCCGGGGCGTAGTCGTCATCGTGCATCTCCACGTCCTTGACCCCGGCGGCCTCGAACATCTCCGCGGCATCGGCGGCCATGTCCTTGCGCATGGCCTTCTCGTTCGCGCGCAGGGACACGTCCATCGCCAGCACCGGCAGCCCCCATTTGTCCTTGCGCTGCGGGTCCAGGCGAATCGTATTGTCGTGGTGAGGCAGCATTTCGCCGAATCCCGTCATGCCGATGCGCCAGTCGCCCGGCAGGGTCAGCGCGTCCTTCAGGTCGGCGCCGATGTTCAACTCGGCGATCTCGCGCGACCACCCGGTGCGGCTGGCGCCGCCCTGGTAGCCGAACCCGCGCAGGTAGCCGCGCTTGTCCGCGGCGACGTTGCGGAAACGGGGAATGTAGAAGCCGCAGGGACGACGGCCGAAGTAGTACTTGTCGTCGTAGCCCTCGACCCGGCCGGAGGCACCCGCGCCGAAATGATGGTCCATCACGTTGTGCCCAAGTTCGCCGGACGAAGAACCCAGCCCGCCTTCCCAGACATCGGTGGCCGAGTTCATCAGCAGCCAGGTCGAGTTGAAGGAGGACGCGTTGAGGAAGATGACGTTGGCCGTGTACTGGTAGGTCTGTCCGCTCTCGGCATCGATGATCTCCACGCCCCGCGCACGCTTGCGGTCCTTGTCGTAGAGCACTTCCTTGACGATCGAGAACGGCCGCAAGGTCAGGTTGCCCGTCTTCATGGCCGCCGGCAGCGTCGCCGACTGGGTCGAGAAGTAGGCGCCGTAGGGACAGCCCAGGATGCACTTGTTGCGGTACTGGCAATTGACGCGGCCCTGCTCGACCTTGGGTTCGGTGATGTTCGCGGTGCGCGAGTGGATCAGGTGCCGGGTCCCGCCGAAGGCCTTCTTGATCCGCGCGGCCACGTCCTTCTCGACGATGTTCAACGGGATCGGCGGCAGGAACTCGCCGTCGGGCAGCACGTCCAGGCCTTCGCGCGTGCCGGCGATGCCGGCGAACTTCTCCACGTAGTCGTACCAGGGCGCGATGTCGGCGTAACGGATCGGCCAATCGGTGGCGATGCCGTCCTTGAGGTTCGCCTGGAAATCCAGGTCCGACAGGCGATAGCTCTGCCGCCCCCACATCAGCGAGCGACCGCCCACGTGGTAGCCGCGGAACCAGTCGAACCGCTTGGTCTCGACATAGGGCGATTCCTTTTCGTTGGCCCACATGCCTTGCAGGTTCTCGACCAGGCCGTAGTCGCGCATCAGCACCGGATAGTCGGCCTTCATCGCCTGGGTCGGCCGGTTGCGGTGCGGGAAATCCCACGCCTCCTTCATCGCGTTGACGTAGTCCTTGACATGCTCGATGTTGCGTCCGCGTTCCAGCATCAGGACCTTGAGGCCTTTCTCGGTCAGCTCCTTCGCCGCCCAACCGCCACTGATTCCCGAGCCAACGACGATGGCGTCGTAGTGATTGTCTGCCATGGGTTCTACTTCACCTGGGTGGATATCGTTTCAGACGTCGCAGAGGCGGATCGCCTCGCGCAGCGAGCCGACGGGATCCAGCGCCGTAGGAATGAATTCCTGCGCCAGATAGCCATCGAAACCGGTATCGCGGATCGCGCGACAGATGGCGGGATAGTGGAGTTCCTGAGCGTCTCCGATCTCGTGCCGGCCAGGCACGCCCGCGGTGTGGTAATGCTTGAAGCAAGCGTGATGCTTGCCGATGGTGGCGATGATGTCGCCCTCCATGATCTGCATGTGGTAGATGTCGTACAGCAGGCCGAAATGCTCCGAGCCGAGCCGCCGGCACAGTTCGACGCCCCATGCGGAGTGGTCGCACAGGTAGTCGTGATGATCGACCTTGGAGTTCAGCAGCTCCATCACCAGCACGACGCCGCGCTTCTCGGCATGCCCGAGGATGCGCTTGAGTCCCGCTTCGGCGTGGGCCATGCCTTCCTGGGGGTCCATGCCGTTGCGATTGCCGGAAAAACAGATGAGGTTGCGATAGCCGGCGTCGGCCACCAGGTCGATGTGCCGCGTGTAGCGCTCGACCAACTGGTCGTGGAACTGGCTGCCGGCGAAGCCCTTGTCCAGGCCCAGCTCCGCGCCGTTGCACATCGAGCTGTGCACGCCATTGGCCTTCAGCGTGGGCCAATCCGCCGGGCCCACCAGATCGATGGCGGCGAAACCGATGCCCTTCACCGTCTGGCAGAGCTGGGCGATCGACTGCTGCGGAAACGTCCATCGGGCGACGGAATGCTTCAGGTTGCCCTTGAGCGGCGTGGTGGCGGCAAACGCAGGCAGCATGCCAGCCGCGCCCAGGCCAAGGCTCCCGGCGACGGCAACGCGCAACGCGTCTCGCCTCGTGAACCCCGAGGCCGCCGCTGGTCCGATCGAATGGATAGACATCCACTTTCCGGCCTCCCAACCGGTATCAAATGCTAAGGATTCGCCGCAATGCAATCGATTGCACCATAAAGTACGCAATCGTTTTTTTGCAAGACGCAGTGCACGAAAACCCATGCTGCAGAGCACAACGCCTGTCGCGTCGGTCGCTGCATGACGGTGCTGGAATTTCGGGCGGCGCACGGAGGTGGACTACTGGACGTGCAGTGGATTGGCATCCCATGAACCCTGACCTGCCGCAGGCGATGCATGGCGAGAAGCCGGTGAAACCGTGGTTCCTCCTGCCGCGTTCGAGCTGGGCCGATGGATCGGGCACTACCATCGAGAAGAATTTGCCCGACACCGTAGACGAACGCCCAGGTTGCGGCTGCGCGCTGGATGAGGGCGCCGTTGACGCGTTCGATGGCGGCCTATGCGTCTACCCAAGCGATGGCGCGTTGATTCGCTTTGTCATGGAAGCATCATTGAGAAAAGAAAAAGCCCCGTAAAAACGGGGCTCTCTTCAGATCTTTATCGACACGTGTTGTCTAGAACGGGATGTCGTCGTCGGCGAAATCGTCCATCGGCGCGGACTGCTGCGGCGCCGGCTGCTGGCGGCGCGGCGCGTAGTCCTGTCCGCCGCCGCCCTGGTTCGGGCGCTCCTGCCGTGGCGCCGCCGAGCGCTGCGGGCGATCGCCGCCCATGCCGGCACCGCCACCGCCGCCTTCGCCGCGGCCGCCGAGCATCTGCATCTCGTCGGCGACGATGTCGGTGGAGTACTTCTCCACGCCGTCCTGGCCGGTGTACTTGTCATAGCGGATCGAGCCTTCGACGTAGACCGAGCTGCCCTTGCGCAGGTACTCGCCGGCGATCTCGCCGAGCTTGCCGAAGAACACCACGCGGTGCCATTCGGTGCGCTCCTGCTGGTTGCCGTCCTTGTCCTTGCGCACGCTGGTGGTGGCCAGGCTGATGCGGGTGATCGCCATGCCGGCCTGGGTGTACTTGGTGTCGGGATCGTTGCCGAGGTTGCCGACGAGGATGACTTTGTTGATGCCGCGGGCCATGGAATTCTTCCGTTCGGGGTGGTGAACCCGCTCGGGCGCGGGCATGTCTGACAGGGTCGCCCGCTCGGGGACGGGCGAAGACAGTGAATTATACCGGGCTGGGGGCGGATATCAGCCTTCCCCCGGTTCAGGCGTCAGACTTGCCCCCGCCGGGGTGGCCTATAATCCCTGCACTCCCCCTAGTCCGACCGCATGAGCCTCGCCGAAGACCTCCGCCCCGCCCTGGGCCTGTCCCAGATCCAGGCGCTCGCCGCGCCCGACATGGAGGCCGCCGACGCGCTGATCCGGCGCCGCCTGGCCTCGGACGTGGTGCTGATCAACCAGATCGCCGACCACATCATCTCCGCTGGCGGCAAGCGCCTGCGGCCGATGCTGGTCATGCTGGCCGGCCGCGCCTGCGGCAGCGGCGGTGCGCAGCACCAGCAGTTGGCGGTGATCGTCGAGTTCATCCACACCTCGACCCTGCTGCACGACGACGTGGTCGACGAATCGGACCTGCGCCGCGGCCGCAGCACCGCCAACGCGTTGTGGGGCAACGCGCCCAGCGTGCTGGTCGGCGATTTCCTGTACTCGCGCAGCTTCCAGCTGATGGTCGAACTGGACAGCATGGCGGTGATGCGGCTGCTGGCCGACACCACCAACCGCATCGCCGAGGGCGAAGTGCTGCAGCTGCTGCACGTGCACAACCCCGATACCGACGAAGCCGCCTACCTGCGGGTGATCGAACGCAAGACCGCGGTGCTGTTCGCCGCCGGCACCCGGCTCGGCGCGATGGCCTCCGGCGCCTCGGCGGACGTGCAGCAGCGCCTGTACGACTACGGCATGCACCTGGGCTACGCGTTCCAGATCGCCGACGACGTGCTCGACTACGCCGCCGATGCCGCCGACCTGGGCAAGAACCTCGGCGACGACCTGGCCGAGGGCAAGGCCACGCTGCCGCTGATCCACGCGATGGCGCACTCGGACGATGCCGTCCGGCAGCGCTTGCGCGCGATCGTCGAACAGGGCGACGCCGGCGCGATGCCCGAGGTGCTCGGCGCCATCCGCGCCACCGGCGGGCTGGAATACAGCCGCCGCCGCGCCGCCGAGTACGCCGCCGCCGCCGAGCGGGCGCTGGACGGCCTGCCGGAAAGCGATGCGCTCGCCGCGCTGCGCGGCCTGGCGCGCTACGCGGTCGAACGCAGGCATTGATCCGGCGCGCGTTTCGCGCCGAACGGGACTGGAGATTTGGGATTTGCAAGCGCCTTCCGGCAAGGGCATGCGCTTTTACCAATCCCCAATCCCGCCGCCTAATCCCATCGCTCCTCAAAGAAGTCGTGCAGCATGCGGTAGGCGCGCTTGGCCGCACGTTCGTTGTACAGGCAGCCGGGCGGGCTGTTCGCGTCGGCCTCGGCGAAGCAATGCACCGCGCCGCTGAAGTTGACGAACTGCCAGTCGGCGCCGGCGCCGTCCATCTCCTGCTCGAAAGCGGCGATGTCGTCGCGGCTCACGCTCTTGTCGTCGGCGCCGTTGAGCACCAGCAGTGGCGTCTTGGCGCTGCCCGCGGCGGCCGGCGTCGGCGTGGCGAGGCCGCCGTGCAGGCTGACCGCCCCATCCAGCTGCGCGCCGGCACGGACCAGTTCCAGCACCGTGCTGCCGCCGAAGCAGAAGCCGACCGCACCGATCCGCGTGGCATCCAGCGGCGCCTTGCCGGCCTGCGCCTTCAGCGCCTCGACCGCCTTCAGCGCACGCGCGCGCAGCGTCGCCGGATCCTTCTTCAACGCACCAGCGAACTGCCCGGCCTCGGCGTCGTCGGCCGGGCGCTTGCCCTTGCCGTAGACGTCGGCCACCAGCACCACGTAGTCGTCGCCGGCGAGCTGCTTGGCCTTGTCGATCGCCGAAGCGTTGACCCCGCGCCAGTTCGGCACCATCACCAGGCCCGGGCGCTTGTCCTGGTCGCCATCGTCGAACACCAGCACGCCGCTGAAGCTGTCCTTGCCGACCTTCCATTCCACCGGCGTTGCCTGCATCGCGGCCAGCGCCGGCAACGGCAGCGCCAGGACCAGCAGGCCTATCCAGCGCCGCATCGAACGAATGCGCATCTGCCTTCTCCCATCGGAACCCAGCCGGCAGTCTAGATCGTTTTCTCTCCGCTCTTAGGTCCGGCTTTGGAGCGACCCGATCGACGATGCTTCGTGCACGGCAGCGAGCCAACGGCGTCCGCCAGCCGGTGCGCTGCCGGAGCAGACAGCTCAGGCGATGCCCAGCCCCGGAATCGCACTGATCGTGTCCGGGTCGAACCCGGCCAGTTCGGCGAAGTGACGGCCGCGCGCCACGTAGTCGGTGTAGGCGCCGAAGCTCGGCGCGCCCGGCGACAGCAGCACCACGCCGCCGCCTTCGCCCAGCGCCGCCTGCGCCAGCGCCACTGCCGACGACAGGTCCGCCGCGGCATGCAGGCCGAAGCCGCCGGCCGCGGCCAACGGGGCGAGCAAGGCGTGGATACGCGGCCCGTTGGCGCCCATGGTGACGATCTCCAGCGGCGCGTCCTGGCGCATCGCGTCGGCGAAATCCTGCCAGTCCAGGCCGCGGTCGTGGCCGCCGACCAGCAGCGCGATGCGCCGCCCAAGAAAGCAGTCCAGCGCCGCCAGCGTGGCGTGCGGCGTGGTGCTGATCGAATCGTTGACGTAGGCGATGCCATCGCGCTCGCCGAGCGTCTGCAAGCGGTTGGGCAGCGGACGGAAGCTCAGCGCCGCCGGCGCCAGTGCAGGCGCGTCCAGCCCCAGCGCCTCGATGGCCGCCAGCACCGCGCACAGGTTGCCGCGGTTGTGCCGGCCCGGCAGCGGCACCTGCGCGGTATCGAACACGGCCACCTCGCCGCGGTACACGGTGTCGTGGCGAAGGTGCCAGCCGTCCTCGCGGTTGAACCAGCGCACCTGGCTGTCCGGCAGCGCCAGCGCGGCCAGCCGCGGGTCGGCGGCATTGAGCAAGGCGATGCGCGGCCTGGCCGCGGTCACCAGCGCCAGCTTGTCCTCGACATAGCGCGCCTGCCCGCCATGCCAGTCCAGATGTTCCGGAAAAACGTTCAGCACCAGCGCCAGCTGCGGCCGCGCGCCGCTGCGGCCGACATCGCCGGTCTGGTAGCTGGACAACTCGATCGCCCAGTACGCCGGCGGCGGCGTCGGCGCCAGCACCTCCAGCAGCGGCAGGCCGATGTTGCCGACCAGGCCGGTGCGATGGCCGCCGGCGCGCAACAGGTGCGCCAGCAACGCCGTGGTGGTGCTCTTGCCCTTGGTGCCGGTGACGCACACGCTGCCGGGCACCACGCCATCGGCGCCGGCGTGTTCGGCGAACCACAGCGAGGTGCCGCCGATGAAGCGGGTGCCCTGCGCCGCGGCCGCCTGCGCTTCCGGGCGGTACGGGCTGATCCCCGGCGACTTGATCACCACGTCGAACGCGGCCAGCCGCTCGGCGCTGGCATCGGTCTCCACGCGCAGCTCAGGATCGTGCAGCGACACGATCTCAATGGCTTCGTCAGCCGAACAGAACACTGTCAGCGGCCGCTTTTCCGGGTCCCCGGTCCCCGGTCCCCGGTCCCGAT
The DNA here is from genome assembly GCF_017163755.1 of Xanthomonas sp. GTDB lineage: Bacteria > Pseudomonadota > Gammaproteobacteria > Xanthomonadales > Xanthomonadaceae > Xanthomonas_A. The sequence goes on from NZ_JAFIWC010000004.1 coordinate 39,966, forward strand.
CGCGCAGTGCGCGATAGGCCGCCCGCCCCTCGCGGCCCCACCCCCACAGCGCGACCCGCAAGCCCTCAAGCTGCGAAATTCGCACGCACGCGTTCCCACAGGGCGGCCGGGATGCGGTGCTGCGTGTCCAGCGTCAGCAGCGGTTCGATCCGCAGCGCATCGGCATCGAGCTGCGGCTGGATCTCGCGGACGAAGCGCGCCACCAGCGCGTCTTCCTTCCACTCCGGGCGCGCCGCCAGCGTGGCCATCGCCGCGCGCGATTCGCGGCCCTCGCCGACGCATTCGAACGGCTTGTGGTCCTGGAACTCCAGCAGCGCGTCGAACCCCGGCGCCTGCCCGGCATCGTCGAGCAGGTTGCGGCCGAAGATGCGCACCAGCCGCGGCTTGGGCATGAACGGCGCCAGCGCCAGGAACACGAAATGGCATTTCGGGCACACCCCGCACCAGCGGTGCGCCGGGCGCTCGCCGAGGATGTGGAAGTTGCGGTTGCAGCTGGAGAAATGCGCGTCGTAGTGGTCGTTCCTGGCGAACTGCCGCGCCACCGCCAGCTCCGACAGCGGGCGCAGCAGCGAGTAGTAGTGCAGGTCGGCGGCGACGTGGCGCTGCACGTACTCGCCGAACGCCTGCTCGAACGCCCAGCCCTTGGACCACTGGTGGTTGACCTCGGCGGTGCCGCTGCCGTCGGCGGCGATGATCTGGCTGCCGTAGCTGGCCGAGTGCTCGTTGGAGAACACCACCTGGTTGGCACCCTGCAGCAGTGCGGCGAACACCAGGATCGCCGAGTTCACCGCGGTCACCGGGATGTGCCCGTTCCACGCGCCCTGGCGGTTCAGTTCGAACAGTTCCGGCGCCAGCGCGCGGCCGATGTTCAAGGTCGGCAGGCCGGTGCGTTCGGCGCAGGCGCGGATCAGCTGCGAGCCGCCGACCCAGGCCACGGTCTGCTCCACGCCCGCCGCGCGCAGCGCTTCGATGCTGACCAGTGAGTCCTTGCCGCCGCCGATCGCGACCAGCGCATGGTCGCGCAGGCCCAGCGCCGCGGCGCCGGCGTCTTCACCTTCGGCGGGCGCGGTGGCAGCGACCGGGAACCTGATCTTGCCGTGCAGGTCCAGGCCGTTGCGGTACGCGAACTCGCCCAGGCCGTGCAGGTACAGGCTCTCCAGCAATGCCGCGGTATCGGCGTCGATCGCGTAGCCGTCGATCGCGATCTGCGGCGGCACCGCCGCCTTGTAGTAGCTGACGCCGGCGACCAGGTGCAACAGGCGCAGCGCGCGTTGCGCCGCCTGCGCGCGCGCGCCGTCCAGCGCGAACGGCGCGCCGGGCACGGTGATGGTCTCCACCAGTTCCGGGCCCTGGTCGAAGGCGTAGACCAGGCGGACGATGCCGGTGTCGGCGACGAATTCGCAGCGGACGAAGCGGAAGGTGGCGATCTGGCGTTTGTCGAAAGCGGTCATGGCATATCCGGAATCAGGCGGACCGGTTTTCGCGCGCGTGCGCGGCGCACCGGTCGCAATGCGCACGGTGGCGCGAGGGCGGCAAGCTCACGGCGCGGGCGCATCGATCGCGTCCTCCCGCGGCAGCTCGCGCTGGTTGTAGGTGCTGGCCATCGCATAGCCGTAGGCGCCGGCATCGGCGATCAGCATCACGTCGTCCGGCGCGGTGCCGGCCGGCAGCCGGCGGCGCTTGCCGAACACGTCGCTGGATTCGCAGATCGGCCCGACCACGTCGAACAGCGCGTCGGCGTCGTGCTCCAGGCGGCTGAGGTTGACCACGTCGTGCCAGGCGTCGTACAGCGCCGGGCGCACCAGCGCGTTCATGCCCGCGTCCAGGCCGACGCGGCGGACGCCGTCCTTGTCGATCACCTGGGTGGCGCGCGCCAGCAGCACCCCGGCCTCGCCGACCAGGTAGCGGCCCGGCTCCACCGCCAGGCGGAACGCCGGGTGCACGGCCTTGACCTCGGCCAGTCCGGCGGCCCAGCTGTCCAGGTCGAACGGTTCGTCGTCGGCGCTGTACGGGATCGGCAGGCCGCCGCCGATGTCGATGACCTCCACGCTGCCGATGCGCCGCGCGAAGCCGGCCAGTTCGTCGCACATCAGCCGCCAGTGCTGCGAGGTCTCCACTCCGCTGCCCAGGTGCGCATGCAGGCCGACGATGCGGATGTCCAGCGCGCGCGCGGCCTCGACGAACTCGTCCACGCGCGTGGCCGACAGGCCGAACTTGGACGCCTTGCCGCCGGTGTTGACCTTCTCGTGGTGGCCGTCGCCATGGCCCAGGTCGATGCGCAGCCACAGGTTGCGGCCGCGGAACAGGTCCGGCCAGCGCTGCAGCGCCTCGACGTTGTCGACGGTCACGGTCACGCCCAGCGCGAACGCGGCCTCGTACTCGGTCCTGGGCGCGAAGCTGGGGGTGAACAGCACCCGCCGCGGCGACAGCTCCGGCAGCGTGTTGAACACCCGCTGCAGCTCGCCGTGGGATACGCACTCCAGGCCGAAGCCTTCCTCCACCAGCGCCTCCAGGATCGCCGGATGCGAGTTGGCCTTGATCGCGTAGTAGCGCTGGTCGATCGGCGCGATCGCGGCCAGCGCGCGGGCGCGGGCGCGCACCGTCGGCAGGTGGTAGACGTAGCGCGGCGTGCCGGCCTCGGCCAGGGTCAGCAGGTGCGCGCGCTCCTCGCGCCACCACGGCGTGGGCCGCGGGCGCACGCTGCCGGCGATCTCGCGCCAGCGCGGGCCGAACACCTCGGTCTCCTCGACCGGCATCGCGCCGCTGTCGATCAGCTCGGCGTGCAGGATCGGCAGCAGGCCGTCGGCATCGGCCTCGTCGATGACGAAGGTGAGGTTCAGGTCGTTGGACGACTGCGAGATCATGTGCACGCGCTCGCGGCCGAACGTGGCCCACACGTCCGACAGCTTGTGCAGCAGCGAACGCATGCCGCGCCCGACCAGGGTGATCGCCGCGCACGGCACGATGACCTTGACCCGGCAGATCTCCGCCAGGTCGGCCGACAACGCGGCCAGCACGTCGGTGTTGACCAGGTTCTCGCTCGGGTCCAGCGACACGGTGACGTTGGTCTCGGCGGTGCCGATCAGGTCCACCGACAGCCCGTGGCGGGCGAAGCGCGCGAACACGTCGGCCAGGAAGCCGACCTGCTGCCACATGCCGATGCCTTCCATCGACACCAGCACGATGCCGTTGCGGCGGCTGATCGCCTTGACCCCGGGCACGGTGCGCGCATCGCCGTCGATGCTGGTGCCGGGCAGATCGGGGCGCTCGGTGTCCAGGATCGCCATCGGCACGCCGCCGTCGCGGCACGGCTTGATCGAGCGCGGGTGCAGCACCTTGGCGCCGGTGGTGGCGATTTCCTGCGCCTCGTAGTAGTCCAGCCGGGTCAGCAGGCGCGCGTCGGGCACCTCGCGCGGGTTGGCGCTGAACATGCCCGGCACGTCGGTCCAGATCTCCACCCGGGCCGCGCCGAGCAGCGCGCCGAAGTACGCCGCCGAGGTGTCCGAGCCGCCGCGGCCGAGGATCGCGGTGCCGCCGTCGCGGTGCCGGGCGATGAAGCCCTGGGTGATCAGCATGCGCGCGGGCTGGGCGACGAAGCGCGCGCGCCAGTCCGCGTCGGACTGCCACTGGCACGACACCGACAGGCGCTTGGACCACTCGCTCTGATTCGGCTGCGGCGGCAGCGCATCCAGCCATTGCCGCGCGTCCATCCAGCCGAAATCCAGGCCGCCGGCGCGCAGGTACGCCGCGCCCAGCGTCGACGACAGCAGTTCGCCCTGCCCCAGCACCTCGGCCTGCCAGTCCAGCGTGCGCGCTTGCGCGCGCGGATCGGCCAGCAACCCGCGCAGCGCCGCCAGGCGTTCGCCCAGCACCGCCTCGGCGTCCAGTTCCAGCTCGGCCAGGAAGTCGCGGTGGCGCTGCTCCAGCGCCGCCACCCGCTGCGCGCTGTCGGCGGCGCCTTCGGCGATCGCGGTCAGCTCGTTGGTGACCCCGGACAGCGCCGATACCACCACCAGCACCCGCGCCCCAGTTTCCTCGGCCCGTTTTTTCGCCAGCTTCCCGATCGTGTCCCAGCGATGACGACGCGACACCGAGGTGCCGCCGAACTTGAGGACGATCCAGCGATCGACGTGGGGGGAAGAGGACATTTCGTTTGGGGTCTGGTAGTGGGAGGCAGGCCCGGAACGCCGGGCGGAACCTGCGATTCTATGCCAACCTCGGCGCCGCCACGCACTTGCGCGCCAACCGCGCCGTGTCCCGCTTCTGCAGGGGCCGCGCGCGCTGGCGGCGCATGCGTTCTGCCCGGCCTGCGGCGCCACTGGGGATCCGCCCACAGCAGCGCCAACGCCGACATCCCGCGCGCCGGCATCGCGGGCAGGCGCTGCCGGGAAGCCGAGCCATGTCGCCAGGCGGGACGAATGGAGCCATGACGGCCACGTCCAGATCCGCATCGGTGCCGGGGCCTGGATCGGCGCCAGGCTCAGCCGGTGATCGGCGGCGGCCTCGGTTGCTAAGCTGCGCAGCCCTCCTCCCCTCGTGGCCGCCATGACTTCGCGCCGTTTCCTGCAACTGGATGTGTTCTCCCCGCGCCCCGGCGCCGGCAATCCGCTGGCGGTGGTGCTCGATGCGCAGGGCCTGGACGATCCGGCCATGCAGGCGATCGCGCGCTGGACGCGGCTGCCGGAGACCACCTTCGTGTTCCCGGCCACGCAGCCGGGCGCCGATTACGGCATCCGCATGTTCAGCCCGCAGAAGGAAGTGCCTTTCGCCGGCCACCCCAGCGTCGGCACCGCGCACGCGGTGCTGGAGGCGGGCATCGCATCACCCCGTGACGGCCTGCTGGTGCAGGAAGGCATCGCCGGCCTGCTGCCGTTGCGCGTGGACGGGGACGGCGGCGCGCGCAGCATCGCGATCCGCACCCCGCGCGCTCAGGTGGCCGAAATCGCCGACGCCGCCGATCCGCGCCTGGCCGCCGCGATGCACGATTGGAGGCTGGGCGCGCTGCCGCCGGCGCTGATGGACGGCGGCCGCCGCTGGTGGCTGGTCGAGATCGCCGACGAGGCCGCGCTGCGCGGCCTGGCGCCGGACTGGGACGCGATCGCCGCGCTGGCGGAGAACACCGGCAGCATGGGCGTGTTCGCCTATGCGCGCGCATCGGGCCAGGCCTACGCGCTTGCGGTGCGCGCCTTCGTCGGCAACGGCCGCCGCTTCGAGGACGCCGCGTCCGGTGCCGCCAACGCGGTGCTCGCGGCCTGGCTCGACCATCGCGACGCCCTGCCCGGCTCTGACGGCCGCTACGTCGTCAGCCAGGGCCGCGAAGTCGGCCACGACGCCTTGCTGACCCTGAGCGTGGACAGCGCCGGCGAGGTCTGGTCCGGCGGCCAGGTGCAGACGGTGATCGACGGACGCATCGACTGGCGCTGAGCCGGGTCGCTGCCGCCGCGCAACCGGCGCGACGCCCGTCGCAGGGTCCAGATTCGCCGAGCGATGCGCCAGGCACGCACTGGCCAGGGCGACCGGCTGGATGATTCAGGCACGCACCATGTCGGCCGCGATCCCTGGCAACGGCGCACGCCAGGTCCCGGCAATGGGCATCCGGCCAGGACAGTACGCGCGCACTGCGCCCCCGTGAGGGTCACGGATGAGTCGGAAACGTCCAGGCCGCCAAGCGGCCCGGACCGTCATCCGGCTCACAGCGCCAGACCGCAAGCCCGGCGAATCGCGATCTGCACGGGGGATGGCGGCAGCGCCGGATCGAAGTCCGCTTTGGGCAACAACGGCGGCTGCGCCATGAAGCGAGGCTGTTTCCCCCGGTGGGATTGCGCGGCATGGACCAGGAACGGATGGCATAGATAGACGGTGCCCGCCGCGCCGGTGGCCACCTCGATTTGGCAGTCCCGCGTGGAAGCGTAGCCGTCAGCCGACAGCTGCCTGAGCGTCGCGCCCGCGGCGCCATAGGGCAGCAACTGCCGCGCAATGGCGCGATGCGAACCTTTGCGTATCCGGGTGGGCGCATCGGCCGGACCGACATCGGAGAGCAGGAAGAGCATCAACAATGCCCTGCCGCTGCTGCGCACGTTCGCCCGCCACTCCATGAAGTCCGGATGGTCGGCACCGAAGCTCACATCCACATGCCAGCCATCATCGCCAGGGGCCTGCGACGAAGGGAAGCGGATCGGGAACGTTCCCAATCCGGTTGGCGCGATCCAGCGCCCTTCTCCGACGAGTTGATCGTAGGCCTTGTGCAATCGCGGCGTATTGGCAGCTTCGATGAACGGCGGCGAAAACTTCGACGCCACACGGACCACCGGCGCGGTCCAGTTGGCCGGAGCATCCGCCGACAGACCGATCTCCGCCCACAATTCGTCCCTGCATCGGGCCGCGGTGTCGGTGCTGAAGGCATGTTCGACCTTGACGAAGCCGTCTTCCATGAAGCGCTGGATCTGCTGGCCAGTCAGGCCACCATGTTCGATTCTGTGCATCGTTCGTTCTCCATGCGGCTGCCGCATCGGCGGCCACGCTGTTGATCCGTTCGGCGCAATCGCGCCGCTACGACCTGGGTCGCTTTCAGACCAGCGGGAAGAACGTGGACATGAACATCATGCAACCTATTGGATCAAGGCTGAGGGCAAGGCCGGTTCGAGCACACGGCCGCCACCTGGCAGCGCGCGCAGAACAGCGTACATGAATTTCCGCGTCGCACCGAAGCCAGGTGGCGGGACCGAACCGGGCAGCGATGCCAGAACGGCGCCGGGCGCCGGCCACACGAGCGCCCGCCACCCGTCGGCCACCAGCGAGGCTCCACGCTTTATCTGTTCGGACTGCCGTCGCCACCTGTCGTTGCGATACGCGATTTCATCGGCTCACCCGTTTGGTGCTGAGGTAGCGCACGCGGCCAGGTCAATCCGGCAGCACGTCCACGCGCACGCGGATGCGGTCGCCCGGGCGCTGTTCGCTGCGCGTGTGGTAGTAGCGGCCGCCGTACTCATAGGTGACGTCGTAGCCGTCGATGCGGTCGTAGCTCTCGCTGCGGTAGGCGACCGGCTCGCACACGCTCACCGTGCCGCGGACCGGGGCGCTGCGCACGTTGCTGTCGTAGATCGAGCGGCCGCCCAGGCCGCCGACCATGGTGCCCACCGCGGTGCCCAGGAACCGGCCGTTGCCGCCGCCCACGCGGCTGCCGAGCACCGCGCCGGCGATGCCGCCGACCACGGTGGCGGCGCTGCGCCCGCCTTCGGTGCCGCGGTAGCCATCGTTGCGGTAGGCATCGCCGCCGTAGCCGTTGTCGTAGTAGCCGTCGCCGCGATAGCCGTCTTCGGCGTATTCGCCGGACGCCGGGCGCTCGTAGCAGCGCTCTTCGGTCTGGCGCGGACCGCGCACCGGCACGATGATCGGGTCGGCGCGGACCACCCGCGCATAGTCGTAGGCGCCGCTGCGGGCATAGCCGCGATCGTGGTAGTCGTCGTAGCGGCCGTAGTCCTGCGCGGCGGCATTGCCGCACACGCCGACCAGCGCGGCGGCCAACAGACAGAAGGAGAGCTTGTGCATGGCGAAGGTCCCAGGCGCGTGGATCGCGCCAGGGCATGCTCGGCCCGGCGCGGTGAAACCGCCCTGAACTCCAGGGCCTGCGCGCGCGGTGTTTAGCCTCGCGACAGCTGGGCGTGGAGGCCGACGCGCGCGCCGCATGCGAAAAAAAGGCCGGCATCGCGCCGGCCTTCTGGATCCGCGCAGCGCGGAAGACTCAGCCCAGTTCGGCGTCCAGGCTGATCGGCACCGCGCTCAGCGCCTTGGACACCGGGCAGTTCTGCTTGGCGTCGTCGGCGATCGCGCGGAACTGCGCGGCCTCGATGTTCGGCACCACGGCCTTGACCTTGAGCCGGATCTGCGACAGCTGCGGACCGCCTTCCATCGACAGGTCGACCTCGGCGCGGGTATCCAGCGAAGTCGGCGGGAACCCGGCTTCGCCCAGCTTGGCCGACAGCGCCATGGTGAAGCAGCCGGCATGCGCGGCGGCGATCAGTTCTTCCGGATTGGTGCCCTTCTCGTCGCCGAAGCGGCTGCTGAAGGCATAGCGGGTGTTTTCCAGCAGGCCGCTCTGCGGCGTGCTCAGCTGTCCCTTGCCGGTCTTGAGGTCGCCTTCCCAGTGCGCGGTGGCGTGACGCGAGATGCCCATGTTGTTGCTCCTGTTGACGGATGAGGCGCCCAGCTTAGGGCAGCGCGCGTTACGGCCTTGTGCGGCGCAGCGCGCGCGGCGCGACATGCGCGCGCTACAGTGGCGTCCCGCCATGCGCCCCCACCCGCCCTCGCCGGCACGTCGGCGATGCGCCGAGGGGACCTCCGTGACGGCCTTTCGATCCAGCTCGCATGGAGAACGGCCTCATGACGTACCGCACCCAGGACATCCGCAACGTGGCCCTCGCCGGCCACCCCGGCGCCGGCAAGACCACCTTGTTCGAGGCGCTGCTGCACGCCGGCGGCACGTTGCAGGCGCCGGGCAGCATCGAACGCGGCAACACGGTGTCCGACCACGATCCGCTGGAGCGCCAGCGCGGCCATTCGATCGACAGCGCGATCGCCGCGATCGACCGCGACGGCATGCACCTGAACCTGATCGACACCCCCGGCTATCCGGAGTTCCGCGGCGCGACGCTGTCGGCGCTGGCGGTGGTGGAGACCGCGCTGATCGTGGTGGATGCCGCGCGCGGAATCGAGCACGGCACCCGCCGCCTGCTGCAGCGCGCCGGCGAACGCGGCCTGTGCCGGGCGATCGCGATCAACAAGATCGACCAGGACGGGCTGGACTGCGCGGCGCTGCTGGCGCAGCTGCGCAGCGAGTTTGGCAACGTGGTGCTGCCGGTCAACCTGCCGGCCGACGGCGGCCGGCGGGTGGTCGAATGCTTCGCCGGCAGCGACGCATCCAGCGACCTGGGCCCGGTCGCCGAATGGCACCAGCGCATCGTCGACCAGGTGGTGGAGATCGACGAGCGCACGATGGAGCGCTACCTGGACCGCGGCGAGGCCGGGGTCGGCGCCGACGAGCTGCACGCCGCGTTCGAGCAGTGCCTGCGCGAAGGCCACCTGATCCCGGTGCTGTTCGTGTCCGCGCGCAGCGGCGCCGGCCTGCACGCGCTGCTCGACGTGGCCGCGCGCCTGCTGCCCAATCCGGCCGAGGGCAACCCGCCGGCGTTCGTCGCGCCCGGCGCCGACGGCGCGCAGCCGCTGGCCGTCGCGCCCGATCCGCAGGCGCCGCTGGTCGCCGATGTCTTCAAGATCGTCAACGATCCCTTCGTCGGCAAGATCGGCGTGCTGCGCGTCTACCAGGGCACGCTGCGCAAGGAGATGCCCTTGCTGGTCGACGACGCGCGCAAGCCGATCAAGGCCAGCCACCTGTTCCGCGTGCACGGCAGGGAGCACCTGCCGGTGGAGCAGCTGATCGCCGGCGACATCGGCGCGATCGCCAAGGCCGAGACGGTGCATTTCGACGCGGTGCTGCACGACCACCCGGCGCCGGACGGGCTGCACCTGGCGCCGATCGACTTCCCGCGGCCGATGTTCGGCCTGGCGATCGCGCCGGCCAGCCGCGGCCAGGAACAGAAACTGGCGCTGGCGCTGGAAAAGCTGGCGCAGGAAGACCCCGCGTTCCGGGTCGAGCACTCGGCCGAACTGAACGAGACGGTGATCCACGGCCTGTCCGACCTGCATCTGCGGGTGATGCTCGAGCGCCTGCGCGAGCGCCACGGCGTGGAGGTCGCCACGCATCCGCCGCGCATCGCCTACCGCGAGACCATCGCCGCCGCCGCCGAAGGCCACCACCGGCACAAGAAGCAGACCGGCGGCGCCGGCCAGTTCGGCGAAGTGTTCCTGCGCGTGGCGCCGCTGCCGCGCGGCGCCGGCTTCGAGTTCGTCGACGAGGTCAAGGGCGGCAGCATTCCCGGGCAGTTCCTGCCGGCGGTGGAAAAAGGCGTGCGCCAGGTGCTGGAGGCCGGCGCGATCGCCGGGTTCCCGATGCAGGACCTGCGCGTGGTGGTCTACGACGGCCGCCACCATCCGGTCGACAGCAAGGAGGTGGCCTTCGTCAGCGCCGGCAAGAAGGCCTTCCTCGACGCCATCGGCAAGGCCTCGCCGCAGGTGCTGGAGCCGATAGTGGCGCTGGAGATCGGCGCACCGGAGGCGCAGGCAGGCGACGTCACCGGCACCCTGGCGGCCAAGCGCGCGCGCATCCACGGCACCGACAGCGGCGACGGACAGATCGTGATCCGCGCGCAGGTGCCGCTGTCGGAGCTGGACGGCTATGCCGCCGAGCTCAAATCGCTGACCGCCGGCCAGGGCCGCTACGCGCTGGATTTCAGCCACTACGAAGCGGTGCCGCCGGCGCTGCAGCAGCGCCTGGTCGCCGCCTGGCAGCGTCATGCCGAAGAGGAATGACGCCATGCGCGGGCGCGGCGCGGCAGCCGAAAGCGGCGCCGAAAGCGAAAAAAACGCCGCCGAAGCAATTTTTCCGCGCTTTTTTGCCGATTGCCTATTGGCGCGGCGTAGCACATGCCCTACATTTCGCCATGCCGACGGGGTCGGCGCGACCCAACCACCAACCGTTTACGGAATCAGGACATCATGGCAAAGACCGCTAAAAAGGCTGCTCCCAAGAAGGCAGCGAAGAAAGTAGCCACCAAGGCCGCCGCCAAGCCGGCCGCCCCCAAGCCGATCAAGGACGCACTGAGCAAGTCGGCGCTCGTCGCGCACATCGCAGAAACCAGCGGCGTCGTCGCCAAGGACGTCCGCGCGGTGATGGCCTCGCTGGAACAGGCCGTGGCCGGTTCGGTCAGCAAGAAGGGTGCCGGTTCGTTCACCCTGCCGGGCCTGCTGAAGATCACCGCCGTCAACGTGCCGGCCAAGCCGAAGCGCAAGGGCATCAACCCGTTCACCAAGGAAGAGCAGTGGTTCGCCGCCAAGCCCGCCAGCATCAAGCTGAAGGTGCGCCCGCTGAAGAAGCTCAAGGACGCCGCGCTCTGAGCCGCGACGCCTGATCCAGGCAAGCATCCCGACGAGACGGCCAAGGCCGTCTCGTCTCGTTTCGGGCCTGCGACGCGCGCGTTGCTGCGGCTGCTCCGGCCGGGTTGACGGCCTGCTAAGGCAAAGCCGGCTATAACGTCCGACTCCAACCATCAGGAATCGCGTGCATGAAGCTACAGGGCTTTCTCGACCAGCTGCTGCAATCGGCCCAGGGCGCGGCCGGCCAGGCCATGGCCAAGACCGGCACTTCCACCACCAAGGGCGCGGGCGGCGGACTGGGCGGTCTGCTCAATGCCGACTTCGGCAAGGGCGCGCTGACCGGCGGCGCGCTCGGCCTGCTGCTCGGCAAGAACCGCACCACGCGCAAGCTGGCGACCTACGGCGGGCTGGCCGCGCTCGGGGTGATGGCGTACCGCGCCTATGGCGACTACAAGCGCCAGCAGCTCGGCGCGGCCGCGCCGGAGCCGCAGACCGTGGACCGGCTGCCGCCGCTGGAAGTGGAGCAGCACAGCCAGGCGATCCTGCGCGCCCTGGTCGCCGCGGCCAAGGCCGACGGCCATATCGACGCGCGCGAACGCGAACTGATCGAAGGCGAGTTCACCCGCCTCAACGGCGACAGCGACGTGCAGCACTGGCTGCACGCGGAACTGGAAAAGCCGCTGGACCCGGCCGAGGTGGCGCAGGCCGCGACCACGCCGGAAATGGCGTCGGAAATGTACCTGGCCAGCCTGTTGGCCGCCGACGAGCAGAGCTTCATGGAGCGCAGCTACCTGGACGAACTGGCGCGGCAACTGCAGATCGACGATGCGCTGAAGGGCCATCTGCAGCAGCAGGCCGCAGCCGCACGCCAGGAGTGAGGCCTTGGCGGCCGCGCCCGCTTCGCCCGCGCGCCGGCTGCGGCGCTGGCTGCTGCGGCTGACCTGGCTGGCCTGCATCGCCCTCGCCGCGGCGTGGGCCTGGAAGCAACCGTGGGCGTTGCGCGCGCGGGTGGCGTGGGAGCTGTCGCGGCAGCCGCCGCCAAGCAGCCTGCGCATGCCGGTGCAGGGCGTGGATGCGCGCCGCGTCGCCGCCACCTTCGGCGCCCCGCGCGGGCGCGACCGCCAGCATGCCGGGGTCGACATCTTCGCCGCGCGCGGCACCCCGGTGCTCAGCGCCACGCGCGGCATCGTCACCTCGATCGGCGACCATGGCCTGGGCGGACGCCAGGTCTGGGTGCTGGGGCCGGCGCTGCAGCGCCACTACTATGCCCACCTGCAGGACTGGGCGCCCGGCCTGCAGGTGGGCGACGTGGTCCAGGCCGGCGACCGGCTCGGCAGCGTCGGCGACAGCGGCAACGCGCGCGGTACGCCGCCGCATCTGCACTACGGCGTGTACGCCTCCTCCGGCGCATACGATCCGTTGCCGCTGTTGCGCGCGCCGCGCTGAGGCCGGCCTGCCGACGTTGTTGGAATACACCATTGCCGTACCGGCGCCCAGGCGATCGCGCACGTGCCGCGGCACGCCACCGATCCCCGGCGCCGGCCGCCGCCGGGGATCGCCAAGAAGGCGGCGCTGGCGCACTGTGGCTGCGCCTGGCTCGGTCGCCGTTCCCCGCCTGCATCGGAGCATTGCGCCGCCGTTTCCGCCAGCGCCGGCACGCGCTGGAACAGTCCGTCGCGGGCGGCCCCCTCGTGGCGGCGCCGGGCGCGCCCTATCTTGGACGCATCGTCCAGCACGCAGCCCTATCGCCATGTCCTCGTCCCGCCAACGCTACCGCATCACCGTCACCCCGATCGAAGCCGACGGGCTGCAATGCCGCGGCCGCTGCACCATCGAGTTCGAAGCGCGCTGCCAGAGCGACTGGATGCGCCTGCTGGAAGCCGCACAGCGCCAGCCCGGGCTCAGCGGCGACGAGCGCGCCGCGTTGACCGTCGGCACGCAACTGCTGCAGGGCCTGGCGCAGCGCAGCGAAGGCGACGCGCAGGCCTTGCTCGCGCCGCTGCGGCCGACGCTGGATGCGATCCTGGCGCGGTTGCAGTCCGCCGCCTGAGCCCGATCGCAAGCCGCTGCGCGGACGGCGGACCGCCGCTACACTGCGCGCATTCCGATGGAGCCTGCCGATGCGCGCCTGCTGGCCGATGCTGCTGCTGTTGCCCTGCCTGACGATCAGCTGCTCCTGCGAACGCCGCGCCGACGACGACCGCGTCGCGACGGCCACGACCGCGGCCGGTTCCGCACCCACGGCGGCCGCGGAACCGGCCAGCGCCGCCGCGCCGGACACGGCCGCCGCCTCGTCGGACACCGATTCCCGCGCCGCGCAGGCCCGGCAGCAGGCCGCCAGCACCGTGCAGCGTTACCTGGGCCTGCTGCCCGCGGCGGACCGCAGCGGCGCCGATGCGCTGTGGGTCGGCGGGCGTCCACCGCCGCGCGCGGACGACGCGGTGCTGCGCGAGATGACCGACATCCGCAGCCTGCGCATCGAGACCGACCGGCCGCAGCCGTTGGACCGCGAAGACCCGCCGCGCGCGCTGGAGGTTCCGGTGCGCCTGCGCCTGCACGGCGACGGCGGCAGCCGCCGCCTGCAGGGCTGGTACCGGGTGCGCGCGAAGATCGGCGGCGACGGCTGGGAGATCACCTCCGCCAGCCTGCAGCCGCAGTTGGATTGAAATAGCCGCTAACCGCGCATTCACCGGCCGCGGTTATGTTGGAAGCCCGATTCCGCCTGAAGCGATCCCCACGATGAAGCTCCGCTCGCTGACGTTGCGCGCCACCGCCGTCCTGCTGCTCGCCGCGGCCGCCGCACAGGCCGCACCGACGATCCAGGGTAAGCAGGTCAGCGTCGGCGCCGCCGACGTGCAGCAGTACCTGGACGGCAGCTTCCCGCAGACGCACAAGGCCCTTGGCGGGCTGCTGCTGATGACCGTGCGCGATCCCAAGCTGTCGCTGCCGCCGGGCGACCGCCTGAAGATGCAGTTCGACCTGAGCATGGCCACCGCTGGCGGCGCGCCCACCCCGGTGGGTACGGTGCTGCTGACCAGTGGCCTGCGCTACGAGCAGCAGACCCGCGGCTTCCACCTGCAGGCGCCGACCATCGACGAGTTCCACCCTGCCGCCAGCGGCGGCAAGCTCGACGCCAACACCCGCGAACTGCTCAACGCCTGGCTCGGCGACTACGCGCGCAAGGAGCCGATCTACAAGCTCGACCCGGCGCTGGCCGCGGTCATGGGCAACGTGCAGATCGAATCGGCGGCGGTGGAGAACGGCAAGCTGGTGGTGCACTTCAACCAGGACATCAGCCAGCTGGTGCCGGCGGACGCGCTGCAGGGCCAGTAAGCCTCGCTGGGCTGCGCAGGCTTGGGATCGAAACGGACCTGCAGGTCGGACCGTGGCCGAAGAAGTCGCGGCGGCGGTCCGGTCCAGGCGGCTGCGCAGCGACCGGTCCCATCGTTGATGGTGGCGGCGTCACGCGCAAACGGTTCGCAAGGCCTCGGCTAGACCGGCGAGAGACCTCGCCTGGACCGGGGGTCGCCGCTTGTGCGGATTTCGGTCGCGGCTGAAGCCGCTCCTACAAGACGCCGGCTGTGCGCCATGGGCAGGCGCGTGTGCCCCAAAGCCGGCAACGCCAGGCAAAGCCCGCTGCGGCTTCTTCCAGAAAGAACGGCGGCCCTGAGGCCGCCGCGGGTCTTCGCTGGAACGCAGCGAAGCTCAGGCCAGCGCCTTGGCCACCGCATCGGCGAAAGCGGGAATGTCGTCCGGCTTGCGGCTGGTGATCAGGTTGCCGTCCACCACCACTTCGGCGTCCTGCCAGCGTCCGCCGGCGTTGCTCAGGTCGGTCTTCACCGACGGCCACGAGGTCACCTGCCTGTCGCGCACCAGGCCGCTTTCGGCGAGCAGCCACGGGCCGTGGCAGATCGCCGCCACCGGCTTGCCGGCGCTGGCGAAGGACTGGATGAAGCGGATCGCCGACGCCTCGGTGCGCAGGTTGTCCGGATTGATCACGCCGCCGGGCAGCACCAGCGCGTCGTAGTCGCCGACGTCGGCGCCGTCCAGGCGCTTGTCGACCGGCACGCTGTCGCCCCAGTCCTTCTTGTTCCAGCCGCGGATGCTGGACGCGTCGCCGGGCGCGATCACGTCGACCTGCGCGCCCCACGACTCGAGCAGGCGCTTGGGTTCCTGCAACTCGGACTGTTCGAAACCGTCGGTGGCCAGTACCGCGACGTGCTTGCCGGCAAGGGAATGGGCTTGGCTCATTGGGGGGCTCCTGCTGACTTGGCAAAGCGCCACCCTAGGCATGGCGCGGTTCGAACCCCGTGAACCGGATGTATGCGCCGCGTCAGGCCCTGCGTCAGCGCTTGGGCTGCAGCATGGTGCCGGTGCAGTTCTTCGCGCCGCAGCGGCAGGCCCAGATCTTCTTCAACCGCGGGGTATGGCGCTCGGCCAGGGTGATGCCGTAGTTGTAGGTCAGCTCCTCGCCCGGCTTGATGTTGCGCAGCGCCTCGATCACCACCTTGTCCTTGCGCCGGTCGTCGCCTTCGGCCTCCACGATCAGCGCCTCGCAGTTCGGCGAGCAGCTGTGGTTGATCCAGCGCGCGTCGTTGCCTTCGTAGTTGGCGTCGATGACGTAGTCGTCGCTCAGGGTGAACAGGAAGGTGTGGCCGGTCTCGACGTCGCCGGCATCGTCGCGGTCCACTTCGGCGTGGCTGCGGCGGCGACCCTTGTATTCGATGACCCGCTCGCCTTTCTTGAGCGGCAGCACGGCGAATACGCCATTGCCGTGGATGCGGGACTTGCGGGCGGCGATCTTGCGGGGCATGCGGCGGTCCGTGACGGGAAAGCGACGATTCTGGCGCACATCGGCGGCGATCCCAAGCCCCGTGGCGCAGCGCCGGTCCGGGAGCGGCTCCCGGCGCAACGCTAATGTGCATGAACGGACGGCTTGGACGCAGCCGGAGCAAAAGAGTACAATTTCGGTCCGCATTGAAATCCGGTCCCACGCCATGCTCCGCGTCACCAAGCTGACCGATTACGCCACCGTCGTGCTGACCGTGCTCGCCTCGCGCGCGAGCCAAGTGCTGAGCGCGACCGAACTGGCCGAACAGTCCGGCCTGGAACCGCCCACCGTCAGCAAGCTGCTCAAGCCGC
Organism: Xanthomonas sp.; assembly: GCF_017163755.1. Taxonomy (GTDB): domain Bacteria; phylum Pseudomonadota; class Gammaproteobacteria; order Xanthomonadales; family Xanthomonadaceae; genus Xanthomonas_A. The sequence goes on from NZ_JAFIWC010000004.1 coordinate 56,097, forward strand.
TGGCCCAGGCCGGGCTGGTCGAAGGCCTGCGCGGCGTGCACGGCGGATACCGGCTGGCGCGGCCGGCCAGCGAGATCACCCTGATCCAGATCGTCGAGGCGATGGAAGGCCCGCTGGCGATCACCGAATGCAGCCACCAGGAAAGCCAGTGCAGCATCGCGCAGAAATGCGGCGTGCGCTCCAACTGGCGGCTGATCAACGACGTGGTCGCCGACGCGCTGCGCGGCGTGACCCTGGCGCAGATGCTCCACCCCCTCTCTCCCTCCGGCGAAACCCGGCGGCGCCCGATCGCCGTCCGTTTCGCGACCACCTGACTGTAGGCAGCCCCCATGGCCACCGAAAACGCTGAAATCCTCGAACGGCTGGGACGTCGCTACGACGCCGGCTTCATCACCAACATCGAGTCCGATTCGTTCCTGCCCGGTTTGAACGAGGACGTCGTGCGCGCCCTGTCGCTGAAGAAGGACGAGCCGGAATGGATGACGCAGTGGCGCCTGGCCGCGTACCGGCACTGGCTGAAGATGCCGATGCCGCACTGGGCCAAGCTGAAGATCGCGCCGATCGATTTCCAGGCGCTGAGCTACTACTCCGCGCCGAAGGGGCCGAAGTACGCGTCGCTGGACGACGTGCCCAAGGAGCTGCTGGACACCTACGACAAGCTCGGCGTGCCGCTGCACGAGCGCGCGCGGCTGGCCGGCGTGGCGGTGGACGCGGTGTTCGACTCGGTCTCGGTCGGCACCACGTTCCGCAAGGAACTGGCCGAGAAGGGCGTGATCTTCTGCTCGATGAGCGAGGCGGTGCGCGAACATCCGGAGCTGGTCAAGCAATACCTGGGCAGCGTGGTGCCGGTCGGCGACAACTATTTCGCCGCGCTCAACTCGGCGGTGTTCTCCGACGGCAGCTTCGTGTTCATCCCCAAGGGCGTGCGTTGCCCGATGGAACTGAGCACCTATTTCCGCATCAACGCCGGCCATACCGGCCAGTTCGAGCGCACCCTGATCGTGTGCGAGGACAAGGCCTACGTGTCGTACCTGGAAGGCTGCACCGCGCCGATGCGCGACGAGAACCAGCTGCATGCGGCGGTGGTCGAGCTGGTAGCGCTGGAAGACGCGGAGATCAAGTACTCGACGGTGCAGAACTGGTATCCGGGCGACGAGGAAGGCCGCGGCGGCATCTACAACTTCGTGACCAAGCGCGGCGAATGCCGCGGCGCGCGCAGCAAGATCACCTGGACCCAGGTCGAGACCGGCTCGGCGATCACCTGGAAGTACCCGTCGTGCGTGCTGATCGGCGACGACTCGGTCGGCGAGTTCCATTCGGTGGCGCTGACCCATCACCGCCAGCAGGCCGACACCGGCACCAAGATGATCCACATCGGCAAGCGCACCAAGAGCAAGATCGTCAGCAAGGGCATCAGCGCCGGCCGCGGCCAGAACACCTACCGCGGCCTGGTCAAGGTGGAGCGCAGCGCCGAGGGCGCGCGCAACTACACCCAGTGCGATTCGCTGCTGATCGGCAAGCAGTGCGGCGCGCACACCTTCCCGTACATCGAGGTCAAGCACCCCACCGCCACGGTCGAGCACGAGGCCACCACCTCCAAGATCAGCGACGACCAGCTGTTCTATTGCCGCACCCGCGGCATCGACCAGGAGAACGCGGTGTCGATGATCGTCGACGGCTTCTGCAAGCAGGTGTTCCGCGAACTGCCGATGGAGTTCGCGGTCGAGGCCAAGAAGCTGCTCGAAGTCTCTTTGGAAGGCTCGGTCGGCTGACGCAGATTCCCTTCTCCCATCGGGAGAAGGTGGCGCGAAGCGCCGGATGAGGGTACGGGCGAAGCCTCGTGCACCTGAATTCCATGAGGCTTCGCCCGCACCCTCACCCCAACCCCTCTCCCGGCAGGAGAGGGGCTATCTACAGAATTCCGACGGACCCTCTTCATGCTCACTATCGAAAACCTCCACGCCAGCGTCGCCGGCAAAGAAATCCTCAAGGGCCTGTCGCTGGACGTGAAGCCCGGCGAAGTGCACGCCATCATGGGCCCGAATGGCGCCGGCAAGTCCACGCTGGGCAACATCCTCGCCGGCCGCGACGGCTACGAAGTGACCGAAGGCAGCGTGCGCTTCGAAGGCGCCGACCTGCTGGACCTGGAACCGGAGGAACGCGCCGCCGCCGGCCTGTTCCTGGCCTTCCAGTACCCGGTGGAGATCCCCGGCGTCAACAACACCTATTTCCTGCGCGCCGCGCTCAACGCCCAGCGCAAGGCGCGCGGCGAGGCCGAGCTGGACTCGATGCAGTTCCTGAAGCTGGTGCGGCAGAAGCTGGCCGTGCTGCACCTGAAGGACGAGCTGCTGCATCGCGGCGTCAACGAAGGCTTCTCCGGCGGCGAGAAGAAGCGCAACGAGATCTTCCAGCTGGCGGTACTGGAGCCGAAGCTGGCGATCCTCGACGAAACCGACAGCGGCCTGGACATCGACGCGCTCAAGACCGTCGCCGAAGGCGTCAACGCGCTGCGCTCGCCCGACCGTGCGTTCCTGGTCATCACCCACTACCAGCGCCTGCTCGACTACATCAAGCCGGACGTGGTGCACGTGCTGGCCGACGGCCGCATCGTGCAGACCGGCGGCGCGGAGCTGGCGCTGGAGCTGGAAGCGCACGGCTACGCCTGGTTGAAGGACCGCGTGGCGCCGGAGGCGGCGGTCCGATGAGCGCCCTGCTCGACTCCCTGACCGCCGCCTTCCACGGCGACGGCGCGCGCCGCGCGCCGCTGGAACAGGCGCTGCGCGAAGGCCTGCCCGGCCCGCGCAGCGAAGCGTGGAAATACACCTCGCTGCGCGCGCTGGAGCGGCGCAGCTTCAGCCCCGCGCCAGGCGCGGCGGCGGACGTGGACGCTTCCATCGTCGACGGCATTCCCGCGCCGCGGCTGGTGTTCGTCAACGGCCGCGCCAGCGACGCGCTGAGCGACCTGCGCGAGCTGCCGGCCGGGGTCGAACTGCAGCGCCTGTCGGCGATCCTGCGCAGCGGCGACGACGCGATGCGCTTCCTCGGCCGCCGTTTCGAGCGCAGCGACGAGGTGTTCGCCCAGCTCAACGCCGCGCTGGCCGACGAAGGCGTGGTGTTGCGGGTGGACGCCGGCGTCGCCGTGGCGCTGCCGCTGCACCTGGTGTTCGTCTCCACCGCCGGCGATGGCGACCATGCCTGGCACCATCGCCACCTGATCGAACTGCGCCAGGACGCGTCGCTGTCGCTGGTCGAGCACCACCTGCACGCCGGCGACGCGGCGCACCTGAGCAACACCCTGGCGCACGTGCACCTGGCCGCCGGCGCGCAGCTGACCCACGCGCGGGTGCAGGCCGACGCGTCCGCCATCACCGCGCTGCTGCGCACCGACGCGGTGCTGGCACGCGAAACGCAGTACCGCCGCATCGACCTGGAGCTGGGCGCGGCGCTGTCGCGGCACGAGCTCAACGTGCGCCTGGAAGGCGACAACGCGCGGCTCACCGCCAATGGCGTGCTGCTGGGCAACGGCCGCCGCCACGTCGACACGCGGCTGGGCATCGAGCACATCGCCCGCGACACCGCCTGCGAGCTGCTGTGGCGCGGCGCGGCCGCGGCGCGCAGCCGGGTGGTGTTCCATGGCGGCATCCATATCCGCCAGGGCGCCGACGGCAGCGATGCCAACCTGTCGAACAAGAACCTGCTGCTGTCGGCCGACGCCGAGATCGACACCCAGCCGGTGCTGGTGATCGACGCCGACGAGGTCAAGGCCGCGCACGGCGCCACCGTCGGCCAGCTGGACAGCAACGCGTTGTTCTACCTGCGTTCGCGCGGTCTGCCGCGCGAACGCGCGCAACAGCTGCTGACCGCCGCGTTCTGCCACGAGCCGCTGCGCGTGCTCGATGCGCCGCTGGCCGAGTTCCTGGTCGCGCGGCTGGACCAGGCGCTCGCCGCCGCGGGCGTGGCATGAGCGGCGTGGCCACCCAGGCGCAGCCGAACCAGGCGCCGGACTGGGACAAGGTGCGCACCGACTTCCCGCTGCTGATGCGGCAGGTCCACGGCAAGCCGCTGATCTATTTCGACAACGCCAATACCGGGCAGAAGCCGCTGCAGGTGATCGCCGCGCTGGACGAGTTCTACCGGCGCTACAACGCCAACGTCAGCCGCGCGGTGCATGCGCTCGGCACCGAGGCCACCGACGCCTATGAGGGCGCGCGCAACAAGCTGGCGCGCTTCCTCAACGTGCGCGCCGACGAACTGGTGCTGTGCAGCGGCACCACCTTCGCGCTCAACCTGGTGGCCTACTCGTGGGCGCTGCCGCGGCTGAAGGCCGGCGACAGCATCCTGGTGTCGCGGATGGAACACCACGCCAACATCGTGCCGTGGCAACTGGTCGCGCAGCGCACCGGCGCCACGATCAAGGTCGCCGAGATCACCGCCGACGGCGCGCTGGACCTGGACGCGCTGCGCGCGGCGATGACCCCGGACGTGAAGCTGCTGGCGCTGACCCACGTCTCCAACGTGCTGGGCACGGTCAACCCGGTGCGCGAGATCTGCCGCGAGGCGCGCAAGCGCGGCATCGTCAGCGTCATCGACGGCTCGCAGGCCGCGCCGCACCGCAAGCTGGACGTGGCCGCGATCGGCTGTGACTTCTACGCCATCACCGGGCACAAGATGTGCGGCCCCACCGGCACCGGCGCGCTGTGGGCGCGGCGCGAGCACCTGCAGGCGATGCCGCCGTTCATCGGCGGCGGCGAGATGATCAAGGAAGTCAGCTTCGACGGCACCGTATTCAACGACCCGCCGCACAAGTTCGAGGCCGGCACGCCGAACATCGCCGGCTTCGTCGGCCTGGGCGCGGCGGTGGACTACCTGACCGCGCTGGGCCTGGAACAGGTGGAAGCGCGCGAGGCCGAACTGCTGGCGCATTTCACCGAGGAACTGCAGCAGGTCGACGGTCTGCGCATCTTCGGCACCGCGCCGGGCAAGGCCGCGGTGGTGTCGTTCCTGGTCGAGGGCGCGCACGCGCACGACCTGGCCACCCTGCTCGACCTGGAAGGCGTGGCGGTGCGCTCCGGCCAGCACTGCGCGCACCCGCTGCTGCAGTTCTACGGCGTGGCCGCCACCTGCCGCGCGTCGCTGGCGTTCTACAACACGCATGCGGAGATCGAGCGCTTCGTGGCGGCGTTGCTGAAGGTGCGGAAGTTGTTGGGCTGATTTGTTCGGGACCCGGGACTCGGGACTCGGGACTCGGAAAAGCAGCACTTTGCAACCGGAGAACGGTCTGCACTGGGCACGCGCGACAATGTCGCAGGGATTCTTGAATCGAGTCCCGAGTCCCCAGTCCCGAGCCCCGTTCCCTGACATAAAATCCCCCCATGCAAACCCTAACCTTCCGCACCGCCACCGTCGACGACATCGACGCCATCGCCGCCCTGGTCACCGCCGCCTATCGTGGCGACAGCAGCCGCGTGGGCTGGACCACCGAGGCCGACCTGCTCGACGGCAACCGCATCGACCCCCAGGTGCTGCGCGAGGACATCCTGCGCCCGCGCAGCCTGGTGCTGCTGGCCGAGCGCGATGGCGAACTGGTCGCTTGCGCGCACATCGCCGACGCGCAGGGCATGGGCTACTTCGGCATGTTCTCGGTGCTGCCGCAGGCGCAGGGCGACGGCCTGGGCAAGACCGTGCTCGCCGAAGCCGAGCGCATCGCCTGGCAGGAATGGAAGCTGCCGGCGATACAGATGACGGTGATCGACCTGCGCGAGGAACTGATTGCGTTCTACGAGCGCCGCGGCTACCGCCGCACCGGCATCAAGAAGCCGTTCCCCTACGGCGACGAACGTTTCGGCACCCCCAAGCGCGACGACCTGCGCTTCGAGGTGCTGGAGAAGCCGCTGGGCGGCGCGGCATGAGCGAGGCCTGGACCTTCGTCTGCGCCGACGGCGAACTGCTGCCCGGCGAGATGAAGACGGTGTGGGACGAGGTCACCGCCACGCCGATCGTGGTGTTCAACTTCGACGGCACGTTCTACGCGCTGGAGGACCGCTGCAGCCACGAGGACTACGAACTGTCGCCGGGCAGCTTCGACCCCGCCGAGGGCAGCATCGAATGCGTGCTGCACGGCGCGCGCTTCGACATCCGCGACGGGCGCCCGCTGTGCGCCCCGGCCTACAGCCCGGTGCCCAAGTTCCCGGTCAAGTCCGAACATGGCGGGATCTGGACCCGCGACGACCGCGGCTGACAGCCTGCGCAGCGGATTGATCCAGCGCTTCCCATCCTTTCGGGACCTGAAGAGCAGCTTTTTGCGCGCCGTTCGATGACGGGAATTGCCGTCGTGTGACGCAATGTTACGAAAGGTATTGCAAATAATTCGCATTTGCGTCGAAATAGGCGGGATGACCGCATTCCGCGGCCAGAGGCAGCCAGTTCGTCTGGCGCCCGTTCGATCCAGCGGCGGCCCTGCCCTCTCACGAGCGGGTGTCCCTGGTCGCGCGGCAGTCCTCCCTCCTTTCCCGCATGGCCGAACCGTCAATGACCACCCCGATCAAGAGCCGCAAGCACGCCGCTTCCCGCCAGGTGTCCGCGCAGACCCTCACCGCCGCCGCGCTGCTGGGCGGCCTGAGCCTGCTCTCCTCCCCCGCGCTCGCCGCCGATGCCGCGGCCGCCGACCAGCCGACCACGCTCGACAAGGTCGACGTGGAGGCCCAGCGCGCCAAGCGCTACCTGGTGGAAGCGCCGGCCTCGCCGAAGTTCACCCAGCCGTTGCTCGACACGCCGCAGACGATCACCGTGATCAGCAAGGACCTGTTCACCGAACAGGGCGCCACCACGCTCACCGAGGCGCTGCGCAACAGCCCGGGCGTGGGCACCTTCTACGTCGGCGAGAACGGCAACACCACCACCGGCGATGCGATCTACATGCGCGGCTTCGACAGCTCCAGCAGCATCTTCGTCGACGGCGTGCGCGACCTCGGCTCGATCTCGCGCGACGTCTTCAACATCGAGCAGATCGAGGTCGAGAAGGGCCCGGCCGGCACCGACAACGGCCGCAGCGCGCCGACCGGCGCGATCAACCTGGTGACCAAGCAGGCGTACACCACCGACGCGGTGAGCGCGGCGCTGTCCGGCGGCACCGACGACCAGCGCCGGGTGACCGCGGACTGGAACCAGACCCTCGGCGCCAGCAGCGCGCTGCGGGTGAACGTCATGGGCCAGGACAGCGATGCGATCGGCCGCGACCACGTCAACAACAAGCGCTGGGGCGTGGCCTCGTCGCTGGGCTTCGGGCTCGACAGCGACACCCGCTATTTCCTCGACCTGCTGTACGTGAAGCAGGACAACGTGCCCGACGGCGGCGTGCCGACCCTCGGCCTGCCCGGCTACTCCTCGCCCGACCCCGCGCGTCCGTGGCTGTCCACCGCCCCGCGCGTGGACAGCGAGAACTTCTACGGCACCCGCTACGACCACGACGACGTGACCGCGAAGATGGCCACGTTCCGCTTCGAGCACGACTTCTCCGAGACGGTCAAGCTGACCAACACCGCGCGCTGGGGCCGCAACGAGCAGGACTACCTGCTGTTCGCGTTCATGCCCAACACCGCCAACCTGCGCACGCCCAACCCCGGCGACACCTCGACCTGGACCGTGGCGCGCAGCCTGCCCACGTTCAAGGACCAGCAGTACACCATCGCCACCGACCAGTTGAACCTGCGCGTGGACTTCGCCACCGGCGCGGTGCGGCACAACCTCAGCACCGGCGTGGAAGTCGCGCGCGAGGAACTGGAGAGCTGGGGCCACAACATCGTCGGCCGCGCCGCCTGGCTGGCCGCCAACCCGGCCAACGTCTACGCCCCGGACTGGAACACCACGCCGCTGGCGACCGCGCGCAACGGCGCCCACAGCAAGGGCACCACCACCACGTTCTCGGCCTACGCCTTCGACACGCTGAAGTTCGGTGAGAGTTTCCTGCTGACCGCCGGCGTGCGCGTGGACCGCTACGAGACCGACTTCGAGAGCCTGACCTGCACCACCGCCACGGCCACCGCCGTGCCCTGCACCACCGCGGTCGGCGTGGACACCGAGGTCTCCGACACGTTGTTCAGCTGGAAGCTCGGCGCGGTCTACAAGGCGGCCGACAACATCAGCCTGTACGCCAACTACGCGACCTCGCAGCAGCCGCCCGGCGGCAGTTCGCTGGAGCTGAGCGCATCGGCCAACAACGCCAACAACCCCACCTTCGACCCGCAGAAGGCCAAGACCGCCGAGGTCGGCACCAAGTGGAACTTCCTCGGCGACGACCTGTTCGTGACCATGGCGCTGTTCCGCACCGACGTCACCAATGAGATCGCGCAGGGCAGCGACGGGCTCTTCTACCAGAGCGGCGAGAAGCGGGTGCAGGGCGTGGAGCTGTCAGCGGTGGGCAAGCTCAGCGACAACTGGTCGGTCTCCGCCGGCTACACCAAGCTGGACGCGCAGGTGAAGGAAGGCGCCAACGTGTCGCAGGATGGCAGCCGGGATCTGGCCTATACGCCGGACAGCGCGTTCACCGCGTGGAGCACCTACACCCTGCCGTTCGGCCTGACCGTCGGCGGCGGCGCACGCTACTCCGGCGAAATGAAGCGCGGCACCGACGGCGCGGTGGGCACGCCGGCGTTCGTGAAGTCGTATACCGTATGGGACGCGGTGCTGAGCTATCCCATCAACGACCACTTCGATCTGCGCCTGAACGTGTACAACGTGTTCGACAAGGACTACGTCGCCGGTATCAACAAGAGCGGCTTCCGCTACACGCCCGGCGCCCCGCGCTCGGCGCTGCTGACCGCCAACCTCAAGTTCTGACCGCGGCTTCGCCACCGACGGGCATGGCCGCCTTCCCCGCCGGAAGGCGGCCATTGCCGGAGCGCCCCATGCTGCTGCACATCCCCGACATCCTGAGCGCCGACGAAGTGGCGCGCATGCGCCAGGCGCTCGACGGCGCCGACTGGACCGACGGCCGCGAGACGGTCGGCGCGCAGGGCGCGCAGGTCAAGCGCAACCTGCAGTTGCCCGACGCCTCGCCGCTGAAGCACGAACTCGGTAAGGCGGTGCTCAACGCGCTGGCGCGCAGCCCGCTGTACTTCGCCGCGGCATTGCCGCTGCGCACGATCCCGCCACGCTTCAACCGCTACGAGGGCGGCGGCGAATACGGCTTCCACGTCGATGGCGCGGTGATGACCCTGGCGGCCACCGCCACCCAGCCGGCGCTGACCCTGCGCACCGACATCTCCTGCACCCTGTTCCTGTCCGCGCCGCAGGACTACGATGGCGGCGAACTGGTCGTCAGCGACACCTACGGCGAGCACGAAGTGAAACTGCCGGCCGGCGACCTGATCCTGTATCCGTCCAGCAGCCTGCACCGCGTGCTCCCGGTCACCCGCGGCGCGCGGCTGGCCTCGTTCTTCTGGGTACAGAGCCTGGTGCGCGACGCCGGCCGCCGGCAGCTGCTGTTGGAACTGGACACCTCGATCCAGGCGCTGACCGCGACCAGCGCCGACAGCGCATCGCTGCTGCGGCTGACCAACGTCTACCACAACCTGCTGCGCGACTGGTCCGAGACCTGACCCGCCGCGGCGGCGTATCCGGCGCCGGGGCGTTTCCGACCGCAACGGCGCGCAGGCCGCCTGCCGCAGCGCCCGGCCGCAATTGCGACTAATTCTCATCTATGTAGAATGCAAACCGCCCTCGCCCACTCGACTGCCGCGTTGTCCGACTCCTCCTCTCCCGATCCGGCCACGGCGCAGCAGCGCCGCGGCTTCTGGCTGCGCACGCTGCACCAGTGGCACTGGATCAGTTCGGCGGTGTGCCTGGTCGGCATGCTGGCGTTCGCCGCCACCGGGCTCACCCTCAACCACGCCGCACGCATCGAGGCCAGCCCGCAGGTGCTCAACCGCACCGCGCAACTGCCGGCCTCGCTGCTGCCGCGGCTCGGCGCGCGCGCCGACGGCCAGGCGCCGTTGCCGCGCCCGGTGTCGGCATGGCTGGAACGCGAGCTGGGGCTGGGCATCGGCCGGCGCGAGGCGGAATGGTCAGCCGAGGAGGTCTACCTGGCGATGCCCGGCCCCGGCACCGACGCATGGCTGAGCATCGACCGCGGCAGCGGCGCGGTGGAATACGAGCGCACCGAGCGCGGCTGGATCTCCTATTTCAACGACCTGCACAAGGGCCGCAACGCCGGCCCGGCCTGGGGCTGGTTCATCGACGTGTTCGCGGTGGCCTGCACCGTGTTCTGCATCACCGGCCTGTTCCTGCTGCAGCTGCACGCGCGGCAGCGGCGGCTGACCTGGCCGCTGGTCGGACTGGGGCTGCTGATCCCGCTGCTGATCGCCCTGCTGCTGATCCATTGACCCTTCCTGCCCACCCACGGAGACCCGCATGCGCGCCACCTTGACCATCGCCCTGAGCGGCCTGCTGACGATGCCGGCCTACGCGGCCACGCTGGAGCTAGAGGTAGAGATCCCCAAGCTCAACGTCGCCGAATACCACCGCCCCTATGTCGCGATCTGGGTGGAAGGCGCCGACCAGCAGGTCGCGCGCAACCTGGCGGTCTGGTACCAGTCCAAGGACAGCGCAGAAGGCCACGGCACCAAGTGGCTGCCGGACCTGCGACAGTGGTGGCGGCGCAGCGGGCGCACGCTGCAGATGCCGGTGGACGGCGTCAGCGGCCCGACCCGCCCGGCCGGCAAGCACGCGCTGGCGTTCACCGACGCGCAGCAGCTCAAGGGCCTGGCGCCGGGCCAGTACACGCTGGTGGTCGAGGCCGCGCGCGAAGTCGGCGGCCGCGAACTGCTGAAGATCCCCTTCGCCTGGCCGGCCAGGACCGCGCAGTCGGGCAAGGCCCAGGGCAGCAGCGAACTCGGCGCGGTCAGCCTGACCGCCAAGCCGTGAAACCCCCATTCCCCAGGAGCACCCGGATGATGAAGCGTTCCCTCGTACTGGCCGTGGCGATCGCCGCCGCGCTGCCGTTCTCCGCCCTCGCCCACAAGCTGTGGCTGCTGCCGTCGCAGACCGTCGTCGCCGGCACCCAGCCGTGGATCACCGTGGACGCGGCGGTCTCCAACGACCTGTTCTACTTCAACCACGTGCCGCTGCGCCTGGACAACCTGGCCATCACCGCGCCCGACGGCAGCGCCGTGCAGGCGCAGAACCCGGCCACCGGCAAGTTCCGCAGCGTGTTCGACGTGGAGCTGAAGCAGGCCGGCACCTACCGCCTGGCGCTGGTCAACAACGGGCTGTTCGCCAACTGGACCGAGAACGGCCAGCGCAAGCGCTGGCGCGGCAACGCCGCCGGCTTCGCCAGCGAAGTGCCGAAGAACGCGCAGGGCCTGGAAGTGACGCAGTCGCTCGGCCGGGTGGAGACCTTCGTCACCAACGGCGCGCCGAACCAGACCGCGCTCACCCCCAGCGGCCAGGGCCTGGAACTGGTGCCGGTGACCCACCCCAACGACCTGTTCGCCGGCGAGAAGGCCTCGTTCAAGCTGCAGATCGACGGCAAGCCGGCGGCCGGGCTGGCGGTGGAGATCGTGCGCGGCGGCACGCGCTATCGCAACGGCCAGGACGAGATCAAGCTCACCACCGATGCGCAGGGCGGTTTCAGCGTGACCTGGCCGGAAGCGGGCATGTACTGGCTGGAAACCGCCAGCGAGGATGCCAAGACCTCGCTGCCGCAGGCCAAGCAGCGCCGGCTCAGCTACGTGGCGACGCTGGAAGTGCTGCCGCAGTGACGCCGGCGCGGGCCAGCGGCGGACCGCGCGCCACCGCCGGATACGCGGCGATGGCGGCGAGTGCCGCCGCGCGCGCGGCCGGCGTGCGGCGGCGCGCCGATGCGCGCTGGATGATCGTGCTGGCTGGCGGCGTGGCCGTGCATCCGCTGCGCATCGGGCGTGGCGTGGAGCGGCGATGACGCCTGCGTCCACCCCCGTCGCGGCCGACGCCGATACCGAGATCGCCACACTCGGCGGGCAGACCATGGGCACCACCTGGAGCGCCAGGCTGGTCGTGCGCCGGCGGCGCGACCTGCACCCGCTGCATGCGGCGGTCCAGGCGCAGCTGGACCGGGTGGTCGCGCAGATGAGTACCTGGGAACCGGACTCGGACATCAGCCGCTACAACCGCGCCGCGCCCGGCAGCGCGCAGCCGCTGCCGGGCGAGTTCGGCGATGTGCTGCGCTGCGCGCTGGACGTGGCCCGGCGCAGCGACGGCGCGTTCGACCCGACGGTCGGCCGCTTGGTGGCGCTGTGGGGGTTCGGCGCCGGTGCCGCCGCGCAGCGCGTGCCGCAGGCCGAAGAAACCAGCCGGGCCCGCGCCACCGCCGGCTGGCGGCGGCTGCACTGGGAGGCCGGCGAGGCAATGCTGCGCCAGCCCGGCGGCCTGCAGCTCGACCTGTCGGCGATCGCCAAGGGCTATGGCGTGGACCGTGCCGCCGCCGCGCTGCGCGAACACGGCGTCGCCGGCGCGCTGGTCGAGGTCGGCGGCGAACTGTTCGGCTACGGGCGCAAGCCCGACGGCGAGCCGTGGCGGGTACTGGTCGAATCGGCGCCGGACGAGGACGCACGGGCGCCGACGCCGCCCAGGGTGATCGCGCTCGACGGCCTGGCGGTCGCCACCTCGGGCGACCGCTGGCACCGCTTCGAGCAGGACGGCAGGCGCTACAGCCATACCCTGGATCCGCGCACCGGCGCGCCGGTCGCCGCGGCGCCCGCTGCGGTCAGCGTCGTCGCCGGAGATGCCATGCATGCCGATGCATGGGCGACCGCACTGACCGTTCTCGGCGCGGACGCCGGCCTGGCCTGCGCCGAGCGCGAGCAGCTGGCGGTGCGTTTCCTGCTGCGCGAGGACGGCGGCGTGCAGGAACGGATGAGCGCGGCCTTCGCGCGCCTGCTCGACGCATGAACCGGCCGGCCTCGCCACGCCCGCGCCGCGGCTGGAACGCGCTCGGGCAGTTCGCGGTGATCGTCCTGCTTGCGGCGATCGCCTACGCGCTGTTGCGGCTGCATCCGCAACCGTGGTGGAACGGCGCGCCGCCGCGGCAGCGCAGCGTGCTGGCCGCGCTGGCGCTGGCGCTCTACGCCGCCGGCTGCCTGGGCCTGTGGTGGCGCACACGCGAGCGCCGGCACGGCGCGGATCGCGCGGGCGGCACCCCGCTGCTGCTGGCCTGGGCCAGCCAGACCGGCTTCGCCCAGCAGATCGCCCTGCGCAGCGCCGACGCGCTGCGCGCGGCCGGCCAGGCGGTGCGGGTGCTGCCGTTGCACAAGGTCGGTAGCGGCGATCTGGCCGACGCCACCCAGGCCCTGTTCGTGGTCAGCACCACCGGCGAAGGCGATGCGCCCGACCACGCGCTGCCGTTCGTGCGCCAGGTGATGGCGCACGAACTGGCGCTGCCGCAGCTGCGCTATGCGGTGCTGGCGTTGGGCGACCGCAGCTACGACCGCTACGCCGCGTTCGGCCGGCGCCTGGACACATGGCTGCGCCAGCAGGACGCGCATCCGCTGTTCGACCGCGTCGAGGTGGACAACGCCGACGACGCCGCGCTGCGCCACTGGCAACAGTTGCTCGGACAGCTTGCCGGCGGCAGCGAACAACCGGACTGGAGCCCGCCGGTCTACCAGCACTGGCGCCTGCTGCAGCGCCGCCAGCTCAATCCGGGCAGCGTCGGCGCGGCGGTGTTCCAGCTCGCGCTGGCCCCGGCCGACGGCGCGTTGCCGGCATGGGAGGCCGGAGACCTGGTCGAGATCGGCCCCTGCCACGGCGCCGCCGACGTCGACGCATGGTTGCGGGCCGCCGGCCTGGACGGCGAAACCCCGCTGCAGCGCGCAGGGCAAGCGCCGGACACGCTGGCGGCGTCGCTCGCGCGCAGCCATCTGCCCGATCCGGCGCAGGCGCGCGGCCTCGCGCCCGACGCGCTGCGCGCGCAGTTGCACCCGCTGCCCCATCGCGAATATTCGATCGCCTCGATGCCGAGCGACGGTGCGCTGCAGCTGCTGGTGCGCCGCACCGTCCGCAGCGACGGCGCGCCGGGCCTGGCCAGCGGCTGGCTGTGCGATGCGGCGCCGATCGGCGGCCCGATCGCGCTGCGCCTGCGCAGCAATCCGAATTTCCACGCGCCCGAACCCGCGCGGCCGTTGATCCTGATCGGCAACGGCACCGGCGTGGCCGGCCTGCGCGCGCACCTGCGCGCGCGCATCGATGCCGGCGCCACGCGCAACTGGCTGCTCTACGGCGAACGCCACGCCGCGCACGACGACCACTACGGCGAGGAACTGCGCCGCTGGCATGCGCAAGGCGCGCTGCAACGGCTGGACGCGGTGTTCTCGCGCGACGGCGGCGCGCATCGCTACGTGCAGGACGCGCTGCGTGCCGCCGCGCCGGCACTGCAGGACTGGGTCGCGCAAGGCGCGGCGATCTACGTGTGCGGCAGCCTGCGCGGCATGGCGCCCGGCGTGGACGCGGTCCTGGAGGACGTGCTCGGCCGCCTGGGCAAGGAAGCGCTGCTGCTGGAAGGCCGCTACCGGCGCGACGTGTACTGAAGGCCGGCGGGCGGCAAGGCCGGTATATCCCCGCGCCCGCGCGAGCCGGTCCTGCATCGAGCGCAAACCCGACATCCGGCCGGGCAGACCTTCGACGCAACGCGCGGATGCATGGAGAGCCTTCAGTCCCCACGGCTCGTACCGCCCGTCGGGGCTGAAGTCCCTCCCACCCATGCCAGGAAAGCACGATCGCGGCAATCCATCGGTCCGGAACAGCGGCGCCGCCGCTGCCTGCTGCGCGCCTGGCGAAACATTCCCGGTGGTCGCTGCGGCACTGGCCCAGCGCAACTTCGCCAGCAACGCACGCCGGCTGCGTGCCGTTATGACGGCTTGAACTGGACGTTCGAACTGGAACCGTCCGCCTGCGGCCACCACGGTGCCCGAAGCACCGAACCTGCCACCACGCCCGCAAGCGGCACGCAAGATTCACCAGCAGCGGTCCGCGAGCTCCGGCGGGTAGGCGCCGACCACGTGCCAGCGCCTGCCATTCGAAGCGCGCCAGCCCGCCATAGTCGCCATCGACAGCGCCCGGCGCGCTTGATGCACTCACTGCAATGCGTGCGCCTTGCGCGCATGGAGGCGGCGGCGAGAAGCCATGAACTCAGTGGCCGGCGGCTCCACTCGCCAGCGCGCCGTCTGGCCGCAGCGGCATGCGCGCGTCGGCACGGAAATGGTCGACCGCGCGCGGGATCCGTCCCATCGCCATCGCCTGCGACAGGGATGGCACGCCCGCGCGGAACGCAGCTGCAACCGCTCGCGATGCCGGTGGCACCCGCGTCCAGGCGCTCAATGACCCTGCGGCGCCTGGCGCTGCGGCTCGAACAGGTAGCCCTTGCCGCGGACCGTGCGTATCCATTGCGGCACCAGCGGATCGTCGCCCAGCTTCTGCCGCAGCCGCGACACCTGCAGGTCGATGCCGCGCCCGCCGTTGCCGGCGGTGCCGGCATTGCCGCCGGCGCTGTCGCCCTCGCCGATCGCCGCGCGCAGGTCCTGCCGGCTGAGCACGTTGCCGGGCTGCTCCAGGAACACCGCCATCAGGCGCAACTCACTCGGCGACAACGGGATGGCCCGGCCGTCCGGCGCCACGGCCTGATGCCGGTAGGCGTCGACCTGCCAGCGGCCGTCGCCGGCGTCCGGCACCGCGGCCGCGGCCGCGGCGGCGCGGGTGCGCCGCAGCACCGCGTGCAGGCGCGCGACCAGTTCGCGCAGATCCAGCGGCCGGCTCAGATAGTCGTCCGCGCCCAGGTCCAGGCCGACGACGCGATCCACCGGCTCGGCATGGTCGGACATCATCACGATCGCGATGCCGCCGCGGTCGCGCAGCTGCCGGCACAGGGTCAGTCCTTCGCCGCCGCCCAGGCTCGCCTGCAGCAGCACCGCGTCGTAGCGTTCGCCCGCCAGCCGCGCATACATCTGCACGCCGTCGTCGGCGGCGTGCGCCTGCAAGTTGAAACGGGCCAGATATTCGCCGATCCGGTCGCGCAAGGCCGCGTCGTCGTCCACTACCAGGACTTTCGCCAACCACCTGCTGTTGTCAGAGGCCACCTGTGTCGTTCCGATCCACGGCTCCGGGATGGCCGCATTGGCGCATTGGACGCGGTAGGCGCCGACGCCGCAAGCGTTTCGCTACCAGTCCCTCGGGTCAGTCGGAAGGCGCGAGTTGCTGCTCGATCCGGATCGCCAGCAGCTCACCGCCACCGCTCAAAGCGAAGCGCCGCCGGGCCGGCGCGGCCAACCAGGCGCTGTCGCCGGCCGCCAGCGGCGGCAATCCGGACCCCACGTCGAAGCTCGCCTGCCCTGCCAGAAGATGAACGGCCCAACAGACGTCCGGGTCGGCGAAGAACAGCATCGGCCCGACCAGCGGCCGATGCAGCAGTTCCGCGCGCAGGCGGTCGCGGCGCCACATCAGGTTGAAATCGTGGGTCGGGCCGTCGACCAGTTCGCCGACCAGCGCGCGTTCGCCAGCGAAGCGGAACCGGTCGTGGGGCGGTTCGAGCAGCTGGGTCTGGCCATCGTCGAAACGCAGCCGGAGACCGGCGCCGCGAAGCAGCACCAGCTCGCGTTCTATTCCGGGGAACGCCGAAAACGCCGCATCCTGCTCGATCTCGGCGATCGACAGCCGCAACAGCCAGTCCTCGCCCTGCGCCGGCAGCCGCAGGATCTCGCGGGTCCAGCCCAGGCCGTTGCGCCAGCGTTCGCGGCGGTAGTCGTTGGCGGGAATCACCCGCGAAGGCACGTGGCTCAGGTCCATCGATGCATTTTTGCATGATCGCGGGCAGGCGCACCGGCAACGCATGCGGCGATCGATGGTGCGGAGGGCGCTGGCCAATCGCCGGCCAACGACGAGGCGGATCCCGTGAGATCCCATGCAGACGGCGCGATGTCGCATCCCGCCGGCACCGAAGCCTCGCCCCCCGAATCCGAAGTTCCGCCCCGGCTACGCCAGGCAGGTACCGGGTCGCTGTCCGGCGACTGCTACTGCGCTCGGCCGTGCCGAACGCGGTCAGAGGCGATGGCGTCACGCCTTGCGCGATGGACGCTGGCGTACAGGCCGAAGCGCCCATCCCGAATCCCCACTCCCGAATCCCTGCCCCACAAAAGACATCGCCCGGCTGCACGTCAATGTGCAACACCGGGCGACGATGTACCTCCTTGTCGGCTTCCTGCCTTCCCCCTGTGCGTCCTGGCTCAGTGAGGTCGCGACCGCGCATCCAGCGCCAGCCGTATCCCTTGTCCCTTCAACGCCTTTCCACCGGCTTGGCGGCTGCCGTCCTGGCGGCCGTCTGCGTGGGTGCCTTCGTGGCGCCCACTTCGATCCGGTCATGGTTCCGTTCGACCGTCTTGAGCCCGATTCCCTTCACCAGCGCCAGGTCCTCGACGCTCTTGAAAGGTCCGTGTGCCTGTCGGTAATCGACGATCGCCTGGGCCTTGGAGGCCCCCACATTCATCAACACCCGGTCCAGCTCCGCTGCGCTAGCGGAATTGATGTTGACCTTGTCGGCGGCGAACGCCGAGCCGGTCAGCAGCAACATCAGGACCAGAGACTTCAGGGTCACGATAAAAGACTGCATTGCAACACTCCTTGTGGCTGGGATGAGATCTTCACCGGCGACTCCTGCCGGCGTAGAAAGCATCGCTCGCCACATGGGTACAGCCTATCGCCGGGCTGCCGGCAAAACAGCAGGTAAACAGCGCGCAGCCGTGTAGGAAAAATCCTACAAAGCCCCTGCGGCGTAGAATGGGCGCATCCACTTTATGCATGCATCGGAGCAGCCCATGGACAGCGCCAAGATCGACCGTTTCCTGAGCGAGAAGTGGGACGACGACATCGTCCCGCAACTGGTCGATTACATCCGTATCCCCAACAAATCGCCGATGTTCGACACCGATTGGGTCGCCCATGGCTATATGGACGATGCGGTGGCGCTGATGGAGCGCTGGGCCCGCGCGCAGGCGATCCTGGGCCTGCAGGTCGAGGTGGTGCGGCTGGAAGGCCGTACGCCGCTGATCTACCTGGAGGTGCCGGCCAGCGGGCCGGAGACCGGCCAGGACACGGTGCTGCTGTACGGCCACCTGGACAAGCAGCCGGAGATGACCGGCTGGGACGCCGACCTGGGTCCCTGGACGCCGGTGCTCAAGGGCGACCGCCTGTACGGGCGCGGCGGCGCCGACGACGGCTACGCGATCTTCGGCTCGCTGGCCGCGATCCAGGCGCTGCAGGACCAGGGCGTGCCGCATGCGCGCTGCGTGGTGCTGATCGAGGCCTGCGAGGAATCGGGCAGCTACGACCTGCCGGCCTATGTCGACCACCTGGCCGCGCGCATCGGCAAGCCGTCGCTGGTGGTGTGTCTGGACTCGGGCTGCGGCAACTACGAGCAGCTGTGGTGCACGACGTCGCTGCGCGGCCTGGCCGGCGGCAACTTCAGCGTCAAGGTGCTCAGCGAGGGCGTGCACTCCGGCGACGCGTCCGGCGTGGTGCCGTCCAGCTTCCGCGTGCTGCGCGCGCTGCTGTCCCGGCTGGAGGACGAGACCACCGGCAAGATCCGCGTCGAGGGCCTGTATTCGGACATCCCGGCCGAGCGCCTGGCGCAGGCGCGCAAGGTCGCCGAGGTGCTAGGCGATGAGGTCTACAGCAAGTTCCCGTTCCTGCCGGGGATGACGCCGATGCACGAGGACCTGACCGAACTGGTGCTCAACCGCACCTGGCGCCCTGCGCTGTCGGTGACCGGTGCCGACGGCTTGCCGGCGCTGGCCTCGGCCGGCAACGTGCTGCGCCCGGAAACCGCGGTGAAGCTGTCGCTGCGGCTGCCGCCGACGCTGGACGGCAAGCGCGCCGGCGAGCTGCTGAAGGAAGTGCTGCTGCGCGACCCGCCCTACGGCGCCGAGGTGTCGCTGGCGCTGGAGAAATCCTCGTCGGGCTGGAACGCGCCGGCACAGTCGCCGTGGCTGACCGGCGCGATCGAGGCCGCCTCGCAGGCGGCGTTCGGCAAGCCGGCGATGTACATGGGCGAAGGCGGCTCGATCCCGTTCATGGGCATGCTCGGCGAGAAGTTCCCCGGCGCGCAGTTCATGATCACCGGCGTGCTTGGCCCGCATTCCAATGCGCACGGTCCGAACGAGTTCCTGCACATCCCGATGGGCAAGCGGGTGACCGCGTGCGTCTCCAAGGTCATCGCCGAGCACCGCGCGGCCAGCGTGCGCGGCGAGACCACCGGCAGCGCCGCGGTGGCCGGCGGCGAGCAGCACGGCGACCACGGCTGCTGCTGAGCGGGCGACGGCGGTGGCCGCGCCCGCTTCGCGCTTCGATGTCGGACTAGGGCCTGTGAACGCTATCGGATAGGCCACGCCGTGCTTGGGCGCGTGCGGTGCAAGCAAGAGCGAGGGAGCTTATGCAGATAAGACCCGAGCGATGACGCCGCACCGGGCGCGCCCAAGCGCAGCGTGGCCTATCCGATCGCGTTATAGCCGCCCCGCGCGGGGTCGGCCGCGCCTGCACGGGCGCTTAAGCGCGTCGCCGGCGGCGCCTGCCTGCACGCCGCGCCGCGTCCGGATCTGGCACGATCCGCTTCACCTTCCGCGTTCGGTACGCCTCCATGCACAACCTGTTCGGCAGCGACAGCTGGCTGTACGTCATCCTGGTCGGATTCGTGGTCGGCCTGCTGGCGCGCTTCCTGGGCCCGAGCGGCGGCCGCTCCGGCTGCCTGTTCACCGTATTGCTCGGCATCGCCGGCGCGCTGGTGGCTGGCTGGTTCGGCCACTACATGGGCTGGTACAGCCGCGGCGAACCGGCTGGCTTCCTCGGCGCGCTGCTCGGCGCCATCGCCCTGCTGGCGGTGCTGCGGCTGTTCCTCGGCAAGCGCTGAGCGCGGCGGCTCGCCACGCCGCGGCCGCGCGTTTACGCTGTGCGGCCCGTTCCACCGCCGGCTTCCCGATGAGTGCCACTCCCGACGTCACCGACTCCCGCGCCGACCTGCGCCTGGCCTGGGCGCGCAGCGTGCTGGGCGACGCCGGCGCGACGCTGCACCGCGCCTCGGTCGACGCCGGCTTCCGCAGCTACTGGCGCAGCCAGGGCGGCGGCTCCAGCCGGATACTGATGGATTCGCCGCCGGACCTGGAGGACGTGCGCCCATGGCTGCGCATGCACGCGCTGTTGCGGCAAGGCGGCGTGCGCGTGCCGGCGATACTGGCCGCCGATCCGGACGCCGGCCTGCTGCTGCTCGAAGACCTGGGCGGCCCGACGCTGGCGCAGGTGCTCGACGACGCCTCGGCCGACGTTCACTTCGACGCGGCGCTGGGGCAATTGCTGCGGCTGCAGGCGATCGCGCCGCCGCCGGAGCTGGGCGTGTTCGGCGAGGCGCTGCTGCAACGCGACGCGGGGCTGTTCGAGGAATGGTTCCTGCGCCGGCATCTGGGCCTGCAGCTGGACTGCGCCGAACTGGACGCGCTGGAGCTGGTCCAGCGCCGGCTGATGGACAACGCGCTGGCGCAGCCGCGCGTGCTGGTGCATCGCGACTTCATGCCGCGCAACCTGATGCCGGTCGCCGACGGCCCGGCGGTGCTGGATTTCCAGGACTGCGTGCTCGGGCCGGTGGCCTACGATCCGATCAGCCTGTTCAAGGACACCACGGTCAGCTGGCCGCTGGCGCGCGTGGACGCCTGGCTCGCCGGCTACCACGCGCGCGCCGCGCAGGCCGGGATACCGCTGCCGCCGTTGCCGCGCTTCCTGCGCGACGCGGACTGGATGGGCGTGCAGCGCCAGCTGAAGAACCTGGGCATCTTCTCGCGCCTGAACCACCGCGACGGCAAGGCCTGGTACATGGCCAACGTGCCGCGCTTCATCGGCTACCTGGACGAGGTGCTGCCGCGCCATCCCGAACTGCAGCCGCTGGCGTGGCTGCTGGACGCGCGGATCAAGCCGGCCCTGGCGCAGCGCGCGGCGGCGCAGGCATGAAGGCGCTGATCTTCGCCGCCGGTTTCGGCGAACGCATGCGCCCGCTGACCGAACGCACGCCCAAGCCGCTGCTGGCGGTGGGCGGCACGCCGCTGATCGTCTGGCACCTGCGCAAGCTGGCCGCGCTGGGCGTGCGCGAGGTGGTGATCAACACCTCGTGGCTGGCCGCGCAGTTCCCGCAGGCGCTCGGCGACGGCGCCGCGTTCGGCCTGCGCATCGCCTATTCGTACGAAGGCGCCACGCCGCTGGAAACCGGCGGCGGCATGCTGCACGCGCTGCCGCTGCTCGGCGACGAGGCGCCATTCCTGCTGGTCAACGGCGACATCTGGACCGACTTCGATTTCGCGCGGCTGTCGCCGGCGCCGGACGGCCTGGCGCAGCTGGCGATGGTCGATCCGCCGGCCTACGCCAGCCACGGCGATTTCGCGCTGCACGCCGACGGCACGCTACGCAGCGACGGCGCGCCGCTGCTGACCTATGCCGGCATCGGCGTGTACCGGCCGGCGCTGCTGCGCGACTGGCCGGCGGCGTTCGACGTGCCGCCCGCCGAGCACGGCACGCCGCCGCGTTTCGCGCTGGCGCCGATCCTGCGCGCGCGCATGGCCGACGGCCTGATCCGGGGCCTGCATCATCGCGGCCGCTGGACCGACGTCGGCACGCCGCAGCGGCTGGCGGAATTGGAAGGGGAGCTGGGGGGGGAGCCGGGACTCGGGACTCGGGACTCGGGACTCGGGAAAAGCTGAGCGTACAGGCGAAGCCATGCCGCGGCTGGGGGGCTTTTCCAGAACCGAATTCGATCGTCGACCTCGCGCTGACGTGAGCCCGATGGGATTCAGCTTTTGCCGAGTCCCGAGTCCCGAGTCCCGAGTCCCGACCGTTCCAACACCCGCCGCAAGAAAGGCACCGTGACCCGCCGCTGCGCCGCCAGCGATTCGCGGTCCAGCCGTTCCAGCAGCGCGACCAGGCTGGCCAGGTCGCGCTCGGCGTGGGTCAGCAGCCAGTCGATCGCCGCGTCCTCCAGCACCAGGCCGCGGCGTTGCGCGCGCTCGCGCAGCACCGCCGCGCGGCCGGCATCGTCCAGCGGCGACAGCGCGATGCGCGTGCACTGCGACAGCCGCGAGCGCAGGTCCGGCAGGCTCAGCGCCAGCCCGTCGGGCATCGCCTGCGCGGTGTACAGCACGGTGCCGCCGGCGCTGCGCGCGCGGTTGTGGAAATCGAACAGCGCCACCTCGTCCTCGCGCTGCCCGGCGATCGCCTCCAGGCCGTCGAGCGCGAGCACCTCGCGCCCTTCCAGCGCCTCGAGCGCATCGCGCAGACGCCCGGCGGCCGCGTGCAACGGCAGGTACGCCGAACTGCGTCCGGCCTGTTCGGCGGCCGCGCACAGCGCCAGCGCCAGGTGGGTCTTGCCGGTGCCGCCGGCACCGGCCAGGTACACCCAGTCGCGCGCCTGCCCGCTCGCCAGCGCCTGCAGCTGCGCCAGCAGCCCGTCCGGCGCGCCGACGTAGCGCTCCAGGCGCTGCTCCGGCGGATAGCGCAAGGCCAGCGGCAGCTGCGGCACGCTCACGCCGGATCGGAATCGCGCGGCGGCGATTCGATCACCGAGCGATCGCTGGAATCGAGCAGGATCGCCGACGGCTCGCCGGCGTACAGCTCGCTCTGCTTGTAGCGTGCGTGCACGTAGTGCAACAGCACGTTGGCCACCGCCGCCACCGGCAGCGCCAGCAGCATGCCGAGGAAGCCGAACAGCTGGCCGCCGGCCATCACCGCGAAGATCACCGCCACCGGATGCAGGCCGATCTTGTCGCCGACGATGCGCGGGGTCAGCACGTAGCTCTCCAGCAGCTGGCCGACGGTGAACACCACCCCGACCAGGATCATCAGCTGCAGGTCGAAGCCCTTGGCCTGCACCAGCGCGGCCAGGATCGCCAGCAGGATGCCGGTGGTCGCGCCCAGGTACGGGATGAAGCTGATCAGGCCGGCGACGATGCCGATCAGCAGGCCCAGCTTCAGCCCGACCAGCGACAGGCCGCCAGCGTAGATCACGCCCAGCGCCAGCATCACCAGGAACTGGCCGCGGATGAACGCGCCGAGCACGTCGTTGGACTGCTGCGCCAGGCGGCTGACGGTGCCGATGTGGTTGCGCGGGATGGTCGCGGCCACGCGCTCGACCAGCAGGTCCCAGTCGCGCAGGAAGTAGAACGTCAGGATCGGCAGCAGCACCAGGTTCACCACCCAGGTCACCATCGCGAAACCCGAGCGCGACAGGTAGCCGAAGAAGGTCGCCGCGACGCCGCCGGCCTGCTGCCAGTGGCCGCGGATCCAGTCGATCAGCCGCTCCGGGTCCAGCCAGGCCATCAGCTGCAGGCCGGTCTTCTGCTCGGCCCACGGGATCGCGGTGCTGATGAACCAGTCGCGCGCCTGCGGCAGCACGTCGATGAAGGTGACGATCTGCCGCTCGAGCATCGGCACCAGGATCACCAGCGCCAGGGTCAGCAGCAGCAGCATCAGCACGAACACCAGCGTCACCGCCATGTTGCGCGAGCGCCCGGCGCGTTCCAGCCGGTCGACCAGCGGGTCGCCGAGCCAGCCCAGCAGCAGCGCCAGCACGAACGGGGTCAGGATCGGCGCCAGCAGCCAGATCACCCACAACACGCCCAGGATCACCGCGGTGACCTTCAGCCGGCGCAGGAACAGCGCGATTTCCGCTTCCGGTGACAGCATCATTTGAGGCGGTACTCCGCGCGCTCGCCATTGAGGATCACCGGGCCTTCGGTCGGCACCGACACCGGCTGCAACGGGCCATCGCTGCCGAGCATGCGGTTCAGCCCGGAGATGCCGCTGAGCAGGTCCAGGTCCAGCTCCAGGCGGTCGCCGCTGGCCTGGACCGGCACGATGCGCCGCACCACCGAGGTATTCTGCAGCACCGAGGACAGCCGCAGGTAGTCGTCGGCGCTGCCGATGCCGGTGACGCTGACGCGGTAGACGCCGGCCGGCCCGGCGCTGGCGGCCTTGGCATAGCGCCGGACCAGCGCATCGGCGGCGCCGTCGGCGCCGGCCGCCATCGCGCGGCGCGCGTCGGGATCACTGATCGACCAGTTCGCCAGCACCTTGCCGCCGTCGACGAACACCCAGTCCGCGGTCCAGCCGCCGGCCTTGCCGCGGTACAGCTTGCCGACCAGTTGCATCGGCGGGCTGTAGCGCGCCGAGGCGCTGGCCACCGCCGCCGTGTCCTGGCGCCAGATCGCGCCGACCAGCGCCTGCTCGGCGGCGCTGCCGGTGGGCAGGCCGAGCCGGTAGCCACGCTCGATCGCCCGGTCCAGCAGGCTGCGCGCGGCGTTGGACTGCTGCACCCCGACCAGCCGCGGGCCGCTGCCGTCGTCGATCGCCAGCCACACCACCGGCTTGGGCCGCGGCTGCGGCCAGATCGGCAGGCCGAGCGCGGCGGCCAGCCCGTCGACGTCGTCCTGGCGGAAGCGCGCCACCAGGGTGGTGCGGAAGGTCGGCGCGCCGCTGGGCGAGGTGCCCTGGTCCTGGCGGTAGTCGTAGCTGTCGACGAAGTTCTTGGCGTTGCGCAGCGCCGGCCCCACGCCGGGGCGCGACATCACCGAACGGTCGCCGGAGATCTTGCCGAGCACGCTGCCCAGCGCGCGCGCCAGGGCGCCGTTGCGGTCGCCCTCGCTCTGGCTGTTGACCGGCACCTCGGCATCGTAGGGACCTTGCGCACCGGCAACGTCGCCTTCGGTGCGCAAACCGGCCTGGGCCAGGGCGGCCGCGGCGGGGAGGCACAACGCGAAAGACAGGAGTAAGGCAAGGCTGCGGCGCATCGAAGTTTCCATTGCTGGGCGTATCCGGGGCGAATTGTTGCCCGAATGCGGCCGTAGCGCCAACGTGGCCTGTTAAAATCGCCGTCTTTCCGCCACCGCCACCGCCCGTGACCACTCCCCAGCCTCCCGCCGCCACTCCGTTGACCTACCGCGACGCGGGCGTCGACATCGATGCCGGCAATGCCGTCGTCGAACGCATCAAACCCTTGGTCAAGCGCAGTTTCCGCCCCGAGGTGATGGGCGGGCTGGGCGGTTTCGGCGCGCTGTTCGACCTGTCCGGCAAGTACCGCGAGCCGGTGCTGGTGTCCGGTACCGACGGCGTGGGCACCAAGCTGAAGCTGGCGCAACAGCTCGGCCGCCACGACACCATCGGCATCGATCTGGTCGGCATGTGCGTCAACGACGTGCTGGTGCAGGGCGCCGAGCCGCTGTTCTTCCTCGACTACTTCGCCACCGGCAAGCTCGACGTGGAGACCACCGTGGCGGTGGTCGGCGGCATCGCCCGCGGCTGCGAACTGGCCGGCTGCGCGCTGATCGGCGGCGAGACCGCGGAAATGCCCGACATGTACCCGCCGGGCGAGTACGACCTGGCCGGCTTCACCGTCGGCGCGGTGGAGAAGTCGCAGCTGCTCGACGGCGCCAGGGTGCGCCAGGGCGACGTGCTGCTGGGCATCGCCTCCAGCGGCCCGCATTCCAACGGCTACTCGCTGATCCGCCGCATCTACGACCGCGCCGGGCGTCCGGCCGAGCTGCAGGTCGGCGGCACGCGCCTGGCCGACGCGCTGATGGCGCCGACCGCGCTGTACGTCAAGCCGATCCTGTCATTGCTGCGCGGCGAGCATGCCGACGGCATCCACGCCATGGCGCACATCACCGGCGGCGGCCTGACCGAGAACATCATCCGCGTGATCCCCGACGGCCTGGGCCTGGACATCCGCGCCAGCGCCTGGACCCCGCCGCCGGTATTCGAGTGGCTGCAGCGCGAAGGCGCGGTGGCCGACAGCGAGATGTGGCGCACCTTCAACTGCGGCATCGGCTTCGTGCTGGTGGCCGCGCCCGAGCAGGCCGCGGCGCTGGGCCGCAGCCTGGACGCGCTGGGTCTTGCGCACTGGCCGATCGGCGAGGTGGTCGCCGCCGCCGGCGACGGCGAACGCGTGCATATCGGCTGAGCCGCATGGCGGCGAGCAAGCGCGCATGGCTGGCGCTGACGCTGGCGATATTCGCCATGAGCTGGATCCGCCCGCTGTGGCCGGCCGAACAGGCGCTGCACAGCTCGCTGGCGGTGCTCGGCATCGCCTGGCTGGTCTGGCACGACCGCCGCTGGCCGCTGCGCAGCGTCCAGTTCGCCGCGATCTGCGCGTTCATCAGCGTGCACAACATCGCCGCGCACTGGCTGTATTCCAACGTGCCGTACGACCAATGGCTGCGCGCGACGATCGGCTGGTCGCCGAACGCGACGTTCGGCTGGCAGCGCAACCATGCCGACCGGCTGATCCACCTGCTGTTCGGGCTGTGCTTCGCCCCCGCCCTGCGCGACCATGCGCGGCAGCGCTGGCCGGCGCTGTCGCCGCGCCAGGCGTTCGTGCTGGCGACGATGGCGATCATGTGCGCGAGCCTGGTCTACGAATGGATGGAATGGCTGATCGCGCTGCTGCTGTCGCCCGAGCAGGCCGAGTCCTACAACGGCCAGCAGGGCGATCCGTGGGATGCGCACATCGACATGCTGCTGGCCACGCTGGGTTGCGCGAGCGCCTGGCCGTGGCGCCGTGCCGGCCGTCCCCTTCCCTCGCCGCGCTAGAGACCCGACGATGTCCCTGCCCCCGCCCCTGCCCGTTTCGGGCATCGACCGCGCAGAATCCCTGCGCGCCGAATCCGAGCTGCACACCCTGGCGACCCTGTACACGGTGATGGCCGCGCTGCAGGGCCTGATGCTGCTGCTGGTGGGCGGCTTGCTGGCCTTCGGCGTCCAACGCGAGGCCACGCTCAACGCCAGCGGGCAAAGCGCCGACCAGGCCGCCGCCGGCATGTTCGCGATCGGGCTGCTGTCGGTGCTGCTGCTGGTGGGGCTGGTTTCGCTGGTGCTGAAGACGCTGACCGCGCGCGCGCTGCGCCGGCGCCAGCGGCTGCTGCTGTGCAACGTCACCGCGGTGGTGACCTGCCTGGGCTTCCCGCTGGGCACGGTGCTGGGCATATGGACGCTGCTGGCGCTGCAACGCCCGGCCACCGCCGCGCTGTTCGGGAAGCCGTAGCCGATGGCGATGCGCCTGGCGGTGCTGGTCTCCGGCCGCGGCTCCAACCTGCAGGCGCTGCTCGATGCGATCGCCGCCGGCGAGCTGGACGCGCAGCCGGTCGGCGTGTTCTCCGACCGCCCGCAGGCGCCGGCGCTGGCGAAGGTGCCGGCGGCGCTGCGCTGGTCGGCCGCGCCCAGGGCCTTCGCCGACCGCGCGGCGTTCGACCTGGCGCTGGGCGACGCCGTCGCCGCTGCGCGTCCGGACTGGGTGGTGTGCGCCGGCTACATGCGCATCCTCGGCGACGGCTTCGTGCAGCGTTTCGCCGGGCGGCTGCTGAACATCCATCCCTCGCTGCTGCCTAAGTATCCCGGGCTGCACACGCATGCGCGCGCGCTCGCCGCGGGCGATCGGGAACATGGCGCCAGCGTGCATTTCGTGACCCCGGCGCTGGACGCCGGCGAGGTGATCGCGCAGGCGCCGATCCCGGTGCGCCCCGACGACACGCCGGAATCGCTGGCGCAGCGCCTGTTGCCGCAGGAACACCGGCTGCTGCGCGAAGTGCTGAAACTGGCCGCCGCCGGGCGCCTGGCTGAACGGGACGGCAGGGCCTGGGTGGACGGTCAGTGCCGGTTTAGTCCCCTGCGCCTAGATTGCACGGGTAAGCTGACAAGCTGAATGCGTTGAACCCGTCCGTCACAACAGCACGCCATCCTGTCCGGCCTCCTCCTTTCCCAGCGACCCCCATGAAGCCCTTCCCGCGCCCGTTCGCCTTCCTCGCCGCGACCGCGCTGTGCGCGCTGCTGCCGGCCGTCGGCGGATCGGCGCAGCAGTTGCCCGCCTCGGCGCCGGCCGCGCCGGCCGCGGACGCCACGGCGTGGACGCCGCCGCCGCTGCAGCCCTTCGTCGCCACCTACCAGGCCTTCTACAAGGGCAAGCAGGCCGGCGACGCGCGCATGGAAG
Organism: Xanthomonas sp.; assembly: GCF_017163755.1. Classification (GTDB taxonomy): domain Bacteria; phylum Pseudomonadota; class Gammaproteobacteria; order Xanthomonadales; family Xanthomonadaceae; genus Xanthomonas_A. The sequence goes on from NZ_JAFIWC010000004.1 coordinate 84,121, forward strand.
TCGCCCACACCGGCGGCGACCAGTGGCGGGTGGACCTGGGCGTGCAGGGGCGTAGCGGCTTCGCCAGCGTGCTCGGGCTCAACCTGGAGCAGAGCACCGTGTTCAAGGCGCAGGACGGGCGCTACGTGCCGCAGAGCCAGAGCACGGTGAAGAAGGCCATCTTCTTCGGCAAGAAGGTCACCGGCGTCTACGACTGGAGCCAGGGCGTGGCGCACTGGGACGGCGACCTGAAGAAGGACCGGCAGCAACCGATCCCGCTGCAGCCCGGCGACCAGAGCGCGCTGCTGCTCAACCTGTCGATCATGCGCGATGCGCAGCCCGGCAAGACCATGACCTACCGCTACGTCGACGTCGGCCGCGTGCGCGAGCACGTCTACCACGCCGCCGAGCAGACCGAGACGGTGCAGGTCGGCGAGCTGAGCTACGACGCGCTGCGCGTGTCGCGCACCAACGGCGGCAGGAATGAGACCATCCTGTGGATCGCCAATGGCGTGCCCACGCCGGTGCGCATCCTGCAGCGCGAAGACGGCGAAGACCGCATCGACCTGCGCCTGACCGAATACCAAGGAGTCTGACCCATGAAACGCATCGCCCGTCCCCTGACCGCGCTGGCCGCCGCGGCGCTGGCCCTGGCCAGCCTGCCGGCCCTGGCGCTGGAACCGTTCAAGGCGGACTACCAGGCCAACTACATGGGCATGCAGGCCAATGGCGTGATGACCCTGACCAGCGAAGGCGCCAACCGCTGGCGCTACAGCCTGGCGATCAAGAACCAGGTCGCCGACCTGAGCCAGAGCACCGTGTTCGAGGAAAAGGGCGGGCAGATGCGGCCGCTGAGCAGCGACGACCGCTCGGTGTTCCTGGTCAAGAAGAAGGCGGTGACCGCGAACTACGACTGGAGCACCTCGCAGGCGACCTGGGCCGGCGACGTCAAGCCCGAGCGCCGCGGGCCGGTCAAGCTGCAGCCCGGCGACATGGACGCGCTGCTGATCAACCTGGCGGTCGCGCGCGACGTCAACGCCGGCAAGACCCCCAGCTACCGCATGGTCGACGAGGGCCGCGCCAAGCCGATGACCTACCGCGTCGCCGGCAAGGAGAACATCACCGTCAACGGCAAGACCGAGCAGGCCACCAAGGTGACCCGCAGCGACGGCTCCAAGGAGATCGTCGCCTGGATCGTGCCGGACATGCCGGTGCCGGTGCGCATCCTGCAGCGCGAGAACGGCCAGGACGCGCTGGACCTGACGATCAAGTCGCTGCGCTGAGCGGTGCGGCGCGCGGGCGCCGGCCGCGTATCGCGGGAATTCCACCGAACGCAAAAAAGGGCGGACCGATCGGTCCGCCCTTTTTGTTGTGCGCTCGGGGGCGCGCCCGGCTTGGCCGCCATTCGCAGCGTCGACCCCGTGTGCATCGAGGCCAGGTTCCGTGTGCGGCTGACGCCGACGCCCGCCAACGCGCGGGCGGGAGCAGCGCCCGCTGGCCTTATTTCTTCGCGTCTGCGGCCGGCGCGAACACGGTGCGGCAGTCCACCCGGATCTGCTCGCCGCTGCCGCGCCAGTAGAACGCGCTGCACTGGCGCGGGCCTTCCTCGGTGCGGCTGACGCCGACCGCGTAGAACGCCTGGGCGATCTCGCTGCGGCTGACCTGGCCGTCGCCGTTCCAGTCCATGTCGCGCTGCTCGATGCCCTGGGTGATGGCGATGCCGGCATGCCAGGCATAGGCCACCCAGGCCAGCAGCAGCACCACGATGGCCAGCAGCACCTTGCGCCGGGGGGTGAAGCGTCCGCGCAGGATCATGCGATGCGCCGGATGGACGCGCCCAGCGCCCCCAGCTTCTCCTCGATGTTCTCGTACCCCCGGTCCAGGTGGTAGATGCGGTCGATGGTGGTGTCGCCGTCGGCGACCAGGCCGGCCAGGATCAGCGACGCCGACGCGCGCAGGTCGGTGGCCATCACCGGCGCGCCGCTGAGCCGCTCGTGGCCGCGCACGATCGCGGTGTGGCCCTCGACCTGGATGTCCGCGCCCAGGCGCAGCAGTTCGTTGACGTGCATGAAACGGTTCTCGAAGATCGTCTCGTTGATCACGCCCACGCCGTCGGCCACGCAGTTGAGCGCCATGAACTGCGCCTGCATGTCGGTGGGGAACGCCGGGTACGGCGCGGTGGTCAGGCTGACCGCGCGCGGGCGCTTGCCGTGCATGTCCAGGCGGATCCAGTCGGCGCCGGTCTCGATGGTCGCCCCGGCCTCGGCCAGCTTGTCGAGCACCGCGTCGAGCGTGTCGGCACGCGCGCGGCGCACGGTGACGCTGCCGCCGGTCATCGCCGCGGCGACCAGGAACGTGCCGGTCTCGATGCGGTCGGGCAGCACCGCATGGCGCCCGCCGGACAGGCGCTCCACGCCCTGCACCACGATGCGCGAGGTGCCGGCGCCTTCGATCCTGGCGCCGAGCGCGATCAGGCAGTCGGCCAAGTCGGTGACCTCCGGCTCCATCGCCGCGTTCTCCAGCACCGTGGTCCCGTCGGCCAGCGCCGCGGCCATCAGCACGTTCTCGGTGCCGGTGACGCTGACCATGTCGAACACGTAGCGGCCGCCCTTCAGCCGGCCGTTGCTGGTCGCCTTGATGTAGCCGTTCTCCACGCCGATCTCCGCGCCGAGTGCCTGCAGGCCCTTGATGTGCTGGTCCACCGGACGCGAGCCGATCGCGCAGCCGCCCGGCAGCGACACCTCGGCCGCGCCGAACTTGGCCAGCAGCGGGCCCAGCACCAGGATCGAGGCGCGCATGGTCCGCACCAGTTCGTACGGCGCGACGTGCTGGTCGACCTTGCGCGGATCGACGGTGATCGCGCTGCCGCGCGCCAGGGTGCCTTCGTCGATGGTGACTTCGGCGCCCAGTTCGCCGAGCAGCTTCACCGTGGTGATCACGTCGTGCAGGTGCGGCACGTTGGTGATCTCCACCGGCGCATCGGCCAGCAACGTGGCACACAGGATCGGCAGCACCGCGTTCTTGGCGCCGGAAATGTTCACTTCACCGTGCAGCGCGTTGCCGCCGGTCACTACGATTTTGGCCATGGTCTCGGGGGATGTGAGGAAACAGGAACGGGAGCGCGCAGGGGGCTGCGCGCCGGTCAGGCGGCCTGGTCGGGCGTGAGCGTGGTCAGCGCCAGCGCGTGGATCGCGTCGCCCATCAGATCGCCCAGCGTGGCATAGACCATGCGGTGCCGCGCCAGCGGCAGCTTGCCGGCGAAGGCCTCGCAGACCACGGTCGCCTCGAAGTGCACGCCATCGTCGCCCTGCACCTGCGCGCGCGCGCCGGGCAGGCCGGCCTCGATCAGTTTACGGATGGTTTCGGCGTCCAACGGGCTTTCCTAATAAAATGATCGGCCATTCTACCCTCCGAGCGGCATCCGCATGGCTGTATCGCCCCTTTCCGCCGACGCCGTCGGCGATGCCAGCCTGGTCGCCAGCGGCCGCCGCGTGGTCGAGATCGAACAGGCCGCGCTGGGCGCGGTCGGCGCGCGCATCGGCGCCGAGTTCGCCGCCGCGTGCCGGCTGATCCTGGGCTCGCGCGGACGCGTGGTCGCCACCGGCATGGGCAAGTCCGGACATGTGGCGCGCAAGATCGCCGCCACCCTCGCCTCCACCGGCACCCCGGCGTTCTACGTGCATCCGGGCGAGGCCGGGCACGGCGACCTGGGCATGATCACCGACGCCGACGTGGTGCTGGCGCTGTCCTATTCCGGCGAATCGGACGAGATCCTGATGCTGCTGCCGGTGCTCAAGCGCCAGGGCAACGCGGTGATCGCGATGACCGGCCGCGCGCAATCCACGCTGGCGCGCGAGGCCGACCTGCACCTGGACGTCAGCGTGCCCGCCGAGGCCTGTCCGCTCGACCTGGCGCCGACCTCCAGCACCACCGCCTCGCTGGCGCTGGGCGACGCGCTGGCGGTGGCGCTGCTGGACGCGCGCGGCTTCACCGCCGACGACTTCGCCCGCTCGCACCCGGCCGGCAGCCTCGGCCGGCGCCTGCTGCTGCACATCACCGACGTGATGCACGGCGGCGACGAGCTGCCCAAGGTGGGCGAGGACGCCAGCCTCAGCGAGGCGCTGGTGGAGATGAGCCGCAAGCGCCTGGGCATGACCGCGATCGTCGACCGCGACGACCGCCTGCTCGGCCTGTTCACCGACGGCGACCTGCGCCGCACCCTGGACAGCCCGCTGGACGTGCGCCAGACCCGCATCGCCGACGTGATGACCCGGCAGCCGCGCACCATCGGCGCCGACCAGCTCGCCGCCGAGGCGGCGCGGCTGATGGAAACCCACAAGATCAACGGCCTGATCGTCGTCGACGGCGACGGCCGCGCGGTCGGCGCCTTGAACATTCACGACCTGTTGCGTGCCAGGGTGGTTTAACAGCCTGAACCCGTTGCGCCTTTCCGCCCCCGCCGCGCCGTCTGGCCGGCGCCTGGAAAGCCGTCCTCCCCGCCCCCATCCTGCTGACCGATGCCTTATTCCCCGCTTGCCGACTTCCCTTCCGAACTGATCGCCCGTGCCGAACGGATCCGGCTGGCGTGCTTCGACGTCGACGGCACGCTGACCGACGGCCGCCTGTACTACGACCGCGACGGCAACGAGAGCAAGGCCTTCCACGTGCTCGACGGCCAGGGGCTGGTGCAGTTGCGCCGGCACGGCATCGAGGTCGCGCTGATCACCGCCCGGCCCAGCCTGGCCGCGGAAAAGCGCGGCCAGGAGCTGGGCCTGCTGGTGCAGATCGGGGTCAAGGACAAGCTCGCCGGCGTGCGGGCGCTGTGCGACGAGCGCGGGCTGGGCCTGGACCAGGTGTGCTTCATGGGCGACGACCTGCCCGACCTGGCGCCGCTGCGCGCGGTCGGCCTGGCGGTGGCGCCGTCCAACGCGCACCCGTGGACCGCCGAGCACGTGCACTGGCGCACCCGCGCGCGCGGCGGCGAAGGCGCGGCGCGCGAGCTGTGCGACGTGCTGCTCGCCGCGCAGGGCCATGTCCCCGCCCTGCTGCAGGAGCACGGCGCATGAACTGGCGCAGCGTGCTCGGCGGCGTGCTGCTGGTCGCAGCGGTGGTCAGCGGCTGGTCGGCATGGCGGCAGCGCGCCAAGCCGGTGGCCGAGGCCGGCGAGGAGGCGCGCTCGGACTACGTGGCGCGCGACTTCGAGATCATCACCCTGGACAAGCAGGGCAAGGAATCGATGACCTTGCGCGCGCCGCAGATGGAGCGCAGCCGCGCCGACCAGACCCTGTCGATCGTGACCCCGCTGTTCCTGCTGCCCGACGCCAGCGGCCAGCACTGGGAGATGCGCGGCGACACTGGCTGGGTCAGCGCCGATGGCGACGAACTGCGCTTGCGCGGCAATGTCGCCGGCGACAGCCCCAAGGTCCCCAGCATTCCGCCCACGACCTTCCGCACCCAGAGCCTGGACGTCTTCCCGCGGACCAACCTGGCGCGCACCGCCGCGCCGGTGACCATGACCCGACCCGGTATCATGCAGACCGGCGTCGGCTTCGAAGCCAACTTGAAGACCCAGCAGTACAAGCTCCTCTCACAGGTCAAGACCCGCTATGAACCGAACGCTGCCCGCTAAGCTCGCGCTGCTCGCCCTGCTGCTGCCCGCAGCGGCCATGGCCAAGACATCGGACCGCAACCAGCCGATGAACATCGACGCCAACTCCAACGACTGCAACCTGACCAACGACAACGGCAAGTGCCGCTTCGCCGGCAACGTCGTCATCACCCAGGGCACGCTGGAGATCCATGCCGACACCGCCGACATCTTCCAGAGCAACGGCGAGGTCGACCGCGTCGTGCTCAACGGCAAGCAGGCCACGCTGAAGCAGGAACTGGACGACGGCTCGCCGATGGACGCGGTCGCCGACAACCTGGACTATAAGGTGTCCACCGACACCATCGTGCTGACCGGCAACTACCGCATGACCTCGCCGAAGGGCACCAACGCCGGCCAGCGCATGGTCTACAACACCAAGACCGGCAACATGCAGGGCGGCGGCGACGGCACCCGCGTGCGCACCGTGATCCAGCCGAAGAACCCGGCGCCGGCGTCCGGCGCCAAGCCGGCGGCCAAGCCCGCCGCCGCGCCGGCCAAGGCCCCGGCGGGCAAGGCGCCGGCCAAGACCGCCCCGGCATCGCAGGGAGGCCAGTGATGCTGCTCGCCGAGGGCCTGCGCAAGCGCTACAAGCAGCGCGAGGTGGTCCGCGACTTCGGCCTGACCCTGGAAGCGGGCGAAGTGGTCGGCCTGCTCGGCCCCAACGGCGCCGGCAAGACCACCTGCTTCTACATGATCGTGGGCCTGGTCGAGGCCGACGCCGGGCGCATCGTGCTCGACGGCCGCGACATGACCGCCGACCCGATGTACGCGCGCGCCAAGCTCGGCGTCGGCTACCTGCCGCAGGAACCGTCGGTGTTCCGCAAGCTCAGCGTCGCCGACAACATCCGCCTGGTGCTGGAACTGCGCGAGGACCTGGACCGCGCCGGCCAGGAACGCGAACTGGCCTCGCTGCTGGACGAACTGCAGATCGGCCACGTCGCCGAGCAGATGGGCGCCAGCCTGTCCGGCGGCGAGCGCCGCCGCTGCGAGATCGCCCGCGCGCTGGCGGCCAAGCCGCGGCTGATGCTGCTCGACGAACCGTTCGCCGGCGTCGACCCGATCTCCGTCGGCGAAATCCAGCGTATCGTCACCCATCTCAAGCAACGCGGCATCGGTGTGCTGATCACCGACCACAACGTGCGCGAAACCTTGGGAATCTGCGATCGTGCGTATATCCTCAACGAAGGCAGCGTATTGGCGCAGGGGTCGCCGGACGCGTTGCTGGCCAATACCGATGTGCGCCGCGTGTACCTGGGGGAAACCTTCAGGCTCTGACCGCGCGGCCGTCTCGACACGCTCCCTTCGTTCGGCACAGGCATGAAAGCACGGTTGCAGACATCGCTGGGACAGCATCTGGTCATGACGCCGCAGTTGCGGCAGGCGATCAAGCTGTTGCAGATGTCCAGCGCCGAGCTGGAGGTGGAGATCGCCGAGGCGGTGGAAAGCAACCCGCTGCTGGAATGGGCCGAGGACGCCGCGCCGGGCCTGGACCTCGCCGGCGGCGGCGAGGCCGGGGCCACGCCGGCCGCCGGCGACGCGCCGGAAAGCGACGATCCGCGCGACACCACCTCGTCCGACGACTGGCTGCCGGACGAACCGGCGTGGAGCGGCGGCAGCGGCGGCTCCTTCGACGACGACGACGACATGGGCAGCGCCGCCGAGCGCGTGGCCGAGCCGGACACCCTGATCGACCACCTGCTGTGGCAGCTGCACCTGTCGCACCTGTCGCCGCGCGACCGCAGCATCGGCGCGGCGCTGATCGACGCGCTGGACGACGACGGCTACCTGCGCGAGCCGCTGAGCGCGATCGCCGAGACGCTGCTGCCGGACATCGTCGCCGACGAGGAGGAGATCCTCACCGTGCTGCACCAGATCCAGCGCTTCGATCCGGTCGGGATCGCCGCGCGCAGCCTCGGCGAGTGCCTCAACCTGCAGCTGGACGTGCTGCCCGAGGACACCCCGGGACGCGAACTGGCGCGCACCATCGCCAACGGCCCGCTGGAAAAGCTGCCGCGCAGCGGCATCGCCGGCATCGCCCACGACCTCAAGCGCCCGGCCTCGGCGGTGGAAGAGGCGGTGAACCTGCTGCGTTCGCTGGAACCGCGTCCGGGCAAGCAGATCGGCGACCTCGGCGCCGACACCTACGTGGTGCCCGACTGCGTGGTCTGGCGCCAGCGCGGGGTCTGGCACGCCGCGCTGGCCGGACACGCCCGGCCCAAGGTCACCATCCACCGCGGCTACGAGCAGTTGATCCGCCAGTGCGGCGAAAGCGACGCCGGCTACCTGCGCGGCCAGCTGCAGGAGGCGCGCTGGCTGCTCAAGAGCCTGGAGGCGCGCGGCGAGACCCTGCTCAGGGTGACCCGCTGCCTGCTGCGCCAGCAGGCCGGGTTCCTGGAGTTCGGCGAACAGGCGCTGCGCCCGCTGACCCTGCGCGAGATCGCCGGCGAACTGGGCCTGCACGAGTCCACCATCTCCCGCGCCATCGCCCGCAAGTACGTGCGCACCCCGCGCGGCACCATCCCGCTGCGCGCCTTCTTCGCCTCCGGCATCGACACCGATAGCGGCGGCGAGGCCTCCAGCACGGCTATTCAGGCGATGATTCGGCGCCTGATCGATGCGGAGAACCCGCGCAAGCCGCTTTCTGACGCCAAGCTGGCCGACCTGCTGAAAAGCGCCGGCGTACCCGTAGCGCGGCGCACGGTTGCGAAGTATCGTGAGGCCATGAACATTTCCGCCTCGCACGAACGCGTCCGCATCGGTTGAGTTGGATCGGTCGGGCGTCGCGGTGGCGGCAATGGTTCATAGGTGAATCCCGAACCAAGGAGTATCCGATGCGCATCGAGACCTACGGCCAGCAGATCGAAGTCACCCCCGCCCTGCGGGAATACGTGGAAACCAAGCTGCAGCGCCTGAAGCGGCATTACGAAGAGACCATCGAGGTCCGTGCCCAGCTCGCGCTGCGCAAGCCCGACCACCACGTGGAGGCCACCGTCAACGTGCCGGGGCGCACCCTGCACGCCGATGCCAGCGCACAGACCATGTACGCGGCGATCGACCTGCTCGCCGACAAGCTCGACCGGCTGATCATCAAGCACAAGGAAAAGAAACAGGACCACCACGCGGCCGAGGTGCGCGACAATATCGTGTGACCCTTCACACGTTGGTCTGACATGCCTTTGACCGATCTGATGGCGGCCGTGCGCACCCAGGTGCTGCCGGCCGCCGATCGCGACACCCTGCTACGCACCGCCGCCGGCCTGCTGGCCTGTCCTCAGGCCGGTTCCGATGAACTCTTCGCCAGCCTGCGCGAGCGCGAGCAGCTCGGCAGCACCGCCATCGGCCATGGCATCGCCATCCCGCACGGCCGCGCGCCGCACCTCACCGAACCGCGCGGCGCGCTGCTGCGGCTGGACCAGCCGGTCGACTTCGACGGCGCCGGCACCCAGGTGGACCTGGTGTTCGCGATGGCGGTACCGGCCCACTACACCCACCAGCACCTGATGCTGCTGTCGGAACTGGCCGAACAGTTCTCCGACGAAGGCTTCCGCGACGCGCTGCGGCGCGCGCCCGACGCCGCCGCGCTGCACGCGCTGCTCGGCGGCTCGCCGCGGGCCAGCGCCGCATGAATACCAGCATCACCGCACGCGAACTGTTCGACCAGCAGCGCGACAAGCTGGCGCTGCGCTGGATCGCCGGGCAGAAGGGCGAACACCGCGAACTGGAGGCCGGCAACGCGGTCGCGCGGCGGCCGTCGCTGGCCGGCTACCTCAACGCCATCTATCCGAACAAGGTGCAGATCCTCGGCACCGAGGAACTGGCCTGGCTGGATTCGCTGGACGCGCGCCAGCGCTGGGAGACGATCGAGAAGATCGTGCAGGTGCGGCCGCTGGCGCTGGTGATCACCAAGAACCAGTCCTGCCCGGAAGACCTGCGCGCGGCCGCCGACGAATCGGACACGCCGCTGTGGATCTCGCCCAAGCGCGGCCACGAACTGCTCAACCAGCTCTCCTACCACCTGGCGCGCACGCTGGCGCCGCGGGTCACCCTGCACGGGGTGTTCATGGAGATCTACTCGATCGGCGTGCTGATCACCGGCGAAGCCGGCTCGGGCAAGAGCGAGCTGGCGCTGGAGCTGCTCAGCCGCGGCCACCGCCTGGTCGCCGACGATGCGCCCGAGTTCACCCAGATCGCGCCGGACATGCTCGACGGCACCTGCCCGGAGCTGCTGCAGGACCTGCTGGAGGTGCGCGGCCTGGGCGTGCTCAACGTGCGCGACATGTTCGGTGACACCGCGGTAAAGAAGAACAAGTACCTTCGCCTGATCGTGCACCTGACCCGGCCCATGACCGAACCCACCCCGCATGGCTACGAACGCCTGACCGGCGACTCCGGCACCCGCCACGTGCTGGACCTGGACGTGCCGCTGATCACCCTGCCGGTGATGCCGGGCCGCAACCTGGCGGTGCTGACCGAGGCCGCCACGCGCCTGCACATCCTGCGCACCAAGGGCATCGACCCGGCGGCGATGTTCATCGCCCGCCACAGCAACCTGCTGGAGCGGCGCAGCCCATGAGCAGCGTGGCCAACACCTCGATCCTGATCATCGTCAGCGGCCTGTCCGGCTCGGGCAAGTCGGTGGCGCTGAAGACCTTCGAGGACCTGGACTACTACTGCGTCGACAACCTGCCGGTGGAACTGCTGCCGGAGTTCGTCAAGAGCCTGCTGCGCGAGGGCAACGGCCCAAGCAAGCTGGCCGTGGGCATCGACGTGCGCAGCCGCCACAGCGACCTGGCGCAGCTGCCGCGCTGGCGCGAAGCGGTGTCGCAGCTGGGCCTGGACGCGCGACTGCTGTACTTCGACGCCACCGACGAGGCGCTGATCAAGCGCTACGCCGACACCCGCCGGCGCCATCCGCTGTCGCGGCAGGGCCTGTCCCTGCCCGAGGCGATCGTGCGCGAACGCGAGATCACCGCGCCGCTGCGCCTGGCCGCCGATGCGGTGATCGACACCAGCGCGCTCAACGTGCACCAGCTGCGCCGCCGGGTCACCACCGAGTTCGCGCTGGGCCACGACCAGGACAAGACCCTGTCGCTGCTGTTCGAATCCTTCGCCTACAAGCGCGGGGTGCCGGCCGAGGCCGACTTCGTGTTCGATGCGCGGGTGTTGCCGAACCCGCACTGGGACCCGGAACTGCGGCCGCTGTCGGGCCGCGACGGCGGCGTGCGCGAATACCTGGACGCGCAGCCGGACGTGCAGCAGTACGCCGCGCAGATCACCGACCTGCTCGACACCTGGCTGCCGCGGCTGCGCAACGACACCCGCAGCTACGTCACCATCGCCTTCGGCTGCACCGGCGGCAAGCACCGCTCGGTGTACCTGGCCGAGCGACTGGCGCAACGCTCGCGCGACCAGGGCTGGCCGGAGGTGGCGACGTTTCATCGGGAGCTGGACTGAGAGCCGGGACCGGGGACCGGGGACCAGGGACCCGGAAAGCCAAAGCGACACTCGAGGCGGGTGATGCGGCAAGAGCGTCTCGGCGCCGCGATTGCTTGCGCTCGCGATCGGGTCCCCGGTCCCCGGTCCCTGGTCCCTGGTCCCCGCTTCACCATTCCCTGCGCCCTGCACGACCTGTTAACGTTCCCCCATGGCCTGTGGCATTCTCCTGATCACTCACCCCGGTATCGGCGCGGCGTTGTTGAGCGTGGCCACCGGATTGCTGCGGCAGCTGCCGCTGAAGACCGAAGCGTTCGAGGTCCCGTTCGACAGCGAGCTGGACGCATTGCTGCCGCAGGCGTCCGCGGCGCTGCGCCGGGTCGACGGCGGCGACGGCGTGCTGGTGATCACCGACCTGTACGGCGCCAGCCCCAGCAACCTGGCCGCGCGGCTGGCGCGGCTGGGCACGCCGGTGCGCCGCGTCTCCGCGCTGAGCCTGCCGATGCTGCTGCGGGTGATGAACTATCCCGAACAGGGCCTGGACCAACTGCCTGCGACCGCGGCCGCAGGCTCACGCAATGGAGTGGTGATCGACGATGCTTGAACGTGAACTCATCGTGTCCAACCGCCTGGGCCTGCACGCCCGGGCGACCGCCAAGCTGGTGCAGACGCTGTCCTCGTTCCGCTGCAACGCCACGCTGGCGGCCAAGGGCCGCGAGGTCAACGCCAAGAGCATCATGGGCGTGATGCTGCTGGCCGCCGCGCAGGGCACGCCGGTGACCGTGCGCGTGGACGGCGCCGACGAGGCGCAGGCGCTGGACGCGGTGGCCGCGCTGTTCGAACGCCGCTTCGACGAGGACAGCTGAGCATGCGTCGTTGGCGCCCGCTGACGACGGCCGCACCCCGCCGCGGCGGACGCGCGCGGTGACGATGCTGCGCATCGCCGGCCACGGCGCATCGCGCGGCAATGCGCTCGGCCGCGCCCGCGTGCGCCTGCCGCATGCGCTGGACGTGGCCGAGCAGCGCATCGACGCGGCGCAGGTCGCCGGGGAGCTGGAGCGGCTGCACCTGGCGGTGAACGCCGCGCGCGAGGAGATGCACGGCCTGCGCCAGCGCCTGCACGGCGCGCTGGCCAAGGAGGTCGGCGAGTTCCTCGACCTGCACGCGCTGCTGCTCGACGACCCGGAGCTGCTGCACGGCCTGGACGAATTGATCCGCACCGGCCGCTACAGCGCCGACTACGCGCTGCGCCTGCAGCGCGACCGGCTGGCGACCGTGTTCGACGACATGGAAGACGCCTACCTGAAGAGCCGCATGGACGACCTGGACCATGTGATCGGGCGCATCCATGCCTACCTGCAGAAGCGCCAGCCCGACAGCGCCGGCCTGGCCGGCGAGATCCTGGTGTGCGAGAACGTGGCCCCGTCGGAACTGGCGCAGTTGCAGGCGCAGGGCGTGGTCGGCATCGTCACCAGCGCCGGCAGCGCGCTGTCGCACAGCGCGATCCTGGCGCGCAGCCTGCACCTGCCGCTGGTGGTCGGCGTGGCCGACGCCCTGCAGAAGATCAACGACGGCGACGTGCTGATCGTCGACGGCGCGCAGGGCGCGGTGATCGTCGACCCGACGCCGGACGATCTGCACGACTACCGCGCCCGCGTGCGCGACCTGGCCAAGGTGCAGCGCGGCCTGGGCCGGCTGCGCTCCAAGCCAAGCCGCACCCGCGACGGGGTGGACATCACCCTGCTGGCCAACGCCGAGTCGCGCGAGGACATCGCCCGCGCGCATGCGATGGGCGCCGACGGCCTGGGCCTGTACCGCACCGAGTTCCTGTTCCTGCAGCGCGACGCGCTGCCGGACGAGGAAGAGCAGTTCCGTACCTACCGCGACGCGGTGCTGGGCATGAGCGGACGCCCGGTGACGATCCGCACGCTGGACCTGGGCGCGGACAAGGCCGACCGCACCGGCCTGACCCTGAGCAACGAACAGAATCCGGCGCTGGGCCTGCGCGGCGTGCGCCTGTCGCTGGCACGGCCGAAGGTCTCGGACACGCAGCTGCGCGCGATCCTGCGCGCCTCCGGCTACGGCCCGGTGCGGGTGCTGATCCCGATGGTCGGGCTGCGCGAGGAGATCATGGCGATGCGCCGCCACCTCAAGCGTATCGCCGCGCAGCTGCGCCGCGAGGGCCACGCCATCGCCGAACAGGTGCAGGTCGGCGCGATGATCGAGGTGCCGGCCGCGGCGATCGCGCTGGACACCTTCATCGAGGACATCGATTTCCTGTCGATCGGCACCAACGACCTGGTGCAGTACCTGCTCGCGGTCGATCGCAACAACGAGGCGCTGGGCGAGCTGTATTCGCCGCTGCACCCGGCGGTGCTGCGGCTGATCGCGCAGGTGATCGCGCTCGGCCAGGCGCACGGCAAGCCGGTGGCGGTTTGCGGCGAAATCGCCGGCGACCCGCTGCTGACCCCGCTGCTGCTGGCGCTGGGCCTGAGCGAGTTCAGCCTGCACCCGGCGACGATGCTGGAAGTGCGCCGCGCGATCCGCGACACCGACCTGCAGGCGCTGCGCGCGCGCGGCGCGAAGCTGCTGCAGGCGCGCGATCGGAAGGGGATCGAGCGCTGGTTGGCTGGTTGAGCCGGGACCGGGGGACCGGGGACCAGGGACCCGGGGGCTTGATCGCGAGTGCGTGCGTCCTCTGCACTACGACACTATCTCCGTCATCCACGCGCGCCGCACTGCCAAACGAAACGCCGGTCGCCCAACGCGATCGGCAACTCCGTTTTTGCTTTTGCTCTTCCGGGTCCCCGGTCCCTGGTCCCCAGTCCCGGCTCCATCGCCGCTGTGCTTCCCGCAACATGCAGGCGATAATGTCGCGATGAACATCTGACCGACCGCGAGCCTTCGGAGCGCGGCCCTCTACTTCTGGGAGCAGCGCATGGCCGATGCCGTCCGCCACGACAAGACCGCGCGACAGCTGCGTTTGCTGTCCGACGCGCTGGACAGCGGGCGCCTGGGCCCGGTGCGGCGCCTGGTCAACACGCTGGCGCCGGCGGAGATCGGCAACCTGCTCGAGTCGCTGCCGCCGGGCAAGCGCGTGGTGGTGTGGGGCCTGGTCGACCCGGAAGACGACGGCGAGGTGCTGGTCCACGTCGGCGACGAGGTGCGCGAGAGCCTGCTCGCGGACATGGACCCGGACGAGATCATCGCCGCGGTCGAAGACCTGGACATCGACGACCTGGCCAACCTGGTCGAGGACCTGCCCGACACGGTCATCGACGAGGTGCTGCGGTCGATGGACCGCGAGAACCGCGAACGCCTGGAGCAGGTGCTGTCCTATCCCGAGGACAGCGCCGGCCGCTTGATGAACCCGGACGTGGTCACCGTGCGCGCCGACGTCAACGTCGACGTGGTGCTGCGCTACCTGCGCCTGCGCGGCGAGCTGCCCGACCACACCGACCACCTGTTCGTGGTCAGCCGCCGCCACCAGTACCTGGGCCGCGTGTCGCTGGCCGCGCTGGTGACGCACGAGGATTCCACCCCGATCAACCGGCTGATCGACGACCAGCAGCCGGCCATCGACGTGGGCGAAGGCGCCGACGAAGTGGCGCGCCAGTTCTCCGACCACGACTGGATCTCCGCGCCGGTGGTGGACGACAACAACATCCTGCTCGGCCGCATCACCATCGACGACGTGGTCGACATCATCCGCGAGCAGGCCGAGCACCAGGCGTTCAGCGCCGCCGGCCTGGACGAGGACGAGGACATGTTCAGCCCGGTGCGGCGCGCGTTCCGGCGCCGCCTGCTGTGGCTGACCATCAACCTGGGCACCGCGTTCATCGCCTCCAGCGTGGTCAGCCAGTTCGAGGGCACCATCTCCAAGCTGGTGGCATTGGCCGCGCTGATGCCGATCGTCGCCGGCATGGGCGGCAATGCCGGCACCCAGGTGCTGGCGCTGATGGTGCGCGGCCTGGCGTTGGGCCAGATCGGCGCGTCCAACGTCACCGTGCTGCTGCGCAAGGAACTGGCGGTGGCGCTGATCAATGGCCTGGCGCTGGGCATCGGCCTGGGCCTGATCGTGCTGCTGTGGTTCGGCCAGCCGCTGCTGTCGCTGGTGATCGGCTCGGCGCTGACCATCAACCTGCTCACCGCCGCGCTCGGCGGCGTGCTGGTGCCGCTGACCCTGAAGCGGCTCGGGTTCGACCCGGCGCTGGCCGGCGGGGTGATCCTGACCACGCTGACCGACGTGATGGGCTTCCTCAGCTTCCTCGGGCTGGCCACGCTGGTGCTGCTGTAGGCGCGCGGCGAGGCTGACTGGCGCATGTCCGGACCGCGGCCGATCCCGCGCTGCAAGGTGCCGGACCGGCGTGCGCCGGCCGATACTGGGGCCCCCGAGACCGAGGGTCGCCCATGTTCCTGCGTTCGTTGCTGATGCTGCTGCTCTGCGCATCGATGCTTGGCTGCGCCAGCCTGCCCCGCGATCCGGCCAGCGGCCACTTCGTCGCCCGCCAGCTCATCCTCGACGGGCGCGTGTACCGCTACCAGGTGTTCGTGCCGGCGCCGGCGCATCGCCAGCGGCCGCTGCCGGTGGTGCTGTTCCTGCACGGTTCGGGCGAACGCGGCAGCGACGGCGCGCAGCAGGCCGGCGCCGGGCTGGGGCCGTACCTGCGCCGCCATCTGGCCGACTTCCCGGCGCTGGTGGTGATGCCGCAGGTGCCGGAGGACCAGGAATGGAACGGCAGCAACGCGACGGTGGCGCTGCAGGCGCTGGACGCGGCCAGCGCCGAATTCGGCGGCGACGCGCAGCGCACCTATCTCACCGGCATGTCGATGGGCGGCTACGGCACCTGGGAGATCGCGCTGCTGCAACCGCAGCGCTTCGCCGCGCTGGTGCCGGTGTGCGGCGCGATCCTGTCGCCGCGCGAGGACCGCGAATACCTGGTGGTGACGCCGGTGGCCGACCTGCCCGACCCCTACGGCGCGCTGGCGCAGCGGCTGCAGCACGTGCCGGTGTGGATGTTCCATGGCGCGAAGGACGACGTGGTGCTGCCGCACGACGACCGCAAGATCTACCGCGCGTTCAAGCAACTGCGCGCCGATATCCGCTACACCGAGTATCCCGACGGCAACCACAACGCCTGGGACGCCACCTACCGCGACCCGCAGATGTGGCAGTGGCTGTTCGCGCAGAAGCGCGCGCCCGCCGCCGCCTCCGGCCAGAACTGAGCCGCTTGCGCTGCCGGCGTTCGCCGCGCCCGGCTTGACAGCCCGCCGCCGATCGGCCAAATGATGCGCGCAGGTCGTTGCATCGGGGGAAGCGCATGCACGGGAATACGCGATGGAAGGCCGCGGCGCGCGTCGGCGCGCTGCTGCTGTCGGGGTTGCTGGCGCAAGCGACCAGCGCGCAGGTGGGCAGCTATCTGGCCGGTGCCGCGGCCAAGCGTCCGGGCCACGAGTACCGCAAGGAGCTGGTCGAGCTGCTGGTCCGGCTGGACAAGGGCCAGGGCGACGACGCGCGGCTGCTGGACCGCGTAACCAGCTACTGCCGCGCGCACCAGCGGCCGGGCCTGCGCGCGGTCAGCGTGGCCGACACCCGGGAGTACGAGGACTATCTTGCCGCGCATGCCGATGGCCAGCCCACCGAATGGATCGACGTCAGTTGCGTCACCGCGTTGCAGATGCGCGGCTATGCCGCCGCGGCGAAGCAGCAGTGGCCGCAGGCGCTGGACTGGCTGGAGCAGGCGATCGCGCTGGGGCCGTACTTCGCCCCCGCCTACACCGAGCGCGGCTACGTGCTGGCCAAGCTGGGCCGTACCGACGAGGCCATCGCCAGCTATCGGCACGCGCTGCAGCTGAGCGAGACCTATCCGCTCGCGCGAGCGGTGCAGCCCCTGGCGCTGCGCGGCATCGGCTCGATGCTGATCGACCAGCAGGACCTTGCCGGCGCCCGCGCCAGCTTCCAGCGCTCGCTGCAGCTTGAACCGGGCAACCGCACCGCGCTCCACGAACTGGACTACATCGCCCGGCTGGAAGCGCGGGACAAGCAGCCGTGACCCGGCCGCACGCATCGGCGGCCGACGCGGCGTCCCGCTTGCGCCCGCCTGCATGCCGTCCGCCGCGCGCCTGCTGCGCAACCTGGGTACAGTCGCGTTTTCGCCAGGCATGCCCATGACCGCTCCTATCGACACGGACCTGATCGCGCGGCTCGAAAGCTGCGACGAAACCATCGCCACGCTCGCCGGCAGCGCGCCGGCGTCGTTGCTGAGCCGCGCGTCGGGCGCCGGCGCCGGTGCGCCGCGCGAACTCACCGAAACCGGCCGCTGGCTGTTGCAGCTGCTCAAGGCCAGGCAGGCGATGCAGCTGGCCGCGCAGGCCACCACGCTGTCCGAAGACGCGCTGCGCCGCGACCAGAAGTTCGCGCCGCCGGGGCGCCCGTCGCTGCACCTCGTGCAGCTGCGGCAGCGGCAGGCCGCCGCGCAGCAGGCGGCGCGGCGCGCGAAACAGGCCTTGGCGCAGGCGGCGGCCGGGTTCGTGCGCAGCGCGGGCCTGCCGCTGCCGCCACGCACGACGCCGGCCGCGTTCGTGGAGCGCTGGCTGGCCACGCATGTGCCGAAACAGCCGGGCTAAGGCGTCGCCGGGCCGAAGCCCTACGTGCGTTCCCGTCCCCTCTCGCCTGTCGGCCGCCTGTTCGCCGCCGCCGGGGTGGCGTTCCTGGTCTACGTGGTCGCCCGTGTGATGGCCGCCGTGCGCCTGCGCTGGCCGTGGTGGGCATGGCTGTAGGGCGATAGCGCACGCCGGCCTCGCTGCTTCCTGTAGGAGCGGCTTCAGCCGCGACCGGCATCCTCGGTAGCGCCGGTCGCGGCTGAAGCCGCTCCTACAGGGGTGGGTCGCGCGCAGCGCCGTCCGATCGCGGCCACGGCACTGCGGTGCACCCAGCGGTACACCGACGCCGTCCGAAGCGGCTCCTGCGGGAACGGCTTCGGTCGCGACGGGACGCAACGGAATGCTCCATCGCCTCGCACGCTTCGGGACTGAAGCCCCTCCCGCGATGCATCCAGCCGCATCCCGAAGCGTCTGTGGAAACGACGCATCGATTCGTCCGCGGCCAGCACGCGGAGAACCGCTCCAGGCCCGGCCGGCCCGGCCTGGCCCGGGCACGTGGCCACGCCCGCCACCGGAGGGATCGGAGCCGAAGCGCACGCCCGGGCGTGCGGCCCTTCTTGGCAGGCGCAATGACCGGCCGCAGCGCCTGGCCCATCGCCGGCACCGCTCGATGCCGCATGCGGGCCCGGCCTCCGACAGCGCCTCCTCGCGCGTGCCCGTCGGTGTCTCGCCGGCGCGACCGGCTTGGTATTCTTGCGTCTTTCCAGACGCCGCCGCTGCGCGGACCGCACGCTGCCCATGCACTTCTTTCCTGCGGCGAGATCACCACGTCCGGCCCGGATCAGCGGCCTGACGGCATGCGGCGCGAGCACCGCGCACGCGCGCGCCGGCGATGGCCGCGGCACCTTCGCGCCGACGCTCGAGTTCCATCGCGCGCGTGCAGCGAATGCCGCGCCGCGTGGCGCCGGCGTGCCGCGGCGCGCGGCCACCTAGACGATGCCAGGCGCGCACGCGGCGAACCTCGCCATCTGGAGCATCTGCGCGCTGGCCACCGCCGGGGTGATCGCGCGGCCGTTCAAGCTGCCCGAGGCGCTGTGGGCGGTGGCCGGCGCGCTGCTGCTGATGGCGCTCGGCCTGATGCCGGGCACCGAGGCCTGGCAGGCGGTGCTGAAGGGCCACGACGTCTACCTGTTCCTGATCGGGATGATGCTGCTGTCGGAGACCGCGCGCGCCGAAGGCCTGTTCGACTGGGTGGCGATGCATGCGGTGAACCTGGCCAAGGGCTCGCCGCGGCGCCTGTTCGCGCTGGTGTTCGCGGTCGGCGTCGTGGTCACCGCGTTCCTGTCCAACGACGCCACCGCGGTGGTGCTGACCCCGGCGGTCTATGCCGCCGCGCGCAAGGCCCGGGCCAAGCCGCTGCCGCTGCTGTTCGCCTGCGCGCTGATCGCCAATGCCGCCAGCTTCGTGCTGCCGATCTCCAACCCCGCCAACCTGGTGCTGTACGGCGGCACGATGCCGACGCTGGGCGCGTGGTTGGCCGCGTTCGCGCTGCCGTCGCTGCTGGCCATCGGCGTCACCTTCGTCATGCTGCGCTGGGCCGAGCGCAAGGACCTGGCCGGGCGCTGCGCCGAGCGCGTGGACGCGGTACCGCTCGGCCGCGGCGGCGCCTTCGCGCTGGCCGGCATCCTCGCCACCGCGGCGCTGCTGGTCGGCGTCTCCGCGCTGGGCCTGGACCTGGGCCTGCCCACCTGCCTGGCCGGCCTGGCTACGCTGGCGGCGGTATGCGTGGGCGGCCGGCAATCGCCGCTGCCGTTGGCCAGGGCGGTGTCGTGGACGGTGCTGCCGCTGGTGGGCGGGCTGTTCGTGCTGGTCGAGGCGCTGGCGCGCACCGGGGTGATCGGCATGCTCGCGCGCTGGCTGGCCGACGCCGCCGGCCATTCGCCGCAGGCCACCGCCGCCCTCGCCGGCACGCTGCTGGCGTTCGGGACCAACCTGACCAACAACCTGCCGGCCGGGCTGATCGCCAGCACCACGATCGCCCAGGCGCATCCGCCGCAACTGGTGGTCGACGCGCTGCTGATCGGCGTGGACCTGGGCCCGAACCTGTCGATCACCGGCTCGCTGGCCACCATCCTGTGGCTGACCGCGATCCGCCGCGAAGGCGAGGACGTGGGCTTCTGGCGTTTCCTGAAGATCGGCCTGGTGGTGATGCCGCCGGCGCTGCTGGCGGCGCTGGGCGCGCGCCTGCTGCTGGGCTGAGCCGCCACCGCGCCTGTGTAGGAGCGCAGCGCCCTGCCCTACCCGCGCAGCCGCCGCGCCACGCCGCTGACCAGCGCGATCGCCGCGGTCAGCGCGGCCATCGACAGGAACTGCGTGCGCGTATCGGCCGAGGACACCAGCAGGCCGAAGATCAGCACCAGGATCGCCAGCGCCAGCACGGTCAGCACCGGGTAGCCGCGCATGCGGAACGGCAGCGGCGTGCCGGCGCGATCGGCGCGCGCGCGCAGGATCAGCTGCGACAACAGCGAGATCGTCCACACCAGCAGGCAGGTGGCGCCGACCACGTTCAGCAGCACCGGCAGCACGCGGCCGGGATAGACCAGCTCCAGCACCGCGGCGACGAAACCGAACAGCACGCTGGCCAGCACCGCCGGCACCGGCACCTGGCGGCGGTTGGTCAGGCCCAGCGCGCGCGGCGCCTCGCCACGCTGGCCCAGCGAAAAGATCATCCGCGAGGCGCCGTAGAGATTGGCGTTGAGCGCCGACAACAGCGCGATCACCGCGATCAGGGTGATGCCGGTGGCCGCGCCGGGGATGCTGGCCGCCTGCAGCACCGCGGCGAACGGCGAGCTCAGCGCTTGGCTCTGCCACGGCACCACCGCGATGATCACGCTCAGCGAGCCGATGTAGAACACCAGGATGCGCCAGGCCACGGTGCGGATCGCGCGCGCGATGCTGCGCTCCGGGTCGGCGGTCTCGGCCGCCGCCACCGCCACGATCTCGGTGCCGCCGAAGGCGAACACCACCACCAGCAGCGCCGCGCCGATCCCGGCGATGCCCTTGGGCGCGAAACCGCCGTTGCCGGTGAAATTGGACAGCCCCGGCGAGGCCACGCCCGGCAGCCAGCCGGCCAGCAGCGCCACCCCGATCAGGATGAAGGCGACGATCGCCACCACCTTGAGGATCGCGAACCAGAATTCGAATTCGCCGAAGCTGCGCACGCCGAGCAGGTTGATCGCGGTGAACGCGGCCATGAACACGACCGCGGTCAGCGGCACCGGCAACGCCGGCCAGACCGTGGCCAGCAGGCCGGCCGCGCCCACCGCCTCGGCGGCGATCACGACCACCAGTTGCAGCCACCACAGCCATCCCACCGTCGCCCCGGCGGTGGCGCCCATCGCATCGGCGGCGTACACCGAGAACGCGCCGCTGGCCGGCTTGGCCGCGGCCATCTCGCCCAGCGCGTTCATCACGATGATCACCAGCGCGCCGGCCACCAGGTAGGAGATCAGCACCGCCGGGCCGGCCGCCTGCACCCCCACGCCCGAGCCCAGGAACAGCCCGGCGCCGATCGCGCTGCCCAGGCCCATCATGATCAGCTGGCGCGGCTTGAGCGCATGCCCCAGCTGCGGCGAGGAGGAACGGCTCACTTCGAGGGGCACGGGCGTTGGCGACATCGGCAGGGTCGGCAGTCGGAGAACGCGACACGATACCGCGTCGGCGCGCGGCGTGCGCTGCCGGTCCGGCCCGCCGCTAGTGCGGGCGGAAGCGCAGCAGCAGCACCCCGAAGCCGACGAAGATCGCCCCGGTGAGGCGGTCGAACAGCCGCCGCAGCGCCGGACGCGCCAGGTAGACGCGCAGCCGGTGCCCGCCCAGTCCGTACATCGCATACCAGAACAGCTCGCACAGCGCGAAGGTCGCCACCAGCAGCGCGAACTGCGGCCACTGCGGCAGCGCCGGGTCGACGAACTGCGGCAGGAACGCCGCCGCGAACAGCAGCAGCTTGGGATTGCTCAGCCCGATCAGCAGCCCGCCGCGAAACAGCCGCGCGCGCGACACCGCCGGCGCCAGCGCCGCCGCGCCCACGTCCAGCGGCGCCTCGTGGTTGCGCCAGGCCTTGATCCCCAGCCAGATGAGGTAGGCCACGCCCACGTAGCGCAGCGCTTCGAACAGCCGCGGCGAGGTCGCCAGCAACGCACCGAGCCCGGCGGCGGACGCGGCCAGCACCAGCACCACGGCGACCAGGCAACCGGCCATCGCCGCCACGCTGCGCCTCACGCCGTAGCTCACGCTGCGCGTCATCACGTGCAGCATGTTCGGCCCGGGCGTGCCGGAGAGCACGAACACCGTCGCGAAGAACAACCACCAGGTATGCAGGCTCATGGGCATGCGCCGCCGACGCGCGATGGGACAGACCGCCACAGCATAGCGCCGTCGCCGACGGATCCCTGCCCGCCAGCCGGCGGCCGCCGGCCCACTGCGCGGCCTGCGCCGCGCAGCCTCGCCGCGGATGGCGGACGCGGACGGTCGCATCGCCATGCAGCGACCAACCCCGTGCGTCCGCGCGGACCGGCCCCGGATCCGCCGAGCCTGCCCAGCGGGCGCGTCCAGCCGTTCGGCTACTCCGCCAGATGGGTCCCCGCCCCTGCCGTGGCGATCACCTTGGCCTTGACCTGCGCCGCCGGGATCGCGGTGTACAGGTAGCCGAGCGGTTCCGGGAACGCCTTCGACGAGATCCAGGTGGTCGCGTTGGCGTAGGGCTTGCTGGTGCTCTCGGGCACGCTCCAGGTGATGCCGCCGCCGACGTGGTTGTTGATCAGGTCCCAGTAGCCGATCGCGGTGCTGTCGCGCGAGGTCACCGGGTTTTTTACGTTCTCGAAGTAGTTGGCTTCGATCAGCGCCACGCCGCCCATGCGCACGTTGATGCCGGAGGTGAGCACGTTGTTGAAGTAGTTGTTGTAGATGTGGCTCAGGCCGCGGCGCTGCAGCGGCAGGCGCGACTCCACGTTCTCGAAGCGGTTGTGGTGGTACGTGGTGCGGGCGGCGGCGTTCTTGGTGTCGTTGTCGCTGTAGCCGTTGAGCGCCACCTTCTGGTAGTCGTGCACGTAGTTGTACGACACGGTGACGTGATGGACGCCCTTCTTCATGTCGATGCCGCCGTCGAACGACGCATCGCCGGCGCCTGCGCACTTGGTCAGCGACGCGAACAGCGTGTTGTGGTCGACCCAGATGTTCGACGGCTCGCCGGTGGAGTTGCCCTCCAGCGAGATCGAGTCCGCACCCTCGCCGCCGGGAAGCAGGCCGATGGTCATGTTGCGGATGATGATGTTGTGCGCGTTGCCCACCACCCACAGGCCGAAGTTCGCCGACGAACCGTGGGCGCCCTGGATGGTGATGTTGCTCTTGTTCTTGATCTGCACGGTCCTGGCCGGCAATTGCCACTGCGCGCAGACATTGCCGATGCTGGCGAAGTTGAACTGGCCGGTGTAGTTCAGCACCAGGCCGCCGGTGCCGGAGTAGTTGTCGATCGCCGCCTGCATCGCGTCCATCGTGGCGACATTGACCGGGATGGCGTTGCCGCCGCCGGTGGTGGCGGCGCCGTAGCCGACCGGGCCGGCGATGGCCGGAGCGGCACAGCACAACGCGGCCAAGGCGAGCATGCCTGTAACGGGCTGGATCTTCATCGGACTCTCCCATCTTGCAGCGAAAGGCGCGTCGCGCCGCGCGAAAGGCGCTGGCGAACGCACGGGGGCGTGGGGGCCGGGCGCAGTCTTCGCCCGCGCCGTGCGGCGACGCAATCGACGAAATCCGGAAGCTAGATCCGATCCTACGATCGGCGCGCGGGACACGAAAAACGGACACGAACGGACAGCCGGGGACAGACAACGACAGCCGCAGACAGCCGCGCGCGGGCGTATCGCTTCGATCGCAGCGCATCGGCCGGACGCGTGCGGCAGCCGTGCCTCGGCCGCCATCGCGCGCGTTGGGCGTGCGTGGCGCAGGCACGGCCGGGACAGCCGCGCGTCATTGCCGCCGCAGCGTGCGCGGCGTCGATGCTGCGCGTGCAGCACACCGCAGCGCAGCCACGCACAGGCACTGCACCCGCCGCTACGGGTCCACCGGCGCCGGCGTGATCCTGCCGTGCTCGCGCGCCGACCACAGCTGGCGCTTCTGCGCCGGGCCGAGCAGGCCGCTGGCGCGGCTGTTGTGCGGCCGCGCGGTGTACAGGATCCACTTGGGCAAGCCCGGCAGCTGCGCGTCGGCATAGGCGGCGCGGCCACGCTCGAAGCGCAGCATGCGGTAGACCCAGAACAGGTGCGGCTTGCGGTCGCGGGTCGACGAGGCGTCGCCCCACACCGGCACCAGCTGCAGCAGTCCGCAGCCGGCGCGATGCGGCAGCACGCGGTAATCGTCGGCGGTGGGCTCGTGCGTCTCCACCTCGATCGAGCGATAGCCGCTGCCATCGGACAGCAGCACCCGGCGCCAGGCATTGCCGCCGGCCAGGCCGACCCCGCCGCTGCCGAGGGTGACGATGAAGTCCGGCCGCCGGTCGCCGTTGAGGTCCACCGCCTCCACGCCATGGAAGCCCATCTGCGCGCCGCCCAGGGCGACCGGCGCGGTCAGCGCGCGGTCGTGCGCATCGAACAGCTGCAGCGCCGGCATGTCGGTGAAATCGAGCTGCAGGCGCAAGCCGGCGTGGCGGTACGAGGTGACCCCATCCCAGGCCCGTTCGCCGCCAGCGGCCGGCTGCAGCGCCGCGACGGTGCATGCCGCGCCCGCAGTACCCGCCCAGGGCGGGTACTGCGGGTGCCAGGCATCGGCGAGCGGCGCGGCGGCCAACAGGCACAGCGCGAGGGCGCTGTACGCGCCTGCATGCCAGCGCTGCGGCAGGCGTCCGCGCAGGGAGGGGGCCGCGCGCGCAACGGCGCGGCGCGCGACGCGCAACGGCGTGGCGCTGGCAATGGGTGGCACGATCCTTCTCCTGCATGCGGGCGCACGCGGCGCGGCACTATCGCCGCGCCTGCACGGGGACGCAAGCGCCTGCACGGCAGGAGCGGCCGGGGCGACGTCGCGCCCGAGCGCACCGCGCCGATGCCGGCGCGACCGTCTTCGGCGCGATGCGGCCCGGGCTGCCGGATCGCGCGGCGCGGCGCAGGCGATCGATGAGACCGAGCTGGCGCCGGTCCGGTCGGCGCAGCGCGGCTCAGCCGAGCAGCGTCTCCAGCACCGCCATGCGCACCGCCACGCCGTTGGCGACCTGGCGCAGCACGCACGACTGCGGGCCGTCGGCCACTTCGTCGGTGATCTCCACGCCGCGGTTGATCGGGCCCGGATGCAGCACCACCGCCTCCGGCGCGGCGCGGCGCAGGCGCTCGGCGGTGAGGCCGTACTGCGCGTGGTAGCCCTCCAGCGACGCCACCAGGCCCTCTTCCATGCGCTCGCGCTGCAGGCGCAGCATCATCACCGCGTCCACGCCCTCGAGCATGGCGTCGAAGTCGTCGCCGACCACGCACCCGGCCAGGGTGTCGTCGTCGGGCAGCAGCGCCTGCGGCCCGCACACGCGCACTTCGCCGGCGCCCAGCGTGCGCAGCGCATGCAGGTCCGAACGCGCCACGCGCGAGTGCTTGACGTCGCCGACGATGACCAGCTTGAGCTTGGAGAAGTCGCCGCCCTTGGCGTGGCGCAGGGTCAGCATGTCGAGCAGACCCTGGGTGGGATGCGCGCTGCGGCCGTCGCCGGCGTTGATCAGCGCGGTGCCCTCGCCGGCGGCCTCGGCCAGGCGCTCGACCGCGCCGTCCTCCGGATGGCGCACGACGAAGCCGCGCACGCCCATCGCTTCCAGGTTCTTCAGCGTGTCGCGCGCGGTCTCGCCCTTGCGCGTGGACGAGGTCGACGCGTCGAAGTTCAGCACGTCCGCGCCGAGCCGTTGCGCGGCCAGCTGGAACGAGCTGCGGGTGCGCGTGGACGGCTCGAAGAACAGCGTGCACACCGCGGTGCCGGCCAGCACGTTGCGCTTGCCGACCCGGCCCACCGCCGCGTCGCGGATCTGCCCGGCGCGGTCCAGCAGTTGCAGCAGGGTCGCGCGCGGCAGGCCTTCCAGGGTCAGCAGGTGGCGCAGGCGCCCGTTCGAATCGAGTTGCGTGGCGGTCATGGCGTGGTCCGGGAGGGAATCAGGAAATCGGGGTGGCGTCGTCGGGCGCGGCCAGCCAGCGCTCGATGATCACCGCGGCGGCCACCGCGTCCAGCGCGGCGGCGTCGCGGCGGCGCTTGCGGCCTTGGGCGCGGTCCACGGCGAAGCGCTTGGCGGCCTCCACCGAGCTGGAACGCTCGTCGACCAGCACCACCGGCAGCTTGTAGCGGGCGCCGAGTTCGCGGGCGAAGGCATGGGCGCGCTTGCGGTTGGGCTGGTCGGCGCCGTCCAGGGTCAGCGGGTCGCCGACCACCAGGCCGTGCGGGCGCCACTCGGCGTGCAGGCGGTCCAGCGCCGGCCAGTCCGGGCCCTGCGGATGCACGTCGACCACCGCCAGCGCGCGCGCGCCGCTGCCGAAGCTGCTGCCCACCGCCACGCCGATGCGGCGGTTGCCGACGTCGAAACCGAGCACGGTGCCGTCGCGGCGGATCGCGCCGGGCGCGTCGGTGCCGGACGCGGGCGCACCGGACTCAGGCATGCCCGCTGTAGTCGGTGAGCCGGAACAGGTCCACGCCGATGCGCCCGGCGGCGGTCTGCCAGCGCCGCTCCAGCGGCAGCTCGAACAGCAGTTCGGCATCGGCCGGCGCGGTCAGCCAGCTGTTCTCGCCCAGTTCGAACTCGAGCTGGCCGGCGCCCCAGCCGGCGCAGCCCAGGGCGACCACGGCATGGCGCGGGCCGTCGCCGCGCGCCATCGCCTCGAGCACGTCGCGCGAGGTGGTCAGGAACAGGCCGTCGCCGAACGCCAGGCTCGAATCCCAGCCGCGGTCGCCGTCGTGGATCACGAAGCCGCGCTCCGGATGCACCGGCCCGCCGCTGAGCACCACCTGCTCGCGCAGCGACTCATCGACGGTATCGATGCCCATCTGCGCCAACACTTCGCCCAGCGTGTACTCGGAGGCGCGGTTGACCAGCACCCCCATCGCGCCGTTCTCGTCGTGCTGGCAGATCAGCGCGACGCTGCGCGCGAAATTGGGATCGGACAGCGCCGGCAGCGCGATCAGGAGTTGGTTGGCCAGGGGCGTGGGCAGAGCGGACATGGCCCCATTCTATCGTCCCTCCCCGGCCCGCGCTGGCGAGCTGCCATAATCGCGCTTTGCCCAAGGACGGATGCCATGACCGCCGACTCGCCGCTGCCGCGCCAGACCCGCGCGTTCATCGTCCTGGTGGCCCTGCTGCAGGGCGGGCTGTTGTACCTGGCGCAGCTGGGCGCCGAGCGCCATCTGTGGCCGTTCGCCGAACTGGGCGGGCGGGTGTGCTGGTACACCCTGGTCATGACCGTGCCGAGCATGCTGCTGTTGAGCGTGCAGCAGCTGCGCGACCGGCGCCTGTGGCAGCACGTGGCCGCGGTCGGCGCGCTGTTCGCCGCGCTCGCCGCGTGGGCCGCGTGGAGCGCCACCGGCGCGCCGGGCCTGCGCAGCGGCAAGGTGCTCGGGCCGTTCGGCGTCACCGTGGCGATGGGCCTGTTCGTCGCCCTGCCCTGGCTGCAGCACCGGCAGGCGCAGGGGCGCTGGCGCGCGGCCTATCGCGCGCTGTTCGAGCACGCCTGGCAGAACGCGCTGACACTGGCGCTGGCGCTGCTGTTCGTCGGCGTGTGCTGGGCGGTGCTGACGCTGTGGGCCAGCCTGTTCGCGCTGGTCAAGATCATGCTGTTCCGGGAACTGTTCCGCGAGGACGCCTTCGTCTACCTGGCCACCGGCATCATGGTCGGGCTGGGGATCCTGATCGGGCGCACCCAGCACCGCGCGGTGCAGGTGATGCGGCAGATCCTGTTCGCGATCTGCACCGGCCTGCTGCCGCTGCTGGCCTGCATCGCGCTGCTGTTCCTGCTGACGCTGCCGTTCACCGGCCTGCAGGCGCTGTGGCAGACGCGTTCGGCGGCAGCGATCCTGCTGAGCGTGGTGTTCCTGCTGGTGGGCTTCGCCAACGCGGTGTACCAGGACGGCGGCGCGCTGCCGCCGTATCCGCGCTGGCTGCGGCGCATCGTCGAAGCCGGGCTGCTGAGCCTGCCGTTGTACGCGGGGTTGGCCGCCTACGCGATGGGATTGCGCGTCGCCCAGTACGGCTGGACCAGCGACCGGTTCTGGGGCGCGCTGCTGGCCGCGCTGGCGCTGGCCTACGCGTTCGGCTACGCGCTGGCGGTGCTGCGGGCCTCGCGCGCGGACCCGCAGCGCTGGCTGCCGCACCTGGCCGGCAGCAACAAGGCGCTGTCGTGGGCGCTGATCGGCTTGGCGGTGCTGGTCAACACGCCGCTGCTCGATCCCTACCGCATCGTGGTGAACAGCCAGATGCAGCGGCTGGCCGACGGCACCGTCGCCGCCGACGAGGCCGACCTGGAGTTCCTGCGCTTCGACAACGGCCGCCGCGGCTACCGCGCCTTGCAGTCGCTGCGCAGCGACCCGGCCTTCGTCGCCGACGCGCAGCGCAAGCGCAGGCTCGAACGGGTGCTGGCGCTGACCAGCCGCTTCGGCGAACAACGCTCCGACGAGGACCTGCGCCGCAGCCGGCTGCGCGATCCGGCCCGGATCCGCGCGCAGGTGCCGCTGGCGAACGGCCATCCCGCACCGGGTCCGGACTGGTGGGCGGCCCTGGCCGCCGGCACGCTCGACGACGAGCGCTGCCTGCAGCCGGACAGCGAATGCGTGGTCAGCGCCGGCGACCTCGACGCCGACGGCCAGCCCGACGTGCTGCTGTGCGACGTCGGCCAGCGCTACGGCATCGACTGCAGGCTGTACGCGCGCGATGCCAGGGGCTGGTACTTCGCCGCCACCACGTCCGTGCTGTTAGGTGCCGATCACAGCCAGGACGAGCTGCGCGAAGCGGTGCGCAACGGCCAGTGGCAGCCGCGGCGGCCGCGCTGGCCGAACCTGCAATTGCCCGGCGCGCTGATGGAAGTGGATCCTGCCTACAGCGACCGCAATCCTTCGAGACAACCATGAGCGCCTACTGCAGCATCGCCCCGGGGCATCCGGTGCATGGCCACTACCACGACCACGAATACGGGTACCCGCAGCGCGAGGAACGCGAACTGTTCGAGCGCCTGGTGCTGGAGATCAACCAGGCCGGGCTGAGCTGGGAGATCATCCTGAAGAAGCGCGATGGCTTCCGCGCCGCCTACTCCGGGTTCGACGTGGACCGCGTGGCCGCGTACGGCGAGGCCGACGTGCTGCGCCTGCTCGCCGACCCGGGCATCATCCGCAACCGGCTCAAGGTGCACGCGGCGATCCACAACGCGCAGGTGATCGGCGGGCTGCGCGAATCGCACGGCGGTTTCGCCGCGTGGCTGGACGCGCACCATCCGCGCGACAAGGCCGACTGGATCAAGCTGTTCAAGCGCACCTTCCGCTTCACCGGCGGCGAGATCACCGGCGAGTTCCTGATGAGCCTGGGCTACTTGCCCGGTGCGCATCATGCCGATTGCCCGGCGTACGCGCGCATCGCCCGGCTCGACCCGGCCTGGATGCGCGGCGCATGACCGCCGCCGCGCCGCGCCTGCAGCGCATCGCGCCGGCCATCGCCCCCGCAGCGGGGGTGTCCGGCAGCGTGCGCAGGCGGCCGGCCGCGGCACGATCGCGCGCGGCGGCACTGCTGTGGGTGGCCGCGGCCTGCCTGCCCGCCGCAGCCGCGCCGGCCGCGACCGGCGCGGACCCGGCGGGCGCCTCGGCGATGGCCCAGGTCCTGGAGCGGCTGCGCAGCGAGATCGCCGCCGAGCCGGCCTCCAATCCCACCCCGATCGACACCGTGCTCGAGCGCCACGCCGACCGCACCGGCACGAGTTTCTCCGTCGAATCCGCAGATCGCGACGACGACGCGCCGGCACCCGCGCCGACCCGGCCGGCCGGCGTCTCCGACGGGGAATGGCGCGCGTTGCAGCGCTACTGGGCCGAACCGGCACGCGCGCAGGACGACCCGCCGGAAAGCGGCAGCCGCGAACACACCCTGATCGACCTGGACGAGGACGGGCAACGCGACCTGGTCACCGACACCTACGTGGGCGGCACCGGGCTGTTCACCGAGATCGCGGTGTACCGGCGCGACCCGGCGCACGGCTTCAGCGCGACGGACGCCGAAGCGCCGGCCGACGCCGGGTTGCCCGGCGTGTTCAGCATCAACGGGCGCGGCGGCGACCAGGCGCTGTACTGGCTGCGCATCGACGGGCGCAGTTATGCGGCCTACCGTGACGGCGACTATTTCCAGGATACGTTGACCCTGTCGAGGCCGTTGTCGGCGATCGCCGCCGAACGCGTCTGGCCGAACGCGCTGCAGGTGCGCTATCGCCATCGGCATACGCTGGCCGATGCGCCGCAGGACGGCAGCCAGGATGAGCCGCAGGCGCAGGCCGCCGCGCGCCTGCTGGCGCAGGATCCGTCGCTGCGCCAGGCGCTGCAGCAGCAGTTGCAGGCGCTGGAGTTCGATGCGCAGGGCCGCCAGCGGCGGCCCGACCCGGCTGCGCGCTGCCCGGCGCCGGCCGCCGTCGACGATGCGGAGGAGCGTGAGCGCTGGCCGTGGCGCGATGCCGGGCACTACACCTTCGACTACGTCGCCGACCTGCGCCTGCGCACCCGGCACGGCTGCTACGGCGCCAGCATCGTCGCGTTCCGCAGCAGCTACACCACGTCCTACGACACCTGTTGCGTGCTGTGGGCCTACGACGGTCCCGGCCAGCAGGCGTTCGAGCTGCCGCTGCGCTCCAGGCGCGAGCGCGACGGCGTGGCGATCGTCGCCACGCCGCCGGCCGAGCAGTGACGCCCGGCCCTGGCCCCAGCCTGGGCCGCTGGCGCGCGGTCGCAGCGAGCCGCCGCCACGTCGCGCACGTCCGCGCCGGTTGGCCCCTCGGCCACCGCAACCAAGCGGGCCGAACGCGGCGCTTCCGGGCATAGGCCCAAGGTGGACGCCTCGATGCCGACCAGCTACGAACTGAGTTGAAGTCCCTGCTCGCCGACCGGCGCGTGCAACCGGACCTGGCCGCATTCGCATCGAGTGGGACGGCATCCAGGCGACAATGGAGACCTGGCAAAGCAGAGCCAGGGATCAAGGACCAGCTGCAGGCGGCAGACCCACCGACGGGCGCGCCGATGCGTCAAAGCACTCCAACATCGCAGCCGCGCCTTCGAGTCCCGGGTCCCCGGTCCCCGGTCCCGAGTCCCTACACCCCGCCTGCGCACGCCCTGCACAACACCACCACGCCGTGGCCGGCATCGTGGCCGCATGACAGTGCGCATCGGCATCTCCGGCTGGCGCTACCCGCGCTGGCGAGGCGAGTTCTACCCGAAGGGCTTGGCGCAGCGGCGCGAGCTGGAATACGCCTCGCGCTGCTTCCGCACGGTCGAGCTCAACGGCTCGTTCTACTCGCTGCAGCGCCCGGAAAGCTACGCGCAGTGGCACGACGTGACTCCGCGCGGCTTCGTGTTCGCGGTCAAGGGCCCGCGCTTCATCACCCACCTCAAGCGCCTGCGCGATTGCGAGCAGCCGCTGGCGAACTTCTTCGCCTCCGGCCTGCTCGCGCTCGGCCCCAAGCTCGGTCCGTTGCTGTGGCAGCTGCCGCCGTCGCTGAAGTTCGACCACGACCTGCTCGACCACTTCCTCGGGCAACTGCCGCACAGCAGCCAGGCGGCGCTGGCGCTGGCCGAACGCTGCGACGCCGAACGCATGCAAGGCCGCAGCCGGCTGCGGATCGACCGCAACCGGCGCCTGCGCCATGCGCTGGAAGTGCGCCACGACAGCTTCGCCTCGCCCGAGGCGATCGCGCTGCTGCGCCGCCACCGCGTGGCGCTGGTGCAGGCCGACACCGCGGGCAAGTGGCCCTACCTGGAAGACGTGACGGCCGATTTCCTGTACCTGCGCCTGCACGGCGACGCGCAGCTGTACGCCAGCGGCTACGGCGACGCCGCGCTGGACAGCTGGGCCGCACGCATCGATGCCTGGCACGCAGGCGGCGAGCCGCGGGCCGCACAGCGCGTGGGCCCGGCCGCGCCGCGGCGCGCGCGGCGCGACGTGTACTGCTATTTCGACAACGACATGAAGGTGCACGCGCCGTTCGACGCGCGCAGCCTGGCGCACCGGCTCGGCCTGCCGACGCCGTGCCCGCCTCGCGGCCAGGGCGGCGATGCTGGCGCCGGCAGCGGCGAGGAAGAATGAGCGGCGCGGCTCACACGCCCATGTAGCGCCCAGAGCGGTGGTTGAACATCAGCACCAGGCTCAGCATCACCGCGCCGATCGCCGAATACAGCACCTTCTGCGGCGCCAGCACGAAGCACGCGGCGAGCATCAGCGCGCTGTCGAAGCCCATCTGCACCTTGCCTGCGCTCCAGCCGCGGCTGCGCTGCAGGTACACCGCCAGGATACCCACGCCGCCGAGGCTGGCGCGGTGGCGGATGAAGAACAGAATCGCCAGCCCCACCAGCGAGCCGCCGACCAGCGCCGAGTACAGCGGCGTCATCGACGCGTACTGCGCCCAGCGCGGCAGCAGGTCGGTCAGCACGCCGCAGGCGGCGACCGCGGCGAAGGTCTTCAGGGTGAACTCCCAGCCCATGCGCCGCACCGACAGCCAGTAGAACGGCAGGTTCACCAGCACGAACATCAGCCCGAAATTCCAGCCCAGCGCGTAGTGCAGCAGGAACGCCACCCCGGCCATGCCGCCGATCATCAGCCCGCCGTAGGCGAACACCGCCAGGCCCAGCGACGCCACCAGCGTGGCCAGGACCATGCCCTGGACGTCCTCGGCCACGGTATGCCGCAGCGCCCGCGCGTCCTGCGCGGTGCCGGCCGAATCCGGTGGCGGCGTCAGCGGCCCGGCGGTGACCACCGAGCCGTCGTCGGCTTCGTTCTCGTTGTGCAGATCGGCGTCGGGGGCGGTCACGGCGGCGGCATCGCAAGCGGGGCGCGGTATTAGACACGATCGCGCCCGCGCGCGCCTGCGATTTCGCCGATCCGGCGCGGAGCCGGCACGGGTTTCGCCGTCGCCACCGCGCGCACGGCCACCTCGGCGCCTGGGATGTGTTGCCGTTGCTGTGGCTACCGTGGTCGGCGTTGCAGCGACCGCCGCCCGAGCGCCGGCTACCCCTCCAGCATGAGCCCGAACAGGGCGAGCAGGACGATCCCGCCGCCCAGCACGATGGCCAGCCAGTTGGCCACGCCGAAGCGGTCGTCGCGCTCGTGGTCGGCGCCTTCGGCGCGCCGGAAGTCGCGCACCAGCGAATTGACCGGCAGCAGCGGCATGAACGACAGGAAGCTCAACAACGCGTACGGCACCGGCGCGCGCGAAACCACGTTGAGCAGGAAGAACGCCAACGCCAGCGTGCCGGGCGAGAACGCCAGCTGGCGCCGGCGCGTCTGCGCCAGCTCGCGCAGCCGCTTGAAGCAGCTGTATGCCCACAGCGGGGAGAAGAACGCGCGCCAGAACGGCATCAGGTTCGCGCCGTCGGCGATCCTGATCGCCTTCCAGTTGCGATAGAACCAGTACACCGCATACAGGTTGAGGGTGCACAGCGACATCACGATGAGCTTCACCCCGGACGGGGCGAACAGCAGCTCGGCATGCGCGTTGCCGGATACCCGCGCTGCCGCCGGCACCGGCGCCGCGACGCTGTCGGCGATGGCCGCGGCGGGGGCCTGATACGGGTTGTGGGATTCCATTTCCATGCATGACTCCTGTCGGTGACGAACGGCGGTGGTGGTGGTAGTGGCGCGGAACTGCTCAGCGGACCTCGGCGATCTCCACCCCGTCCATGCCCTGCGCCAGGGTGCGCGCGTCGCCGCCCTGGGCCAGCTTGATGCGCAGGCGCACCTCGTTCTGCGAGTCGGCATGGCGCAGCGCGTCCTCGTAGCTGATCTCGCCGGCCTGGTACAGCTCGAACAGGCTCTGGTCGAAGGTCTTCATGCCCAGGTTGGTGGATTCCTTCATCACGTCCTTGAGCTTGTGGATCTCGCCTTCGCGGATGTAGTCCTGCACCAGCGGCGTGCCGAGCATGATCTCCATCGCCACGCGCCGGCCCTTGCCGTCGGGCGTGGGGATCAGCTGCTGGGCGACCACGCCGCGCAGGTTCAGCGACAGGTCCATCAGCAGCTGGCCGCGGCGGTCCTCGGGGAAGAAGTTGATGATGCGGTCCATCGCCTGGTTGGCGTTGTTGGCGTGCAGCGTGCACAGCACCAGATGGCCGGTCTCGGCGAAGGAGATGGCGTGGTCCATGCCTTCGCGGGTGCGTACCTCGCCGATCATGATCACGTCCGGCGCCTGGCGCAGGGTGTTCTTCAGCGCGTTCTCCCAGCTGTCGGTGTCGATGCCGACCTCGCGCTGGGTGATGATGCAGCCCTCGTGCTTGTGCACGAACTCGATCGGGTCCTCGATGGTGATGATGTGCCCGGTGGAGTTCTGGTTGCGGTAGCCGATCATCGCCGCCAGCGAGGTCGACTTGCCGGTGCCGGTGGCGCCGACGAAGATGATGATGCCGCGCTTGGTCATCGCCAGGGTCTTGATCACCGGCGGCAGGTTCAGCTCGTCGACGGTGGGGATGCGGGTCTCGATCCGGCGCAGCACCATGCCGACCTGGTTGCGCTGGTAGAAGCAGCTGACGCGGAAGCGCCCGACCCCGGCCACGCCGATGGCGAAGTTGCACTCGTGGGTCTTCTCGAACTCCTCGCGCTGCGCCGGGGTCATCACGTTCAGCACCAGGTCGCGGCTCTGCTGCGCGGTCAGCGGCGTCTGCGTGATCGGCGTGATCTTGCCGTGCACCTTGATCGCCGGCGGCATGCCCGAGGTGATGAACAGGTCCGACGCCTTCTGGTGCGCCATCAGTTTCAGGAACGAGGTGAAGTCGATGGTGCTCATTTGCAGGCTCCGGGACCGGGGACCGGGGACCGGGGACCGGGATCAGCCACCGCTGACTCCGTTCCCGTTGTCCCAGGCCGTGCGCGGCCCACTCATGTGGAAAATCACGTAGCGTCGCTGTTGTTCTTCCCGGGTCCCCGGTCCCTGGTCCCCGGTCCCGGCTTCACTCGAAGACCCGCTTGTCCTTGGCGTACTCGCGCGCCTGCTGGCGGGTGATCAGGCTGCGCTTGACCAGGTCTTGCAGGTGCTGGTCCAGGGTCTGCATGCCGTTCTGCTGGCCGGTCTGGATCGCCGAGTACATCTGCGCCACCTTGTCCTCGCGGATCAGGTTGCGGATTGCCGGGGTGCCGACCATGATCTCCCACGCCGCGGTGCGGCCGCCGCCGACCTTCTTCAGCAGCGCCTGCGAGATCACCGCGCGCAGCGATTCGGACAGCATCGAGCGCACCATCGGCTTTTCGCCGGCCGGGAACACGTCGATGATGCGGTCGATGGTCTTGGCCGCCGAGCTGGTGTGCAGGGTGCCGAACACCAGGTGGCCGGTTTCCGCGGCGGTCAGCGCCAGGCGGATGGTTTCCAGGTCGCGCAACTCGCCGACCAGGATGATGTCCGGGTCCTCGCGCAGCGCCGAGCGCAGCGCCTCGTTGAAGCCGTGCGTGTCGCGGTGCACTTCGCGCTGGTTGATCAGGCACTTCTGCGAGGTGTGCACGAATTCGATCGGATCCTCGACGGTGAGGATGTGGCCGTATTCGTTCTTGTTGATGTAGTCGATCATGCCGGCCAGCGTGGTCGACTTGCCCGAGCCGGTCGGCCCGGTGACCAGGATCAGGCCCTGCGGCTGGTCGATCAGCTGGCGGAAGATCGGCGGGCAGCCCAAGTCTTCCAGCGTCAGCACTTCCGAGGGGATGGTGCGGAACACCGCGCCGGCGCCGCGGTTCTGGTTGAACGCGTTGACGCGGAAGCGCGCCAGGCTGGGGATTTCGAACGAGAAGTCGACCTCGAGGAATTCCTCGTAGTCGCGGCGCTGCTTGTCCGACATGATGTCGTACACCAGCGCGTGCACCTGCTTGTGGTCCAGCGCCGGGATGTTGATGCGGCGCACGTCGCCATCGACCCGGATCATCGGCGGCAGGCCGGCCGACAGGTGCAGGTCGGACGCCTTGTTCTTGACCGAAAACGCCAATAGTTCAGCGATATCCATACGCTGCTTTTCCCCTTAGGCTGCGACTGGAAGGATGATGCCCCGGGCGGCAGTATAACGCCCTTCCCCCCTGCCAGAAGCCCGCCGTGACGCTCTCTCCGCTGCAACAGATCCGCCTGGACATGGACCGCGCCGCCAGCGCCGCCGGGCGCGCGCCGGCGCAGTTGCTGGCCGTGTCCAAGACCCAGCCGGCGGCGGCGATCGCCGCGCTGGCCGCGCAGGGGCAGCGCGCGTTCGGCGAGAACTACGTGCAGGAGGCGGCGCCGAAGATCGCCGAACTGGCGGCATTGGGACTGCAATGGCATCTGATCGGCCACCTGCAGTCGAACAAGGCCGAGGCGGCGGCGAACCTGTTCGACTGGGTGCAGACCGTGGACCGGCCCAAGCTGGTCGCCGCGCTGGCGCGCCACCGCGCGCCGCCGCGCCCGCCGCTGAACGTGTTGATCCAAGTGAACATCGACGACGAGGCCAGCAAGCACGGCTGCGCGCCGCAGGACGTGGACGCGCTGGCCGCGGCCGTCGCCGCGCAGCCGGCGCTGAAGCTGCGCGGGCTGATGGCGATCCCGGCGCCGTTCCCGGACCCGGCGCTTCGCCGCGCCGCGTTCCAGCGCATGCGCGCACTGCTGGAGCGCCTGGCCGCGCAGCATCCCGGCGCCGACACCCTGTCGATGGGCATGAGCGGAGACTTCGCCGCGGCCATCGCCGAGGGCGCGACGATGGTGCGGATCGGTACGGCGTTGTTCGGAAGCCGCGATGCGGCCGGGACTCGGGACTCGGGACTCGGGACTCGGTAAAAGCGGGCCTGGGCGTCCGCGACCTGCACAGTTGCTATCTTTACACTTTCCTTCCCCCGCAACGGCCGACCGCCATGACCTCTCCGAGTCCCGAGTCCCGAGTCCCGAGTCCCGGCCCTCCGAGTCCCGAGTCCCCAGTCCCGAGTCCCGGCCTTGCGATCGCCTTCATCGGCGGCGGCAACATGGCGCGCAGCCTGATCGCCGGGCTGGTCGCCAAGGGCACGCCGCCGGCGTCGATCCGCGTCGCCGAGCCGGTGCCGGCGCTGCGCGAGGCGCTGCAGGCCGAGTACGGCATCAGCGCGTTCGCCGAGGCGGCGCATGCGGCCCAGGGCGCGGCGGTGTGGGTGTTCGCGGTCAAGCCGCAGGTGATGCGCAGCGTCTGCGCCGACCTGGGCGCGCTGGCGCAGGCGCGGCCGCCGCTGGTGCTGTCGATCGCCGCCGGCATCACCGTGCCGCAGCTGGACCGCTGGCTCGGCGGGAACTGCGCGGTGATCCGGGCGATGCCCAACACCCCGGCGCTGCTCGGCGCCGGCGTCACCGGCCTGTTCGCCAGCGCCGGCGCCAGCGCCGCGCAACGCGCCCAGGCCGAGCAGCTGCTGGCCGCCGCCGGCCGCACCGTCTGGGTCGACGACGAGGGCCTGATCGACGCGGTCACCGCCGTGTCCGGCAGCGGCCCGGCCTACGTGTTCCTGCTCGCCGAGGCGATGGAGGCGGCCGGCATCGTCCAGGGCCTGCCCGCCGACACCGCGCGCACCCTGGTGCTGCAGACCGTGCTCGGCGCGGCGCGCATGCTCACCGAGGCCGGCGAGGCGCCGGCCGAACTGCGCCGCCGGGTGACCTCGCCCAACGGCACCACCCAGGCGGCGATCGAGACCTTCCAGGCGGGAGGCTTCGAAGCGCTGACCGCGCGCGCCGTCGCCGCGGCGGCGCAGCGCGGCCGCGAACTGTCCGCCGCCAACGACTGACTCCGGAGCCGCCGATGCGTCGCCTGCCCACCCTCCTGCTGTGCCTGGCCCTGGCCGCCTGTTCGGCGCAGGAAGCCCCGCGCCCGGCCGCGCCGCTGGCGCCGGCCCCGGCGCAGGCCGATTTCGGCGCGCTGCGCGTGCACTACAACGCGCTGCCGACGCTGGCGATGAGCGAGGCGGTGGCGCGCAGCTACGGCATCGAACGTTCCGCCGACACCGCGCTGGTGATGGTCGCGCTGCGCCGCGTGCAGGCCGGCGACGAACTGCCGGCCAGCGGCCGCGTCGACGCCAGCGCCAGCGACCTCAGCGGCCGCCGCCAGCACATCGCGTTGCGCGACGCGGTCACCGGCGACTACACCGACCACGTCGGCACGGTGCGCATCAGCGCGCACGACCAGCTGAACTTCGAACTGGCGGTGCGCAGCGCCGACGGCGCCGGCACGGTGCGCTTCAGCCGCACCTTCTAGCCGGAAAATCCGCTAGGCCTGCGCCTGCGGCAGCGGGATCCGGTTCGGCAACGGCTCGCCGCGTTCGAACGCGCTGATGTTGTCCACGGTGGCGGCCATGATCTGGCCGATCGCCTCTTCGGTGAAGAACGCCTGGTGGCCGGTGACGATGACGTTGGGGAACGACACCAGGCGCTGGATCACGTCGTCGGTGATGACCGTGGCCGAAAGATCCTGGAAGAACAGGTCCGCTTCCTGTTCGTACACGTCGATCGCCAGCCCGCTCAGGCGCCCGGACTTGAGCGCGCCGATCGCCGCCTCGGTATCGACCAGGCCGCCGCGGCTGGTGTTGACCAGCAGCGCGCCGGGCTTGATCCGCTGCAACGCGGCCGCGTCGATCAGGTGCTGGGTGGCGGGCGTGAGCGGGCAATGCAGCGAGACCACGTCGCTTTCGGCCAGCAGCGTCTGCAGGTCCACATAGGCCCCGCCCTGCGCCTGGAACTCGGCGTGCGGGTACGGATCGTAGCCGAGGATGCGGCAGCCGAAGCCGGCCATGATGCGGCCGAAGATGCGGCCGATCTTGCCGGTGCCGATCACCCCGACGCTGCGCCCATGCAGGTCGAAGCCCATCAGCCCGTCCAGTTCGAAGTTGCCGTCGCGGGTGCGCTGGCTGGCGCGCGCGATGCGGCGGTTGACCGCGATCAGCAGCCCGACCGCGAATTCGGCCACCGAATACGGCGAATAGTCGCTGACCCGCGTGGCGGCGATGCCGTGGCGCTGCGCGGCGAGCGCGTCGATGTGGTTGAAGCCGGTGGAACGGGTGGTGACCAGGCCCACGCCCAGCGCGGCGAGCGGCGCGAGCACGTCCTCGTCGACCCGGTCGTTGACGAACACGCACACCGCGCCGCAGCCCACGGCCAGCGGTACCGTCGCCGCGCTCAGCGCGTCCTGCACGAACACCAGCTCGTGGCCATGGGCGGCATTGGCCTGCGCCAGCAGTTTCATGTCGTAGCGCCGCGCGCTGTACACCGCCACCTTCATCGCATCGCTTCCGCCGTCACGTGGCGCCCAGCATCGGCGCCGCTCAGGGCGATGTCCAGCGCCGCGCTCCTTCGCCTTGCGCGCCCAGCGCATCGGCGGGATTGCTCAGGCGGCAGCGGCGCAGCGACAGGCAGCCGCAGCCGATGCAGTCGGTGAGCTGGTCGCGCAGTTGGCTCAGCTGGACGATGCGCGCGTCCAGTTCCTCGCGCCAGGCGGCGGACATGCGCGCCCATTCGCCGCGCGTGGGCGTGCGCGCATCGGGCAACTGCGCGAACGCGGCCTTGACGCTGTCCAGCGGCACGCCCACGCGCTGCGCGACGCGGATCACCGCCAGCCGGCGCAGCACGTCGCGCGAATAGCGGCGCTGGTTGCCGGCGGTGCGCAGGCTGCGGATCAGGCCCTTCTTCTCGTAGAAATGCAGCGCCGACACCGCCACGCCGCTGCGCTGCGCGACCTGGCCCACGCTCAACTCCTCGCGCATCGGTTGACCTCAACTGTGGTTGAGGTCGAATGCTGCACCGGCGTCCAGCACCGCGCAAGCCCGCGTCGGCGCGCGCGTGCACAAAGGTCGATTGGATGAACTACGACGCTTCACCTTCGCCAGACCGCGGCGATGCCACGCTGGCGGCGATGCCATCGCCCGCCGTTGCCCCCGCTCCCGCCGAATCCGTGCTCGCGCCGCGCTACCGCGCGACCACGCTGGGCATGGTCGCGCTGGTTTCGCTGATCGCCTTCGAGGCGCTGGCGGTGGCCGCGGCGATGCCGACCGTGGCGCGCGAACTGGACGGGCTGCGGCTGTACGCGCTGGCGTTCGGCGGCACCCTGGCCACCAGCGTGATCGGCATGAGCGTGGCCGGGCGCTGGAGCGACGCGCGCGGCCCGGCCGCGCCGCTGTGGAGCGGGCTGGCGTGCTTCGTCTGCGGCCTGCTGCTGGCCGGCTGGGCCACCCACATGCCGATGCTGCTGGCCGGCCGCCTGGTGCAGGGGCTGGGTGCCGGCGCGATCTCGGTGGCGCTGTACGTGCTGGTCGCGCGGCTGTATCCGGAGCCGATGCGGCCGCGCATCTTCGCCGCGTTCTCCGCCGGCTGGGTGGTGCCGTCGCTGATCGGGCCGAGCATCAGCGGGCTGATCGTCGAGCACGTGGGCTGGCGCTGGGTGTTCCTGGCGGTGCCGCTGCTGGCGCTACCGGCGGCGCTGCTGCTGCAACCGGCGCTGCGCAGGCTGCCGCCGCGTCCGGCGCCGGGACGCGGCCGGCCGGGGCCGGTCCTGTGGTCGGCCGGCGCCGCGGCCGGCGTGTGCCTGCTGTACCTGGGCGGCCAGCAACGCGGCGCGCTGGCGCTGGCCATGGTAGTGCCCGCGCTGGCGCTGCTGGCGCTGTGCGCGTGGCGGTTGCTGCCGGCCGGCACGCTGCGCGCCGCGCGCGGCCTGCCCAGCGTGATCGCCCTGCGCGGGCTGGCCGGTTCGGCGTTCTTCGGTTGCGAGGCGTTCCTGCCGCTGCTGCTGTCGCGCGAACGCGGGCTGTCGCCGACCTGGGCCGGCGTGGCGCTGAGCATCGGCGCGCTGGGCTGGTTCGCCGGCTCGTGGTACCAGGGCCACTACGGCCAGCGCGGCTCGCGCCTGCGCCGCCTGCGCATCGGCGGCGCGCTGATGCTGTCGGGCATCGCCGGCACCGCTCTGGCCCTGCATCCGTCGGTGCCGCCGGCGCTGGCGATGCTCGGCTGGACCGCCGCCGGGCTGGGCATGGGCCTGATCTACCCCACCTTGTCGGTGCTGACGCTGACCCTGTCGCCGCCGGCGCAGCAGGGCGAGAACAGTTCGGCGCTGCAGCTGAGCGAGGCGATCGCGGTGGCGACCACGCTGGCGGTGGGCGGCTCGCTGTTCGCGGCGCTGCTGGCGCGCTCGGCGACGCTGGCCTACCTGTCGACCTTCGCGGTCGCCTCGCTGCTGGCGCTGCTCGGCCTGGCGATCGCCGGGCGCACGCGTGCGCCGGCGTGAGGCGGCGCGCGGATACGCATGGAGGCGTTCCGGCGAGCGCGCCGGGCCACGGACGTACGGGCGCTTCGCAGTCGCACCAGGCCCGTCGGCAACGCCCGTCGCGACCGACGGCCGGCGGCCGCCCGGCGTCGCTCCCGCGCGCGGGCATCCGTTGCCGCGGGCAGGCGAGAAGCGGCGCTAGCCGACGATCGCGTGCGGCACGAAGCGCGAGGTATCGCGGGTGATGACCCCGGCGTCCTCGCGCAGGCCCATGCCGGCGGCCTGGTCGGCGACCACCCAGCTGCCGACCAGCGGATAATTGCCCTCGAACCGCGGCAGCGGATGGTAGGCCTGGACGATCGCCGGGCCGTCGCCGTAGGGACCGGGCGACTGGATCAGCTCGCCCTGCGCGGTCAGCACGTCGATGTTCGCGCCCTCGCGCGAGAACAGCGGCTTGCGCACCCAGCCGGGCGCCAGCGCCTGCCCCGGCGCCTGGAAATGCGCTTCCAGCAGGTTCGGATGGCCGCGGTGGCGCTCCCACAGCAGCGGCAGGATGCCCTTGTTGCTGAGCACCGACTTCCACGCCGGCTCCAGCAGCTGCATCTTGTTCGACACCAGGTGCGGGCCGAACTCCTCCTGCATCATGAATTCGAGCGGATACAGCTTGAAGATGCTGCGGATCACCCGGTCCTGCGCATCGGTGAACCAGCCCTCGGCGCTGATGCCGATGTCCTCGATCGCCACCTCCTCGGTGGCGATGCCCACCTGGTGCGCGCAGTCGCGCAGGTACTGCACGGTGGCGCGGTCCTCCACCGATTCGCGCACCGCCGAGAAATGCATCGGCGTGACCAGGCGTCCGGCCTGCACCAGCGACGCCAGCGCTTCGCACAGCAGTTCCTGGATGCGGTTGTACTGGTCCGCGCCCGCGGGCAGGCGGCCGGCGGCGAGCTGCTGCTCCAGCCACAGCCACTGGAAGTACGCCGATTCGTACAGCGAGGTGGGGGTGTCGTAGTTCAGCTCGTAGAGCTTGGCCGGGCCGTCGCCGGCGTAGGCCAGGTCCATGCGCCCGTACAGATGCGCGTCGCGGTTGCGCCACGATTCGCGCACCCAGTCCCAGTAATGCGCGGGAATGCCCAGCCGCGAAAGCAATTCCTCCGACTCGACCACCTCGCCGGCCAGCTGCATCGCCATGTCGTGCAGGTCCTGCGTCGGCGCCTCGATATCGTCCTCGACCTGGCGCAGGTCGAAGGCGTAGTACGCGGTCTCGTCCCAGTAGGGCTCGCCGTCGATGGTGTGGAAGTGGAAACCGAGCTGCTCGGCCTGCGCGCGCCAGTCCGGGCGCTCGTCGATGCGGATGCGGCGCACGTCAGCCGCCGAAGCCGCTGCTGCGGCCGCCGCCGAACGAACTGCGCGCCGCGGCGCTGGAGCCGAAGCCCGAGCGCGAGACGGTGATCGCGCGGCTCGGCGGCGGCGGCAGGCCGGCCTTGCCGGTCACCGTGCCGGGGTTGCGCCCGGCCAGGTCGCCGTTGGGCTTGTAGTAGCCGCCGTCGCGGTAGTCGCGGTACAGCGGCGAGGCGCCCATCACCGAGCGCCCGCCGGCGTTGCCCAGCGCGTAGCCGATCAGGAACCCGGCCATCGGCGGGATCCAGCTGACCTGGCCGCGCTCGTCGTGCGCCTGCGTGCAGCTGCCGAACTGCTCGTTGCACTGCGCCTGGTCCTGGAACCGCGGCGCCACCTTCTGGTGGTCCAGCTGCGCCTTCTGGTAGGCCGCGTTGCATTCCTCGACGCTGACTTCCTTCTGCGCCGCGCACTGGTCGGGCGAAGCAAGCACCTGCCCAGTCGGTTCTCCTGAATCGCAGGCCAGCAGCGGCACCGACAGCGTCGCCGCCATCAGGCTCAGCTTGAGATTGGTCGATCGCTTCATCTGCCCTCCCCTTACGGCGTGATCGCCGCGGCGTTGATCAGGCCCACCGCGATCGATACGCCCGCGGAGAAGATGCCGGCCGCGGCCACGTTGTCGGTGATCTGGTGCGAGATGCGGCCGGTGACCAGGCGCGCCAGCAGGTAGGCGACCACCTGGATCGCGGCCGCCACCGCGCCCCAGATCAGCGCGTCCAGCAGGCTCACCGAGTAGCTGATCGCCGCGTGCAGCGGCAGCGCGATGCCGATCAGGGTGCCGCTCATCGCGGTCGCCGCGGCGGCGTTGCCGTTGCGGATCAGGGTGAAGTCGCGGTGCGGGGTGATCAGCGCCACCACCACCACCGCGGCGATCAGCACGCCCAGGCCGACGCCGACGTAGGACAGGAACGCGATGAAACTCTGGAGCGTGATGGCATGCATGCGAAAGCCTCGGCAATGGCGAAGGGAGCGAACCGTGCCGCGCCGTCCGGCGCAGCGCCGGCGGTCAGGTGATGTCCAGATCGGCGATGCTCAGGTCCACGCCGATCGCGTAGGTGATGCAGAATTCGTTCGGGCCGGAGTCCTCGCCGGTGACCAGCAGGAACTCGTCCCGGTCCAGTTCCGGCACGTGGCGGCTGTACAGCATCGCGTAGTGGGTCAGGTCGCCGTCGCGGCGCGGCGGCATGTGCCGGTACAGCACCTCGTCGTAGGCGATGGCGGGAATGCGCCCGCCCTGCTCGGTGGACTGGGTGCTGCGCGACCAGCGCCGGCCGGCGTAGTCGATGCTCGGCGCGCCGAGGTGGTCGTTGTGCAGGACGAACTGCTGGAACGCGTCCTTGGTCGGCGGATTGACCGTCTCCACGAACACGAAGCCCTTCATCGCCTCCACGTCGCCGGCGCAGGTGCTGACCTGGATGTAGGCGTCGTCGTCGACGTAGAAGCGGTGCAGCGCGTAGCCGTCGCCCAGGTCGATATGGCCGTAGCAGGGAATGCCCTGGTAGCCGCCGGGCAGTTCGGCGGTCATCGCGCCCGGCGCGACGCGGAACATCGTGGTGTCGAACTGCACCTGGCCGCCGATGCGCAGCCCCAGCGGCAGCGCATGCGGGATCTGGCCGCCGGCCGAGGGCGCCGGCGCGGCGGGCTTGCTACCGAACAGCTTTCCCAACAGGCTCATCCGCACAGCTCCACGCAGGCATTGGAAGGGAACGCGTCGGCCGGCGCCACGTCAGCGCGGGCGATCGCGGCGCGGCCCACGCGCCGGAACACAGCGGCGAACGGCATGGGCATCGTGTGCCGTGCGCGCCTAGCTGTTGGAGTCGCGCCGCACACCGACTTCGTGCACATCGCTCAGGGTGGCGGTGGGCGGGGTCGGCGGCGCCAGCGCGGGCGGCGCGCTGTCCGCGCTCAGCTGCAGCGGCTTCTTGAACCGCGCCAGCACCGAGGCCGCGTCCGCATCGCCGGCCAGCAGGCCGGCGGCGGCCAGACGCTTGTTCAGGTCGC
Organism: Xanthomonas sp.; assembly: GCF_017163755.1. Lineage (GTDB taxonomy): Bacteria > Pseudomonadota > Gammaproteobacteria > Xanthomonadales > Xanthomonadaceae > Xanthomonas_A. Next base: position 128,621 of record NZ_JAFIWC010000004.1, read on the forward strand.
CGTCGCCGCTGCTGCTTTCCAGTTCCTCGGCCGATTCGATCCGTGCCGAGGTTTCAGCCTGGCGCGCCTTGATCCGGTCCAGCGACTCCAGCGCCGAGCCCATGCGGCTGTTGGCGCCGGCGTGGCGCGCGGCGATGGTGGCCTGCGCGCGCTGCACCGCATCGGTGGCCTTGACCGTGTCGATCTGCTGGCGCATGCCGCGCAGCTGGCCTTCGGCCTTGTGGATCGCCGCCTTCAGCGACACGATCGACTGGTCCAGTTGCACCTTGGTGGCCTGGTCGGCCTTGTCCTCGGTCTCCAGCGCGGCCAGCTTGGCCGCCACGTCGTGCGCCAGCGCCTCGTCGCCCTTGGCCAGCGCGCCTTCGATGTAACGCACGTACTCGGCCATCTTGCCGCTGCGCGCGTCGATCTTCTGCTGCGCCAGCTTGCTCTGCGCCATCAGCTTGGTCAGCTCCTCGCGCGAGCGGGTCAGCTCGGCGCCGGCGTCGCGCACTTCCTGGTCGAGGATGCGCAGCGCGTTGGCGTCCACGGCCTTCTGCCCCACTTCGTGGGCGGTGCCGCGGAACAGGGTCAGCAGTTTGGAGAATATGCTCACAGGAAACGCCTCAGGCAAAGAACGGCTTCAGGGATTCGGCGGCGTCCAGGGTATTGGCCGCCAGCACTTGGATTTCCTCGTCGACCTCGTCGATCGACGAGGACGCCGACAGTTCGCCGAAGATGATGTAGGTGTCCTTGCCCTCGTGCTGGATCAGCCCGAGGTTGGACAGGGGGTTGAGCGGGTTCAGGCGCATGCATGCGTCGTTGAGGCCGTGGCGGTCGGCGACCTGGTCGGCCGGCGCCAGCACCGTGGACACGAAGATCTGCGAACCGGACGCGGCCACCTGGATCTCCATGTCGCCATAGTCGTGCAGGGTCAGGTTGATCGCCGGCTCGACGCCCTCGAACAGCTCGATATCGATCGGCGCATCGCGGTAGCGTTCGGCCAGCAGGGCGTACAGTGCGGTGGTGGTCAACGGGGACATGCAGACTCCTGGTCCTTAGAACTCGGCAGAGGGCGGCGCGAACCGCGAGGCGCCATAGTACAGACTGCGCGTTACGCTCGTCAGCGGCGGGACGCCTGGATTGGACGGTGGGGATGGGGATTGGTTAAAGCAAGGCGCTGTGCCGGCAGCGGCGGATGCAGGGGACTCGTGCATCGACCGTCGGGCACGCGCTTTACGGCCCATTGCCGCTGCAGGTTGCGGCGGAGGGCGCGATTACCCACCGTTCATGCAGGCGGCACGTCTGCGCTGCCGGATGCGGGCTGCGGCCAACCGCTCAGCGCCGCGCCCAGGCCTGCACGATGTCGGCGATCGCGCGCACGCCGTCGCTCAGCGCGGCCGGGCCCGGCTGCAGGATCAGCGGCGACTTGATCTCGAACAGCTGGCCGTCGCGCACCGCCGGGATCGCCGCCCAGCCGGGCCGCGCGGCCACGCGCTCGGGACGGAAGCGCTTGCCGCACCACGAGCCCAGGATGATGTCCGGCGCGCGCCGCACCACTTCGTCGCCATCGGCCAGGATCCGCGCCCTGGCCAGCGGTTCGGCCGACAGCTCGGGAAACACGTCGTCGCCGCCGGCGATGCGCACCAGTTCGGCGACCCAGCGGATGCCGGTGATGATCGGCTCGTCCCACTCCTCGAAATACACCCGCGGCCGCTGCGGCAACGCCGCCGCCTGCGCCGCGACCGCGTCCAGCCCGCGCTGCAGCGCATCGGCGTAGGCGTCGGCGCGCGCGGCCGCGCCGACCAGCGCGCCGAGCCGGCGGATGTAGTCGACGATGCCTTCGACGCTGCGGTGGTTGGCGATCCACACCTCCACCCCGTTGCGCACCAGCTCGGCGGCGATGTCGGCCTGGATGTCGGAAAAGCCGATCGCCAGGTCCGGCTGCAGCTTGAGGATCTCGCCGATCTTGGCGCTGGTGAAGGCGCTGACCTTGGGCTTGTCGCGGCGCGCCTGCGGCGGGCGCACGGTGAAGCCGCTGATGCCGACGATGCGGTCCTGCTCGCCGAGCGCGTACAGCGTCTCGGTCGGCTCCTCGGTCAGGCAGACGATGCGCCGTGGGCCCACGTCAGCCACGCACCGGCATGCGGAAATACACCACGCGCTCGGTCTCCTCGAAGCCGCAGGCGCGGTGCGCGGCCTGCGCCGGCAAATCGTCGAGCAGCGCGTCGGAGGCCAACTCGCTGCATCCCCGCGCGCCGGTCCAGTCCAGCACCTGGCGCAGCAGCGCGCGGCCGACGCCGCGACCGCGCCATGCCGGCCGCACGTACCAGCCCTCGAGGAAGCCGACCGGCGAACTGTCAGTGCCGTTGACGTAGTCGCGGCGCAGCGCCGCATCGGCGAAACCGACCGCGACGCCGTCGGCGAAGGCGAGGAAGCTGGCCGCGTCGTCGCGCTGCAGCTCGGCGGCGAGGTCCTCGTCCTCGTCCTGGTCCGGCCACAACGCCGCGCGCAGCGCGCTCCATGCGTCCAGGTCGGCGGCCGCGGCGGCGCGCACCGAAAACGCCTCGCTCACGGGAACAGCATCCGCTTGGACCAGTGACCGGCGGCATCGGCGTCGTAGCGCCAGCGCTCGTGCAGGCGGTACTGCGCGCCGTACCAGAACTCGAACGTGCGCGGCACCACGCGGAAGCCGCCCCAACCTTCCGGCCGCGGCACCTCGCGGCCTTCGAAGCTGGCTTCTACCTTGGCCACGCGCTCGGCAAATTCCTCGCGCGAGGCCAGGGTCTGCGACTGCGCCGAGGCCCACGCGCCGATCTGGCTCATGCGCGGGCGCGAAGCGAAATAGGCGTCGGCCTCGGCCGCGGCGACCAGCTGCACGTCGCCGTCGATGCGCACCTGCACCCCGTCCTGGCGCATTCGCCGCCACAGGAACAGCAGCGCCGCCTGCGGATTGGCCTGCAGTTCGCGGCCCTTCTGGCTGTCCAGGTGGGTGTAGAACACGAAGCCGCGCTCGTCGAAGTCCTTCAGCAGCACCACCCGCGACGACGGCCGCGCGTCGAGCCCGGCGGTGGAGACCACCATCGCGTTGTACTCGGCCTCGTCGCTGGTCCTGGCCTCGGCGAACAACGCGGCGAACGTGGACAGGGCTTCGGCGTGGAGATCGGGCATGGCGGCAAGGCACTCGGCGGACGATGCGCTATTGTCGCGCCATGAACGACGCGACGCACGCGCCGCCGCACGGCTTCCCCGCCGCCTGGGTCGATGCCGCGCTGGAACAGGCCCTGGCGCTGCCGCAGGCCACGCCGGTGCTCGGCATCAGCGGCGTGCAGGGCAGCGGCAAATCGACCCTGGCCGCGCAACTGGTGGCCGCGGCGCAGGCGCGCGGACTGAACGCGGCGCTGCTGTCGCTGGACGATGTCTACCTCACCCGCGGCCAGCGCCAGGCGCTGGCGCAGCAGGTGCATCCGCTGCTGGCCACGCGCGGCCCGCCCGGCACCCACGACCTGGCGCTGGCGCTGCAGACCCTCGATGCGCTGCGCGCCGGCCGCCGCGCCGCGCTGCCGCGCTTCGACAAGCTCGGCGACGACCGCCGGCCGGTGCGCGACTGGCCGACGGTGGCCGCGCGCCTGGACCTGCTGGTGTTCGAAGGCTGGTGCCTGGGCACGCCGGCCGAAGCGGACGCGGCGCTGGCCGCGCCGCTGAACGCGCTGGAGCGCGACGAGGACGCCGACGGCCGCTGGCGCCGCTGGTGCAATGCCGCGCTGCGCCGCGACTATCCGCCGCTGTGGCAGCGCATCGACCAGCTGTGGCTGTTGCAGCCGCCCGGCTTCGACATCGTGCCGCAGTGGCGCTGGCAGCAGGAACAGGCGCTGCAGGCCGACGATCCGCAGCGCCCGGGCATGGACCGGGCCCGGCTCGAGCGCTTCGTGCAGCACTTCGAGCGGGTCAGCCGCCAGGCGCTGCGCACCCTGCCGGCGATCGCCGACCGGGTCGTCGCGCTGGACGCGCAGCGGCGCCTGCTGCCGCCGCAGTAGCGCGCGCGTCCAACCCGGCTGCCGGCGCACGCATGTGCGCGGCCGCTATCGGCCGCCGGCGTTCGTCCGGTACCCGTCTGCTAGCATCGGCGGATGAATCCCGCCTCCAATCTCGTGCTGGTCGGCCCGATGGGAGCCGGCAAGAGCGTGATCGGCCGCCGCCTGGCCGAGCGCTTCAGCCTGGCCTTCGTCGATGCCGACCAGGCCATCGTCGAGCGCGCCGGGGCGACCATCGCCTCGATCTTCGAGCATTCCGGCGAAGCCGGCTTCCGCGAGCACGAGCGCGCGGTGCTGCAGACCCTGCTCGCCGCGCCCGGGCACCTGATCTCCACCGGCGGCGGCGCGGTGCTCGACGCCGACAGCCGCCGGCAGATGCGCGAACACAGTTTCGTGGTGTACCTGCGCGTGGGCGTGGAATCGCAGCTGCAGCGGCTGCAGCGCGACCGCAGCCGTCCGCTGCTGCAACGCGGCGACCGCGAGCAGGTGCTGCGCGAACTCAACGCCCGGCGCGAGCCGTTGTACCGCGAGGTCGCCGACCTGACCCTGGACACCGACCACCTCACCCCCGCCGAAGCCACCGCGCAGCTGGTCGTGCGCCTGGCCTCGCTATGGAAGCTTCCGGAACCCTCTGCATGAATGCTGCGTTGCGCACCGTCGACGTCGGCGGCGACCCCGCCTACACCATCCACATCGGCCCCGGCCTGCTCGGCGACGGCGCGCGCCTGGCCGCGCACGTGCGCGGCCGCCACGTGCTGCTGCTCAGCGACAGCCGCGTCGCCCCGCTGTACGCGGCGCGGGTGCGCCAGGCGCTGCTGGCCGCGCGGCCGGAGCTGCGCATCGGCGAATTCGTCATCGCCGCCGGCGAGGCGTCCAAGACGCTGGCCAGCTTCGGCGGCGCGATCGACGCGCTGGCCGAACTCGGCGCCACCCGCGACGCCTGCGTGCTGGCGCTGGGCGGCGGCGTGGTCGGCGACCTGGCCGGCTTCGCCGCCGCCTGCTGGATGCGCGGCGTGGACTGCGTGCAGCTGCCGACCACGCTGCTGGCGATGGTCGACTCGTCGGTCGGCGGCAAGACCGCGGTGGACATCGCCCAGGGCAAGAACCTGGTCGGCGCGTTCCACCCGCCGCGCGCCGTGCTCGCCGACACGTCCGCGCTGCACAGCCTGCCGCCGCGCGAGCTGCGCGCCGGGCTGGCCGAGGTGATCAAGTACGGCGCGATCCGCGACCCGCTGTTCTTCCAATGGCTGCACGCCGAGCGCCGCGCGCTGCTGGACGCCGATGCCGGCGCGCTGGCGCAGGCGATCGCGCGCAGTTGCGAGCACAAGGCCGAGATCGTGGCGCGCGACCCGCTGGAGAAGGGCGAGCGCGCCCTGCTGAACCTGGGCCATACCTTCGGCCACGCGATCGAGACCGAGCAGGGCTACGGCGCGCCGGGCAACGACAACCTCAACCATGGCGAGGCGGTGGCGGTGGGCATGGTGCTGGCCGCGCGGCTGTCGGCGGCGCTGGGCATGGCGACCGACGCCGACACCGCGGCGCTGAAGGACCTGCTGGACAGCTACGGCCTGCCCACCGCCATGCCGGCCGGGCTGGCGCCGCAGGCGCTGCTGGCGCGGATGCGCCTGGACAAGAAGAACGTCGCCGGCCGGCTGCGCCTGGTGCTGTGGCACGGCATCGGCCAGGCCGTGGTGGTGCCGGACGTGGACGAGGCGCAGGTGCTGGCGATCCTGGGAAGCTGACGGCGACGGCGCTGGGCGCGGGCCGGCCGTGGCGGGCCGTGCACTGGCGGGCCATGCGATTGCACGGCGCGCCATGCGTGCGCTGATGCCGAGGTCTTCGAGGGTCGTTCCTGCATTGCCCCGGCCGGTACATGGCGAGGCTTCGGCCCCCGACGGCTTCGGAGGCCCCATGCCTCGCCGCTTCGCCGGTCGCGACCGAAGTCGCTCCTGCAGGAGTTACGGACGGCACTGTAGGAGGGGCTTCAGCCCCGACCGCTTCCGAAGCCGGATGTCTTGCAGTTTGCCGGTCGCGACCGAAGTCGCTCCTGCATGGGCGCCGGCCGGATGCACCGTGGAGGACTTCAGCCCCGCTCCGGCGGCCGCGTTGCAGTGGGTAGTAGCTTCATGGTTCGCCACCCCCTGCACGCTCGTCGAAGCGGCCCTGGCGAACGCCGCCACCCTGCCACCGCCCTGCCACACCCCGCCGCTGCCCTGCCCGCGCCCGAACGGCGCACGCCGCGTCGACGTCGCCGCGCCCGGCAATCGGTACAATCGGCCCATGCGCGTCTTCCTGCAGCAACGTCCCGGCGGCAACGAGCCGCCTCGCTACATCCAGCTGACCCTGCAACCGGACTTGTTCGGCGGCTGGGAACTGCTGCGCGAAACCGGCCAGATCGGCGGCCGCGCGCAGCTCAAGCGCGAGCAATACCTGCTGCAGGACGAAGCCCACGCCGCCTTCGAGAAAGCCCGCGACGCGCAACTCAAGCGCGGCTTCCAGGTCATGTTCACCCGCGGTGCCGACGCGCCGCGCTGAGGAAACCCCCCGATGCTGAAGAACGACCGTCTGCTGCGCGCGCTGCGCCGCGAGCCCGTGGACCAGACCCCCGTATGGCTGATGCGCCAGGCCGGGCGCTACCTGCCCGAATACCGCGCCACGCGCGCGCGCGCCGGCAGCTTCCTGGCGATGGCCAAGACCCCGGAGCTGGCCTGCGAGGTCACCCTGCAGCCGCTGGCGCGGTTCCCGCTGGACGCGGCGATCCTGTTCTCCGACATCCTGACCATCCCCGACGCGATGGGGCTGGAGCTGTACTTCGTCGAAGGCGAAGGCCCCAAGTTCAAGCACCCGGTGCGCGATGCGGCGGCGATCGCCCGGCTCGGCGTGCCGGACATGGAGACCGAGCTGCGCTACGTGATGGACGCGGTGCGGGTGATCCGCCGCGAACTGGACGGCCGCGTGCCGCTGATCGGCTTCTCCGGCAGCCCGTGGACGCTGGCCTGCTACATGGTCGAAGGCGGCGGCAGCGACAACTATTCGCGGATCAAGGCGCTGGCCCTGAACGAGCCGGCGGCGCTGCACCGGTTGCTGTCGGTCAACACCGACGCGGTGATCGCCTACCTGGCCGCGCAGCGCGCGGCCGGCGCGCAGGCGTTGCAGGTGTTCGACACCTGGGGCGGCGTGCTCAGCCCGGCGATGTACCGCGAGTTCTCGCTGCCCTACCTGCAGCGCATCGCCCGGGAACTGCCGCGCGGCGAAGGCGCCGAGCGCACCCCGCTGATCCTGTTCGGCAAGGGCAACGCGCCGTATCTGGAGGAACTGGCCGCCTCCGGTGCCGAAGGCCTCGGCGTGGACTGGACCGTCGACCTGGCCGAGGCCGCGCGCCGCACCGGCGGGCGCGTCGCGCTGCAGGGCAACCTGGACCCGGCGATGCTGTACGGCTCGCCGCAGGCGATCGACGCGCAGGTGCAGCGCGTGCTGCAAAGCTACGCCGACGGCAACGGCTCGCCGGAAGGGCATGTGTTCAACCTCGGCCACGGCCTGTCGCCGGACATGCAGCCCGAGCACGTCGGCGCGCTGGTCGCCGCGGTGCAGCGGCACAGCCGCCGCGCGCAGGCATAGCCGCGTACCGAGCCGTCGCAAGCGATGGGCGCCTTTCGCTCATCGGATGCGCGGAGCGAGGCAACGCGCGCTTCCGCCATCTTGCAGTCGGGACTGAAGTCCCTCCCACCGTGCACCCGGTCGCCGTGCCGAAAGCTCTCTGTAGGAGCGGTTTCAACCTCGACGAACGAAGTAGTGGACCCGACGGCTTCGGATACCCGTCGGGGCTGAAGCCCCTCCTACAGTGCACCCAGCCGGGCGCACCGCAAATCCCTGTGGGAGCGACTTCAGTCGCGACGAGCGAAGACGGATAGCCTCCACACTCCGGACGCGGTCGGGGCTGAAGTCCCTCCTACAGGAAGTGCGCAATGCGCGTCGATCCGCCATCGCAGCGGAGTTGCGCTGTTCACCACGCGCCACAACCGCTCGCTGCTGCACGACACCGCGACGCGATATGCGCGATCCTGGGCGCCCCCGCGTTGCCGTGCGTGCCGATGTCCGCGCCCTCCCCCGATCCGTTGTCCGTTCCGAACTACCGCAGCTTCCGCCCGCTGCTGTGGCTGGTGTCGCTGGCCATCTTCATGCAGATGCTGGATGCGACCATCGTCAACACCGCGCTGCCGGCGATGGCGCGCAGCCTGGGCGAGAGCCCGCTGCAGATGCAGTCGGTGGTGTTCAGCTACGCGCTGGCGGTGGCGATGTTCATCCCCGCCTCGGGCTGGATCGCCGACCGCTACGGCACGCGCCGCACCTTCCTGGCCGCGATCGTGCTGTTCACCCTCGGCTCGCTGCTGTGCGCGGCGGCGCCGCGCCTGCCCTACCTGGTCGCCGCGCGCGTGCTGCAGGGCATTGGCGGGGCGATGCTGCTGCCGGTCGGGCGGCTGGCGGTGCTGCGCTCGGTGTCGCGCGAGCAGTTCCTGCGCGCGATGAGCTTCATCGCGATCCCGGCGCTGATCGGGCCGCTGGTCGGGCCGACCCTGGGCGGCTGGCTGGTGCAGGTGGCGTCGTGGCACTGGGTGTTCCTGATCAACCTGCCGATCGGCGCGATCGGCTTCGTCGCCGCGCTGAAGGTGATGCCGGATTTCCACGGCGAGCAGCGCGTGCGCTTCGACCTGGTCGGCTACGCGATGCTGGCCTTCGGCATGGTCGCGCTGTCGCTGGCGCTGGACGGCATCTCCGAGCTGGGCCTGCGCCACGCGTTCGTGATGCTGCTGGCGATCGCCGGCCTGGCCGCGCTGATCGGCTACTGGCTGCACGCGGCCAACGCCGCCGCGCCGCTGTTCCCGCTGCACCTGTTCAAGGTGGTGAGCTTCCGCATCGGCATCCTCGGCAACCTGTTCGCGCGCGTGGGCAGCGGCAGCATGCCGTTCCTGATCCCGCTGCTGCTGCAGGTCGGCCTGGGCATGAGCCCGATGCATGCCGGGCTGATGATGGTCCCGGTGGCGCTGGCCGGCATGGCCGCCAAGCGCGCGGCGGTGAAGCTGGTGGAAAGCTATGGCTATCGCCAGGTGCTGATGACCAACACGGTGCTGGTCGGGATGGCGATGTCCAGCTTCATGCTGTTCGACGCCGGCCAGGCGCTGGGCTGGCGGCTGCTTCAACTGGCGCTGTTCGGCGCGGTGAACTCGCTGCAGTTCACCGTGATGAACACGGTGACGTTGCGCGACCTGGACCGCGACCAGGCCAGCGCCGGCAACAGCCTGCTGTCGATGGTGATGATGCTGGCCACCGGCTTCGGCGCAGCCGCGGCCGGCAGCCTGCTGGCCGCGTTCAACAGCCACCTGGGCGACGGCCACGGCGCCACCGCCGCCCTGCACGCCACCTTCGTCTGCGTCGGCGCGATCACCCTGACCTCCACGCTGATCTTCTGGCAGTTGCCCGATACCCGGCCGCATCCGAAGCAGGTGGAGGAAGTGGCGGAGTAGCCGGGACTCGGGACTCGGGACCCGTAGGAGCGCCGCGCCGGCTGGTCTACGAAGTCACGAAACGATCAGCCGCGACATCACGCTTTTTCGAGTCCCGAGTCCCCGGTCCCGAGTCCCGGCCCCTTCAGCGCCTCCTCGATCGCCTCGGCCAGCATGTCCCCGGTCACCGGCTTGCGCAGGAAGCCGTCGAAGCCGGCGGCGCGCGCGTGCGGCTCGGCGTCGGCGTCGGCGCGCGCGGTGACCGCGATCAGCGGCATCTCGTAGCCGAACACGCGCAGCTGCCGCGCCAGCGCCAGGCCGTCCAGGCCCGGCAGGTCCAGGTCCAGCAGCGCCACGTCGAACGGGCTGCCGGCGACCTCGGTCAGCGCCGCCAGCGCGTGCACCGCGTGCGTGACCTGGTGGCCGCGCGCGCTGAGCAGGCCGCTGATCACCTCGGCCACGGTGGCGTCGTCCTCGACCAGCAGGATCCGCAGCGGCCGCGTCGCCACCACGTCGCGCTCGGCGCGCGCGCCGCGGCCCGGCGCCGATTCCACCCACGGCAGCGGCAGCTCGACCACGAAGCGGGTGCCGACGCCGAGCTTGCTCTCGATGTCGATGCGCCCGCCCATCGCCACCGCCAGCTCCTGGCAGATCGCCAGGCCCAGGCCGCTGCCGCCGTAGCGCGCCGCGGTGCGCGGGCCATTGGCTTGCTCGAAACGCTGGAACAGGCGCGCCTGCTGCTCGGCGTTGATGCCCGGGCCGGTGTCGGCGACCTCGAAACGCACGCCGGTGGCCTCGTGCTGCGGCGCGATGCGCAAGGTGACCCCGCCATGGTCGGTGAACTTGATCGCGTTGCTCAGCAGGTTCAGCAGGATCTGCCGCACCCGGGTCGCGTCGCCGCTGGCCGAGACCTCGGCCGGCATCGCGTTGTCCAGTTCGAAGTACAGGCCGCGGCTTTGCGCCATCGGCCCCATCATCGCCTCCAGCTCGGCGATCAGCTGGCCCAGGTCGAACGGCTGCTGGTCCAGCTCCAGGCGTCCGGCCTCGATCCGCGCCAGGTCCAGCGCGTCGTTGACCAGCCGCAGCAGATGCGCGCCGGCGCGGCGGATCGATTCGGTGTAGCTGCGCTGCTTCGGATCCAGCGGCGTGGCCAGCAGCAGTTCGCTCATGCCCAGCACCCCGGTCATCGGCGTGCGCACCTCGTGGCCGAGCGTGGCCAGGAAGCGGGTCTTGGCCAGCGACGCCTGCTCGGCCAGTTCCTGCTTGTGCAAGGCCAGCTGCCAGGCGTTGCGCCGGCGCAGGCGCCGCCGGTACAGGTGCGAGGCCAGCCACAGCGCCAGCGCCGCCAGCAGCGCCAGGCCGGCCAGGCCCCAGGGGCTGAGCCACCACGGCGGCAGCACCCGGAAGCGCAGCACGGTCACCTTCGACCACACCTTGTCGGCGGTGCGCGCCTGCATCTCCAGCGTGTAGCGTCCGGCCGGCAAGCGCGAGAACAGGCGCTCGCCGCTGGCGCCGACGTCGACCCATTCCGGATCGTAGCCGCTGAGCCGGAACCGGTAGTTATTGGCCTCGGTGTCGGAGAAGGACAGCAGCCGCGCCACGATGTGCAGGTCGCGGTCGCCTTCCTGCAGCGCGATCTCGCTGGTGTGGGTCAGGTCCAGCGCGCGCTCGCCGCGCCGCACCCCGACCCGTTCCACCACCAGCGGCGGCTGCCGCCTGGACGGCACCACCTGCGACGGCTCGAACAGCACCAGCCCGTCCGGGGTGCCGCCGACGATCTGCCCGGTGCTGGCCTGGGCCAGCGTGTGCGGATAGAACTCCTGGTTGGGCAGGCCGTCGTGCACGCCGTACAGGCGGATCGCGCGGCTGGCCGGCTCCAGCCGGATCAGCCCGCGCACGCTGCCCATCCACGCCACGCCGTGGCCGTCCACGACCAGGCTGTTCGGCGCCAGCGCCGGGAACTCCTGTTCGCCGTCGATGCGGTCGAGCAGGTTCAGGCGCTTGCCGTCCCACAGGTAGCGTTCCAGCTGGCCGACGCTGCCCAGCCAGATCACGTTGCCCTCGGTGATGGTGAAGGTGCTCAGCGGGCGCACCGGCGCGCCGGGCACCGGCTCGAAACGCTGCGCGGCCGGATTCCAGGCCAGCACCCCATGCAGTCCCAGCAGCCAGGGCTGGCCGAGCGGTCCGACCTTGGCCTCCTCCATCGTCGTCGACAGCGGCAGGCCATCGGCGCCAGGCGGGATGGTACGCAGCACGCGCCCTTCCAGGTCGCGCACCTGCACGCCGCCGACATCGCTGAACAACCAGATCCGGTCGTCGCCGCTGAGCATCGCCGCATCGACGTCGCCGGGCATCGGCGCATCGACCGCATCGCCGGTGTTCCAGCGCCGGACCTCGCCGCTGACCGGGTCGTAGCGCAGCAGCGCGCCCTGGCTGCCCGCCCACACCCGGCCGTTGCGGTCCTCGGTGAGCGCGCGCGACCAGTTGCGCCCGAACATCGCCATGATGTGGTGGCGCACCGCGCCGGTGGCCGGGTCCAGCTTGTCGAGCACGCCGCGGGTGCCGGCCAGCCAGATGCCGCCGTCGCGCGAGGGCGCGGTGGCCAGCACGTAGGGATTGGCCACCGTGCCGGGATCGTCGACGCGGTAGGACAGCACCGAGAACTGGCGCCAGTTCGCCGGCAAGTACCACAACCCGGTGTTGGGGCTGGCGAACCACAGGCCGCCTTCGCGGTCCTCGAACGCCAGCGCCCAGTTCGGCTTGACCAGGCCGTGCGCCGAAGCGCTGTACAGCGGCACGTTGCGGATCTGCGCGCCCTCGCTCTCGCGGCCCAGGCCGTCGTTGGTGTCGAACCAGCGGTTGCCGCTGCGGTCGTGCACCAGCATCGCCAGCACGTTCTCGCTGGCCATGTTGTGCCAGTACGGGGCGATCACGTGGCCGTCGCGGCGGACCAGGCGCACGCCGCTGAGCGTGGAGACCCACAGGTTGCCCTCGCGCTCGGGGGTGAGCCCGTTGACCTTCTGCTCGGGCAGCGCCGATGCCGGCAGGCGCTGGAAATCGCGCCCGGTCCAGCGCGCCGCGCCGCCGCGGGTGCCGACCCACAGCGTGCCGTCGCTGGTCACCGCCAGATGGGTGACCATCGCCGACGGCAGGCTGCGCTCGTCGCCCGGCATCGGCATGAAGCGCTGCATGCGGCCATCGGGCAGCAGGCGGTGCAGCCCGCCGCTGGAGGTGCCGAACCAGATGCTGCCGTCGGGCGTGGAGGTGATCGCCCAGACCGTGCTGCCGCCGATCTGCGGATAGTCGGTGCGGTCGTAGAAGCGGAACGTGCGCCGGTCCGCCGACAGCATCGCCATGCCCGCGTTCTGGGTGCCGATCCAGACCCGGTTCTGCGCATCCACGTGCACGGTCCAGATCTTGTTGTCGCGCAGGCCGTCCTCGACCCGCCAGATGCGGTAGCCGCGCCCGTCGAAACGCGCCAACCCGTCGCTGCTGGCCAGCCACAGGTAGCCGAGCTGGTCTTCGGCGAAGCCGTTGATGCTGTTGGACGGCAGTCCGTCGGCCACGGTGAGCTGGCGCGGCTGCGGCGTCAGCGGCACGGTGGCCCCGGCGCTGCCGGCGCACAGCAGCAGCAGCCACAACCAGATCCCCCCTGACCGCATCGTCATCTCCCTGTGCGTACCGGGTCAGCCACCCCGGCGCCCAGGCGGCATCGTCGGCGATAACCGCGCCCGCTGGCAACCGCCGTGCGAGCGCCGTGCAGCGGTCTATCGCCGGGTTCGTCGCGACTGGAGTCGCTCCACAGGGATTGCGGTGCGCCGGCCGGGGTGCACTGTAGGAGGGGCTTCAGCCCCGACGGTATCGGAAGCCGTCAGGTCTCTCGCTGCGTTCGTCGCGACTGAAGTCGCTCCCACAGGGACTCGCGGTGCGCCGGCCGGGTGCACTGTAGGAGGGGCTTCAGCCCCGACGGTGTCCGAAGCCGTCGGGTCTCTCGCTGCGTTCGTCGCGACTGAAGTCGCTCCCACAGGGACTCGCGGTGCGCCCGGCCGGGTGCACTGTGGGAGGGGCTTCAGCCCCGACGGTGTCCGAAGCCGTCAGCTCCGCTAGCGATCGGCGGCGGATGCCGGCGGCGCCGAAGCGGCGGCCAGGCCGGCGTAGATCGCCTCGGCGAGCATGTCGCCGGTCACCGGCTTGCGCACGAAGCCGACGAAGCCCGCCGCGCGCGTCTGCGCCTCGGCCTCGGCGTCCGAGCGCGCGGTCACCGCGATCAGCGCGAAATCGTGGCCGAGCCCGCGCAGCTGCCGCGCCAGCGCCAGGCCGTCCAGGCCCGGCAGGTCCAGGTCCAGCAGCGCCACGTCGAACGTGGCCTGCGTGGCCTCGGTCAGCGCCGCCAGCCCGTGCGCGGCGTGCACCACGCGATGCCCGCGCGCGCGCAGCAGCGCGCTCATCACCTCGGCGACGGTGGGCTCGTCCTCGACCAGCAGGATCTGCAGCGGCGCCTGCGGCCGCGGCGCGGGCACGGCGTCGCCGGCCTCGGCGCCGTCGCGCGGCTGCCACGGCAACGGCAGCTCGACGCGGAAACGCGCGCCGTGGCCGAGCCGGCTGTCGACCTGGATGCGCCCGCCCATCGCCGCCGCCAGCTCCTGGCTGATCGCCAGGCCCAGTCCGCTGCCGCCATAGCGCGCGGCGGTCCGCGGCCCTTCGCCCTGCTCGAAGCGCTTGAACAGCCGCGTCTGCTGCTCGGCGCTGATGCCCGGGCCGGTGTCGATCACCTCGAAGCACAGGCCCTGCGCCGGTGGCGCGTGCAGCGGCGCCAGCTGCAGCATCACGCCGCCGCTGTCGGTGAACTTGATCGCGTTGCCGAGCAGGTTGAGCAGGATCTGCCGCACCCGCACCACGTCGCCGGTGGCCATGCACGCGCCGGGCATCGCGTCCTGGCACTGGAAGTGCAGCCCGCGCGCCTGCGCCAGCGGCGCCATCAGGTTCACCACCTCGGCCAGCAGCAGTTGCAGGTCGAACGGGTGCGGGTCCAGCTGCAGCCGGCCGGCTTCGATGCGCGCCAGGTCCAGCGCGTCGTTGACCAGATGCAGCAGGTGCGTGCCGGCGCGGCGGATCGATTCGGTGTAGCCGCGCTGGGTCGCATCCAGCGGCGTGGTCAGCAGCAGTTCGCTCATGCCCAGCACCCCGGTCATCGGCGTGCGCACCTCGTGGCCGAGCATGGCCAGGAAGCGGGTCTTGGCCAGCGACGCCTGCTCGGCCACTTCCTGCTTGTGCAGCGCCAGCTGCCAGGCGTGCTGCCGGCGCAGGCGCCGGCGGTAGGCATGCAGCGAACCGAGCAACGACAGCGCGAGCAGGACCGCCAGCGCGGCCACGCCCCAGGCGCTGCGCCACCACGGCGGGCGCATGCGGAAATCGATCCGCAGCGACGGCGACCAGGCACCGTCGCGGGTCCGGGCCTGGATCTCCAAAACGTTGTCGCCGGCGGGCAGCTGCGGCAGCGTGCGCTCGCCGCTTGCGCCCACCATCACCCAGTCGCGGTCGTAGCCGTGCAGGCGGAAGCGGTACGCGTGCCCTTCCGGATCGACGAACGACAGCAGCCGCGCGACCACGCGCAGGTCGCGGTCCTGCGGCCGCAGCACGAAGCCGCCATCGCGCGGCAGCGTCACCGGCGTCTCGCCGCGCCGCACCTGCACGCTCTCCACGCTCAGCGCCAGCGGCACCGGCGGCGGATCGGGCTGCTGCGTGTCCAGCAGCGCCACCGTGCCGTCGGCGGCGGCGGCGACCAGCACGCCGTCGGCGCCCAGCAGCAGCCCGCGATTGACCAGTTCCTGGCTGCCCAGGCCGTCGCGGGTGCCGAACCCGCGCACCGGCACCGCCTGCCGCGGATCCACCCGGAACAGGCCGCGGCGCATCGCCAGCCAGGCCCGCCCCTGCGCATCGACGGCCAGGCCGCTGGACTCGGTGGCCGGCACGCCGTCGGCGCCGGCATAGCGGCGCACGCGCTGCCAGCGCCCGCCGTCGCGGCGCCATTGCTCCAGTCCGGAGCGGCGGTGCAGCCACAGCGTGCGCGCGTCGGCGAAGGCGAACGACTGCACCCGCTCCTGGCCGAACTCGGCCGGGGTGCGGAACTGCCCGGCGCCGGCGTCCCAGTACTGGAAACGCTCGGCCGCCAGCCACGGCACGCCGTCCGGACTCAGTTCGAAGGCGGCGATGTCGGCGCCGGCCAGGCCACGCTGGCCGGCGGGGATGTTGTCCAGCACCCGGCCATCGCCGGTGGCGCGCAGCTGCACGCCGAAGCCCGGCGCGGCGTCCCACAGCGTGCCGTCGGCGCCCTGCCGCAGCCAGGCGTTGTTGCCGAGCTCGGGCGTGGGATCGGGGCTGCCCGGGGTGCGGCCCCAGCGCCGCAGCGCACCGCCCGCGGCCGGCCCGCGCGCCAGCGTCGAACTGCCGCCCAGCCACAGCTGCCGGTTGCGGTCCTCGAGCAGCGACATCAGCCGGTCGCCGATCGGGCCATCCCAGGCCGGCGCGGTCAGCGCGCCGCTGCGCGTGTCCAGCCGGTAGACGCTACCGCCGGCGCCGCCCAGCCAGACCCCGCCGCCCTGCGCCGGCGCCAGCCCGCCATAGATGTCGGCCGGCAGCCCTTGCGCCGGGCCGAGCACCGCCAGCCGCCGCCAGTCCGGGCGCAGGTAGCCCAGGCCGCGCGTGGGCAGCGGCACCCACAGCCCGCCTTCCCGGTCGCGCAGCAGGCTGGCCACCACGTTGGCGCCGGACACCGCCGCATCGCCTTCGCTGATCCGCCGGATCGCCGCATCGGCCGGCTTGTGCCACAGCCCTTCGCCGTTGCCGGCCCAGTAGCCGCCGGCGCCGTCCTCGCCGATGGTCAGCACCGCCCGCTGCAGCGGGCCGATCCAGTCCGCACGGTGCCAGCGGCCGGCGCGATCGAGCCGGAACAGGCCGGTGTTGGCGCTGACCCACAGGCCGTCGTGCAACGCGGTGATCGAGATGATCGCCTGCCGCGCCTGGGTGCCGTCGGCGAGCCGGTACGCCAGCGCACGCTTGCCGTCGTAGCGGACCAGGCCCTTGACCGTGCCCACCCACAGCACCCCGGCACGATCGAAGGCCAGAGTCACGATCGCGCTGTCGAGCATCGCATCGACCGCCGGCTCGCCAGCGCGCACGCGCTGCAGCCCGCCACCGTCCCGTACCCGGTACAGGCCGCCGCTGTAGGTGCCGAAGAACACGTCCTCGCCGCGGCTGGCGATCGCGAACACCTCGTCGCTGCGCATCGCCGGCTGCGTGGCCATGTTGAAATGGCGGAAGCCGCGCCGCTCGGCGTCGAGCACGCTCAGCCCGCCGCCTTCGCAGGCGACCCAGACCCGGTTGCGCGCATCCACGTGCAGTTCCTGCACGTAGTTGCAGCGCAGCGACTGCGGGTCGTCCGGCTCGTGGCGCCAGGTACGGAACTCGCGGCCGTCGTAGCGCGCCAGGCCGTCGCCGCTGGCCACCCACAGGTAGCCGTCCCGATCCAGCCCCAGCCGCGAGATCTCGCTGGACGGCAGGCCCTGCTCGGCGCCGAGCACGCGGAACCGCGGCAGTTCCGGCACCGCGGCGGCGGCCAGCGCATACCAGCCGGCCAGCAGGCAGAGCGCGAGCGTCCATCCGCGCCGCAGGCGCCGGGGACGGGGTGTGTGCATCGGTAGCTACTCCTGGGGCGTTGGCCGGTCGGCGCGGGTGAACGCCGGCACACCGCCGGCAACGCACCGCGCGCACGCGCCGATCGCGCCGGCGTCCTGTCGCGGCAGCGTCCTTATACCGCGGAGGCGCCTGCAAAATCACTCGCCGCGCGCCGCGCAACGAACCGTTGCGTCCCGCGCCGGCGCAAGCGCCCCGACTGGGCCTAGAATCCGCCTACCTCTTCCGCGGCCCCTTCCGATGCTTCAGCGCCATGCGCTCGCCCTGCTGCTGACGCTGCCGTCCGCCACCGCGCTGGCCGCGCCGGCGCAGTACGCGCTGGACCCGGTGCACACCCGCGTGCTGTTCGCGATCGAGCACGCCGGTTTCTCCAAGGCGCTGGGCACGGTCTCCGGCAGCAGCGGCACCCTGGTGTTCGATCCGGACGACTGGACCAGCGCGCGCCTGCAGGCGCAGGTGCCGCTGCAGCGGCTCGACCTGGGCGACGAGAAGTGGAACCGCGCCGCGCTGGCGCGCAACCTGCTCGACGGCGAGCGCTACCCCGAGGCGCGGTTCGTCTCCACCCGGATCGAGCCGATCGACGCCACCCACGCGCGCGTGTTCGGCGAACTGAGCCTGCACGGGGTCAGCCGCGAGATCGCGCTGGAGGTGACCCTCAACGCGCTCAAGCGGCATCCGCTGCCGCCGTTCCGGCGCACCGTGGGCTTCTCCGCCACCGCCACGCTGCAGCGCGCCGACTTCGGCATCGATGCCTGGCCGTCGATGATCGGCGCCACCGTGGAGCTGCGTATCGAAGCCGAGGCCACCCGCCAGGGCCGCGCCGAACGCGACGATCCGGCCCAAGCCGCCCCCACCGATCCGCCGGTTGCACCGGACCCCACGCAGGAGCCGTCGCCATGAAGAACACCGAACGCTGGGGCGGCGTCAGCCAGACCCTGCACTGGCTGATCGCCCTGTTGATCCTGCTGCTGGGCGTGGTCGGCTTGGTCATGGGCGAACTGCCGAAGACGCCGAAGTACTTCTGGGTGTACACCGCGCACAAGTCGCTGGGCCTGTCGGTGCTGGCGCTGGTGATCGCGCGGCTGGGCTGGCGCCTGTACGCCGGCGCGCCGCAGCCGGTGCCGGGCACGCCGCGCTGGCAGGAGCGCATCGCCGGCGCCACCCATGTGCTGCTGTACGTGCTGATCTTCGCCATGCCGCTGTCCGGCTGGCTGTACGACTCGGCCAGCGGGCTGCGCCCGTTCCGCTGGTTCGGCTTGGTCGCCGTGCCCAAGCTCAGCGCCCCCGACGAACGCCTGCGCGACCTGGCGCACGGCGTGCACGAATGGGGCTTCTGGCTGCTGATCGCGGTGGTGGTGGCGCATGCGGCCGCCGCGTTCTACCACCACCTGTTCCAACGCGATGCCACGCTGGCGCGGATGCTGCCGCGCGGCTGGCTTTCCCCCAAATCCTGAGGAGTCGTCCGATGTCGTCCCGTTTCGCTTCCCCCGCCGCCGTCGCCGCCAGCCTGGTGGCGATGTTCGCCACCGCGCCGGCGCTGGCCGCCGACTACGTGCAGGCGCCGGGCTCGAGCCTGGTGTTCGCCAGCAAGTACGACGGCGAGGTGTTCACCGGCCAATTCCCCGGCTTCGACACCAAGCTCAGCTTCGACCCGGCCAACCTGGCCGCCTCCAAGCTCGACGTCACCATCCCGCTGGCCGGCGCCAAGAGCGGCAATGCCGACCGCGACTCCACGCTGCAGGGCGCGGATTTCTTCAACGTGGCCAAGTTCGCCACCGCGCGCTACAGCGCCAGCAAGTTCCGCGCGCTGGGCGGCAACCAGTACGCGGCTGATGGCACCCTGGAACTGCGCGGGGTCAGCAAGCCGGTGACCCTGACCTTCACCTGGACCCCGGGGGCGCAACCGGTGCTGGCCGGCAAGGCGGTGGTCAAGCGCCTGGACTTCGGCGTGGGCGGCGGCGACTGGGCCGACACCGGCACCATCCCGAACGAAACCGCGATCAGCACCAAGGTCGTGTTCAAGGCGAAGTGAGTCGCCACTGGCCGGCGCGAACGCCCGGCCGCTGGGCGGCGGACCACTCGTCGGGTCCGCCGCTTTTTTTATGCGCGCAGAAGGCAGGGATTCGTCGCGGCGGGCATTGCAGCGACCCGGACCGGAGCGCCCCGGCATGCAGGCGACGGTCCGGCGCGACCACACCGCGCAAGCGTCCGTGCAGCCACGCGGGCGTCGCGCCGCGGGCGAGGCGCCCGCGCTGCGCTATCGCGGCGCCAGCCATTGGCCCAGCCGCGCCACATCGAACGGCCATTCCAGTTCGCGGCCGCCGGCATCGCGCAGCACCGGCACGCGCTCGCCGTAGCGCACTTCCAGCGCCGGATCGCCATCGATGAACACGCTGTCGAACTCCGGCGCGCGCGCCTGCGCCAGCACCGCCAGCGCCAGGTCGCACAGATGGCAGTCGTCGCGCTGGAACAGGGTCAGTAGCATGAACGTGGACTCCCAATGCTGCACTGCGGGTCATGTGCGAACGAGCGGAAGCTTAGAATAGCGGTCTTTACGCTCACCCTTCGGCAAGCATGGCAGTCAGCACGTTCGACCTGTTCAAGATCGGCATCGGGCCGAGTTCCTCGCATACCGTCGGACCGATGCGCGCCGCGGCGCGCTTCGTGCAGCGCTGGCTGGACGATGCGGGGCGGCTGCACGAGGTGGTGCGGCTGCGCGCGGAGGTGTTCGGCTCGCTGGCGTTGACCGGGCGCGGCCATGGCACCGACAAGGCCCTGCTGATGGGCCTGGAAGGGCACCTGCCCAACCAGATCGATCCGGACATCATTCCTGCGGCGCTGCAGCGCATCCGCGCCGACAGGCGCCTGCGCCTGCTCGGCCGGCACGAGATCGCCTTCGACGAGAAGCGCGACCTGGCGATGAACAAGCGGCAGAAGCTGCCCTACCACACCAACGGCATGCGTTTCACCGCCTACGCCGCCGACGAGTCGGTGATCGCCACGCGCGACTACTACTCGGTCGGCGGCGGCTTCGTGGTCAACCAGGACGACGCCGCCGACGACCGCATCGTCGCCGACGAGACCCCGCTGCCCTACCCGTTCAAGAGCGGCGACGAACTGCTGGCGCAGGCCGCGCGCAGCGGCCTGAGCATCGCCGAACTGATGTTCGAGAACGAGAAATGCTGGCGCAGTGAGGACGAGATCCGCGACGGCCTGCGCGAGCTCTGGAACGCGATGCAGAGCTGCGTGGCGCGCGGCATCCGCGAAGAGGGCACCCTGCCCGGCGGGCTGAACGTATCGCGGCGCGCGCCGGCGCTGTACCGCGAACTGTCGTCCAAGCCGGAAGCGGCGATGCGCGATCCGCTGACCACGCTGGACTGGGTCAACCTGTACGCGCTGGCGGTCAACGAGGAAAACGCCGCCGGCGGCCGCGTGGTCACCGCGCCGACCAACGGCGCGGCCGGCATCATCCCGTCGGTGCTGCACTACTTCGACCGCTTCTGCCCGGGCAGCAGCGAGCAGCGCATCTTCGACTTCCTGCTGACCGCCGCGGCGATCGGCATCCTGTACAAGGAGAACGCCTCGATCTCCGGCGCCGAGGTCGGCTGCCAGGGCGAGGTCGGCGTGGCCTGCTCGATGGCCGCCGGCGGCCTGGTCGCCGCGCTCGGCGGCGCCGCCGGGCAGATCGAGAACGCCGCCGAGATCGGCATGGAGCACAACCTCGGCCTGACCTGCGATCCGATCGGCGGGCTGGTGCAGATCCCGTGCATCGAGCGCAACGCGATGGGCGCGGTGAAGGCGATCAACGCCAGCCGCATGGCGATGCGCGGCGACGGCAAGCACAAGGTGTCGCTGGACAAGGTGATCAAGACCATGCGCGACACCGGCCGCGACATGCAGGACAAGTACAAGGAAACCAGCCGCGGCGGGCTGGCGGTCAACGTCATCGAATGCTGACCGGCGTCCGCCGCGGGCGCCCGGCCCGCCTTCACGGCGGCGTTGCGGCGCGCAGACGACCCTGCGCGGCCCGCTCCGGATAAAGATCCGCCGTTCCGTGCCGATAGCAGGTTTGCCAACTCGCCAACCCGGCACTGGAATGCCCTCGCCGCCTCGTCCTGCTTTCTGGTGCACGCTCGCGCTCAAGCTAGGCTTGTTCCTGGGCGCAGGACTATTGGCCGCCGCGCCCGCCGCCGCACTGCAGCCGGACAAGCAGTTCAACCACTACGAGCGCGACGAGTGGAGCCTGGAGCAGGGCCTGCCGCAGCTGAGCGTGGCGGCGCTGGCGCAGGACGCGGACGGCTATCTGTGGATCGGCACCATGGGCGGGCTGGCGCGCTTCGACGGCGTGCGCATGACCTCGTTCAGCGAAAGCGCGCCCGCGCACCTGCCCGGCACCATGATCAAGGCGCTGCGGGTGGGCCCGGACGGCAGCCTCTGGATCGGCACCTACCGCGGGCTGGCGCGCTACCGCGACGGCGGCTTCAGCACGCTGCGCCCGCAGGACCCGCAGGCGCCCTTGCTCAACATCGAATCCATCGCCATCGACGACCAGGGCACGGTGCTGGTCGCCGCGCAACAGGGCGTCTATGCGGTGGTCGGCGAGCAACTGCAATTGCGCCACCGGCTCGCCGACGGCGCGTACGCGCTGCTGCCGCGCGCCGACGGCCTGTGGGTGGGCAGCCGCGGCGCGGTGCTGCGCTACCCCGCCGGCGGCGGGCAGGGCCAGTCGCTGCCGTTGCCTGAGGACGCGCGCCAGGCGCCGGTGCGGCAGCTGCTCGATGCGCAGGGCCGGCTGTGGGCCGGCACCCGCGACGGGCTGCTGTTCCGCGACGGCGAGCGCTGGCAGCGCCTGGCCGGCGCCGCCGACGCCAACCGCCGGCCGGTGGAAGCCCTGTTCCAGGACCGCGACGGCAACCTGTGGGTGGGACTGCCCGAAGAACTGCTGCGCCTGCGCCAGGGCCGCATCGTCGAACGCTATGCCGAGAGCGACCGCGGCCTGGGAGTCAGCGCGATCTTCGAGGACCGCGAGCGCAACCTGTGGCTGGGCAGCCGCTGGAAGGGCGTGATCCGGCTGTGGGACGGCTGGACCCGCCGCTACAGCCGCTACGAAGGCCTGCACGACGCGCTGGCGTGGTCGCTGGCGCGCGATCCCGACGGCTCGCTGTGGGTGGGCACCGCCAGCGGCGTGGCGCGGCTGCGCGACGGCCGCTTCGAGCAGGTGCTGCGCCGCGAGCAGCTGCCGCAGGAGGACGCCTACACGCTGCTGGCCGAGCGCGGGCAGCTGTGGATCGGCACCCGCCGCGGCGCCTTGCTGTACCGCGACGGCAAGGCCACTACGCCGCCGCTGCTCGCGCCGCTGCGCGAACTGCAGGTCAACGGCATCGTCCGCGACCGCGCGCAGCGCCTGTGGTTCGCCACCAGCGACGGGGTGTTCCGCGCCGACGGCGCGCGGCTGCGCCGCTACGGCACCGCCGACGGGCTGCGCGACGCGCGCGTGCGCCTGCTGCGCGAAACCCGCGACGGGCGCCTGCTGGTCGGCTCGCAGTCCGGCCTGTACGAACTGCGCGGCGAGCGCATGCATGCGTTGAGCGCGCCCGGTTCGCCGCTGGCCGACGCCGACATCACCGCCCTGCACGAACTGCCCGGCGGCCAGCTGCTGGTCGGCACCCTGTCCGAGCAGCTGTGGGTGTTCGACGGCCAACGCTGGACCATGTTCGACGACGCCGACGGCCTGCCCGGCAACACCGCGTTCTTCATCACCGACGATGGCCGCGGCACCGTCTGGGTCGCCGGCATGCGCGGCGTGTACCGGATGCCGCTGAAGAACCTGCTCGCGCGCATCCGCGCACCGGCGACCGAACTGCATGCCGAGCTGCTGCTCAACGAGCGCGGCCAGCGCCACGGCGGCGTGCAGGGCCTGTGCTGCAACGGCGCCGGCAACGGCAAGGGCTTCATCGAGAACGGCACGCTATGGCTGCCCAGCCGCGACGGCGTGGTGGCGATGGACACCGCCAGCATCGTCAAGAACGCCGTGCCTCCGCGGCCTCGGGTGGAGCGGGTGCGCGTGCAGGGCCGCTGGCAGCTGCCGCAGGCGCTGCTCGGCCAGCCCCTGCCGGTGGACGCGCGCGACCTGGATTTCGAGTTCACCGCCGCCTCGTTCCAGGCGCCGGAGAACGTGGAGCTGAAATACCGCCTGCTCGGCTACGACACCGACTGGCGCATGCCCGAGGACATCCGCCAGCGCAGCGCCAGCTACACCAACCTGCCCGGCGGCGACTACGTGTTCGAGGTCACCGGCAGCAACAATGCCGGCGTATGGGCGGACAGCCCGGCGCGCCTGCCGTTCCGGATCCGGCCGCGCTTCCACGAGACGCTGTATTCGCGCCTGCTGCTCGGACTGGGCCTGGTTGCGCTGGTGCTGCTCGGCGTCCGCGTGGCGCGCATCGTCAACCGGCGCCAGCGCGAAGGGCTGGAGCGGCTGGTGCACGAACGCACCGAAGCCCTGCAGGCAGCCAACCAGCGCCTGCAGGAAGCCAGCTTCACCGACGAGCTGACCCAGCTGCGCAACCGACGCTACCTGTCGCTGCACATCCCCAGCGACATCGCGCTGTACCGGCGCATGGCCGCCAACGACCAGGACACGCTGGCGGCGGGCATGGTGTTCGCGCTGATCGACGTCGACCATTTCAAGGCGATCAACGACAGCGGCGGCCACCACACCGGCGATGCGGTACTGCAGCAGATGGCCCGGCTGCTGGTCAGCCTGACCCGCGAAAGCGACTACGTGGTGCGCTGGGGCGGCGAGGAATTCCTGCTGGTGCTGCGCTCGGCGCCGCGCGAGAACCTCGGCGTGGCCGCCGAGCGCCTGTGCCGGGCGATCGCCGCGCATCCGTTCGAATTCGACCACGGTCGCATCGGCCAGGTCACCTGCTCGATCGGCCTGGCGGAGTTCCCGTTCGTGCACGACCCGGACCACAAGCTGGGCTGGGAGCAGTTGCTGATCCTCGCCGATCGCGCGCTGTACCAGGCCAAGGCCAACGGACGCAACGGCTGGGCCGCGTACCGCCCGGTGCTCGGCGCCCAGGTCGAGCAGGTGCTGGCGGCGCTGCAGGAACCGGCCGACCGCATGCAGCACCATGCCTGCCTGACCCTGATGCACCGCTAGGCGCTAGGCGATGCACGTCCGAGATGGCGCTCGTCGCCGGCGGCATCGGTGGCGATGGGCCCCATCGGTGGCCCGGTCGCGACCGAAACTGCTCCCACCGCTTCGCCGGCCGCAACGCTTGCGTAGGAAAACGCCGGCGCATTGACGGCGCCCGGCGCCGATGGCTTAGAGTGCGGGCTCCCCCCTCACACCGCCCCTTTTCGCCATGCGCCCATACGCCCTGTTCGCCTCCGCCCTCGCCATGCTGCCGTGGTCGGCCGCGGCGCAGCCGGCCACCTACGGTCCGCAACTGGAAGGGTTCGACTATCCGCATCCGGTGCAGCAATACCGCTTCACCTCGCAGCAGCAGACGCTGCAGATGGCGTACATGGATGTGCGCCCACAGCGGCCCAACGGACGCACGGTGGTGCTGCTGCACGGCAAGAACTTCTGCGCCGCGACCTGGGAGGACGCCATCGCCGCGCTGCACGCGCAGGGCTACCGGGTGATCGCGCCGGACCAGGTCGGCTTCTGCAAGTCGAGCAAGCCGGCGGCCTACCAGTTCTCGTTCGCGCAGCTGGCCGCCAACACCCGTGCGTTGCTGCAACAGCTCGGCATCGAGCGCGCGGCGGTCGTCGGCCATTCGATGGGCGGCATGCTGGCGATCCGCTATGCGCTGATGTATCCGCAGGCGACCGAACACCTGGCCCTGGTCAATCCGATCGGGCTGGAGGACTGGAAGGCGCTGGGCGTGCCGTGGCAAAGCGTGGACGCGTGGTACCAGAGCGAACTGAAGACCAGCTTCGACAGCATCAAGCAATACCAGCTCCGCACCTACTACGCGGGCCAGTGGACGCCCGCATTCGAGCGCTGGGCGCGCATGCAGGCCGGCATGTACGCCGGCCCCGGCAAGCAGGCCGTGGCCTGGAACCAGGCGCTGACCTACGACATGGTGTTCAACCAGCCGGTGGTCTACGAGCTGCCGCAACTGAAGGTGGCCACCACGCTGTTCATCGGCCAGAAGGACAACACCGCGATCGGCAAGGCGCTGGCCCCGGACGCGGTGAAGGCGCGGCTCGGCGATTACCCGGCGCTGGGCAAACGCGCCGCGGCGGCGATCGCCAACGCGCGGCTGGTCGAATTCGCCGAACTCGGCCACTCGCCGCAGGTGCAGGACCCGCGTCGGTTCAACGCCGCGCTGCTGGACGCGCTGTCGCGCTGAGGTCCCTGCGCAGAAGGGCAAGGCCCGCCTGTGCCCGCCGGTGACCCGCCGAGCGGCTCTGCGCCGCCTGCCGGGCGCGCGCTGCGCTTGCGCCCTGCAACATTGATGGCGCCATCGGCCGCCGTGCAGGCGCGCCGGACCCAACGTTGTCAACTATTACTGTGATAGCAACCCCGGTTGTTTCTCGCGGGCAATTGACAACGTTATCACCGCAGTCGACGGTCCCCTCTCCAGCGCAGAGGAGGCGGCCCGCACCCATGGCGCCGGCCACCCACCAGTGGCGCTGGAATGCAGCCAGTACGGGGCTTTCCGGCTGCTTTCCGAAGATCCGTTGGCCACATCGCACAGGACAGGAGGTTTCACCATGAACGTGAAATTCGCTCTACCGTGGTTGTTGTGCTGTACCGCCCTTGTCGCATTCGCGAGCCAGGCACGGGCGCAATCCGTGTCCTGCAGCGGCATCGCCCAATGGGACGCCGCCAGGATCTACCAGAGCGGCGACAAGCTGGTCTTCCAGGGCAAGCTGTACCAGGCCACCACGCAGATATGGAACGCCGCGCCCACCTACTGCACCAGTTGCGGCTGGTATCAGGACCTGGGCACCTGCAGCGCCACCGGCAACCAGCCCCCGACCGTGGCGTTGACCGCACCGGCCAGCGGCGCGAGCTTCTCCAGCGGCGCGGCGATCACCGTGTCGGCGAACGCAGCGGATGCGGACGGCAGCATCGCCAAGGTCGAGTTCTTCCGCGGCGCCACTTCGCTGGGCAGCGACACCAGCGCGCCTTACGGCGTCACCTGGAGCAACGCCAGCGCCGGCAGCCATCAGCTGACCGCCGTGGCGACCGACAACCAGGGCGCCAACGCGACCTCGGCGGCGCGCAGCATCACCGTCATCGGCACCCCGCCCACCGACACCACCGCGCCGAGCGTCCCCACCGGCCTGGCCTCGGCCACGCAGACCAGCAGCAGCGTCACCCTGTCGTGGAACGCGGCCAGCGACAACGCCGGCGGCAGCGGCATCGCCGGCTACCGCGTCTACCGCAACGGCGCGCTGGTCGGCTCGCCGACCGCGACCGCCTACACCGACTCGGCGCTGGCCGCCGACACCAGCTACAGCTACCAGGTCGCCGCGCGCGACAACGCCGGCAACGCCTCGGCCAGCAGCGCGGCGCTGAGCGTGCGCACCCGGCCGTCCGGCGGCGGCGGCGGCAAGCGGGTCATCGGCTACTTCGTGCAGTGGGGCATCTACGGCCGCAACTACCAGGTCGCCGACATCGAGAAGAGCGGCTCGGCCAACTACATGACCCACATCAACTACGCCTTCGGCAACGTGCGCAACAACCGCTGCGAAGTGGGCGTGGTGCAGCCGTCCGACCCCAACACCGGCGCCGGCGGCGATGCGTTCGCCGACTACACCAAGTCGTTCGCGGCCGCGCAGAGCGTCGACGGCGTGGCCGACACCTGGGACCAGCCGCTGCGCGGCAACTGGAACCAGCTGAAGAAGCTCAAGGCCAAGCATCCCGGCCTGAAAGTGCTGATCTCGCTGGGCGGCTGGACCTGGTCGCGCGGTTTCTCCAGCGCCGCGCGTCCGGAGAACCGCCAGGCCTTCGTGGCCTCGTGCATCGACGCCTACATCCGCGGCAACCTGCCGGTCACCGATGGCGCGGGCGGCGCGGCGGCCGCGGCCGGCGTGTTCGACGGCATCGACATCGACTGGGAATACCCCAACGCCTGCGGCATCAGCTGCGGCAGCGCCGAGGACCGGCAGAACTTCACCGCGCTGATGGCCGAGTTCCGGCGCCAGCTCAACGAGGTCCGTCCCGGCCTGCTGCTGACCGTGGCGGTGGGCGCCGGCGTGGACAAGATCCGCGCGACCGATCCGGCGCAGTACCACCCGTACCTGGACTACATCAACGTCATGACCTACGACTTCCACGGCGCGTTCGAGCCGATCACCAACCACCATTCGGCGCTGTTCGATTCGCCGGCCGATCCTTCCACCGGCGACCAGCGCTACTACAACAGCAACGATGCGATGCAGGCGTTCCTGGATGCCGGCGTGCCCGCGGCCAAGCTCAATCTGGGCATCGGCTTCTACGGGCGCGGCTGGACCAACGTGCCCAACGTCAACAACGGCCTGTACCAGAGCGGCAGCCCGGCGCCGGGCACCTACGAGGCCGGCATCGAGGACTACAAGATCCTCAAGAACGCGGCCGGCACCTCGCATACCGACAACGCCGCCGGCGCGCACTGGAAGTACAACGGCAGCACCTTCTGGAGCTACGACACGCCCGGCGTGATCACCCAGAAGATGGGCTACGTGAAGGCGCAGGGTCTGGGCGGCGCCTTCTTCTGGGAGTTCAGCGGCGATGCGCCGCAGGCGGAACTGGTCAAGGCGGTCAGCAACGGCCTGCAATAGGCGGCGCGACAACGCCATCCACCAAAACGAAACGCCGGCGCAAGCCGGCGTTTCTCTTTGCCCGTTCCGACACGAGGTCGGGCGCGCCGCGGCGCACGCGGCCGCTCAGTCGGCGGCGATGCGCAACACGTCGTCGAGCAGCGCCGCGGCAGTGACTTCCGCGCCGGCGCCCGGCCCCTGGATCAACAGCGGCTGGCGCAGATAGCGGTCGCTGTGCAGGGCGACGCGGTTGTCGGTGCCGGCGCCGCTGGCCAGCGGATGGCCCAGCGGCAGTTCGCGCAACGCCACCGACGCCCCGTCGGCATCGAAACGGCCCACGAAACGCAGGCAGGCGCCGTTGCCGCGCGCCTGCGCCAGGCGCGCGGCCAGCGGCGCATCCAGCGTCGACAGCGCCGCGTCCACCCCGGCAGGCGCAGCCGCCGCCAGCGCCGCCGGCAGCAGCGAGTCCACCTGCACCTGTTCGGCGCTCAGCGGCAGCCCGGCGGCGCGCGCCAGGATCAGCAGCTTGCGGCGCACGTCCTCGCCGGACAGGTCCTCGCGCGGATCCGGCTCGGTATAGCCGGCCGCCGCGGCCTCGCGCACGCAGTCGGAGAACGCGCGGGCGCCGTCGTAACGGTGGAACAGCCACGCCAACGAGCCCGACAGCACGCCTTCCACCGCATGGATGCGGTCGCCGCCGGCGACCAGCGCGCGCAGGCTGCTCAGCAGCGGCAGGCCGGCGCCGACGGTGGCGCTGTCGCCGTAGTGGGTGGCGCCGGCGTGCCGCGCCGCCTCGATCTGCTGCGCGCGCGCCAGCGCTGCGCCGCGTCCGAGCTTGTTGGCGGTGACCACGTGCACGCCACGCGCCAGCCACTGCGCATGCCGCTGCGCGACGGCGTCGCTGGCGGTGGCATCGACCAGCACGTCGCCGCGGCGCAGGTCGTCCGGTTCGAGGGCCTGCGCCTGCGTGCCGCGCGGCGCGGCGTTGGCCGCGTCCAGCGCGTGCGCCGGGACCGCCAGGCATGCCTGGCGCGTGCGCGAGTTGGCCAGCCAGGCGAAGGCCGGCAAGCCCGCACGCCGTTGCTGCAAGGCCTGGTAGCGGGCGACGAACGCCCGGCCGACGGTGCCGGTGCCGAGCAGGGCCAGCCGCGGCGCGTGCGCGGCCGGCGCAGCGCGCGCCGGCAACGCGAGTTCGTCGTCGGCGAGCCGGCTCACGCGTCCACCCGTTTGCGCGCCACCGCCTCGCCGGCCTGCTGCGCGCGCAACAGGCCCGCCCGCAGATCGGCCAGCAGGTCCTCGCTGGACTCGATGCCCACCGACAGCCGCAACAGGCCATCGGAGATGCCCGCATGCGCGCGCGCCTCGGCGCTCATCGCCGCATGCGTCATCGTCGCCGGATGCGCGATCAGGCTCTCCACCCCGCCCAGCGACTCGGCCAGGGTGAAATAGCGCAGGCCGTCGACGAAGGCGCGCACTTCCGGCTCGCCGCCGGCCAGTTCGAAGCTGATCATCGCGCCGAAGCCGCGCTGCTGGCGCGCGGCGACCGCATGCCCCGGATGCGCGGCCAGGCCCGGGTAGTAGACCTGGGTGACCGCCGCATGGCCGTCGAGCAGCGCCACCACCGCCTGCGCGTTCTCCTGGTGCACGCGCAGCCGCGCGTCCAGGGTGCGCAGCCCGCGCAGGGTCAGGAACGCGTCGAACGGCGAGCCGGTCAGGCCCAGCGCGTTGGCCCACCAGCTCAGCTGCTGGTGCAGTTCCGGATCGGCGGCGATCACCGCGCCGCCGACCACGTCGCTGTGGCCGTTGACGTACTTGGTGGTGGAATGGATGACGATGTCGGCGCCGAAGGCGATGGGCTTCTGCAGTGCCGGCGACAGGAAGGTGTTGTCGACCACGGCCAGCGCGCCGGCCTTGTGCGCGGCATCGATGACGAAGCGCAGGTCGGTGATGCGCAGCAGCGGGTTGGACGGGGTCTCGATCAGCACCAGCTTCGGCGCCTGCGCCAGCGCGTCGGCGAGCGAACGCGGGTCGGTCAGGTCGGCGGTGATCAGCTCGAAGTGGCCCTTGTTGGCCAACGCGTTGAACAGGCGCCAGCTGCCACCGTACGCATCGTGCGGCACCACCAGCCGGTCGCCCGGCTGCAGCAGCGCGTTGAGCACCAGGTTGATCGCGCCCATGCCGGTCGCGGTCACCACGCCGCCGGCGCCGCCTTCCAGCTCGGCCAGCGCTTCGCCGAGCAGGTCGCGGGTCGGGTTGCCGCTGCGGGTGTAGTCGTACTGGCGCTTGTTGCCGAAGCCGTCGAAGCTGAAATTTGACGACAGCACGATCGGCGGGGTCACCGCGCCGTAGGCGCTGTCGCGGTCGATGCCGGCGCGCACCGCGGCGGTGGCGGCGCTACAGGGCAGTTCGTTGTCGTGGGCAGTGCTCATGCGGTAGCTCCGGTGGTGCGCAGGGCGGTGGCGAGGATCGCGTCGATGCGGTCGGTTTCTTTCAGGAAGGCATCGTGGCCGTACGGCGAACGCAGCACGCGCAGGCTGCCGCGCGGGCCCAGGCCCTCGACCAGGGTGACCAGGTCGGACAGCGGCACCAGGCGGTCGCCTTCGACCGCGACCACCACGGTGGGCACGGCGACGGCCGCCGGGTCGATGCGGTGCAGGTCGATCGATTCGGACAGGCGCAGGTAGGCGTTGACCTGGGTGCGCGCCACGTACTGCGCGCCGGCGGCGTCGAGATAGTCCTCGGCGGCGACGCGGACGCGGCCATTGATCACTTCCGGCGGCGCGTCGAAGCGCTCGCCGAATTCCTCCGGGGTGCGGTAGCTGAGCATCGCGAACTGCCGCGCCAGCGACAGCCCGTGGCTTTCCGCGCACTGCAGCTGGCCCAGCGCCACCGCGCGGCGCTGCAGCGCGCGCCAGGCGGCCGCGTACGGATGCGCGCGGTGCGCGCCGCTGACCGCCACCAGCCGGCCCAGCCGCTGCGGGTGGCGGACAGCCAGCTGCAAACCGACCAGCGCACCGTAGGAATAGCCGACCAAACCGTGCAACCGGGCGATACCCAGCGCGTCGAGCAGCGCAGCGATCGCATCGGCCTGGTCGGCGGTATCGATCGGCGCGTCCAGGCTGCCGTCGGCGCCGACGAAGTCGAACGCGAGCAGCCGCCGCTGCGCCGGGTCCAGCGCGCGGCCGCCGCCGACCAGGCCCTCGGCCCAGCCCTTCTCGGGGAAGGCGGCGTTGGCGGCCAGGTGGCGGTGCGCGGAGATGCCGCCGGCGACGAACACCACCGGCGCCTCGGCCGGGCCAGTGAGTTCGTAGCGCAGGCGCAGCAACTGCACGCCGGCATGGCGCAGCGGCAGCGCAATCGCGGTTTCGCCGCGCAACGCGATCACGCTGTCGTCGGGCGCGGCGGAAGCGACGTACGGATCGGGGACGGGAGGGCGGCTGGGCGTGTTCACGAGGCTCATGGCGGTATCCGGGGAGGAACGGCCATCGAGCTTCGCGGAGCTCGCGTTCGACGTGCGAAGGCACTGATCGAACCATCTTTCGGCGGACGCGGTGGTCCCCGCAGGATTTGGCACCTACACGTGCGCTTGCGCGCCCGCTGGCTGCCCCGGCATCAAAGGGCCTGTCCCTCCGCCGGTCTCGATGGTGACCCCACGATGCCAGCGTTGTTCGCCGATGTCAAATCTCTTTATTCGGATAAAGCGATGAAAGGATCACGGATCGCGGCTGACGCATAATCCCGCCTCGCGACCGCCGTCGCCCGACCCCACCGCTCCAGGAGCCCCGCGATGCCCGGCCAGCCCCCGACCCCGGCCAGCGCCGGCCGCGGCCCGACCGCGCGCCGGGCTGCCGCCCCGTCCCGCCCCTTGCATGCCCTGCGCTGGCTGCTCGGCGCGAGCGCGCTGCTGTGGCTGGCGCCGCCCGCCACCGCGGCCAAGCTGTACGCCTGGAAGGACGCCGATGGCGTGACCCACTACGCCGACCATCCGCCGGACCCGCAGCTGGCCGGCCCGGTGCAGGCGAGCGTGCTGCCCTACCGCAACCCGCCCGGCGCGCTGGCGCAGCTGCGCCTGGAGAGCCAGGGCGCGCGCCAGCTGGCCTGGGCCGAGAACCGCCTGTACGGCCCGGTGCAGGTGGAGCTGCGCTACCGCCGCGCCGACAACGTCACCGCGGTGCCGGCGCTGCCCGCGCGCGCGGTGCTGCCCGCGCGCGGCAGCGCGCTGGTCTCGCGCCTGTACGTGAACGACCCGCGCCACGGCAGCCATTTCGACCTGGTGCTGGACGCGCTGCCGGGCGACCCCGCGGCCAAGCCGCAGGACTACGCCTATCGGCTGCCGTTCGAATACGGCCGGGTGCGCGTGGACCAGGGCTTCGGCGGCAGCTTCAGCCACAACGACGCGCAGAACTACTACGCGCTCGACTTCGCCGTGCCCGAGGGCACCGCGGTGCTGGCGGTACGCGACGGCTGGGTGATGCAGGTGGAGTCGGATTTCGACAAGGCCGGGCTGAACCGGGAGAAGTTCGGCGGCCGCGCCAACTTCATCCGCATCGTCCACGACGACGGCACGATGGCGGTCTACGCGCACCTGAAGTGGGACGGCGTGCAGGTGCGCACCGGGCAGCGGGTGCGCTCCGGGCAGCGCATCGCGCTGTCCGGCAATACCGGCTACAGCACCGCGCCGCACCTGCATTTCGTGCTCCAGGTCAACCGCGGCATGCGCCTGGAATCGATCCCGTTCCGCATGTTCGGCACGCTGGGCGAGCTGAAGTTCGCCCGCGAGGGCGCCGCCGCGGCGCCGGCCGACGCCGCGCGCTGACCCGCGCCCGCCGCCGCGGCGCTATAATTCCGCCCTTCCCTGTAGCCGTGATCGCCCAGTGGGCGCCGTTGCCATGTCCGATGTTGTCCAGGAAGCTGCGCGCCGCCGCACCTTCGCCATCATTTCCCACCCCGACGCCGGCAAGACCACGCTGACCGAGAAGCTGCTGCTGTTCGGCGGCGCGATCCAGATGGCCGGCTCGGTCAAGGGCCGCAAGGCCGCGCGCCATGCGACCTCCGACTGGATGGCGCTGGAAAAGGAGCGCGGCATCTCGGTGACCTCGTCGGTGATGCAGTTCCCGTACGAAGGCAAGATCATCAACCTGCTCGACACCCCCGGCCACGCCGACTTCGGCGAGGACACCTACCGGGTGCTGACCGCGGTGGACTCGGCGCTGATGGTGATCGACGTGGCCAAGGGCGTGGAAGAGCGCACCATCAAGCTGATGGAGGTGTGCCGGCTGCGCGACACGCCGATCATGACCTTCATCAACAAGCTCGACCGCGAGGGCAAGGACCCGATCGACCTGCTCGACGAAGTGGAGACCGTGCTCGGCATCCAGTGCGCGCCGGTGACCTGGCCGATCGGCATGGGCCAGCGCCTGAAGGGCGTGGTGCACCTGATCAGCGGCGAAGTGCACCTGTACGAGCAGGGCCGCAACTTCACCCGCCAGGATTCGACCATCTTCCCGTCGTTGGACGCGCCCGGGCTGGCCGAGCGGATCGGCGAGCAGATGCTGGCCGAGCTGCGCGGCGAACTGGAACTGGTGCAGGGCGCCAGCCACGCGTTCGACCTGGACGCCTACCGCGCCGGCAAGCAGACCCCGGTGTTCTTCGGTTCGGGCGTCAACAACTTCGGCGTGCAGCCGCTGCTGGACTTCTTCGCCGAACACGCGCCGCCGCCGCAGCCGCATGCCACCACCGGCCGCCAGGTGCAGGCGACCGAGGAAAAGCTGACCGGCTTCGTGTTCAAGATCCAGGCCAACATGGACCCGCAGCACCGCGACCGCGTCGCGTTCATGCGCGTGTGCTCGGGCCGCTTCAGCGCCGGCATGAAGACCCTGCACGTGCGCACCGGCAAGGAAGTGAAGCTGGCCAACGCGCTGACCTTCATGGCCAGCGACCGCGAGATCGCCGCCGAGGCGTATCCGGGCGACGTGATCGGCATCCACAACCACGGCACCATCTCCATCGGCGACACCTTCACCGAGGGCGAGGCGCTGTCGTTCACCGGCATCCCCAACTTCGCCCCGGAGCTGTTCCGCCGCGCGCGGCTGCGCGACCCGCTCAAGCTCAAGCAGCTGCAGAAGGGCCTGGCTCAGCTGTCGGAGGAAGGCGCCACCCAGTTCTTCCGCCCGCTGATGAGCAACGACCTGATCCTGGGCGCGGTCGGCACCCTGCAGTTCGACGTGGTGGCCTACCGGCTCAAGGACGAGTACGGCGTGGATGCCAGCTTCGAGCCGGTGGGCGTGGTCACCGCGCGCTGGGTGCATTGCGACAACGCCAAGAAGCTGGAGGAGTTCCGCGAGAAGAACGCGATGAACCTGGGCATCGACGCCGCCGGCGAACTGGTCTACCTGGCGCCGACCCGGGTCAACCTGCAGCTGGCGCAGGAACGCGCGCCGGACGTGCGCTTCGCCGCGACCCGCGAGCACGCGCACAGCGTGGCGCTGGACTGAAGCCACACTTCCGCTCGGCGCGCTTGAACGGCGCGCCAACCGGCACCCGCGCCGCGGATGCGAATGTCTCGCAATTGGGGTAAGTTGCGGGGATGACTGCAGACCCGTCGTCCTCGCCATGAACGCAGACTCGTCTCCTTCATCGAACGCGTCCTCGACACTGGACCTGCGCGACGAGGTCGCCAGCGCGGTGACCCATGGGCTCGGCGCGATCGCCGCCCTCGCCGGCGGCGCGGTCCTGATCACCCTGGCGGCCATCTACGGCGACGGCTGGCAGCTGGCCGGCGCCATCGTGTTCGGCGTGGCGCTGCTGTTGCTGTACACCGCCTCCACGCTGTACCACGCGATCCAGCATCCGCGGGCCAAGAGCCGGCTGAAGGTCTTCGACCATTGCGCGATCTACCTGCTGATCGCCGGCACCTATACCCCGTTCACCCTGATCGCGCTGCGCGGCCCGTGGGGCTGGGGCATGTTCGCGATGATCTGGACCCTGGCCATCGCCGGGGTGATCTTCAAGCTGTTCTACACCGGGCGCTTCCCGCTGCTGTCCACCGTCATCTACGTCGGCATGGGCTGGTCGGTCGTGGTCGCGATCAAGCCGATGCTCGCCTCGCTGGACTACTGGACGCTGGGCTGGTTGCTCGCCGGCGGCCTGTTCTACACCCTGGGCACCTATTTCTATCACCGCGAATCGATCCGCTATTCGCATGCGATCTGGCATCTGTTCGTGCTCGGCGGCAGCGTCTGCCACTTCGTCTCGGTGACCGCGCAGGTGCTGTAGCGGCGCGGTCGCCGGCCGCTTTTTCGCGCCCTGTGCACAGCCAACGCCCAAGTATGGCCGGCATGGATCACGATCCCAAAACGCCACCCACCCGACGCTCCTGGCCCTGGCGCCGCGCCGACGGCCGCCTGCGCCGCTGGCCGTTGGTGCTCGGCGCGCTGGTCCTGATCCTGCTGATCGTCATCCTGCTGTTCGACTGGAACTGGTTCAAGGGCCCGGTGGAGCGCGCGGTGCAGGCCAGGACCGGACGCGAGTTCCACATCGCCGGCAACCTGGACGTGGACCTGGGACGCATCACCACCATCCGCGGCGATGGCCTGAGCTTCGCCAACGCACCGTGGGCCAAGCAGCCGCAGATGGCCACCGCGCAGCGCGCGGAAATCGACCTCGCGGTATGGCCGCTGCTGCGCGGCAACGTGCGCATTCCCGAAATCCGCCTCACCCAGCCGAACCTGTTGCTGGAAACCGGCCCCGACGGCCAGCCCGGCAACTGGAGCTTCGGCAGCAACGACGGCGGCAGCGCACCGGCGCTCGGGCGCCTGCTGGTGGAGCGCGGCAGGCTGAAGTTCACCGACGCCCCCGGCCGCACCGATATCGACGTCAGCGTCGACAGCCTGACCTCGCGGCGCACCCGCGGCGATGCCGCGCCGCCGATCGAAGTGGCCGGCAAGGGCCGCTGGCGCGGCAATCCGTTCACGCTCAAGGGCAGCACCGCCTCGCCGCTGGAACTGAGCGACAGCGACCACCCGTTCCGCATCGACCTGCGCGGCAGCGCCGGCGCGACCCGCGCGCACATGCGCGGCACCCTGACCAATCCGTTCCAGCTGCGCGTGTTCGACCTGCAGATGGCCCTGTCCGGCGCGGACATGGAAGACCTCTATCCGCTGTTGGGCATCGCCATGCCGTCCACGCCGCCCTACCAGCTCGACGGCCGGCTCAAGCGCAACGGCGAGATCTGGCGCTACGAGAAGTTCACCGGCCGCGCCGGCGACAGCGACCTGTCCGGCACCGTGCAGGTGGATGTCGGCGGGCAGCGTCCGTTCCTGCGCGCCGACCTGTATTCGCAGCGCCTGGACTTCGACGACCTGGCCGGCTTCGTCGGCGCGCCGCCGCGCACCGGCAGCAACGAGACCGCCAACGCCGAGCAGAAGGCCCAGGCGCAGAAGCTGGCGGCCAGCGACAAGGTGTTGCCGAACACGCCCTACAACCTGAGCAAGCTGCGCTCGATGGATGCGGACGTGCGCTGGAAGGCCAAGCGCATCAACGCGCAGAAGCTGCCGCTGGACGACATGGACGCGCACCTGAAGCTCAACGACGGCGTGGTGCAGTTGCAACCGTTGAACTTCGGCGTCGCCGGCGGCGACATCCGCTCGGACATCCGCATGGACGCGCGCGCGCCGACCATCGCCACGCGCGCCAAGATCTCGGTGCGCGGCATGCAGCTGGGCCGCCTGTTCCCGGATTCCCAGCTGGCCAACCAGGCGTCCGGCGCGATCGGCGGCGAGATCGCCATCGCCGGCACCGGCAACTCGATCGCGCAGATGCTCGGCACCGCCGACGGCAACATCGCCATCGGCATGGGCAAGGGCCACGTCGGCAACCTGATCATGGAACTGGCCGGCCTGGATATCGCCGAGTCGTTGAAATACCTGATCACCAAGGATCGCGAGATCCCGGTGCGCTGCGCATTCGGCGATTTCGGGGTCCGGGACGGGGTGATGAACTCGCGCGCACTGGCGTTCGACAGCACCGATACGCTGATCATCGGCAGCGGCACCATCGATCTGAAGCAGGAGCAGCTGGACCTGCTGCTCAGGCCGCGGCCGAAGGACCGCAGCATCCTGTCGCTGCGTTCGCCGCTACGCGTCGGCGGCAGTTTCAAGGATCCTTCGTTCCGTCCCGATTTCAAGGCGCTCGGCGCACGTGGCGCGCTGGCGCTGGCGCTGGGCGCCATCGCGCCGCCGGCGGCATTGCTGGCGACCCTGGAAACCGGCCCCGGCGAAGACAGCGACTGCGGCGGCAAATACGCGAAATGAGCCGGGACTCGGGACCGGGGACTCGGGACCCGGAAAATCAAAAGCCCATGTCGCGCCCTTGCTTTTCCGGGTCCCGAGTCCCCAGTCCCGGCCCCGTCAACTCGTGATGTAGCGCTGCAGCTGATCCAGTTCCTGCTGCTGCTCCTCGATCACCGCCTTGACCAGGTCGCCGATCGAGATCACCCCGACCACCGCGCCGGACTGCACCACCGGCAGGTGGCGGATGCGCTGGCCGGTCATCAGCTCCATGCACTGCTGCACGGTCTGCGACGGGTCCACCGTGAACACCTTCGCGCTCATGATGTCGCGCACCGGCGTGGTCGCCGACGAGCGGTCCTGCAGCACCACCTTGCGCGCGTAGTCGCGCTCGGACAGGATGCCGACCAGCCGCTCGTCGTCCATCACCAGCACCGCGCCGATGCCCTTGTCGGCCATCAGCCGCAGCGCGTCCACCACCGCCGCGTCGGGCGGCACCGTATGCACGTCACGCCCTTTCTCGCCCAACAGCTGTCTCACCGTACGCATCACTGCCTCCCGGTTCGCTGGTTCGTAGGCCCGAGGATACTCCTCCCGCCGACGCCGGCGCGTGCCAGCTGTCTACCAGGTACAACGGGCGCTGCTTGGACTCCTCGTACAGCCGGCCCAGGTACTCGCCGATCAGGCCCAGCGCCATCAGCTGCACCCCGCCGAGGAACAGGATCACCGCCATCATCGTCGGCCAGCCGGCAACCGCATCGCCCCACAGCGCGGCCTTGACCACCACCCAGGTGCCGAACACGAACGCGCACAGTGCCGTCAGCAGGCCCAGATAGGTGGCCACGCGCAGCGGCGCGGTGGAGAAACTGGTGATGCCTTCCAGCGCGAAATTCCACAACCGCCACAGGCTGAACTTGCTGCGCCCGGCCAGCCGCGGCGCGCGCCGGTACGGCAGCGCGGCCTGGCGGAAACCGACCCAGCCGAACAGGCCCTTCATGAAGCGGTGGCGTTCGCGCAGCTGCTTCAACGCGCCCAACGCGCGCGGCGACAGCAGGCGGAAATCGCCGGTATCGGCCGGGATCGGCGTCTTGGACAGCCGCCCGATCACCCGGTAGAACAACGAGGCGGTGCTGCGCTTGAGCCAGCTCTCGCCTTCGCGCGCCACGCGCGTGCCGTAGATGTCGTCGAAACCGGCGCGCCAGCGCGCGACGAACTGCGGGATCAGCTCCGGCGGATCCTGTCCGTCGGCGTCCAGGATCATCGCCGCGCCGTGCTCGACGAAATCCAGCCCGGCGGTCAGCGCCGATTCCTTGCCGAAATTGCGCGACAGCCGCAGCACGCCGACGCGCTCGTCCTGCGCGGCGAGCGCGCGCATCACCTCCCAGGTCGCATCGCGGCTGCCGTCGTCCACGTACAGCACCCGCCCCTCGATCCCGTCCAGCCCGTCCATCGCGGCGCGGATCCGCGGATGCAGCAACGGCAGGGTCTGCGCCTCGTTGAAGGCGGTGACGACGACGGTCAGGCGCTCGGGTTCCATCGGCCGATGGTACGGAGCCGGTCCGGCGTTCACCAGCTAGCGCGCCGGCGCGTGCAGATAGCCGGGCCCGCCCAGCTGCCGCGCCTGGCGCTGGATCCAGTTCGCGCGGCGCTGCACGTACGGCCCCGGCCGCGCCGCGCTGTAGCGCTGCGGCGCCGGCAGCACCGCGGCCAGGCGCGCGCTCTCGGCCGGGCTCAGCCGCGCCGCGTCCTTGCCCCAGAAGCGGCGCGCCGCCGCCTGCGCGCCGTACACGCCGTCGCCGAACTCGGCGACGTTGGCATAGACCTCCAGGATCCGCTGCTTGGACCACAGCGCCTCGATCAACACCGTGTACCAGGCTTCCAGGCCCTTGCGGATCCAGCTGCGGCCCTGCCACAGGAACAGGTTCTTGGCGACCTGCTGGCTGATCGTGCTGGCCCCGCGCAGGCGCCCGCCGCGCGCGTTGTGGTCGCGCGCCTTCTCGATCGCGTCCAGGTCGAACCCGTGGTGCAGCGGGAAGCGCTGGTCCTCGGCGGCGACCAGCGAGATCGGCAGGCTGGGGGCGATCTGCTGCGCGTCGCGCCAGTCGTAGGCGATGCGGAACGACCATTCGCCCTGGCCCCACGCGCGCAGCTGGCGCTCGGCCATCATCGCCGAGAACGGCGGATCGACGAAGCGCAGCACCGCCACCTGCAATACGCTCGCCGCGGCGAACAACAGCGGCGCGGCCAGCAGCCAGCGGCCCCAGCGCCGCCACCGCGATCGCGGCCGCGCCGGCGGCGCGCCACTTGCAACGTCCGCCCGCGCCCCCATTGCTATGCGTTCTTCGACTTTCTTCACCATGATGACCCGCTATCCTTCTGCCGCCATCTTCCCATGCGCAGCGAGCCCGCGATGAGCGCCAACGACCAGTTGACCCGTTTCCTGCTGCCGGCGGCCGGCGTGCGCGGGGTGCATGTCGAGCTCGGCCAGGCGTGGCGCGAGATCCTCAGCCGCGCCAGCTATCCCGTCGCGGCCACCGAACTGCTCGGCGAGGCCTGCGTCGCCGCGGCGCTGTTCACCGGCCACACCAAGGTCGACGGCCGCCTGTCGGTGCAGCTGCGCAGCCAGGGTGCGCTGCGCACGCTGTTCGCCGAATGCACCGCCGCCGGCACCTTGCGCGGCATCGCGCAACTGGTCGACGGCCACGACGCGCCGCGCGACCTGCGCGAACTCGGCGAGCAGGCGCTGATGGCCATCACCATCGAGAACCCGGGGCTGGACCCGCGCGAGCCGCAGCGCTACCAGAGCCTGGTGGCGCTGTCGGCGGCGGAGCTGGGCGAGGCGTTCGAGGACTACTTCCGCCAGTCCGAACAGCTGCCGACGCGGCTGGTGCTGGCCGCCGACGGCGCACGGGCGGCCGGTTTGCTGCTGCAGAAGCTGCCCGGCGACGCCGGCGACCAGGACGGCTGGAACCGCGCCGGCGCGCTGTTCGAGACCGTGGCCGAAGACGAACTGCTGTCGCTGCCGGCCGACATCCTGCTGCACCGGCTGTTCCACGAGGAAGCCCCGGAAGTGCTCGGGCGCAAGCCTTTGCGCTTCGGCTGTTCCTGCTCGCGCGAGCGCGTGGCGGCGATGCTGCGCTCGCTGGGCGAGGAGGAAGCGCGGGCCGCCGCCGAGGCCACCGGCCAGGTCGAGATCCGCTGCGAGTTCTGCGGACGCCGTTATGACTTCCCCTTGACGGAATTCGGCGTATTGTTCGCTGTAACGCCGGCTGAACCGCCCCCGCCGGAGCGCTTGCAATAGTGGAAAGGGCGAAGCGTCTGGGGAGGCGAACTTGTTAAAGAAACATAAATCCTCTAGCATCATTCACCCCGCCCGGCGGGAACTTTGCGTTCCCGCCAGAGTCTGAGACCCCTGATGCGACCGCTATTGCGCCTGACCGTTGCCCTGTTGATCGCCCTCGCGGCGAGCACGGGCGCGCATGCGCAAAGCAAGCCGTCGGCCGGCAATCGCGACAGCACTGTCCTGCCGGTCTGGAACAAGGGCAGCGGCAAGGTCGAAGCCCTGCTCTATCTGGAACCGACCGGCGAACAGGCGGTCGGCGCGCGCTGGCATTTCGGGCGCAATTCGCTGGACGCCGCGTTCGGCCTGTCGTCCGGCGACTCGCTTGGCCTGCTGTGCAGCAGCGCCAGTGGCAGCAGCATCAGCGGGCTGGCCAGCCACTGCATGCTCGCCAGCCTCGGCGACGACGACAACGACACCGGCCAGCGCCTGGCCGCGACCACCACCTTCAACCGTCCCGGCGGGCGGCTGTCGCTGTCGGCCGGTACCGGCCGCGACAACCTGCCGGCATGGCTGGCCGGCGCCAACAAGACCCCGTCGCTGCGCATGGAGCAGAACGACCTGACCGTGTTCGCGCAGCAGAACATCGGCCGCGAGGGCTTCGTGTCGATCGGCGGCACCTACGCCCGCGCGCGCCTGGTCCCGATTTCCGACGCCTCGCCGGCGCTGGTCGACCAGTGGGACAGCAAGAGCCTGACCCTGGGTGGCGGCTACGGCTCGTTCAGCGCCAACGTGATCGGCCGCGTCGTCGACGTCCCTGGCCAGCCCGGCAAGTGGGAGGGTGTGGGCCTGGGCCTGACCTGGCGCACCCCGTGGAGCGGCCAGCTGACGGTCGGCGCCGAGAACGTGATCACCCGCGGCAAGAACCCGTTCGCGCCGAACAACGTCAGCACCGACGAGGGTACGGTGCCGTATGTAAGGTACGAGCAGGATCTCTGAGCCCCTCTGGCCCCATGTCTCCTTAGAAAAAAGCGCCCGCTGGGCGCTTTTTTTGTGCTGAATGCGAGGTATCCAGGAATTGACCTTCACCCGATTCCATCAATTTGTTAACGCTACTTTAATTCTTGCTCAAGGCGGGATACCATCGGGTCACCCTGAAGGTTTTGGCGTCGCGCTTTCGACTCCACCGGCAGGCACACCATGGGTCAAACCCAGATCTCATTCGGAGAGAGAGCTAATGAATTGCAAGACCAACAAACTGCGCGATGCAGTTGTGCTCGCGCTTGTCGTGGGCGCCAGCGGCACCACCGGCGTTGCGTTTGCGCAGGATGCCGGCAGTGGAAGCGCCACCAACCTGGATCGCATCGAAGTCACCGGTTCGCGTATCCGCCAAGTGGATACGGAAACCGCGCAGCCTGTGCTGCTGATCAGCCGTGACCAGATCGAGAAGCAGGGTTTCAAGTCCGTAGCGGACATCCTGCAGAACATTCCGACCGCAGGCTCTCCAGCCATTAGCCGTACCTCGCCTCTGGCGTCGGGTGAGAACGTCGGTGGCTACTACATCGACCTGCGCAATCTCGGTGCCAACCGCACTCTGATCCTGGTCGACGGCAAGCGCCTTGGCGCTACCAACGGCGGCTTGCAGGACGTTTCCTCGATCCCAGCCGTCTCGGTCGAGCGCATTGAAGTGTTGAAGGATGGCGCGTCCACCATCTACGGTTCCGACGCCATTGCCGGCGTAATCAACATCATCACCCGCAAGAATTTCGATGGCGCCGAAGCCAATGCCTATATTGGCCAGTGGGGCCAGGGCGACGGCCAGCGCCAGGTCTACGATTTCATCATCGGAACCACCGGCGAGCGCGGCTCGCTGACCGCGGGCGTCGAATACACCAAGGAAGATCCGGTGTGGGCGCGGGACCGCTGGTTCAGCCGCGACCGTTTCCCCACCGGTGAAAAGTCCGATCCGCGTCCGGGCGGCCTGTCCGGCACCACGCAGTTCGGCCGTTTCAGCTACGACACCGGCACCGTGGACGACGATGGCGACCCCATCTTCGCAACCCGTACGCTGCGTCGCGATGTCGCCGGCTTGAATCCGGCCGATTTCAGCAGCTACCGCCCGCTGAACGGCACGGACGTATCCAACCCTGCGCTCGCCTCCACTGTCTATAGCGGCATCGAGCGCAAGTCGGCATTCTTGAACGGTACGTTCAATTTCACCGACAACGTTCGGTTCGACACCAGCGTCCTGTACACCGACCGCGAGTCGTTTGCGCAGAATGCAGGCTATCCGTTCAATAGCGCGAATTTCGAGCTTTCCGCAGGCGGCCTGTCGGAAGACAGCGTCTTCAATCCGCTGGGCAACCAGGCAGCGGGTACCCTTCCTCCGGGCGTCGCTCCGCAGGCAGTTCAGTACGTGCGTCGTGGCTGGGAAGTTCCGCGCGAAGTGCATAACAGCGTCACCACGTACCGCTTCACCGGCACATTCAGCGGCACCTTCGAGTTCGGCGCCGACAAGTTCTGGGATTGGGACGCGGGCTATCTGTACAACCAGAACAAGGGGGTCCAGGTCAGCACCGGCAACCTGAACACCTATGCGGTCGGATTGGCCACCGGTCCGTCCTTCATCAATGCCGAAGGTGTGGCGCAGTGCGGTACGGCAGCCAGCCCGATCCCGCTGGGCACCTCGGCCGGCAACTGCACCCCGTGGAACCCGCTGGTCCCGTACGGCTACAACGGCGCCAACGGCTTGGCAGATCCGAACGTGCAGGGCTTCCTGTATCAGGATGGCCAGGCCGTTTCGAAGACCGAAACGAAGAACTTCTTCGCCAACATCTCCGGCACCATCGTCAGCCTGCCTGCCGGTGACCTGGGTGTTGCGGTCGGTCTCGAACACCGCGAGGAAAGCGGTAGCTTCTCTCCCGACGCGATGGCGCAAACCGGCATCTCCACCGATCTGGCTGCGGGCCCGACCCGAGGCAAGTACAGCCTGGACGAAGTCTATGCCGAGTTCCAGGTACCGCTGCTCGCGGACATGCCGTTCGCTCAGGAACTGAGCCTGTCGCTCGCCAGCCGCTATTCGGACTACGACAACTTCGGCAACACCGTCAACAGCAAGTTCGGCTTCAAGTGGAAGCCGATCGACTCGCTGCTGGTCCG
This sequence comes from Xanthomonas sp., assembly GCF_017163755.1. Taxonomy (GTDB): domain Bacteria; phylum Pseudomonadota; class Gammaproteobacteria; order Xanthomonadales; family Xanthomonadaceae; genus Xanthomonas_A. Next base: position 172,317 of record NZ_JAFIWC010000004.1, read on the forward strand.
CGGCACCTGGGCGGAAGGCTTCCGTGCCCCGACCATCGCCGATCTGTATGGTGGCCTGTCTCAGAGCTTTGAGAACTACACCGATCCGTGCGACACCTCGTTCGGTACGGCTGGCGGCAATCCGCGCTGCTTGGCCGACGTGCCGGCCGGTTTCCGCCAGCTCAACGCTTCGGGCACCACCGTGGCCCCGGGTCCTGGTGAGCAGTCGAATGTGCCGTTCATTTCCGGCTCCACGCCGACGCTGACCCCGGAAACCTCCACCTCCAAGACCCTGGGTCTGGTATGGAGCCCGGAATTCATCAGCGGTCTGAACGCGTCGCTTGACTGGTGGCATGTCCGCATCGAGAACACGATCGTGTCCGACGACCCGACCACGCTGCTCGAAGACTGCTATCTGCGTGGCATCGAATCGCGCTGCACCGGCTTCACCCGCAACGCCGCGGGCAACGTCACGGAGCTGTCCTTTGGCTTGCGCAATGCCGGTTATCAGGAAACCGAAGGCTACGACTTCGACCTGAACTACCGCTTTGATACTCCTTGGGGCAACTTCAACGCCGCGTGGTTGAGCACCTATGTGGTCAAGAACGAGCTGAAGCAGGACAACTCGGACAACCCGCCGAGCCAGCAGAACGGCTATGGCGGCTACTTCCGTGTCCGCTCGAACCTGACCTTGACCTGGCAGATGAATGACTGGGCCGTCAGCTGGAGCACGCGTTACTACTCCAGCACGAAGGAGCAGTGCTTCTTCGACGAACGTTGCAGCACTCCGGACTTCAGCGCGCCGGAGTACGCAGGCGCCACCTACCCCGTCAACAAGATCGGTTCGAACACCTTCCATGACGTGCAGGTCAGCTACAACACGCCGTGGAATGCGACCGTCGCGGTGGGCGCGAACAATGTGTTCGAGCATTACTCCGCTCCTGCATACGCGCAGCCGAACTCCGGCTACTCGTACTACGGCGGTTATGACATCGGTCGTTTCATCTACATGAAGTACCAGCAGCGCTTCTGATCGCGTAGAAATTCGCGATGGCGTCACCACAACGGCCCCGAAAGGGGCCGTTGTTTTTTAAAACTGGCTTCGACGCATCGATCGAGAATTGCTGCGAGCGGTTGTTCAAAAGACCGTCAGCTGAAGACGTGGCTATTCGCAGTTCGCCCCCTCTTCATCTGCGCTCGGAACTAGTCACCCGTAACCACTTTACGAAGAGTGAACCGATGCAGGAGGTGCAGTCGACCACGAGACTTACGCTCCGGGACTTACACAACCAAGCAGAGCCCCGCTTGCGTGCCCGCCTTCGCTCTCAACCCGGAATCAACGTCACGATCACGTGCTCGACGTAGGCCTCGAATTCCTCGCGGGCCTGCTTGGGCTGGTGCAGCTGCAGCGACAGCTGCAGGAAGCCGACGTAGGCCGCATAGGCCAGGCGCGCGCGGTGCTGGGCGTCGGTGCGGCTCAGGCCGGCCTGGCGGAACGAGGCGATCAGGTAGTCCATGCGGCGCTGCGAGACGCGGTCGATCACCGGGCGCACCGCCGGGTGATCCAGCGCCTTGAGCAACTCGCTGTAGATGATGTGCGGCTTGACCTCGTGCGCGACCAGTTGGAACAGCGCGCGCAGGCGCGTGCGCGGGTCGGGGACTTCTTCCAGGCTGCCGAACACCTGTTGCTGTTCCACCACCTCCCAGCGTTCCAGCGCGGCCTGCAGCAAGGCATCGCGCGAGGGGAAATGCCAGTAGAAGCTGCCCTTGGTCACGCCAAGACGCCTGGCCAAAGGCTCCACCGCGACGGCGCTGACGCCCTGTTCGGCGATCAGGTCCAAAGCGGCCTGCGCCCAATCCTCGGCGCTGAGTCGGTTGTTGCGGCCGCCACTCGGAGCGGCGGCATCGTCGGAAGAGGGAGCGGAGGCGTCGTTCATCCGACGATTTAACCATACGCCGCAGTCGGTTGCAGTATGTGCACGCCATGAACCGCGCGCAAATGCCTGTCGGCGAAGGGTTTGGCAAACCATACCCTATCGTATTGACAAGGCGGTCGGCTTATCCATACCATCTCGTATGGTCATTTCAGCCACCTCCGCCCCTGCCGTGTCGACCGCGCCGCTGACCGTTGCCGACGACCTGCGCCTGGCGGCCACCACGTTGCCGCAGGGCGATGCCGGCAGCGTGCTGTTCGCACACGGCTTCGGCCAGACCCGCCATGCTTGGTCGGCGACCGCGGCCGCGCTGAACCGCAGCGGCTATCGCAGCGTGGCCTACGACGCGCGCGGGCACGGCGATTCGCAGCGCAATCCGGCTGCCGTTCCCTATCGCGGCGAGCAGTTCACCGACGACCTGATCGTGATCGCCGGCGAGATGGCGCAGGCGCCGGTGCTGGTGGCCGCGTCGATGGGCGGGCTGTTCGGGCTGATGGCCGAATCGCGTTGGCCCGGTTTGTTCCGCGCGATGGTGCTGGTGGACATCACTCCGCGCTGGCAGCCGGCCGGGGTGGAGCGCATCCTCGCCTTCATGACCGCGCACCCGCACGGGTTCGCTTCGCTGGACGCCGCCGGCGACGCCATCGCCGCCTATCTGCCGCAGCGCTCGCGCAAATCCGCCGATGCCTTGCGCAGCGTGCTGCGCCAGCACGACGACCGGCGCTGGTACTGGCACTGGGATCCGCGCCTGGTCGAGGAGCTGGCGCGCGACAGCGAACAGCACCAGGACGCCATCGCCCAGGCCGCGCGCAACGTGCGCTGCCCGCTGCTGCTGATCAGCGGCGGGCGCAGCGACCTGGTCACGCCGCAGACGATATCCGAGTTCCTGTCGCTGGTGCCGCATGCGCAGCACGCGCATCTGCCCGATGCCACGCATATGCTGGCCGGCGACGACAACGGCGCATTTACCGCCACTGTGTTGCACTATCTGGACGCACTGCCACCGGCGCACGCCGGCGCACCGTCCGCCGTCACCGAGCACGTCCCCGGAGCAAGTCCATGAGCATCGTCGCACCCTTCCTTGTGTTGTTACTGGCGGGCGGTTTCGCTGCCTATCACCGCATGCGGCTCGCGGTCTGGGCCGCGCTGAGCGCCACCTTGCTGGTGGCGTGCTGGCTGCTGGGCGCCAATCCCGCCGCCACGATCGTCGCCGCGGTGCTGCTGGCGCTGGTCTCGGTGCCGCTGCTGCTGCCGTTCGTGCGCAAGCCGCTGTTGACCGCGCCGATGCTCACGGTGTTCCGCAAGGTGCTGCCGCCGCTGTCGCAGACCGAGCGCATCGCGCTGGAGACCGGCTCGGTCGGGTTCGAAGGCCAACTGTTCACCGGCGACCCGGACTGGAACCAGCTGCTCGACCAGCCCAAGCCGCAGCTGACGCCGGAGGAACAGGCGTTCCTCGACGGACCGGTGGAAGAGCTGTGCCGGATGACCAACGACTGGGAGATCACCCACGTCCATGCCGACCTGCCGCCGGAACTGTGGAGCTTCGTCAAGAAGCACAGGTTCTTCGGCATGATCATTCCGAAGGAATACGGCGGCCTGGGCTTCTCGGCGCTGGCCCACCACAAGGTGATCCAGAAGATCGCCTCGGTGTCGAGCGTGGTCAGCTCCACCGTCGGCGTGCCCAACTCGCTGGGCCCGGGCGAGCTGCTGCTGCACTACGGCAGCCAGGAGCAGAAGGACTACTACCTGCCGCGCCTGGCAGTCGGACAGGAGGTGCCCTGCTTCGGCCTGACCGGCCCGTTCGCCGGCTCCGACGCGACCTCGATCCCCGACTACGGCATCGTCTGCAAGGGCGAGTGGAACGGCGCCAACGTGCTCGGCGTCAAGCTGACCTTCGACAAGCGCTACATCACCCTGGCGCCGGTGGCGACGCTGATCGGGCTGGCGTTCCGCATGTACGATCCGGACGGGCTGATCGGCGACACCAAGGACATCGGCATCACCCTGGCGCTGCTGCCGCGCGAGACCCCGGGGGTCGAGATCGGCCGGCGCCACTTCCCGTTGAACTCGCCGTTCCAGAACGGCCCGATCCACGGCAAGGAAGTCTTCATCCCGCTGAGCCAGCTGATCGGCGGCGTGGACATGGTCGGCAAGGGCTGGAACATGCTCAACGAGTGCCTGGCCGTGGGCCGCTCGATCACCCTGCCCTCCACTGCCAGCGGCGGCGCCAAGTTCGGCGCGGTCGTGACCGGCGCCTATGCGCGCATCCGCAAGCAGTTCGGCCTGTCGGTCGGCCGCTTCGAAGGCGTGGAGGAAGCGCTGGCACGCATCGGCGGCAAGGCCTACGCAATCAGTGCGCTGTCGCAGGCCACCGCCGCGGCGGTGGACCGCGGCGACGTGCCGTCGGTGCCGTCGGCGATCGCCAAGTACCACTGCACCACGATGGGCCGCGAGGTCGTCAGCGACATGATGGACGTGGTCGGCGGCAAGGGCATCATCCTGGGGCCGCGCAATTTCGCCGGCCGCGCATGGCAGGCGGCGCCGATCGGCATCACCGTCGAGGGCGCCAACATCATGACCCGCAGCCTGCTGATCTTCGGCCAGGGCGCGATCCTGTGCCATCCGTGGGTGATGAAGGAGATGAAGGCCGCCGCCAACCCGGACCACCAGGCCGGCGTCGACGAGTTCGACCGCAACCTGTTCGGGCATATCGGCTTTGCGATCTCCAACGCGGTGCGTTCGTTCTGGTTCGGCCTGACCGGCGCGCGCATCGGCGCCGCGCCGGGCGACGCCTACACCAGGCGCTATTTCCGCAAGCTGGACCGCTACTCGGCGAACCTGGCGCTGATGGCCGACGTGTCGATGCTGATGCTCGGCGGCAAGCTGAAGTTCAAGGAATCGCTGTCCGGGCGCCTGGGCGACGTGCTGAGCCATATCTACCTGACCAGCGCGATGCTCAAGCGCTACCACGACGAAGGCACGCCGGTCGCCGACCAGCCGCTGCTGGCGTGGGCGTTCCACGACAGCGTGCACAAGATCGAACTGGCGCTGTCGGCGGCGCTGCGCAACTTCCCGGTGCGTCCGGTGGGTTGGCTGATGTGGGCGCTGATCTTCCCGTGGGGCCGCCGCGCCGAAGCGCCGGGCGACCGCCTGGGCCACCGCGTCGCCGCGCTGCTGATGGCGCCGAACGAAGCGCGCGACCGGCTTGGCCAGGGCGTGTTCCTGACCCCGTGCGAGAACAACCCCGGCGGGCGCATCGCCAGCTACCTGACCAAGGCGGTGCTGGCCGAGCCGGTCGAGCGCAAGTTCATCAAGGCGCTCAAGAGCAAGGGCATCGAGGCGCTGGACTTCGCCTCGCAGCTGGACGAAGCGGTGCGCGAAGGCGTGCTGTCGGCCGACGAGCGCCGCCAGCTGGAGGAACTGCGCGAGATCACGCTGGACACCATCGGCGTGGACGATTTCGATACGCACGAACTGCGCGCGGCCAGCCACTACGACCGCGCAGCGGCCGACGACGGCCGCTCGCGCGAAGCCGCCTGACGGCGGTAGAGAGCCAGGACGAACGATCACGACGGCGGGCTTTGGCCCGCCGTCCTTCATTGGGAGCAGGACGGATGAGCCGATTGCTGTCGCTTTACCGGCGCATGCAACGCTGGCCGGCCGGCGGCTGGCTGTTCTCGCGCGCGGTGTGTTTCAAGGCGCCCTACTTCGCCAGCATCGCGCCGCGCATCACCCGGCTGGAGCCGGGCCGCTGCGAAGGCCGCATCGCGCACCGGCGCAGGGTCAGCAACCACCTCGGCACCGTGCATGCGATCGCGTTGTGCAACCTGGCCGAGCTGGTCGGCGGGGTCATGGTCGATGCCAGCCTGCCGGCGGCCATGCGCTGGATCCCGAAGGGCATGACCGTGGAATACCGCAAGAAGGCCACCGGCACCCTGCATGCGGTGGCGACCCCGGACATCCCGCTGCTGGAGGCGCCCAGCGGCTACGAACTGCCGGTCAGCGTGGACATCCGCGATGCGCGCGGCGAATCGGTATTCTTCGCCCGCATCGCGATGTGGGTATCGCCGCGCACGCCGGGGCGAGGCTGACCGGTCCGCGACGCGTGCGCCGCGTTACCTGGCCAGCAGCAGTGCGGCAATCGCCAGCGCCGCCGGCAGCGCCTGCACGTAGAGGATTTTGCGGCTGACGCTCCACGCGCCGTACAGGCCGGCCACCACCACGCAACCGAGGAAGAACAGCATCACGTCCAGGCGCTGCGCGGCCAGGCCCCACGCCAGCCCTGCGGCGAGGAAGCCGTTGTACAGCCCCTGGTTGGCTGCCAGCACGCGGGTCAGCTGCGCCTTTTCCGGCGTGTTGCCGAATACCTTCATGCCCAGCGGGCGGGTCCACAGGAACATCTCCAGCACCAGGAAATACAGGTGCAGCAGCGCGACCATGCCCACCAGAACCGAGGCCATCAGGATCATCACGCGCGCACCGGCAGACCAGGAAGGCCACAGCATAGATCCTCGCCTGCGCGCGGCCAAATGGCCGCCGCCGCGGCGCGGATCAGCGCGGTTGTGCGTCCGGCGGCGGTGCGTCGGGCGCGCGCTCGGCCGGCAGCTTCGCCGCCTCGCGCAGCAGGCGCCAGGCGCCCAGCGTCATGCCCGAGGCCACCAGCAGGCCGACGCCGAACACCACCTGCGAGCCGAACGCCGACAGCAGCTTGTGCAGCCAGACGAAGCTGAGGTCGCCGCCGCGGTAGATCACCGTATCGATCGCCGCGCCGGCCTTGTAGCGCCATTCGCGCGCGACCCGGGTGTAGATCGTCTCGCGCGCCGGCTTGGCCAGCGAGAATTCGCTGGCACGGGTCACCACCTGCACGATGGCCACCATCATCGGCAGCGGCGACGCCGCCAGCGCGCAATAGCCCAGGATGATCGCGCCGCCGGGGATGAGCAGCGCCGGCGCGATGCCGAAGCGCGACAGCAGCGTGCGCGTGACCAGCAACTGCAGCACCAGCGTCAGCGCGTTGACCGCCAGGTCGATGCCTGCGTAGTACGCGGTGCTGGATGCCGAGTCGGCATACAGCCGCCGCACGATGGCGGCCTGCTCGTTGTACAGCAGGGTGCCCACGCCCACGCCGAACACCACCATCACCGCGAGCCAGCGCAGCAGGGGCTCGCGCACGATCAGCTTCAGTCCCGCCAGCACCTCCCCGCCCATCGGCACCTCGCCGCCGACGATGCCGCGCGCCCGTTCGCGCGCCACCGCCCACAGCCGCAGGCGCAGCAGGCACACCACGCACACCAGCAGGAACCCGGCCGACACCAGCATCAGGTTGGCGATGCCGATCCGCTCCACCAGGCCGCGGGTGATCGCCGGCCCCAGGAACGCGCCGACGGTGCCGGCCGCGCCGATGTAGCCGTAGTAGGCGCGCGCTTCGGCATTGCTGAAGACGTCGGCCATGAAGCTCCAGAACACCGCCACCGCGAACAGGTTGAACACGGTGATCCACAGGAAGAACGCCATCCCGCGCCCCGGCACGCCGCTGTCGAACAGCACGTAGAACAGCAGCAGCGTGGCGATGAAGAAGCCGTACACCACCGGCAGGAACACCCGCCGCGGATAGCGGCTGACCAGCGCGCCGTAGACCGGTTGCAGCAGCAGCATGATCAGGAACGTGCAGGTGAACAGCACCTGCAGGGTGAAGTCCTTCAGCGGCATCCCGTGCGCGGCGAAGAAGGCGATCATGCCCGGCGGGAACACCGCAGCCACGTCGGCGGACGCGCCCATCGCCTCGCGGACCGGGCGCAGCACGTAGTAGCCGCTGAGCAGCGAGAAGAAATACAGGAACGCCCAGGCCAGCGGCGGCGACTCGCGCAGGGCTCCGCGCAACCGGGCCAGCGCGCCGCTGGGCGGCGGACGGGCGTTCATCGGCGACATGGGAACGGCGTGTGGCGGCGGGACATCCGAAATTCCTGGGGCGCGAAACGCGCACGGTAGCTGATGCACTGCAACACCGCCAGCGCGGCGCGGCCGCGCCTCGCCCGGCCTGCCCCGTTGCACCGCGGAGCGGCGCCGAGCATATGCTCTATCCCCCATGGCTAGCGTCGGCGCACCGGAACAAGGGGCAACGGGTGTACGACTACATCATCATCGGCGCGGGGTCGGCCGGCTGCGTGCTGGCCCACCGGCTCAGCGAAGACCGCCACTGCAAGGTGTTGCTGATCGAGGCCGGGCCGCGCGACCGCAACCCGTTCATCCACATGCCGGCCGGGCTGGCGCGGCTGGCGAACAACCGCAGGATCAACTGGAACTACGCCACCGCCCCGGAGCCGCAGTTGAACCAGCGCCGGCTGTGGTGGCCGCGCGGCAAGGTGCTGGGCGGCTCCAGTTCGATCAACGCGATGTGCTACGTGCGCGGCGTGCCGGCCGACTACGACGACTGGGCCGCGGCCGGCGCTGACGGCTGGGCGTGGCGCGACGTGCTGCCCTACTTCAAGCGCAGCGAGCGCAACAGCCGCGGCGGCGACGCGCTGCACGGCGGCGACGGGCCGCTGCATGTCAGCGACCTGCGCCACCACAATCCCCTGTCAGAGGTGTTCATCGAGGCCGGGCAGCAGGCGGGCCTGGCCCACAACGCCGACTTCAACGGCCCGCAGCACCAGGGCGTGGGGCTGTACCAGGTCACCCAGAAGGACGGCGCGCGCTGTTCGGCGGCCACCGCCTACCTGGCGCCCGCGCGCGCGCGCGCCAACCTGCAGGTGGTCACCGGCGCGCTGGTGCTGCGGCTGCTGGTCGAGGGCGGGCGCGTGGCCGGCGTGGCCTACGCGTTGCGCGGCCGCGAGCTGCAGGCGCGCGCCGAGCGCGAGGTGCTGCTCAGCGCCGGCGCGGTGAACTCGCCGCAGTTGCTGATGCTGTCGGGCATCGGTCCGGCCGACGAGCTGCGGCGGCACGGCATCGCGGTGCGGCTGGACCAGCCGCAGGTCGGCGCCAACCTGCAGGACCACCTGGATGTCTGCACGCTGTACCGCACCCGCCCCGGACTGAGCTACGACCGCAGCAACCAGGCGAAGATCGCCTTCGACTATTTCCTGCGCGGGCACCGCGGCGCCGGCAGCAGCAACATCGCCGAGGCCGGGGGCTTCGTCCGCTCGCCGCTGGCGCCGGACGCGCGCGCCGACATCCAGCTGCATTTCGTGCCGGCGATGCTCGACGACCACGGCCGCAACCGGCTACCCGGCGACGGCTTCACCCTGCACGCCTGCCACCTGCAGCCGCGCAGCCGCGGCCGGGTATCGCTCGACGGCGCCGACCCGCGCACGCCGGCGCGGATCCAGCCGCGCTACCTCAGCGATGCCGACGGCTTCGACCTGAAGATGCTGGTCGAGTGCGCGCGCCTGTCGCGGCGCATCCTGCAGCAGCCGGCGTTCGATGCCTACCGCGGCGCGCCGATCTTCCCCGCGCGCGACGACCTGGACGAGGCCGGGCTGATCGCCTTCATCCGCGCCAAGGCCGAGACCATCTACCACCCGATCGGCACCTGCCGCATGGGCAGCGACGCGCACGCGGTGGTCGATCCGCAGCTGCGCCTGCGCGGGCTGTCCGGGTTGCGGGTGATCGATGCCTCGGTGATGCCGGGGCTGGTCAGCGGCAACACCAACGGGCCGACGATGATGATCGCCGAACGCGCCGCCGACCTGATCCGCGGACGCGCGCCGCTGCGCGAATGAGGCTTCGCCGCGCGCGCCTCAGCGCGTGCGTCCCGCCAGCCAGATGCCCAGCGCCGCCAGCGCGAAACCGCACAGCTTCAGCGCGGTCAGATGCTCGCCGAGCAGCAGGTGCCCGAACACCGCGGTCACCGGCGGCATCAGGAAGAACAGCGCGGCCACCCGCGTCGCCGCGCCGCGGCGGATCAGCAGGAACAACAACGCGAAGCCGCCGACCGAATTGACCAGCACCAGCCAGGCCATCGCGCCGACGAACGCGCTGCCGGCATGGAAGCGGAAGCCCTCCATCGCCGCCAGCGGCAGCAACGCCAGCGCCGCGGCGGCGTTCTGGATCGCCAGGCCCACGCGCAGGTCGATATGCGAGGCGTGGCGCTTCTGGTACAGGGTGCCGGCGCTGATCCCGAGCAGGCCCACCAGCAGCGCCAGCCAGCCCGACCACGGCGTGGCGCCGTCGATGCGGTCGGCGGCGACCGTGGCCACCCCGGCGAAGCCCAGCGCCATCCCGCCCCACTGCGGCAGCCGCAGACGCTCGCCGCCCGACCACGGACTGGCCCAGGCGACCAGCAACGGCATCGCGCCGATCACCAGCGCGGCGACGCCGGAGCTGGCGCCCAGCGCGAAGGCGCCGTAGACGCCGCCGAACTGCATCGCCAGCATCAGTACCCCGACCACGACGCTGTGCCGCAACGCCGTGCGGTCGACCGCCGCCAGCCGCGCCGGGCCGGCCGCCAGCGCGAAGCACAGCGCGGCCAGCCCGAAGCGCCACAGCAGGGCGGTGAACGGCGCGGCCTCGGCGACCACCCACTTGCCGGCGATGTAGCCGGTGCACCAGACCAGCACGAACGCCCAGCCTAGCAGCAGGCCGGTCGTGCCGTGGGTTCCTGCCTGCGTGGTCGAGCGCATTGCGGTCATGGCGGCCATCATCGCCTGCGCGCCAGGCCCGGTCACTGCGGCTTTGGTCGCGGCTGGCTTAACCGCAGCCGGCCGGCGGCAGCGCATGTGCCGCCATGCCGGCACATGCCGCGGCATGCGGATTGCATGGCTTCCCGCACCGCCAAGCTCGTGGCGGCGGGCCTCGGCAGGGCCGCGGAAGCGGCTGTCCTGGCACGGCAAATCACCAGCAGGATCAAGGCGATGCCCATTCATCTTCTCCCGGTTTGTGCAATGGCGAAAAGCGGCGCTAGAATCGGTTTCGGCAGCACCTCACAGGCATCACGCGCGATGACACAGAACAGCAGGCACCGGATCCTACGACCGGTGGCAACCGGGTTGCTCGGGGCGCTTTTGCCCCTCGCGATGTCCTCCACCGCGCAGACGCCGACACCGGCCGAGCCGCTGTACACCGAGGCCACGCGCTACACCTCCCCGACCCAGCCGCTGCCCTATCGCGCCGCGCTGCCCGAGAGCCGGGTGCTGCCGCTGGCCAAGGACTTCGATGCCGCCAGCTTCGAGGCGATGGCCGAGCAGCTCACCTACGGCGAACGCGTACCGGGCATGGCGGTGGCGATCGTGCAGAACGGCCGCGTGATCAGCGCACGCGGCTACGGCGTCACCGACGTCAACAATCCGCAGCCGGTCGATGCGCACACCGTGTTCCGCCTGGCGTCGCTGTCCAAGGCCTTCGCCGGCACCATGGCCGGGCTGCTGGTCAACGACGGCACGCTGCGCTGGGACAGCAAGGTCACCGACTACGTGCCCGGCTTCCAGCTCAGCGACCCGGTCGCCACGCGCCAGTTGAACGTCGCCGACCTGCTCAGCCACCGCGTCGGCCTCACCTACAACGCCTACGACCGCGACGTCGAGTCCAACGCCGACTACTACACGCTCAGTCACAAGCTGGCCTACGCGCCGCTGAAGTGCGCGCCGGGCGAGTGCTACGCCTACCAGAACGTCGCCTTCAGCCTGATCGGCGACGTGGTGTTCGCCGCGTCCGGCAGTTTCTACGAGCAGTCGGTGGAGCGCCGCATCTTCAAACCGCTGGGCATGAACGACGCCAGCATGGGCCTGGCCGGCATCCAGGCCAGCCCGCGCTGGGCGCGTCCGCACGTGCGCAGCCGCAACGGCTGGGTGTCGCTGACGCCCAAGCCCACCTATTACCGCCTGGCGCCGGCCGCCGGCGTCAACGCCAGCATCAGCGACATGGCGCAGTGGCTGATCGCGCAGACCGGCCATCGTCCCGACGTGCTGCCGGCGCCGCTGCTGGCCACGCTGCACGCGCCGCTGATCTCCACGCCCGGCGAAATGCGCTCGGGCTGGCGCCGCGAACGGGTCAACTCGGCCAGCTATGCGCTGGGCTGGCGCGTGTTCGACTACTCCGGCCACCAGGTGGTGTTCCATGCCGGCGCGGTGCAGGGCTACCGCGGCCTGGTCGCGCTGATGCCCGAACGCGACCTTGGCGTGGCGATCCTGTGGAACGGCGAGAGCGGCCTGCCGTCGGGACTGCTGCCGACCATCCTCGACCGCGCGATCGGCCTGCCGGCGCAGCGCTGGCTGGACGTGGACACCGACTTCGGCAGCGACAACCTGATGGCCGAACGTCCGGACCCGAACGACAAGAAGGGCGCCTCGTCGTCCAAGTCGGTCGCCTCGCCGCGCTGATACGCCAACCGGCACGCCACGGAATCACGAAGGCGGCGCGAGCCGCCTTCGTGCTGTCTGGGCCGGCGTCGTTCCGGAAGTTGCCGCCGGCACGGGCGGCGCCAATCCGGGCCGGGCGATCGCGCGGCGGCATCGACGCCGTTCCACCACCACGGGAGCGGAGTGATACCGGTGCGTCGGCAACCCGAATCGCGAACGGCGTACGGCGAGGTTTCGGTCCTGAGCAGATCGCGGCACGACGACGCGGCAGCGCCGCCGTCCGGAGCCGGCACCATCTTGCTCAGACACACGACGTATCGTGCGCGCATAGCGGCATGCACTGCAGTCTGCGCTCGCCCGGTCCGGCTCGGCAGATCCGCGGCACGACGACGCGGCGCCCGCCGCCGTCTGGAGCCGGCACCATGCTCAGGCAAACGTGTCGATGCGGGCGGCGCGGCGTGCGCTGCGCCCTGCCTCGCCCGGGTCCGGCGCGGCGCGACCCTCGCGCTGGCGATGCGGCGGCACACAGGCCATGTGAGGCGCGCGTCGCGCCATTAGGCGCCACGCACCTCGCGCGGCCTGTCGGCGGACAGCCCGCTACTCGCAAAGCCGCATTGCAGGGCCGGGTCGCGGTGGCGGATCCCCATCGATGCCACCAGCATCTGGGCGCCTTGCACATCTGCCGATGGACGTGTCGCTGCCGGGGATGAGCGGCCCGCAGGCAGGCTCGCACCGACCCGCGTCCACCGGTCTGTCAACCCGTCCCGATCCGGAGCAAGTGCCCAGGTGTGCGACACGTGCAGCGAGCCGGATCGTGCCTGCGCCGATATCGACGAGGACATCTTCAAGCCACCTGCATTCCACGGCCCTCGATCAACGACCTCGGACCGACGTTGCAGCCGGCGACGCTGCGGCTACGCCGCCGGACGCGGCGATGGCGGCAATGGCGATGGCACTGGCGATGGCACCACTGCGCATCGCCGCTTTCCCGCGCCCGTCGGGCTCGCCGTGCAGGCGTGGGGCGCGGCACGCAGGAGGAGCCGCGGAGCGTATCGTGGCACCCGTCAGGCGCCCAATAAAAAAGCTCCCTCCCCGCTGGGCACCGGGGAGAGAGCTTAGGTACGGCTAATCGGAATGGAATTAGATCAGCGGCGCGGGCGTTGCCGGCAGTGCAACCGGAGCGGCCTTCTTCTTGCGAGCAGCCGGCTTCTTCTTAGCCACAGCCTTCTTTGCCGTCGCCTTCTTCGCAGCCGGCTTCTTGGCAGCGGACTTCTTCACTGCCTTCTTCGCGGTCGCCTTCTTGGCGGTCTTCTTGCCGGCGGACTTCTTCACCGCCTTCTTCGCGGTGGCCTTCTTGGCGGTCTTCTTGGCCGCGGTCTTCTTGGTGGCGGACTTCTTTACCGCCTTCTTCGCCGTTGCCTTCTTGGCGGTCTTCTTCACCGCCTTCTTGGCGGCCGACTTCTTGGCTACCTTCTTGACCGCCTTCTTCGCGGAGGCCTTCTTGGCTACCGACTTCTTGGCGGCAGACTTCTTGACCGCTTTCTTAGCGGCCGGCTTTTTCTTCGCAGCTTTTTTCGTGGCCATGGGATGGCTCCTCGTCAGTGAACTATGGATTGAAAACGCCCAGTTGAAGCAAACCCGCGGCGATGGGCCGCCTGCAGGATCCGCCGACGCGTCGCGCGTGCCGGGTCGGATACAGAAACACCCGCATCGAAGGCCGATACGGGTGCCATGCCAGGGGAGACGTTGCGTTTCTCGGAGGGAAGCGACACCTGATCCACCATCGTCGGGTTCCTGGCGGATGTCCAAGTTGTGCTTCGAGTTTCGATGTTGATCCGGCTCACTCTCTTTTCGCAGCAACGTCTGCTGGGCGAAACCTAATCACGCTTTTTTTTACTGTCAACACTTCTGCGCACGATTTTTTTCCAAAGCCGCACGCGCCGACGCCGTTGCCGGTCCGGACAGGCGCGCCGAAACCGCCGCCGCGATGCCCGCAACACGCGCCGACAAACATCGCTTCGAAAAAAAACAGCGGTAATTCCCGTGGTTTTTTGCAATCGCCCGAATACGAGCGCGCCATCGCGACCGGCGCGGACGCATCGCCACGGGCGCGACGAGCGCTTCGCCCAGCCTGTCCGCAAGCTGAAAAAAACTTTGCATGCGTTGCGCGCTTCTGGCGTCGCACAAGAGCAAATGCGCAAAACTGCGCAAACTTTTTCGCCGCTGTCGGCGCCGAACGCCGCGCATGCAAGCGCCGGATCGGCATCGGCGCGGGTGCGATCGCGTCGCCGCGACGCATCGCATGGCGTCCGCTGCACGCTCACGCTGGCGTCATCTCGGCGTTCGTCGTGCGCATGCGCATCGACCGGCGAAGGCGAGATGCGGCGGCTCGGCGGCGGCGCATCGCCCGCCGTCGACGACAGCAACGCAGCAAGCGCGTCGAGCGCGGCCGCGCGGCGGCAGCGCGCGAGCGAGGCGCGGTCGCGGCACCGCCGACGCATCGCCATGGCATCGCGCGGCGCGGCGGTCGGCGCCGCAAAGCCGAGCGAGCGGTGCGTACGCGCGCCTGCCGGACAAAAAACGGCATCCGGTAAGCGGCAAAAAATTGACGGTGCCGCCGGCACGTCCGCTGCCGGCGCTGCGGTCCGCCGCTCGCGTCACCGCCGCAGGCTGCCGCACGCCGCGGTCCGCACACGCCCGCATGCCGCTGGCGCGCTGCCGCGCGCATCGAGACGCGCCGATGGCCATCGTCTCCACACGGCGTTGACGCATCCCGGGCGAGCGGACCGCGAACGCGCCGTCGCAGCGCACCGGCGCGCGCACCGCGGACGCGCCGGCACGCATGCGGGGCCCAAAACGAAAACCGGCCGCATGAGCGGCCGGTCGGGTGATCGATGCGGGAGCGGCGGCTCAGTGGCCGTCTTCCTCGAGCAGCTCGGCGTAGTCGTCCGGCGCCAGCAGTTCGTTCAACTGCTCCGGGTCGTCGACTTCCAGCACGAAGATCCAGCCCTCGCCGTACGCGTCCTCGTTGATCGTTTCCGGCTTGTCGCTCAGCGCGGTGTTGACCTCGACCACCGTGCCGGTGAGCGGGCTGTACACGTCGGACGCGGCCTTGACCGACTCGACCACGGCTGCGCCGTTGCCGGCCTCGACGTGGTCGCCGACGTTGGGCAGCTCGACATAGACCAGGTCGCCGAGCAGGCCCTGGGCATGATCGGAAATGCCGACGGTGACGCGACCGTTGCCTTCGACGCGCGCCCATTCATGGGACTTGAGGAATTTGAGGTCGCCAGGGATCTCGCTCATGGGGCTGCTCCGGGAAAAGACGATGGTCGGGGACGGGTGGCTAGTGTAGCGAACACGATGCGCAAGGAAGAAGCCATGCGTCGCCGCCGGCTCAGCCGGCGACGCCGGGCTGGACCTGGCCTTCGCGCACGAACGGGAACTTCACCACCCGCACCGGCACTTCCTTGCCGCGGATGTCCACCCGCACCTGGCCCGGCTCGCCGGCCGGCACCCGCGCGAACGCGATCGCCTTGCCCAACGTCGGCGAGAACGTGCCGGACAGCACTTCGCCCTCGCCCTGCGCGGTGAGCACCTTCTGTCCGTGGCGCAGCACGCCCTTGTCGTCCATCACCAGGCCGATCATCTGCCGCGGCGCGCCGCCGGCCTTCTGCGCCTCGAGCACCTCGCGGCCGATGAAGGCGCGGTCCTCGTCCAGCGCCACGGTCCAGGCCAGCGCCGCCTCGTAGGGCGACACGCTGTCGTCCATGTCCTGCCCGTACAGGTTCATGCCGGCTTCCAGCCGCAGCGTGTCGCGCGCGCCGAGGCCGGCAGGCTTGACCCCGGCCTCGAGCAGCGCGTTCCAGAACGCCACCGCGTGCTCCTGCGGCAGCACGATCTCGAACCCGTCCTCGCCGGTGTAGCCGGTGCGCGCGACGAACAGCGGCACGCCCGTGGCCGACAGCGCGTCCGCCGCGGCGAAGCGGCCGAGCTTGCGCACCGCGGCGCGGTCGTCCTCGCGCAGCAGGCCGATCACCTTGGCGCGCGCGTTGGGGCCCTGCACCGCGATCATCGCGAAGTCCTCGCGCTCGCGCACCTGCACCGCGAACGCCCGCGCCTGCTCGCCGATCCAGGCCAGGTCCTTGGCGCGGGTGGCGGCATTGACCACCAGCCGGAAGAAGTCCTCGGCCAGGTAGTAGACGATCAGGTCGTCGATCACCCCGCCCTGCGGGTTGAGCATGCAGGTGTACAGCGCCTTGCCCGGCACCTTCAGCTTGTCCACCGAGTTGGCCACCAGGTGGCGCAGCAGCGCGCGCGCCTGCGCCCCATGCAGGTCGACCACGGTCATGTGGCTGACGTCGAACATGCCCGCGTCGCGGCGCACCTGGTGGTGCTCCTCGATCTGCGAGCCGTAGTGGATCGGCATGTCCCAGCCGCCGAAATCGACCATCTTGGCGCCGAGCGCGCGATGGGTATCGTTGAGTAGGGTCTTCTGGGTCATGGCGCAGGTCCGTCGGTAAAGTCCCCCATTATCGCCGCCTGTGCAGGGGGGCGGAATGGGAGGCGGACTCGGGACTCGGGACTCGGGACTCGGGACTCGGGACTCGGGACTCGGGACTCGGGACTCGGGACTCGGGACGGCAGGATGCTGCCCCGGGCTAGATCGCTGTCAAGCGATTTGATGAAAAAAGTGCCGATTTTTTGAAGAAAAAACGGCTCTTCCCGCTTCAGCCCAACCGCTTTTCTGTAGGAGGGGCTTCAGCCCCAACGCTCTACCGGTAAGGCGTCGGGGCTGAAGCCCCTCCTACAAAAAAGCGCGAATGCAGCGAACTCGCGATCATCCCCGAGTCCCCGAGTCCCCGGTCCCGAGTCCCGAGTCCCGGCCTCACTCACGCCCGCTCCACCTGCAAGGTCATGCCGTCGACGCCGACGATGCGCACCGCGGTGCCGGCCGGCAAGTCGTCGCCGCCGACCACCCAGAACGCGTCGTCCACCTTGGCGCGCCCGCGGCCGGACTGGATCGGCTGGTCCAGCAGCACCACCCGGCCGATCAGTTGCTCGGCGCGGCGGTTGAGCAGCGGCCGGTCGCTGACCCGGTCGCGGCCGCGGAACCAGGTGCGGTACACCTGGATCGCGACGAAGCTCAGCACCACGAAGGCGCCGATCTGCCACAGCAGCGGAATGCCCGGCACGGCCAGCACGCCGACGAACACCGCCGCGGCGGCGAAGCCCATCCACAGCATGAATGCGCCCGGCGCCATCGCCTCGGCGGCGAACAGGAGCAGGGTCAGCGCGCCCCAGACCACCACCTCCGTGCGCATGGCTCAGACTCCGTTGCGCGGCGCGCGCGGCACCGGCGGCGGCGCGGACTGCTGCTTGCCCAGGGCCTCGCGCGCCAGCTCGGCGATGCCGGCGATCGACCCGATGATGCCGCTGGACTCCATCGGCATCAGCACGAACTTCTGGTTCGGCGCGGTCGCCAGTTCCTTGAACGCCTCCACGTACTTCTGCGCGATGAAGTAGTTGATCGCCTGCACGTCGCCTTCGGCGATGGCCCTGGACACCATCGCGGTCGCCTTGGCTTCGGCCTCGGCCAGGCGCTCGCGCGCCTCGGCGTCGCGGAACGCGGCCTCCTTGCGGCCCTCGGCCTCGAGCACCGCCGCCTGCTTCTCGCCTTCGGCGCGCAGGATCTCCGACTGCCGCGAGCCCTCCGCCTCGAGGATCTGCGCGCGCTTCTCGCGCTCGGCCTTCATCTGCCGCGCCATCGAATCGATCAGGTCGCGCGGCGGCTGGATGTCGCGGATCTCGATGCGGGTGACCTTGATCCCCCACGGATTGGTCGCATGGTCGACCACGCTGAGCAGCTGCGCGTTGATGGTCTCGCGCTGGCTCAGCGACTCGTCCAGGTCCATCGAGCCGATCACGGTACGGATGTTGGTCTGCACCAGCGCGATCGTGGCGATCTCCAGGTTCGACACCTCGTAGGCGGCCTTGGCCGCGTCCAGCACCTGGAAGAACACCACCCCGTCCACGCGCACCACCGCGTTGTCCTTGGTGATGACGTCCTGGCTGGGCACGTCCAGCACCTGCTCCATCATGTTGACCTTGCGCCCCACCCCGTAGACCACCGGGATCAGGAAATGCAGGCCGGGCGACAGGGTGTGGGTATAGCGGCCGAAGCGCTCCACCGTCCACTGGAACCCCTGCGGCACCATGCGCACGGTCTTGAACAGCACGATCACGCCGAAGATCAGGATCACCACGGCAAGAATGAAGGTGGAAGGCATCAGGCGCTCCGTTACCCAGATAGTCGAGCAAGCAGTATAGCCATGGCCTGCGCGCCAGCGGCCGCGCGCCCGGCGGCGAGCCGGACGGCCGAGCGCCGGCGGCGAAGCGAACGAAAAGCGACCCGGCTGCCGGCCAGCGCTTCTGCCGATCTAAGCCAAGCAGTGCATCGCCACGCATGCGCGGGCACCGCACGTGCCGCCGCGCCCGCCGTCGGGCGCCTTCGCGAGCGGTGCCTGCGGACAGCGGTCGCGGCACGCGCGGCCGGCTGTCGGTGCACGGGTGGCGGTGACCAGGACGTGGTCGAGCACGCTGGCGGCCTCGGCGTATGCGGCGGTCGCGCTCGGCGGACGCGAGCGTGCGGCGGCCAGGGCGCGCCGATACATATATATAGATAGAAGGAAGCGCTCGCCAGACCGCGCGGCATGCGATGGCGTCGCTGGCTGCGCGACGTCCACGCCGCGACCGCAACGCGGCCGGGTCAGCCCTGGCGCGGGGCGAACATGATCACCGCCATGCCCAGCAGGCACAGCGCCGCGCCGAGCAGGTCCCAGCGCGTCGGCCGGATCGACTGCACCGCCCACAGCCATGCCAGCGCGACGGCGACATAGACCCCGCCGTACGCGGCGTAGACGCGGCCGCTGGCGGCCGGATGCAGGGTCAGCAGCCACACGAACAGGGCCAGGCTGGCCGCGGCCGGCAGCAGCAGCCAGGCGCTGCGCTGCTCGCGCAGCCACAGGTACGGCAGATAGCAGCCGGCGATCTCGGCCAGCGCGGTCAACACGAACAGCAGCAGCGTCTTCACTGCGCGCCGCGTTCCTGGCGCTTGACCTGCTGCCAGTAGTCCTCCTGCCGCTCCAGCGACAGGTCCTGCAGCGGCACGCCGTCGCGCTGCGCCAGCTGCTCCATCGCACGGAAGCGGCGCTCGAACTTCAGGTTGGCATGGCGCAGCGCGGCGCCGACGTCGACCTGCGCGTGCCGGGCCAGGTTGGCGCAGACGAACAGCACGTCGCCGATCTCGTCCTGCAGCCGCGCCTGGTTGTCCTGCACCGCACCATGCGCGAACTCCGCGCGCAGTTCCTGCAGTTCTTCCTGCAGCTTGTCCAGCACCGGGCCGGGATGCGGCCAGTCGAATCCCACCCGCGCCGCGCGCGACTGCAGCTTCACCGCGCGCTGCCATTCCGGCAGCCCGCGCGAGATCCCGGCCAGGGCCGACGCGTCGGTGTCGCCGGCGGCCTCGCGCTCGCCGCGCTTGATCTCCTCCCACTTCAGGGTCTGCTGCGCGGCGTCGTCCACCTGGCTGTCGCCGAACACGTGCGGATGCCGGCGCACCATCTTGTCGCAGATCGCCGCGACCACGTCGCCGAAATCGAACGCGCCCTGCTCGCGCGCCATCTGCGCATGGAACACCACCTGCAGCAGCAGGTCGCCCAGTTCGCCCTTCAGGTCGGCCAGGTCGTTGCGGTCGATCGCGTCGGCCACCTCGTAGGCCTCCTCGATCGTATAGGGCGCGATGCTGGCGAAATCCTGTTCGATGTCCCAGGGACAGCCGCGCTCGCGGTCGCGCAGGCGCGCCATGATGTCGAGCAGGGCCGGGAGGTCGTAGCGTGCTGCGGTCACGTGGGGGTTTCCGATGCGACGGCCAAGGTGCCGCCTGACCGTTAGTGTGGCAGAGCCGCCGTGGCGGCGGCGCGCCGCGGCGCGGGCAGCGGGACACGGCGCCGGCGCCGAGCGCTGCCGCGCGGCGGACGGCGCAAACGCAACGTGACGCGGCGCTCGACGCTCACCGGCTGGTTGGAAGACCTGCGCCCAGCCAGGCGGCGTCAGTGCCCCTAACGAACGGACGCGGAACGGCAGCGTCCAGCGCCGGCGCCGCCTGCCGGCTGCGCAGCGGCGTCATTTCCGGCGTCGCGCGGCAGTGCGGCAGGAGGCATCGGCGCGCCCGCATCGACGGCGCGCCGACGCCAGGGCCTGCAAGGCCCTAGTGGTTCAATCCAGCCATTGGCGCCACGGCAGCGCCGGGTCGCCCAGCGCGATGAAGTCGCCGTTGAGCAGCGAGTCGCGGCGGTTGTAGCGGAACGGCTTGCCGGTGCCGGCGGCCAGCAGCGCGCCGCCGGCCGAATGCAGCACGCATTGCCCGGCCGCGGTGTCCCATTCGGAGGTCGGGCCGAAACGCGGATACACGTCCAGCTCGCCCTCGGCGATGCGGCAGAACTTCAGCGACGAGCCCTGCGCGACCACCTCGGTGTCGCCCATCCGCGCAAGCAGCGCGTCGGTGCGCGGATCGCGGTGCGAGCGGCTGGCGGCCACCCGCAACGGCGTGGCGGCGGGCCGCCGCGTGCTCAATGCACTGTCGCGGAACCCATCGCGGCGGTACGCCTGCTCGCCGCGCACCGCATGCCACAGGCGCCCGTCGGCCGGCGCCTGGACCACGCCGAGCACCGGCGCACCCTGGTGGATCAGCGCGATGTTGACGCTGAACTCGCCGTTGCGCTTGACGAACTCGCGGGTGCCGTCGAGCGGGTCCACCAGCCAGTAGCTGGTCCAGTGCTGGCGGGTGTCCCACGCGATCGCCGCCGATTCCTCGGACAGCACCGGCAGGTCGGGGGTCAATCGCTCCAGGCCTTCGACGATGATCCGGTGCGCGGCCAGGTCGGCCTCGGTCAGCGGGCTGGCATCGGCCTTGTGCTCGACGTCGAAGCTGGTGCGGTACACCGCCATGATGGCGGCGGCGGCGTCGATGGCGATGGCGATTACGGTTTCACGCAGGTCTGCGGTGATGCGGATCATCCGGCGCGACCCAACCACTCGCGGGCGATGAACAGCGCCGCCAGCGAACGTCCTTCGGAAAAATCATCGCGCAACATCAATTGATCCAGTTCAGCCAGTTTCCAGGGCACGACTTCAAGTTCCTCCGGCTCGTCGCCGGGCAGTTTTTCGGGATAGAGATCTCGCGCCAGCACCAGCCACGATTGGTGGCTCATGTAGGTGGGCGCCAGGGTCATCGCACGCAGCACGTCCAGCCGCCGCGCGCCATAGCCGGCCTCTTCCTTGAGTTCGCGGTCGGCCGCCTGCTGCGGCGACTCGCCCGCGTCGATGCGGCCCTTGACCAGGCCCAGCTCGTAGCGGTGCACGCCGGCGGCATACTCGCGCACCAGCAGCACGGTCTGCGCGTCCAGCATCGGCACCACCACCACCGCGCCGTGGCCGGGCGCCTTGAGCCGGTGGAACACGCGGCGTTCGCCGTTGCTGAACTCCAGGTCCAGCTCCTCCATGTTGCGGCCGGACGCGCTTTCGCTGCGCTCGCGCCGGGCATGGATGATCGGCAGGCGCCGCGTCACGCGCACACCCCGCCACGCCGCGGAGCGCGGGCCGATAGAATGTGCGGAGCGAGGGACGTGTTCATGAGCGCGAAATGCTAACAGACCTAACCGCATCACAGACGGCCGAGCGATGGCGGCAACGCGACCTGGCGGTGCTGTGGCACCCGTGCACGCAAATGCGCGAGCACCCGGACACCCTGCCGCTGCTGCCGATCGCCCGCGGCGAAGGCGCGTGGCTGATCGACCACGCCGGACGCCGCTACCTGGATGCGGTCAGCAGCTGGTGGACCAATCTGTTCGGCCACAGCGAACCGCGCATCGCCGCCGCCATCGCGGCGCAGGCCACGCAGCTGGAGCAGGTGATGCTGGCCGGCTTCAGCCACGAGCCGGCGGTGACCCTGGCCGAGCAGTTGCTGGCGCTGGCACCGCGCCAGGCCGGGCGCGCGCCGCTGGCCAAGGTGTTCTACGCCGACAACGGCTCGGCCGGGGTCGAGGTGGCGCTGAAGATGGCGTTCCACTATTTCCACAACCGTGGCGAGACACGGCGCACCCGCTTCGTCGCGCTGGAGAACGGCTATCACGGCGAAACCCTCGGCGCGCTGGCGATGGGCGACATCCCGCTGTACCGCCGCGTATACGCGCCGCTGCTCGCCGAGGCGCTGTTCGCGCCGTCGCCCGACGCCTACCTGGCCGAGCCCGGGCAATCGCCGGCCGAACGCGCCGACGTGGCCGCC
Organism: Xanthomonas sp.; assembly: GCF_017163755.1. Classification (GTDB taxonomy): domain Bacteria; phylum Pseudomonadota; class Gammaproteobacteria; order Xanthomonadales; family Xanthomonadaceae; genus Xanthomonas_A. The sequence continues at coordinate 194,867 of NZ_JAFIWC010000004.1, forward strand.
GACGCGCTAGCCGACCTGTTCGACCGCCACCCGGGCGAGATCTGCGCGCTGATCCTGGAGCCGCGCCTGCAGTGCGCCGGCGGCATGCGCATGCACGACCCGGCCTATCTGCGCCGCGCGCGCGAACTGTGCGACGCCAACGGCGCGTTCCTGATCGCCGACGAGATCGCCACCGGTTTCGGCCGCACCGGCACCCTGTTCGCCTGCGAGCAGTCCGGGGTGATGCCGGACCTGCTGTGCCTGTCCAAGGGCCTGACCGGCGGCTTCCTGCCGCTGTCGGCGGTGCTGGCCACCCAGCACCTGTACGACGCCTTCCTGGACGACAGCCGCGAGCGCGCGTTCCTGCACTCGCACAGCTATACCGGCAATCCGCTGGCCTGCGCCGCGGCGCTGGCGTCGCTGCAGATCTTCCAGCAGGACGACGTGATCGCGCGCAACCGCGGCACCGCCGAGACGCTGCGCGCGCTGGCCGCGCCGTTCCACGACCACGCGCACGTGGCCGACGTGCGCCAGGCCGGCATGGTGGTGGCGTTCGAACTGACCCGCGACGGCGACAAGCGCACCCCGTTCGCGGCCGGCGCGCGCGTGGGCCTGTGCGCGTATCGGGCCGCGTTGCAACGCGGCGTGGTGCTGCGCCCGCTCGGCGACGTGCTGTACTGGATGCCGCCGTACTGCGTGGACGACGCCCAGCTGGCGCTGCTCGCCGAGACCACGCTGGCCGCGATCGACGAGGCCGTCGCATGCGCCTGACCCGCTGCCATGTCGACCTGCCGCTGCACGAAGGCGCGCAGTTGGCGCTGCCCGAGGACGTGGCCGGCCACCTGGTGCGCGTGCTGCGGCTGCGCGAAGGCGAGCGGTGCGTGCTGTTCAACGGCGACGGCTGCGACTACGACGCCGAGCTGGTGCAGGTCGGCAAGCGCGGCGCCAGCGCGCGCCTGGGCGCGGCGCAGCGGCTGCACAACGAATCGCCGCTGGCGATCACCCTGCTGCAGGGCATCGCGCGCGGCGAGAAGATGGACCTGATCCTGCAGAAGGCCACCGAACTGGGCGTGGCGGCGATCGTGCCGGTGCTGGCCGAACGCACCGAGGTCAAGCTCGACGCGGCGCGCACCGACAAGCGCATGGCGCACTGGCGCAGCGTCGTCGTCTCGGCCTGCGAGCAGTCCGGACGCGCGCGGGTGCCGGCGCTGGGCATGCCGCTGGCGCTGGCCGATGCCGCGCGCGCGTTGCCGGCGCCGATGCTCAAGCTCACCCTGGACCCGCAGGGCGAACTGCGCCTGCGCGCGCTGGCGGCGACGGCCGAGGCCACGGTGGCGATCGCGATCGGCCCGGAGGGCGGCTGGTCGCCGCGCGACCGCACCGCGCTGCGCGATGCCGGCTTCAGCGGCCTGCGCCTGGGCCCGCGCATATTGCGCACGGAAACCGCAGGGCTGGCTGCGATCGCCGCGCTGCAGGCGCAGCTGGGCGATCTGTAGCGGCGCCGCGGCGCGCACCGCGCCCGATGGCAACGATGGAATCCAGCGCCTGAACGGCGGCGTCGCGGCGATTGGATTTCTGCATGAAACAACGGGTTTCGTGCAGAAAACGTTACGCCAGCAAGCGTTGACAACGAAGGACAAGCGCGCGACAGTCGGCTCCTCCTGAGCCATCCCACGGGGTGCTTCCGGTTTGTTCCGGCGCTTCGCCCTCCACGGTTCGGCCGCATGCGAACCCTCGTCCGCAGCACCGCGCGACCGGCCGCCGCCGCGCCGCCAGCGGACCGCCCGCCCGCGACATCGCCGATGTCGCGCCGCCGGGCTTCCCGTCCGCAGCTCCCCTCGCGCCTCACCCACCACGGCATCGGCGTTGCCGGCCCGCGGCCGGGCCCGTCCTTTGCCAGCGCACGTGTGTCGTCTTTCATTTGCCTGCCGCGCCCGCTTCCGGGGCCGGCCGGCGTCGCTTCGTCGCCACGATGCCGGCGACGTTCTCGCGTATGTACGCAGCCCCTCGGAGACCGCCCCTTGAATACCATCCGATCCACGCCCCTGGCCTTCGCCATCGCCGCCACGCTGTCGCTGCCCACCGCCGCGTCCGCGCAGCAGGCCGCCACCGCCCAGGACGGCACGCCCGCCACCGAGGCCTCGACGCCCGCTGCCGCGGCCAGCGCCAGTGGCGCGCCCGCGCAGCCGCCGGTCGAGGACCTGGACACGGTCAAGGTCACCGGCTACCGCGCCAGCCTGCAGAAATCGCTCAACATCAAGCGCAATGCCGATGCCATCGTCGATGCGATCTCGGCCGAGGACGTGGGCAAGTTCCCCGCCGCCAACGTCGCCGAGTCGCTGTCGCACCTGCCGGGCGTCAGCGTCGACCGCCAGTTCGGCGAAGGCGAGAAGGTGTCGATCCTGGGCACCGACCCGGCGCTGAACCGGGTGCTGCTCAACGGCCAGAGCATCGCTTCCACCAACTGGGGCGGCGACCCCAATAATCCGGACAGCCGCTCGTTCAACTATTCGCTGCTGGCGCCGGAGGTGATCGGCAGCGCCGAGGTGTACAAGAGCCCGCAGGCCAGCATCGACGAAGGCAGCCTCGGCGGCACCGTGATCCTGCATACGCGCAAGCCGCTGGAACTGGAAAAGAACCTGCTGACCGGCACGGTGAGCTACGGCTACAACGACCGCTCCGAGGACGGCAAGCCGAACGCCTCGCTGCTGTACAACTGGAAGAACGACGCCGGCACGCTCGGCATCCTCGGCTCGGTGATGCATTCGGAGCGCTCGCTGCGCCGCGACGGCGTGGAGATCTTCGGCTACAGCGACATCCAGGGCGCCGGCTTTCCCGACGCGGTGGCCGCAGGCCAGCAGGGCGTGTACCCCACGGCGATCAACAGCGCGCTGTTCACCCAGACCCGCAAGCGCGACGGCGTGACCGGCTCGCTGCAGTGGAAGCCGAACGACGCCTTCGAGCTGACCTACACCGGCCTGTACGTGGAGGAGAAGTTCGACAACGTCAATCAGAGCCGCTACGCCAACTTCGTTCCCGCCAACGCCACCGCGCTGAACGTCAGCGACGGCATCGCCACCTCCGGCGCCTACGGCGACAACGCCGAAACCATCCTCGATTCCTACGTGCGCAACACCACGGTCAAGACCAGCAGCAACACCCTGCGCGGCGACTGGCACGGCGACGGCTGGAACCTGTCCGGGCAGATCGGCGCGACCCGCTCGGCCGGCGGCGCCGACCGCATCTACGGCCTCACCCTGCGCGGCAACGGCGGTTACGACTACGCCATCGACCATCGCAACGTCGGCGTGAACTACGCCGTGCCGCCCGACGCGCTGGAGGCGATGTCGGTCATCGGCGCCACCGTCAACCGCTACCCGAACCTGGACAAGGAACGCTACGCGCAACTGGATTTCGACCACGACGTCGAATGGGGGCCGGTCACCAAGCTGCGCTTCGGGGTCAAGGCCACCCGCCACAGCACCCAGCAGGACATGTACTACGACAGCTACCCGGCCGACCCGGCCACCACGCTGGCCGCGGTCTACGGCGGCACCACGCCCGGCGGCTACCTGGACGGCCTGTCGGTCAGCGACGACATGCGCCATTGGGCGCGGCAGAGCCCGGGCGCGCTGGTCGACTACGTCAACGGGCTGCCCGGCACCGATGCGCTGGAGCCCAGCTACGGCAGCACCTTCGACGTGGTCGAGCGCAACCGCGCGGCCTACGTGCAGGCGGATTTCTCCGGCTACAACTACCGCGGCAACGTCGGCGTGCGCTACGTCAACACCCGCGACGCGATCGGCGGCTACCAGTACCAGGGCGACAGTTACGCGCCGGTGCGCTACAACAAGTCCTACGGCGAATGGCTGCCGTCGCTGAACTTCGCCTACGACCTGTCCGACGACCTGATCCTGCGCGTGGCCGCGGCCAAGGTCATCGCGCGTCCGCGCTACGCCGACATGACCCCGTACGTGAACGCCGACGACAACAAGCTCACCGCCAGCAGCGGCAATCCCGAACTGGACCCGTACCGTTCCAACAACTACGGCGCGTCGCTGGAGTGGTACTTCGCGCCCAACAGCGTGATGGCCGGCGAACTGTTCTACCGCGACATCTCCAACTACATCCTGCAGACCCTGGTGAACCAGCCGCTGCACAACAACACCTACGACCGCGAGGACATCTACGAGGTGACGCTGCCGCAGAACTCCGGCGCGGCCAAGGTCAAGGGCGTGTCGCTGAGCTACCAGCAGGAGCTCGGCGCCGGCTTCGGCGTGGCGGCCAACTACACCTACTCCAAGGCCGACACCCAGGGCGACTACAACCTGCCGTACAACTCCAAGAACAGCTACAACCTCAGCCCCTATTTCGAGCAGGGGCCGTGGGAGGCGCGGCTGACGCTGGGCTGGCGCTCGGCCTACTTCACCCAGATCGGGCGCCTGGGCGCGAACCAGATGACCGACGACTTCACCCAGCTCGACGCATCGGTGTCCTACGCGATCACCGACAAGGTCAAGCTGCAGCTGGAAGGCACCAACCTGCTCGACGAGACCTACTACAGCTACGTCGGCCAGGAGAGCCAGCCCTACTACCTGTACAAGAACGGGCGCGGCTACATGCTCAGCGTGCACTTCACCCTGTAAGGCGTGGCGACGGCGGCGGCCGCACGGGCCGCCGCCGTGTCGCACGCATCGGCGCTCCGCGGGCTCGTCATCGCGGCACCAGCGAGCGTTGCTACGCCGGCACTTGCGGTCGCCACCGACGACTTCAAGAACAGCCTGTCGCGACCGAAAAGCGCCGATCCACCACAACTTTGACAGCCCCCGGCCCGGCCGATGCGGCGGCCCGGAACCGCGCGCCGATGCGCTCGTACTTCGTTGATGCGCTCGGCGTGCAGTTTTCCGGCCTGAGGTCCCACATCGCGGGAAGTCGCAAAGGAGGATCGGGGATGAGGGAGTCGCTGGCGTTGATGCCGCGTTTTTCAGGGGCACCTTGGCATCGCGACCGCTTCATCTTTCTGTCGCGGCTGAAGCCGCTCCTACAGAAGCCGCACCGCTCGCTCTTGTAGGAGCGGCTTCAGCCGCGACAGAAAAAAGGCACACGCCGGTGATGCCCTATCGCACCGATTCCGGATGCGAGGTTTTCTAGGGGTCCTTTCAGCGACGACGACGATCCCGACACGCCACACGCCACGACGTCGCGTTCCGATCTCGCCAACGCGGCCAGCGCGCCGCAAGCGCGCTATTGCTGCTGCAGGAACCAGTTCGCCGCGCCGATCACGCCCAGCTGGCCGTGCTCGACCACCTTCACCGGGATCTGCTCCAGCGCCGGACGCATCACGCCCTTGTTCAAGTAGCGCTCGACGAAGCCGCTGCCGGCCAGGAACTGGCCGATCTGCGGCAGGAAGCCGCCGGCCAGATAGATGCCGCTCTGGATGCCGTACAGCAGCGCCATGTCGCCGACCACGCTGCCGAGCAGGCCGCAGAACGCCGAAAGCGCCTCGTGCGCGAGCGGATCGTCGCCGGCCAGCGCCGCCGCGGTGACCTCGCTGGGCGAGGCATGCAGCGGCGCCGCGGTGCGCAGCACGCACAGCGCCTTGTACAGATTGAGCAGGCCCGGCCCGGACAGCAGGTGCTCCACCGGCACGTAGCTGCGCGTGGCCAGCGCGTGCTGCACCAGCGCCATCTCCAGCGCGTTGCCGGCCGGCAAGGCCGCGTGGCCGGCCTCGGTCGCCAGCACCACCGCGCCGTGGCCGGTCGGAATCCACACCGCCGCGCCCAGCCCGGTACCGGGGCCGATCACCAGCGCCGGCCCGCGCTGCGCCTTGCGCGGGCCGGTCACATGCAGCACTTCGCTGGCGTCCATCGACGAGGCGGCGTAGGCCACCGCCTCGAAGTCGTTGACCAGATGCAACGCCTGCAGGCCGAGGCGTTCGCGGATCTCCGGCGGCGACAGCGTCCACGGCAGGTTGGTGGTGATCACGCTGCCGTCCTCCAGCGCGTAGCCGGCGCTGGCGATCACGCCGCGGGTCGGCGCCGGGCCGGACACGCGCGACAGGAAGTCGCCGATGATCTCGGCCAGCCCCGGATAGTCGGCGCAGCGGTACTTGCGGTAATCCAGCACCTTGACCGGCTGCGCGGCGTCGGTGGCGTCATCGCGCGACACCAGGCCGATACGGACATGCGTGCCGCCGACATCGGCGGCAATGAAGGGCTCGGCGCGCGAACCGGCCGCTGCCACTGGTGAACTGCTTGCGGACACGTACTCTCCCATTTGCGCCGCCACATGGCGCGCGCCGAACCACGATGATCGGCCGAGTGTCGAGCCATCTTGACAACGTTGTCAAGACGAATTCACGCCCTGCCGGCCACGATTATCGCCGACGGTGACGCGGACGGGTGGACATGCGCGAAGACGTCTACATGATCCTCGTCAGGATGCGGGCTGCAGAGCCTCTGCAGCCGAGTATCGACGCAAACGCTTCGCCGCATCGCACAAAATTCCGGGATGCAAGTCCGGTTTTGCCGGTCGATAAAATGAATACGGAGTCGAACGAAACTCCCTGTGCCCAGGCCCGCCCGGCAGAATTACGCTTGCTAAACAAACACATGCACGCATGACAGGGCACCGGCGCCGCTAGCCGCACCCGCGAATCGAGGCGATCCACCGCCGATTTGTCAAAAACCCGTGAAGGAAGTATTGACAACGCTGTCAACGCTATTACAGACTCGAGACACACAACGTTTACATCTTCAAGACACATAACGTTCAGGGGGCGGAGAAACCGCGCTACGCAGGCACGTCGAGCATCCGCAACGAGAGCGACACCGGCGCTCGACGACGCGGACGCGACAGACCACCGGATCCAAGCGCGCCAAAGCGACGCACGGCTCGGCGCAGCGGCCTCGGCACCACCGCGAATGACTTGCTGGATTGTTGGCTCATCTCAACAGGAAACACGGAAGGACCGGCGCCTCGGTGCCGCCGGCCGGCTACTTCCGCGTCAGCGCCCGGACGACGCGCACCGAAACGCGATACGCGCGACCGCCGCAAGGCGCCGTGCGCCATAGGCCGGGCAGCGGCCAGCACGCCGGAACATCGGTTGGCACCTCATGCCCAATGTACTAACCCAGAGGTTTAGCCAATGAATAGCCGCACCACCACGTTAGCCATCAGCATCATGGCCGCGCTGTATCTGTCCGGCAATGCGGCTGCGCAGGAAGCGCCCGCCGCCAGCGCCGAGTCGAAGAACGTCCAGGAACTGGACACCATCACCGTCACCGGCTACCGCGCCTCGCTGGAGAAGAGCCAGACGGTGAAGCGCTCGGCCAACTCGATCGTCGATGCGATCAGCGCCGAGGACATCGGCAAGTTCCCGGACACCAACGCGGCCGAGTCGCTGTCGCACCTGCCCGGCATCAGCGTCGACCGCCAGTTCGGCGAAGGCGAGAAGGTCAGCATCAACGGCACCGATCCGGCGCTGAACCGCGTGCTGCTCAACGGCCAGACCATCGCTTCGGGCGACTGGGGCGGCAACCCGACCGACACCAGCGGGCGCACCTTCAACTACACCCTGCTGTCGCCGGAAATCATCGGCCTGATGGAGGTCTACAAGACCCCGGAAGCGCGCATCGACGAAGGCTCGATCGGCGGCACCGTGATCGTGCACACCCGCAAGCCGCTGGACCTGCCCAAGAACACCATCCGCGGCTCGGTCGGCTACAACTACAACGACCGCTCCGAAGAAGGCAACCCGCGCGGCTCGGCGCTGTGGAGCTGGAAGAACGACGAGGAGACCTTCGGCGCGCTGATCTCGGCCACGCACGACAAGCAGGACCTCGCGCGCGCCGGCATCGAGTTCTTCGGCTACACCACCGGCGCCAATATCCCGGGCAGTGCCACTATCACGGGCGACGGAGGTAACGTTACAACCGCCAAGGTGCCGGCCGGCATCAACAGCGCCTTCTTCCAGCAGACCCGCGAACGCAGCGGCCTGCAGGGCGCGCTGCAGTGGAAGCCGAACGAGCAGAACGAGTTCAACCTGACCGGCCTGTACATCAAGGGCAAGTACAACAACTTCAGCGAGTCGCGCTACGTCTGTCCGGCGTGCAACAACGACCTGCAGAAGGTCACCAGCGCCAATGTCGAGAACGGCTATGTCACCTCGGGCACCGTCAGCGATGGCGCCGCCGGCCAGCCGTACGCCCAGCTCGACACCAACTACCGCCAGAGTGAAGTCACCACCAAGAGCCTGAACCTGCGCCACGACTGGTATGGCGACAAGTGGGTGTTCACCTCGCAGGCTGGTACCACCAAGGCAACCGGCGGCAAAAGCCCCGAGTACCTGATGAAGTTCCTGCTGCAGGACGGTGGCTACGACTTCGCATACGACGGCAGCCATACCACGGTCAACTATGCCGATGGCAGCGCGGCGAACTGGGGCCTGCCTTCCACGCCGGCCGGGCTGGCTGCTGGCTCCACCGATGCCTCGGCCATGCAAGCAGGCGGCATCTACTACGCCAAGAGCACGGACGAGGAGCAGTACTTCCAGTTCGACGCCTCGCGCGATCTGGACTGGGGCATGCTGAACAAGCTCCAGGTCGGCTACAAGTACATCAACCATGAAAATGGCGTGGACGCACGTGGCAACCGCATCAACACCACCGGTGCCGTCTCGCTGACCGACTTCAGCCCCGGCACCACGCCGAGCGGCTTGTACGACGGCCTGGGCGCCAGTGGCGACCTGACCAACTGGTCCACCGCCAACCTGAACTCGGTAATCGCCTACCTGCGCTCGCAGCCGCAGGGCCCCTACCGGATCGACTACGGCTCCTCGTTCAACGTCAAGGAGATCACCAGCAACCTCTATGCGCAGCTGAACTTCGAGTCGGGCAAGTGGCGTGGCAACCTGGGTCTGCGCTATGTCGACACCAAGGACAAGTCGCTGTATTGGCAGAGCAACGACGGTGGCAGCACCTATAACCAGGTGCAGCAGACCAAGCAATACTACAAGCCGCTGCCGAGCTTCAACGTCGCCTACGATCTGGACGACAACAAGGTGCTGCGCTTCTCCGCTGCCAAGGTGATGGCCCGTCCCCGCTACGGCGATCTGGCCGGCTCCTTCACCATCAACAGTACGAACGGCAACCTGACCGCCAGCGGCGGCAACCCGGACCTGGAACCGTACGAGTCGACCAACTACGACCTGGCCGCGGAGTGGTATTTCGCCCCGTCCAGCATGCTGGCGGCCGAGGTGTTCTACCGCGACATCAGCTCGTACATCGTCACCACCACCACCCAGCAGCAGTTGACCGATGCGGTAACCGGCGTAAGCGGCCTCTATACGGTGAGCTCGCCGATCAACGCCTCCGATGCCAAGGTCAAGGGCGCGTCGCTGAACTACCAGCAGGCATTCGGCTACGGCTTCGGCCTGCAGGCGAACTACACCTACGCCGAATCCAGCGGCAGCGACGGCCTGAACCTGCCGTACCTGTCGCGCAACACCTACAACGTGATCCCGTACTGGGAAAACGGTCCGTGGATGGTGCGGGTGAACTACAGCTACCGCTCCAAGTACTTCACCCAGATCGGCCGCCTGAACTCGAACATCTTTACCGACGAGTACAAGCAGCTGGACCTGACCGCTTCGTACGAGATCAACGATTGGATGAGCGTGAGCCTGAGTGCCACCAACCTGCTCGACTCCACGTACTACTGGTACAACGAGGTCAAGTACGCACCGATCGGCATGTACAAGAACGGCCGCGGCTACCAGGCGCAGCTGAACTTCAAGTTCTGACGTAGGGCTGGCGCGTCACCGACCCTCCACGGTGGCGCGCCTTTTTTTACCGGGCCGATCCACGATCCACGCAACGAAGCTACATGCAGGAGCGCCTCCGCGCGCGGCTCGTCCACGGACGCAGTGGCGGCCAGGTCCGCTCCTACAATCCGCGGTTCCGGGCGCTATCGCCGGCACCGTCTTCGCCACAGGAGTGCAGTTCCATGACGTCCGAGACCCGCCCCCGCGCGGACCGATCCCGCCACGCCGGAGCTGCACGCAGGACTCTGGCCAATGCGCTTTCCCTGATTCTGGCGCTGGCGGCATTGCCCGCCTGCGCCGCGGATGCGCCGTCGCCGACCGCGCCCACCGCCACCACGCTCAGTCCCGAACAGCTCGACCAGCAGTGGCTCCAGGCCACCGCCCAGTACGCGCCCGAACGCGCGCGGCTGGTGCGCCAGGCCGACGCCGGCGCCCGCAACGGCCCGTTCCGCCCGCACTGGGCATCGCTGAAGCACTACCGCTCGCCCGGCTGGTACGACAACGCCAAGTTCGGCATTTTCATCCATTGGGGCGTGTTCTCGGTGCCGGCGTTCGGCAACGAGTGGTATTCGCGCAACATGTACCAGCAAGGCAGCAAGGACTACGCGCACCACATCGAGAAGTACGGCGCGCAGGCCACGTTCGGCTACAAGGACCTGATCCCGCTGTTCACCGCGCCGAAGTTCGACCCGCAGGGCTGGGCCAAGCTGTTCCGCGCCTCCGGCGCGCGCTACGTGGTGCCGGTGGCCGAGCACCACGACGGCTTCGCGATGTACGACTCGCAATTGTCCGACTGGACCGCGACCAAGATGGGCCCCAAGCGCGACGTGATCGGCGAGCTGTCCAAGGCGATCCGCGCGCAAGGCCTGCATTTCGGCCTGTCCTCGCACCGCGCCGAGCACGACTGGTTCTTCGACGGCGGCCGCCACTTCGACTCGGACGTCAACGACCCGCGCTACGCCGGCCTGTACGGCCCGGCGCAGGTGCGCCTGCCGGGCAAGGACGACGCCGACGTGCACAACGACTGGACGCCGGTGTCGCAGGCCTGGCTGGACGACTGGCTGGCGCGCACCACCGAGCTGATCGACCGCTACGAGCCGGAGCTGATCTACTTCGACTGGTGGATCGCGCACCCGACCTTCCGCAGCACCCTGCCGACCCTGCTCTCGTACTACTACAACCAGGGCGCCGCGCGCGGCGACGGGGTGGTGGTGAACTACAAGCTCGGCGCGCTGCCCGAAGGCGCCGGCACGCTGGACATCGAGCGCGGCCAGCTCACCGGCATCCACCCCACCCACTGGCAGACCGACACCTCGGTCAGCAACGCCTCGTGGGGCTACATCGAGAACGACACCTACAAGACCCCGACCTTCATCGTGCACATGCTGGTGGACGTGGTCAGCAAGAACGGCAACCTGATGCTCAACATCGGCCCGCGCGCCGACGGCTCGATCCCCGACACCGAGCGCGACATCCTGCTGGCGATCGGCAAGTGGCTCAAGACCAACGGCGAAGCGATCTACGACAGCCAGCCGTGGCGGACCTATGGCGAAGGCCCGACCGAAGTGGTCGGCGGCACCTTCCAGGACACCAAGACCAAGCCCTACACCGCCGAGGACTTCCGCTTCACCACCCGCGACGGCGCGCTGTACGCGATCGAGATGGGCTGGCCGGCCGACGGCAAGGCGGTGATCCGCTCGCTCAAGCCCGAAGACCGCGTGCGCGGCGTCACCCTGCTCGGCAACGGCAGGAAGATACCGTTCGAACAGCGCGCCGACGGCCTGCACCTGAGCCTGCCGGCCAAGCCCGCCGGCGAACACGCCTACGTGTTCCGCATCGACCTGCCCTCCCCCACCCGCTAACGGACGCCCTTCCCGATGATGAAGCGATTGACCTGGCTGTTGCTCGCGCTGGCCTTCGCCTGCGCCCCGGCGCTGGCCAAGAACCCGACCGCGCTGTTCTATCTGATGAACACGCAGAAATCGACCAACTCGTTCCTGGCCAACGTCGACAAGATCGACGTGGTGGTGCCCACCTGGTACGGCGTGGACCAGAACGGCCTGGTCAACGGCACCCCCAACCCGTACCTGTACGGCATCGCCAAGCAGAAGAAGCTGCGGGTGATGCCGATCCTGTCGATGACCACCGGCCGCGACGGCTTCCACAAGCTGATGCACGACGAGGAGGCGAAGAAGCGCATGATCGCCTCGCTGCTGATCCACGGCAAAAGGCACGGCTACTACGGCTTCCAGTTCGATTTCGAGAACATCGCCTGGACCGACCGCGACGCCTACACGCTGATGGTCAAGCAGACCGCCGACGCGCTGCACAAGGCCGGCTTCAAGATGTCGGTGGCGGTGGTGCCGAACGCGCCGGGCTACGGCGAGGGCGGGCAGTTCTCCAAGTGGATGTGGGAATACTGGCGCGGCGCCTACGACCTGAAGGCGCTCGGCCAGGCCGTGGACCTGGTCAGCATCATGACCTACGACCAGCACACCCGCTGGACCACGCCCGGCCCGGTGGACGGCATGGTGTGGATGAAGAAGCACCTGGACTACGCGCTGACCCAGGTGCCGAAGGAGAAGCTGTCGCTGGGCATCGCCACCTACGGCTACCGCTGGTACACCGGCAACCCGGTGAAGGAAGACGGCACCGAAGCGTCGAACATCTCGGCGACCTACATCGACGCCGACGAATCCTTCCCGCTGGCGATCGAGCAGAACGCCACCGTGCAATGGGACCCGGTCGAGCAGGAATCGTGGTTCTATTTCTACCGCGACGACATGCGCGAATGGGTGTTCCGCCCGGATGCGCGCAGCTTCCGCGCGCGTTACGACCTGGTGAAGGAATACGGCCTGGAAGGCTTCAGTTGCTGGGTGCTCGGCGCCGAGGACCCGAAGGTGTGGGACGAATTGCCGGCCGCGTCGCGCTGATCTACTAGGGCCTGCTAACGCTATTGGGATAGGCCACGCCGTGCTTGGGCGCGTGCGGGGCAAGGAAGAGGGAGGGAGCTTATGCCGATAAGCGACCGAGCGATGACGCCGCACCGTGCGCGCCCAAGCGCGGCCCTGCGGGTTGCCGTGTCCGGCGCCCAGGCGGCCGCGCGTGGCTTGGACAGGCGGCCAGCCTGCCACGGCGCCACGCACGGCCACCTGGACGCCGGACACGACAACGTGGCCTGTCCCAATAGCGTTAGCAGGCCCTACGATATGTATCTGGACAGCACGAGGTAGACCGAATGACCGAAGTGGGTGCACGCCCCCGTATGCCGCACTGCCCGACGACCGCCCCGGCGGGCGTCGCGGCGGTTTCCCGCACCCACTGGCTGGGGCTTGCGCTGCTCGCACTCAGCGCATTGCTCGGCGGTTGCGGGCGCGACGACGTCGCGCCTGCCGACGCCACCAAGCCCGCCGCGGCACCTGCCGCCGCGGCGCCGAAGCCGCCGGCGAGCAATGCACCATTGCCGCTGATTCCGGCGCCGGCGCGCGCCGAGCGCGGCGACGACACGCTGACCATCGGCGCCGGCAGCACGCTGTCGGTGCCGGTCGACGACCCGGCCGCGATGCGCGTGGCGCAGCAACTGGCCACGCTGCTGCAGCGCACCCGCGGCCTGTCGCTGGAAATCCGCAGCGAGCAGATCCCGGCCGGCAACAGCATCCGCCTGCAGGTCGACCCGAGCACGCCGGTGGAGGCCGCCGAAGGCTACGCGCTGGACGTGGACTCGAGCACCATGCTGATCCACGCGCGCGACGAGCGCGGCCTGTTCTACGGCGCGATGAGCGCCTGGCAGCTGCTCACGCCCGATGCCGGCAAGGGCGAGGTGCGCGTGCCCGAGGTGCGGATCCGCGACTGGCCGCGCTTCGGCTGGCGCGGACTGCTGCTGGACGTGGCGCGCCACTTCCACGACCCGGAGACGGTCAAGCGCGTCATCGACGCGATGGCCGAGCACAAGCTCAACGTGCTGCACCTGCACCTGACCGACGACCAGGGCTGGCGCATCGAGATCAAGCGCTATCCCAAGCTCACCGAGATCGGCGCCTGGCGCACCCCGCCCGGCGCGGGCACCCAGGGCGTGCCGGAACGCTACGGCGGCTTCTACACCCAGGAGCAGATCCGCGACCTGGTCGCCTATGCCGCCGCGCGCCACATCACCGTGCTGCCGGAGCTGGACATGCCCGGGCACGCGCAGGCGGCGGTGGCGGCGTATCCGGAACTGGTCGGCGTGACCGGGCAGCGGCCGAAGGTGTCGGTGGACTGGGGCGTCAATCCCTACCTGTTCGACACCGACGAGAAGAGCCTGACCTTCATCCAGGGCGTGCTGGACGAAGTGCTGGCGCTGTTCCCCTCGCAGTACATCCACATCGGCGGCGACGAGGCGGTCAAGGACCAGTGGGAGCGCTCGCCGGCGGTGCGCGCGCAGATGCGCAAGCTCGGGGTCAAGGACGCGCACGCGATGCAGGGCTGGTTCAACCAGCAGCTGTCCGACTACCTGGCCAAGAACGGCCGGCGCCTGATCGGCTGGGACGAGATCCTCGAAGGCGGCCTGCCGGCGAGCGCGTCGGTGATGTCCTGGCGCGGCGTCGACGGCGCGGTGACCGCGGCCAAGCAGGGCCACGACGTGGTGCTGGTGCCGGCCGGCTGGCTGTACCTGGACAACCTGCAGAGCGCGCGCAGCGACGAGCCCAACGGGCGCCTGTCGGTGCTGCCGCTGGCCAAGGTCTACGAGTTCGACCCGGTGCCGGCCGCGCTGAGCGCCGAGGAGGCCAAGCACGTGCTCGGCACCCAGGCCGCGCTGTGGTCCGAATACATCCCCTCGGCCTGGCACATCGACCACGCGCTGTACCCGCGCCTGGACGCGCTGGCCGAGGCGGCGTGGTCGCCGATGGCCGCGCGCAGCTGGGACGGCTTCCTGCAGCGCCTGCCGGCGCAGCTCAACCGCTACCGCGCGCGGGGCATCGACTACGGCGATGGCGCGTTCGCGCCCGACTTCCAGATCCAGGGCGGCGACAACGCCGCGCTGGACAGCGGCAAGGCCACCGTCGAAATCGGCAACCAGGCCAAATTCGGCAGCTTCCGCTACACCACCGACGGCAGCGAACCCACGCTCAAATCGCCGCGCTATGCCGCGCCGTTCGAGGTGACCCTGCCGGCCACGGTGCGCGCGGCCACCTTCGCCGACGACGGCAGCCTGCTGGCCGCCGCGCGCGGCCGCGTGCTCGACCGCCCCAGCCTGCTCAGCCGCGACACCCAGGGCCTGAGCGCCTGCGCCGACGGCGGCCTGGGCCTGCGCGTGCCGCTGCTGCCGGACCTGCCCGGCAAGGACGCGCCGGTGTTCAACATCGACCTGTTCACCAGTTGCTGGCGCTATCCGGCCGCGCGGCTGGACGGCATCGCCCGCCTGCGCGTGGACGCGGCGCGGCTGGCGCGCAATTACGGTTTGGCCCACGACCAGGCCAAGGTCAAGAAGTACCCGTCCCGGACCGCGCGCGGCGAACTGGAAGTGCGCCTGGACGACTGCAAGGGCAAGCTGCTGGCGCGGATCCCGCTGCCGCGCGGCGACGCCCTGGGCGAGCAGTTCCCGCTGGAAGCCGCGCTGCCCCCGCACAAGGGCGTCCACGACCTGTGCCTGCGCTACACCTCCCCCATCCGCGGCCCGTACTACGCCATCGGCGCCGTCCACCTGATCGAAACCACCGCGCAGGCGCCCCCCGCCGCCAAGCGTTGACCGAACCGGAGAGCCATCGCATGACCCTGTCCCACCGC
>NZ_JAFIWC010000050.1 GCF_017163755.1 Xanthomonas sp.
CAACGCCATCGCGCGTGATCGAGCGCCTTATGCCCCTCCTGGGATCGCTCCTGCATGACAGTTGACTCCTACAGGGGATGCAGTTGGCCAGGTCGGTGCACTGTGGGACTTTGGCTCCGAACGTCGTGCCCAAGCCGTCAGGTCCGCAGACCGAAGCCGGTCAAGCTGTCTTCGTCGCCGATAACGCGCGGTATTGCCGATCCAGCGCATCCGCCGCGTCCTGCAGCCGCTGGGCATTGCCGTCGTTGACCACCACGTCGTCGGCGATGGCGCGACGTGCCTCGCGCGAGGCCTGCGCCGCGATCATGCGCTCGGCCAGTTCCGCGGTGACGCCGTCGCGCCGCATCAACCGCGCGTGTTGCAGCTCGACCGGTGCGTCCACCAGCAGGATCCGGTCCAGCCATGGGTAGGCGCGGCGGCCGCCGACCTCGGTGAGCAGCGGCACCGCGGCGATGGCGTACGGGCTCGCCGCCTCGCGGCAGGTCCGTTCGAGCAGCAGGCGAATGGCCGGGTGGGTGATGGCTTCCAGGTCCCGACGCGCCAGCGGATCGTCGAAGATGCGCTGGCGCAGCGCGGCCCTGTCCAGGGTGGCGTCCTCGCGCAGGATGGCCGCACCGAAACGCGTGGCGATCTGCGCAAGCGCCGGGTGCCCGGGCGCCACCACCGTGCGGGCTGCCAGATCCGCGTCGGCGACGACGATGCCTTTGGCCTCGAAGCGGCGGCTCAGTTCGCTCTTGCCCGACGCCACGCCGCCCGTCAGCCCGACGATGAAGGCGCTCACCGGCGATTTCCGCTCAGCGCAGCCCG
The DNA here is from genome assembly GCF_017163755.1 of Xanthomonas sp. Taxonomy (GTDB): domain Bacteria; phylum Pseudomonadota; class Gammaproteobacteria; order Xanthomonadales; family Xanthomonadaceae; genus Xanthomonas_A. The sequence goes on from NZ_JAFIWC010000050.1 coordinate 808, forward strand.
GAGAAGCGCAGGTACGCGTCGATCATCTGCGTACCCCAGAAGAACGTGATCCAGCCGGCGATGGCCAGGTACGGGCCGAACGGGATCGGCGTGGCCCGGTCGCGGCCCTTGGCGGCCAGCCAGATCGAACCGAGGATGGCGCCGACCAGCGACGACAGCAGGATGATCGGCAGGATGCCCTTCAGCCCGCACCAGGCGCCGAGCGCCGCCAGCAGCTTGAAATCGCCATGGCCCATGCCCTCCTTGCCGGTGATCTGCTTGAACAGCCACCACACCGACCACAGCGACACATAGCCGACCGCCGCGCCCAGCAGCGCCGGCTTGGCCGGCATGTACAGGTTGTCCATGCTGCCGATCAGCCCCAGCCACATCAGCGGCAGGGTCAGCTGGTCCGGCAGCAGCCGCGTGCGCAGGTCGATGCCCGACATCGCCACCAGGAAACAGCTGAACACGATCGCGCCGAAGCCCTGCCAGCCGAAGCCGAAGCGCCAGACGCTGGCGACCACCAGCAGGCTGGTCAGCAGCTCCACCAGCGGGTACTGGATCGAGATCGGCGCATGGCAATGCCGGCACTTGCCGCGCAGGGCCAGCCAGCTGAACAGCGGGATGTTCTCGTACCAGGACAGCTTGTGCTTGCAGTGCGGGCAGTGCGACGGCTCGACCACGATCCCCGGTGGCGGCGGATCGTAGATGTCCGGCAGTTCGAGGATCTCGCGCGAATCGCGCTTCCACTGCCACTCCATGCGCTTGGGCATGCGCAGGATCACCACGTTCAGAAAGCTGCCAAGCAGCAGACCCAGTCCGGCCGCGGCGGGATAGCCGAGGCCAGGATGCTGATCGAGAAATGCCATTAATGCTTATCCAACGACGGACGCCAGCTTGAAGATGGGCAGGTACATGCCGATCACCATGCCGCCGACGATGGTACCGATGAACACCATGATCAACGGCTCGATCAGGCTGCTCAGCGCGTCGACCGCATTGTTCACTTCCTGCTCGAAGTACTCGGCCACCTTGAACAGCATCGCATCCAGCGCGCCGGCCTCTTCACCGATGGCGGTCATCTGGATGACCATGTGCGGGAACAGATTGGCCTGCTTCATCGCCACGTTGACCGGGTAGCCCACGGAGACGTCGTCGCGCATGCGCAGTACTGTCTTTTCGTAGACGCTGTTGCCGGTGGCGCCGGCGACGATGTCCAGCGCCTCGACCAGCGGCACGCCGGCGCGGAAGGTCACCGCCAGCGTGCGCGAGAAGCGCGCGATCGAGCTGTTGTGCATGATCTGGCCGATGATCGGTACCTTCAGAATCAGCCGGTCCATGCCATGCTGCATCGCCGACGAGCGTTTGTAGGCGAAGACAAAGCCGACGATGCTGCCGACCAGGATGATCAGCAGCAGCCACCACCACGAGACCATGAAGCGCGACGCGTTGACGATCATCTGCGTGAACGCAGGCAGGTCGGCGCCGAAGCCCTTGAACACCTCCTCGAACTGCGGTACCACCCAGACCAGCAAAATAGAACTGACCAGCAATGCGACCGCCATCACCATGGCGGGATAGAACAGCGCCTTCTTGATCTTTCCCTTCAGCGCCTCGATGTTTTCCTTGTAGTCGGCGACTGTCTCCAGCACCGTTTCGAGCACGCCGGCACCTTCACCGGCCTTGACCAGGTTGCGGTACAGCTCGTCGAACTGGACCGGATGCTTGCTGATCGCTTCGTACAGCGACGAGCCGCCCTCGATGTCGGTGCGGATCTGGTCGACCATCTTCTTCATGCGCGGGTTCTTGTGCCCGCTGGCGATGATCTCGAGCGACCCGACGATGGGCACACCGGACTTCATCATCGTCGCCATCTGGCGGCTGAAGAAGGCGATGTCCTTGGCGCTGATCTTGCTGCCGGCGGCGCCGAACAGCGGCTTGGGCTTGGGCTTGACTACCGACGGCGTGATGCCTTGGCGGCGTAGTTCCGCGCGCAGCAGGTTGGCGTTCTTGGCCGCCTGCTCGCCCTTCATCTTGACGCCGCGCTTGTCCGTCCCCTCCCAGACAAACGGCACCTGTTGGTTGGTGTTGCGGACGACCGGCTCTTTGTTGACTGCGCTTCGCGTTGCGGACATCGGTGGGCTCCCCGTCCAGCCATCCCCAGGCGGACATGGCGCATGGTATCGGTTTCCGGCGCGTCTGGCATCCGGGGCGGCGGCCATCGCGACAGGCGGGCCAGAAGGCGGGTGTGACCAAAGACGTCACTTTATGACCTGGCGTGGCATAGCGGAAATCGCGTCGCAGATCGCGCATTTGCCCCTTTTCGCCCGCCGCCGATAGGGCATGATGCGCCCCGGGGAGTGCAGCTGCGGGTCGAAAACTTGGCACGCGGCCTGCTTGTATCACCCGCACGTGGCGCTCTGCCGCGCGGCGCTCGAGGGGATCGATGCCCCTGCGGGCCGAGTGTCTGCCACCTTTTCCAACCACCTCTAGGGGATTCACATGAAGAAGCAACAGGGCTTTACCCTGATCGAACTGATGATTGTCGTCGCGATCATTGCCATCCTGGCCGCCATCGCGCTGCCGATGTACCAGGACTACGTGGCGAAGTCGCAGGTCACTGCGGGCCTGGCCGAAGTCACGCCGGGCAAGACTCAGGCGGAAGTGCTGCTCAATGAGGGTAAGGATTTCGCTCTTGCCGCAGATGTTGGCCTGAACGTGTCCGATCGTTGTACGGCGATCGCTGTGGCCGGTGCGGCTGATACAGGCGTTGCTACGATTGCCTGCACGCTGGCCGGCAACTCCAAGGTTGCTGGTGAGACCATCACCCTGTCGCGTGAAGGCACCAATGGCACTTGGTCGTGTGCTACGACGGTTGTTGCTAAGTACAGGCCGTCCGGTTGCGAATAAGTAGCTCGTACGGCAAATAAAAAAAGAGGCCCCGCTAGCGGGGCCTCTTTTTATTTGGAGTTGGCACGTTTAATGCAAAGCATGGCTCAACACAGCTGGCTGAAGGAATGTCGTGACAATTACAAAGAGCAGCGCAGGCGGGTTTACGCTGATAGAGTTGATGATCGTAGTCGCAATCATCGCCATCCTGGCGGCTATCGCGTTGCCGATGTATCAGGACTACGTTGCCAAAACACAGGTCGCCGCGGCACTGGCCGAAATTCGCGCGGGCAAGACCACCGTCGAGAATGTGGCGCAGGAAGGGCGAGATGCGGCGCTGGTCGATGCCGATTACGCCGGTCTGGTGACTACTGAGCGATGTCCAATAGTGTCGGCAAACCTTACGGAGCAAGGGATTGGGATGATCTCGTGCACTGTCTCAGGAAACGGTAAGGTCAACGCTAGGCCGCTGGTGTTGCGGCGCAGTGCCGATGGCGTCTGGAGTTGCGACGGCAGCGCGTTCGACTCGAAATATCGGCCATTTGGCTGCGAATGATGCTGCTTCCATAGACAACAGGGTAGATAATTAGAATGCGGAAGAGCTAGGGTCTGATGACATGAACGCAATCGCTTCGCTAAATCTCGTTGGCATCACCGGCATCGCCCGCCGTCTGGTTCAGGATGGCGCGATCGAGGAAAGCGTCGCGCGCGCGGCCATGACTCAAGCGGCCGAGGCCAAAATCCCCCTGCCACAATGGTTCGCCGACAAGAAGCTGGTCAGCGCCGCACAGCTAGCGGCGGCCAACGCGGTCGAGTTCGGCATGCCGTTGATGGACGTCTCGGTTTTCGACGCCAGCCAGAACGCGATGAAGCTGGTCAGCGAGGAATTGCTGCAGAAGCACCAGGTGCTGCCGCTGTTCAAGCGCGGTAACCGGCTGTTCGTCGGGATCAGCAACCCGACCCAGACCCGTGCGCTGGACGACATCAAGTTCCATACCAATCTGGTGGTCGAGTCCATCCTGGTCGACGAAGACCAGATCCGGCGCACGCTGGAGCAGTGGCAGGCGAGCAACGACTCGCTCGGCAGCGCGCTGGGTGGCGACGACGACGGCATGGACAACCTCGAGGTCGGCGCAGGCGACGAGGACATGGCCGGCAGCAGCGACACCGGCGTCGATGCCAAGGGCGACGATACGCCGGTGGTGAAGTTCGTGAACAAGGTGCTGGTCGATGCGATCCGGCGCGGGGCGTCGGACATCCACTTCGAGCCCTATGAGGACGACTACCGGGTGCGGCTGCGCATCGACGGCCTGCTCAAGAGCGTGGCCAAGGCGCCGGTGAAGATGACCCCGCGCATCGCCGCGCGGCTGAAGGTGATGGCGCAGCTGGACATCGCCGAGAAGCGGGTGCCGCAGGACGGGCGCATCAAGCTGAACCTGTCCAAGAACAAGCAGATCGACTTCCGCGTCAGCACGCTGCCGACGCTGTTCGGCGAGAAGATCGTGCTGCGTATCCTCGACGGCAGCGCGGCCAAGCTCGGCATCGACAAGCTCGGCTACGAGCCGGAGCAGCAGAAGCTCTTCCTGGAGGCGATCCACAAGCCCTACGGCATGGTGCTGGTGACCGGACCGACCGGTTCGGGCAAGACCGTGTCGCTGTACACCGCGCTGGGCATCCTCAACGACGAGACCCGCAATATCTCCACCGCCGAAGACCCTGTGGAAATCCGCCTGCCCGGCGTCAACCAGGTGCAGCAGAACAACAAGCGCGGCATGACCTTCGCCGCGGCGTTGCGCTCGTTCCTGCGCCAGGATCCGGACATCATCATGGTCGGCGAAATCCGCGACCTGGAGACGGCCGAGATCGCGATCAAGGCGGCGCAGACCGGCCACATGGTGCTGTCCACGCTGCATACCAACGATGCGCCGCAGACCATCGCGCGCCTGATGAACATGGGCATCGCGCCGTACAACATCACCAGCTCGGTGACCCTGGTGATCGCGCAGCGCCTGGCGCGGCGGCTGTGCAACCAGTGCAAGCGGTCCACGCAGCTGCCGGAGAACGCGCTGCTCGCAGAGGGCTTTACCGAAGCCGAGATTGCCGAAGGCATCCAGCTGTACGAAGCGGTCGGCTGCGACGAGTGCACCGAGGGCTACAAGGGGCGTACCGGCATCTACCAGGTGATGCCGATGACCGACGAGATCGCCGCAATCGTGCTGGAGGGCGGCAACGCGATGGACATCGCCGCCGCGGCGCAGAAGGTCGGGGTCAAGGACCTGCGCCAGTCGGCGCTGCGCAAGGCGCGCGCGGGCGTCACGAGCCTGGCCGAGATCAACCGCGTCACGAAGGATTGATGGGGCCGGGATTGGGGAGTCGGGATTGGGGATTCGCAAGAGCAAAGCGGCTCTCGCTGCGGCCTTGATCCGGCTTTTCTAGTCAGGCTGGATTGGGGGATTGAGGATGGAGCGCGTCGCTTTTGCGAATCCCCAATCCCAACTCTCCAATCCCGGCGCCCCTACTCCATCCCCAGCTTCTTGAGCTTGTAGCGCAGCGCGCGGAAGGTGATGCCCAGCTGGGCCGCGGTGCGGGTCTTGTTCCAGCGGTTCTCTTCCAGCGCCTTCTGGATCGCGGCGCGTTCCAGTTGCTCGATGTACGACGGCAGCGCCGACGAACTCGGGTCGATGTCGACCACGCCCGGCGGCAGCGCCGGCGCGGCCTCGGCGGCGGCGCGGGCGCTGTTGCCCGGTTGCGGCAGGCCCAGGTCGCCGGCGCTGATCTGGTCGTCCTCGGCCATCGCCAGCGCGCGCTCGAGGATGTTCTCCAGTTCGCGCACGTTGCCGGGGAAGGCGTAACGGTTCAGCGCGTCCAGCGCGGACGGGGACAGCAGCGGGGTGACCCGGCCATGGCTCTTGGCCAGCCGGCTCAGGATCGCCGCCGCCAGCTGCGGCAGGTCGCCGCCGCGTTCGCGCAGCGGCGGCACGCGCAGCTCGATCACGTTGATGCGGTAGTACAGGTCGTGGCGGAAGCGGCCGTCGGCGACCAGGTCGGCCAGGTCCTTGTGCGTGGCCGACAGGATGCGCACGTCCACCGCCACTTCGGTGGAGGCGCCGACCGGGCGCACCGACTTCTCCTGGATCGCGCGCAGCAGCTTGACCTGCATCGGCAGCGGCAGTTCGGCGACCTCGTCCAGGAACAGGGTGCCGCCGTGCGCGGCCTGGAACAGGCCGGCCTGGTCGGCATGGGCGCCGGTGAAGCTGCCCTTCTTGTGGCCGAAGAACTCGCTTTCCATCAGCTCGGCCGGGATCGCGCCGCAGTTCACCGGCACGAACGGGCCGGCCGCGCGCCCGCCCTGTTCGTGGATGGTGCGCGCGACCAGTTCCTTGCCCACCCCGGATTCGCCGAGGATGTACACCGGCGCCTGGCTGCGCGCGACCTTGGCGATGGTGGCGCGCAGGCTGTCCATCGCGGTCGAGGCGCCGAGCAGGCGGCTCGCCTGCTCCGGCGGCGGCGCCGGCGGGGCGGGGCGCTCGGCGTTGTTGAGTTCCAGCGCGTGCTTGACCAGCCCGCGCAGGACGTGGATGTCCACCGGCTTGCTGACGAAGTCGAAGGCGCCGGCCTTCAGCGCTTCCACCGCCAGGTCCATGCTGCCGAAGGCGGTGATCATCGCCACCGGCGTGCGCGGGTAGTGGCGGGCGATCTCGCTGACCAGCTCGATGCCGTTGCCGTCGGGCAGGCGCATGTCGGTGATGCACAGGTCGTAGGGGTTGCTGGCCAGCAGTTCGCGCGCCTCGGCGAGGTTGGCGGCGGTGCTGATGCGCAGCCCCATCCGGCCCAGCGTGAGTACCAGCAGCTCGCGTATATCGCGTTCGTCGTCGACGACCAGGGCGCTTCGGGTTTCGTTCATGTCGGGAAAAGATAGCCCAGGTACGGGGTGCGGCGCCAATTTACCGGCGTTGGCGCGGCGAGGGCGGAGTGATTCTCAACCGGCCAGCATGTTGTGCGGCCCGGGCAGGATGACCCGGAAGCAGGCGCCGCCGGCCGGCACCGGCACGTACTCCAGCCGCGCCTGGTTGGCGCGGCACAGCTCGCGGGCGATGTACAGGCCCAGGCCGGTGCCGTGCTCGGAGGTGGTGAAGAAGGGGCGGAACAGCTGTGCGGCCACCGCCTCGGGAATGCCCGGGCCGCGGTCCATCACATCGACGATGGCGGTGCGTTCCTGGGTGGCCACGCGCAGCCGCACCCGCGCCGGCTCCTCCATCACCCGGCCGTACTTCAGCGAGTTGTGCACCAGCGCGGTCAGGATCTGGTGCAGGTGCTTGGGGTCGACCAGCGCGTGCACCGGCTGCGGGGCGAGGATCGCTTCCAGGCTGTCGGTCTCGATCGACAGGGTCTGCCGGTATTCCAGCACGAAGCGGCGCACGAACACGCCCAGGTCCAGGTTCTCCGGATTGGCGCGCTCGCGCCGGGCCAGGCCCAGCACGCTTTCGACGATGCCGTTGGTGCGCTGGCACTGCATGTGGATGATCTGCAGCAGCCGGCGGTCGGCGTCGCCGATCGCCGGCGACTCCTCGAGCAGCTGCGAGGCGTAGCTGATCGCCGCCAGCGGGTTGCGGATCTCGTGCGCCAAGCTGGCCGAGAAGCGTCCCAGCGCCGACAGGGTCAGCGACTCGGCGCGTCGCGACACCACCGTCGCGTCGTCCAGGAACACCAGCGTCAGGTCGCTCTCGCGCAGCAGGCGCGCGAAGCGCGGCTGCACTTCCGGCTGGTCGGGCGACAGTTGCAGCGGCGTCTCCTCCTGTTCCCAGCCGTTGCGCCAGCGCTGCAGGCGCCGCGCCAGCTCCGGTGCGGCGCTGGGCAGATCCAGGCGCCCGCTGCCGCTGTTGCCGTCGCCGTCGCCGAGCAGCGCCGAGGCCGCTTCGTTGGCCAGGGTCACGCGGTTCTGCGCGTCCACCACCAGCACCCCGGTGCGCATGCGGCGGATGATCAACTCGTTGATCTCGAACAGATTGGCCACCTCGGCGCCGCGCCGGTCGGCCAGGTTCTGGCTGCTTCGGGCGCGCTGGCCGATCTGGTAGCAGATGTAGGCCACGGCGAGGTAGCTGGTGGCGAACATCGCCAGTTCGGCCAGGCTGCGGCTGCTTTCGCCGCCGTCCAGCGAGGTCCACAGGTACTCCAGCAGGGTCGCCGCGGCGGCGACCAGCGCGATCGTGAAGCCATAGCGCAGCGACAGCAGCATCGCCGCGGCGGCGACGTTGAACAGCAGCATCATCGCGATGCCGGCGCTGGCGGCGGGCAGGGCATGGGCGGCCAGCGTGGCCGCGGCGATGTCGGCCAGCACGCTGAAGCACACGATCGCGGTCAGGTGGCGTTCGTTGCGCCCCCACATCAGCAACAGCAACGCGATCACCAGGTAGGAGACCGACACGGCGAACGCCAGCCGCGGGAAGCGCGGGTCGCCGACCAGCGAGCTCAACGGACTGAACACCAGGGCGGCGATCAGCCCGGCCACCAGCACCCGGTACAGCGCGAAGAAATACAGCTCGCGGCGGGGGATGGACTCGAAGCGGTCGATGAGCGAGGGGCTGGGGGACAAGCCAGGACTCCATCCGGGCGATAGACGGCGCGAGTATAGGCGCCGGGCCCGGCCCTGCGATGGCATCGGCGTGCGGGTGGCCGGGCGGCCTGCCATGGGCCGCTCCCGGTCATGGGGATCGGCATGGCCCGCGCAGCCGGGCCGGACCTGGGTGCCGAGGCCTGGCCGATCAAGAGTCGCCTCCCAGCCGGCCTACCAGCAACGCTTTCGATCGCCGCAAGCCGAGCACAACACCTAGGGGTGCGGGCCCGTCGCCCCTCACGAGGCCAGGGCGGCTCCGGACCGGTCGCCGCCTCCGCGCCCGTGCGACAGGCTCTCCTGCCTGGCGCTTTTGCGCCGCCGCCCCGGGTCGGCGACAATATGGCCCCCGTCCGCACCCTTCTGGCCGTTTCAGGGGCCAGGATCGCTGCGGGACGGTCGTTCCTCTTCCCACGGTGACGCATGAATTTCCACGAATACCAGGCGAAACAACTGTTTGCCGAATACGGCATCCCGGTCCCGGCCGGACGCGTCGCGTCCACGCCCGAAGAAGCTGTCGAAGCGGCCAATGCCCTGGGCAAAGGCCCCTGGATGGTCAAGGCCCAGATCCATGCGGGCGGCCGCGGCAAGGCCGGCGGCGTGAAGTTCTGCAAGACCACCGACGACGTCAAGGCCGCCGCCGAGAAGATGCTCGGCACCAAGATGGCCACCTACCAGTCCGCCGGCGTCGCCCTGCCGGTCAACCTGGTGCTGGTCACCGAAGCCGGCGAGATCGCCAAGGAACTGTACCTGTCGGTGCTGGTCGACCGCGGCACCCAGTCCATCACCTACATCGCCTCCAGCGAAGGCGGCGTGGACATCGAGCAGGTCGCGGCCGAGACCCCCGAGAAGATCCAGACGCTCAACGTCAGCTTCGTGGAAGGCCTGCAGCCCTACCAGGGCCGCGAGATCGGCTTCAAGCTCGGCCTCACCGCCAAGCAGGCCAACCAGCTCGCCAAGATCATGCAGGGCCTGTACAACCTGTTCAACGCCAAGGACCTGGCGCTGGTCGAACTGAACCCGCTGGCGATCCTCGACAACGGCGACCTGTACGCGCTGGACGGCAAGGTCAACTCCGACGACAACGCCACCTTCCGCCACAAGGACCTGGCCGCCATGCGTGACACCACGCAGGAAGACGAGGCCGAGGTGCGCGCGAGCGAGTACGACCTGAACTACGTGACCATGGACGGCAACATCGGCTGCATGGTCAACGGCGCCGGCCTGGCCATGGCCACCATGGACGTGATCGCGCTCAACGGCGGTTCGCCGGCCAACTTCCTGGATGTCGGCGGCGGCGCCACCAAGGAGCGGGTGACCGAGGCGTTCAAGCTGATCCTGTCCTCGGACAAGGTCAAGGCGATCTTCGTCAACATTTTCGGCGGCATCGTCCGCTGCGACATGATCGCCGAAGGCATCATCGCCGCGGTCAAGGAAGTGGACGTCAAGGTGCCGGTGGTCGTGCGCCTGGAAGGCACCAACGTGGAAGCCGGCAAGAAGCTGCTCGCCGAATCCGGCCTGGCCATCACCCCGGCCGACGACATCAACGACGGCGCCAAGAAGGCCGTCGCAGCCGTCGCTGCCTGACGCATTCCGGGTTCTGGACGGATCCGTACTCGGCCCCCTTGAGTCAAGGGGGGCGGCAACGCCGCGCTGCGGCGTTGCGGGGGTTGTGGAAGTACGCCTGAGCGGCGTTTCGCATCGCGAAACGCCGCGTCGTCCCGAAGCCGACCAAATAGCAGAACTCTCAAGGACTCAAACGCATGTCTGTTTTGATCAACAAGAAGACGAAGGTCATCGTGCAGGGCTTCACCGGCCAGCAGGGTACCTTCCACGCGACCCAGATGGTCGAGTACGGCACCCAGGTGGTCGGCGGCGTGACCCCGGGCAAGGGCGGCACCACCCACATCGAGCTGCCGGTGTTCAACACCGTGCGTGAAGCGGTCGAAGCCACCGGCGCCGACGCGTCGGTGATCTACGTGCCGCCGCCGTTCGCGGCCGATGCGATCCTGGAAGCGGCGGCGGCCGGCATCAAGGTCATCGTCTGCATCACCGAAGGCATCCCGGTGCTGGACATGCTGCGGGTCAAGAACGTGCTGAAGGCGCATCCGGACGTGACCCTGGTCGGGCCGAACTGCCCCGGCGTGATCACCCCGGGCGAGTGCAAGATCGGCATCATGCCGGGCCATATCCACATGCCGGGCAAGATCGGCATCGTGTCGCGTTCGGGCACGCTGACCTATGAAGCGGTCAAGCAGACCACCGCGGCCGGCCTGGGCCAGTCCACCGTCATCGGCATCGGCGGCGACCCGATCAACGGCCTGAACTTCGTCGACTGCCTCAAACTGTTCAACGAAGACCCGCAGACCGAAGGCATCATCATGGTCGGCGAGATCGGCGGCGACGCCGAGGAGGCCGGTGCCGACTACATCAAGGCCCACGTCAAGAAGCCGGTCGTCGGCTTCATCGCCGGCGCCTCGGCCCCTCCGGGCAAGCGCATGGGCCATGCCGGCGCGATCGCCTCGGGCGGCTCGGGCACGGCCGCCGGCAAGTTCGCGGCGATGGAAGCGGCCGGCGTCACCACGGTGCGTTCGCCGGGCGACCTGGGCGCGGCGATCGCGGCGCGGCTGGCCAAGTAACCGGTCCGCCGGTTGCCGATGATGTGAGCGAAGGCCGCCTCCGGGCGGCCTTCTGCTTTTCGGGTTTCGGACACGGTTCCGTGATCTGTCCTTCGAGCGCCTTCTTCCGTGAGCGGAGGGCGTGCCTTCAGCCCGCCGGGCGGAAGGAGGGCCGGTCTTCACTCGCTCCGCTTGCGGTAGAGGGGCGTGGGCGAGAGGCTTTCCTGACAAGACAACGCCCCTTACCGACAGTCTTCTCGCATCGCCCCGCTGCCAAGTTGTAGCTCCCTCCGCGCGAAAGCCCATGCGAGAACAGGCAAGGACGCGATTTGCGCGAGCCCTGCGCCGAGAACGCGGCGGCTGCGGAAAATCCACTCTGGTACCGCCTGCGCAATCGCTCGCTGCTGGCTGCAAGTTCAAGCGCCAGCGGCCGTGCATCGTCGATTTCGCCTGCGTCGAGCGCGGCCCGGTCGCGGAAGCCGAGAGCAGCCAGCCCCTCAACGCCCACGCGGCGCTTTCTGCGCCAGCGCGGTTCAAGCTGCTGCGCTTCTGGAATAATGAGGTGCTGGCGAACATCGACAGTGTTTGTGGCGCGACCGCCTCAGCGCTCGTCGACCCGATCGCTCTCCCTTTCTTCCTCTCGCTCGGGAGGACATAGAACAAGGCGGCTGAACATGTCCGATTCCCTTCGCATCGCCCTGGCCCAGTTCGACTTCCCGGTCGGGGCCGTCGCCCGCAACAGCGAGCGCATCGTCGAGATGATCGCGCAGGCCCGCGACGAATACGGCGCGGACATCGTGCTGTTCCCGGAACTGGCGATCAGCGGCTATCCGCCGGAAGACCTGCTGCTGCGCCCGGGCTTCCTCGCCGATTGCGAACGGGCGCTGCACGGCATCGCCGCGCGCGTGCAGGGCATCGTCGCGGTGGTCGGCTGGCCGCAGAGCGCCGGCAGCGTGGTCTACAACGCCGCCAGCGTGCTGCGCGACGGGCGCATCGAGACCACCTACCGCAAGCGCGAGCTGCCGAACTATGCGGTGTTCGACGAACGCCGCTATTTCGACGTGGACCCGGACGGCGGCGACTGCGTGTTCCAGGTCAAGGGCACGCCGGTGGGGCTGGTGATCTGCGAGGACCTGTGGTTCCCCGAGCCGCTGGCCGCCACCGCGCGCGCCGGCGCCGAACTGGTGCTGGTGCCGAACGCATCGCCGTACGAGCGCGGCAAGCATGCGCAACGCGACGCGCTGCTGGCCGAACGCTCGCGCGAGACCGGCGTGGCCTTGGCCTACGTCAACGTGGTCGGCGGGCAGGACGCGCTGGTGTTCGACGGCGCCTCGGTGGTGGCCGACGGCGACGGCACCGTGCATCCGGCCGCGGCCGCGTTCACCGACCAGTGGCTGGTGGTGGACTACGACACCGCCGCGCGCGCGTTCACCCCGCTGCGCTGGATCGACGACGGCGACGAAAGCATGGATGCGCTGGCCTGGCGCGCGGTGGTGCGCGGGCTGCAGGACTACTGCCGCAAGAACCGCTTCTCCAAGGTGTGGCTGGGCCTGTCCGGCGGCATCGATTCGGCGCTGGTGCTGGCGATGGCGGTGGATGCGCTGGGCGCGGACAACGTCACCGCGGTGCGCCTGCCCTCGCGCTACACCGCCGAGATGTCCAACGACCTGGCGGCCGAGCAGTGCCGCGCGCTGGGAGTGAAACTGGAGGCGGTGTCGATCGAGGCGCCGTTCGAGGGCTTCATGCAGGCGCTGGCGCCGCTGTTCGGCGACATGCCGGCGGACGTCACCGAGGAGAACCTGCAGTCGCGCAGCCGCGGCGTGATCCTGATGGCGTTGTCCAACAAGTTCGGCGGGCTGTTGCTGACCACCGGCAACAAGAGCGAGTACGCGGTCGGCTACGCCACGATCTACGGCGACATGTGCGGCGGCTATGCGCCGCTGAAGGACCTGTACAAGACCGAGGTGTTCGGCCTGGCGAAATGGCGCAACACGGTCGGTGGCGCGCCGGTGATCCCGCCGGCGGTGATCTCGCGTCCGCCATCGGCGGAACTGCGCGCCAACCAGACCGACCAGGACTCGCTGCCGCCGTACGACGTGCTCGACGGCATCCTGTACCGCTACGTCGACCAGGAACAATCGCGCGACGAGATCGTCGCCGCCGGCTACGCGGCCGAGGTGGTCGACCACGTGGTGCGGCTGGTGCGCATCACCGAATGGAAGCGGCACCAGGCCGCGCCCGGCCCCAAGGTATCGCGGCGCGCATTCGGCCGCGAGCGGCGCTATCCGATCAGCAACGGGTATCAGGCGTAGCCGGGAAACGACGCCGCGGTCTGGCGGCGCTTCGTAGGGATGCCCAGGGTTTGTCTGCCAGATGACGGTCGCGGTTGAAACCGCTCCTAAAAGGTGGCAGTGGTGCCTGGCCGAGGCACTGTAGGAGGGGCTTCAGCCCCGACAGCGTCCGCGGACAAAAGCACTCGGCAATGGGCGCTTTGCGGTGGATGATCGAGGCATCCGGGGCCACTGGATGGACGCGGCAGTCCGAGTCCCGAGTCCCCAGTCCCGAGTCCCGGCTTTCAAACCACCTGCAGCAAACGCAACCCGAACGCGTCGTCCTGCGCGTTCCAGCCGTGGCTCACGCGCAGGCCGGCGGCGGCGGCCATCTCGCCGAAGCTCTGGTCGGTGTACTTGTGGCTGTATTCCACCTGCATCGCTTCGCCGGCGGCGAAGTCGAAGCGGCGGCCGGCCACGCTGACCTGCTGCGCGCGCAGGCTGACCAGGAAGGTCTCGATGCGCTGCCGCTCCGGCGAGTACGTGGCGCGGTGGCGGAACTGGTCCAGCGCGAAGTCGCTGCCGATCTCGCGGTTGAGGCGGCGCAGCAGGTTCATCGTGAACTCGGCGGTGACGCCGGCCACGTCGTTGTACGCCGCTTCCAATGCCGCGGCGTCCTTGACCAGGTCGATGCCGATCAGCGCGCAGCCGTCCTGGCGCATCGTCGCGCGGATCGAGGCCAGCAGCTGGATGCCGTCCTGGCGGGTGAAGTTGCCCAGGGTGGAGCCGGGGAAGAACACCAGCGTGCGCCGCGCGCCGCGCTGCGGCGCCGGCAACGCCACCGGGGTGGTGAAGTCGGCGCACACCGGCAGCATCTGGATGCGCGGAAAGCGCTCGGCCAGGCGCGCGGTGCTGGACATCAGCATGTCGCGCGAGATCTCGATCGGGGTATAGGCCACCGGCGCGAGCAGCCCCTCCAGCAGCAGCTCGGTCTTGCGTCCGCTGCCGCTGCCCAGTTCCACCACGTGCGCGCCGCTGCCCACCGCCTGCGCGATCGACGGCATCCGCGCCTCGAGCAGCGCCAGCTCGGTGCGGGTGAGGTAGTACTCGGGCTGGCGCGTGATCGCCTCGAACAGGCGCGAGCCCTCGGCGTCGTAGAAGTACTTCGACGGCAACTGCTTGGGGCTGCGCGACAGCCCGGCGACCGCATCGGCGGCGATGTCGTCCGGCTGAGGATGCAGGTCGGTCAGTGCGGCTTCGGTCAACGCGCGGGCGGTCACGGCATTCATGCGGGATCCTTGGCCAGGCGTACGCCGGCGAACTGCCAGCGCGCATCGGAGGGGAAGAAATTGCGGTAGCTGGCGCGGACGTGGTCCTGCGGCGTGGCGCAGCTGCCACCGCGCAACACCCATTGCGCGTTCATGAACTTGCCGTTGTATTCGCCCAGCGCGCCGGACCAGGGGCGGAAGCCGGGGTAGGCCAGGTAGGCGCTGCCGGTCCATTCCCAGACGTCGCCGAACAGGTGCTGCAGGCCGGCATCGGCGTGGTCGCTGGATTGCGGATGCAGCGCATCGGCGTCGGCGAAGTTGCCGGCGATGCGCACGCCGGTGGCGGCCTGTTCCCATTCGGCCTCGGTCGGCAGCCGCGCGCCGGCCCAGCGCGCATAGGCGTCGGCTTCGAACAGGCTGATATGGCACACCGGCGCATGCGGATCGCGCTCGCGCCAGCCGCCCAGGGTGAACTCGCGCACGCCGTCGGCATGCCAGTACAGCGGCCGCTGCCAGTCCTCGGCCTGGCGTCGCGCCCAGCCGTCGCTGAGCCACAGCGCGACGTTGCGGTAGCCGCCGTCGTCGACGAACGCGGCGTATTCGGCATTGCTCACCGGCCGGCTGGCCAGCGCATGCGCCGGCACCAGCACGCGGTGCCGCGGCGACTCGTTGTCGTAGGCGAACGCCGGCTGCGCCGGCCACGCCGGCGCGCCGATCTCGCACAGCTGTTCGTCGCGCTGGATCCAGCGCAAGGCGGTGCCGGCGGCGCGGCGTTCGGCCAGGTCGGCGCGGTACGCCGGCGCCAGCGGATTGCTCCAGAACGCGTGCTTGATGTCGGTCAGCAGCAGTTCCTGGTGCTGCTGCTCGTGCTGCAGGCCCAGCTCCAGTACCTGCAGCGTGGCCGGGTCCAGTCCGTCGCCCTGCAGTTGCGCGAGCACGCGCGCGTCCACCTCGTCGCGGTAGGCCATCACCTGCGCCAGCGACGGGCGCGACAGCAGGCCGCGGCGCGGCCGCGCGTGCATCGGCCCGACGCTCTGGTAGTAGCTGTTGAACAGGTAGTCCCACTGCGGATCGATCGCGCGATAGCCCTCGCGCGCGGCCAGCACGAAACGCTCGAAGAACCAGGTGGTGTGCGCCAGGTGCCACTTGGCCGGGCTGGCGTCGTCCATGCTCTGCACCATCGCGTCTTCCTCGCTCAACGGCGCGGCGAGGCGGCCGGTGCGCTGGCGCACGGCGCGAAAGCGCGCCGGCAACGAGGTGTCGGAGGCGACGGGCGCGGGGGAAGCCGCCGGAGTGATCGCTTGCATCGGCCAAGCTTAGGGGACGAACGTGAACATGCTGTCACATGCCCTGGAACATCGCGTTACGCTAGCGCGCATGCTGCCTCTCCCGGTTCCCGACGCGGCGCCCGCGCCGCTGGTCGATCTCGCCCACGCGCCGGACGCGTTCATCCTGCCCGAGCGCGTGCGCTACCTGGACACCGCCAGCAAGGGACCGCGCCTGGCGCGGGTGCTGGCGGCCGGACAGGCGGCACTGGCGGCGTCGGTGGCGCCCTGGACGCTGTCGTTCGACGCCTGGCGCGCGGACATCGAGACCCTGCGCGCATTGGCCGCGGAGCTGCTGTTCGAAGGCGACGGCGACGGCGTGGCGATGGTGCCGTCGGCCGCCTACGGCCTGGCCACGGCGGCGCGGCAGTTGCCCTTGTCCGCAGGCGACGCAGTGCTGCTGCTGGACGGGCAGTTCCCGTCCAACCTGCTGCTGTGGCAGCAGCGCTGCGCCGAGAGCGGCGCGTCGCTGGCGGTGGTGCGGCCTGCGCCGGGGCAGGACTGGACCGACGCGGTGCTGGCGGCGCTGGAGGCGCAGCCGCAGGTGCGCATCGCCACGCTGCCCAACGCCTACTGGCGCGATGGCGCGTTGCTCGACCTGGACCGCATCGCGCCGCGCGTGCATGCCTGCGGCGCGGCGCTGCTGCTCGACCTGAGCCAGAGCCTGGGCGTGCTGCCCGCGCGGCTGGCGGCCTGGCGGCCGGACTTCGTGGTGGCGGTGGGTCACAAGTGGCTGCTCGGCCCGATGGGGCTGGCCTGGCTGTGGGCGTCGCCGCATTGGCGCAGCCACGGCCTGCCGATCGAACATCACTGGCAGGCGCGCGATCCGGGGGCGGACTGGCACTTCCCGGCCGAGGCAGCGCCGCCGTTTCGCGACGGCGCGCGCCGCTTCGACGCCGGCGGCGTCGCCGAACCGCTGCGGCTGGCGATGGCGACCGCTGCGCTGCAGCAACTGCAGCATTGGCGGCCGGCGTCGATCGCGGCGCGGCTGGCCGAACTCGGCGAGGCGTTCGACGCGGAACTGCAGGCCTGCGGCGCCGGCGACTGGATCGTGCCCGGGCACGCGCCGCACCTGCGCGCGCTGCGCCCGCCGCCGGCGGCGCTGCGGGCGCTGTTGCCGTGGCTGCAGCGCGAGCAGGTGATCTGCACGCACCGCCATGGCGCCTTGCGCATCGCGCCTTACCTGCAACTGGCCCCGGACACGATGCACACGCTCGCTCGCGAGATGGTGGCCGCGGCGCGCACCTGAGCGGCAGGCGGCCGCTGGTTCCGCAGCCGTTGCAGGTAGACGGCGTGGCGCGACTGAAGTCGCTCTCAGCAGGCGCTGCCCGGGGCTGGCGGGGATCACTTCAGCCCCGACAAGTCCTTCGGTCGGGCGCTGGCGGCTTCTTGTCGCGACTGAAGTCGCTTGTGTCTTATGCGGGTATACCGTTGAGGTGAGAGCGGAGTGCGGCAGGCCGCTAAGT
>NZ_JAFIWC010000051.1 GCF_017163755.1 Xanthomonas sp.
TCAACGCCATCGCGCGTGATCGAGCGCCTTATGCCCCTCCTGGGATCGCTCCTGCATGACAGTTGACTCCTACAGGGTCCACTGCGCCTTTCGGCATCCAGGACAAACGCCTGGAAGCTTCGCTCAGGGCTGCGGCGGCGCCCACTGCTTGAGGAAGTCGAAGAACTTCTTGCGGTCGTAGCCTTCGCCCTTCTCCAGTTCGTTGGCCAGTTGCGAGTGCAGCAGCTTGCCGTCGGCGTCGAGCACCAGCAGGTGCGGGTAGGACGCGATCTTCGGATAGCGCGACAGGAACGCCTCGTTCTTGTTCTCGTCGCTGTGGTTGATCTTGACCCACACGTAGTTGGCGTCGCGGAAGCTGCGCAGCTCCGCGTCGCCCTCGATGAACTCGTCCAGGACATGGCACCACGCGCATTGCTGGCCGCCCACGTCCAGCAGGATCCGCTTGCCGCCGCGCTTGGCTTCCACCTGCGCCGTTTCCAGGTCCTTGACCGGGTCGCGGTTCGGGTCGAACTGCGCGCTCAGCGCCGCGACCGCGGCCACGTCGGCGGCGGCCGGGGTGTTGCCCGAGGCCACCGGCTGGTTCGGATCGGCCACCGGCGGCTTCTGCACCGAGGTGTCCAGCGGCCTGGCCGGCGCCTGCGTCTCGTCGGGCGCCGAGGCCTTGCCGCAGCCGCCGAGCAGCAGCACCAGCGCCGCCGCGCTCCACATCGTCTTGTTGTTGTTCGACATTGCGTCTACCTCACTTCATTTGACACCGTGCATCAGCTTGCTGATCAACGGTGCGATCAGGAACAGCAGCACACCGGCGCCGAGCAGCGCCCAGAAACCGAAGGTATAGCCGCTCAGCGCGGAGGATACGGTCATCCCGCCCTCGCCGCTGACGTGGCTGGCGAAGATGCCCGACAGGTTGTTGCCGATGCCGGTAGACAGGAACCAGCCGCCCATGCCGAAGCCGACCAGGCGCAACGGCGCCAGCTTGGTCACCATCGACAGGCCGATCGGCGACAGGCACAGCTCGCCCACCGACTGGATCACGTAGACCATGAACAGGGTCCAGAACGGGATCTTGCCGGCGTCGTCGACCAGGCTGGACAGGGCGAACATCAGCAGCAGGAAGGCCACGCCGTTGAATATCAAGCCCAGCGCGAACTTGCGCGAGATCGACGGATTGAAGCGCCCGGCCTTGACCCAGATCCAGGCGATGATCGGCGCCAGGGTGATGATCGCCAGCGAATTGACCGACTGGAACCACGCGGTGGGGAAGGTCCAGTCGCCGAACTGGCGGTCGACGATCTCGTTGGCGAGGAAGGTGAACGAGCTGCCGGCCTGCTCGAAGAACATCCAGAACAGCACGTTGAAGGCGAAGATGATCAGCATCGCGATCACCTTGTCGCGCGCCACCTTGCCGTTGCGGACGCCTTCGATCAGCAGCATCACCGCCAGGATCACGAACATCGTGCTGAGGATCCACTGCAGGATCTCGGCGCCGGCGGCCAGCGCCATGTACACCACCGGGATCGCCACCAGCATGCCCAGCATCACCCACACCACGCGCATGCGGCTGGCGCCGCCGTGGATCGGCGCGCCGATGCCCTTGAGCTGGGCGCGGCCGAACCAGAACCACACCAGGCTGATCAGCATGCCGATGCCCGAGGCGATGAACACCATCTTGTACGACGGCATGACGTCGGTGCCGAACACCTTCTCGGCCAGCTGCTGGGTCAGCCACGGCGCGATCATCGCGCCCAGGTTGATGCCCATGTAGAAGATGGTGAAGCCGCTGTCGCGGCGCGGATCGGCGGCGCTGTACAGCTGGCCGACCATGGTCGAGATGTTGGGCTTGAACAGGCCGTTGCCGACCACCACGGTGGCCAGGCCGAGCTCGAAGATCTGCGGGTTCGGGATCGAGATCATGAACAGGCCGGCGGCCATCACCGCCGCACCGACCAGGATCGACCGCTGGTAGCCGAGCACCCGGTCGGCGATGTAGCCGCCGAAGATCGCCGCCGCGTACACCAGCGCCAGGTAGGCGCCGTAGGTGGCGCTGGCCGGCGCCTGGCCCGACCCCTGGCCGTCATGGAACTGCGCCACGATGTACAGCACCAGCGCCCAGCGGATCCCGTAGAACGCGAAGCGTTCCCAGAACTCGGTCATGAACAGCATCCACAGCGGCCGTGGATGGCCCAGCAAGGTGCTGAATTCGGGCGGTTGCGCTGGCGGCTGCGGCGGAGTGGCTCGGTGGTTCGACGCGACGTCGTCAACGCTCATGCGGTGTTTCCCTTGCGTATTCAGTATGGGCTGGGCGATTCCGGCCGGGCCGGGTAACGGGCGAGCATCACCGACAGTTGGCGGCGACGTCAAATTGGCGGGACTGGGGACCGGGGACCAGGGACCGGGAAAAGCGGAACGCCCAGCCGCAACGATTCCCTGGCCAGAGCGGCGCCGGCGGTAGCCTTACGGTTCCTGCGATGCCGCTTCCGGGTCCCCGGTCCCCGGTCCCGGGTCCCGGCTTTCCAGCCCCACCGACGTCCGCACCTCGAACAGTTCCGGGAAGAACGTCAGTTCCAGCGCCTGGCGCAGGAAGCCCACGCCGCTGGAGCCGCCGGTGCCGCGCTTGAAGCCGATCACCCGCATCACCGTGCGCATGTGGCGGAAGCGCCACAGCTGGAACTGCGTCTCCAGGTCCACCATGTCCTCGCACAGCGCGTATTCGCGCCAGTAGCGGTCGGTGTTCTCGTAGATGCGTTCGAACACCGGGCGCAGCGCCGGGTCGGTCACGTGCGGCTGGGCCCAGTCGCGCGCCTGGTAGGCGGCGGGGATGGCATGGCCGAAGCGCGCCAGGTAGCGCAGGAATTCCTCGTACAGGCTGGGCGCGTCCAGCACCGCCTGCAGCGCCGCCTGGCCCTGCGGGTCGTGGCCGAACACGCGCAGCATCTGCGCGTTCTTGTTGCCGAGCAGGAACTCGACATAGCGGTACTGCAGCGACTGGAAGCCCGAGGCCGGACCGAGCACGTCGCGAAAGCCCATGTATTCGGACGGGGTCAGCGTCTCCAGCACCGACCACTGCTCGGTCAGCTGGCGCAGCACCTGCTTGCTGCGCGCCATGACCTTGCGGCACTGCCAGACCTCGTCGCGCTGCAGGTGCCCGATCGCCGCGCGCAGCTCGTGCGCCAGCAGCTTCAGCCACAGCTCGGAGGTCTGGTGCTGGATGATGAACAGCATCTCGTCGTGGTGCGGCGGGTCCGACAGCGGCTGCTGCGCCGACAGCAGCTGGTCCAGCCGCAGGTAGCCGCCGTAGGTGAGCCGGCCTTCCAGGTCGGTATGGATGCCGGCTTCGAGCGGGCGCTGGTTCTGTTCGACGGGCATGGGCGGGCACGGCGGGACGGGGCCGGCAAGGGTACCGCAGCGACGCCTGTCACACCGCGGTCAGCAGCCCTGCGCAAACTGGGGCAGAATCGGGCCGGCGCTTTGGGGAGCGCTGTGCGTCATCGCCGCAACTTGCGACTTCAAGGATTGGGGAGAATCTTCGTCATGCGAACCATGCTGCTTCGTGCTGCAGTGCTGTCGTGCGCGCTGGCCTGTGCCGGCCACGGCCAGGCCCAGGTCGTCATCAGCCAGGTCTATGGCGGTGGCGGCAACAGCGGCGCCACCTACAGGAGCGATTTCGTCGAACTGCACAACAACGGCAACGAGGCGGTGAGCCTGGCCGGCTGGTCGGTGCAGTACGCCTCGGCCGCCGGCAGCAGCTGGCAGGTCACCCCGCTGGCCGGCAGCATCGCGCCGGGCGGCTACTACCTGGTCAAGCAGGCCGACGGCAGCGGCGGCAGCACCGCGCTGCCCATCCCCGACGCCACCGGCACCACCGCGATGAGCGGCACCGCCGGCAAGGTCGCGCTGAGCACTGCGGCGGCCGCGCTGAGCGGCGCCTGCCCCACCGGCAACGTCGATTTCGTCGGCTACGGCAGTACCGCCAGCTGCGCCGAAGGCAGCGCGCCGACCGCCGCGCCGAGCAACGCGCTGGCGGTGCTGCGCGGCAACGGCGGCTGCAGCGACAGCAACGATAACAACGCCGACTTCGCCACCGGCGCGCCGAACCCGCGCAACGGCGCCGCCGCGCCCAGCCTGTGCGGCGGCGGCGGACAGCCGGTGGCCACGCTGGCCAACGTCAGCCGCGGCGAAGGCGACAGCGGCGCCACCGCGTTCGTGTTCACGCTCAACCTGAGCCAGCCGGCCGGCAGCGGCGGGGTCAGCTTCCAGGTCGCCACCCGCGACGGCAGCGCCAGCGCCGGCAGCGACTACCAGGCCCTGGCCGCGACCGCGGTGACCATCGCCGCCGGCGACAGCAGCGCCACGATCAGCGTGCAGGTCGACGGCGACACCGCCAACGAGCCGGACGAGACCTTCTACGTCGACGTCACCGGCATCAGCGGCGCGTTGCCGGCCACGCTGACCGCCAGCGGCGTGATCCTCAACGACGACTTCAACCTGGTGCCGATCCACAGCATCCAGGGCAGCGGCGCGCGTTCGCCGCTGGTCGGGCAGATCGTCGCCACCAGCGGCATCGTCACCGCGCGGCGCAGCGCCGGCTTCTTCCTGCAGGCGCCCGACGCGCAGGCCGATGCCGACCCGCTGACCTCCGAAGGCATCTACGTCTACACCGGCAGCGCACCGCCGGACGAGGCCGCGGTCGGCAACGCGGTGCGTGTGCAGGCCACGGTGCTCGAATACGTGCCCAGCGCCGACCCGACCCAGCCGCCGCTGACCGAACTGGGCACGCCGACCGTGCTGCTGCAGTCCACCGGCAATCCGCTGCCGGCCGCGGTGACGCTGACCACCCGCTTCCCCGACCCGAGCGGCGCCTACGACCAGCTCGAGCGCCTTGAAGGCATGCGCGTGGCCGCGCCCAGCCTGACCGTCAACACGCCCACGCTCGGCAGCGTCAACGAGACCAACGCCACCGCCACCAGCAACGGCGTGTTCCATGCCGTGGTCACCGGCCTGCCGCGCGCCTGGCGCACTCCCGGCGTGCAGCAGCCCGACCCGCTGCCGGCCGGGTCCCCGGCCGGCGTGCCGCGCTGGAACACCAACCCGCAGGTGATCGCGGTGGGCAGCGCCGGCCTGGGCGGCGAGCGCCTCGACGTGGCCAGCGGCTGCGTGGTGCTCGGCGTCAGCGGCCCGCTGGACTACAGCTTCCGCCGCTACACGATCTATCCGGAAACCGCGCCCACGGTGCAATGCAACGGCGCCGACCAGCCCAAGCCGGCCCCGGCGCCGCAGGCCGACGACGTCAACGTGGCCACCTACAACATGGAGCGCTTCTTCGACGACCAGAACGACCCGGCGATCGGCGAACCGGTGCTGACCCCGGCCGCCTACCAGGCGCGGCTCAACAAGGCCTCGCTGGCGATCCGCAACTACCTCAACACGCCCGACATCCTGGGCACGGTGGAAGTGGAGAGCCTGAGCGTGCTGCAGACCCTGGCCAGCCGCGTCAACAGCGACGCGGTGGCCGCCGGCCAGCCCGATCCGCAGTACGTGGCGTACCTGCAGGAAGGCAACGACGTCGGCGGCATCGACGTCGGCTTCCTGGTCAAGACCGGGCAGGTCGGCGCCGGCATCGCGCGGGTGGACGTCGTGTCGGTCAGCCAGGAAGGCAAGGCCACCACCTGGACCGAGCCGGGCGGCGCCACCAGCCTGCTCAACGACCGCCCGCCGCTGCTGCTCAAGGCGGTGGTGCATTTCGCCGACGGCCGCGCGCTGCCGCTGACCGTGGTGGTGGTGCACCAGCGCTCGCTCAACGGCGCCGAGACCGACGATGCCGGCGGCGTGCGCATCCGCGCCAAGCGCCAGGCGCAGGCGGTGTTCCTGGCCAACCTGCTGCAGGCGCGGCAGGCCGCCGATCCGGCCGAGCAGGCGCTGGTGCTGGGCGACTTCAACGCCTTCGAGTTCAACGACGGTTATGTCGATGCGATGGGCACGGTGACCGGCCTGCCGTCGGCCGACGCGCAGACCGTGGTCGAAGGCGACGGCGCCGACCTGGTGAACCCGGACCTGTACAACCTGACCCTGCTGTCCACGCCGGACCAGAGCTACTCGTACGCCTTTGATGGCAACGTGCAGTCGCTGGACCACGTGCTCGCCAACCGCGCGCTGATGGCCTCGGCGCAGGTGGCCACGCTCGACGTGGGCCATGCGCGGATCAACGCCGACTTCCCGGCCACCGCGCGCAACGCCGGCGACTCGCCGGCGCGCCTGTCCGACCACGACCCGGCGGTGGTGCTGCTCAAGCTCAAGCCGCTGCAGTCGGCCGACCTGGCCGTGGCCGCCAACGCCGAGCAGTCCAGCGTGGTCGCCGGCGGCACCATCCGCTACCAGGTGCAGGTGAGCAACCGGGGTCCGGATGCGGCCAGGTACGCGGCGCTGGCGTTCGCGTTCGACGCGGCGGTGACGCCGACGCTGACCGCCGCGCCGGGCTGGACCTGCGGCGCGGCGCAGGCCGGCGCCGGCACCACCAGCATCGCCTGCACCACCACCGAGTTCGGCAACGGCGCCTCGCAGCGCTTCACCGTGCAGGTGCCGGCCGAGGCCGCGCTGGCCGGGCGTACGCTGACCCTGGCCGCGTCGGCCAAGTCGCAGACCCCGGACCCGGATGCCGGCAACGACAACGCGGTCGCCGCGGTGGCGGTGACCGCGCCGCCGACTGCGGACCTGTCGGTGCAGCTCAGCGGCCCGGCGTCGCTGCCGCGCACCGCGTTCAGCGCCGACTACCGCATCGTGGTCGGCAACCACGGCCAGATCGCGGCCGAGGCGGCCAAGCTGAGCATCGAGGGCAACACCCTGAGCGCGCTCAGCGTGCTGCAGCCGCCGCGCGGCTGGCGCTGCAGCAAGGTCACCCGCCTGGGCGCGCGCTCGGTACGCTACCTGTGCCAGACCCCGTCGCTGGCGCCGGGCGCGCGCGCCAGCTTCGCGCTGAAGGTGCCGGCGCGCCCGCTGCCGTCCGGCGGCGCGATCACCGTACAGGCGCAGGTCAGCTCGGCGACGCCGGATGCCGATGCCGGCGACAACGCCGACACGATCTCCACCCGCACCGCCTGCACCGGGCGCGGCTGCTGAAGGCACGCAACGCCTTGCGGCAGCAGGAACGCGGCTTCGGCCGCGTTCTTTTTTGTGCATGCCAGCAACGCAGTGTGTTGCAGCGCAGGAAGGGTTTGGGTTCCGGCTTGCTTAACATGCCGGGTCTATCATTCTCAGATTCCTGCTGAAGGTGCAGTACCCGATGAGCCTTGCCGCGCAATTCGAGATCCATTACCTGCAATACCTCGACGCGGACGGCAAGCTCGTCCGCGACGCCCTTCCCGAGGCCTGCCCCGACCCGCAGAGCCTGCTTCCGCTGTTCAAGCAGATGCTGTACGTGCGCACCTTCGACAGCAAGGCGGTGGCCCTGCAGCGCACCGGCAAGCTCGGCACCTACGCCTCGTGCCTGGGCCACGAGGCCTCGCACATCGGCATCGGCGCGGCGATGCGCAGCGGCGACGTGCTGGCGCCGAGCTACCGCGAGTACGGCGCGATGTTCATGCGCGGCGTGCGCCCGCGCGAAGTGCTGCTGTACTGGGGCGGCGACGAGCGCGGCAACGACTACCTGCGCGATAGCGACGCCGCGCGCGATTTCCCGTTCTGCGTGCCGATCTCCACCCAGTGCCTGCACGCGGCCGGCACCGCGCTGGCGTTCAAGCTGCGCGGCCAGGCCAACGTGGCGGTGAGCACCTGCGGCGACGGCGGCTCGTCGAAGACCGACTTCTACGCCGCGCTGAACTCGGCCGGCGCCTACCAGCTGCCACTGATCCTGTGCGTGATCAACAACGGCTGGGCGATCTCGGTGCCGCGCTCGGCGCAGACCGGCGCGCAGACGCTGGCGCAGAAGGGCCTGGCCGGCGGCCTGCACTGCCTGCAGGTGGACGGCAACGACCTGATCGCGGTGCTCGAAGCGATGCGCCAGGCGCGCGTGCGCGCGCTGTCCGGCGAAGGCGGCACCGTGCTCGAACTGCTCACCTACCGCCTGGCCGACCACACCACCGCCGACGACGCGCGCCGCTACCGCGACGACGCCGAGGTCAAGCGCGCCTGGGAACGCGAGCCGATGACCCGGCTGCGCAGCTTCCTGACCGCGCAGGGGGTGTGGAACGAAGCCGACGAAGCGGAATGGAAGCGCGAGTGCTCGCGCCTGGTCGACATCGAGGTCAACGCCTACCTGGAGACGCCGGTGCAGCCGGTGGAAGCGATGTTCGACTACCTGTACGCCGACCCGCCGCCGGACCTGCTCGCGCAGCGTGCCGAGGCGGTCGCGCTGGAGCGGCGCCATGGATGAGCCCAAGAACCACCGTCAAGACACCACGGCCGCGCACGACGCCGGCGCCGCCCACAGCGCGGCCGCCTCGCGCGGAGAACGCCCGATGACCGCCACTCCCATCACCTTGATCGAAGCCGTGACCCAGGCGCTGGCCTGGGAACTGCAGCACGACCCGTCGGTGCTGGTGCTGGGCGAGGACGTCGGCGTCAACGGCGGCGTGTTCCGCGCCACCGCCGGCCTGCAGCAGCGCTTCGGCGCCGAGCGCGTGCTGGACACCCCGCTGGACGAGACCACCATCGCCGGGCTGACCGTCGGCCTGGCCGCGCAGGGCATGAAGCCGGTGGCCGAAGCGCAGTTCGACGGCTTCGTCTATCCGATGGTCGATCATCTCATCTGCCACGCCGCGCGCCTGCGCACCCGCACCCGCGGCCGCCTGCACTGCCCGATGGTGCTGCGCGTGCCGTGGGGCGGCGGCATCCGCGCGCCGGAGCACCACAGCGAGGCCAACGAGGCGATCTTCACCAACGTGCCGGGCCTGCGCGTGGTGCTGCCGTCCTCGCCGCAGCGCGCCTACGGCCTGCTGCTGGCGGCGATCCGCGAGCCGGACCCGGTGATCTACATGGAGCCCAAGCGCATCTACCGCCAGTACAAGGAAGTGGTCGCCGACGACGGCGAGGCGCTGCCGCTGGACGTGTGCTTCGTGCTGCGCGACGGCACCGACGTGACCCTGGTGACCTGGGGCGCGCAGGTCAAGGAGGCGCTGGAGGCGGCCGACAAGCTCGCCGGCGAAGGCATCAGCGCCGAGGTGATCGACGTGGCCACGCTGCGCCCGCTGGACTTCGACACCATCGCCGAGTCGGTGGCGCGCACCGGCCGCTGCGTGATCGTGCAGGAGGCCCCGCGCAGCGCCGGCTTCGGCGCGGAGATCGCCGCGCGCCTGGCCGAGCAGTCGATGTACGACCTGCGCGCGCCGGTCGAGCGCGTGGCCGGCTACGACACGCACATCCCGCTGTTCCGCCTGGAGATGAAGTATCTGCCGAGCGTGGACAAGATCCTCGCAGCGGCCAAGCGTGCCGTCGCCGCGGGCTGAGATGCGCGCGCGCCTGCTCAGCGACTACCACGCCGCCTACCCGCATCCGATCCGCTTCGCCGCCGGCGAGCGGGTCGCGCTGGGCGTGCGCGACGAGGAGTGGCCGGCGTTCGTGTGGACCACCACCGGCGGCGGCCATGCCGGCTGGGCGCCGCTGGCATGGCTGCGCCCGACCGGCGACGGCCACGCCGAGGCGCTGCGCGACTACGACGCACGCGAACTGGACGCCGCACGCGGCGAGACGGTGACGCTGCACCACGAATACGGTGACTGGTGGTGGTCCGAACGCGCCGACGGCGCGCAGGGCTGGCTGCCGGCACGCGACCTGGAACTGCTGGAAGAGAACCCATGAGCCAAACCAAGAGCTTCAACCTGCCCGACCTGGGCGAAGGCCTGCCGGACGCGACCATCGTCGAGTGGTTCGTCAAGGAAGGCGACACGATCCAGCTCGACGAGCCGCTGGTGTCGATGGAGACCGCCAAGGCGGTGGTGGAAGTGCCCTCGCCGGTATCGGGCAAGGTGCTGAAACTGGCCGGCGCGCCCGGCGACATCGTCGTCACCGGGCACATGCTGGCGCAGTTCGAGCCGGACCCGAACCTGCCGCAGCGTGCCGAGGGCCAGGACACCGGCCACCACCACGGCGGCGCGCCCGCCGCGCCGGCCACGTCGGGCAAGGGCGCCGGCGAGGACGCGCCGGGCGACAACGACCGCGTCATCGCCTCCGACGAAGGCGGCGAACTGCACGATGCCGACGCCGCCACCGAGCGCGGCGAGCGCGACGACGCCGGCACCGTGGTCGGCGCGATGCAGAGCTCCAACGCCGTGCACAGCGAGCGCGCGGTGTCGGTGGGCGGGATCCGGGCGATGCCGGCGGTGCGCGCGCTGGCCAGGAAGCTGGGCGTGGACCTGGCGCGGGTGCGCGCCAGCGGCGGCGACGGCGCGGTGACCCTGGCCGACGTGAAGCGCGCCGCCGCCGACGGCTCGGCTGCTGTAGGAGCGGCTCCGGGTGGCCCAGGGCCATCGGCCGCGACCGCACGGCCTGCTCAGGTCGCGGCTGAAGCCGCTCCTACAACGGCGCCTGCCGCACCGGCGCCGACGCGCACGCCGCTGTCGGCGGCCGGCAAGCCGATGCGCACGCAGCCGCCGGGCGTGGCCGTCCACGGCCAGCCGGAACAGCTCAAGGGCGTGCGCCGCAACATGGCGCGGGTGATGGCCGACGCGCACGCCAAGGTGGTGCCGACCACGCTCAACGACGACGCCGACATCCATGCCTGGGCGCCGGGCAACGACATGACCGCGCGGCTGGTGCGCGCGATCGTCGTCGCCTGCCGCGCGGTGCCGGCGCTCAATGCCTGGTTCGACGGCGACGCGCTGACCCGCACCCTGCACGCGCAGGTGGACGTGGGCATCGCCGTGGACACCGACGACGGCCTGTTCGTGCCGGCGCTGCGCAACGCCGACATGCTCGACGCGCGCGGCATCCGCGAGGGCGTCAACCGCCTGCGCCAGCAGGTGGAGGCGCGCAGCATCGCCGCCTCGGAACTGAGCGGCTACACCATCTCGCTGTCCAACTTCGGCATGTTCGCCGGCCGCTACGCCACCCCGGTGGTGGTGCCGCCGTGCGTGGCGATCGTCGCCGCCGGCCGTGCCCGCCACCAGCTGGTGCCGGTGATGGGCGGCGTGGAGACGCACAAGCTGATCCCGCTGTCGGTCACCTTCGACCACCGCGCCTGCACCGGCGGCGAAGCGGCGCGCTTCCTGCGCGCGATGATCGACGACCTGGCGCTGGCCGACTGAGCCACGCGCTACGGCGTCGCTGGCGCCGCGCCCGCGCTGCAGGGCGCGGCGGCGGCGTCGCCAGCGGCGCTCGGCGCGCTTCCGGCGCCGCTGCGGCGTAAGCTTCGCCGCAGCGCGGCGGCGTGGCCGGTGCCCGGAAGGGTGCGGCTACATCGCCGACCGCGCTCCCCTCCTTCGGATACCGCTGCATGCCATTCGCCTCGCTGGGCCTGTCGCCCGAGCTGCTGCCGTTCTTCGCCCGCGCCCTGGCCGACGCCGGCTACGCCGCGCCCACCGCGGTGCAGGCGCAGGCGATCCCGGCGATCGTGCAGGGACGCGACGTGCTCGGCTGCGCGCCGACCGGCTCGGGCAAGACCGCGGCGTTCGCGCTGCCGCTGCTGCAGCACGCGGCGCAGCGCGCGGCACCGCCCGACGGGCAGGTCCGCGGCCTGGTGCTGGTGCCCACGCGCGAACTGGCCGCGCAGGCGAGCGACACGCTGGCCGCGCTCGGGCGCCACCTGCCCCGGCGCATCAAGGTCGTCGCGCTGGCCGGCGGCGTGTCGATCAATCCGCAACTGATGCAGCTGCGCGGCGGCGCCGACCTGGTCGTGGCCACGCCGGGGCGGCTGCTCGACGTGATCGCGCACAACGCGCTGGGCCTGGGCGGCGTGGCGACGCTGGTGCTGGACGAAGCCGACCGGCTGCTGGACCTGGGCTTTGCCGACGAACTGGGCCAGATCCTGGCGCGGCTGCCGCCGCAGCGGCAGACCCTGCTGTTCTCGGCCACGTTCCCGGCGCCGGTCGAGCGCCTGGCGCGGCGCCTGTTGCGCGAACCGCTGCGGGTGGACGTCGCGGCCGACGCCGAGCCGGCGGCGGCGCCGGCGATCCGGCAACGCGCCATCGAGGTCGACCCCGCGCAGCGCACGCAGCTGTTGCGCCACCTGCTGCAGGCCGAGGCATGGCCGCAGGCGCTGGTGTTCGTCGCCAGCCAGCGCGCGGCCGAGAACGTGGCCGAGAAGCTGCGCAAGGCCGGCCTGGCCGCGCAGCCGCTGCACGGCGAACTGAGCCAGGGCCGGCGCCGGCAGACCCTGGACGCGTTCAAGCTGAAGCAGCTGCAGGTGCTGGTCGCCACCGACGTGGCCGCGCGCGGGATCGACATCGACCGGCTGCCGGTGGTGGTCAACTACGACCTGCCGCGCGCGACCGTCGACTACGTCCACCGCATCGGCCGCACCGCGCGCGCCGGTGCCGACGGCATGGCGGTGAGCTTCGTCGGCGCCGACAGCCTGGCGCACCTGCGCCTGATCGAAAAGCGCGAGCGGCTGCGCGTGCCGCGCGAACGCATTACCGGTTTCGAACCGACGCAGACGGCCGCGCCTGCCGCCGAGACAGCACCGCAGACCGGCGGCATCAAGGGCCAGCGCCCGAGCAAGAAAGACAAGCTGCGCGCGGCTGCGCAGGGCAGCGGCGGGCTGCCTGCGAAGCGTTGATCGCGTTTGCGGCGCGGGTCGCGGCCGATGCCGGGGATGCGCGCGCTATTTCGCAGAGCGCAGGCCGCCGCGATCCGATGCATTGCGCGCGCCGATCCTGTCGGTCGCGGCTGAAGCCGCTCCTACAGTGCTTCCGGCCAGCCAGCTGCGCGCTTCTGTAGGAGCGGCTTCAGCCGCGACACCGGCCGAAACGCCCCGCGTCGATCATCTCGGCCAATGGCTGGAAGACCACCCGCATCCGCTCCAAACAGGGGCATGCGCAGCCCACGCTCAATCGTCGAACGGATCGGCCACGGCGGCATCGCCCTGCGCCCGCGGCGTGCGCTTGCCCGGCTTGCTGCGGATTTCCACGTAGAACTGGGTGCCGCCCGTGGCGACCAGCGCGTCGATCGAACGCAGCAGCTCGGCCGGCGGCACGACCGCGGCGCTGGCCTCGTCGGCGCCGAACAGCGTGTCGAAGTCCCAATAGTCGGCGCCGGCCGGCAGGGTCTTGCGCCGCTCGCGGCGGATGTACTTGCGGATGTCGTGCTTGCTGGCATCGAGCAGGCGGTCGGGATGCTTGCCTTCGATGCGGAGCTGGTAGGTTTTTTTCACTGCGGAGGAGATCCTGATGGAGGGATGGCGGCTGGCGGCGGCGCAGCGGCCGGCGCCGCATGGCGGGCAGGGGCGCCATCGTGCCAGAACCCGGCCGCGCGCGTGGATCGCCGATACTTTCCTGCCCGGCGCCGGCAGGCGCGCCACGCACAGGATGACACGATGACCGATTCCCCCGACTTCGCGGGCTACCGCGTCCTCGTCGCCGGCGGCAGCCGCGGCATCGGCCTGGCGATCGCCGAGGCGTTCGCGCGCCGCGGCGCGGCGCTGTCGATCTGCGCGCGCGGCGCGGCGCAGCTGGAGCAGGCGGCCGACGCCCTCGCCGCGCACGGCCCGCGCGTGCACGCGCAGCCCTGCGAGCTGGCCGACGCGGCGCAGATCCAGGCCTGGGTGGCCGCCGCGGCCAACGCGCTGAACGGCATCGACGTGGTGGTCAACAACGCCTCCGGCTACGGCAACGGCAGCGACGACGCCAGCTGGCAGGCCGGTTTCGACGTCGACCTGATGGCGGCGGTGCGCTGCAACCGCGCCGCGCTGCCAGCACTGCGCGCCAGCGGCCGCGGCTGCATCCTCAACATCAGTTCGATCAATGCGCTGCGGCCCACGCCGCGGGTGCCGGCGTATTCGGCGGCGAAGGCGGCGCTGAACTACTACACGGCCACGCTGGCCGCCGAGCTGGCGCGCGACCGCATCCGGGTCAACGCGATCGCGCCGGGTTCGATCGAGTTCCCCGGCGGCCTGTGGGACCGGCGCCGCCAGCACGAGCCCGAGCTGTACCGCCACATCCGCGCCAGCATCCCGTTCGGCGGCTTCGGCACGGTCGAGGACATCGCCCAGGCGGCGCTGTTCCTCGCCTCGGCGCAGGCGCGCTGGATCACCGGCCAGGTGCTGGCGGTGGACGGCGGGCAGTCGCTGGGGGTCTGACGCGCCGCGGCGTACGCTGCGCGGCGCACCGGCGGCGCCGGCGCAGGTCGCCTGGCAGGAAGACCAGGGGCGTTGCAGAAAACGGGAGATGAAGCGAGAGGGCGACGGCTGATGCAGCGTTGCACCGCCGCCGGGCGGCGCATGCCACCGCCCGCGCCTCCAGCCGTCCCGGCGGCCGACCCGCCCCCACGGGCAATGGCATGCGCAGCGCAACGGGATGTCGGCCGCGGCCGGGCGATGCCGCGGACGAACCGCTGCAGGCAACGCGTGCGCGGTGGCCGCAGGCGGACCATCGGCGAGTGCGGCCCGCCGTCCGGCCGATCCTGTCGGCGGCGCAGCCGCTGATGCGGCCGATCCATGACGCTGCAATGCAGCAAACGGTCATGGCGCGCTGCTTCGCGCCACCGGCAGCCGGCATGCCAGCCACGGCCTCCATCGTTCGAGCCGATTCGAAAAAACCGCGCCGCCAAAGGAGCAGGCGCGTGGCATGCCCATGCCCGCGCCTGCGCGCCGGGCACCGGACCTGAATATAAAACAACAAGATCGAGCCAATTAGAACAACAACGAACATCAAACGATCACCCCGGCGATAAGCTCCGGCCACAGGGCTCACCGATTTCACCTGCGCCGCGACACCCCGTCGCCGGACGACCTGGAGGCCACGTGTTCCATCCCCGCATCGACGCCGTCACCTCATGCCGTTCGCCGCCGGGCCATGGTCCGCGTCGCAGGGCCTGTGCCGCTTTGGGCGACGCACTGCCATGGCGGCCAGCACCGCAGGGGCAATCGCGCCTCGGCGATCGCTGCCCTTCTCCGCGCGGCCCCCGCCGCGCCGGGATCCTTCCCATGTCCCCGGGCCACGCGCTCCCGCCGGCCCCGCGCAAAGCGAGTCACTCATGATCAAGAACCCATGCATCGCGCTGGCGACGCTGTCGGCCGCGCTGTGCTGCGCGCAGGCCGCGGCGCAGGATTTCGACCCGGCCACCACCCTGACCGGCGACTGGGGCGGCGCGCGCACCCGGCTGGTCGACAGCGGCGTGGACCTGCGCCTGTCCTACACCGGCGAGTTCGCGCACAACAACTCCGGCGGCCGCCGCGACGACACCTACGCCTATGCCGACCAGTTCTTCCTCGCCGGCACCTTCGATCTGGACAAGCTGTGGGCATGGCGCGGCGCTACCTTCAAGGTCGAGGTGGCCAACCGCAACGGCGAATCGCTCAACGACACCGCCGGCTTCCCGACCCTGCTGGCGGTGCAGGAAATCCACGGGCGCGGTTCGGTGACCCGGCTGACCCAGTTCTCGCTGACCCAGCAGCTGTTCGACGACCGCCTCAGCATCAAGCTCGGCCGGCTGTACGCCAACGGCGATTTCTTCTCCTTCTCCTGCAAGTTCCAGAACCTGAGCTTCTGCGGCGGCCTGCCCGGCTATGTCAGCAACGGCTGGTACGTCGACCCGATCAGCCAGTACGGCGCGGTGGTCGCGTTCAGGCCCGACGACGCCTGGCGCTTCAAGGTCGGCGCCTACGACGTCAACCCGAACAACCTGGACCACGACCAGGGCCTGAAACTGACCACCGACGGCGACAGCCAGGGCACGCTGCTGGTGGCCGAGATCGAGTACCTGCCCACGTTCGGCGACGGCCTGCAGGGCCACTATCGCGTCGGCGGCTGGCGCAACAGCGCCGACTACCGCAACACCGTCACCGCCAGCGGCCTGCCGTCGGACCTCAGCGACGATGCCACCGCGACGATGGACAGCGAAAGCGGCTACTACGCCACCGCCGAGCAGGCGCTATGGCGCACGCCCGGCGGCGGCACGCTGCGCCTGTTCGGCAACTGGGTGCAGGCCGACAAGGACTCCGACCGCATCGACCAGATGCTGCAGCTGGGCGCGTGGCTGGATGCGCCGTTCGCCTCGCGCCCGTACGACCGCATCGGTCTGGCCGCCGGTCGCACCCGCGTCAGCGAGCGCCTGGGCGATGCGCAGCGCCGCTACAACGCCGCGCTGCCGGCCGGGGCGGCGGCCGTCGGCGTGCAGGAATACGAATACCCGCTGGAACTGAACTACCAGTACGCCATCACCCCGGCGCTGTCGCTGATGCCGAACCTGCAGTACATCCGCAACGCCAACGGGATCAAGGACAACAACGGCGTGGTCGGCGGCCTGCGCGTCAGCATGAGCTTCTGACCAGGCGCGGTGCCGGTGGTGCGTCGATGGCGCCGCGCGCGGTGCCGCGGCGTGGATGCGCAGGATCGAGGCTACTTGGATCAGCGCGCCTCGCCCGTCGGCAGCCATGCGGCGACACCGCCGGCCAGCGAGCGCTTCCGAGCGGTGTGCCGCCGGCGGCGCGTCGACGGCGCCGGTCGCATTGCGCATGGCCCGGCGCCGCACCTGCGTCGATGAGGTCGCGCGATTGCAGCCGCGCCACGCGCTTGCACGCAGCGGGGCGCAACGATCCGCCGGCGCGGACGCCGCCGGCGGTCTTGCGGATACGCGCCCTCAGGCAAGCTGTTCCGAGCCGACCACATGCCGGCCCGGGCGCGGCTGCAGCGCATGTTCCACCAGCGCGGCGGCCACGCGCGTGGCGGGATTGATCCGGTAGCGGCGCGGCAACAGCGGGCCCAGCGCATGGAACACCGCGCCGGCAACGCGCTCGGCGCCACGCGGCTGCGCGCGCTCGCCGCCGATCAGGCCAGGGCGCACCAGCGTAAGCGAAGCGAACCCCAGCGCCTGCAGGTCGCGCTCCAGCTCGCCCTTGACCCGGGTGTAGAACACCCGCGAGCCGGCGTCGGCACCCATCGCCGAGTTCAGCACGAAGCTGCCGGCGCCGTTTTGCCTGGCCAGGCGCGCGAACGCGAGCGGGTAGTCGTGGTCGACGCGGCGGAACGCCTCGCGCGAGCCGGCCTGCTTCATCGTGGTGCCGAGCGCGCAGATCGCCGCGTCCGCCTGCCACCAGGACGCCTGCTCCGGCAGTTGCCCGAAGTCGACGACCGGGTTGTGCAGCTTGGCGTGGGCGAGGTCCAGCGCGCGCCGGGTCGGCGCCACGACCGCGCTGCACGCCGGCGTGGCGAGCAATTGCGCCAGCGCATGGCGACCGACCAGGCCGGTGGCGCCGGCAAGCAGGATCTTCATCGAAAGCGCCTTGCACGGTGGAGAGAGAGGAAGCTAGGACGATCGCACGCACATGGCAAGGCGCTGTCGGCGCGCGCGTCTGGCCGGCTCCGGCTCCATGAGGCGCTTCGCGCCCTACCCTCACCCCAACCCCTCTCCCGGTGGGAGAGGGGCTTGGCTTTTCCTTCTCCCATCGGGAGAAGGTGGCCCGCAGGGCCGGATGAGGGTACGGGGCGAAGCCTCGCGTACCCAAACTCCGCGAGTCGCTTCGCGCCGGACCCTCACCCCAACCCCTCTCCCGGTGGGAGAGGGGCTTGGCTTTTCCTTCTCCCATCGGGAGAAGGTGGCCCGCAG
>NZ_JAFIWC010000052.1 GCF_017163755.1 Xanthomonas sp.
AGCTGCTGGCGCAACTGGAACTGGAATCGTTCCTGCGCGTGTCCGGCGGCAAGGGGCTGCATGTGGTCGTGCCGCTGAATCCCGGCTGCGACTGGGACCTGACCAAGCGCTTCGCCCACGGGTTCGCCGATGCGCTGGCGAAGTCCGAGCCCGACCGCTTCCTGGCCACCGCGACCAAGCGGCTGCGCAACAAGCGGATCTTCGTCGACTACCTGCGCAACGGACGTGGCGCGACGGCGGTGGCCTCGTATTCGCTGCGCGGACGCGCCGGCGCGCCCGTGGCGATGCCGCTGGCCTGGAGCGACCTGCCCAAGCTGCAGCGCGCCGACGCCTTCACGATGCGGGAGGTGCCGGCGAAGTTGAAGCGGCGGCGCAAGGATCCCTGGGACGGCATCGCCCAGGTCAGGCAGAACCTGGCGCGGTGGGCGGGGTCCGAATAGCCTGCTGCCATCGTCCCGCCAGTCGCCCGCCGCGTTCTTGCGCGTGCGCAGGATGAGGAAGCGCGAGTGTCCGTCCCTGCCTGCTGAAGCCCTGCCGCCGCGAACTGCTTGGACCGACTTTGCGGACCGGCGGACGCGTACAACCGGTCCGTGATGCGTTCCTATCGCTCGGCGGGTCTGCTGCGCGCGGACCGCCCGGCGCTCGGCCTGGCCGACACGTGAAGGCTGTCCGCGACGTGCCAGCGCCACGGCAGCTCCACGGCGCGGCTGATGCCGATGCGCGGACCGGCCACCGGGTCCGCGGGCGGCGGCACCCCGTCGGACACGATGCGGATGCCGCGATCGCCGCTCACCAGGTCCGCGCCGTCCAGCGCCCGGGTGATGCCCAGCGCCTGGGCCAGCCGTGCCGGGCCGCTGGCCAGGTCGCGCTCGCGCCTGGCGGCCGGGCGCGCTTGCCGCATCCGCTCCAGCCCGGCGATCGGCTGCATCGCCCGAAACAGCACGCCGGCGCCTTCGCCCACCTCGCCGCACACGGCGTTGGCGCACCAGTGCATGCCGTAGGTGAAGTACACGTACAGGTGGCCGGCCTGGCCGAACATCGTCGCGTTGCGCGCGGTCATGCCGCGGTACGAGTGGGCGGCCGGGTCTTCCGCGCCGGCGTACGCTTCGACCTCGACGATGCGACCGGCGCGGCCGTCGTCCAGCACCAGGATCTTGTTCAGCAGTTCGGGCGCGACCAGCGCAGGATGGCGACGGTAGAAGTCGCGCGGCACCGCCGCCCATCCGGCTTCAGGCGTGGAGGTCGGCATGGTGGACCGGTGGCCTGAGCGGAGCGGGCATTTTGTTGTGTGGCGCAGGCATCGCTGCCGGGAACGGTTCGATGCCAGCTGGGAGGGTACGCAATCTCTTCATGTCGACCAGAAGGAGGGAGGGCCGGCTTCGACACCGCCTGGCGTGGATGCCGTTCGAGCATGTCGTTGCCGTACGGCGCGAGCATGAACGACGCACCGTTGCGGCCGGGTCAAACCGTGGCCGTCGCCACCTGGATCGCTCGAGCGCGCCAAGCCATCCGTTCGTGTTGCCGCCGGTGTCAAACCGGTTTCATCCGCGGCCGCTACGCTGCACGGCTTCGGCGAGCCTGGCTCGCGCTCGAGTCGTCGCCATGGTCGAACAGGGTCGCCGTCGTTTCCTTGCACGCGCGTCGCTGGCGCTCGGTGCCGGTGCCTTGTCGCCGCTGCTGCCCGGCGCGATCCGTAGCGCGCTGGCGGTGCCGCCGGCGCGCGTCACCGGCACGCTGCAGGACGTGCAGCACGTGGTGATCCTGATGCAGGAGAACCGCTCCTTCGACCACTACTTCGGCTGCCTGCGCGGCGTGCGCGGCTACGGCGATCCGCGTCCGCTGCGCCTGCCGAGCGGCAGGCCGGTGTGGTACCAGCCCGAACCCGGCGCCGCCGACCGCTACGTGCTGCCGTTTCGCCTCAACAGCCAGACCAGCAGCGCGCAGTGGATGAAGGACCTCAACCACGACTGGAAGGGCTCGCACGAGACCTGGAAGCACCACGACGCGTGGATCGCGCAGAAGAGCGCGATGACGATGGGCCACTTCCAGCGCGAGGACCTGCCGTTCTACTACGCGCTGGCCGATGCCTTCACCATCTGCGACGGCTACCACGCCTCGCTGTTCGGCCCCACCAACCCCAACCGCATGTACCTGTTCACCGGCACCAGCGGCCTGACCGTCGGCGACGACGGCGAGCAGGCGGTGAACAACCGCGACGACGGCAACTGGACCGCGGACATGGCGCGCGACAATCCGCAGTTTCCCGGCCATGCGTGGACCACCTATTCCGAGCGCCTGCAGCAGGCCGGGGTCAGCTGGCAGGTGTACCAGGAGTTCGACAACTACGGCGACAACAGCCACCCGTACTTCGCCCGCTTCCGCAATCTCGATCGCGACTCGCCGTTGTACCGGCGCGGCCGCGCCTGGGTGCCCGGTTCCACCGCCGACAACGCCAAGGCTTCGCGTGGCGAGCACCTGGTCGCCGCGTTCGCGCGCGACGTGCGCCAGGGCACCTTGCCGCAGGTGTCGTGGATCGTGGCGCCGTATCTGCTCAGCGAGCATCCCGAGGCCACCCCGGCCTACGGCCAATCGCTGAGCGCGCGCCTGCTGGAGGCGTTGGCGGGATCGCCCGAGGTCTGGTCCAAGACCGTGTTCCTGATCAACTACGACGAGAACGACGGCTTCTTCGACCATGTGCCGCCGGCGCTGCCGGCGATCGCGCCGGCGCTGGGCGCCAGCAACGTGGACACCCGCGGCGAGGACTACCACGGCGTGCCGGTCGGGCTGGGGCCGCGCGTGCCGATGCTGGTGGTGTCGCCGTGGAGCCGCGGCGGCTGGGTCGATTCGCAGGTGTTCGACCATACCTCGGTGATCCGGTTCCTGGAGCGCCGCTTCGGCGTGGTCGAACCCAACATCGGCGCATGGCGGCGCGCGGTGGCCGGCGACCTGACCTCGGCGCTGGATTTCTCCGGGCGCGACGACCGCCGCACCGCCTTGCCCGATACCGGCGGTTACATCGCGCGCATCGACGCCACCGCGGCCTTGCCGCCGCCACAGCGTCCGGCGCAGCAGGCGCTGCCGCGGCAGGAGCCGGGACAGCGCCCGGCACGCGCGCTGCCCTACGATTTCGACGTGACGATGCAAGCCGATTCGCAGGGGCGGGCATTGTGGATGCGCAACCGCGGCGCTGCCGGCGTCGCGTTGAATGCGTATGCCGATGGCGGCGTGGCCGGTCCATGGTTCTACACGCTCGCCGCCGGCAGCGAACTGCGCGACACGCGCGCCTGGCGCGGCGATGCGGCCGAGGCCGGCTATGCGCTGCAGGTGCATGGCCCGAACGGTTTCCTGCGCGAGTTCCAGGGCGACGGCATCGCCGATGCCGGACTGGAAGCGGACAGCGTCTACGACGCGCAGGCGCAATGCTTGCTGCTGACGCTGCGCAACGGCGGCACGCAGCCGTGTTCGCTGCGCATCCGCGACGGCTATCGCGGCGTGGACCGGCAGCAGGCGCTGGCCGCCGGCGAGAGCGCAGTGCTGCGTTATCCCTTGCAGGACCACCATCACTGGTACGACCTGACCCTGTCCAGCGATGCCGCACCACGCTGGCGCCGCCGCCTCGCCGGGCATATCGAAACGGGACGGCCGAGCATGAGCGATCCGGCGATCGGCACTGCCGTTGCGATGGGCTAGGCGTTCTTCTCTCGTCTGTTGGCGGACGAGCGATGCCATGTGCGAGCGATTCTGTATCGCTTGGGCGATCAGTGAACGTCAGGCACTGCCGGTAAGCCCGTCGCGACCAATGGCCCAAGGCTAGCCAGGATCGCTCCGACGAAGCCCCGCGATGATGGACGCCAAGCTTGGTTTTCCGGATGTAAGGCCGTACGCAATGGGCTGTGCGTCGAAGTCGTTCTGCCTTGGAACCTGCTCTGAGGCTCCAAGGCGCTTCGGTGCGGCGATCGCATTGCCAAGCTGCTGCGTCAGCGGCGCAGCGGATGCGATCGGTGAGCCTGCGACGCCTCTTCATTCGCGAACCAATACGCCCACACCCAAAAGCGCCGCAGTGCCCTGGCACGTGCGACGCTTCCCGGTCCCCGGTCCCCGGTCCCCGGTCCCCGGTCCCGAGTCCCGAGTCCCGGCCCAAACTCAGAACTTCCCAGTGAACGTCACGAAGAACTGCCGCGGCGCTCCGGCCATCAGCGTCTGGTTGTAGCCGTCCGGATCGGACACCACGTAGCCGTTGGTGCCGACGGTGGCGAAGTAGCGCTTGTCCAGCAGGTTGGTGACGTTGGCGCTCAGTCCCAGGTTCTGGAACATGCCGACCTGGCCGAAGTCGTAGCCTGCGCTCAGGTCCACGCGCCAGTAGCTGGGCACCGACGAATCGTTGAGGTAGCTGATGTAGCGGCGGCCGGTGTACTTGCCGTCGAGCGCGGCGTGCCAGCCCTGGTTCTGGTAGGCCAGGCTGCTGGAGAACATCCACTCCGGGATGCCGACCACGCGCTTGCCGGCGGTCGCCACCACGCCGCCGTTGAGGTAGTCGTCTTCGTAGGTGGTGTCGCTGTAGGACAGCGAGTTCAGCCAGCGCAGCTGCTCCATCGGCCGCCACATCACCGCCAGGTCGGCACCCTGGCTGCGCACCGAGCCGACGTTGTTGAGCGTGGCCGAGCAGGTCTGGATCGCGCTGCACGGCGAGGTCACCAGCAGGCGGTCGTCGAACACGGTGTGGTAGAGCGCAAGCGAGGCTTCGATGCCGTCGCCGCGCACCCGGTAGCCCAGTTCGTAGGTCTGCGCGGTTTCCGGTTCGAGCGAATCCCTGATCGCGTCGAACGCCGCCTGCGATTGCTGGAACGGGGTGAAGCCGAAGCCGGCCATGTTCTTGTTGTACGAGGCGTAGATCTCCTGGCGCGCATCGAGCTTGAAGTTGACGCCCACCTGCGGCAGCAGGTCGGAGTCGGCCTCGATCTCGCCGGCGGCGTTGGAGCCGGTGGGCACCAGTGACCTGGCCGTGGTCTCCACCTGCAAGGTCTTGGCGCCGAAGTTCACGGTCAGCCTTTCGTCCATCAGCCGCAGCGTGTCCTGCACGTAGAACATGCGCGTGTCGGTGTCGTAGTGCTGGGCGAAGGCGCGCGCGAACGGGGTGCCGGCCTTGTCGAAGTAGTACAGGTCGGTGAACGGGCCGTCGAGGCGGAAGAAGTTGCGTTCCTGCACCGTCTTCGCGTTCTGCAGCCAGGCACCGAGCTCGATTTCGTTGCCGGCGAGGGTGAAGTTCAGCGACGCGGTGCCGCCGTGGCGGTTGAGCCGGTAGTCGGTGGTGCGCATCGCCAGGGCCACGCTGTCCGACGAGGCGGTGTACGGCGTGGTCCATTGCCCTTCGCCGTCGTTGTCGTGGTAGTAGCCGGCGAGGTTGAGCGTGGCGTTGCCGCCCAGGTTGAAGGTGCCGCTGAGCGCGGCGAGGTTGTCGTCGCGCAGGCCGGCGCCGGAGTAGTACGACACGTCGGCCTTGCCGTAGTCGGCGGGCAACCCGTCCAGCGAGGCCGGGTAGCTGCCGTTGCCGTTGAGCGCGTTGGCGATCTGCACCGCGCTGTTCCAGTCCGGCATCAGGTAGTCCCAGTCCCAGCCCAGCACCCTCTGCGAGGTCAGCGACAGGTCCATGATGTCGTATTCCTTGCGCTTGGAGCTGTCCAGGAACAGGCTGACGCGGTTGCCGTCGCCCCACTGGTACAGCGCCTTCACGTTGGCCTGGTTGTAGACGTTGTCGCCGTAGCCCTTCCACTTGTCGGCCTCGCCATGGACGATCGAGGTGTACATCGAGAAGCCGTGAATGTCGCCGGTGTCGCCGCGCACGTACGTGCGGCGGGTGGCATCGGAGCCGAAGGTCTGGCTGAAACGGATGCCCGGCTCGCTGTCCGGATCGGCGGAAAAGTAGCGCACGGTGCCGCCGAGGTTGCTGCTGGACGCGGTGCCGAGCGCGCCGGCGCCTTGCGCCAGTTCCACCGAGGCGACGTTCTCGGAGATGATCGCGCGGGTCACCTGCAGGCCGTCGCTGACGCCGTAGCTCATGTTGCCCAGCGGCACGCCGTCCAGGGTGAAGCCGAGCCGGCTCTGGTCGAAGCCGTGCAGGCTGATCGACGTGGACCATTCGTAGGCGCCCCACGCATCGGCGGACTGGAACTGCACGCCCGGCAGCTTGTCCAGCACCTTCAGCGCGCTGGTGCCGGGCGTGGCGTTGCCGATGTCCTCGCGGGTGATGCGCTGCACCTGGCGCGTGGTGCCGGTCGACACCACGGTGATCGCGTCGAGCATCTTGGCGTCGCCGCCGGCCGTATCGGCGGCGGGAGCGTCGGCGGCCACGTCGGCGGCCTGGATGGCGAAGGCGGGCAGGGCGGACACGATGGCGAGCACCAGCGCGTGGACGCGCAAGGGTCGGGAAGCGGAGATCATCGGGATTTCACCAGTGGGTTGGGGGAGGAGGCGCGGCCCTGCGCGGCGCTGCGCAGGACCGGCCGCGCAGCCGAGCCTGATACGGCTCGCCCGCCACCATGCAAGCGATGTGTGAAGGTTCCGAGGCGGTCTCGTGTCCGCTGTGGGACAGGTGGCCTGCCGCCAATGGCCGGATGCAGGCGCGCGCCGCACGTACCGGTTCTTCCCGGGTGCACGTGGGGGCCGCCGCGCCAGCCCGCGCAGCAGGCCGCGACGTATGATGCGAGGCCTGCCACCGCCGCCGCGCCGATGAAGCTCGCCATCCTGTCCCGCAATACCAAGCTGTATTCGACCCGGCGCCTGGTCGAGGCCGGGCGCGAGCGCGGGCATACGGTGCGCGTGCTCGATCCGCTGCGCTGCTACATGCGCATCGCGGCCGGCGCCTTCACCATGCACTACAAGGGCAGGCCGATCACCGGCTACGACGCGGTGATCCCGCGCATCGGCAGCTCGATCACCCGCTACGGCACCGCGGTGCTGCGCCAGCTGGAGATGATGGGCACGCGCACGCCCAATCCGTCCGACGCGATCCTGCGCGCGCGCGACAAGCTGCGCGCGCACCAGCTGCTCGCCGCCAAGGGCATCGACATGCCGATGACGGTGTTCGGCGACAATCCGGACGACACCCACGACCTGCTGTCGATGCTCGGCCCGCCGCCGCACGTGGTGAAGTTGAACGAGGGCACCCAGGGCGCTGGCGTGATCCTGACCGAGAAGGCCAGCGCATCGCGCGGCGTGGTCGAGGCCTTGCGCGGCCTGTACGCCAATTTCCTGGTGCAGGAGTTCATCGGCGAGGCCGAAGGCGCCGACCTGCGCTGCTTCGTGGTCGGCAACCAGGTCGTGGCCGCGATGCGCCGCCAGGCGCCGGATGGCGACTTCCGCTCCAACCTGCATGTCGGCGGCACCGCGCAGCTGGCCAGCGCCAGCCGCAGCGAGCAGGACGTCGCGGTGCGCTCGGCGCGCGCGCTGGGCCTGGGCGTGGCCGGCGTGGACCTGATCCGCTCCCGGCGCGGCCCGCTGGTGCTGGAGGTCAACTCCACGCCGGGCCTGGAAGGCATCGAGGCGGTGTGCGGGATCGACATCGCCGGCCGCATCATCGAACATGTGGCCGCTAGCCTTGATCGAAAGAAATCAACAGCTTAGCGAATATTTTCGCCTGCTGGCATCGCTTAACAATCGTTTAATCGGGTCCTGCGTATGCTTCGTCGGACCGCAGCTCTGCCCTCCTCAGCAGGAACGGTAATCGGGATATATTTCGGCCCAAGCGGCGTCGCCGCTTGGGCTTTTTTGTTTTTCCTCAGGCGGTACGTTGTGGACTCCATTCCACTTGCCCGACGAGCGCCAGGTAGTTACATTCGCCGAACATTCGGACGTTTTAACCAGGGGAGAGCAGGGATGTTGCGTAAGTTTTTTTTTACAGCGTTGTCGTTGGCCGCCGTGACTGCCTATGCGGCCGGCAAGAAGCCGGTACTGGATGTTAACCAGCGGACCGATGCGTCTCAAATCGCAGCCATCCAGGCCCAACTCGACGACGGCAAGACGTACGTTGAGCTCGGGGGAGAGCAAAAATCACAGGTCAAGGCTGCCCTTTTACGAATCTCTGACGTACTCAACGCGCATGCTGACCTGACTGGAATGCCGGAATCAACCCGGGTGGCGTTGTTCAACGACCAAGAACTTGTCAATAACCTGTTAGTTCAGGCTCGAGACGACAGCCGTCTGATATGTAGTCGCGACAAGCTCACGGGCTCCAACATGCGCACCACCCAGTGTTCAACCGTCGCTGAGCGGCGGCGGATCAAGGAAAACTCTCAGCATGTCCTGGCCGAGGGACGGCGCGATCTAACCAAGTCTCAAGATTAGGAAACTAAGTGCGCATTCTCGTCATAGAAGACAACAGCGACATCGCCGCCAACCTGGGCGACTACCTCGAAGACCGTGGCCATACCGTGGACTTCGCCGCCGACGGCGTGACCGGCCTGCATCTGGCGGTGGTGCACGAGTTCGACGCGATCGTGCTAGATCTGAACCTGCCAGGCATGGACGGCATCGAGGTCTGCCGCAAGTTGCGCAACGAAGCGCGCAAGCAGACCCCGGTGCTGATGCTCACCGCGCGCGACTCGCTGGACAACAAGCTGGCCGGCTTCGATTCCGGCGCGGACGACTACCTGATCAAGCCGTTCGCGCTGCAGGAAGTCGAAGTGCGGCTCAATGCCCTGTCGCGGCGCGGCAAGGGCGTGCACACCCGCGTGCTGGAAACCGGCGATCTGGAATACAACCTGGATACGCTGGAAGTGCGCCGCCAGGGCAAGCTGCTGCAGCTCAATCCCACGGCGCTCAAGATCCTGCAGGCCCTGATGGAAGCCGCGCCCGCGGTGGTCACCCGGCAGGAGCTGGAAACCCGCGTATGGGGCGAGGAACTGCCGGATTCCGATTCGTTGCGCGTGCATATCCACGGCCTGCGCGCCGTGGTGGACAAGCCGTTCGACGTGCCGCTGATCCAGACCCGCCACGGCATCGGCTATCGCATCGCCGCACCCGATGCCTGAAGCCGGCGAGTTGCCGCGATCGGTGCGGCGGCGCGGTCGCTACCGTCGCCGCCTGCGCAGCCGCATCATCCTCTCCTTCGTGCTGTTGGGCTTCGGCCTGACGGCACTGTTCGCGTTCGCGACCAACTGGGCGCGCGCGCGGGTGGAGAACCAGCTCGTCGAAGACGTGATGAATCGCAACATCGACGAGTTCGCCAAGCGGTTCTATTCCGATCCTTCGAAGAATCCCGATCTGCCGGTGCAGCAGATGTTCGGCCGGGTGGTCAAAAGCGACCGCTTCGAGACGCTCCGGCGCGAGCAGCCCGAGTGGTACAAGCTGTCCGACGGCATCCACAACATTTCCGGGCTCGACGAAAGCGGCAAGCCTTTCTCGTACAAGCTTGCGGT
The DNA here is from genome assembly GCF_017163755.1 of Xanthomonas sp. Classification (GTDB taxonomy): domain Bacteria; phylum Pseudomonadota; class Gammaproteobacteria; order Xanthomonadales; family Xanthomonadaceae; genus Xanthomonas_A. Next base: position 9,414 of record NZ_JAFIWC010000052.1, read on the forward strand.
ACGCAAGACGCCCAGCGAATGGTTCTTCCTCGCCTACGACATGACCCAGACCATACAGGGCGAGGTGCAGCTGAAGCGCACCTTGTTCCTGTCCGTGCTGGTGTTCAGCGGCTTGTCGCTGGTGATCGGCTGGTGGTCGGCATCGCGGGTGATGCGCCCGGTTTCCGATCTGGCGGCGCGGCTTCGCGCCTACCGGGGCAGCAGCGAGCCCAAACCGCTCGCGCCGCATTTCCCAGACGACGAGGTGGGGCAGCTGGCCGAAGCGCTGGACGACTATTCGGCCCGGCTCACCGAGGTGGTGCAGCGCGACCGCGAGTTCAACGCCGACGTCAGCCACGAACTGCGCACGCCGCTGGCGGTGATCCGCGGCGCCACCGAACTGCTGCTGACCCGTCCGAACCTGGACGACAAGGTGCTGCAGCGCCTGCAGCGCATCCAGCGTGCCGAGCAGCAATGCAGCGACCTGATAGGCTCGCTGCTGCTGCTGTCGCGCAACGAGCGCGGGCAGGGCAGCAGCAACGTGGCGCGGGTGGCCGAGCAGCTGATCGATTCGCACCGCGCGCAGCTGGGCGGCAAGCCGCTGCAGCTGCTGCTGGAAGGCGAACGGAACCTGGTCATCGACGCGCCGGAGTCGGCGCTGTCGGTGGCGCTGGGCAACCTGATCGGCAATGCGGTCAAGTACACCCACGAAGGCCAAGTGGTGGTGCGGGTGCTGAGCGATGCGGTGCAGGTCATCGACTCCGGCCCCGGCCTGAGCGAGGAGGACGCCGCCAAGCTGTTCCAGCGCGGCTATCGCGGCACCCATGCCGGCCACTCGCAAGGAGGCGGCATCGGCTTGTCGATCGTCAGCCGCCTGTGCGACCTGTACGGTTGGCAGGTGAACGTGCGCCCCGGCGCGGAGAAGGGCGTGGTCGCGACGCTGAGGTTCGCGCCACCGGCGTGAGGGGCTCAAGGCGTGATGCCGAGTTGCCGGGGACATGCGGCCAGCGCGCCGTGGGTAATTGTAGGAAGGGCTTGGGTTCGGGACGTTTGCTGCCGGAGCGCTTCGCTACGCTGTTCGAGGTTGAAATCGCACCTATGGAGTCTGCGCTCGGGCGGACTGGTGCACTGTAGGAGGGGCTTCAGCCCGGACGCCATCGCCGCCGGCGCTTTTCATCTATGCCGGTCTCGGTTCAAACCGCTCCTATGTAGGCTTGCGATTGGGCGGCTAGGCGGTTGGGCGCGCTGTAGAAAGAGTTCAGTCCCCGGCAGTGGTCGCCGCCGTAACGCCTTCCACTGCGCCGGTCCATTGAGCCGCTCCTATAAGGGTTTGCGGAGGAGCCTCGGCATGGAAGGCTTTCGTGGATGGAATGCTCGCGGCTTCGTTCGTCGCGACTGAAGTCGCTTGTGTCTTATGCGGGTATACCGTTGAGGTGAGAGCGGAGTGCGGCAGGCCGCTTAGTCGCAGTGCCTCACGAG
>NZ_JAFIWC010000053.1 GCF_017163755.1 Xanthomonas sp.
GCTTCCTTCTCCCATCGGGAGAAGGTGCCCCGCAGGGGCGGATGAGGGTACGGGCCACCGGTGCGGTGATTGCGCGCACTGCGTGCCCGTACCCTCACCCCAACCCCTCTCCCGATGGGAGAGGGGCTAGCGCGCTTCCTTCTCCCCTCGGGAGAAGGTGCCCCGCAGGGGCGGATGAGGGTACGGGCCACCCGTGCAACGATTGCGCGCGCTGCGCGTCCGACCCTCACCCCAACCCCTCTCCCGGTGGGAGAGGGGCTAGCGGCGCTTCCTTCTCCCGCGCCGCGCCGCGGCCGCGCACTAGACTTGCCCGGCCCCAGGCGCTAGCGTGGAAAAAGTTTTTGCCGTTTCAGGGGTAACCAATGAACAACGCTGCCGCGCCGCGCCAGCTCACCTTCCGTGCCGTCGTGCTGGCGATCGTGCTGGCGGTCGTGCTGTCCGCCGCCAACGCCTACCTCGGCCTGTTCGCCGGCCTGACCATCGCCACCGCGATCCCCGCGGCGGTGGTGTCGATGGGCGTGCTGCGCCTGCTCGGCGGCGGCACCATCCTGGAGAACAACATCGTCCAGACCGGCGCCTCGGCCGGTTCGTCGATCGCCGCGGGGGTGATCTTCACCATCCCCGCGCTGGTGATCATGGGCTACTGGCCGGACTTCAAGTACTGGTGGGTGCTCGGCATCGCCGGCATGGGCGGCCTGCTCGGGGTGCTGTTCTCGGTGCCGCTGCGGCGCTCGATGATCGTCGAGGACCCGCTGCCGTTCCCCGAAGGAAAGGCCGCCGCCGAAGTGCTCAAGGCCGGCGACAATCCGGGGCCGGGGCTGAAGATCCTGGCGCTGTCGGCGACCATCGGCGGGCTGGTCAAGCTGGCCGCGGCCAGCGGCCTGCGGGTGATCCCCGATACCTGGGCGCAGGCCACCTACCTGGGCAGCAGCCGGCTGGTCGGCTACATCGGCACCAATCTTTCGCCGGCGCTGCTCGGCGTGGGCTACATCGTCGGGCTCAACGTGGGCATCGTGGTGCTGTCCGGGTCGATCCTGTCCTGGCACATCGCCATCCCGCTGTACCAGCAGTTCTTCATGGGCTCCGATCCGGCGCTGGCGCAGAGCCTGGCCACCGCACCGGCGGCCGAGGCCGCGTTCGGCATCTGGGCGGCGAAGGTGCGCTACCTGGGCGTGGGCGCGATGCTGATCGGCGGCGTGTGGACGCTGTTCTCGCTGCGCAAGTCGCTGCTGTCGGGCGTCAAGAGCGGCTTCGCCGCCGCGCGCAAGAGCAGCGGCGGCGCGATCGTGGCCGAGACCGACCGCGACCTGCCGATGAAGTGGATGCTGGTCGCGCTGCTGCTGTGCACCTTGCCGCTGCTGGGCCTGTACCAGGCCATCGTCGGCCAGTGGCACGTCAGCATCCCGATGACCATCATCATGATCGTCGCCGGCTTCCTGTTCGTGTCGGTGTCCGGCTACCTGGCCGGGCTGATCGGCTCGTCCAACAACCCGGTCTCGGGCATCACCATCTCCACCATCCTGTTCGCCTCGGCGGTGCTGGTGCTGCTGCTGGGCAAGAGCGGGCTGGCGCCGGTGGGCGTGGGCGGCGCGCCGATCGGCGCGGTCGCGGCGATCATGATCGGCGCAGTGGTGTGCTGCGCCGCAGCGGTGGGCGGCGACAACCTGCAGGACCTGAAGGCCGGCTACCTGGTCGGCGCCACGCCGTGGAAGCAGCAGCTGATGCTGGGCATCGGCGCGTTCTCCTGCGCGCTGATCATGGCGCCGGTGCTGAACCTGCTGGCCCAGGCCTACGGCATCGGCGCGGCGACGCCGGAACATCCGAACTCGTTGGCGGCGCCGCAGGCCACGCTGATGGCGTCGGTGGCCAAGGGCCTGTTCGGCGGCGAACTGCCGTGGACGATGATCGCGATCGGCGCCGGCGTCGGCGCGGCGATCATCGCCCTGGACGAGTGGCTGAAGAAGACCGGCAAGCGCTTCCGCGTGCCGGTGCTGGCCGCGGCGATCGGCATCTACCTGCCGCTGGAACTGATGGTGCCGATCTTTCTCGGCGGCCTGATCGCGCATCTGGTCGAGCGTTTCCACAGGATCCGCGCCGACGACGAGGACGGCCGCGACCGCGTGCACCGTCCGGGCACGCTGTTCGCCGCGGGCCTGATCACCGGCGAGGCGTTGATGGGCATCGCCATCGCGGTGCCGATCGTGGCCTCGGGCCACGCCGACGTGCTGGCGCTGCCGGAGGCGTTCCACCTGAACCAGTGGTACGGCCTGGTGCTGCTCGCCTTCGTCGGCTGGCTGCTGTACCGCACCGGCAAGAAGGGCGAACCCACCGCGCCGCTGCCGCCGTCGGCGTAAGCGCGGTCACCCGCCAAGCACCGCCAAGCCCGGCCCCGCGCCGGGCTTGGCGGTGCTTGGCGGCAAAGCGTAGCGGCGACGTTCTCGGTGGGCTGTTCGCAAATCCGGCGCACCGATGCTGATCGTAGTTGCTCGCGTAGCGTCGCCCGGCCCTCGAACCGGAGCCGTTGTTGGCGAACGCCGAGGCGCACTCGTAGATCCCCTGGCTGATGCCATGGAAGCCGGGATTGGCATGGGCCGGTGAGCGCGGGCAGCGCCAGGGACAGCGCGGTGGAGCGCGCTGTAGCGCCGCAGGCAGCAACGCAACGCGTATCCGTTCCGATGTCCCCGCAGCGTTGCGACGAAAGAGGCAAGCACGGACGCTCCTGCGAGTCCCGAGTCCCGAGTCCCGAGTCCCGATCCCGAGTCCCGATCCAGCCCGCCCCATGACTTCAAGCCTTTGCGCCGCGCCCACCCACACGCCTACCATCGGCGTTTTGCCGTGTTCCGGAGACGCCCGATGACCTTGCGCTACGCCTTGCTGCCCCTGTGCCTGCTGACCGCGCTGCCCGCGCTGGCGGCCACGCGCGGGTTCGATGTCCGCGACATGGTGGCGCTGGACCGGGTCTCCTCGCCGGTGCTGACGCCCGACGGCGGCACCGTGGTGTTCGCCAAGCGGCAGATGGACCAGGCCACCGACAAGGCCAGCACCGGCCTGTGGCTGCGCAACCTGCGCACCCGCGACGCGGCGCCGCCCAGGCGCCTGACCCCGGAAGGCTGGAACGTCAACTCGCCGGAGATCTCCGCCGACGGCAAGCGCGTCTACTTCCTCAGCGCCAAGTCCGGCCGCCAGCAGCTGTACGCGATGCCGCTGAGCGGCGGCGCGCCGCGCCAACTCACCGACTTCGCGCTGGACGTGGACAGCTACCACGTCTCGCCGCAGGGCGACCGCGCCGCCTTCAGCGCCGGCGTGTTCCAGGAGTGCGGCTCGGACCTGGCCTGCACCCAGAAACGCCTGGACGCGGCCAAGAACGCCAAGGCCAGCGGCGTGGTGTTCGACACCATGTTCGTGCGCCATTGGGACACCTGGAACGACGGCCGCCGCAACAGCCTGTTCGTCGCGCCGCTGCCGGCCGACGCCAAGGCCAAGCCGGTGGCGGGCGCCTCGGCGCTCAGCACCACGCTGGCCGGCGACATCCCGTCCAAGCCGTTCGGCGGCGGCGAGGACTACGCCTGGGCGCCGGACGGGCAGTCGCTGGTGGCCAGCGTCCGCGTCGCCGGGCGCGAAGAGCCGTGGTCGACCAACTTCGACCTGTACCGCCTCGACGCGGCCGGCACTTCGGCGCCGGTCAACCTGACCGCGTCCAATCCGGCCTGGGATGCCGGCCCGGTGTTCTCCGCCGACGGCAAGACCCTGTACTACCGCGCGATGAAGCGCCCGGGCTTCGAGGCCGACCGCTTCGGCCTGATGGCGATGGACCTGGCCAGCGGCAAGACCCGCGAGATCGCGCCGCAGTGGGACCGCTCGGCCGGCGAGATCGTGGTCTCGGCCGACGGCGCCACGCTGTACACCACCGCCGACGACCTCGGCCAGCACCCGCTGTTCGCGGTGGGCACGGCCAGCGGCAAGGTCCAGCCGCTGGTCGAAGGCGGCAGCGTCGGTTCGCCGGTGCTGGCCGGCAACACGCTGGCGTTCACCCGCAACAGCCTCAAGAGCGGCGACCAGATCTTCGTCGCCGACAGCGAGGGCAACCATCCGCGCGCGATCACCCCCAGCGCCGAGGAGATGCTGCCGGACGTGGCCTTCGGCGACTACGAGCAGTTCCAGTTCAAGGGCTGGAACAACGAGACCGTGCACGGCTACGTGGTCAAGCCGCACGACTACCAGGAAGGCAAGCGCTATCCGGTGGCGTTCCTGATCCACGGCGGCCCGCAGGGCAGCTTCGGCAACGGCTGGAGCTACCGCTGGAACCCGCAGACCTATGCCGGCCAGGGCTATGCGGTGGTGATGATCGACTTCCACGGCTCCACCGGCTACGGCCAGGCGTTCACCGACGCGATCAGCCAGCACTGGGGCGACCGTCCGCTGGAGGACCTGCAGAAGGGCTGGGCCGCGGCGCAGAAGCAGTACGCCTTCCTCGACGGCGACAAGGCCTGCGCGCTGGGCGCCAGCTACGGCGGTTTCATGGTCAACTGGATCGCCGGCAAGTGGAATTCGCCGTTCAAGTGCCTGGTCAACCACGACGGCGTGTTCGACCAGCGGATGATGGGCTACGCCACCGAGGAACTGTGGTTCACCGAGTGGGAGCAGGGCGGCACGCCGTACCAGAAGGCGGCGAACTACGAGAAGTTCAACCCGGTCAACCACGTCGCCGACTGGAAGAAGCCGATCCTGATCATTCACGGCCAGCTGGACTTCCGCATCCCGGTCGAACAGGGCCTGGCCGCGTTCACCGCCGCCCAGCGCCAGGGCATCGAATCGAAGTTCCTGTACTTCCCCGACGAGAACCACTGGGTGCTCAAGCCGCAGAACAGCGTGCTGTGGCACGACACGGTCAATGGGTGGTTGAAGCAGCATATCGGGCAATGACGACGGGACCAGGGACCGGGGACCGGGGACCCGGAAAAACGAACGCAGGCGCGGACAGCGTCTCGCTAGAACGCGGACAAAGGCGATATCCGCCCGGGTGCGCGCTGCCCGGTTTCCGGTCGCGCTGCCGCGCTTTTCCGGGTCCCCGGTCCCCGGTCCCCGGTCCCGGTTCGCCATGATCCAGAACGACATCGTCATCTTCGGCCTGATCGCCGCCACGCTCGGTGCGGTGTTCTGGACCGGCTCGCGCGAGCGCGGGTTCTGGAAGCGCTTCTACACCTACGTGCCGGCGCTGCTGCTGTGCTACCTGATCCCCGGCATCTACAACACCGTCGGGCTGATCGACGGCCAGCACAACCGCCTGTACGACCCGGTCGCGCGCGACGTGCTGCTGCCGGCGGCGCTGGTGCTGCTGACCCTGACCATCGACCTCAAGGGCATCCTGCGGCTGGGGCCGAAGATCGTGCTGATGTACCTGGGCGCGTCCTTCAGCATCATGCTCGGCGCGGTGGTCGCGTTCCAGCTGATGAAGTGGCTGCATCCGGCCACGGTGGCCGGCGATACCTGGGCCGGCATGGCCGCGCTGGCCGGCAGCTGGATCGGCGGCGGCGCCAACATGCTGGCCATGCGCGAGGTGTTCAACGTCGACGCCACCACCTTCGGCCAGTTCGCGGTGGTCGACGTCGGCGTGGGCTACGTGTGGATGGCGGTACTGATCTTCCTGGCCGCGCGCGCGCCGGCGATCGACGCGCGCAGCGGCGCCGACACCCGCGGCATCGACGAACTGAAGCAGCGCATCGCGCAGTTCCAGGCCCAGCACGAGCGCGTGGCCAGCCTCACCGACCTGATGCTGATCGTCGGCGTGGCCTTCGGCGCGGTCGGCCTGGCGCATGCGATCGCCGCGCCGGCGGCGGCATGGTTCGACGCCAACGTCAGCTGGGCGGCGAAGTTCAGCCTCGGCTCGCCGTTCGTGTGGGTGGTGGTGCTGTCGACCACGATCGGCCTGCTGCTGAGCTTCACCCGCGTGCGCACGCTCGAGGGCGCCGGCGCCTCACGCATCGGCTCGCTGCTGCTGTACTTCCTGATCGCCTGCATCGGCATGCAGATGGATTTGCTGGCGCTGCTCGACCGGCCGTGGGTGTTCGCGCTCGGGCTGATCTGGCTGGGCGTGCACATCGTGCTGCTGTTCGCGCTGGGCAAGCTGCTGCGGGTGCCGTTCTTCTATTTCGCGATCGGCTCGCAGAGCAACGTCGGCGGCCCGGCCTCGGCGCCGGTGGTGGCCGCCGCGTTCCATCCGGCGCTGGCGCCGGTCGGCGTGCTGCTCGGCACCATGGGCTACGCCACCGGCACCTACCTGGCCTACCTGGTCGGGATCACGCTGCGCGCGATGGCCGGCGCCTGACCGGTTAGCGATACTGGCTGCGGCCCGCGGGCCGCGTTCGCGCCTGAAAAGTCGCGTATTTCATAACATTAAGCGTGAGGTATTGCCAAACTCCGCCGGTCGATGTTAGTAATACTGACATCGGAAGCGGGAGGTGCGCGTGGCAAGGATGTTCGCGATCGTGGGAGACACGACGACCGGCGGCGGCGCCGTGGTCAGCGGTTCGCCGTTCACCGACGTGGACGGCGTCGCGGTGGCACGGGTCGGGGACCGCGTGGCCTGCGGGCGCCACGGCGTGACCGAGATCGTCAGCGGCGATGTGACCTTGATCATCGACGGCCAGCCGGTGGCGCGGCACGGGGACTACTGCGCCTGCGGGTGCCGGCTGCTGACGCTGCGCCAGCGCCACGTGTACGTGGACGACGCCCCGGGCGCCGGCGCCAGCGCCAGCGCTTCGCCTGCGGCGGCGGCCGCGGCCGCCGCCGCGGCGTCGCAGGCGGACAAGCCGGCGGTGTGCGAGGCCTGCCTGCGCGCGGCGCAGGCGGCGGCCGCGGCTTGGCTGGAGCGCTGAGCATGCACGCCTACGCCTTGATCGATGCCGCCGCGGTGCCCGGGATCGCCGCGCACCTGGCCGAGCACGCCGCCGGCCTGCCGCAGCGCAGCCTGTTCGCGCAGCAGCCGGAGGCGGCGCTGGCGCACTGCGGGCCGTGGCTGCTGCAGTTGCCCGACCGGCATGCGCCGGCGCTCGAGGCCTGGCTGGCCGCGATCGAGCACGCGCACGCGGCGGTGGCGTGGCTGGACAGCGAGGATGCGTTCGAATCCATCCACGCGCATCTGCAGCGTTGCCTGGACGTGCGCCTTGCCGATGGCGCGCTGGCGCTGCTGCGCTACTGGGATCCGCGCGTGTTCCGCCGCCTGTGCGCGTTGTTCGATCCGGCGCAACGCGCCTGGCTGCTCGGGCCGGTGCTGCGCTGGCGCGCCAAGCTGGGCGTGCAGCGCGTGGACATCCTGCGCGACGATGCCGTGGCGCCGCCGGCCGACGCAGCGCCGGTGCAGCTGGATGCGCGCCAGCAGGCCTTGCTGCGGCTGCCCGAGCCCGGCGCGTTCGCGCCACGGCTGGCGGCGGATATCCGCCGCGACCTGCCGGCGCAGGTCGGCGACCTGCACGAGGCGCAACTGATCGAGGAGACCGAGCGCAGCTATCGCCATGCCAGCGAGCAGCTGCGCATCGCCCGGCTGTCGCCGCTGGTGCGCTGGGTGAAGTTCGACGTGGCCTCGCGCGGCGCCTTGCGCCGCGACCTGAGCGTGGGCCTGCGCTTCCGCCGCGCCGACGATCCGGCCCTGCTCGCCGAAGACCTGCTGAGCGCGCTCGCGGCCCGGCCGCGCTGGGGGCAGTGAGATGGCCGCCGTTCCCGCCGCACCGGCCAGCCTGCGCGGCCTGACCCAGCTGCTCAGCGCCTTGCTCGGCGCCGAGGCGTTGCGCCGCGGCGCACAGGCGTTGCCGCGCGACCGCAGCCGCGAAGCCGACTGCAGCGAAACCGACGACGCCACCGAATGCAACCGCTGCCGGCTCGGCGACGGCCAGTTGCTGCCGGCCCGGCCGCGGCGCGCGGTCCGGCGCCAGAACAAGTTCAACTACGACTACCAGTTGCACATCGCCAACCTGCACGCCGGCCCGGAGCGCTTCGCGTACTGCGATGGCGACAGCGGCGCGCCGCTGGGCGACTTCGACTTCGGCATCGCCGCCAGCATCGGCCGCATCTTCAGCGGCGAGCCGGCGCCCACGCCGGAACGGCTCAACCTGCTCGAGTGGCTCTACAACGGCGTGTGGTTCGACGGCTACTGGCGCGAGCGCTGCACGGTGGTGGACGCGAAGGGGCGCTATGCGCAGTTCCTGGGGGAGGACGGTAGGCCCCTGCCAGGATTTCCGAAGCAGGTGGTGTTCTCCGAACTGTTCAACGAGGCTGGGCGTCAGCTACAGGCAATCGCTCCTGCACAACCGCAGGCCAAATTGGAGTGGCATTTCCTGCAAAAGGAAGTGAGCGTATGGGCGCAAAGAAACCTGCCCGGTGCCGTGAAGGTGGTTTACAGCCCTTGGCAACCGGTGACGCGGGCATGATATGCGCTGAAATACGTGCAGACGTGCCGTTTGCCGCGCTGCCGATGGAGGAGGGTTATGCCAGAACCCGTGCCCTGCTGGATGCGATCAATGCAGTGTTGCCGTTTCCTCAGCCCTGGTTCGGTGGCATCACCAAGCCACGACAGCAGCAAGTGCCTTTCAGCGACAAGGCAGCCACGTTGGCACGTGCCGAGCAACGTGCAGGGATGTTCAAGGAAAAATTTCCAACGCTGCCTTACGCGCACGGTTATGCGGCTTACCTGAGCAATCGGCAAGATCTCGGCCGCAGGCGACCCGGCCAGCTCGAACTGACCTACGATCTGACGCAGGGTAGGATTGAACTCGACATCGAGCGAGGCGATGTTGCATTCGGCGCAGACGTGACACGCATATGCCGCGATGTATTGACCGCGATAGTTCGTATGGAGCCGGTCTCATTCGCCTACGTGGATGTAGTCGACCGGTCGCTGGCCACGGACGAAGTGGTCTTTTATCGCCTCAACTACGCGACTTTCCCGCACCGCAAGGCCCTTGGCTGGATGGGATTCGTTCCCGCCGAGGTCGCGCCGGCGCAGCTGCCGCTGGCTGCGCAGCTGGTGCCGGTTGCCGGCAAGGGCACGGTGATCGTGGCGGTGGATGCGCCGTTCGATCTGAACGATCCGGCGCATATCCGGCGCGCCAACCAGGTAGAGATGGACATGGTGGACCTGGGCCTGTTGCCGGTGACCGACCCCAATTACCGGTAGCCGCGTCCACGGCGTCGTTCGGCGTCGCGTCGCGGCATCCACCGTCACCTTCGCTGAACCGAAGCGGGCAGGGCCGCCCGTCACGGCGCGCGATGCGCTGCATTGTTGCGCCGCAGCAGCGATAATCGGCTTCTTTGCCCAGGAGGCCGCATGTCGGCGATGCCGTTCGAACTTCTGATCAGCGATTGCGACGGGGTGATCGTCGACAGCGAGGTGCTCGCTGACCGTGTGATGCTCGCGGCGCTCAGCGACTACGTGCCGCGCGCGGAACTGGAACTGTTCCTGGAAGGCAGCTTCGGACAGACCGCGCTGGAGATCATGCAGCGCGTGGAGCGGCATTTCGGCGTGAGCTTCCCGCCGGCGCTGTTCCCGGACATCTGCGCGCGCTCCGAAGCGCTGATCGCCGCCGAAGTGGAGCCGATCGCCGGCGTGCGCGAGGCGCTGCTCGGCATCGCGCTGCCGCTGGCGGTGGCCTCCAACAGCCAGCGCCACAGCGTGGTGTCGTCGGTGGCGCGCGCCGGGCTCAGCGAGCGCGTGGCCGGCCACATCTTCAGCGCCGACATGGTGGCCCGGCCCAAGCCCGCGCCCGATGTCTACCTGCTGGCGGCACGCACGATGGGCGTCGCGCCGGCGCGCTGTCTGGTGATCGAGGACAGCGCCACCGGCGCCAGCGCCGCGCTGGCCGCGGGCATGAAGGTGATCGGGTTCACCGGCGCGGCGCACATCCCGCCGGGACATGCCGCGACCCTGCGCCAGCTGGGCGTGGCCGCGGTGATGGAGCGCATGGACCAGCTGCCGGAGATCTATGCCGAACTGGTGCGCGCAGCGGCGGCGTAGGGCATGCGTGCCGGGCGGCGCTTGCGGCGCCGGAGCGTGTATCGCTGCGTTCGCCGCGACTGAAGTCGCTCCCACAGGGAGAGCGTTTTCGAGCGCCGCATGTTCGAGCGCCGCACGGTGCTTTTCTGTGGGAGGGGCTTCAGCCCCGACGCGTTAACGGTGAGGCGTCGGGGCTGAAGCCCCTCCTACAGAAAGCAACTGCGCCTGAGCCGAAAAAAAAGCCGCTTTTCTGAAAAAAACGGCCCTTTTCGCATCAAATCGCTTGACATCGGATTGCCCCGGGACATCATCCTGCCGTCCCGAGTCCCGAGTCCCGAGTCCCGAGTCCCGAGTCCCGAGTCCCGAGTCCC
>NZ_JAFIWC010000054.1 GCF_017163755.1 Xanthomonas sp.
GCTCAACGCCATCGCGCGTGATCGAGCGCCTTATGCCCCTCCTGGGATCGCTCCTGCATGACAGTTGACTCCTACAGTGGCGTCGCCACTGGCCCTTTAGCCGACCGCCGCGCTCAGCGCGGCCCCCAGCTCCGGATGGCGGAACGCATAGCCTTCCTGTTGCGCGCGTGCCGGCAGCACGCGCTGGCTGCCGAGCAGCAGGTCGGCCATTTCGCCGAACGCCAGCCGCAGCGCCACGGCCGGCGCCGGCAGCAGCGCCGGCCGGTGCAGCGCCTTGCCCAGCTGCCTGGCGAAGTCGGCATTGGTGACCGGCGCCGGCGCGGTGGCGTTGTAGGCGCCGTCGCCGCCGTGCTCGAGCAGCCACAGCAGCAGGCCGACGTGGTCGTCGCGATGGATCCAGCTCATCCACTGCCGCCCGTCGCCCATGCGCCCGCCCAGCCCGAGCCGGAACGGCGGCAGCATCCGCGCCAGCGCGCCGCCGTCGCGACCGAGCACCACGCCGGTGCGCAGCAGGCTCACGCGCATGCCCAGCTCGCGCGCGCGCGCCGCCTCGGCTTCCCAGTCGCGGCACAGCTGCGCGGCGAAGTCGTCGCCGGCGGGACTGGCCTCGTCGAGCACGCGCTCGCCGGCGTCGCCGTAGTAGCCGATCGCCGAGCCGGACAACAGGCAGCGCGGCCGCTGCGCGTCGGGCTGTTGCGCGATCCATTCCAGCAGCGTGCGGGTGGTGCCGATGCGCGAGGTGCGGAAGCGGCGCTTGCGGGTTTCGCTCCAGCGCCCTTCGGCCAGCGGTTCGCCGGCCAGGTTGATCGCCGCATCGGCCGCATCGGCCTGCGCCAGGTCCTCGAGCGCCTGCACGCCGGGCAGGATGCGCGCCGCGCGCGCCGCGCGCGCGGCGTCGCGGGTCAGCACGCTGACCCGATGGCCGGCCTGGAGCAGGGCCGGGCACAGCGCCTGGCCGATGAAGCCGGTGCCGCCGGTGACGAGCACATGCATGGTCGCGCTCCGCGAAAGGGGACGGCAGTGTAGGGCGCCGGCACGGCGCCGGCGGTGAACGCATGCGCCGCCGCCGGCACGCGTTCGCGACGCCTGCATGGCGCCATCGGCACCATGCGCCAGCCGCCGGAGGTCCCGGTGCGAGGAAGCTTCCGTGCCCCGCGATTCCCTCACCGCGACGCCATCGATCTGCGTTGCCGCGCCGGCGCCGGGCCGGCCGCGCCGCCGCGTACGCGTGCTGCTGCTGGCGCTGGCGATCGCAGCCAGCGGCGGCGTCGCGGCGCAGTCCGCAGCGCCGACCGAGCAGGCCAGCGCCGATTGCCTGGAAGCGCTGCTGCGCGAGCTCGGCTGGCGCGTGCAGGCCAGCGCCGCGGCACAGCCGCAGGTCGTGCCCGGCGATCCGTGCCGGCGCCTGTCGCTGCAGGAGGCGCACGCGCACGGCGATCTGCAGGCGGCGCTGCCGGCGCGCTGGAACGAACCGCAACGGCGCCAGGCGCTGCGCGCGCTGCTCGATTCGCCGGCCACCCGCTGCGGCTACTACTTCGTGCTGGGCCAGGCCACGCAGCGCGCGGTGACGCGCCTGCAGGACAATCCCGGCTACCGCTTCACCGCGGTGCAGCTGGGCTGGATCGGCTTCGGCGCCGGCGGCGCGCGGCGCCAGGGCTGGGAGCGCTTCCGCAGCTTCGGCCGCGGCTATCAGCCGGCGAACGGCAACGCGCGCGCGATCGAGGCGTTCTATACCGGCAAGGTCCGCTCCGAATGCGGCGTGGGCCGGCAGATCGCGCAGCTGGCCACGCAGCGCGAACTGTACGGCGACGCCGCGTTCGATCGCGAGTTCAGCGCGGCGGAGCTGTCGATCGGCACCTTCCTGACCCTGCACGACACCGACAGCATCCTGCTCGGCGCGCACGCCGGCGAGTTCTTCGCCGACGGCAAGGCGGTCAAGACCTCGAAGACGGGCGCGTCGGCGTTCGTCGGCGCGCCGGGCTTCATCGCCCATGTGTTCGAGCGCAGGTATCTGGACGACATCAACAACCAGGCCGAGAACTTCGTCGTCGCCGGGGTCAGCGCGCAGGCGGCGCAAGCGCTGGCGCACCACGGCGGCTTCGCCCACTACGACCGCGTCAACCGCCGCATCTGGGAGCTGGCGCAATCGCTGCGCGGGCGCGGACGCGAGCGCTTCGAGCGGCTGCTGTACCACCGCGATGCTACGCTGCGCGCATCGTTGTCGTCCGCGCAACGCACTGTCCTGGCGCAGATCGACGCGCTGCTCGACGACCCGTTCTACCGCGGCTTCCTGGTCTACGTGCATCGGCAAGGCATCCGTCCGGTGGGCTACCACATCGCGCGCCTGCTGGACCGCAATCCGCGCACGCCCTACGCCATCGACCTGGCGTTGCACAACGTCCACACCACGCTGTATCGGCGCTGGATCGATCGCCGCTTGCAGGACTGTGCGCATGCATCAATGGCGGCTGTCTCGCGATAGGCGGGGCTGCACGCAGGCGGCCGCTTCATGCGACCCTAGCGGCCTTTCCGATTTCGAACTGGGACACGACATGGAACTGGGACTGGTGGGATTGGGCCGCATGGGCGCGAACATGGCCGAGCGGCTGGTGCGCGGCGGCCACCGCGTGGTGGGTTTCGACGTGGGCGCGCCCGCGCGCGAGGCGGCACGGCAACGCGGCGTGGAGGCGGCCGACTCGATGGCCGCGCTGGTGGCCGCGCTGCCGGCGCCGCGCGCGCTGTGGCTGATGGTGCCGGCGGGCAAGATCGTCGACGACACGATTGCGCTGCTGCTGCCGCTGCTCGCACCCGGCGACGTGATCGTCGACGGCGGCAATTCCTACTACAAGGATTCGGTGCGCCGCGCCGCCGAACTGGCCGCGCACGGCATCGGCTACGTCGACTGCGGCACCAGCGGCGGCGTGTGGGGCCTGGCCGAAGGCTACAGCCTGATGATCGGCGGCGACGAAGCGACGGTGGCGCGGTTGAATCCGCTGTTCGCCACGCTGGCGCCGGCGCCGGACGCCGGCTGGGGACGGGTCGGTCCCAGCGGGGCGGGCCACTTCACCAAGATGGTCCACAACGGCATCGAATACGGAATGATGCAGGCCTATGCCGAAGGCTTCGCGCTGATGGGGCGCAAGCAGGAATTCGACCTGGACCTGCACCAGATCGCCGAGGTCTGGCGCCAGGGCAGCGTGGTGCGCTCGTGGCTGCTGGACCTGTGCTCCGAGGCGCTGGGCAGCAACCCGGGCCTGGCCGGCATCGCGCCGTACGTGGAGGATTCCGGCGAAGGCCGCTGGACGGTGGCCGAGGCGATCGACCTCAACGTGCCCGCGCCGGTGATCACCTTGTCGCTGCTGGAGCGGCTGCGCTCGCGCGACGCCGATTCGTTCACCGACAAGCTGCTGGCGGCGATGCGCAACCAGTTCGGCGGGCATGCGGTGATGCGCGAAGTGCGCGACGTGCCGTCGCACGGCGGGCCGCGCGACACGCTGCCGAAGTAGCCGCCGCCAGGGCCTGTTAACGCTATTGGGATAGGCCGCACCGTGCGCGCCCAAGCGCGGCCCTGCGGGTTGCCGTGTGCGGCGCCCAGCCGGCCGCGCGGGGCTTGGACAGACGGACAAAGCCTGCCACGGCGCCACGCGCAGCCACCTGGCCCGCACACGGCAACGTGGCCCATTCCAACAGCGTTGGCAGGCCCTAGTCCAGCGCGATGGCGCGGCCGGATTCGGCGCTGCGGCGCCCGGCATCGAGCAGGCGCATCACCGCCAGCGCCTGCGCCGCATCCACCGGCGCCGGCGCCAGCCCTGCGATCGCGTCGCGGAAGCCGGCATAGCAGTGGCGGTAGTCGCCGCGCAGCGTGGGCAGTTCGCGTTCGCTGGCGGCGCCCTCGGCATCCACCAGGGTCAGCCGGCCCGGTATCGGGTCCTCGCCCCACTGGGCGGCGGCCGGCGTCAGCCCGGCGCGCAACTGCGCTTCCTGCGTGTCCAGGCCGCGCTTGAGATAGCTGCCGCGCTCGCCGTGCACCGCGAAGCGCAGGCCGTGCGCGGCCACCAGCGAGCCGGCGTGCAGCACCGCGCGCAGGCGCCCGTAGCGCAGCACCGCGTGGAAGTAGTCGTCGGCCTGCGCGCCGGGGCGCTGCCGCGCCAGGTCCAGCTGGATCGTCTCCGGCAGGCCGAACAGCTGCAGCGCCTGGTCCAGCAGATGTGGGCCCAGGTCGAACCACAGGCCCGAGCCGGGCAGGTCGTGTTCGCGCCAGCGATCGCCCACCTGCGGGCGGTGGCGGTCGAAGTGCGAATGGAACTCGGCGATCTCGCCCAGCGTGCCGGCGTCGACCAGCCCGCGCACGGTGAGGAAGTCGCCGTCCCAGCGGCGGTTCTGGAACACGCTGACGATGCGCCCGGCACGCTGCGCCTGCGCGACCACCTGCTGCGCCTCCTCCACGGTGACGGTGAACGGCTTGTCCACCAGCACGTGCTTGCCCGAGGCCAGCGCCGCCAGCGCCAGCGGCGCATGGGTCTGGTTCGGCGTGGCCAGCACGATCGCATCGACCTGCGGATCGTCGAACGCCTGTTGCGCGTCGGCGACCACGCGCGCCTGCGGGTACGCCGCCGCCGCTTCGGCGGCGCGGCTGGAGACCAGCGTATGCAGCCGCAACCCGGGCGTATGCGCGATCAGCGGCGCATGGAATACGCGGCCGACGAAGCCGTAGCCGAGCAGGGCGAGGTTGAGGGGTCTGTCCATCGGTAAAGGTCCGTGCGGCAAAGCGGAAGTATCCCGCCGATGGCGCCAAACTTCACGGCGCTTCCATTCTGCGGTCACGTGCCATGGACACGGGCGCGCAGACACTGCACACACCTTCAAGGGAGGAGGACATCATGAACACGAATCTTTCACGCAACCTGCTGGCCGCTGCGCTCGGCCTCGGCATGCTGGTAGGCGCCGGGCAGGCCTTCGCGGTCGATCCGCCGAAGGACGCCAGCCGCCAACACGACGCGATGGGCCACGACAGCGCCAAGCACGACTCCAAGGAGCCGGTGACCGACAGCTGGATCACCACCAAGGTCAAGGCCGACCTGGTCGCGACCAAGGACGTTCCGGGCACCGATATCAAGGTCGAGACGGTCAACGGCAAGGTCACGCTGAGCGGCTCGGTGGACAACAAGGCGCAGCGCGAAAAGGCGATCGCTGTGACCAAGAAGATCGACGGGGTCAAGAACGTGGATGCGTCGGGCCTGAAAGTGGCCGCCACCGCGCAGAACTGATCCACGCATCGATACGGTCCGAGGCGAGGCGGATCGCATCGGCAGCAGGCGCACCCTTCGGGGTGCGCCTTTTTTTGTCTGCGTTGTCTACCTGTTCGTTCGGATAGCTGAACGCGTTTCGCGTCACATTGACATCCATTCAGGGACTATCCAGACATTCCAGGCTCTGGACGATTCCCATGTTGAACGCTCCTACGCAATCCGCAAACGACCCCATCGCATCGGAGGCGCTCGGCGCCGCGGTGGCCCGCGCGATTCCTGTCGCCAAGTCGCCGCTGGCCCTGTCGCTGGCGATGCGCCAGCTCGAATCCAGGCTCAGCACGCTGCTGGCCACCTGCCAGGACGACGACGGTTTCTGGCGCCAGTTCGGCCAGGTCATGGACACGCTGAGCGAAGGCCTGGCGCGCGCCGACGTCGCACGCCTGAACAGCCACGCCGACTTCCTGCTGGTCCGCGCCGGGATGTGCTCGTGGACGCTGGCCAGCCTGCCGCCGGCGCTGGCCGCGCGCCGCTGAAAACCGCGTCCATGCTTCAAGCGAACGGGCGGCCGGGGAGTCGCCCGTTTTCATTGGAACCCGTAATATACGCCGGCCTATTCAGGAACCTCGCCGCGGCGCAGGTCCGTGAATACTTCATCCGGCTCGCGGGAGGATCGGCGACAATGCCGCCCCTGCCGGCCTATCCACGCATCACCGGGGACGCTTCGGAACACGCATGCAGATAACGGCCACCAACGACGCCTGGGATCGATGGCGCCTGCCCTTGCTGGCGTTGGCCGTCGTGCTGATCGTGATCCTGCCTTCGCTGCTGCTGCGGCAGATGAGCGAGAGCACGCTGCGCGCATCGGACTGGGTCGCGCACAGCCATGAGGTGAAGTCGGCGCTGCGCGGGCTGGAAGCCAGCATGCGCGACATGGAATCGGCGGCGATGGCGTTGTCGCATGGCGCCGACACGCCGATCCTCGGCGAACGGCTGGCCGAGTCGCAGGCGGCGATGGCGCCGGCCATTGCGCGCCTGACCGAGCTGACCCGCGACAACGCCGACCAGCAAGTGCGCATCGGCCGCCTGCAGAGCACGCTGGAGCGGCGCAGCGCGCTGGCGCGGCAGATCTCGCAAACCCGCGACCCGGAGCGGATCCGCAGCCTGATCCGCGAGATGACCTCCGACAACCCGATCCGCGGCCTGGTCGCCGACCTGCAGAACCGCGAATCGGAACTGCTGGCCGAGCGCACCGCCGATGCCGACCAGCGGCGCACGCTGGCCGCGGCGATGAGCTGGGTGTCGCTGGGCGTGCAGCTGCTGTTGCTGGGCATGGTGATCTGGCTGCTGCAGCGCCAGATCGGCCGCCGGCTGAGCGCCGAGCGCGACATGCTGCGCGCCAACGGCCGCGCCGCGGCGGTGCTGCAGACCGTGCGCGAGCCGATCGTGCTGCTCGACGGCAGCCAGCGCATGCTGATGTACAACGCCGCGTTCGCCGAGCTGTACGGGTTGAATCCCGAGCAACCGGTGAAGGCGCTGGACGAGGTCGGCGACGGCGTGTGGCGCGACCCGATGATCCGCCAGCGCCTGGCCGACGTGCTGCTGCGCGGCCGCGAACTGTGGGATTTCGAACACACCCAGACCGCCGCCGACGGCATCGCCCGCACCATGCTGCTCAACGCGCGGCGCATGCCGCTGCCGGACAGCGACGACGAGGTGGTGCTGATGACGGTCACCGACATCAGCGTGCAGAAGGCCACCCAGCAGCGCATCCAGGACCTGAACCGGCAGCTGGAGGGCAAGGTGGAGCAGGTGTCGGAGGTCAATCGCGAGCTGGAGGCCTTCAGCTATTCGGTCTCGCATGACCTGCGCGCGCCGCTGCGCCACGTGGCCGGCTTCTCGGACAAGCTGATGCGCCACCTCGGCGACGGCGCCGACGAGAAGAGCCGCCACTATCTGGAAGTGATCGGCACCTCGGCGCGGCGCATGGCCTCGCTGATCGACGACCTGCTGGTGTATTCGCGCCTGGGCCGCAGCGCGCTGCGCCTGCAGGCGGTGGACATGCAGTCGCTGGTCGCCGAGACGCGCGCGGTGCTGGACGCCAACTTCCAGGCCGACCACGGCGGCAGCGGGCACCGCATCGAGTGGAGCATCGCGCCGCTGCCGATCCTGGTCGCCGACGAGAACATGATGCGCCAGCTGTGGCTGAACCTGCTCGGCAACGCGGTCAAGTACAGCGCCAAGCGCGAGGTCGCGGTGATCGAGGTCGGCTACAAGCTGGAAAGCGACGGCAGCCACCATTTCAGCGTGCGCGACAACGGCGCCGGCTTCGACATGGCCTATGCGGCCAAGCTGTTCGGCGTGTTCCAGCGCCTGCACAAGGCCAGCGAATACAGCGGCACCGGCATCGGCCTGGCCAGCGTGCGCCGCGTGCTCAGCCGCCACGGCGGCCACATCTGGGCCGATGCGGCGCCGGACCAGGGCGCCACCTTCCATTTCGTACTCCCCCCCGCGCTTGAAGCGCCTACCCACGAGCCCATCGCATGACCGCCATCCGCACCATCCTGCTAGCCGAAGACAGCCCCGCCGATGCCGAGATGGCGGTCGACGCGCTGCGCGATGCCCGGCTCGCCAATCCCATCGTGCACGTCGAGGACGGCGTGGAGGCGATGGACTACCTGCTGCGCCGCGGCGCCTATGCCGACCGCGAGGAAGGCCTGCCGGCGGTGCTGCTGCTGGACATCAAGATGCCGCGCATGGACGGGCTGGAAGTGCTCAAGCTGGTGCGCAACGACGAATCGCTCAAGCGCCTGCCGGTGGTGATCCTGTCGTCCTCGCGCGAGGAGAGCGACCTGGCGCGCAGCTGGGACCTGGGCGTCAACGCCTACGTGGTCAAACCGGTGGACGTGGACCAGTTCTTCACCGCGGTGAAGACCTTGGGCACGTTCTGGGCGCTGATCAACCAGGCACCGGACAAAGAGTAAGGCGCATGCCCAAGACCGGCGCCAGGCTCGGCCCGATCCGGATCCTGATGGTGGAGGATTCCCCGGAGGATGCCGAGCTGCTCTCCGACCAGCTGCTCGAGGCCGGGATCGAAGCGACCTTCCGCCGCGTGGAGAGCGAGGACTCGCTGCGCGAGGCGCTGCGCGACTTCCATCCGGACATCGTGCTGTCGGACCTGAGCATGCCGGGCTTCTCCGGGCACCAGGCGCTGCAGATCGTGCGCGCCGGCGGCAACACCACGCCCTTCATCTTCGTGTCCGGGACGATGGGCGAGGAGACCGCGGTGCAGGCGCTGCACGAGGGCGCCAACGACTACATCATCAAGCACAACCCGACCCGGCTGCCGTCGGCGGTGGCGCGGGCGATCCGCGAGGCGCGCAGCGAGCAGGAGCGGCAGCGGGTGGAAGGCGAGCTGATGCGCGCGCAGCGGCTGGAGAGCCTGGCGCTGCTCGCCGCCGGGCTCAGCCACGACCTGCGCAACATCCTGCAGCCGCTGCTGATCGTGCCGGAACTGATGGTCGGGCGCAGCGACGATCCGCAGCTGCGGCACCTGGCCGACGTGATCGCCGAATGCGGCCGCCGCGGCCACGAAATGGCCGAGTCGATGCTCTCGTTCGTGCGCGGCTCGCGCAAGCCCAGCGAGCGCGTGCCGCTGGCGGGCCTGTTCCAGGCGGTGCAGATGCTGCTCAAGAGCAGCCTGCCGGACGGCGTGGTGCTGCAGGTGGAGGTCGCCGACGGCGACCTGGCGATCGAGGCCAACTACACCGAACTGCAGCAATGCCTGCTCAATCTCGGCCTGAACGCGATCCAGGCGATGCCCGACGGCGGCCGGCTGACGCTGAGCGCCAGCGCGGCCACCGGCGCCGACGGCCGCGAGCAGGTGCGCATCGAGGTCGGCGACGAGGGCGTGGGCATGGACGAGCACACCCGCGCGCGCCTGTTCAGCCCGTTCTTCACCACCAAGCCGGACGGCACCGGCCTGGGCCTGATCTCGTGCAAGCGCATCGTCGAAAGCTACGGCGGCAGCATCCACGTGGACAGCACGCCAGGCGTGGGCACCTGCTTCGAACTGCTGATCCCGATGTACGGGCACCCGCCGCTGGCCGGCGAGCCGGAGCAGGCGATACCGATGGGCAAGGGCCAGCGCGTGCTGCTGGTCGACGGCGAGGCCACGCGGCTGTCGCTGCTCGGCAACGCGCTGTCCAGCCAGGGCTACCGCCCGCAGCTGGCCTCCGACGGCGCCGCGGCGCTGCGCGACGTGCGCGAGCACGGCTTGCCCGACCTGGTGATCGTGGACTGCGACATCATCCTGCTGTCGGCGGTGAGCCTGCTGCTGGCGCTGCGCGACCTGGACTACCAGGGACCGGCGATCGTGCTGGAAGACGTCAGCACCTCGCTGCAGCGCGACCATTTCCCCAGCGACATCGCGGTGCACGTGCTGCGCAAGCCGCTGGAGATGCGCCGGGTGTTCCGCGCCGTGGCGCATGCGTTGGAGAGTGGTTGAGAAGCCGGGACTCGGGACTGGGGACTCGGTACTCGGTGGTCATGAGCGCTGGTGG
>NZ_JAFIWC010000055.1 GCF_017163755.1 Xanthomonas sp.
AGTCCCGAGTCCCGAGTCCCGAGTCCCGAGTCCCGAGTCCCGAGTCCCGAGTCCCGAGTCCCGAGTCCCGAGTCCCCCGAATGTCCCTCAGCCACGCCAGCACCGAAGCGCTCAGCGAAGGCGGCGCGCTCGCCAGCCAGCTCGACGCGTTCGTGCCGCGCGCCGCGCAGCTTCGGCTGACCGCGGCGATCGCCGATGCGTTCGAGCAGCGCGACGTGCTGCTGGCCGAGGCGGGGACCGGCACCGGCAAGACCTACGCCTACCTGGTGCCGGCGCTGCTGTCGGGATTGAAGACCATCGTCTCCACCGGCACCCGCGCGCTGCAGGACCAGCTCTACCATCGCGACCTGCCGCGGGTGCGCGCCGCGCTGGGCGTGGGGCTCAACAGCGCGCTGCTGAAGGGACGCGCCAACTACCTGTGCAAGTACCGGCTGGAACAGGCCAAGGGCGAACCGCGGCTCACCTCGCGCGAGCAGATCGGCCAGTTCCAGCGCATCGTCGCCTGGGGCGGGCGCACCCGCTTCGGCGACATCGCCGAGCTCGACGCGCTGCCGGACGATTCGCCGCTGCTGCCGCTGGTCACCTCCACCGCGGACAACTGCCTGGGCACCGAATGCCCGTTCTGGGGCGAGTGCTTCGTGGTGCAGGCGCGGCAGCGCGCGCAGGCGGCGGACGTGGTGGTGGTCAACCACCACCTGCTGCTGGCCGACCTGGCGCTCAAGCAGGAGGGCTTCGGCGAGATCCTGCCCGGCGCGCAGGCCTTCGTCATCGACGAGGCGCACCAGCTGCCGGAACTGGCGGCCAGTTTCTTCGGCGAGAGTTTCGGCATGCGCCCGCTGCAGGAACTGGCGCGCGACTGCATGGCCGAGAGCCGCCACGTGGCCGGCGCGCTGGCCAGCGTGCAGGCGCCTGTGCAGGCGCTGGAGCAGGCCTTGCGCGAACTGCGCGCGGCGATGGAAGGGCTGCCCACCCGCGGCACGCAATGGCGTTTGCTGGCCAAGCCGCAGGTGCGCGACGGCTTCGATGCGCTGCTGGCCGAACTGGCACGGCTGCAGGCCAGCCTGGCGCCGCTGCGCGAGGCCTCGCCCGGCTTCGATGGCTGCGCGGCGCGCGCACAGGACGTGGCCGGCCGGCTGGGCCGTTGGCTCGGCGACGACGAGCCGGTGGCGGACTTCGACGCCGAGCCGGCGCCGCCGTCCACCGACGTGCTGTGGTACGAACTGACCGCGCGCGGCTTCCGCTGCCAGCGCACCCCGCTGGACGTGTCCGGGCCGCTGCGCGAGCACCGCGAGAAATCGCACGCGGCGTGGGTGTTCACCTCGGCCACGCTGGCGGTGAACGGCGACTTCGAGCACATCGCCACCCGCCTGGGCCTGAGCGACCCGATGACCCTGCTGCAACCGAGCCCGTTCGAATGGGCGCGCCAGGCGCTGTGCTACCTGCCGGCGCTGCCCGACCCGAACGCGCGCGGGTTCGGCACCGCGCTGATCGCCGCATTGCATCCGGTGCTCGAGGCGTCGCAGGGCCGCGCGTTCCTGCTGTTCGCCTCGCACCGCGCGTTGCGCGAGGCGGCCGAAGCGCTGCGCGATGCGCCGTGGCCGCTGTTCGTGCAGGGCGAAGCGCCGCGCGCGACGCTGCTGCAGCGCTTCCGCGACTCCGGCAACGGCGTGCTGCTCGGCTCGGCCAGCTTCCGCGAAGGCGTGGACGTGGTCGGCGATGCGCTGAGCGTGGTGGTGATCGACAAGCTGCCGTTCGCCGCGCCGGACGACCCGGTGTTCGAGGCGCGGCTGGACGCGATCCGCCGCGACGGCGGCAATCCGTTCCGCGACGAGCAGTTGCCGCAGGCGGTGATCGCGCTCAAGCAGGGCGTGGGCCGGCTGATCCGCAGCGAGACCGACCGCGGCGTGCTAGTGCTGTGCGATCCGCGGCTGCTGTCCAAGTCCTACGGGCGGGTGTTTCTGGAGTCGCTGCCGCCGTTCGCGCGGACGCGGGATGTGGAGGACGTGCGGGCGTTTTTTGGAGGCCGGGACCAGGGACCGGGGACCGGGGACCCGATGCGGGACCGGGGACCAGGGACCGGGGACCCGATGCGGGACCAGGGACCGGGGACCGGGGACCCGATGCGGGACCAGGGACCAGGAACCGGGGACCCGGACAAGCGGTTGGCTGGGGTTTGAGGGTGCGCATGACCATCGGTGTTACAGCGTGCCGGCGCCGTGGCAACGAAGCGGCATGTTTCGCGCTTCGGGGCCCGGTCCCCGGTCCCGGGTCCCGGGTCCCCGTGCCAGCTTCAATGAATTAAGCTTTCCGCCCTTCCGGGTCCCTGGTCCCCGGTCCCCGGTCCCGGCTCCCCATGAACATCCTCGCCTTCGAAACCGCCACAGAAGCCCTGTCCGTCGCCGTGCATGTCGATGGCGAGGTGCGCGAGCGCTTCGAACTGGCGCCGCGGCGGCATGCCGAGCTGGCGTTGCCGTGGGCCGAGCAGTTGCTGGCCGAGGCCGGCATCGCCCGCAGCCAGCTCGACGCGGTCGCGTTCGGCCGCGGTCCCGGCGCGTTCACCGGGGTGCGCCTGGCGATCGCGCTGGCGCAGGGCATCGCCCTGGCGCTGGACCTGCCGGTGCTGCCGGTCTCCACCCTGCACGCGCTGGCCCTGCGCGCGCCCGGCGACGCGCCGCGCGTGCTCGCCGCGATCGACGCGCGGATGGGCGAGATCTACGCGGCGGCCTATGCGCGCGACGCCGACGGCCTGCATGCGCTCACGCCGGAGCGGGTGCTGGCGCCGGACGCGTTCGTGCTGCCTGATTCGGACGCGCGCTGGCATGGCGTCGGCACCGGCCTGGCGGCGATCGACGGCAGCCTGCAGCGGCGCCTGGCCGCGCAGTTGCAGGGTATCGACGCGCAGGCCTTGCCGCATGCGGCGGACGTGCTGACCCTGGCGCTGGCCGCGCACGCGCGCGGCGAAGCGATCGCGCCCGAACGCGCCGAACCGGCCTACCTGCGCGACAACGTCGCGCTGACCCTGGCCGAGCAGCAGGCGCAGCGCGCCGCGCGGTGAGCGCGGATGCGGCCGCACAGGCGGCCTTCCGTGCCTGCCCTGCCGGGCCTGGTGCGTGCAGTCGCCGCGTGCAGCGTCAGCGCTGGCTGATCGCTGCACGCGCAGGCGTATCCACGTGAGCACGTGCAGGCGCGCCGGGGTCCCTGGCCGGCGCCCGGGATGCGGCGGCGGTCAATAGTCGTAGCTGACGCTCAGCCGCACCGAGCGCGGCGCCTGGCGCAGCAACGCCGCGCCATACACCGGATCGCTGTTGCCCGGGTCCGTTTCCGAATACGGGTACTTCCACAGCGTGGCCTGGCCGTTGAATGCGTTGAACACGTCCAGGGTGAAGGCCAGCTTGTGGTCGGCGTACGCCGGCCGCCACGACACGCCGAGGTCGAGCTGCTTCAGCCAAGGCAGGCGGCCCTGGCTGCCCGGAGGCGCCGCCTGGCCGTCGTAGTAGTGGTAGGCGATGCCGTAGCCGGACGGATCGCTCTGGTCGGCGCCGTACGAGCCGAGCGCGCTGAACGGCGTGCCGGACGCCACCTTGAGGTTGGCCGACACCAGCCATTCGGGCGTGAACTGGTAGTAGCCGTAGAACTTGAACTGGTGGGTGTGGTCGTTGCTCTGCGGGCCGTTGGTGTGCTCCATCAGCTGGGCGAAGTCCCAGGCCTGGGTGGTGGAGACGGCGGTCTGGCCGATGCCCGACAGCAGCTGGCCCTCGGTGGTGCCGTAGCTGCGCGACCAGGTGTAATCGACGCGGCCGTACCAGCGCTGGTCGAACGGATGCTCCAGCGACAGGTTGAGCCCGTAGTAGTTGCGCTTGAACTTGGGGAAACCGAGCTCGGCGTTGCTCAGCGGCACGCTGACGTAGTTGCCCGCCGTGTCCACCAGGGTGAAGGTGTTGGACTTGCCCGGGTTGATCAGCCAGCAGCTGACCGGATTGCTGGCCAGGGTCACCGCGTGCCCTTGCGCCGCCGCGGCGGCGAATACGGTGTCGCT
This sequence comes from Xanthomonas sp., assembly GCF_017163755.1. Classification (GTDB taxonomy): domain Bacteria; phylum Pseudomonadota; class Gammaproteobacteria; order Xanthomonadales; family Xanthomonadaceae; genus Xanthomonas_A. Next base: position 4,037 of record NZ_JAFIWC010000055.1, read on the forward strand.
GTCGCAGTAGTCGTCCACGCCGCTGCGCAGGACGCGGTAGGTGGCCTTGGCGCCGTACACCCAGCTGTCGCCCCAGGCCTTGGTGAAGCCGAGGATGAACTCGTCCTGGAACGAGGGCTTGATGCCCTGCGTGGCCACGGTCTTCGGATCGGGCAGGATGCCGTAGTTGTTGTTGGAGGAGACCGCGTCGGAGATCTGGGTCAGGTCGGTCGGGTAGCCGTTGCCGTCGATGCCGCCGTAGGTGTAGTAGGTCGAGGTCGCCAGCGTCGCGCCGGCGGCGTTGAACGCCGGGTTGAGCGGCAGCGCCAGGTAGTAGCGGCCGGCGTTGCCGTACACCTTGAAGCGCGCGTCGCCGTCGACGTCCCAACTGAAGCCCAGGCGCGGCGCCCACTGGCCGCTGGTCTGCTTGATGTAGGCGTCGCCGTCGCGGTTGTAGTTGGTGAACTGGTCCAGGCGCAGGCCGAGGCTGAGCAGGAAGCGCTCGCTCACCTGCCAGTTGTCCTCGATGTACTGCGCGCGCTGCGCCGCGCGGACCGAGGCCAGCGCGCTGTAGATGTACCGGCGCACGTAGTAGCCGTCCTCGCCATTGGCATAGCCGCCGGTGGCCGGCACGCCGAGGCCGGTGTTGATCGGCACGTTCGGGTTGGACTGGCCGTAGATCCAGTAGTAGCCGTCGGCCGAGGCCACCGAACCGCGGTTGAGCGCGCGCGCGTTCTGGTTGTCGATGCCGACGGTGATGCTGTGCTCGCCAATGACGTAGTTCAGGTCCAGTCGCAGGTTGTCGGTGCGGTTGCCGCGGTCCGGATCCACCAGCAGCGAGGTGGTCTGCGCGTTGGTGATCGGGGTGCCGCCGGTGTAGGCGGGGTTCTGGAACGCGGCGTCGTCGACGTAGGTCAGTGCGCCGGTGTAGCTGGGGTTGCCGACGTAGTCGTCGGTGCGCTGCTTGCCGTACTGGGCGCTGAAGGTCAGGCGGTCGGTGAGGTAGCCGGTGTACTTGGCGGTCCACAGGTCGCCGCCGGTCTTGGTGGTGTCGGCGCTGCCGCGGCGGGCGCCGATGTCGTAGCCGCTGTAGTCGTAGTAGCTGCCGCGGGTGGCGTAGCGGCTGGAGGCGCCGGTGATCTCCAGCAACTGGTTGTCGCTGATGTTCCAATCGAGCTTGGCGTACCAGCTCGGCCGGCGGTAGTCGTAGTCGTAGTAGCCGGTGTTGTTCTCCCGCGAGCCGTAGAACCTGCCGCCGTCCTGGCGCTGCAGTTCGTAGGAGCCGAAGAAGAACAGCCTGTCCTGGATCAGCGGACCGCCCGCGTACAGGCTCTGCGTGCTGAGCGTGGCGCTGCTCTCGCTATCCGGCCGGTACAGCGCGCCGTCGCCGGGCGCGTAGACGTCGTTCTGCGAGGCGCGCAGGCCGTCCGGTTCCCAGGTCGCCTGGCCGCCGAAATGCCACTCGTTGCTGCCGCGCTTGCCGACCGCGTTGATCACGCCGCCGTCGGAGCGCCCGTACTTGGCGCTGTAGCCGCCGGTGTAGACCTCCAACTGGTCGATGCTGCCGTAGGGCAGGGTAAGCCCGCCCAGCCCGCGCAGCGGATCGGTGGTGTTGAAGCCGTTGATGTAATAGGCGTTCTCCGCGGCCGACGAGCCGCCGAAGCTGAGCAGCTGCGCGCCGGTCGGCCCGGTGTAGGTGCCGCTGCCGCTGTTGCCGGCCACGCCCGGCGCCAGTTGCGCGATCGCTTCGGCCGAGCGTCCCAACGGCAGCCGCTGCAGCTGTTCGGCATTGATCACGGTGCGCGAGTCGACGCTGCTGACGTCGATCGCCGCGGCGGCGCGGTCGGCGCTGACGTTGACCCCGGTCAGGCTGGTGACCGCGGCGAAGGAGACGTCGGTGACCGCGCCGACGGTCAGGCCCACGCCTTCGCGGCTGCCGAGCACGGTGTCGTCGGCGCCCCTGGCGACGATGGTGTAGGTGCCCAGCGGCAGCTGGCCGATGCTGTAGCGGCCGCGCGCGTCGACCGCGACTTCGCGGCTGAGGCCGCTGTCGCTGCGGACCTGCACGCGTTGCGCATTGGCCGGCGCCTGGCCGGCGACCGCGCCGGTGGTGGACTGGGCCAGGACGGGGGGCGCGGCGAGGGCGGCGCTGAGCGCCAGCGCGAGCAGGGCAGGCCGGCGAAGGGAAAGGGGTTTTGTCATGGGAAGGCGGCTCGGGTGGTGGGGGCGGGACGCCGCGCCGTCTCCGATCCACTCGTCCTTAAGCGATGCGGTCTGCGCGGTAACGTTCCCTGCCGCCATTAACCTTGTGACGATGCCTATTCAGAAATGCCGGCTCGTTATGTTGGCGGCACCAATCGTTATCTCCGCCGCCGCCATGGGTGTACGTCGAAGTGCACGTCGCGCCTATGCAGCGTGGCCGCAGCCAGCGAGCCCTCCCTTCTCCCTGCGGGAGAAGGTGCCCCGAAGGGGCGGATGAGGGTACGGGCGAAGCCTCGGGCGTTCGGTGCCGGCAGGCGATCCGTGCCGGCGTACCCTCACCCCACCCCCTCTCCCGGAGGGAGAGGGGCTAGAGCGGATTCGGCGCGCTGCGTTTGGCGATTGCTGCGCACCACCACGTGGCGACTGTCCCACCACGGCGGTGACTGTCCGCAGCTAAGAAGGTGCCCCGAAGGGGCGGATGAGGGTACGGGCGAAGCCTCGGGTGGTTGGGTGCTGGCAGGCGATCCGTGCCGGCGTGCCCTCACCCCAACCCCTCTCCCGGAGGGAGAGGGGCTAGAGCGGGCT
>NZ_JAFIWC010000056.1 GCF_017163755.1 Xanthomonas sp.
AGAAGGTGCCCCGCAGGGGCGGATGAGGGTACGGGCGAAGCCTCGTGCACCCCAGACTCCACGAGACGCTTCGCGCCAGACCCTCACCCCAACCCCTCTCCCGCGGGGAGAGGGGCTTCAGTCTTCCGGCGGCTGGCAAGAATCGCGCACGATCAGGTGCGGGCGCACGCTGGCGATGGCCATCGTCGGCGTGCCTTCGGGCTGGATCAGCATCGCCGCCGCGGTGCGTCCGGTGTCGCGGGTATGCCGCCGCACCGAGGTCAGCGACGGCCACAGCCGCGAGGCCAGCGGGCTGTCGTCGTAGCCGATGATCGACAGCTGCCGCGGGATGTTGATGCCGGCGCGCAGCGCGACCTTGTACACGCCGGCGGCCATCTCGTCGTTGCCGGTGAAGATCGCGCTCGGCCGCTGCTTGCCCAGCAGCAGCTTCTCGGCCGCGGCCACGCCGGACTCGAAGGTGTAGCCGGCCTCGACGATGCGCTGCGGCGGCAGTTCGATGCCGCGCCGGGTCAGCGCCTCGATGAAACCGGCGGTGCGTTCGTGCGCCGAGCGGTACGCGCTGGGGCCGGTGATCAGCGCGATGTCGCGGTGGCCCAGCGACAGCAGGTAGTCGGCCGCTTCGGCCGCGCCGTCGCGGTCGTGGGTGACCACCATCTGCGAGGTGGCGTCCAGCGGCAGCGAGGCGATGCGGGTGTAGCGCACGCCGATGCCGGCCAGCATGTCGGCCAGCGCCTGGTCCTCGGAGGCGCGTGGCACCAGGATCACCCCGTGCAGCTTCTGCTGCTGCACGAAGCGGCGCACCCCGTCGATGTAGCCGGGGCTGCGGCTGTCGCACGGATGCACCACCAGCTCGAAGCTGGACCCGCGCAGCGCGTCCAGCGCGCCGTACTGCATGTCCACGATGTACTGCGCGGTGGGGTTGTCGTAGACCATGCCGATCAGGAACGAGCGCCGGAACGCCAGCCCGCGCGCCAGCGGATCCGGCGCGTAGCCGACCTCGCGCATCAGCGCCTCGACCTTCTCGCGGGTGTCCTTGCGCACCAGCGGCGAGTTGTTGATGATCCGCGACACGGTCTTCTTCGACACCCCCGACAGGCGCGCGATGTCGTTGATCGTCGCCGCCTTGCCGTGCGCCGAGGCGGGGAGGGAGGCCGGGACATCGGCGTGGGGCGGCTTGCGCGACGGCATAAACGGGTAGTCGGTCGGAGAACCTGGGATTCTACCGGTAGCCATGTTCAATCCAGCGCGCGGTAGCGAAAGTGGCGGAACGCCACTTCGCCCTGGCCGGCGGCGTACAGCGCCGGCTTCAGCGCCAGGAACTTGCCGGCCACGTTGTGGTGGTAGCCGGACACTTCCATCTGCACCGGGTACTTGGTCCAGGTCTTGCCGTCGGCGCTGGAGTGGATGGTGACGATGTGGCGATTGTTGGTGACGCGCAGCCACAGGGTGCCGCCCTTGGCGCTGGGCGCCAGCTGCGCCGGGCGCTCCTCGCCGTAGCGGTGCATCACGAAGTTCTCGCCGTTGCTGCCCACGCCGGCGTACAGCCGGTCGCTGTAGAACAGCAGCGCCCCGCCCTGGGCGCCGGGCGCGATCTGCATCTGCACCTCGAACTGGTAGGCCTGGTCCGGCGCGATCACGGTCAGCGGCGAGCTGTCGCGCGGCGCGCGGCCCTTGCCCTGCACGCGCATCGCGCCGTCGCCGAAGGACAGGCGCCGGTACTCGTCGGGGCCAGGATTGAAGAACGACCACTGCGGACCCAGCGTGCTGCCGGCGAATGCGTCCGACAACGGCAGGCCGTGCGGCACCGCGCTGCCGCTGGGCTTCTTCAGCGGTTGGCCCAGGTCGCCGCCCTTGGCCACGAACCAGCCGTCGGCGGTCCATTCGATCGGGTCCAGCAGCGCCTGCCGGCCCAGGGTCCAGAAGCCGTTCTCGTAGCCGTGGTAGAGCATCCACCAGCGCCCGTCGGTGCCTTCGACCAGGGTGGCGTGGCCGCGCGACCACCACGGTTCGGACGCGCTCTGGGTGCGGGTGATCGGATTGTTCGGCGCATTGACCCACGGCCCATGGATCGAACGCGAGCGCGCGGTGATCACCATGTGCCCGGTCGGCGGGCCGGCGGTGCCGCCGACCGCGGTGGTCATGTAGTACCAGCCGTTGTGGCGGGTGATCTTCGGCCCTTCCTGGGCGTAGGCCTCCACGTCCCAGCTTTCCGGGTACTTCCAGCCGTCGTAGACGTGCCTGGGGCTGCCGACCACCTTCAGCCCGTCGTCGGACAGCTGCACGTAGTCGCCGGCGCTCAGGAACAGGTAGCGCTTGCCGTCCTCGCCCACCGCGTGGCCCGGGTCGATGTACTTGCCCAGGCCGATGTCGATCGGCGCGCTCCATGGGCCTTTGATGTCGTCGGCCCAGACCACGAAATTGCTGCGCTCGCCCTGCTCGCCGCGGCGCGCGGGGAAGTAGATGTAGTAGCGCCCTTCGTGCTTGATCAGGTCCGGCGCCCAGATCGCGCCGACGTTCTGGGTGATCGCGTGGCCCAGCGGCTGCCAGTTGACCAGGTCGCGCGAGTGCCAGATCGGCAGGCCCGGGTAGGCGTCGAACGAGGACAGGGTGAGGTAGTAGTCGTCGCCGTCCTTGAGCACCGACGGATCCGGGTGGTCGCCGGCCAGCACCGGGTTGAGGAAGGTGCCGTCGCCCAGGTCGGCCACGCGCTGGCCCTCGATGCCGCGCTTCCAGTCGGCCGCCGCGGCCAGGCCGGCGCACAGCAGCAGCCCGGTGGCCAGCAGCCAGCGCAGGCGGGCGGGGATGGTGCGGATGCTCATTGCTCTCTCCTTGTCCCCGTCGCGCGGGGCGATGCGGCGGCCGGCGACGCCCGCGCCGCCGGCCGGATGAAGGCGGGAGATCCCGCCGGCCCTGCGCTCAGCCGCGCAAGGCCCTCGGCAGCCAGAGCGACAGCTCCGGGAAGAACGTCACGATCAGCAGCACCGCCAGCGCGGCCAGCCAGAACGGCCAGATCGTGCGCATGCTCTGGGCGATGGTGATCTTGCCGATCGCGGTGCCGATGAACAGCACCGACCCCACCGGCGGGGTCACCAGGCCGATGCCGCCGGCCAGCACCAGCACCAGGCCGAAATGGATCGGGTCGATGCCGTAGGCCTTGACCACCGGCAGGAAGATCGGCGTGCAGATCAGGATCATCGGCGCCAGGTCCATGAAGGTGCCCAGCAGCAGCAGCATCGCCACGATCATCAGCAACACCATCAGCTTGCTGTGCGCGAACGACTGCAGGAACTCCACCGCCGCCGCCGGCACCTGCAGGTACGCCAGCAGCCAGCCGAACACCGCCGCGGTGGCGATCACGAACAGGATCACCCCGGTGGTGCGCGCGGCGTGCGCCACGGTGCCGAAGAACTCGCGCCAGCCCAGCTGCCGGTACAGCACGCTGGTCACCAGCAGCGCGTAGACCACCGCGATCGCCGCGCTCTCCACCGCGGTGAAGATGCCGGCGCGGATGCCGACGAAGATCAGCGCGACCAGGCCCAGCCCCGGCAGCGCCGACAGCAGGCGCAGGGCGACCGCGCGCCAGCCCGGGAACACTTCCACGCCGTAGCCGCGGCGCCGCGCCACCACGTAGCCGGTGAGCATCATCGCCAGGGTCATCAGCAGCGCCGGCGCGATGCCGGCGGCGAACAGGTCGGCGATGGACAGCCCGCCGCCGGCCGCGGCCGAGAACAGGATCAGGTTGTGCGACGGCGGCACCAGCAGCGCCACCAGCGCCGCGGTGATGCTGACGTTGACCGCGAAATCGCGGTCGTAGCCGCGCTTGACCATCTGCGGGATCATCGTGCCGCCGACCGCCGACACGTCGGCGATCGCCGAGCCGGACACGCCGCCGAAGAACAGCGAGGACAGCACGCTGACCTGGCCCAGGCCGCCGCGCATGCGCCCGACCAGCGACGAGGCCAGCGCGATCAGGCGCTCGGAGATGCCGCCGCGCAGCATGATCTCGCCGGCGAAGATGAACAGCGGAATCGCGATCAGCGACGCCGAGCCGGTGCCGCCGGCGATCTGCTGCACCAGCACGATCGACGGCAGGTCCACGTACCACAGCGTGGCCAGCGCCGCCGCCGCCAGCGCATAGGCCACCGGCACGCCGATCAGCAGCAGGAACGCGAACAGGCCGAACAGGATTGCGATGGCCATGGTTCAGAGATCTCCGTCGGCGGCGGTGGCAGAGGCGGGCGGCAGCGGCGCCGCTGCGCCCGGGCGCAGCGCCAGCAGCAGCTGGTACAGCGCGAACACCGCCATCAGCGCGCCGCCCAGCGACAGCGGCAGGTAGTTGATGCTCTGCGGCAGCGACGCGCCGGCGATGCGGATGTCCAGCCCGTCGAGCAGCAGCACCACGCCCCAGCGGGCGATCACCACGCCGATGACCACGATCACCAGCGGCCCGATCACGTCGATCGCGCGCCGCAGCAGGGCATGGGTGTGTTCGGCGAGCAGGAAGAAGCCGAAATGGCGCCGGGTATGCACGCCGGCGGCGGCGGACAGGCTCATCGCCGTGCTCAGCAGCAGCAGCGTCACCGGCTCGGTCCAGCTCGGCGAGTCGTTGAGCACGTAGCGGGTGAACACCTGCCAGCCCTGCACCAGCACCAGCCCGAGCAGGGCGGTGGCGGCGATGCCGATGGCGAGGTTGGACACGGCGTCCAGCGCGCGCTGCGCGGGTGTGGGCGAAACGGTGCGGGTGTCTGCGGTCATCGCGATGGCCTCAGGCGAAGTCGCGGATGCGACGGTACAGGGACTCGATGTCCGGCTGCTGCCGGTAGCGGGCGAGCAGCGGCGCGGCCGCGCGCTGGAACGCGGGCATGTCGACGTCGTTGAAGGCGATGCCGTAGTCGAGCACCGCCTGCCGCGCGGTGGCCTCGGAGGCGTCCCAGCGTTCGCGCAGCACCGTAACCGACTGCCGTGCGATGTCCCGCAGCAGGTCGCGGTCGCGCGGCGCCAGCGCCTCGTAGCTGCGCCGCGACATCAGCAGCACGTCGGGGGCGTAGGAATGCTCGCTGCGCGACCAGTAGTGCGCGGCTTCGAAATGGCGGCTGGAGTGGAAGCTGCGCAGGTTGTTCTCGGCGCCGTCGATCATGTGCGTCTCCATGCCGGAGAAGGTGTCGCCCAGCGACATCGGCGTGGGGTTGGCGCCGAGCATGCGCACCAGCTCGATGAAGATGTCCGAGGAGGCGACGCGGATCTTCAGCCCGTGCAGATCCTGCGGCCGGCGCAGCGGGCGCTTGGTGTTGTAGAAGCAGCGCGCGCCGGAGTCGTAGATCGCCAGGCCGATCAGGTCGCGGCGTTCGAAGCCGCGCAGCACCGCCTCGCCGACGCCGCCGTCGATCGCGCGGCGCAGGTGCGCCACCGAGTCGAACACGTACGGCAGGCACAGCGCCTGGGTCAGCGGGAAGGCGTTGTTCAGCGCGCCTGAGTACACCCGGGTGATGTCGATGGCGCCGAAGCGGGCCATGTCGATGGCTTCCGATTCGCGGCCGAGCTGGCCGGAATGGTACTGGCGCAGCGTCAGTCGCCCGCCGCTCTGCCGCTCCAGCGTCTGCCCGATCCAGCGCACCGCCTCGACCGTGGGATAGTCGGCCACGTGCACGTCGGTGGCGGTCAGCAGGCGGCGTTGGCCGCCGCCCTGGGCCAGCGCGGCGGCCAGCGGCGACGCCGCGGCCGCGGCCAGTCCTGCGCCGAGGAAACTTCTTCGAGTGATCATGCTGCGCCCTCCCGCGCCATCATCGTCGCCGTGCGCCGCGTTACGCGGCCACGGCCCTGCAGTGGAGTTCGCCGTAGCCGTCGAAGCGGATCGTCGCTTGCTGGCCGATGGCGATGTCGTGGATGCCGGTGGCGTTGCCGGTGGCGATCAGCTCGCCCTTCCTGAGCGGGCGGCCGCGCCGCGCCGAGCGCGCCAGCGCGAACGCGAACGCCGCGCGCAGCCCGCCCGGCAGCAAGGTGGCGCCGCCGCTGCCGACGCGCTGGCCCTCGATCAGCGTCTCGGCCAGCAGCCGGGTCTCGTCCAGCGCGGTCCAGTCGTCGATCTGCGGCCCCAGGATCAGGCCGTTGTTGTTGCCGAAGTCGGAGATCACCACCCGCGGGCCGAGCTGGTTGATCGTGGCCAGCGGGCTGCTCGCCACCTCCACGCCGATGAACAGGGTCGAGGCCACCTGTGCGGCCTGCTCCGGCGTCCACTGCAGCCGGTCGGCCGGCGCGTCCTCGTCCAGCCGCAGCACGTACTCGGCCTCCACCGCGCCGAAGCCGCCGGCATAGACCGGAATGTCCACAGTTCCACCGGTGGCATTCCATACGGCGCGGGAGAAGATCGGGCCGAGCAGGCGCTCGTCGCCGGAATGGTCGCGGCGCTCGGCGGCGATGTAGCCGACCTTCCAGCCGGCCACCCGGTCCGGCCATTGCGCGATCGCCAGGTCCTGCACGCGGTAGGCGGTCTCCAGGTCGTCCGGGATGGTCCCGGGGAAGTCGGGCAGCGAGCGCCCGTGCTGGCGCGCCTGGACGAAACGGGCCGCGATATCGGCCAGCGCGGGCGGCGGCGTATCCGAAGGGCCGGATTGAGTGCTCAAGGGCATCTCCGAAAAGGGGTGGGAAATTGCTGCGCTGCTCATCGACAACGCTTTGCGCAGTTGTATATGGTAAACCGGTGTCATTGGCAATGTGCGGTGCGGCAAAGAGGCCGGGACTCGGGACTCGGGACTCGGGGTTCGGGGTTCGGGGTTCGGAGGCGGCGGGGTTCGGAG
>NZ_JAFIWC010000057.1 GCF_017163755.1 Xanthomonas sp.
GGCGTCAGGGCCTCGGAAACGAGGTGTTGACGGAAAGAAAAAGTCCGCTATAATGGGCGGCTCGCTACGACGGAAACGTCGGGGTGACAGGGAAAGGCGCTGAGGCCGGCCCCGAAGTTCTTTGACAGTGTGCGCAGGTAACTTGTGAGGGCGCCTGCAGGTGGAAGTATGTCCATCTTGCAGACGTTCGAATCAAGAGCAACAAATCAATTGCTAAGCAAGCGATACGTAAGCTTGGTTTGAACTCTGCATATCAAAGTATTGGCCTTCGGGCCTGTAATTTTAAGTGAAGAGTTTGATCCTGGCTCAGAGTGAACGCTGGCGGCAGGCCTAACACATGCAAGTCGAACGGCAGCACAGTGGTAGCAATACCATGGGTGGCGAGTGGCGGACGGGTGAGGAATACATCGGAATCTACCTTTTCGTGGGGGATAACGTAGGGAAACTTACGCTAATACCGCATACGACCTTAGGGTGAAAGCGGAGGACCTTCGGGCTTCGCGCGGATAGATGAGCCGATGTCGGATTAGCTAGTTGGCGGGGTAAAGGCCCACCAAGGCGACGATCCGTAGCTGGTCTGAGAGGATGATCAGCCACACTGGAACTGAGACACGGTCCAGACTCCTACGGGAGGCAGCAGTGGGGAATATTGGACAATGGGCGCAAGCCTGATCCAGCCATGCCGCGTGGGTGAAGAAGGCCTTCGGGTTGTAAAGCCCTTTTGTTGGGAAAGAAAAGCAGTCGGTTAATACCCGATTGTTCTGACGGTACCCAAAGAATAAGCACCGGCTAACTTCGTGCCAGCAGCCGCGGTAATACGAAGGGTGCAAGCGTTACTCGGAATTACTGGGCGTAAAGCGTGCGTAGGTGGTTGTTTAAGTCCGTTGTGAAAGCCCTGGGCTCAACCTGGGAATTGCAGTGGATACTGGGCAACTAGAGTGTGGTAGAGGATGGCGGAATTCCCGGTGTAGCAGTGAAATGCGTAGAGATCGGGAGGAACATCTGTGGCGAAGGCGGCCATCTGGACCAACACTGACACTGAGGCACGAAAGCGTGGGGAGCAAACAGGATTAGATACCCTGGTAGTCCACGCCCTAAACGATGCGAACTGGATGTTGGGTGCAACTTGGCACGCAGTATCGAAGCTAACGCGTTAAGTTCGCCGCCTGGGGAGTACGGTCGCAAGACTGAAACTCAAAGGAATTGACGGGGGCCCGCACAAGCGGTGGAGTATGTGGTTTAATTCGATGCAACGCGAAGAACCTTACCTGGTCTTGACATCCACGGAACTTTCCAGAGATGGATTGGTGCCTTCGGGAACCGTGAGACAGGTGCTGCATGGCTGTCGTCAGCTCGTGTCGTGAGATGTTGGGTTAAGTCCCGCAACGAGCGCAACCCTTGTCCTTAGTTGCCAGCACGTAATGGTGGGAACTCTAAGGAGACCGCCGGTGACAAACCGGAGGAAGGTGGGGATGACGTCAAGTCATCATGGCCCTTACGACCAGGGCTACACACGTACTACAATGGTTAGGACAGAGGGCTGCAAGCTCGCGAGAGTAAGCCAATCCCAGAAACCTAATCTCAGTCCGGATTGGAGTCTGCAACTCGACTCCATGAAGTCGGAATCGCTAGTAATCGCAGATCAGCATTGCTGCGGTGAATACGTTCCCGGGCCTTGTACACACCGCCCGTCACACCATGGGAGTTTGTTGCACCAGAAGCAGGTAGCTTAACCTTCGGGAGGGCGCTTGCCACGGTGTGGCCGATGACTGGGGTGAAGTCGTAACAAGGTAGCCGTATCGGAAGGTGCGGCTGGATCACCTCCTTTTGAGCATGACAGCTACGCCTACAGGCGTCCTCACAAGTAACCTGCATTCAGAGAGTTCCGCCACAGGGCGGGGCACCCCGATTTCGGGGCCATAGCTCAGCTGGGAGAGCACCTGCTTTGCAAGCAGGGGGTCGTCGGTTCGATCCCGACTGGCTCCACCAGATTTGCAGATCCCTCTGCAAACGCCCGCACATCCGTGTGCGGACTGTCTAAGGGGAACTGCAGGAGCAAAAGACTTTGGGTCTGTAGCTCAGGTGGTTAGAGCGCACCCCTGATAAGGGTGAGGTCGGTGGTTCGAGTCCTCCCAGACCCACCACTCTGAATGTATAAAGCACACTAAGAATTTAAGATGCGCCAGCACTGAGGCTGGGGCGTGTTCTTTTAAAATTTGTGACGTAGCGAGCGTTTGAGATCAACTATCTCGACGTGTCGTTGTGGCTAAGGCGGGGACCTCGAGTCCCTAGAAATTGAGTCGTTATAGTTCGCGTCCGGGCTTTGTACCCCCGGACTCAGCATAACCTTGAGGCAACTTGAGGTTATATGGTCAAGCGAATAAGCGCACACGGTGGATGCCTTGGCGGTCAGAGGCGATGAAGGACGTGGCAGCCTGCGAAAAGTGTCGGGGAGCTGGCAACAAGCTTTGATCCGGCAATATCCGAATGGGGAAACCCACTGCTTCGGCAGTATCCTGCAGTGAATACATAGCTGCTGGAAGCGAACCCGGTGAACTGAAATATCTAAGTAACCGGAGGAAAAGAAATCAACCGAGATTCCCTAAGTAGTGACGAGCGAACGGGGACTAGCCCTTAAGCTGGTATGGTTCTAGAAAAACAACCTGGAAAGGTTGGCCATAGAAGGTGATAGCCCTGTATTTAAAAGGGCCATTCCAGTGAAGACGAGTAGGGCGGGGCACGTGAAACCCTGTCTGAATATGGGGGGACCATCCTCCAAGGCTAAATACTCCTGACCGACCGATAGTGAACCAGTACCGTGAGGGAAAGGCGAAAAGAACCCCGGAGAGGGGAGTGAAATAGATCCTGAAACCGTGTGCGTACAAGCAGTAGGAGCCTCGCAAGGGGTGACTGCGTACCTTTTGTATAATGGGTCAGCGACTTACTGTTCGTGGCAAGCTTAACCGTATAGGGGAGGCGAAGGGAAACCGAGTCTGATAAGGGCGCATAGTCGCGGGCAGTAGACCCGAAACCGGGTGATCTAGTCATGCCCAGGGTGAAGGTCAGGTAACACTGACTGGAGGCCCGAACCCACTCCCGTTGCAAAGGTAGGGGATGAGGTGTGATTAGGAGTGAAAAGCTAATCGAACCCGGAGATAGCTGGTTCTCCTCGAAAGCTATTTAGGTAGCGCCTCGGACGAATACTGCTGGGGGTAGAGCACTGTTATGGCTAGGGGGTCATCGCGACTTACCAAACCATTGCAAACTCCGAATACCAGTACGTACTATCCGGGAGACACACGGCGGGTGCTAACGTCCGTCGTGAAAAGGGAAACAACCCAGACCCACAGCTAAGGTCCCAAATTCACTGCTAAGTGGAAAACGATGTGGAAAGGCACAGACAGCCAGGAGGTTGGCTTAGAAGCAGCCACCCTTTAAAGAAAGCGTAATAGCTCACTGGTCGAGTCGGTCTGCGCGGAAGATTTAACGGGGCTAAGCAGTGAACCGAAGCTTGGGGTGCATCGCGATAAGCGGTGCGCGGTAGAGGAGCGTTCCGTAAGCCGTTGAAGGTGGATTGAGAAGTCCGCTGGAGGTATCGGAAGTGCGAATGCTGACATGAGTAACGATAATGCGGGTGAAAAACCCGCACGCCGAAAGCCCAAGGTTTCCTTGCGCAACGTTAATCGGCGCAGGGTGAGTCGGCCCCTAAGGCGAGGGCGAAAGCCGTAGTCGATGGAAAGCAGGTTAATATTCCTGCACCTCGCGTGAGTGCGATGGAGGGACGGAGAAGGTTAGGTGTACCGGGCGTTGGTTGTCCCGGGGAAAGGCGGTAGGTTTGGATCTTTGGCAAATCCGGGATCCTTTAAGACCGAGCACCGAGACGAGTCTTTTAGACGAAGTCACTGATACCACGCTTCCAGGAAAAGCTCCTAAGCTTCAGCTCACGCAGACCGTACCGTAAACCGACACAGGTGGGTAGGATGAGAATTCTCAGGCGCTTGAGAGAACTCGGGTGAAGGAACTAGGCAACATGGCACCGTAACTTCGGGAGAAGGTGCACCCTTTTTGGTGGCTCGTGCGAGCTATAGCTGAAGAGGGTCGCAGTAACCAGGCCGCTGCGACTGTTTATCAAAAACACAGCACTCTGCAAACACGAAAGTGGACGTATAGGGTGTGACGCCTGCCCGGTGCTGGAAGGTTAATTGATGGGGTCAGCCGCAAGGCGAAGCTCTTGATCGAAGCCCCAGTAAACGGCGGCCGTAACTATAACGGTCCTAAGGTAGCGAAATTCCTTGTCGGGTAAGTTCCGACCTGCACGAATGGCGTAACGACAGCGGCGCTGTCTCCACCCGAGACTCAGTGAAATTGAAATCGCTGTGAAGATGCAGCGTTCCCGTGGCAAGACGGAAAGACCCCGTGAACCTTTACTATAGCTTTACACTGAACGTTGAGTTCGTCTGTGTAGGATAGGTGGGAGGCTATGAAACCATGGCGCTAGCTGTGGTGGAGCCATCCTTGAAATACCACCCTGTCGTGCTTGACGTTCTAACCTAGGTCCGTAATCCGGATCGGGGACCGTGTATGGTGGGTAGTTTGACTGGGGCGGTCTCCTCCTAAAGAGTAACGGAGGAGCACGAAGGTACGCTCAGCGCGGTCGGACATCGCGCACTGTGTGCAAAGGCATAAGCGTGCTTGACTGCAAGATCGACGGATCAAGCAGGTACGAAAGTAGGTCTTAGTGATCCGGTGGTTCTGTATGGAAGGGCCATCGCTCAACGGATAAAAGGTACTCCGGGGATAACAGGCTGATACCGCCCAAGAGTTCATATCGACGGCGGTGTTTGGCACCTCGATGTCGGCTCATCACATCCTGGGGCTGTAGTCGGTCCCAAGGGTATGGCTGTTCGCCATTTAAAGTGGTACGCGAGCTGGGTTCAGAACGTCGTGAGACAGTTCGGTCCCTATCTGCCATGGGCGTTGGAGATTTGAGAGGGGCTGCTCCTAGTACGAGAGGACCGGAGTGGACGAACCTCTGGTGTTCCGGTTGTCACGCCAGTGGCATTGCCGGGTAGCTATGTTCGGAAGCGATAACCGCTGAAAGCATCTAAGCGGGAAGCGCGCCTCAAGATGAGATCTCCCGGGACACAAGTCCCCTAAAGGAACCATGTAGACTACGTGGTTGATAGGTCAGGTGTGTAAGTGCAGCAATGCATTGAGCTAACTGATACTAATGATCCGTGCGGCTTGACCATATAACCTCAAGTTGCTTCCGCAAGAAGCAATCCTTAGCACGACGCAACACGTCGATAGCTTCCCAATCGCTCGCTACGTCACACCCTATGAGAGGCTGGCGCCCTATGCCGTCCTTCCTGCATCCGCACTCACGTGCGATGGACGAAGACGCATCGCGGCGACACTCCAACCGTCTCCCTGGTGAAATTAGCGCTGTGGAACCACCCGATCCCATCCCGAACTCGGAAGTGAAACGCAGCTGCGCCGATGGTAGTGTGGCTCAAGCCATGCGAGAGTAGGTCATCGCCAGGGGCTTTACCCCAAATCCCCGTCCCTCAAGGACGGGGATTTTTTATTGCCCGCAGAAACTACAACCACGTCCACACAGCCGGGTAAATCACCGGAAGGGCGTCGATAGCGGCACCACGTGCGGCTTGCGCAGCATCGCCCAGCCAATGGGCGGCACGGCGCCTGTGGCGGGCAAGCCGCCGCTGCACGGCCCGCGCAAACGACAACGGCGCCGAAGCGCCGTTGTCCCTCCAACGATGGTCTGTCAGCGCATGCCAGTTGCGCGCGCGCCCGGACTCAGTCGTGCTCCGCGCTCACCACCGTCCCGTCCGTCGGGTCCGCGTGCACCTCGATCGTCTGCCCCGTGGACGTCTGCGCCTTCGCCTCCCACAGCCCGTCGTCGTACTTGAGGTCGTGCACCTTCGAGTACCCGCGCGCCGTCAGCGCCGCGCGCACCTCCGCCTCGCTCAGCTTCGATGCCTCGCCCTCGGCATAGATGCGCCCGCCTACCGGCGACACCCGCACGTCCCGGCGCTGGCCGTCCGCGCTCGTCGCCTCCGTCTTCCACAGGCCGTCCTCGAACTGCAAACGGTCCAGCTTCGTGTAACCCTGCGCGCTCAACTGCGCGCGCACCTGCGACTCCGTCAACGGCGAGGACGCCGCCGCACCCGCCGATACCGTCGGCGCCGGCGA
>NZ_JAFIWC010000058.1 GCF_017163755.1 Xanthomonas sp.
GGGAGAGGGGCTTGGCTTTTCCTTCTCCCATCGGGAGAAGGTGGCCCGCAGGGCCGGATGAGGGTACGGGGCGAAGCTTCGCGTACCCAAACTCCGCGAGTCGCTTCGCGCCGGACCCTCACCCCAACCCCTCTCCCGGTGGGAGAGGGGCTATGCGCGCGGCTGTTTCCCTTCTCCCTGCGAGACCATGGCCCCCTTTTCGGGGAAGGTGCCCCGCAAGGGCGGATGAGGCTATGAGTGCCAGCCTCGCCCGACACACAAGCCGCGTGCCTGCACGGCAACCCATCCCGCAGCACCGCGCACGGTCGCCGCGCTGCGGCGCGTACGCCACAATAGCCGCCATCGCGCCGACCGGCGCCGCAGCAGCCAACCGAGGAGCCATTCGATGTTCGTGGTGTGTGGAGAGGCCTTGTACGACATCTTCATCGACGGCTATGCCGGCACCTCGGTCGGCATGACCGCGCGCCAGGGCGGTTCGCCGTTCAACGTGGCGATCGGCCTGGCGCGGCTGGGCACGGCGTCGGCGCTGTTCACCGGCTT
This sequence comes from Xanthomonas sp., assembly GCF_017163755.1. Classification (GTDB taxonomy): domain Bacteria; phylum Pseudomonadota; class Gammaproteobacteria; order Xanthomonadales; family Xanthomonadaceae; genus Xanthomonas_A. The sequence continues at coordinate 541 of NZ_JAFIWC010000058.1, forward strand.
GTCGCGCGACCCGCTCGGGCGGCAGCTGCGCGGCACCCTGGAACGCGAGGGCGTGGCGCTGGACTACCTGGTCGACAAGGCCGAAGCGACCACCCTGGTGATGGTCGCGCTGGACGCGCAGGGCGTGCCCAACTATTCGTTCTACGGTACCGGCTGCGCCGACCGCGCGCTGACCCTGGACGACCTGCCGGCGCTCGGCGGCGACGTCGGCGGGCTGCACTTCGGTTCCTACACGCTGGTCGCCGAGCCCACCGCCGGCACCTTCCAGGCGCTGGCCGAGCGCGAGCGCGGGCAGCGCCTGATCTCGCTGGATCCGAACGTGCGGCCGACGGTGGAACCGGACATGGCGGTGTGGCGGGCGCGGCTGGCGCGCTGGATCGCGCTGGCGCACGTGGTCAAGGTCAGCCAGGAGGACATCGAGTTGCTGTACCCGGACCAGGACCCGCGCGCAGTGGCGCGCGGCTGGCTGCAGGCCGGACCGGCGCTGGTGGTGATGACACTCGGCGGGGACGGCGCGGTGGCCTGGAGCGGCGACGCCGAGGCGCGCGTGGCGGGGCGCAAGGTGGACGTGGTCGACACCGTCGGCGCCGGCGACAGCTTCCAGGCCGCGCTGCTGCACCAGCTGCCCGACCTGGCCGCGCTGGCCGCGCTGGGCCGCTCGGAGGCGGCGCTGCGCGCGCTGCTGGAATTCTGCGTGGCCGCCGCGGCGATCAACTGCACCCGCGCCGGCGCCAATCCGCCGCGCCTGGACGAGGTCCGCGCGGCCGCCTGAGCCGCCGGCGCCCGTCTGGCCGTGCCGGCGGGCGAATCGTCTCAAGCATCGCCGGCCCGCGCCGTTATCCTGATCCTAGGATGTCGTCCCCGACGGTCGCGCAGCGTGGCCGGGCGGCACGACCAGTGCGAGGGCGACCAGGCCATGCCGGAACAACGCGACGAGCCGCCGTCTGCCAGCGGAGGACTGCGCAAGCTGCTGTCGCCGCGACGGCGCGAACCGGCCGCCGAACCCGGCATCGCCGCCAAGCCCGCCGTGGCCGCCGCGCGCGCGCCTGCGCCGCGCAAGCCGGTCGAGCACGGCCACGGCCATGCGCACGACCACATTCCCGCCAACAGCGACCCGGCCGCCGCCACCGCGGCGCTGATCCGCCTGTTCAACCATGCGCACGAGCCGCTGGACCTGCTCGACGCCTTCGCCCACGGCATGGCCACCCTGCACGGGGAGCTGGGCGACATGGGCCGGCGCCTGCAGTCGGCCAGCCACAGCGGCGACTGGCCAAGCTACGGCCGCGCGCTGCGCCAGCTGATCGACAAGTACATCCGCACCATCGACGTGGACGATCCGCTGGCCGGGCCGAGCGACACCGAGCGCCTGCGCGACCTGCTGCGCCAGGCGATCGCCGGCGCGCTGGCCTCGCTGCTGCACAACCTGCCCGAACTGGCGCACGAATCCGAGGCCGCCGGCGAGGCGCTGCGCCAGTGGCGCCCCGGCGCGCCGCTGGAGCCGGTGGCGCTGCGCGTGCGCGAGCTGTGCCACCAGGTCGCGCTGCGCGCCAGCGACGCGCAGGAACAGCAGACGCTGCTGCTGGGCCTGTTCGACCTGCTGCTGGAGAACGTCGGCGACCTGCTCGACGACACCAGCTGGCTGCAGGGCCAGATCGCGGTGGTGCGCGACCTGATCGCCGGCCCGCTGGACCGCTACTCGATCGAGGAGGCGCGCGGCAGCCTGCGCGAGGTGATCTACAAGCAGGGCCTGCTGAAGCAGGGCATCGCCGAGTCCAAGGAGGCGATGAAGGGCATGATGGTGTCCTTCGTCGAGGACCTCAACGGCATGGCCGCCACCACCGGCGAGTTCCACGACCGCGTCGCCGACTATTCGCAGACCATCCGCGGCGCGCGCAGCATCGCCGACCTCAACCGGCTGCTGCAGGAAGTGCTGCAGGACACCGGCCACGTGCAGCAGCAGGCGTTGCGCGCGCGCGACCACCTGATCGCCGCGCGCCAGGAAGTGGAAGCGGCCGAGCAGCGCATCCTGCGCCTGGAGCAGGAGCTGCAGGACGTCAGCGGGCTGGTGCGGGTCGACCAGCTCACCGGCGCGCTCAACCGCCGCGGCCTGGACGAGATGTTCGTGCGCGAGATCGCCCGCACCGAGCGCATCGCGCAGCCGCTGTGCGTGGCGATGCTGGACCTGGACGACTTCCGCGCGCTCAACCAGACCTATGGCCACCCCGGCGGCGACGCCGCGCTGCGCCACGTGGTGGAAGTGGCGCGCAACACGCTGCGCGGCAGCGACGCGGTGGCGCGCTTCGGCGGCGAGGAGTTCCTGCTGCTGATGCCCGACTGCACCATCTTCGAGGCCAACGCGGCGGTGATCCGGGTGCAGCGCGCGCTGGCGCAGCGCGCGTTCGTGCACGAGGACCAGCGCGTGTTCGTGACCTTCAGCGCCGGCGTGGCGGTGCGCATGGCCGGCGAGACCCAGGACAGCCTGATCAAGCGCGCCGACCGCGCGCTGTACGAGGCCAAGAAGGGCGGCAAGAACCGGGTGGTGTCGGCCGATTGAGGCCGGCGCGCAGCGCCGGTCGGGACCGGGGACCGGGGACCGGGGACCGGGGACCGGCAAGAGCATCACCTGCCCGATTGCGCACCGCAACGCCGGCGGCGGTGTATCCGCAGCGGCGTAACTGCTTTACGGGTCCCCGGTCCCCGGTCCCCGGTCCCGCCCTTGCCCCCGAATCTTCTGGAACAGCAACACCGCGCCCAGCACCAGCGCGCCGGCAATGATGCCGACCACTGCGTTGCCCAGCGCTTCGACCAGCGCGCCGAGCGCGCCGGCCGGCTTCAGGTCCAGGATGAAGTGGTGCAGCGGGCCGATGCTGTGCACCAGGATGCCGCCGCCGACCAGGAACATCGCCGCGGTGCCGGCGATCGACAGCGCCCGCATCAGCCACGGCGCCAGCCACAGGATGCCGCGGCCGATCGCCGCGGCCGCCGCGCCCTTGCCGGTCAGGTACAGGCCCAGGTCGTCGAGCTTGACGATGCCGGCGACCAGGCCGTACACGCCCACCGTCATCGCCAGCGCGATCGCCACCAGCACCGACACCTGCTGCACGAACGGCACGTTGGCGACCACGCCCAGCGACAGCACGATGATCTCCGCCGACAGGATGAAATCGGTGCGGATCGCGCCCTTGATCTTGTCCTTCTCCAGCGCGACCACGTCCACCTTCTCGTCGGCCAGCGCCTGCAGCTGCTGCGCGTGGTGCTGCGCGTCCTCTTCCTTCGAGTGCAGGAAGCGGTGCGCCAGCTTCTCCACGCCCTCGAAGCACAGGAACGCGCCGCCGATCATCATCAGCGGGGTGATCGCCCACGGCAGCCATACGCTGATCGCCAGCGCCGCCGGCACCAGGATCGCCTTGTTGATCAGCGAGCCCTTGGCCACCGCCCACACCACCGGCAGTTCGCGGTCGGCGTGGACGCCGGTGACCTGCTGCGCGTTCAGCGCCAGGTCGTCGCCGAGCACGCCGGCGGTCTTCTTCGCCGCCACCTTGGTGAGGATGGAGACGTCGTCGAGCAGCGTGGCGATGTCGTCGAGCAGGGTGAACAGGCTGGCGCCGGCCATGCGGGAATCCATGCGGGGGGTCGGACCGCGATTCTCGCCGATTCCGCGCGGCCGGTGCGTGAGCGGCGCCGCCGGCCTCAGCCGCGCGTAACGCCGCCTCGGCTACCGTGCGGGCCTGTCCATCCCACACGAAGGAGACTCATGGACCAGTTCCTCACCGCCCCCCGCGCGATCGTCGACGACCTGCTCGACGCCGCCGCCGCGCTGCAGCCGCTGCTGCGTTCGGACCCGGCCAGCGGCGCGCGCATCGTGCTGCTGGCCGACCGCGACCCGGCCCAGGTCGCCGTGCTGTCCGGTGGCGGCGCCGGCCACGAGCCGGCCCACGCCGGCTTCGTCGGCCAGGGCATGCTGGCCGGGGCGATCGCCGGCGACCTGTTCGCCTCGCCCGGGGTGGAAGCGGTGCTGGCCGCGATCCGCGCCTGCGCCGACGCGCCGGGGGTGCTGCTGGTGATCAAGAACTACACCGGCGACCGGCTCAATTTCGGCCTGGCCGCCGAGCGCGCGCGCGCCGAAGGCATCGAGGTGGCCAGCGTGCTGGTCGCCGACGACATCGCCCTGCCCGATGCGGCGCAGCCGCGCGGGATCGCCGGCACCGTGCTGGTGCACAAGTACGCCGGCTACCTGGCCGGCCAGGGCGTGGGCCTGGCCGAGCTGGCGCAGCGCAGCCAGGCCTTCGCCGACCGCCTGCTGTCGCTGGGCATGGCCTTGTCCAGCTGCACCGTGCCCGGCCAGCACGCCGGGCGCCGCGCGCCGGAACTGGGGCTGGGCATCCACAACGAGCCGGGCACGCGCAAGGTGCAGCCGGCCTCGGCCGAAGACGCGCTGGCGCTGGTGCTGGACCCGCTGCTCGAACAGGCCGACGCACGCTACGGCGCCGATGCGCCGCTGGTGCTGATGCTCAACGACCTGGGCGGCTGCTCCACCCAGGAACTGGGCGTGCTGACCCAGTTGGCCCTGCGGCGCATCGGCGTGGCGCGGATCGCGCTGATGACGCTGCCGGCGGCGCTGATGACCTCGATGGACATGCACGGCTTCTCGGTCACCCTGGCCCCGGCCGACGCGGAGGTGCTGGCCGCGCTGCAGGCGCCGGTGCAGACCCTGGGCTGGCCGGGAGTGCGGGTGCCGCATGCGGTGGCCAGGTTCGCCCCGGCGGTGCAGCGCGACGAGACGTACCGCCACGGCGCGCGCGATGCGGCGCGCGCCGCGGCGCTGGCGCGGGTGGCGCAGGCGTTGGTCGCCGCGCAGCAGGAACTGGACGCGCTGGACGCCAAGATCGGCGACGGCGACGCCGGCAGCACCTTCGCCGCCGGCGCGCGCGCGCTACAGCAGGCGCTGGACGCCGACGCGCTGGCCACCGGCGAGGCCGCGGCGCTGGCGCACGGCCTGGCCGCGACCATCGAGCACAGCATGGGCGGCTCCAGCGGCGTGCTGCTGTCGATCCTGTTCACCACCGCGGCCACCGAACTGGAAGCCGACCGCGGCTGGGTGCCGGCGCTGCAGGCCGGGGTGGCGCGCATGCAGCACTACGGCGGCGCGCAGCCGGGCGATCGCACCATGCTCGACGCGCTGATGCCGGCGCTGGCCGCGCTGCAGGACGGCGGCCTGGCCGCGGCGGCGCAGGCTGCGCGCGCCGGCGCCGACGCCACTGCGCAGCTGGCGCAGGCCCGCGCCGGACGCTCGGCGGCGGTGCCGGCCGACGCGTTGCGCGGCGTGGTCGATCCCGGCGCCGAAGCGGTGGCGCGCGCCTTCGCGGCCTGGGATCGGTGACCGCCGCGGTAGTCCACCGCGTCCCGCAGGAGCGGTTTCAACCGCGACTAGAGATAACGGTCAGATGGCGGGCCTCGGCCGCCGTCGGGGCTGAAGCCCCTCCTACAGCGCACCCAGCGGGCGTGCCGCAAGCCACTGTGGGAGCGACTTCAGTCGCGACGAACGGAACCTATCCAGCTCGCACCTGCAGGAGCGGTTTCAACCGCGACCAGA
>NZ_JAFIWC010000059.1 GCF_017163755.1 Xanthomonas sp.
GAGTCCCGAGTCCCGAGTCCCGAGTCCCGAGTCCCGAGTCCCGAGTCCCGAGTCCCGAGTCCCGAGTCCCGAGTCCTTCAACAACAGCGAAACCCACTCTTGCCGCCATACCGCGCTTCCTGGCGCTCGCGGAAGAAGGTCTTGTAGTCCATCGGCTGGCGGTCGGGATGCTTTTCCAGCACGTGGCGCACGTAGTTGTCGTAGTCGGGAATGCCGCAGCACAGCCGCGCGGTCTGCACCAGGCGCCGCCACAGCCGGCGGTGCGCCTGGTACTGCCCGACCGGGACCAGTTCGGTGCTCATCACAGGTCCGCCATCTGGTGCGGCTGCAGCGCCACGTACGCGGTTTCCTTGTCGCTGCGCTGCGGATTGCGGCGCGCGGCGACGATCGTCTTGACCGAGTAGATCAGGATCGAGAACACCACGAACAGGAACAGCACGGTCAGCCCGGTGTTGACGTAGGCGTTGGTGACGATCTGCTGCATCTGCTCCACCGACTTGGCCGGCGCGGTCACCGTGCCGCTGGCGATCGCGTCCTGGAACTTGTGCGCCTGCGCCAGGAAGCCCTGCGCCGGATTGGGGTCGAAGATCTTGATCAGCCCGGCGTAGGTGGTGCAGATCAGCAGCCAGGTCGCCGGCACGATGGTGACCCAGGCGTAGCGGTCGCGCTTGAGCTTGAACAGCACCACGGTGCCGAGCATCAGCGCGATGCCGGCGAGCATCTGGTTGGAGATGCCGAACAGCGGCCACAGCGTGCGGATGCCGCCGTACGGGTCCTTGACCCCGGTGTACAGCAGGTAGCCCCACAGCGCCACGCAGCCGGCGGTGCCGATGATGTTGGCGCTCCACGACTCGGTCCGCTTCAGGGCCGGGATGAAGTTGCCGAGCAGGTCCTGCAGCATGAAGCGCCCGGCGCGGGTGCCGGCATCGACCGCGGTGAGGATGAACAGCGCCTCGAACAGGATCGCGAAGTGGTACCAGAACGCCATCATGTTCTCGCCCGGCAACAGCTGGTGCAGGATCTGCGCGATGCCCACCGCCAGGGTCGGGGCGCCGCCGGCGCGGGCCAGGATCGAGGTTTCGCCGATGTCGCGCGCGGTGGCCTCGAGCACCTCCGGGGTGATGGCGAAGCCCCACTCGGTGACCTTGGCCGCCACCGCGACGGTGTCGCTGCCGACCATCGAGGCCGGCGCGTTCATCGCGAAGTACACGCCCGGCTCGATGATCGAGGCGGCGACCAGCGCCATCACCGCGACGAACGATTCCATCAGCATGCCGCCGTAGCCGATGTAGCGCATGTGGCCTTCGTTGGCCAGCAGCTTGGGCGTGGTGCCGGAGGAGATCAGCGCATGGAAGCCGGACACCGCGCCGCAGGCGATGGTGATGAACAGGAACGGGAAGATGCCGCCGGTCCACACCGGGCCCATGCCGTTGTGCGCGTACTGGGTCAGCGCCGGCATCTTCAGGTCCGGCATCACCACCAGGATGCCGATCGCCAGCGCGATGATGGTGCCGATCTTGAGGAAGGTGGACAGGTAGTCGCGCGGCGCCAGCAGCAGCCACACCGGCAGCACCGAGGCGACGAAGCCGTAGCCGATCAGCATCCAGGTGATCTGCACGTCGGTGAAGGTGAAGGCCGGGCCCCAGGTCGGGTCGGCGGCGACCTTGCCGCCGAACCAGATCGCGGCCAGCAGCAGGATCAGCCCGACCACCGAGATCTCGCCGATCTTGCCGGGGCGGATGTAGCGCATGTACACGCCCATCAGGATCGCGATGGGCATCGTCGCGATCACCGTGAACATGCCCCAGGGGCTTTCCGCCAGCGCCTTGACCACCACCATCGCCAGCACCGCCAGGATGATGATCATGATCAGGAACGCGCCGAACAGGGCGATGGTGCCGGGCACCTGGCCCATCTCCTCGCGCACCAGGTCGCCGAGCGAGCGGCCGTTGCGGCGGCTGGACAGGAACAGCACCATGAAGTCCTGCACTGCGCCGGCGAACACCACGCCGACCACCAGCCACAGCAGGCCGGGCAGGTAGCCCATCTGCGCGGCGAGCACCGGCCCCACCAGCGGCCCGGCGCCGGCGATCGCGGCGAAGTGGTGCCCGAACAGCACGTGCTTGTTGGTCGGCACGTAGTCCAGGCCGTCGTTGTTGAGCACCGCAGGCGTGGCCCGGGTGGGGTCGAGCTGCATCACCTTGCTGGCGATGAACAGGCTGTAGAAGCGATAGGCGATCAGGTAGATCGACACCGCCGCGACCACGATCCACAGCGCGTTGATGTGTTCGCCGCGACGCAGCGCCACCGTGCCCAGGCAGAACGCGGCCAACACCGCCAGCGCGGCCCAGGCGAGTTTCGAAAGACCCTTCATGCAGTCGCTCCCCCACGAGATTGCGCTAAGAGTCCTCCGATGGCCCGGATGGGTCAATCCCGGGCCCCGGCACGCGGCTAACACTTTGGTCGAATGGCGCCCGGGCACGAATGCTGATCGCGCGCGCCGTGCCGCGCCCCGCGCCCCGCGCTGACACCAGGGCCACGTCGGTGCCGCCGTCGCCCGCCATCCCAGGCAAGCCCTCGGCTTTCCGAGTCCCGAGTCCCCGGTCCCCGGTCCCGAACCAGAACAGAAGGTTGCAACCACCCCGGTTGGCCGCGGCGCCACGCGCACCCATCCTTGGGGTCTTCCCAGCGAGATCGGCCATGAACGCCCACGACACCGCCTCTTCCGCGCGCATCCTGCGCAGCGTGCGCGGCCGCGCCACCGCCGATGGCGACGGCGTGCGCCTGACCCGGGTCATCGGCGGCGCCGAACTGCCCGACCTGGACCCGTTCCTGCTGCTCGACGAATTCGGCACCGACCGTGCCGAGGACTACATCGGCGGCTTCCCCAGCCATCCGCACCGCGGCTTCGAGACCGTGACCTACATGCTCGACGGGCGCATGCGGCACAAGGACAACCACGGCAACGAGGGCCTGCTGACCCCGGGCAGCGTGCAGTGGATGACCGCCGGCCGCGGCCTGGTGCATTCGGAAATGCCGGAGCAGGAGTCCGGGCGCATGCGCGGCTTCCAGCTGTGGGTGAACCTGCCGGCGCGCGACAAGATGACCGCGCCGCGCTACCAGGAATTCGCGCCCGAGCGCATCCCGCTGGCCACGCCGGCGCCGGGGGTGACGGTCAAGGTGATCGCCGGGCAGGTCGGCGAGGTGCGCGGGCCGATCGCGCAGCCGGCCACCGATCCGCTGTACCTGGATATCGAACTGGCTCCGGGCGCGCGCTGGGAATACCCGCTGCCGGAGGGCCACAACGCCTTCGCCTACGCCTTCGAGGGCGCGGCGACGGTGGGCGAGGGCGATGCGGCGCGCGCGTTGCCGGCGCAGACGCTGGCGGTGCTCGGCGGCGGCGACCGGCTGCAGCTGCAGGCCGGCGACGCCGGTGCGCGGCTGATCCTGGTCGCCGGGCGGCCGCTGCGCGAGCCGGTGATGCGGCATGGCCCGTTCGTGATGAACACGCGCGAAGAGCTGATGCAGGCGTTCGTGGATTTTCAGGAAGGGCGGTTCTAGCGGTTTGGGGTGGCGATCGACGCGCCATGAAACCCCGTAGGAGCGGCTTCAGCCGCGACCGGGCATTACCGGCAATGCCCGGTCGCGGCTGAAGCCGCTTGTGTCTTATGCGGGTATACCGTTGAGGTGAGAGCGGAGTGCGGCAGGCCGCTAAGTC
>NZ_JAFIWC010000005.1 GCF_017163755.1 Xanthomonas sp.
CGGTCCCCGGTCCCGACTGAATGCCCACCCCCCTGCGCCGCCGCCTGCGACTGGCCCGTCGTGCCGCGTTCTACGTGGTGGCGATCGGGCTGGTGTGCGTGGCGCTGCTGGTCGGTGCGCTGAGCCAGGCGTTGCCGCTGGTCGAGCGGCATCCGGACCGGGTCCAGGCCTGGCTCAGCGAACGCGCCGGGCGGCCGATCCATTTCGACCGGGTGCAGACCGCGTGGACCCGGCGCGGGCCGTTGCTGCGCCTGGACGGGCTGCGCGTCGGCGCCGGCGACGGCGTGCGCGTCGGCCAGGCCGAGGTGCTGGTGTCGATGTATGCCGGACTGTTGCCGGGGCGCTCGTTCACCGAGCTGCGCCTGCGCGGGCTGGCGCTGACCCTGCTGCGCAGCGCCGACGGCGTGTGGTCGGTGCGCGGACTGCCGGCGGCCGGGCACGGCGACCCGCTGGACGCGCTGCAGGGCCTGGGCGAGCTGCAGGTGATCGACGGCCGCCTGGCGATCCATGCGCCGGAGCTGGGCCTGGACGCGCGGTTGCCGAAGATCGACCTGCGCCTGCGCGTGGACGGCGAGCGCCTGCGGGTCGGCGCGCAGGGCTGGATCGATCCGCGGCAGCCGCCGCTGACCGCGGTGCTGGACATGGACCGCAAGCGTGGCGACGGCCAGGCCTACCTCGCCGCGCGCCCGGCCGAGCTGGCCGGATGGGGCGGGCTGCTGCAGGCCGCCGGGGTGCGCGTCGAGTCGGGCAAGGGCGAGGTGGAGGCCTGGGTGCGCCTGCACGCGCACCGGGTCGACAGCGTCACCGCCGAACTCGCGCTGCGCGAGCTGCGCCTGGCCGGGGCCGCGCTGGCCGACAGTCCGGCGCCGCCGCAGGTCCGCTTCACCACGCTGCAGGCCAAGGCGCGCTGGCGCGCGATCGACGGCGGCTGGCGGCTGGACGCGCCGCAGCTGCGGATCGGCCAGCCGGGCCTGGCGCCGCAGCGGCTGGACGGCCTGACCGTCGCCGGCGGCCGCCGCTACGCGCTGTTCGGCGAACACCTGGATGCCGCGCCGCTGATCGCAGTGGCCGCGCTCAGCGACCGGCTGTCGCCGCGCTTGCGCGCCTGGCTGTACCGCGCGCGCCCGCAGCTGCAGCTGACCGGGGTGGCGCTGACCGGCACCGCCGGCGGGCCGGTGTACGGCCGCGGCCGGCTGAGCGAGCTGGCGTTCGCGCCGGTCGGCCGCTCGCCGGGGGTCAGCGGCCTGCGCGGGCGCTTCGAAGGCGACGCGCAGGGCGGCGAATTGGTGCTGGATGCGGCCAGCGCGCTGCGCTTCGACTGGCCCACCGGCTTCGGCGTGGTCCACGAGGTGCACCTGGCCGGGCGCGTGGTCGGCTTCCGCGATGGCGACGACTGGCGCATCGCGACCCCGGCGCTGCGCGTGCAGGGCAGCGACTATGGCCTGGACGTGCGCGGCGGGCTGCGCTTCCAGGGCGACGGCTCGCGCCCGTGGATCGACCTGGCCGCGGACCTGCAGGACGCGCCGGTGGTGGCGGCGAAGAAGTTCTGGGTGCATTCGAAGATGAGCAAGGTGGCCACCGACTGGCTGGACGCGGCGCTGCAGGGCGGCCGGGTGCGCGGCGGCCGCGCGCTGGTGTCCGGCGACCTGGACCAGTGGCCGTTCGTCGACCGCAACGGCCGCTTCGAGGCCACCGCGCGGCTGGACCAGGCCAAGGTGCGCTTCCAGCGCGAATGGCCGATGGTGGAACGGGTGGACGCGGACGTGGCGTTCATCGGCAACGGCGTCGAGATCCGCGGCCGCGGCGAACTGGGCGGGGTGCCGGTCGAGCGGCTGTCGGCGACGCTGCCGGATTTCAAGCAGGGGCAGCTGAGCGTGCTGGCCGGCAGCCGCGCCGACACCGGCAAGCTGCTGGCGATGCTGCGGCAGAGCCCGCTGCGCAGCCGCTACGGCGACACCCTGGACGCGCTCAGCGCGTCCGGCCCGGCCGACGTCAGCTTCGATCTGCTGCAGCCGCTGCGCCGCGGCGTGGGCGTGCGCCACCTGCGCGGCAAGGTGGAGCTGCTCGGCGCGCACATCGCCGACAAGCGCTGGGACGTGGCCTTCGACGACATGCGCGGCAGCGCCGACTACCGCGATACCGGCTTCGACGCGCCGATGCTGTCGGTGCTGCACCTGGGCCAGCCCGGGGTGCTGGCGTTGCGCGTGGGCGACGGCGTCGGCGATCCGCGGCAGGCCTTCGAGGGCCAGCTGACCGCGTCGCTGGACGCCGACGCGCTGCTCGACCGCGCGCCGGAAATGACCTGGCTCAAACCCTACGTGCAGGGCCGCTCGCGCTGGACCATCGGCGTCGGCGTGCCCAAGACCGCCACCGGCGGCATCCAGCCGCCGACCCGGCTGCAGCTGCGTTCGGACCTGGTCGGCACCGCGCTGCAGCTGCCGGCGCCGTTGGACAAGGCGCCGGCGGTGCCGCTGGCGACCTCGGTCAACGCCGCGCTGCCGGTGGGCAGCGGCCGCATCGACGTGGCCTTCGGCAAGCTGCTGGCGCTGGTCGCGCGCAGCCAGAACGGCAAGACCGGGGTCAAGGTGGTGATGGGCACCGACCGGGTCGCCGAGGAGCCGCCGCCGCTCGGGCTGGAGGTGAGCGGGCGCGCCGCCTCGCTGGATGCGATCGACTGGATCGGCCTGGCCAAGGGCGCCACCGCCGACGATCCCGGCGATGCCGGCGGCGCCGATCTGCCCTTGAACCGGATCGACCTGATGGTGGACCGCCTGCTGCTGCTCGGCGGCGTCTTCGACCACACCCGGCTGCGCCTGCAGCCGCAGGCCGGCGCGGTGGCGGTGCACCTGGACGGCCCGGCGCTGTCCGGCGAGCTCAGCGTGCCGAGCAAGGACGGCGGCGTGCTCGGCGGCAAGCTGGCGCGGGTGCACTGGCGCTCGGCGGCGCCGAAGCCGGCCGAGCCGGTGGTGGCCGCGCCGGAGCCGGCGCGGCAGGCCACCGACGAGCTCGACCCGGCGGCGATTCCGGCGCTGGCGCTGGACATCGACGACCTGCGCTTCGGCGAGATGAACCTGGGCGCGGCGTCGCTGCGGACCCGCCCGCTGGGCGACGGCCTGCGCGTGGACCAGCTGCACCTGCGCTCGGACAGGCAGAAGATCGACATCAGCGGCGACTGGCGCGGCAAGGGCGCCACCGCGCGGACCCAGCTCGCGGCGAACGTGGACAGCCAGGACCTGGGCGCGCTGATGCACAACCTGGCCTTCGGCGGCCAGCTACGCGGCGGCCAGGGCGAGCTGCAGCTGAGCGCCGGCTGGCCCGGCAGCCCGGCGGCGTTCCAGCTGGCGACGCTGCAAGGCGAACTCACCGTGGCCGCGCGCAACGGCCAGCTGCTGGAGCTGGAGCCGGGCGCCGGCCGCGTGCTCGGGCTGCTCAGCGTGGCGCAGCTGCCGCGCCGGCTGATGTTCGACTTCCGCGACTTCTTCTCCAAGGGCTTCGCCTTCAACCGCATCGACGGCCAGGTGCAGTTCGGCGGCGGCGTGGCGCGCGCCGAGGCGATGGTGATCGACGGGCCGGCGGCGGAGATCAAGGTGCGCGGCCGCGCCGACCTGCGCGCGCAGGAGTTCGACCAGACCATCGACGTCAATCCCAAGGCCGGCAACCTGCTGACCGTGGTCGGCGCGGTCGCCGGCGGCCCGGTCGGCGCGGCGGTCGGCGCGGCGGCCAATGCGGTGCTCGGCAAGCCGCTGGGCAGCATCGGCGCGCGCACCTACCGCGTCACCGGGCCGTGGAAGGAGCCCAAGGTGGAGGTGATCGAGCGCGACGCCGCGCGTGCGCCCAGCCCGCCGGCGGCGTCCGGAAGTCATTGATCGCATTGCCTTCGTTCGCATGGCCGCCGCCGCCGCGCTTGCGATCCGCGTCCCCATCCCCCATGTTGGCCCCATGACCGAAAACGCCCTCAGCCTCGCCGAAACCCGCCTGTTGCTTCCCGCCGGCCTCGACGCCACCAGCCTGGAGCGCGCCTTCGGCACGCTGCTCGGTCCCGGCATCGACTTCGGCGACCTGTATTTCCAGCATTCGCGCCGCGAGAGCTGGAGCGTGGAGGACGGCATCGTCAAGGACGGCGCGCACTCCATCGAGCAGGGCGTGGGCGTGCGCGCGATCTCCGGCGAGAAGACCGGCTTCGCCTATTCCGACGACATCCACCGCGATGCGCTGCTGGCCGCGGCGCAGTCGGCGCGGGCGATTTCGCGCGACGGCGGCGAGCAGCCGGCGCAGTCGCTGCTGCGCGGCGGCGGCCGCGCGCTGTATCCGGCGCTGGACCCGGTCGACGGCATGGGCAACGACCTGAAGGTCGAACTGCTGCGGCGCCTGGACCAGTACCTGCGCGCCGCCGATCCGCGCGTGCAGCAGGTGATGGTCGGCCTGTCCGGCGGCGTGGACACGGTGCTGGTGGCGCGCAGCGACGGCGTGCTCGCCGCCGACGTGCGCCCGCTGGTGCGGCTGAACGTGCAGGTGATCGTGGAGCAGAACGGGCGCCGCGAATCCGGCTATGCCGGCGGCGGCGGCCGCTACGGCTACGAAGTGCTGTTCGCCGACGGCAGGCCCGAGGGCTTCGCCAAGGAGGCGCTGCGGCAGGCGCTGGTGAACCTGGAGGCGGTACCGGCGCCGGCCGGGGTGATGCCGGTGGTGCTGGGCGCGGGCTGGCCCGGCGTGCTGCTGCACGAGGCGGTCGGCCACGGCCTGGAAGGCGACTTCGCGCGCAAGGGCACCAGCGTCTACGCCGGCCGCGTCGGCCAGCGCGTGGCCTCGCCGGGGGTGACCATCGTCGACGACGGCACCCTGGCGGGGCGCCGCGGCTCGCTCAACGTCGACGACGAAGGCACGCCGAGCAACTGCACCACCTTGATCGAGGACGGCGTGCTGGTCGGCTACATGCAGGACTCGCTGAACGCGCGGCTGATGGGCGTGGCGCCCACCGGCAACGGCCGCCGCGAATCGTTCGCGCACCTGCCGATGCCGCGCATGACCAACACCTACATGCTGGCCGGCCAGCACGATCCGCAGGAGATGATCCGCTCGGTGAAGAAGGGCCTGTACGCGGTCAATTTCGGCGGCGGCCAGGTCGACATCACCAGCGGCAAGTACGTGTTCTCGGCCACCGAGGCCTACCTGATCGAGGACGGCCGGGTCACCGCGCCGGTCAAGGGCGCCACGCTGATCGGCAACGGCCCGGAGACCATGCAGAAGGTGCGCATGATCGGCCACGACCTGGCGCTGGACGAAGGCGTGGGCGTATGCGGCAAGGACGGGCAGAGCGTGCCGGTCGGCGTCGGCCAGCCGTCGCTGCTGATCGACGGGCTGACCGTGGGCGGGACGGCCTAGGAGCCGGGAGTGGGGAATCGGGATTCGGGATTCGGCAACGCCAGGCGCGCGCCATGCGCGCGCAGTGGCGATAGCGGCCTGGCGGGCAGGGTCCTGCGGCGGCGCACCCGACACCGAGGCGGCACCGCGTTAGTGGCGGCCAGGCGCAGCAGCGGCCGGCGGCGCGGTTCAGTCGCGCTCGTCGGCCTCGTCGCCGTCCGCGTCTTCGAGTCCCGAGTCCCGAGCCCCGGGTCCCGCTCCCTCCAGCACCAGCTCGCGCAACTCCCGGAACAATTCCCGATAGGCGTGCGGCGGCTTGTTCTTCAGCCGCTCCTCCTTGGCGTTGCGGATCAGCTGGCGCAGCCGCTGGCGGTCGACGTCGGGGTATTCGGCCAGCAGTTCGGACAGCGCCGCGTCGCCGTCGGCGAGCAGCCGTTCGCGCCAGCCCTCGACCCGGTGCATCGCTGCCACCTCGCGGCGCGCGCCGTCGCTGTTGACGTCCATCGCCTCGCGGATCGCGTCCAGGGTCTCGTCGTCCTCGCGCCGCATCTGCTTGGCCAGGAACGCCAGCTGCCGCTTGTGCGCGATGTGCGAGGTGATGCGCTTGGCTTCGGCGATATGCGGCACCAGCGACTCGGGCACCGGCAGCTTGGCCAGCTGCGCCGGCGTCAGCGCCACCAGCTTCTCGCCCAGGGTCAGGATCTCCAGCGCCTCGCGGCGCTGCTGGCTGCGGCTGTCGCCGCGGAATTCACCGGTGTCTTCGTCGCGTCCGCGCATGGTCGTACTACTCGATCAGTCTGAAACATCAAATTAGAAAGTCCGGCCATGGATGGCCGGGCTCCTGCGAAGGAATCGCACCATTCCAAGTCCGGCCATGGATGGCCGGGCTCTTGCGAAGGAATCGCACCATTCCAAGTCCGGCCATGGAGGGCCGGACTCCTGCGAAGGGACCCGCATAACAAGGATAAAGCATTGAACGCGATCACCTCCGACTTGCGCCGCGACGACAGCCTGGATCGCCTGGACCGGCTGTCCGAGATCTCCCAACGGCTGCTGGCGCGCGCGCGCGAGCTCGGCGCCAGCCAGGCCGAGGTCAGCTGCAGCGAAGAGCGCGGGCTGGACATCAACGTGCGCCTGGGCGCGGTGGAGACGGTCGAGTCGACCCGCGACCGCGGTATCGGCGTGACCGTCTATTTCGGCCAGCGCAAGGGCAGCGCCAGCACCGCCGACCTGCACGAATCCAGCCTGGAAGCGACCGTGGCCCAGGCCTGCGCGATCGCGCGCTACACCGAGGACGACGTGGCCTCCGGCCTGGCCGACGCGGCGCTGATGGCGCGGCAGATGCCGGAGCTGGACCGCTGGCATCCGTGGGCGCTGGACGCGGACGAGGCGATCGACCTGGCGCTGGCATGCGAGGCCGCCGGCCGCGACGCCGATCCGCGCGTGGCCAATTCCGACGGCGCGTCGGTGGGCAGCAGCGAGAGCCTGTCGGTCTACGCCAATTCGCACGGGTTCATCGGCCGCGAGCGCAGTACCCACCATTCGATTGGTTGCGCGCTGATCGCCGGCCACGGCGACGGCATGCAGCGCGACAGCTGGTACAGCAGCGCCCTGGCGCGCGAGGACCTGGAAGCGCCGGCGGCGATCGGCCGCCACGCCGCCGAGCGCACCGTGGCCCGGCTGCAGCCGCGGTCGCTGGCCACCGGCGAACTGCCGGTGCTGTTCGCGCCGGAAATGGCGCGCTCGCTGATCGGCCACCTGCTCGGCGCGGTATCCGGCGGCGCGCTGTACCGCCGCGCCAGCTTCCTGCTCGACAGCGTCGGCACCCAGCTGTTCCCGGACTGGTTCGCCATCGACGAGAAGCCGCACCTGCGCCGCGGCCTGCGCTCGGCCACCTTCGACGGCGAGGGCGTGGCCACCCGCGAGGCGCCGCTGGTCAGCGCCGGCGTGCTGCAGCGCTATGTGCTCGGCAGCTACTCGGCACGCAAGCTGGGCCTGCAGACCACCGCCAACGCCGGCGGCGTGCACAACCTACAGGTGGCCGCCAACGCCGACGACCTGGCGTCGATCGCCGCCGGCATCCGCCGCGGGCTGCTGGTCACCGAGTTGATGGGGCAGGGCGTCAACAACGTCACCGGCGACTATTCGCGCGGCGCGGCCGGGTTCTGGATCGAGAACGGCGCCATCGCCTATCCGGTGGACGAGGTCACCATCGCCGGCAACCTGCGCGACATGTACCAGCGCATCGAGGCGGTCGGCCGCGACATCGACGTGCGCTCGCACGTGCACATCGGCTCGGTGCTGATCGGCAAGATGACCGTGGCCGGCAACGACTGAGCGGACTGCGCTGCTGGCGCGGATAGCGATCCGTGCGAGCTGGAGCCTCGGCCTGCCGGCCGAGGCCATACGTCGGAAACACGGCGAGGCTGCCGGCGCCCTGGCCGGTGCAAACCGCCGCGTCGGCCCCGCCTGGCAAGGGCGCGCTCGGCATCTGCATGGGCAAGCGCGGGCGCCAGCGCGGCGGGCCGCCTGCGCCGCCCGGCCGCGAGCGAGCCCGGTAGCGGCGCGACCGGCGCATGCCTTCTCTTGACAGCGCGTCGCCTGGCGCCGAGAGTGGCGCGCCAGCGTCTTAACCATCTCACAACGAAGCAAGGGGAATACCGATGAGCGAATTCGACAACGTGTCCGCGCCACCGCCGCCGCCGGCCGCCGCCGGCCCGCAGGAAGACCGCACGGTCGCCCTGATCACCCACCTGTCGGGCATCATCGCCGGCTTCATCGTGCCGCTGATCATCTGGCTGGTGAACAAGGACAACCCGGCCAAGTCGTTCCTCAACGACCAGGCCAAGGAAGCGCTGAACTTCCAGATCACCGTCGCCATCGCCTACGTGATCTGCATCGTGCTCAGCGTCGTCATCATCGGCGGCTTCCTGATGCCGGTCGTGTGGGTGGTGAACCTGGTGTTCTGCATCCTGGCCGGGATCAAGGCCAACGAAGGCGTCGCCTACCGCTACCCGTTCGCGCTGCGCCTGATCAAGTAAGCGCGCAACGCCGGCAGGGGTTGGACGAGAAGGCCCGGCGTTCGCCGGGCCTTCTTTTTTGGAACGCCGTGGCCGACGCCGCCGGCACGTGTCCGAAGCCAGCCGTTTGGGGCGCGGCGGCGTCGAAATCCGGATCACGCCGGCCGTTTGCGGTCCGGCAGCCCACGATTCCACCGACTTCGCCGGTTCCCCCCGGCACCGCTTCGCGACCTGCGGCGGACGCCGAAAGGACGCGCGCCGGCCGCTCAGTTCTGCGCGGGGGTGTTCTCGGCGAAGTACTCGTGGCTGTCGGCGTTCTTCACCGCGCGCGCCGGGTTGCTGCTGGCCAGGTTCTTCGCCGCGCTCTGGCCGTAGGCGTAGTCCGACGTGCCGGCGACCACGGTGAAGTGGCTCATCTCGTGGATCAGGGTGCCGGCCTTGGAGTCGGTGCCGGTCAACGGCGCGCTCCAGAACGCGTTGCACACGTAGATCTGGTACGGCTGGTTGGCGTAGACGTAGGCATAGGCGCTGTCGCTGCAGCCGCAATTGATGGTGACCTGCCCGTTGTTCTGGTCGATCGCCGCGTCGATGCTGACGAAGTTGGAGGTGGCGGTGCTGTAGCGGCTGGCGTTGTAGGCGCCGAACCAGGTGGTGTAGCGCGCGCCGGTGCTGCCGCCGTTGAGATAGGTCTTGGCGTTTTGCGAGTAGGTGCGCGCCGAGTTGACCGCGTTGCCGATGGTGCTGATCTGGCTGCTGCTGCACGAGGCGTAGTTGATGCCGTTGACCACCGCCTGCGGCCCGGCCATCAGATCGTTGCGCGTCGCGCGGCCGCGGCCGTCCAACCACAGCGTCAACGGGGCGCTGGTGACCGTCTGCGGCTGGCCGTCGGCGCGCAGCATCCTGTTGCCGTCGGAGAACGAGGCGTACTGCAGCGATGCGTTGAGGTTGATCGTGTAGTTGCCGCTGCGCGACAGGTCGTAGGCGCTGCCCAGGTCGATCTGCGCATGCCGCGCTTCGCCCGGCTGCAGGATCACGAAGTCTTCCGCGCGCGGCGCGGCGCGCTTGACCAGGCGTCCGACGTAGTCGACCACGCTGCCGTCGCGCTGGATCTCGAACAGGCTGGCGTCCAGCTCGCCCAGCGGCAGTTCCCACCTGGGCACGCGCGCGATGCGCTCGCCGGTGTTGCGCACGGTGACCGCTACCAGGCCGCGGTGCTGGCCATCGGCGTCGGCGATCGCGGTCAGTTCGACCTGCAGCGGGGTGGCCGGGCGCGTCAGTTGCGATTGCGCGGTGGCCGCCGAGATGCTGCCGACCAGGCTGAAGCCGATTGCCGCCGAGATCAGGGATGCGTGTTTCATGCAGGCTCTCTCCATTCGAAAAGTGAGTGCCCATGCGAGGGCGTATGCAAACTAGCCCGGCGATCCGCGGGCATCCGGCGTTCGCGCGTTTGTCTGCGATTCCGTCCAGCGAAACGGGCGTTCGATCCCACAAACGGCAGCGCCGATTCGCCGCGGCGGACGCGCGAATGGCGCGTTCGCAGGTGAGCTCCCGGTTTGCTGGTGCGCATGCCGGTGTTAGAGTCGAACGTTCGCGCCTTGGGAGAGGGGATGTCATGGGAGTGCTACGCCTGTTGCTGGTCGCTGTACTGGGTTCGCTGGCGGCGGTTGCCGCGGCGCAGCCCGCGGCGCGCGAGATCGCGCTCGACGTGCAGGGGCCGACCTCGCCGCGCGACCGCTTCTACGACCTGTCGGTGGGCGCGGACTATCCGGGCACGCTGAGCCGCGAAGACAGCCTGGCGCAGTTGCGCACGGCCCGCGACGAGCTGGGCTTCCGCTACCTGCGCTTCCACGCGATCTTCCACGACGTGCTCGGCACCTATCGCGAGGTCGACGGGCGCCCGGTCTACGACTGGAGCGGGATCGACCGGCTGTACGACCGCATGCTCGGCATGGGCATCCGCCCGTTCGTCGAACTCGGCTTCACCCCGGAGGCGATGAAGACCTCCGACCAGCGACTCTTCTACTGGAAGGGCAACACCTCGCATCCGCAGCTGGACAAGTGGACCGCGCTGGTGGACGCGTTCGTGCGCCACGTGCGCCAGCGCTATGGCGAGGAGGAGGTGCGCCGCTGGTACTTCGAGGTGTGGAACGAACCGAACCTGGCCGGTTTCTGGGAAGGCGCCGACCAGCCGGCGTATTTCGCGTTGTACGCCGCCACGGCGAAGGCGATCAAGCGCATCGACCCGCAGCTGCGGGTCGGCGGCCCGGCGACCGCGGGCGCGGCGTGGGTGCCGGAGTTCATCGCCCATGCGCATGCCAACGGGACGCCGCTGGATTTCATCACCACCCACACCTATGGCGTGGACGGCGGCTTCCTGGACGAGAAGGGCGAGAGCGACACCAAGCTGTCGCCGGCGCCCGATGCGATCAGCGGCGACGTGCGCCGCGTGCGCCAGCAGATCCAGGCTTCGCCGATGCCGGGGCTGCCGCTGTACTTCACCGAGTGGAGCAGCAGCTACACGCCGCGCGATCCGGTGCACGACGCCTACCTGAGCGCGGCCTACATCCTGAGCAAGCTCAAGGCGGTCGAAGGGCTGGTGCAGGGCATGAGCTACTGGACCTACAGCGACCTGTTCGAGGAACCGGGTCCGCCGACCGCGCCGTTCCAGGGCGGTTTCGGCCTGCTCAATCCGCAGGGCGTCCGCAAGCCGGCGTACTTCGCCTACAAGTACCTCAACGCGCTGGGCCAGCGCCAGCTACGCAACGCCGATCCGCAGAGCTACGCCACCTACGACGGCGGCGTGCTGAAACTGCTGGCCTGGGAATTCGTCGCGCCGAACCAGGACAAGAGCAACCGCCCGTACTTCACCCAGGTGCTGCCGGCGGCGCCGGCCGCGCCGCTGCGCCTGCGCCTGCGCGGACTGGCGCCGGGCGCCTACACGCTGGCGATCCGCCGCACCGGTTTCGACGCCAACGACGCGTACAGCGCCTACCTGCGCATGGGCGCGCCGCCGGCGCTGACCGCCGAACAGCTGCGCCAGTTGCAGCACAGGACCGCCGATGCGCCGGAACTGCGTCAAGTGCGCGTCGGCAAGGACGGCAGCGCGCAGCTGGAGGTTGCGATGCGTGCCAACGACGTGGTGCTGGTCGAGCTGAGCCCGCGCTAGCGGGCGTTACGCCCGCCTGTTTGCGGGCGATCGCACCCGTGGAAAGGACCCTGGTTGTCCGCGCCGTCAGCCGCGACCGGCCTGGATCGCATGGTCACGGCTGATGCCGTGGCCGGCAATGCGGCGCCCGCTTCGATGTCCGTATTCAAGAAGCGCTAGTGGCTCGCTGCCGCGTCTGCGCCGCACGCCGGTCCGGCATCGACTGAACGTGCGCGAGGCGATCGCATGGCCTGTGCCGCACGGTCAGCGCATTCGGCAAGCCACGCCGTGGACGATGTCCCGCGTGCGCAAGCCGACGTTGCGCGATTGCCTTCAGCAAGACGCCGAGGCTCAGTGCGAGCGATCGACCGCCATGCGCGCCAGCGCGGCCAGCGCATCGGCGCGGGTGCCGTAGGCGTCCAGGCTGTCGCGCATCTGCACCGCCAGCTCGGACAGCTTGGCCTTGGCGCCGTCCATGCCGAGCAGCGCCGGATAGGTGGACTTGGCCTGCGCCGCGTCCTTGCCGGCGGTCTTGCCGAGCTGCTCGGAACTGGCCTCGATGTCGAGGATGTCGTCGCGCACCTGGAACGCCAGGCCCAGCGCGGTGGCGAAGCGGTCCAGTTGCGCCAGCGCGCTGGGTTCCGCGCCGCCGCCGAGCGCGCCCAGGCGCACGCTGGCGCGGATCAGCGCGCCGGTCTTCAGCGCATGCATGTGCTGCAGCTCGGCCAGCGCCTGCACCGTGCCGGTGGCATCGATGTCCAGCGCCTGGCCGCCGCACATGCCGGTGGCGCCCGACGCCTGGGCCAGCGTCTGCAGCCAGCGCACGCGCAGCGCGGCGTCGGCGTCGGCGTTGGCCAGCAGTTCGAAGGCCAGCGTCTGCAGCGCGTCGCCGGCGAGGATCGCGGTGGCTTCGTCGAAGGCGATGTGCACCGTCGGTTGGCCGCGGCGCAGCGCGTCGTCGTCCATCGCCGGCAGGTCGTCGTGGACCAGCGAATAGGCGTGGATCAGTTCCACCGCCAGCGCCGGCGCATCCAGCAGCGACTCCTCGGCGGCGAACAGCGCGCCGCTGGCGTAGACCAGCAGCGGGCGCATGCGCTTGCCGCCGCCGAGCGCGGCGTGGCGCATCGCGCCGTGCAGGCGCTGCGGCGCGAGCGCCGGATCGGGCAGTGCGTGCTGCAGGCCGGCTTCCACGCGCGCCTGCCAGCGCGCCAACGCCGCCTCAGCCACCATGGAGCGGCGGATCGAAGGGCTCGGCGCTGTCGGGCTGTTCCGGGTCGGTGAGCAGGCGCACGCGCAGTTCGGCCTGTTCCAGCGCCTGCTGGCATTGCCGGTACAGGCCGATGCCGCGCTCGTAGGCGGTCAGCGACTGTTCCAGGCTCAGCTCGCCGGTTTCCATCTTCTCCACCAGCACTTCCAGCTCCTCGAGCGATTGCTCGAAGACGGCCACCGGGGAAACGTCGTTCGTGGGCTTCTTGGGCATCGCGGAAGTGTGCGCGGCGCGGACGGCAGGGTCAATGCGAGGCAGGTGAAGGCGCGCAGCGCAGCTGCGCGGCATGGCGCTGCAGCCAGGCATGCAGCGGCGCGGACAGCAGGCGGTCGCCGGCGGCGAGCAGTTCGTCGCCGCGCGACAGCAACGGCAGGCGGTCGCGCTGCCAAGGCGGCACCGCGGCCTGCTGCAGCGCGTGCTTGAGCAGGTGCGAGTGCTGGCGCCCGGGCAGCACGATGCGCTCGCCGCCACGGCGCAGGTGCACGCGCAGCGGCGCGTCGAAGGCCAGCGGCGCGGCGGCGAGCAGTTGCAGTTGCCGGCCGTCGGGCAGGCGCAGCGGCGCGCGCCCGTCCCAGGTGGCTTCCCATGCCGCGGGCAGCGGCGCGGGATCGACGTGCGCGTACAGCGCCTCGCGCCAGCGGCGGATGCTGGCGCCATGCCAGGCGAAGCCGGCCTGTGCGTCGTGGCGCGCGGTCAGCAGTTCGCGCTCGACCGCGGCGACGCCGGCGGCGGGCAGCGGCGGCAGCGCCAGCTGCTCGATCCACAGCCGCAGCACCCGCGCGCGGCGCGCCGCCGGCAATGCGCACAGCGCCGCAACCGAAAGCTGCGCCGCATCGCCGCGCTGCGCCGACGCCAGCGCGCGGCGGTCCTCCTCGCCGAGCAGCTCGGCGCCGTCGGCGCACAGCTGCGCGCTGCGCGCGAGCGCGGCATCGGCGTGCGGCCAGCGCTGGCGCAGCAGCGGCAATACCTGCAGGCGCAGGAAATTGCGGTCGAAGCCGGGATCGGCGTTGCTCGGGTCTTCGATCCAGCGCAGCGCATGCCGCTGCGCATACGCGTGCAGGTCGCTGCGCGGCAGCGCCAGCAGCGGCCGCCACAGCATGCCGTGGGCGAAACCGCGCAGGCCGTGCATCGCCGCCAGACCGTCCGGGCCGGAGGCGCGCAGCGCGCGCAGCAGGAAGGTCTCGGCCTGGTCGTCGCGGTGTTGCGCCAGCGCCAGCCACTCGCCGGCGGCCAGCGCCTGGGCGAAGGCCGCGCGCCGGGCCTGTCGCGCCGCCGCCTCCAGGCCGTGGCCGCTGTCGCGCGGCACCTGCACGCGCAGCACCTGCAGCGGGACCGCCAGTGCCGCACAGACCGCGGCGCACTGCGCGGCCCAGGCGTCGGCGTCGGCGTGCAGGCCGTGGTGCACGTGCACCGCGCGCAGCCCGGCGCGGCGGTAGTGCGGCTGCTGCGCCAGGGCATGCAGCAACACGCTGGAATCCAGCCCGCCGCTGAAACCGACCAGCATCGCGGCCGGTGCCGGGTCGGGCAGGGCGGCGCTCACGGGGCAGGGCGGTGCGCTGGGGGAACGGGCGGTCATCGCGTCACTTTAGAGGCTGGCGCCGGCTGGCGCGATTGGGGAATGCACCCTTGCCGCACCGCGGCCGGTGCGGGCACGCACGCGGCATGCAGGCCGATCGCGAGCGGGCGCGAGCGCTGCGCGTGGTGCGCGCGCGGCGTGTCGCATGCCGGGCGTGACCTGTCCCGGCGGTGGGACGGCGCACCACGCCGCGGCACGGTACCTGCGCCATGTCGCGGATGTGGGAGGAGCGCGGCGGCGTCCCGCGCCGAAGATCCATTGCCACCGCGACGTCGCGCAGGCGGCGGCGCGTGCCTGGTGTGCGTGCGCGACAGCCCTGCGCCTGTCGCGTTCCCGCGCGCCGGTCAGTGCGCCGGTTCGGGCACTTCGCGGTTGGCGCGGTCGATGAAGTACCAGCGCCCGCCCAGCATCGGGGTGTGTCCGTCGAGACCGGGCGTGCCGCGGCGGCAGCCGTCGCAGACCTGTGCCACGCCGTTCTCGAACGGCCAGGCGAAGTCGTGGACCGGCGCGATCACTTCGCGCAGTTGCTGGTCGTAGAAGCCGATGCGGCCATGGAAGATGCCGCGGGTCAGGCCTTCGACGAAATAGTCAGGACCGTTGTCCCAGAGGATCACCGGCAGACTGCTGCCGTCGGCACGCACGTAGTAGAACTGGTTCTCCACGGTCAGCACGGACAGGCCATCGGCGTCGAACTGCAGGCGCCGCACCGCCTGCGGCGACAGCGCCAGGCGCCCGTCGGCGCCGACGCTGCAGCCGGGCACGACGTCCCGGTCGGTGTTCGGATCGGCCAGCCGGCAGGCCTGGTCGGCCTGCGCCCAGGCGTACGGCGTCGCGGTCAGCGCCGCCAGCGCGAGCAGCCAGGGTGCGCCGCGCGCGACCGTGCGCCGATGCCGCGTGGTCCTCATTTCGCCGTGGCGGCGTCGGCCATGAACGCGGCCGGCTTGGGCAGTTCCACCGGCACGCCGTCGCCGTTGCAGGTGCCCGCGCGGCACAGGCGCTCGCGCAGCGCCGGGGTCGCCTGCACGATCACGTGGTAGATCACGTTCTCTTCCAGGCTGCCGCGGAACGCGTCGCTGCCGGGACCGCGCGCCCAGATGCCGACGTCGTCGCCGCCATGGGTCTCGGACTTGGTCGGCACCAGCGCCTCCTGCATGAAGTCCGGGTGCTCGGTGTCCACATGGGTCAGGTCCGGGCGGCCCTTGGCCGGCTCGAAGGCGCTGGGCGCGTGCGGATGGGTCTTGGCGCCGGCCGGCTGCTGGTTGCTGGCGCCGGTATGGCCCGGGCCGTTGGCGTAGCTCAGCGTGGTGTAGGGCTGGCCATTGCCGTCAAGCGCCAGTTCGCCGGTGTTGGCGTCCTCGCCGCTGGTGCCGCGCACCTTGCCCAGGATCGGGTTGCCGCGTTGCGGATAGCCGACGAAGTTCAGCGTGTGCGAATGGTCGGCGGTGACCACGATCAGCGTGTCCTCGGCCGAGGTGGCGTCCATCGCCGCCTTGACCGCCTCGGACAGGGCGATGGTCTCGTCCAGCGCGCGGAACGCGTTGCCGGCATGGTGGGCGTGGTCGATGCGGCCGCCCTCGACCATCAGCACGTAGCCGTCGCCGCTGCGCGACAGGCTGCGGATCGCGGTGCGGGTCATCTCGGCCAGGCTCGGATCGCCGTTGGCGCCCGGCTCGCGGTCGTGGTCGTACTGCATGTGGTCCGGTTCGAACAGGCCGAACAGCGCCGGCGCCTCCTGCGCCGCCTCCAGCTGGCCGCGATTCCACACGTAGGCGCCCTGCGGATGGCGCTGGCGCCATTCGCCGACCAGGTCGCGGCCGTCCAGGCGCAGGCCGACCTTGTCGTCGTATTCCGGGTCGCGCTGCTCGACGGTGGTGAACTGCGCGCGGCCGCCGGCCAGCATCACCTGCGGGCCGCGGCCGAAGCGCGCGCTCACCAGCTGCTGGGCGATGTCGCGGCAGCCTTCGGCCACCGCCTTTTCCGGCAGGTCGGTGTCGCTTTCCCAGTTGCGGTCGGGCGAATGCGAATAGGTGGCCGCCGGCGTGGCGTGGGTCAGCCGGGTGGTGGTGACGATGCCGGTGGCCAGGCCGGCGCTGTCGGCCAGCTCCAGCCAGGTCAGCAGCTGCTTGCCGCGGCTGTCGGCGCAGGCGTCGCGCTTGCCGGCGCTGACCCCGATCGCGCCCATGTGGGTCTTCACCCCGGTGGTGATCGCGGTCATGGTGCCGGCCGAATCCGGGGTCTGCGAATCGGTGTTGTAGGTCTTGCTCAGCGCGGTCGCCGGGAACGCCTCCCACGACAGCTGGTTCTCCTCGCCAGGGGTGCCCTTGCGCTGGCCGTCGAGGATGCGCGCGGCGGCGACCGTGGTCAGGCTCATGCCGTCGCCGAGGAACAGGATCACGTTCTTGGCCTTGCCGCGCATCGCGCCGTTGCCGGCCGCCTTGGCCGCGCCGCTGCGGTACCACCAGTCAGGGGTCTCGCCCTGCGGATGGGTCACGGCGGGAACGTCGATGGCCACCGCCGCGGCGGCCGCCGGCTGGCGCGGCGCGCTGGCGCAGGCGGCCAGCAGCAGGGTGGAGGCGGCGGCGAAGGCAGGAACGAGATGGCGCATGCAGTTGGACGGCTCTTGAACGAAAAGACGCGAACATTATGCCGGCTGCGAAAAGGCACACCGATGACATCCCGCCTTTCCAGCCATGGCGTCGCCGCCGGCACCGCCCTGGGTTATGGTGACGGGCTTCGAGGTTTTTGCGGATAGCGTCCATGAAACTGGTGTCGGCCTGGTTACGCATTCCGTTCTGGCAGCGCGTGGTGGCCGGCTTCGTGCTCGGTGCGCTGGCCGGCTGGGCGATGGGGCCGGCGGCGGAGACCTGGTTCGGTCCGCTGGGCGACCTGTACGTCACCCTGATCAAGATGATCGCGGTGCCGCTGGTGTTCTTCGCGGTGATCAACGCGATCTCCTCGCTGCACGGGCAGAAGTCAGTGGCGGCGCTGGGCGGGCGCACCTTCCTGTGGTTCATCGTCACCGCGACGCTGGCGGTGGCGATCGGCCTGGGCGTGGGCACGTTGCTGCAGCCGGGCGCCGGGCATTTCGGCCTGAGCGTGGATGCGGCGTGGAAGCCGCGCGACGTGCCCAGCCCGATCAAGGTGCTGCTGGACGTGGTGCCGTCCAACCCGTTCTACGCGCTGACCGGCATCGGCACCCGCACCAACGCCGCCGGCGAGACCGTGCTGGCGGCCGGGCGCGGCTCGATCCTGCCGGTGATCTTCTTCGCCGCGCTGCTGGGCTTTGCGATGGTCAAGCTCGGCGACCGCGTCGCCGAGGCGCGCAAGCTCACCGGGCAGATGAGCGAGATCATGATCCAGGTCACCCGCTTCGTGCTGGAAGTGACCCCGATCGGCACCTTCGGCCTGATCGCCGCGCTGGTCGGCGCCTACGGCTTCGAGAAGCTGCTGCCGCTGGGCAATTTCGTCTTCGCGCTGTACCTGGCCTGCGCGCTGCACATCGTGCTGGTCTACGGCAGCCTGCTGCTGGCGCACGGGCTCAATCCGCTGAAGTTCTTCCGCGGCGCCGCGCCGGGCATGCAGGTGGCGTTCGTCAGCTCGTCCAGCTTCGCGGCGATGCCGGTGGCGATGCGCTCGATCACCCACAACCTGGGCGTCAACAAGGACTACGCCGCGTTCGCGGTGCCGCTGGGCGCCAGCATCAAGATGGACGGGTGCGGCGCGATCTACCCGGCGCTGTGCGCGGTGTTCATCGCCCAGTACACCGGCGTGCCGCTGACCGCCGACCAGTATTTCGTGGTGCTGATCGCCTCGGTGCTGGGCAGCTTCGGCACCGCCGGCGTGCCGGGCACCGCGGTGGTGATGGCCACGGTGGTGCTGAGCGCGGCCAACCTGCCGCTGGAGGTGATCGGCTACCTGTACGCGATCGACCGCGTGCTGGACATGATGCGCACGATGACCAACGTCACCGGGCAGATGCTGGTGCCGGTGCTGGTGGCGAAGGAGACCGGGCTGCTCGACCAGGCGGTCTACGACGCAGCCCCGACCAACGTCGGCATCGAGGACCCGGCCGGCGACGGCGCGGACCGCCGCGCATGAGCGCCCAGGCCGGCCAAGAGCGCTATGCCGTGCAGGCCGAGGTGCCCCCGGTGGACGACTACCGGCGGCTGCGGGTCGCCGCCGGCCTGTCGCCCAAGTCGCAGGACGCGGCCGCGCGCGGCCTGCCGAACAGCTGTTTCGCGGTCACCGTGCGCCACCAGGGACGCGTCGTCGGCATGGGCCGCATCGTCGGCGACGGCGGCTGCTTCTTCCAGATCGTCGATATCGCCGTCGAACCGGCGCACCAGCGGCGCGGCCTGGGCCGGCGGATCATGGCCGCGCTGCGCGACTGGCTGGATACGCACGCGGCCGATGGCGCCTATGTATCGCTGCTCGCCGATGGCGAGGCGCGCCATCTGTACGCGCAGTTCGGCTTCGTCGAGACCGCGCCGGCGTCGGTCGGCATGGCCTGGGTGGCGCGGCGGGGAACGGCGGATGGCTGAGGCCGCTGGCGGCCAGTCCGGTCACGGCTCGCATGCGTCGCGTTGGTGATGCGCGCTGAAGCATTTCGGCCGACGTCCGCGTCGAAAAGGTGGGAGCGGCTTCATTCGCGACCGACGATGTACCGCCAGGGCCGGTCGCGGTTGACGGCCACAGGCCACCGATAGCCGCTCCCCCAGAATCGGTTGGATGAGGAAGGCCGCCTCGCTCCGGGGGGTGTAAACCTGTAAGCGGGCACGTGTTGCAGCGCTGCAACAGGGGCCTTTCTGCCCGGGCGCTCGTCCGCATGCGTGCGCGGACGCCCTTGCTGCCGGTATCGCCAAGACCCTGATCTCGAGCCGGATCAACGACTTGGCGGAAGCGCCGCGCCAATGCCAGGCTCGGCGCACGGCGCGCGGCGGCGCCCACTAAGCCGGTTTCGCCGCCGCCAGCGCCCGGCCCGGCGGCCCGATGCCGTTACACAACCGCCACTGCCGAGCCTGCGCGAGAATCTCAAACGATTGATTTTTAAGTAGATATTGGCTTGGCACGGTAACTGCTCCCAGCTCCGCACACACTTCAGCGGGGCAGGGAACATGGACACTGCAGCCAGGCATCGGGTTCTACGCGGCATCGGCGCCGCGGCGTGGCTGGCGCTGTTTCCGGCGCTGGCGCTGGCCTCCGGCGCGCGCCAGGGCGTCAAGGCGCAGCCCGGCGAGATCGTCGTGCTGCGCGATGTCTCTGCGCGTCCGGCCTATCGTCCCGCGCCGCCCGGCATGGCGCTGATCGCCGACCCCTCCCCCGAGCGCGAACTGCAGCAGACCCTGGGCGGCGGCCTGGACGAGCTGTCCGATGGCGACTACGCGGCGATGGATGCCACCGCCGCCGCGCCCGGCCATGCCGGCGGCGCGAGCCGCGTCGAGCGCATCGCCGGCGGCGCGATCGAGGGCACGCTGGGCCGCGCCAGCGGCGCGGGCGGCAGCCTGTCCGGCGCCGCGCTGAGCCAGGGCATCGGCGTGCCGATGGGCGCGGTCGGCAGCGCCACGCGCGGCATCGGCGATCAGGTGCGCGGCGCGCTGGCGCAGTTCCCGCTGGCGCAGCCGGCCGCCGGCGCGGGCCGCTGAGATGCGTCCCGCCTTCGCCGCCTGCAGCGCGTGGCTGCTTGCGCTGGCCAGCGCCGCGGCGCCGGCGCAGCAGCGCGACGACTACCGCGCGATGCTCGGCTACCTGGCCGACAGCCGCATCGACGGACGCAGCTTCGCCGGTGCGCAGGGCGCCATCGCCGCGAACCTGGCTGCCGGCGACCTCAACCTGCAGGCCAACCTGCGCAGCTTCGCCAGCGGCACGCAAGCGCTGGCCACGGTGCAGGCCGCGCAGGTCCATGGCGACGACCGCCACGACGGCCCGCTGCATGCCAGCGCGCGGCTGGGCGGCGACGCGCTGCGCGGCGCCAGCGGACTGGCGTCGATCAATCAGGCCAGCGGCAGCGGCAACGCGGAACTCAATTCCGTCGCCGCGTCGCTGGCGCAACAGGGCATACGCGAAGCGAGCGACGAGGCCCTGGCCTCGAGCGCCGTGGTCGCGTCGGCAGGGGAGCGGAACGCCGGCGACGCCGTCGGCGGAACCGGAACCCGCAGCGTGGCGGTGGAAGCCACCGCGCTGCGCGGTTTCCAAGGCGTGCTGCAACTCAATCAGATCGCGGGCTCGGGCAATGCGGCGGACAACCAATTCAGTCTTTCCGTGCAGGCCGGTCCGTGAGCAATCAAACCACCCGATAAGCACCACACACTAGGAGAGGGCGACATGAAAACCAACGGAAAGTGGACGTTGCTGGCGATGGCGGTTTCCGCGCTGGCGGCCAGCACGGCCGCACAGGCCGGTGAACGCGATCACCAGCAGGGCGACCGTTCGCGGCACAACGTGGAGGTCAACCTGGAGAAGGACCTGCGGCTGAGTTCGGACATCGAATTCTCCGGCGATCCCAGCATCAGCGGCGACATCGATCTGGACTCGGCGGCGATCGCGATCATCGACAACCGCCAGTCGATCACCGCCAACGGCGCGCTCAACGACAAGCTGAGCAACGAGGCCTCGATCGCCGACGACGTGGGCAGCAACGCCGCCGGCAACCTCGGCTTCAACGCCGCCGCCGGCGACAACAACGCGCAGGACAACGCCGCGGCGCTGTCGGCGGCCGACGCCAGCTTCAGCTTCGGCATGGCCGACGCCGAGGTGTTCGTCAACCAGTACGGCGCCAACAACCAGACCATGAACCTCGGCGTCACCAACGCCGCCAGCCTGGGCGGCAACGCCTTCAGCGGGGCCTCGGGCAACATCGGCGTCAACGTCGCCTCGGGCAACAACAACGGGCAGAAGAACGCGCTGGCCGCCTCGGTGGCCACCACCGCGTACGCGCAGTCCAGCATCAGCTCCAACCAGGTGTCCACCGGCAACATGGTCAACAACGCGGGCATCGTGCAGGAGTACACCGAGACCACCGACGTGTCGCTGAGCGGCCCGGTCAGCGGCTGGACCGCGGCGCTGGGCTACGGCGTCTACGAGGGCTCCAGCTCGGGCAGCTACAGCGGCACCGGCAACGCGTACCAGAAGACCAATTTCTATCCGGACAACTGGACCGGCGACAGCCATCCGGCCGGCAATGCCACCGGGCACAGCGATTGGGACAACGAGACGCAGGGCGCGGTGATGAACCCGTACGCCGAAGGCGTCGGCGGCATCGCCTTCGACACCGACGAGGAAGGCAGCTACAGCGGCAGCGAGTCCGGGCAACTGGGCTTCCTCGAACTGGGCGTGGCCGACCTGTACGCGGAGCTGAGCGGCAGCGTCGCCACCACGCGCTACATCGTGGTCGATGCGACCAACACCGCCTCGCTGAGCGGCAGCGCCTTCGCCAACGCCTCCGGCAACATCGGCGTCAACGTCGCCGCCGGCACCGGCAACCTGCAGGCCAACAGCCTGGCCCTGGCCGTGGCGCAGCCGTCCACCGGCGGCGGTGGCGGCAGCGAGTAACGCGGCAACGGTTGCGCAGGCAACCGGCGTCAGTGCGACACCCGGTGCCCCTCCAAGCGCCGGCGTTCCCTGGACTCCTCGCCGCGCCCACCCGCGCGGCGAGGGCTCCTTTCCCGAATTCGAGGTGACCGATGCGCATCGCGTTGTTCCTGCTGTCGTGCTCGCTGGCCGCCGCGGCGCCGTCGCGCGCCGGCGAAGTCCGCTTCGGCGGCGTGCTGCCCGACGGCAGCACGTACGTACGCGAAGTGGAGAGCATGCAGGAAGGCCGCTTCCGCCACATCGTGCGCCAGCGCACCGACTACAGCTGCGGCGCCGCCGCGCTGGCCACGGTGCTGCGCTACGCCTACCGCCTGGACACCGACGAGAGCACGGTGATCGAAGGCATGATGGGGGTCTCCGACCCGGAACTGGTGCGCCAGCGCGGATTCTCGCTGCTGGACATCAAACGCTACGTGGAATCGCTCGGGCTGCGCGGACGCGGCTACCGCGTGGACGAAACCCGCCTGCAGTCGCTGCGCGTGCCCGGCCTGGTGCTGATGGACGTGCGCGGCTTCCGCCACTTCGTGGTGCTCAAGCAGGTGCAGGGCGACAGCGTCGAACTGGCCGATCCGATCCTGGGCAACCGCAGCATCGGCGTGGACGAGTTCCTGGCGTCGTGGCCCTCGCGCGCGGTGTTCGTGGTGATCGGCAGCGACTTCGATCGCAACACCGTGCTGCTGCAGCCGGGCAGCAAGCCCAGCGCACGCGCGCTGTACGCGCGCCAGGGGCCGATCACCGACGCGGAGCTGGTCGATTTCGGCTTCACCCATGCCGATCTTTTCTGAAAGGAGTCTTGCCATGTCGCCCCTCTCTTGCACGCGCACGCCCCATCCGTGGCTGCTGCTGGCGCTGCTGTGCCCGTCGCTGGCCAGCGCCGCCGATGCGCCGGCCGCGCCCGGAACCGGGCTGAAGGAGATCCCCGACCCCGAGCTGAACCTGATGCGCGGGCGCTACACCGTCGGCGGCGACGCGGTGGCGTGGTTCGGGGTGTCGATGGTGTCGCAATGGCAGACCGGCAGCGGCCAGGTCCTGCACAGCGCGCTGACCCTGGGCATGGACTTCTCCCGCGGCGGCGCCACGCCCCGGCTCAGTTTCAGCCCCAGCGTCAGCATCACCGCCGCCGACGCGCCGTTGCCGGGCGGCGCAGCGGGCGCGACGCGCAGCGTCGATGCCGCCGGGCTGCAGAACGTGTCCGGGCTGGTGCAGGGCGTGCAGATCGCCGGCGACGGCAACCGCGCCAGCAACCACGCCCAGTTGCGCGTGCGCGACGGCGCGGCGCCGTCGGCGGATACGGGCGGCGCGGCCGCCAGCGTCGGCCAGCAACTCGGCGGCGCGCAGGCGCTGGCCAGCTACGACGGCGACGCGGCGCGCGTGCTGCTGCAGGTCGAGGGCCAGGGCGCGGTGCAGCAGTGGATCCGCAACGGCAGCGTCGGCCAGAGCGTGCAGCTCAGCGGCGACGGCCAGCAGGTCAGCAACCGCCTGCAGATCGACCTGGTCCGGCAGTCGCTGGGCGACACCGCACCGCTCACCCAGCACGTGGCGCAGGCGATCTCTTTCGCGCGCGGGCTGGGTACCGGAGTGGGGCGGTGAGGCAGCGGCACGGCGGGCTCCGCGCGCCTGCGCCGCCTTCGCAGCGGCCGCTGGCGCTGGCGCTGGCGTTGACGCTGTCCGCCGCCGCGATGCCGGCGCTGGCGCAGGAACAGGCCGCCGACGCCGCCGAGGTCCAGGCGCTGCTGGCCAGGCTGGAAACGCTCAAGGCCAGTTATGCGCAGGAAGTGCGGCGCCTGCGCGAACTGGACATGCAGGTGCAGGCGATGCAGGCACGCCTGAACGGCAAGGCCGGGGCGCTCGCGGCGCCGGCCGCGCCGGTCGCCGCCGCGCCACCGCCGCCGTCGGCAGACAGCTACGCCAGCAGCGCCGCCGAGGCGCAGGACGCGAAGGACGCCTCGCGGCGCAGCGTCGACGACGTCAAGCAGCAGCAGGCGGTGCTGTTCAACCAGAAGCTCACCCTCGAAAACAGCCTCACCTACGCGCGCTACGATCGCAAGCAGCTGAGCCTGAACGGCTTCCTGGCGCTGGATGCGATCTTTCTCGGCAACATCGCGATCGAGAACGTGGAATCCGATTCGCTGACCTACGACCTGGCCGCGCGCTGGGGCATCAGTCCGCGCCTGACGATGAGCCTGGACGTGCCCTACGTGGCGCGCAAGACCGTGTACCAGAAGGGCGGCGCGGGCGGGTCGGCGGCGGCCATCGCGCAGGAGCAGACCGACGGCAACGGCATCGGTGACGCGACGCTCGGCGCCAACTACCGCCTGTTCCAGGAGCGCGGCTGGCGCCCGGAGACGGTGGCCACGCTCGGCGTGACCGCGCCGACCGGGCGCGCGCCCTACGGCGTGGACTGGCGCGTGCTCGAGCGCGACGACGACCAGTTCATCCGCTTCGCGGTGCCCAGCCGCCAGCCCACCGGCAACGGCGTGTGGCAGGCCAACGTGGGCCTGTCGGCGGTGAAGACCGCCGATCCGGCGATCCTGTTCGCCAACGTCGGCTACATCCACTCCTTCGCGCGCAGCTTCGACGACCTGGACAGCAACCCGGACACGGTCAATCCCGGCGAAGTGCGCCTGGGCGGCGCGTTCTACTTCGGCGCCGGCGTCGCCTTCGCGTTCAACGAGCGCACCAGCCTGAGCCTGTCCTTCAGCGACAAACTCAACGCGCGCGCGTCCACCCGCTACCAGGGCGGGCAGTGGGTCAAGGTGATCGGCAGCGACGGCAATGCCGCCACGCTGAACCTCGGCGTCACCTACGCGCTGAACCAGCACGCCACGCTGGTGAGCATGCTCGGCATCGGCCTGACCCCGGATTCGCCGGACTTCAGCCTGGCGTTCAAGTTGCCCTACATGTTGTAGGTCGGGGATTGGGGATTTCGGGATTGGGGATTCGGTGTGGCATTGCCGGCGCTCTCTGCAAGCCCGGATCGGCGCGTCGTTTCCTTATTCCCTCATCTTCTCGAGGGCCACTCCATGACGGCGGCACATCCGGTACACGGTGACCCGCGACAGCTGCATGCGCCGCGCGCAGGCGCTGACGTTGAAGGCGCTTTCGTGCAGGCAGCGCAGCAGCGCGTCGCGTTCGGCCTGCGCGCGCGCCGTGTCCAGCGGGGCGTGGCCGTCGCCGCTGGGCGCCGACAGTTCCAGTTCCACCGGGCTGATCAGTTCGTCTTCGGCCACCACCGCGGCGCGCTGCACCCGGTTGAGCAGTTCGCGCACGTTGCCGGGCCAGGCGAACGTGGCCATCGCCGCGCGCGCGGCATGGCTGAAGCCGCGCGCGCGGGTGGCGTGGCGGCTGCGGAAGGCCTGCAGGAAATGCTGCGCGAGCAGTTCGATGTCGCCACCGCGCTCGTGCAGCGGCGGCATGTGCAGGCGCAGCACGTTGAGCCGGTAGTACAGGTCGCTGCGGAAACGGCCATGCTCCACCGCCCGCTCCAGATCCACGTGGGTGGCGGCGATGATGCGCACGTCCACCTGCACCGGCTGGTGGCTGCCGACGCGTTCGATGGTGCCTTCCTGCAGCACGCGCAGCAGGTTGGTCTGCACGTCCAGCGGCAGGTCGCCGATCTCGTCGAGGAACACGCTGCCGCCGGCGGCGGACTCGAACAGGCCCAGGCGCCGCGCGCTGGCGCCGGTGAAGGCGCCGCGTTCGTGGCCGAACAGTTCCGACTGCACCAGGTTGGGCGGCAGCGCGCCGCAGTTGATCGCGGCGAACGGGCGCTGCCGGCGCGGCGACAGGTCGTGCAGCGCGTGCGCGGCGACCTCCTTGCCGGTTCCGGTCTGGCCGGTGATCAGCACCGGCAGGTCCACCGGCGCCAGCTTGCGCACGCTGGCACGGGTCGCGCACAGCGCCGGGCTCTGCCCGATCAGCGCGTCGATGCCGCCGTGCGCGCGGCATGCCTCGCCGCCCAGGCCGTCGAGCGTGCGCAGCACCCGCGGCAGGTCCAGCGGCATCGCGAAGGTGTCCACGCAGCTGCGCAGCAGGCGCTGCACCCGCGGCTCCCGGGTCGGCGTGCGCGCCGAGGTCATCGCCACCAGCGGCAGGTAACGGTGGTCGCCGAGCAGTTGTTCGACCTGGGCCAGGCCGTCGGTGGCGCCGTCGCGCAGGTCGACCATGCCCACGACCGTGTCGTCGCCGCGCAGGCCGATGCCGGCCGCGTCGCCCGGGGCCACCGCGCGCAGGCGCCAGCCCGCCGCGGCGAGCGCGTCGCGTTCGCTGCCGCCGGGGTGGCCGAACCAGATGATGCAGCGCTTGCAGAAATCGGGCATTGCCGCCATGCGTAGTCCGCCATCGAGCGTCGGCGCCGGCGGGTGCGCAGGGAAATCGCAGCAAACGCCGGCCGTGCCGCCCCACGTCCGGACCGGAACCTCCGCAGGAGGCGGGCGGGGGCGCGGTCGCGGCCGGTGGCCGCGATCGGTGCGTCGCCTGCGGAGTGGTACTGGCAAGTAGAACGCCGGCCGCGCGCGGAAGCGGCCATCGGGCAGGGCGCCGTGGCAGACTCGCGCTTCCTTCCCGTGCCATGGAGCACCGATGAGCGGCGTGCAACGCGAACTGACCTTCCGATTCCTGGCCGAACCCAGCGACGTGAACTACGGCGGCAAGGTGCACGGCGGGGTGGTGATGAAATGGATCGACCAGGTCGGCTATGCCGCGGCGGTGGGCTGGAGCGGCCGCTACAGCGTGACGGTGGCCGTCGGCGGCATCCGTTTCGTCTCGCCGATCCGGATCAGCGACATGGTCACGGTGAGCGCCAAGCTGGTCTATACCGGCAGCACCAGCATGCATTTCGCCATCGACGTGCGCGCGCGCGACCCGATGGGCGGCGATTCGCGGCTGTGCACGCATTGCATCATCGTGTTCGTGGCGCTGGACGGGGTCGAGGGCAAGCCGTCGCCGGTCCCGACCTGGCAGCCGGGCACGCCGGAAGACCGCCGCCTGGCCGAGTACGCGCTGAAGGTGATGGAGCTGAGCAAGGGGATCGAGGACACCATCTCCCACTACCAAGCCTGACTGACCCGGGCGCACAAAAAAGGCCGCTGTTCCCAGCGGCCTTTCCGGTGCGGCTGTGTCGCGTCGCTTACATCGCGACCCGGCGCGCCTGCAGGAACTTCGCGCTCCAGTAGCCGCTGGTCAGCGTGTCCACGCGCACGTCCTTGCCGCGGCTCGGCGCGTGCAGGAAGCGGCCTTCGCCGACGTACAGGCCGACGTGGTCGACGCGGCCCTTGCGGCCGAAGAACACCAGGTCGCCCGGCGCCAGCGCGTTGCGGTCCTTGATCAGTTCGGCATTGGCTTCGTGGGCCATCTCGCGCGACACGCGCGGCAGCTCGATGCCCAGCGCGGTGCGGAACACATAGCCGATCAGGCCGCTGCAGTCGAAACCGCCGTCCGGCGTGTCGCCGCCCCAGCGGTACGGGGTGCCCAGCAGGGTCATCGCGCGCTTGAGCACCGACTGCACCTTGTCGCCGCCCGGCACCACGCCTTCGCGCAGCGGCGGCTGGGACACGTCGTAGTTGGCGAGCAGGCGGCTGATGTCGCCGGCGAACATCGCCGAGCGGTCCATCAGCGGGATGGTGTCGTTGGCGGCCAGGTGCGGCAGCAGCGCGGCCAGGGTGGCGGTGGCCGCGGCGTCGGCCTTGCTGCGCGCCGCGTTCTGCGCCTGGGCGGCCGGCGCCGGCTTGGCGGCGGCCGTGGTGGCGGGCACGCCGGTCACCGGGGCGGCGACGGCGCCGATCTGTTCGGGGACCACCGCGGCGGCGGTGTCGGTGGGAGCGGACTGGGCCAGGGCCGGAAGGGCCGAGAAACAGAGCGAGGCGCTGCAGAAGAGGCGGAAGGCGGCCCGGCGGCGAGCGGCGGTCTTGCCTGGAGAGGTCTTGGCTTCAGTCGTCACGCTTCGATCACAAAATCAAACGATGCGCGATGATGCCCTGTGCAGGGCAAGTGAAAGTTCAAATGGCGTTAATATTTCGTAATTATGAATGTGACGCGCACCACAGATCACCGCAAAACCCGCTTCGCGCCTGAATAGTGGTCGCGCCAATACGGGCCATCCAGGTAGTCCAGGCGCACCGTTCCACCGCTGTTGGGCGCATGCACGAAGCGGCCTTCGCCCACATAGATGCCGACGTGGCTGACGCTGCCGCCGCTGCCGAAGAACACCAGGTCGCCGGCGGCCAGGCGCTGCGGCTCGATCCGCGGGCCCTGCACCGCGGCCAGGTCGTGCGAGGTGCGCGGCAGCTTCAGGTCGAGCATGTCGCGGTAGACGTAGGCGACCAGCCCGCTGCAGTCGAAGCCGGACTCGGGGGTGTTGCCGCCGTAGCGATAGGGCGTGCCGACCAGCCCGAGCGCGCGCATCAGCACCGCGTTGGCCGCGGCCGGGTCGGCCGGCGGCACCTGCGGCCAGCTGCGCATCGCCGGCGGCGGGCGCGAGGGGCGCACGTCCTGGCGGCCGCAGCCGGCCAGCGCGAGCGCGCACAGCAGCCCGGCGAGCGACGCCCGGCGCCATGCGTGCGGTGAAACTGGCTTGTTATGCATGGAGCCGGGATAATGCGCGACCTTAGATGGCCGCCATCATGGCGGCGCTCCCGTCGGCCGACAAGCCGTCCCTCCGTCTGCCCCCGGCAGCCATAGCGCAGAGTTGCACATGAAGATCGAAAAAGACCGCGTCGTCCGTTTCCACTACACCGTCTCGGAAGCCGGCCAGGCGCCGATCGAGACCTCCAAGGACCGCGATCCGCTGGCGATCCTGGTCGGCCACGGCAACATCATCCCGGGCCTGGAGCAGGCGATGATGGACAAGGAAGGCGGCGAGAGCTTCGGCGTGGACGTGGCGGCCAGCGACGCCTACGGCGAATACCGCGAAGGCCTGACCCAGCGCGTGCCGAAGAAGCACTTCGGCGCGACCCGGCTGCAGCCGGGCATGCAGGTGGTGCTGCAGACCAACTTCGGCCCGCGCGCAGTGACCGTGCAGAAGGTCGGCATGAGCGTGGTGGACGTCGACCTGAACCACCCGATGGCCGGCAAGGACCTGCATTTCGACGTGGAGATCCTCGAGGTCCGCGAAGCCTCGGCCGAAGAGCTGGAGCACGGCCACGTGCACGGCGACGGCGGGCACCACCACTGAGCGAGGCCGCGGCCGGCCACCTCGCAGACCGCGCTCGACGGGCGGCGATAGGGGCTTGCGGCCAGCCCGTATCGGCCAATCGGCGACGCGCGCACTGACGGCGGCTGCCGCGCCTCGGTCGCTGCCACCCAGCCATGCTGAGACCTCTCCCACATCTGAGCCCCTCTCCCATCGGGAGAGGGGTTGGGGTGAGGGTACGTACGGCCACGGCGCAACCCAGGCCGTGCGCGTCCTGCACCACGCCGCGCCGCTGATCGGCACCGCTCGTTCGACACACCGGCCCCGCCGCCGCCGGCCGGCTTCGCGTCCGGCGCCTCGGGGCTCGACCTCGCCGCGCGCGCAGGCAGCGCCAGCGGTCTGCGGCAGTGGATAATCGCCGGCTCCGTTAATCGGTAGCAGCGACTTGGCGTCTTCCGTTCCCCTCCTGCAGCCCGTCGCGCCCGCCGAGCGCATCGCCACGCTGGACGTGCTGCGCGGCGCCTGCCTGCTCGGCATCGTGCTGATGAACATCGAGGCGCTGGCCGGCCCGCTCAACGCGGCGCTGACCGGGCTCGATCCCGCCTTGCGCGGCGCCGACCGCATCGCCGACGCGGCGGTCTACCTGCTGGTGCAGGGCAAGTTCTACACCTTGTTCTCGCTGCTGTTCGGGATGGGCTTTGCGGTGATGGCGCAGCGCGCCGAAGCGGCGCGGCGTCCGTTCACCGGCTTCTACCTGCGGCGCAGCGCGGGGCTGCTGCTGATCGGGCTGGCGCATGCGCTGCTGCTGTGGTCCGGCGACATCCTGTTGACCTACGCGCTGCTGGCGCTGGCGCTGCTCGCGTTCCGCGAGGCGCCCACGCGCTGGCTGCCGTGGCTGGGCATCGCCGCCTACCTGTGCGGCCCATTGCTGATGCTGCTGTTCGGCGCGGTCGGCTCGCTGGCGCAGCTGGACCCGCACGGCGCGGTGGCATGGCGGCAGGGCATGGCCGAGCAGGCGCAGCACGCCGCGCAGGAGATCGAACGGCAGCGCCAGGCGTTCGGGCACGGCAGCTA
The DNA here is from genome assembly GCF_017163755.1 of Xanthomonas sp. GTDB lineage: Bacteria > Pseudomonadota > Gammaproteobacteria > Xanthomonadales > Xanthomonadaceae > Xanthomonas_A. Next base: position 30,160 of record NZ_JAFIWC010000005.1, read on the forward strand.
CGCCGAGGCGACCGCGCAGCGCCTGCGCGATCTGGGGGCCACGCTGCAGGGGCTGGTGTTCAACGCGCCGACGATCTTCGGCATGTTCCTGCTCGGCACCTGGTGCGTGCGCAGCGGCCTGGCCGCCGCGCCGGCGCGGCATCGGCGGCTGCTGGCGGCGCTGCGCTGGGCGGTGTTGCCGCTGGGCGCGGCGCTGATGCTGCTGAGCTTCGCCCTGGAGCCCTGGATGGATCCGGCGCGGCTGGACCTGCGCCTGAGCGCGGCGTTCGCGCTGGGCGCGGTCGGCAGCGGCATGATGGCGTTGGGCTATGCGGCGTGGATCGTGCGTGCCGAGCACGCGCTGCGCTGGCTGGCGCCGGCCGGGCGCATGGCGTTGACCCACTACCTGTTGCAGTCGCTGCTGTGCACCACGCTGTTCTACGGCTACGGACTGGGCTATTTCGAACGCCTGCCGCGGGCCTGGCAGATCCCGTTCGGGTTCGCGCTGTTCGCCGTGCAGGTGGCGCTGTCGCCGCTGTGGCTGCGCCATTTCCGCTTCGGCCCGGTGGAGTGGCTGTGGCGGTCGGCGACCTATCTGCGCTGGCAACCGCTGCGCCGGCGCGCTGCGCAATCGCCCTAGACTGGCGCGGTGAACACCTCTCCCCAAGACGATGCGCTGATCATCGGCGGCGGCGCGATCGGGCTGGCCACCGCCTTGTCCCTGCTCGATGCCGGCCGCCAGGTGCGGGTGCTGGAAGCGGCGACGGTCGGCGGCGCCACCTCGCACGGCAACTGCGGCACCATCACCCCCAGCCACGCGCCGCCGCTGGCCGCGCCCGGCGTGCCCTGGCGCGCGCTGCGCTGGATGTTGCGGCCGGACGCGCCGCTGTACATCCGGCCGCGCCTGGACCCGGCGCTGTGGCGCTGGCTGCTGCGCTTCGGCGCGCGCTGCAACCGGCGCGACTGGGCCGCCAGCGCGCAGGCGCGCGCGGCCCTGCTCAACGATTCGCGCACGCGGCTGGTCGACTGGATCGGGCGTTACCGGCTGCAGTGCGAGTTCGGCGAGGACGGCCTGGACTACGTGTTCGGCGACCCGCGCAACTTCGAGCGTTACGCGGACGAGTGCGCCGCGCTGGAACGGCTCGGCATCCGTACCCGGGTGATCGACGGGCGCGAGTATCTGCGCCAGCAGCCGGCGTTCCGCGACGGCGTGGTCGGCGCGGTGCATTTCCCGGGCGACGCGCACCTGCGCCCGGACCGCTATGCCGCCGAACTGGCGCGCGCGGTGCGCGAGCGCGGCGGGACGATCGAGGAGCGGTGCCGGGTGCTGGCGCTGGACCCGGGCGCCGACGGCGTGCGCGTGGACACCGAGCGCGGCCCGCGGCGCGGCCGCGAGGCGGTGCTGGCGATGGGGCCGTGGTCGCCGGCGCTCGCGCGCACGCTGGGATTGCGCCTGCCGATCCAGCCCGGCAAGGGCTATTCGATCACCTATACGCGGCCAACGCTGGCGCCGACGCGGCCGGTGGTGCTGAAGGATCCGCAGGTGTGCGTCACCACCTGGGGCAGCGGGTTCCGGCTCGGCAGCACGATGGAGTTCTCCGGCCACGACACGCGCTTGAACCAGACCCGGCTGGCCGCGCTGGAACGCGCCGCGCGGCGCTACCTGCGCGAGCCGGCCGGCCCGCAGCTGCGCGAACGCTGGTACGGATGGCGGCCGATGACCTGGGACGATCTGCCCGCGCTGGGCCGTTCGCCGCGGCATCCTCACGTATGGCTTGCGGCCGGCCATGGCATGCTCGGGATCAGCATGAGCTGTGCGACAGGACAACTGATGGCCGACCTGATCACCGGGCGAGCGCCCGCGATCGATCCAACCCCGTACCGCGTGGAGCGTTTCCAGTGAGCGCGGCGGCGTACGACTACGACCTGCTGGTGCTCGGCGGCGGTTCGGGCGGACTGGCGGCCGCGTTCCGCGCCGCCCACCACGGCGCGCGCGTGGCGATCCTCGAGCCGGGCGAACTCGGCGGCACCTGCGTCAACGTCGGCTGCGTGCCGAAGAAGGCGATGTGGCTGGCGGCGGACCTGGCCGGGCGCGTCAACCTGGCGCGCGATATCGGCTTCGACCTGCCCGAGCCACGGCTGGCGTGGGCCGAACTGGTCACCCACCGGCAGGGCTACATCGCCAACATCCACGCCAGCTACCGCAAGCGCCTGGACAGCGACGGCATCGTGCTGATCCCGCGGCGCGGCCGGCTGCACGATACACATACGGTCGAATGCGACGACGGCGTGCGGGTCAGCGCCGCGCACATCGTCATCGCCACCGGCGCGCATCCGCTGCGGCCGCAGTTCGAAGGCGCCGAGCTGGGCCTGGTGTCGGACGATTTCTTCAACCTGTGTCAGGCGCCGCCGCGGGTGGCGATCGTCGGCGGCGGCTACATCGCGGTGGAGCTGGCCGGCGTGCTGCAGGCGCTTGGCAGCCGCGTGGAGGTGTTCGTGCAGGGCACGCGGCTGCTGGAGCGGTTCGATGCCGAACTGGCCACGCAGCTGGGCGAGAACCTGCGCCACCAGGGCGTGCGCATGCACTTCGGCTATCGCGTGCGCGCGCTGCGCCGCGCCGGGGGCGACGGCGAGCTGCAGCTGCACGATCGCGACGACAACCCCAGCGCCGGCTTCGACCAGGTGTTCTTCGCCGTCGGGCGCCGCCCGAACACCCGCGGCATCGGCCTGGAGGCGCTGGGCGTGGCGCTGGGCGAGAAGGGCGAGGTGCGGGTGGACGACTACCAGAACACCAGCGTGCCCGGCATCTACGCGATCGGCGACGTCGGCGGCAAGGTCGGGCTGACCCCGGTGGCGATCGCCGCCGGGCGGCGCCTGATGGACCGCCTGTTCGGCGGCCAGCCGCATGCGCGGCTGGACTACGACAACGTGCCCAGCGTGGTGTTCTCGCATCCGCCGCTGGGCCAGGTGGGGCTCAGCGAAGAGCAGGCGCGCGAACGCCACGGCGACGCGGTGCGCACCTACTGCAGCAACTTCCGCCCGATGCTGCACGCGCTGGCGGCATCGCCGCAGCGCAGCCTGTTCAAGGTGATCTGCGTGGGCGAGGAGCAGCGCGTGGTCGGCTTCCACCTGCTCGGCGACGGCGCCGACGAGATCCTGCAGGGCTTCGCGGTGGCGCTGAAGCTGGGCGTGACCAAGCGGCAGCTGGAGGACACGGTGGCGATCCATCCGACGTCGGCGGAAGAGGTGGTGTTGATCCGTTGAAGGACTCGGGACTCGGGACTCGGGACTCGGATAAAAAAAAGCCGCGCGATGCGCGGCTTTTTTTATCCGGTAGCGCTGGGCCGCGCAATGGCGAATTCCTGGCGCAGGCTTTTGCCTCTCCGAGTCCCCGGTCCCGAGTCCCGGCCACTTCCTCCCGATGCGGTTGCGTGCCGCCTTAGAATGGCGGCATGGCTTGCTTCCCGTCTCCGTTTCGCCGCATCGCGCGGTTCGTGCCGCGATGAGCGCACCCGATCGCTCGGCGGTATCCGCCGCGCTCGCGCCGGGCGCCTTGCGCCTGGACCTGGCCGGCGTGCTGCTCGCCGCCAGCGGCGCGATCGCGTTCTCCGGCAAGGCGATCATCGTCAAGCTCGGCTATCGCTACGGCGTCGACGCGGTGACGCTGCTGGCGCTGCGCATGCTGGTGGCGCTGCCGTGCTTCCTGGCGATGGGCGTATGGGCCGCGCGGCGCGCGGCGCCGCTGCAGCGCGGCGAGCGCTGGCGGATCTTCGTGCTCGGCGTGCTGGGTTATTACCTGGCCAGCTATCTCGACTTCCTCGGCCTGGCCTACATCACCGCGACGCTGGAGCGGCTGATCCTGTACCTGACCCCGACCCTGGTGCTGCTGATCGGCATGGTCGCGTTCGGCCGCCGCCCACCGCGGCAGCAGTTGTGGGCGCTGGCGCTGAGCTACGTCGGCGTGCTGCTGGCGTTCGGCCACGACCTGCAGGTCGGCGGCGCGCGCACCGCCTGGGGCGGCCTGCTGGTGTTCGGCAGCGCGCTGGCCTACGCGCTGTACCTGGTCGGCAGCGGCCAGCTGGTGGCGCGGGTCGGCGCGGTGCGCCTGACCGCGTACGCGAGCAGCGTGGCCAGCGTGCTGTGCATCGGCCAGTTCCTGCTGCTGCGGCCGCTGCATGCGCTGGCATTGCCGCATGAGGTGTACTGGCTGTCGCTGCTCAACGGCACGCTGTGCACCGCGGTGCCGGTGCTGGCGGTGATGATGGCGGTGCAGCGGATCGGCTCCGGACTGGCCGCGCAGATCGGCATGCTCGGCCCGGTGTCGACCATCGTGCTCAGCGTGTGCCTGCTCGGCGAAGCGATGGGGCCGTGGCAGATCGCCGGTACCGTGCTGGTGCTGATCGGGGTACTGGCGGTGTCGCGGCCGCGCCGGACCGCTACGGCATGAGCGCGCCACGGCCGCCGGCGACCGAAGAAGAGGCCGCTGCCGCCGCGCGGCGCCGCATCCTGGACGCGATCCGCGCGATCCCGCACGGGCAGGTGCGCGGCTACGGCGAGGTCGCCGCGCTGGCCGGCCTGCCCGGGCGCGCGCGGCTGGTGGCGCGCCTGCTCAGCGGCAACGACGACGCGTCGCTGCCCTGGCACCGGGTGCTGCGCAGCGACGGCCGCGTCGCCTTCCCGGAGGGCTCGCGCGGCTACCGCGAACAATGCCAGCGGCTGCGCGCCGAAGGCGTGGCGGTGCAGGGCGGCCGGGTGAAGCGCGGCAAACCGGCGCGCGACCTCGACGCCGCGTTATGGGGACCCGAATAGCGAGCGGCTATGATGGGCGCAGTTGCCACGGATCCGACCATGTTTCCCAGACTCCCGCCCGTCACCAAAGCGCTGCTGATCGCCAACGTCATGTTGTTCCTGCTGCAGCAGCCGTTCCTGCTCGGCAACGAGACGTTCGCGCCGTTCATGCTGTGGCCGATCAGCGATTTCGACGCGTTCTCGCCGGGGCAGAACTTCCAGGTCTGGCAGCTGCTGAGCTACGGCTTCCTGCACGGCGGCTTCTCGCACCTGCTGTTCAACATGCTGGCGCTGTACATGTTCGGCGGCCCGCTGGAACAGACCTGGGGCAACAAGCGCTTCCTGACCTACTACCTGGTCTGCGTGGCCGGCGCCGGCCTGTGCCAGCTGCTGGTGGGCTGGTGGACGGTGTCCAACGGCGGCGAGCCGTACCCGACCCTGGGCGCATCCGGCGGCGTGTTCGGCCTGCTGCTGGCGTTCGGCATGCTGTTCCCGAACCAGCGGGTGATGCTGCTGTTCCCGCCGATCCCGATGAAGGCGCGCACCTTCGTGATCGTGTTCGGCGCGATCGAACTGGTGATGGGATTCACCGGCTGGCAGCCGGGGGTGGCGCATTTCGCGCACCTGGGCGGCATGCTGTTCGGCTGGCTGCTGATCCGCTACTGGCGCGGCCAGCCGCCGTTCGGCAAGCCCAAGCCGCCGCGTCCGCGGATCGTGCGCTGAGGCGAATCCGGCGGCTCGCGCCGCCTGCGGATATCGCGGCGCCTGCAGGCGGCTCCCGCACCTTGCACGACACGTCGCTTGCCGCAATGCGTGAACTGCGAAATGGCTTCAGGCGCGGGATGACCCGGGCCCGGTTCCGGCCGTAGCGCGCAGCACGGTCGCTACGCTATGCCGCACAGCAGGACGGCGCGGTTGCCCGCGCCGTCCTGTCTACCCGTTGCTTGGCCATCGCGCAGCGGTTACGGCCACAGATGGATCTGTTCGGCCTGGCTGCGCACCATCGGCTGTCCGGCCTTGCAGGTGAAGGTGGCGGCGAAGCCGGGCAGGTTGGCCAGCGGCCCGTTGGCGCGCCAGCGGCCGGGCGCACGCACGTCGGCGGTCAGGCGCTGCACCGCTTCGTTCGGCGACAGCTGCTGCGCCCACAGTCCGGCCCAGGCCTTGTAGAAGGCCTGCTTGCCGGCGTCGGTCGCCGCCGGCTGGGCGGCGGCATAGGCCTGCCACGCCAGCTCGACGCTGCCGATGTCGGCCAGGTTCTCGTCCTGGGTCAGCTGGCCGTTGACCTTGGCCGCCTTCACCCCGGGGAAGTCGTAGGCGCCGTACTGCGCGGCCGCGCGCGTGCCGAGCACGGTCCAGGCGCTCTTGTCGGCCGGAGTCCACCAGCTGCGCAGCTGGCCCTGGGCGTCGACCAGGCTGCCCTTGCCGTCGATCGCGCCGGTCAGCTCGTGCGCGACCAGCGCGCCGTACGCGCCGTAGCGCACGGCGTCGTCGCCGCCGGCGGCGAACACCGGCGGCTGCAGCACCGCGGCGGTGACGATCAGGCGGTTCTGCGCGATGTCGTAGGTCAGCGCCGGCTGCTGCGGCAGCACGTCCCAGCGGCGGTCGGCGTTGCCCTTGCCGATGCGCTTCATCTCCTCGCGATGGCGCCAGGTGGAGGCGATCAGCATGTTGCCGCCGAAGCTGCCGCGGCCCATCGGCTGCACGCTGTAGTCCAGGTCGCGGCGCGGCGCGCCGATCTCGATCTTCAGCGCGTTGAGCTTGGCTTGCGCCTCGTTGCGCGCCGGCTCGCTCAGCCACGGGCTGCGCTTGATCGCCGCGACCTGCGCCTCGCGCACCTGGTCGGCGATCACCCCGGCCTGGCGGCGCGTGTCGGCGCTGAGGTAGCGGCCGACGTACTCGCGGCCGAGCATCGGGCCGGCGGCGACGTTGATCGCCTCGAGCACCTGCGCCCAGCGCGGCGCCGGCAGCGTGCGGCCTTCCAGCACGCGGCCGCGGAACTCGAAGCTGGCGTCGCGGAAGCTCTTGGACAGGTACGGCGCCATCGCATCGCCCACGCGCCAGCGCAGGTAGGCCTTCCACTGGTCCGGCTTGATGCTGGAGATCATGCCGTCGAGCTGCTTGAACATCTCCGGGTCGGCCATCGACACCAGGTCGTCGTTGACGCCCTGCGCTTTCAGGAACGCGTCCAGCTGCAGGTTGCGGTACTGCTTGGTCAGGTCCTTGGTGGAGATCGGCGCGTAGTTGTTGAACGGGTTGTTGATGCCGGCCAGCGACTTGGAGCTGCGCGCCAGCGCGGTCTCGATCTGCAGCACCGACTGCGCGTCGGCCTCGAGCTTGGCCGCCGGGGTGCCGGTCAGGGTCAGGATCTGCTTGACGTAGGCGCGGTAGCGGCCCATCAGCGCCACGGTATCGGCGTCGGTGCGGGTGTAGAAGGCCGGGTCGGGCATGCCCATGCCGCCCTGCATGAAGTAGCCGATGTGGCGGTCCAGCGCCTTGAGGTCGACGTCGGCGCCGAAGTTGAACGCCACCGGGATGCCGACCTGGTGCAGCGCGGCGATCGACGCCGGCACGTCCTTGGCCTTCTTGATCGCGTCGATGCGGCTGAGCAGCGGGGCGATCGGGTTGGACCCGTCCTTCTCCACCGCCGCCTCGTCCAGGCCGCTGGCCCAGAAATCGCCCAGCGCCTTCTGCACGTCGTTCTGCGGCGTCTTCATCGACGCGTCGAGCAGGTCGCGCTGCTGTTGCTGCGCGCGCTCGGACAGCTGGCCCAGCGCGGTGACCGCGCCGCTCTGCGGCACCGGATTGCTCTTCAGCCAGTCGGCGTTGGCGTAATCGTAGAAGTCGGAGCAGGCGGTGCTGACCGCGGGCGCCTTGGCGGCGGCGCGCTTCTTCTTGGGCGCGGCATCGACGGATGCGGACAGCAGGGCGATCAGGCTGAAGCCGATGGCGAGGGCTAGCGGACGGGCGTTGGGCATCGGGAGCGAATCCGGAGAGGATTAAAGTCGGCGGAGTTTAACAAGCTGCGGGCCGCCGCTGTGCGGCCGCCACGGCGATTTGCCGGACGTGTCGCCGGTTAAAGGGTTCAGCTGGCCGCGGCGGCGGCCGCAGGGCAGTGCGGACAGGCTGCGATGTCCGCGGCGGCAAGACGCCAAGGAGCCGCGGCGGGTTCGACGGCATGCCGAGGCGCCGCAGCGGCGGTCGCCACCGCTGCGTCTGCCGCGCAATGGCCGGACGCGCGTGCCCAGCAAAGAAAAAGGCCCGGACGAGCCGGGCCTTTTCGCTAGCCGGTGACGATGCCGGTCACCAGATCACCACCTGCTTGTCGCCGGCGCGCACCATCGGCGAACCGGCCTTGCACTGGAACGCCGCGGCGAAGGTCGGCAGGTTGGACGGCGCGCCCATCGCGCGGAACTGCGCCGGGGCGTGCGGATCGGTGGTCAGGCGCACCATCGCGTTCTGCGGGGTGTACTTGGTGCGCCACACGGTGGCCCAGTTGACGAAGAAGTTCTGGTCGCGGGTTAGCCCGCCCACCTTCGGGTCTTCCTTGCCTTCGGTGGCCTTCTTCATCGCGTCGTAGGCGGTGGACAACCCGCCCAGGTCGGCGATGTTCTCGCCCAGGGTCAGCTTGCCGTTGACCGGCTTGCCGTCCACCTTGTACTCGTTGAACTGGTTGATCAGCTTGCCGGTCAGGCCGGTGAAGTTCTTGGCGTCGGCCGGGGTCCACCAGTTCTCGAAGTTGCCGCTGGGCCCGAAGCGCGCGCCCTGGTCGTCGTAGCCATGGGTCATCTCGTGGCCGATCACCGCGCCGATGCCGCCGTAGTTGAACGCGTCGTCGGCGTTGGGATCGAAGAACGGCGGCTGCAGGATCGCGGCCGGGAACACGATCTCGTTCTGCAGCGGGTTGTAGTAGGCGTTGACCGTCTGCGGGGTCATGCCCCACTCGGTCTTGTCCACCGGCTTGCCGATCTTGCTCATGTTGAACTTGTAGTTGAACGCGGTGGCGGCGCGCACGTTGTCCAGGTAGCTGTCGCGCTGCGTGGTCAGGCCGCTGTAGTCGCGCCACTTGTCCGGGTAGCCGATCTTCGGGGTGAAGGTCTCCCACTTGGCGATCGCCTTGGCCTTGGTCTCGTCGCTCATCCAGGTCAGGTTCTGGATGCGCGCCTTGAGCGCCTGGCGCAGGTTGTCCACCAGCTGCTCCATCTTGGCCTTGGCGTCGGGCGAGAACGCCACCTTGACGTACATCTGGCCCATCGCCTCGCCGGCGCCGTCCTCGATGCTGCCGAGCACGCGCTTCCAGCGCGGCTTCATCTCGGCCTGGCCGTTGAGCTCCTTGCCGTAGAACGCGAAGTTCTCCTGCGCGAACGCATCGCTCAGGTACGGCGAGGCGCTGTCGACGGTGTGGAAGCGCAGGTAGGCGCGCCACACCGACGCGTCGGTGTCGCCCAGCGCCTTGCTCACTTCCTGGTGGAACGCCGGGATCGCCAGCGAGAACTTCTCCGGCACCGCCACGCCCTGCGATTCGAAGAACTTGGTCCAGGGGAAGTTCGGGGTCAGCTTGTCGGCCTCGGCCGGGGTGACCGGGTTGTAGAACAGCGACGCGTCGCGCGACATCTCCTCGCTGGACTTGGACACCTTGGCCAGGCGCGTCTCCAGCGCGATCACGTCCTGCGCCTGCTTGGCCGCATCGGCGGCCGGCACGCCGGCCAGCTCCAGCACCTTGGCCACGTGCGCCTGGTAGGCCTGCAGCTTGTCCTTCTTGTCCGCGTCGAAGTAGTAGCCGCGGTCCGGCAGGCCCAGGCCGGCCTGCATCGCGTAGGCCATGTTCATCGTCGAATTCTTGAAATCGGCCTCGGCGCCGAAGCCGAACAGGCTGTTCTCGCCCTTGGCCGCGCTCTGGCGCAGGTACTCGGCGACCGCCGCGGCGTCGTTCAGGCCGTCGATCGCGGCCAGGTCGGCCTTCAGCGGCTCGATGCCCTGCGCGTTGACCTTGGCTTCGTCCATGCCCGAGGCCCAGAAGTCGCCGACGATCTTGTCCACGCCCTGCGCGTTGCCCGCCGCGGCGGCCTGCTCGGCCAGCTGGTGCTGCACGGCGACCGAGCGCTCGTCCAGGATCGAGAACGCGCCCCAGCTGCTGCGGTCCTTCGGGATCTCGTTGGCGGCCAGCCACTTGCCGTTGACGTAGCCGGCGAAGTCGCTGCACGCGTCCTTGCTCGGGTCCAGGTCGTTCGGGCTGAACGCGTTGTAGGCCGGCAGCTTGCTTTCGTCGATCTTCAGCGTGGCGGGCGCCGCGGCCGGGGCGGCGGCCTCGGTCTTGGCGGGGGCCGCCGGTTCGGCGGCGTCAGGCTTGTTGCAGCCGCTCAGCACGGCGGTCACGGCCAGGGTCAACAGCAGCATCTGGGGATTACGGAAGGTCACGATGGATGGGCTCCAAGCCTGCGTAGAAAAGCGGAATGGCCCGGGCGGGCCGTGGCGAGACTCTACGCCGCTGCCGGCGGTTTCAGGGGTGTCGAAGGTAATGGCAGGCGCACGTGGCGGCCGTCGGCGCGGTCGCGGGGGCGGGGATTGCGGCCCGCGCCGGCGGAAATGCTATATACGCCGCATGAAGCGAGCCCACTCCTGCGACGCGCTGATCGTCGGCGGCGGCCACAACGGCCTGGTCTGCGCCGCGTACCTGGCGCGCGCGGGCTGGGCGGTGACCGTGCTGGAGCGCCGCGGCGTGGTCGGCGGCGCCGCGGTGACCGAGGAATTCCACCCGGGCTTCCGCAACTCGGTGGCCTCGTATACGGTGTCGCTGCTGCAACCCAAGGTCATCGCCGACCTGGATCTGGCCGGTCATGGGCTGCGCGTCGTGCCGCGCCGCTGCAACAACTTCGTGCCGCTGCCGGACGACCGCTACCTGCTGGCCGGCGCCGGCATCACCGCCGAGCAGGTGGCCAAGTTCTCGCGACGCGACGCCGCGCGCCTGCCGGCCTACGAGGCGCAGCTGGAGCGCATCGCCGACGTGCTGCGCGCGCTGGCCTTGCGGCCGCCGCCCAACGTCACCGACGGCGGCTGGCGCCAGGCGTTGCCGGAGCTGCTGCGCGCCGGCCGCCTCGGTCGCCGCCTGCACGCGCTCGGTCCCGCGCTGCGCCAGGAACTGCTGGACCTGTTCACGATCTCCGCCGCCGAATACCTGGAGCGCTGGTTCGAGAGCGAGCCGGTCAAGGCCCTGTTCGGTTTCGACGGCATCGTCGGCAACTACGCCAGCCCGTATACGCCGGGCTCGGCCTATGTGCTGTTGCACCATGTGTTCGGCGAGAGCAACGGGGTCAAGGGCGCGTGGGGGCACGCGCTCGGCGGCATGGGCGCGATCACCCAGGCGATGGCCAAGGCGGCGCGCGCGGCCGGCGCGCAGATCCGCACCGATGCGGGCGTGCGCGAGATCCTGGTCGAGGGCGGCCGCGCGGTCGGCGTGGTCACCGAGCACGGCGAACGGCTGTACGCGCGCCGCATCGTCGCCAACGTCAATCCGAAGCTGCTGTACGAACGCCTGCTCGACCCGGCGCACGTGCCCGAGGCCACGCGCCAGCGCATGGCGCACTGGCGCTGCGGATCGGGCACGTTCCGGATGAACGTGGCGCTGTCGCGGCTGCCGGATTTCCGCGCGCTGCCGGGGCAGGGCGACCATCTGACCGCCGGCATCATCCTGGCGCCCAGCCTGGACTACATGGACCGCGCGTATCGCGATGCGCGCGAATCGGGCTGGTCGCGCGAACCGATCGTCGAACTGCTGATCCCCAGCACGCTGGACGATTCGCTGGCGCCGCCCGGCCAGCACGTGGCCAGCCTGTTCTGCCAGCACGTGGCGCCGCAACTGCCGGACGGGCGCAACTGGGACGACCACCGCGACACCGTCGCCGACCTCATGATCGCCACCGTCGAGCGCTACGCGCCGGGCTTCGCCGCCTCGGTGCTCGGGCGGCAGGCGCTGACCCCGCTGGACCTGGAGCGTACCTTCGGCCTGATCGGCGGGGACATCTTCCACGGCGCGCTGAGCCTCAACCAGCTGTTCAGCGCCCGTCCGATGCTCGGCCAGGCCGCGTACCGCGGCGCCATTCCCGGCCTGTACCTGTGCGGCTCGGGCACCCACCCCGGCGGCGGGGTGACCGGCGCGCCGGGGCATAATGCGGCGATGGCGTTGCTGGCGAGCTGACGCGCGATAGGGGCCTCGGCGTGTCTGGGCCTAGAAACGGCGTTCGACCGCGAGCGTCCTGCCGGCCGTCTGTCGCACGCGACCAAAGGCCCGTACGACACTGCGGAGGCACGCAATGTCCGGGTGTAGTGCGTTCGTTTGACTGGCGGCGAAATCATGTGTCCGCGCACGAACTGCCACGCTCGCCCTGCAACAGCGGCCGCAGCAAGTAAAATGGCGGCCATCCAGGCTGCGCCCGGCTGCCCCCCTTTCATCGGGTGCGCAGGGCGCCGGCGGATTCCTCAACTCCATCGAGCGACAGATGACCAAGTATTCGGCGTTCAATTCGCCATCGCGCAGGGCTTCGGCAACGCGATGCGTGGCCCAGCGGCAAGCCCATGAGTGACGTGCAGCGGGTCGCAGCGCGCGCGGTACAGGGCAGCCTCAGCCCGCATCCGCGCATCCGCAACGTCATCGCCGTCGGCTCCGGCAAGGGCGGGGTGGGCAAGTCGACCACCGCGGTCAATCTGGCCCTGGCGCTGCAGCGCCAGGGCGCGCGGGTCGGGGTGCTGGACGCGGACGTCTACGGTCCCAGCATCCCGGCGATGCTGGGGCTGAGCGGGCGTCCGGACAGCCCGGACAACAAGTCGATCGAGCCGATGCGCGCGTTCGGCATCGAGGCGATGTCGATCGGGCTGCTGGTGGACCAGGACACGCCGATGATCTGGCGCGGGCCGATGGCGACCTCGGCGCTGACCCAGCTGTTCACCGACACGCTGTGGGACGACCTGGACTACCTGCTGATCGACCTGCCGCCGGGTACCGGCGACATCCAGCTGACCCTGGCGCAGAAGATCCCGGTGGCCGGCGCGGTGATCGTCACCACGCCGCAGGACATCGCCACGCTGGACGCGAAGAAGGCGCTGAAGATGTTCGAGAAGGTCGAAGTGCCGGTGCTGGGCATCGTCGAGAACATGGCGCTGCATACCTGTTCGAACTGCGGTCAGGTCGAGCACCTGTTCGGCGAGGGCGGCGGGCAGCGCATGGCCCAGCAGTACGGCGTGCCGCTGCTCGGTTCGCTGCCGCTGCATATCGCCATCCGCGAGCAGGGCGATGCCGGTACCCCGATCGTGGCCGCCGCGCCGGACTCGGCCGCCGCGCACGCCTACCTGGCCACGGCGCTGCGCCTGGCCGAGGCGCTGGGCAAGCGGCCGCGCGCGGCGATCCCGATTTCCGCCTCGCTGCTGTGAGCCGCGCCGCGGCCGCCGCAGGCCGCCGCGACCGGCTAGAATCGCCGTCCTTGGCGGCCGCGTCCTGCGCGCCGGCCGCCTCCCGGGCGGTCCGTCGTGGCCGCCGCCACAGGCATCAGGAATACGCATGAGCATCAAGAGCGACCGCTGGATCCGCCGCATGTCCGAGCAGCACAGCATGATCGAGCCCTACGAACCGGGCCAGGTGAAGCAGGTCAACGGCGAGCGCATCGTCAGCTACGGCACTTCCAGCTACGGCTACGACGTGCGCTGTTCGCGCGAGTTCAAGGTGTTCACCAACATCAACTCGACCATCGTCGACCCCAAGCACTTCGACAACGGCAGCTTCGTCGACATCGAGTCTGACGTGTGCATCATCCCGCCCAACAGCTTCGCCCTGGCGCGCACCGTGGAGTACTTCCGCATCCCGCGCAGCACCCTGGTGGTGTGCCTGGGCAAGAGCACCTACGCGCGCTGCGGCATCATCGTCAACGTGACCCCGCTGGAGCCGGAGTGGGAGGGCCACGTGACCCTGGAATTCAGCAACACCACGCCGTTGCCGGCGCGCATTTACGCCAACGAGGGCGTGGCGCAGATGCTGTTCTTCGAGTCCGACGAGATCTGCGAGACCAGCTACAAGGACCGCGGCGGCAAGTACCAGGGCCAGACCGGCGTCACCCTGCCCAAGACCTGATCCCACCACCACCATCCCTCAAGGAGTGAGTCCATGAACGAGCAGAATCCCTACCAAGTCCCGGAAGCGCCGCTGCAGCCGTTGCCGGCCGCCGGGCCGGCCGATGCGCAGTTGGCCGGGCGCGGCGAACGTTTCGCCGCCTCGCTGATCGACGGCGTGATCTCGTTGCTGATCTTCCTGCCGCTGGCGTTCGCCACCGGCTACTTCAGCCGGATCATGGAGACCGCCCGAAGCGGCGAGGCGATGCCGTTCCTGGTCACCGCCGGCTACGGCGGGCTGGCGTTCGTGGTGTTCATGGCGGTGCAGGCCTACCCGCTGGCCAAGACCGGGCAGACCTGGGGCAAGAAGCTGCTGTCGATCCGCATCGTCGACCTGGACGGCGCGCAGCCGCCGCTGTGGCGCCTGATCGCGCTGCGCTACCTGCCGACCCAGGCGCTGGCGCTGGTGCCGATCGTCGGCAACTTCTATGCGATCGTCGATGCATTGTTCATCTTCCGCCAGGACAAGCGCTGCCTGCACGATCTGATCGCCGGCACCCAGGTGGTCAACGTACGCCGCTGAGCCGGGCCGCCGCCGACGCGGCGGCGCGCGGCGGTACTACTTGCCGCGCCCGAACAGCATGCCGATGCCGACCGCGACCAGGATCGCAGGCCACCAGGTGGCGATCAGGCGGCCCAGGCTGAGGTTGGTCCAGCCAAGGTTGTTGGCCAGGAACACCAGGCCGATCACGATCAGCACGATGGCGGCGATCAGGTTGGATTTCATCGAAGGCGCGTTCCGGAAAGGGACGCCTATCGTAGCCGTTGCCGCCACGCTTCGACACGGGCCGCCAGTGCGTCGGCCTCGTGCCGCTGCGCGGCGCCGCTGCCCCATACCGGCCCCGGCCATGCCGCGTCGCCCTCGTGGCGCCCGACCAGGTGCACGTGCAGCTGGCGCACGATGTTGCCCAGTGCGCCGATATTGAGTTTCTGCACTCCTGGCTCGGCCCGCAACAGCTGCGAGACCTGGTTGATCTCGGCCAGCAGCAGGCGTTGCTGGCCGCCGTCCAGGTCGATCCACTCGCCGGCCGCCGCCACCCGCGGTACCAGCAGCAGCCATGGGAAGCGCGTGTCGTCCATCAGCCGCACCTGCGACAGCGGGCCGTCGGCGACGAACGCGCTGTCGGCCTGCAGCCGCGCATCGAGCATGAACTCGCTCACCGGCCGCCGCTCACCGCAGGTGCTCGGCCAGGAACGCCAGGCTGCGCTCGCGCGCGCTGTTGGCGCTGTCCTCGTCGTAGGACGGGCCGCCGTCGCGGTTGAAGGCGTGGTCGGCCGGATAGACGAAGGTCTGCATCTGCGGCAGCTTTTCCCGGTGCTGCTGCACCGCCTCCGGCGGGATGCTCTTGTCCTGCGCGCCGAAGTGGAACATCACCGGCGCCTGCGGGGTCTCGTCGAGGAACTGGGTGTTGCGCGCGCCGTAGTAGCTGACCGACGGCAGGCCCAGCCGCAGCGCCGCCAGCAGCGCCACGCTGCCGCCCCAGCAATAGCCGACCGTGCCGACCTTGCCGGCCGGCGCCAGCATCGTGGCCGCGGCGCGCACGATGTCCACGGCCTTGTCGAAGCCGAGCTGGCCGACCAGGTCGCGGCCTTTCTGGAACCCTTCCGGGCCGTAGTCCAGCTGCACGTCCTTCTCCACCGGGTCGAAGAACGCAGGCGCCAGCACTTCGTAGCCTTCGGCGGCGTAGCGCTCGGCCACGTCGCGGATATGCGGATTGACGCCGAAGATCTCCTGGATGACCACCAGCCCGCCGCGCGGCGCGCCGTTCGGTGTGGCGTGCCAGGCCGAGACCTGGCCATGTTCGGTGTCCAGCGTAGTCCAGTGGGCCATCGTCTGCTCCTGTTGGCGGATTGGGCCGACATTATCGGCGCGGTGCGGGAAATGCGCGGTGAGCGCGGGGGACGCGGCCCGCCGCCGCTGGCCGGCCTCGGCCGGCGCAGCCCGATACCGGCCGGACGGGCCGCGGCGGATCAGGCCTGCGGGTAGGCTACCGCGACCAGCGCGAAGGACTTGCGCCCGCCCGGCAGCTCGACCTCCAGTTCGTCGTCCAGGCGCTTCTTCAGCAGCGCGCGCGCCAGCGGCGAATCGATGCTGATCCAGCCGCGCACCGCGTCGGTCTCGTCCGGGCCGACGATGCGGTAGCGCACGATCTCGCCGCTGTCGGCGTCCTCCAGCTCGACCTGGGCGCCGAAGAACACCGCCTGCGGGTCCGACGGCGGCGCGTCGACCACGCGCAGCGCTTCCAGCCGCTTGCTCAGGTAGCGCACGCGGCGGTCGATCTCGCCCAACTGCTTCTTGCGGTAGGTGTACTCGGCGTTCTCCGAGCGGTCGCCCTCGGCCGCGGCCGCCGCCAACGCCTTGACCACCTCCGGGCGCCGCTGCCGCCACAGCTCGTCCAGCTCGCGCTTGAGCCGGGCGTGGCCTTCGGGCGTGATCAGGGCGGTGCTTTTCTCTGCGGGGGGACGCCAGCGGCTCATCGGGACGGCATGCGGTCGGTTGCGGGAGCGGCCGATTCTAGCGTTCGCCGCGACCGCCGCCGTGCAGGCCGCCGCCGCCGCGCGCATCGCTTGCGCGGCCGTGGCCGATCGCCGAAGCTGCCGCGTTCCGACGACAAGGACGTTGCGCATGCTGATCCTGCCCCTGCACCGGCCGCTGAGCCGCGAGAACTTCCCGTGGATCACCATGCTGCTGGTCGCCAGCAACGTGCTGGTGTTCTTCCTGTTCCAGTCCGGCGACGAACGCGCGCTGGCGCAGGCGCAGCGGTACTACCAGCGCGAGGAACTGGGCCGGTTCGAAGTGCCGGCGTACGCGCGCTATCTCGACCAGTCCGGCACGGCGACGCTGCGCAAGCAGTGGGCCGAACTGCCCGCGCGGCAGCGCGGCGAGTACGTGGCGATGCGTACGCTGAGCGATGTCGGCTTCGTCGCGGCGATGCGCGAAGGCCGCCTGTTCGACGATGCGGATCAGGCCCAGGGCTGGGCGCAGCGGCGGCCTGGCTACGACCGGCTGTTGCAGCGGGTGTTCACCCTGCGCCACGTCCTGCGCAGTTCCGAAGTCGACCCGTGGCGGATGCTGTCGGCGGCGTTCCTGCACGGCGGCGTGACGCACCTGCTCGGCAACATGCTGTTCCTGGTCGCGCTGGGGGTGTTGCTCGAGGGCGCGATCGGCGCATGGCGCTACCTGGGCGTGTACCTGCTCGGCGCGGTCGGCGCCAGCGCGGCCAGCCTGGCCTGGCGCTGGGGCGAGCCGGGCGGCGGGCTGGGCGCCTCCGGCGCGATCGCCGCGTTGATGGGCGCGTTCTGCGTGGTGTGGGGGCGCCAGCCGGTGCGCTTCTTCTACTGGTTCTGGGTGGTGTTCGACTACGTGAAAGCGCCGGCGATCGCGCTGTTGCCGCTGTGGCTGGGCTGGGAGGTGTTCAACCTGCTGGCCAACGACGAGCAGGGCATCGGCTTCGACGCGCACGCCGGCGGACTGCTCAGCGGCGCGCTGCTCGGCGCGGTATTGGTGATGCTGCGCCAGGTGCGCGGCGATTTCATCGCCGACGCCGCCGTGGCGCCGCCCGGCGACGACCGCTGGCAGCGCGCGCAGACCCACCTTGGGCGGATGGAGAGCGCCCAGGCCGAGGCCTTGCTCGGCGAACTGGCGCATGAGCAGCCGCAGCGTTTCGACGTGGCGATGGCGCGCTACCGGCTCGCGCGCAACGCCGGGCAGGCGGCGACCGCGCTGCAGCGCGCGCTCGACGTGCTGCGTCTGGCGCCGGCCGATCCGGCCGAGGTGCGGGGGCAGGCCGCGCTCGCCGCCGAGCTGGTGCAGGCCGGCGCCACGGTGCCGGCGGATCTGCGCGCGTCGTTGATCGAGCGCTGGCCGTCGTTCGGGCTGGTGCGCGAAGCCGAAGCCCTGCTGCAGCGCAGCGAGGCGGTACTGGCCGAAGCCGAACAGGCGCGGCTGTGGTTCCGGCTGGCGCTGGCGCATGGCGAACAGCATGCCGGCGCGCAGCAGCGGCGCCTGCTGGAACTGGTGTCGGCGCGGTTTCCGCGGCAGCCGCAGGCCGACAAGGCGCGGTTCCTGCTCGAACAGGGTTGAGCCGCGCCGGACGGACGTCCATCGGCGCGGAAGAACCTGGACGGCGAAGCGGGACCGGCGGCGATCAGGGTACGCGTGCGCAGGCGCAGGCCGCGCGCCGGGCTCACGCCGGCGCCGTGCCCAGCGCCGCGCGTGCGGCCAGCAGGCGCCGGCGCTGCTCGTCGTCGTCGCAGCGCTGCAGCGCCTGGTCGAGCAGGGCGCGGGCGTCGTCGTCGCGGCCGAAGCGCTCGGCCAGCAGCAGCGCGGCCTCCAGCGCCCACTGCGTGGCGGCGGCGGCCTTCGGCCAGGCGCGCAGCATCGCCTGCAGCGCGTCGGCGGCCAGCTGATACTGGCTGGCCAGCCGCGCGCGTTGCACCAGCTGCTCGGCGTGCTCGGGCTGCAGCGGCACGAAGTCCGGATCCAGGTCCAGCGCCTCGCGCAGCAGCGCCGAGGCGCGCCGCTCCTGCCTTTCCTGCAGCAGCCGCGCGATGTAGTGCTGGGTATGCTCGCGCAGCGCCTCGCGCCGCGGCGTGCCGCGCAGCAGCCGCTGGTACAGCTCGTGCACCGCCAGCGACACCGCGCGCGAGCGGATCTCCGCGCGCAGCTGGTCCAGGGCGGTTTCGACATGGCCTTCGCGCACGTGGTGCTCGGCCTCGTCGAGCAGGCGCTGGTCCGGATCCACCCGGGTCAGGCGCGGATCGTTCAAGGCGTCCGGGGCGTAGCCCAGCGCCTCGTGGTACTGGTAGACCAGGTAGCCCATCAGGTGGAACGCGGCGAACAGGCCCCACAGGGTGAAGGCCATGACCGCCAGTTCGGACGCCACCGGCGGCAGGAACCCGCCGACCCAGCGCGCGGCGGTGAGCGCACTGGTCTGGATCACGAACAGCAGGCCGAACGCGGCCAGGTACGGCCAGCCGATGCGCAGCGCCAAGCTGAGGGCGGTGGCGGGGTTGGCGGCATGAAGCAGGCTGCCGTCGATCGCCAGCGAGATCACGCAGCCGGGCTGCAGGAACACCAGCACCAGCATCACCAGCAGCGCCGGCACCGGGCCGGCCAGCAACGCGGTGGCGATCACTGCGGCGGCGAACACGATCATCAGCGCCAGCAGCCGCAGCACGGTGCCGTCGCCGACGTCGAAGCTGTGCTCGGGCGCGGTCATGTGGCCGTCGGCGGTATGCCGCAGGATCTGGAACGCGTATCGGTAGACGCCGATCCAGATCACGCCGCTGACGATCAGCCCGACCAGCCCGGGCAGCAGCATCGCCACCAGGCTGCACAGGGTCAGCGCCGCCAGCGAGTAGCCGGCCGGGCCGTGCAGCGGGTAGGCGACGATGGTGCGCAGCCGCTGCCAGAACGGCACCGGCGCGGCGGCGGCAGGCGCCGGACGGCGCGCGCGATTGCGGTCTTCCATGACGAGCCACTCCCCTTAGCGGCTTGAACTGGCGCCATTGTGCGGGCCGGCCGGGCCGCGCGCAAACCCGGCGGCGGCGCGTCCGGGACCGGACGCGCCGAGCCGAGCCGCGGGGTCAGCGCTTGCCGCCGAAGATGCTGCCGAAGATGCCGCGCACGATCTGCTGGCCGATCTTGTTGCCCACCGTGCGCGAGGTCTGCTTGGCCATGGTCTCGAGCATGCCCTGGCGGCGCCGGGTGCCGAACACCGCATCCTTGACCGCCTGGCCGAAACCGCCCGGCTGCGCGTCGTCCTGCTCGCGGCTGCGTGCCGGCGGCGCGGCGGCCTGCTCGCTGGCCTGTTCCACCCGCCGCGCCAGCATCTCCGCCGCCGAATCGCGGTCGACCGCGTTGTCGTAGCGGGTGCCGACCGCGCTGCCGGCGCGGACCTGCGCCCGCTCGGCGTCGATGATCGCGCCCATCCGGCAGCGCGGCGGCGCGATCAGGGTCTGCTGCACCGGCATCGGCACGCCCTTGTCCTGCAGCGTCGAGACCAGCGCCTCGCCGGTGCCGAGCTGGGAGATGACCTTGGCCACGTCCAGCTTCGGATTGGCCACGAAGGTCTCCGCGGCGGTGCGCACCGCCTTCTGGTCGCGCGGGGTGTAGGCGCGCAGCGCGTGCTGCACGCGGTTGCCGAGCTGGCCGAGGATGTTGTCCGGCACGTCGTCGGGGAACTGCGAGCAGAAGTACACGCCCACGCCCTTGGAGCGGATCAGCCGCACCACCTGTTCGATGCGCTGCACCAGCGCCGGCGGCGCGTCGTCGAACAGCAGGTGCGCCTCGTCGAACACGAACACCAGCTTGGGCTTGTCCAGGTCGCCCACTTCGGGCAGCGTCTCGAACAGTTCCGACAGCAGCCACAGCAGGAAGGTCGAATACAGCCGCGGCTTGAGCACCAACTGGTTGGCGGCCAGGATGCCGATCACGCCGCGGCCGTCGTGGCCGACCCGCATGAGGTCGGCCAGTTCCAGCGCCGGTTCGCCGAAGAACGCCTCGCCGCCGTCCTGCGCCAGGCGCAGCAGCGAACGCTGGATCGCCGCCACGCTCTGCGCGCTGACCAGCCCGTATTCGGTGGAAATGTCCTTGCGCTCCTCGGCCACCAGGCCCAGCAGCGCGCGCAGGTCGTCCAGGTCCAGCAGCAGCAGGCCGCGGTCGTCGGCCAGCTTGAACACGATGTCGAGCACCCCGGCCTGAGTGTCGTTGAGCTCCAGGATCCGCGCCAGCAGGGTCGGGCCCATCTCGCTGACGGTGGTGCGCACCGGATGGCCGAGCTGGCCGTACAGGTCCCAGAACACCACCGGGTTGGCGGCCGGGGCGTAATCGGCCACCCCGATCTCGGCGGCGCGCTGGCGCAGCCGGTCGCTGCCGTCGCCGGGCACCGCCAGCCCGGCGACGTCGCCCTTCACGTCGGCCAGGAACACCGGCACGCCGATCCGCGAGAAGCCCTCGGCCAGGGTCATCAGCGTCACCGTCTTGCCGGTGCCGGTGGCGCCGGCGATCAGCCCGTGGCGGTTGCCAAGGCGCGGCTGCAGCACTACCGCGACGTCGTCGGTGAGGCCTTTGCCTAGCAGGATCGGGTCCATGGGCGGTTCCACAGGGAAGGTCGGCGGATTCTAGGCGCTCGCGCGCCGCGCCGCTCGGCCGCGCCGCGCGAGGCGGCATTGGACCGGGCGCCGAGGGCGCCGCGGCCATGAACGGAAGCCTGCCGGCGCGGTGTCCGCGTTTGTCCGACCTTGCCGCGGTATGACAGCGGCGGCTACCCTGCGGCCTTTCCGCCGTCGTCCTCGATCATGCCCCTTTCGTTCCGTTTGACCTGCGTGTGGCCCGCCGCGGCCGCCGTGGCGCTGTTGTCCTTCGTGCCCGATGCCCACGCCGCACGCGTCTCCGCCCGCGACCGGGCCGCGATCGAGGTGCTCGACCAGCGCATGGCCGCGGCCGAGAAGCGCTACAACGACGCCCTGGTGTTGGTGAACAACAGCGATCCGAAGGGCACGCAGGAGAGCGACGCGGCGCTGGAGGACATGGAGGACATCATCGATGCCTGCATCAAGCAGCGCGGCTGCGAAGTCGGCACCCAGCTGGCCGCGTACAAGCGCCTGCTCAAGGCCAGGGCCGACGCCCAGGGCGAGGCCGACGACGCCGGCGAGGACGAGGGCGAGCCGCTGCAAGCCGACCCCGACCACATCACCCCGCTCGCCGCCGACGTGCCGGAGGCCGCGCGCGCGGCGACGCTGCTCAACGACCAGCGCCACGCCTTCGACAAGATGGTCGAATACAACCCGGCGGTGCAGGCCGGCATCCGCCGCTGGCTCACCGACATGCGCCCGTCGCTGATGAACAGCTACGAGAACTACCAGAACCTGCGCGCGGTGATGTGGCCGGAATGGGAGAAGCGCGGGCTGCCCGAGGCGCTGCTGTTCGGCATCATGGCCAAGGAGTCCAACGGCCGCGTGCACGCCAATTCGCGCGCCGGCGCCGCCGGGCTGATGCAGTTCATGCCGGCCACCGGGCGCCGCTTCGGCCTGGGCCCGGACGGCACCGGCTTCGACACCCGCTACGACGCGCGCAGCGCCGCCGAGGCCAGCGCCGCCTACATGAACGAGCGCATGGCCCAGCTCAACCGCAACATCGAGCTGTCGCTGGCCGGCTACAACGGCGGCGAGGGCCGCGCCGCGCGCGTGTTCAACCAGATGCCCGGGCGCAGCTTCTGGGATGCGTCGGTGTACAACCAGTTCCCGGCCGAGACCAAGGACTACGTGCCGATGGTGATCGCCGCGGCGTGGATCTTCCTGCACCCGCAGCAGTACGGCGTGGCGTTCCCGAAGATCCACGCGCAGCCGGCGACGCTGCGACTGGCCAAGTCCACCACGATCTACGAACTGACCATCTGCCTGGGCAGCGACGGCACCCGCGACGGCTACATGCGTTCGCTGCGCAACCTCAACCCGCGCTACGAGCCCGACGGCTGGATCCCGGCCGGCGCGATGCTCAACGCCACCACCAAGATCGTCGGCCTGTACAGCCGCTATTGCGTCAACGGCCCGCGCGCCGACCTGGCGCGTGCGCTGATCACCGCCGACCTCAACGCGGCGATCCGCAGCCCCGAGCCCAGCTCCGCGCTCAGCGGCAGCGTCGCGGTGGGCGACCTGACCCCGGTGGCCGGCGTACCGACCACGGTGGCCACCGGCCGGCCGGAACCGGCCAAGCCCAAGCAGAAGCAGGTGCGCAGCTACCGGGTGAGCAAGGGCGACACCCTGGGCAGGATCGCGCAGCGCTACCAGTGCGAAATCAAGCAGCTGGCCAAGGCCAACGGCCTGCGCGCGCCCGGTTACGCGTTGAAGCCGGGCCAGTCGCTGAAGATGGTCGGCTGCGACAAATAGGCCGTCCCTTCTCCCGCCGGGAGAAGGTGGCGCGCAGCGCCGGATGAGGGTGGGTCCACAAGCAGCAGCTGCGTAGAAGGGGCTTTCTGCCCTGCTATCAGGAGCGTCGCCCGCCTGGCTACCGCGCCGTACCCTCATCCGGCCTTCGGGCACCTTCTCCCGATGGGAGGGGGGACGTGTGGCGCACGCAACGCGCAGCGATGGTCCGGCCGCGCCGCGCATCAAAAACGAAGCCATGATTCCCCCTCTCCGTCGGGAGAGGGGCAGGGGTGAGGGTACGGCAGCACCGGAAGTGCAAGGCCGCCGGAGCGTGCGGTCTGTCGCCGCCAACCGGGCCGGACCAGCGTTTCCGCCGCCAGCGCCGGATCGAGCGTCGCCACGCCTGGCTGCAGCACGATCACCGTGAAGCGGCCGTGCCGCAGGATAAGGACGGCGCCTGTGCGTCTGTCACGCCGCCGCGCGTCAGCCCTGCAGTCGCCTGGCGAGCGCCTGGCCAAGCCGGACTGGCGTTTCCGCGGAGAGGCTGGCGTCGAGCTGCGCCACGCCCGGCGGCAGCAGCACGATGACGGTCGAGCCGTAGTTGAAGCGCGCCATCTCCGCGAACCGCTCCAGCACGATGCCCTTGCCGCGCCAGTCCCTGCGGCTGATGCGGTCGCCGTAGCGCGGGATCTCCACGCCGCCCCACACCGTTTCCACGCCGGACACCAGCAGCGCGCCGACCATCACCGAGGCCATCGGCCCGAATTCGGTGTCGAAGTGGCACACCAGCCGCTCGTTGCGCGCGAACAGACGCGGCACATGGCGCACCGCGTCCGGGCCGACGCTGAACAGCCGGCCGGGCACGTGCACGGTCTCGCGCAGGGTGCCGCTCCACGGCATGTGCACGCGGTGGTAGTCGCGCGGCGACAGGTACACGGTGGCGTACAGCCCGTCGGCGAACGGCGCGGCGGCCGCGGCGTCGCCGAGCAGCTCGGCGGCGGTGAACGACTGGCCCTTGGCCTGGAAGATGCGCCCGTCCTCGATGCGGCCGAGCTGGCTGATGCGGCCGTCGGCCGGCATCAGCAGCGCCTGCGGATCGGGATCGGGCCGCCGCGCACCCGGCTTCAACGCGCGGGTGAAGAACGCGTTGAAGGTGGGATAGGCGCGCGGGTCCGGCTCGGCGGCCTCGTCCAGGTCCACGCCGAAGCGGCGCACCACGGTATCGATCAGCCACTGCTTCAGTCCCGGTCGCGACGAATACGCCAGCCGCCGCGCCAGCGACGACAGCAGCCGGTGCGGCAGCACGTAGGTCAGGCGCGTCACCAGGCTCATGGCGCGCTCGCCTTGGTCAATGCCTGCAGGTCGGCGGCGATCGCCGCCGGCTCGAACGGCGGGCGGATCAGCCCGGTCTGGCGGCCCTGCGGGTCGAGCACGGCGATCGCGGCCGAATGGTCCATGCTGTAGTCGTTGGGGTTCTGCTCGAAATGCTTGCCGGGCACCTTCTGGAACACGAAGCCCAGCGCGGTGGCGAAGCGCTCCAGCTCCGGCACGTCGGCGGTGGCGGCGATCGTGTCCTTGTGGAAGGCGTGGGCGTATTCGCCCAGCCGCGCCGGCGTGTCGCGCTGCGGATCGACCGACACGAACAGCACCCGTGGGCGCAGCGTGTCCGGGATCGACGCCCATTGCTTCTGCGCCCGGGCCAGGTCGGCCAGGGTGGTCGGGCACACGTCCGGGCAGGCGGTGAAGCCCAGGAACACCAGCGTCCAGTGGCCCTTCAGCTCGCCGGGGATCAGCGGCGTGCCGTCGGACTGGCGCAGCTGGAAGCCGGGCAGGGTGCGCGGCTGCGGGTACATGCGCACCGCGCGCGTGTCCGGCCACGGCGACGCGCCGGCGCCGGGGCCGAAGTACTTCTGCGCCAGCAGCAGGCCCAGGCCGGCGGCCAGCGCGACGATCAGGACGATGCCGAAATTGCGGTTGAACATGGAGCCTGTCACCTCGTGCAAAGCGGGTTGCGCCGCCACGCCGGAGCGGGCGCGGATGGCGCGCAGTGTATGTCGATACGCCGCCCGGCGAAGACGCGGCGCCGCGTGGCGCCGGGCTCCGGGGCCGCCACGCCGCGCGCTGCCCCTCAGCCGGGACGCCGCCCGTCGCTGCAGTTTCCCCTGCAACGAACGCTCATGATAGCGGCCGGCCCTCTATAATCGTGGGCCGAATCGCCTTGCCTGTTGCCATGACTGCCGCCGCGGCCGCCGAACTCCACACGATCATCGACCTGATCCGCTACGGCACCAGCCGTTTCAATGCCGCCGGCCTGAGCTTCGGCCACAGCTACGACAACGCCCTGGACGAGGCCACCCAGCTGGTGCTGCACGCGCTGCACCTGCCGCACGACCTGGGCCCGGCCTACGGCGCGGCGCGCGTGACCACGCCGGAGAAGGCGCAGGTGCTGGCGCTGTTCGAGCGCCGCATCGCCGAGCGCATCCCCGCCGCCTACCTGACCGGCGAGGCCTGGTTCGCCGGGCTGAGCTTCAAGAGCGACGCGCGCGCGCTGGTGCCGCGCTCGCCGATCGCCGAGCTGATCGAGGCCGGCTTCGAGCCCTGGCTGGCCGGCTGCGAAGTGAACCGCGCGCTGGACCTGTGCACCGGCTCGGGCTGCATCGCCATCGCGATGGGCCACTACAACCCGAACTGGCAGGTGGACGCGGTCGACATCAGCGACGACGCGCTGGCCCTGGCCGCCGAGAACAAGGCGCGGCTGCTCGCCGACAACGTCGAGCTGGTCAAGTCCGACCTGTTCGCCGGGCTGGCCGGCCGTAGCTACGAACTGATCGTGACCAACCCGCCGTACGTCACCCACGCCGAGACCGACGCGCTGCCGCCCGAGTACGCGCACGAACCGGAACTGGGCCTGCGCGCCGGCTTTGATGGCCTGGACCTGGCGCTGAAGATCCTGCGCGACGCGCCGGACCACCTGAGCGAGGACGGCCTGCTGATCTGCGAGGTCGGCGAATCCGAGCGCGCGCTGGTGCAACTGCTGCCGGAAGTGGACTTCGCCTGGGTCGAGTTCAAGGTCGGGCAGATGGGCATCTTCGCCGTGGAGCGCAGCGAGCTGCTCGCGCACCGCGCGCGCATCGCCGAGCTGGCCGCGCAGCGATGAGCTCCAACAGCTTCGGCAAGCTGCTGTCGGTGACCACGTTCGGCGAGTCGCACGGCCCGGCGATCGGCTGCGTGATCGACGGCTGCCCGCCGGGGCTGGAGATCGACGCGAGTGAATTCGCCCACGACCTGCAGCGCCGCGCCACCGGCAAGAGCCGCCACACCTCGGCGCGGCGCGAGGCCGACGAGGTCGAGATCCTGTCCGGCGTGTACGAAGGCCGCACCACCGGCACCCCGATCGCGTTGCTGATCCGCAACACCGACCAGCGCAGCAAGGACTACACCGACATCGCCCGCCAGTTCCGTCCCGGGCATGCCGACTACACCTACTGGCAGAAGTACGGCATCCGCGACCCGCGCGGCGGCGGCCGCTCGTCCGCGCGCGAGACCACGATGCGCGTGGCCGCCGGCGTGATCGCCAAGAAGTGGCTGGCGCAGCGCCATGGCGTGCGCGTGCGCGGCTACCTGGCCCAGCTCGGGCCGGTGCTGCCGCAGGGCTTCGCCTGGGAGGCGGTGGAGGACAACGCGTTCTTCTGGCCGCACGCGGCGCAGGTGCCGGAGCTGGAAAGCTACATGGACGCGCTGCGCAAGTCCGGCGATTCGATCGGCGCGCGGGTCACCGTGGTCGCCGACGGCGTGCCCCCCGGCTGGGGCGAGCCGATCTACGGCAAGCTCGACGGCGAACTGGCCGCGGCGCTGATGAGCATCAACGCGGTCAAGGGCGTGGAGATCGGCGACGGCTTCGCCGCGGTGACCCAGAAGGGCACCGAGCACCGCGACCTGATCGCGCCCGGCGGCTTCCAGTCCAACCATGCCGGCGGCGTGCTCGGCGGCATCGCCACCGGCCAGCCGGTCGTCGCCTCGCTGGCGTTCAAGCCCACCTCCAGCCTGCGCCTGCCGGGCGCCACCGTCGACGTGGACGGGCAGGCGGTGGACGTGATCACCACCGGCCGCCACGATCCGTGCGTGGGCATTCGCGCCACCCCGATCGCCGAGGCGATGGTGGCGCTGGTGCTGATGGACCAGGCGCTGCGCCACCGCGCGCAGTGCGGCGACGTCGGTGATGTCGCCCCGCGCATCCCCGGCGGTGGCGATGGCTGAGCCGCGGCCACGGGTGTGGGTCAGCCAGCCGCTGTTCGACGACGTCGTCGAACGGCTCGGCGAGCACTTCGCGCTGGCCACCACCGCGGAGGTGACCCGCTATTCGCAGCAGGACCTGGCCGCCGCGCTGGCGCCGCTGGACGGCGCGCTGGTGACCCTCAACGAGAGCATCGGCGCGGCGGAGGTCGCCGGCGCGCCGATGCTGCGCGCGATCGCCAACGTCGGCGTGGGCTACAACAACCTGGACCTGGACGCGCTCAGCGCGGCCGGCATCGTCGCCAGCAACACCCCCGACGTGCTCACCGAGACCACCGCCGACCTCGGCTTCGCGCTGACGATGGCCGCGGCGCGGCGCATCACCGAGTCCGAGCGCTGGCTGCGCGAGGGCCAGTGGCGGCAGTGGTCGTTCCAGGCCATGCTCGGCGTGGACCTGCACGGCAGCACCCTGGGCATCCTCGGCATGGGCCGCATCGGCCAGGCCATCGCGCGGCGCGCGGCCGGGTTCTCGATGCGCGTGCTGTACCACAACCGCAGCCGCGTGCCGGCCGAGGTGGAGCGCGCGCACCGGGCCAAATACGTCGGTTTCGACGAGCTGCTGGCGCGCGCCGACCATCTGCTGCTGGTGCTGCCCTACACCGCGCAGTCGCATCACCTGCTCGACGCCGCGGCGCTGGCGAAGATGAAGCCGACCGCCACCGTGGTGAACATCGCGCGCGGCGGCCTGATCGACGAACTGGCGCTGGCCGACGCGCTGGCCAACGGCCGCCTGGCCGCCGCCGGCCTGGACGTGTACGAGGGCGAGCCGGCGGTGCGCCCGGAGCTGCTGGCGCTGCGCAACGTGGTGCTGACCCCGCATATCGGCAGCGCCAGCGAGGCCACCCGCCGGGCGATGGTGTCGCTGGCAGTGGACAACCTGCTCGCCGCGCTGGGCGTCGGCGCCGATGCCGGGCGCCCGCCGAACGCGCTGAACCTGGAGGCGATCGCCGCTGCGGCGCCACATGGGCGCCGCGGCGCCGAGCGCGCCACCGCGGGCAAAAAACGCTAGGGAACCCCCGGCGGGCTGGTGCGCGCTCGGGCGGTTCCCCGAATCCAGCTTGCGGTGCGGCTGTCCTTCCTCCTCATTCCTACCCGATCGAAAAACTCCCATGAGCAACGAAACCCGTCGTTTCAACATCGCCATCGTCGGTGCCACCGGCGCCGTCGGCGAAACCATGCTGAACATCCTGGCCGAGCGCAATTTCCCGGTCGCCACCCTGTACCCGCTGGCCTCCGAGCGTTCGGCCGGCGGCGAAGTGCAGTTCAACGGGCAGAAGGTCACCGTGCTCGACCTGGCCACGTTCGACCCGACCGGCGTGGACATCGCGCTGTTCTCCGCCGGTGGCGGCATCTCCAAGGAGTACGCGCCGAAGTTCGCCGCCGCCGGCGCGGTGGTGATCGACAACTCCTCGGCGTTCCGCTACGACGACGACGTGCCGCTGGTGGTGTCGGAAGTGAATCCGGAACAGGTCGCCAACCGCCCGCGCGGCATCATCGCCAACCCCAACTGCTCGACCATGCAGATGCTGGTGGCGCTGGCGCCGCTGCACCGCGAATTCGGCATCGAGCGCATCAACGTCGCCACCTACCAGTCGGTGTCCGGTGGCGGCCGCTCGGCGCTGGAGGAGCTGGGCAAGCAGACCGGGCAGCTGCTGAACTTCCAGCAGATCGACCCGCAGCGCTTCCCGGTGCAGATCGCGTTCAACCTGATCCCGCACATCGACGAGTTCCTCGACAACGGCTTCACCAAGGAGGAGATGAAGCTGGTCTGGGAGACGCGCAAGATCCTCGGCGACGACAGCATCATGGTCAATCCCACCGCGGTGCGCGTGCCGGTGTTCTACGGCCATTCCGAGGCGGTGGCGATCGAGACCCGCAAGAAGGTGACCGTGGCGCAGGCGCGCGCGCTGCTGGAAGCGGCGCCGGGCGTGGAAGTGGTCGACGAGCACAAGGCCGGCGGCTATCCGACGCCGGTGACCCACGCCTCGGGCAACGACGCGGTGTACGTGGGCCGCATCCGCGAGGACATCTCGCATCCGCGCGGGCTGAACCTGTGGATCGTCTCGGACAACATCCGCAAGGGCGCCGCGCTCAATGCGGTGCAGCTGGCCGAGCTGGTGGCACGGGAATAGGGACGGGACTCGGGACTCGGGACTCGGGACCTCGGGACCTCGGGACCTCGGGAATCGGGAATCGGGAATCGGGAATCGGCGCGGCTTGGCATCGCCACGTCAAAGCGCGCGCATATCTCGCCCTTCGCCTTTGCTCTTCCGAGTCCCCAGTCCCAGTCCCGGCCTCACGCATCGCACGTCAAAAGCGCGCGCATATCTCGCCCTTCGCTTTTGCCCTTCCGGGTCCCGAGTCCCCAGTCCCCAGTCCCGGCTTCATATATATTGCACGCCATGAAACCTTGGGCAATGGCGTGATGCGCCTACAACCACGCTTGTTCCATCGCCGCCGCCATGGCGCTGGCGGTCTTTCCATCGCCGCCGCTGCCGGCCGCGCCTGGCGCGTGGCATGCGCGGTGCTGTTGCTGGCCTGCAGCCAGGCGGCGCTGGCGCTGGGCCTGGGCGACCTGCGCGTGCTGTCCAAGCCCGGGCAACCGTTCCTCGCCGAGATCCCGGTGATCTCCAACGAGCCGGGCGAACTGGAGAACGCGCGCGTGGCGCTGGCCTCGCCGGCGACTTTCGCCCGGGTCGGGCTGGAGCGCCCGCAGGGCCTGGTCGGCGACCTGCAGTTCCAGTTCGCGCAGGACAGCCGCGGCCGCGCGGTGATCCGCGTGACCAGCCAGCAGCCGGTGCAGGTGCCGTCGCTGAGCTTCCTGATCGAAGTCGACTGGGGCCAGGGGCGCCTGATCCGCGAATACTCCGCGCTGGTCGACGCGCCCAACACCGCCGCGGCGATCGCCGAGCCGGCGATCGATGCGCCTGCCGCCGCCGCCTCCAACGCCATCGCTCCGGCGGCACCGATCCCGGCACCGGCCGAGGAGCGCCCGGCGCCGGTAGCGATGCCCGCGCCGGCGACGCCTGCACCGCGACCGGCGCCCATCGCGCCCACGCCGGCGCCGGCCGCCGGCGACACGCTGGCGCCGGTGCAGCGCGGCCAGACCCTGTCGCACATCGCCGCGCAGCTGGCGCGCGGCAGCGGGCAGAGCCTGGACCAGACCATGGTCGCGCTGCTGCGCGCCAACCCGGACGCGTTCATTCGCGGCAACCTCAACCTGCTCAAGCAGGGCGCGGTGCTGCGCACGCCGCAGCAGGACGCGCTGGCGCAGATCGACGCCGCCGAAGCGGCCGCGATCGTGCGCGAACAGACCGCGCAGTGGCGCCAGGCGCGCGCGCCGGTACCGCAACCGGCACAGGCGCAGACCGCAGCAGCGGACGCCGGCGCCGCACCGCCGCGTGCGGCGGCAGCGCCCAGCGGCGGCGCCCGGCTGGAGATCGCCCCGGCGGTGGCCGCCGACGGACGCAATGCAGGAACCAAGTCCGGCACCGGTGCCGGCGACGAGGGAGACATGGTGGCGAATCAACAACTGCAGCAGACCCGCGAAGACCTGGCGGCGCGCGATGCCGAGGTCC
The DNA here is from genome assembly GCF_017163755.1 of Xanthomonas sp. Classification (GTDB taxonomy): domain Bacteria; phylum Pseudomonadota; class Gammaproteobacteria; order Xanthomonadales; family Xanthomonadaceae; genus Xanthomonas_A. Next base: position 60,822 of record NZ_JAFIWC010000005.1, read on the forward strand.
AGGAGCTGCGCGCGCGGGTCGAGGAACTGGAAAAACTCAAGGCCCAGCAGCAGCAACTGATCGCGCTGAAGGACAGCGACCTGGCCGCGGCGCAGAAGCGCCTGGCGCAGACCCAGGCGCCTGCGCCGGCGCCGGCCGGCGAATCCGGCGGCTGGCCGTTGTGGCTGTGGGGCGGGCTGGCGCTGCTGCTGCTCGGCATTGGCGCCTGGCTGCTGTCGCGCCGGCGCAAGCCCTCGCCGCTGCCGCCGCTGTCGCGCGGCGGCTACGACACCGCGGCGCTGGCCGCGGCGGTGCCGGTTACCGCGCATCGCGACGTCGACGCGCCCGACCTGCCGTCGCTGGACGAGCGCGAGGACAGCGTGCACGACCGCGAAGACGCCTACGAAGACGAAGCCAGCTACGAGCAGGCGCGCGATGCCGACCGCTTCCAGGCGCATCTGGACCCGCACACCGCGCCGGCGCCCGCCTTCGACGAGGAAGCCGACGAGCCGTGGCGCCAGCCCGCGCTGATCGATCCGCCGCCGCCCGAACCGGCGCCTCCGGCACCGGCCACGCTGCCGCCCGCATGGCAGGAGCCGGCGTGGCATCCGGCCGACGCATCGGACGTGGACGCCGCCGACGCGCCCGCGGCACCGGCGCCCAGCGCCGGCCGCGAACGCCTGGAGCTGGCGGTGGCCTACATGGACCTGGGCGACAACGAGACCGCGCGGACCCTGCTGACCGAAGTGGCGACCGGCGGCGATCCGGCCGCACGGGCCGAGGCGCTGCAGTTGCTGGCCCGCCTGGGTTGACCGCGGCGCGGGGCCGGGCGCCGGCCTTTCGTGCCGGCGTCCGCCGCGCGCCAGCGCGGCCATCGCCGCTGAAGCGCGACGCCGGCGCCGGCACGCACCGGCGGCGATGGCGAGCATCGGCCCGGTGGCGCTGCGCTTGGCGGCGCCGCTCCCGCACGACCGCCTCACCCTGACCGTGTCAGGGTCGCCGCCGTCGGCCCGCGTCGGTGGCGATGGCGTCCGCGGTGCCTGCAGCCCGCGCGCCGCCGCCGGGCGTGCGCGGTGCCGTTCTTCGAGGCATGGCCGGTCGAGCCGTCCATGCGCGTACTTTCAGGGTAGGTCGACTATGCGTTATGCACTTGGCGTGGAATACGACGGCAGCGACTTCCAGGGCTGGCAGCAGCTCGGCGAGTCCGGCGGACCGAGCGTGCAGGCGGCGCTGCAGGCGGCGCTGTCGTCGGTGGCCGACGCGCCGATCGGCGTGGTCTGCGCCGGGCGCACCGACGCCGGGGTGCATGGCGAGTGCCAGGTCGTGCACTTCGACAGCGCCGCGCCGCGTGCGCCGCGTGGCTGGATGCTCGGCGCCACCGCGCGGCTGCCGGCGTCGGTATGCGTGCGCTGGTGCGTGCCGGTGGCCGACGATTTCCATGCCCGCTTCTCCGCCCGCGCGCGGCGCTACCGCTACCGGCTGCTCAACCGCCAGGTGCGCCCGGCGCTGTACCGGCAGACGCTGAGCTGGGAGCGGCGGCCGCTGCAGGCCGAGACGATGCACGCCGCGGCGCAGGCGCTGCTGGGCGAGCAGGACTTCAGCGCCTTTCGCAGCATCCAGTGCCAGGCGCTGCACGCGCGCCGCGAACTGCAGGCGATCTCGGTGACCCGGCTGGGCGAGGTGGTCGAGGTCCAGGTGCAGGCCAATGCATTCCTTCATCACATGGTGCGCAATATCGTAGGCTCCCTAATCATGGTGGGGACCGGCGAAAAACCCGTCTCCTGGATCGGCGAGCTGCTCGCCGGGCGCGACCGCACCGTCGCCGGCCCGACCGCGCCGCCCCAGGGGCTGGTGTTCGTCGGCCCGCTCTACCCCGACAACTGGCAGCTGCCTGCCGAGGTCACTCAATGAATCGAACCCTGTATCGCACCCGGATCAAGTTCTGTGGCATGACCCGCGCCGGCGACATCCGCCTGGCCGGGGAGCTGGGGGTGGATTCGATCGGGTTCGTGTTCGCCCACGGCAGCTCGCGCCGGGTGGCGCCGGCCGAGGCGCGCGCGATGCGCCAGGCGGCCGCGCCGATGGTGGACGTGGTCGCGCTGTTCCGCGACAACCCCAAGGACGAAGTGCGCGAAGTGCTTCGCACCGTGCGCCCGACCGTGCTGCAGTTCCATGGCGAAGAGGACGACGGCTTCTGCCGCAGCTTCAACCTGCCGTACCTGAAGGCGGTGCCGATGGGCGGCGGCGAGATCAACGCGCGCACCTTGCAGCTGCAGTATCCGAATGCGGCCGGCTTCCTGTTCGACAGCCACGCGCCGGGCGAGAGCGGCGGCTCCGGCAGGACCTTCGACTGGACCCGGCTGCCGACCGGCCTGCACCGGCCGTTCCTGCTCGCCGGCGGCATCACCTCCGACAACGTGTTCGACGCGATCGTCGCGACGCTGCCGTGGGGCGTGGACGTCTCCAGCGGCATCGAGAGCGAGCCGGGGGTCAAGGACGGGCACAAGATGCGCAAGTTCGTCGAGGAAGTGCGCCGCGCCGATTGCCACGAGCTCGCCAACGGCTGCTGAGCCCTCGCTGCCGGCGCCCGCGCCGCGCTCGTTCTTCGCTTCACGTCGCGCGGTCGCTGCGTTCGCCTTGGATGGTCGCGCCGCTGATTCGTGATGCATCCCGGTGCTAGCGGGTTGCTCGATGTTGCCAGCAGCCAACCAGGGCGTGCAGAACGTGCCCATGCATTGGGTTGATCCACACGGCCGTGCGATCGCGTTGCGCGGTCGGAATGCGCAACGCGTCGCAATCGCCGTCCCTGCAGAACTTGAGATGTCTACCGTGGGAGCGGCTCCGGTGGCCTCGGGCCATCGGTCGCGACGCGTTGCCGACAACGCCATCGGCGCGGGTGGCCGCGAGCCGGCTCGTGATCGCTTCCGCGTGCATGTGTTTACGCTGAGAATCCTCGTGTGCCGCTGCAGCCGCTGCCCGTGGCGAGCGCAGCAGCGATGCATCTGTCGACGCCGGTACCACGACTGCGGAGCCATTTCGGGTCCGAAACCAGTCATGCCTGGCACTGGCCGGCGCCTTTTCGTGCCGCCGCGGTCCGTGCGGCGCCAGTGCGCATGGATCGCGCGATCAGCTCAGCTGCCCGCGCAGCCATGCGGCCAGCGCGGCGATGCGGCCGTCGTCGTGGCGATCGGCGGGCGCGCACAGCGCCCATTGCCCGCCGGTGTCGGCGAAGCCCCATGGCGCCAGCAGGCGCCCGCTGGCCAGGTCGTCGGCGACCAGCGGCTGCGGCGCGATCGCCACGCCGATCCCGGCCAGCGCGGCTTCGAGCAGGTAGTACAGGTGTTCGAAGCCGGCGCCGTAGCGCAGCGCGGCCGGGTCCAGCGCATGCGCCTGCGCCCAGGCCGGCCACGCCTGCGGGCGCGATGCGGTATGCAGCAATGCCTGTTCCAGCAACGCGCTTGCCGGGCGCTGCAGCAGCGCCTGCGCCTGCGCCAGCGCCGGGCTCAGCACCGGGCCGATCCGCTCCGGCGCCAGCACGTGCACCCGCCAGCCACCGGGCCAGGGCGCCTGGCCGAGCAGCAGCGCCGCGTCCAGCCCGTCCAGGTCGGGCGCGAATTCGCCCTCGTGCGCGGACAGGTGCAGGGTCAGCTGCGGCAGGTCGCGCTGCAGCGCCTGCAGCCGCGGGATCATCCAGCGCGCCAGGATGCTGCCCGGGCAGCCGAGTACCAGTGCGCTGGCGCGTGGCGGGCGGCGCAGGTCGGCGACCGTGTCCTGCAAGCGGGCGAAGGCGGCGCCGGCCGCCTCGCGCAGGCGCTCGCCGGCGGCGGTCGGGCGGATGCCGCGGCCCTCGCGCCGCAGCAGCGCCACGCCCAGTTCCTCCTCCAGCAAGCGGATCTGGCGGCTGACCGCGCCATGGGTGACATGCAGCTCGGCCGCCGCGCCGCCGACGCTGCGCAGCCTGGCGGCGGCCTCGAAGGCGCGCAGCGCGTTCAGCGAGGGCAGGCGCGAGGCGGGCGACATGTGAGATTTCCTGACGATAAAGGTCAGACTTTATCGATTTTTATGCGCGCACGCGTGCGCTAAAGTGCAGCCCTGTCCGCTGCCGTGCCTTTCGCCATGTCCTCCGTACCCATTAGCGACTTCCACGCCTATCCCGACGCCAGCGGCCATTTCGGCCGTTATGGCGGCCGCTTCGTCGCCGAAACCCTGATCGGTCCGTTGCAGGAACTGGCCGCGGCCTACGACCAGGCGCGCCAGGACCCGGCGTTCATCGCCGCCTACGACAAGGACCTCAAGCACTACGTCGGCCGGCCCAGCCCGATCTACCACGCCGAGCGGCTGAGCCGCGAGGTCGGCGGCGCGCAGATCCTGCTCAAGCGCGAGGACCTGAACCACACCGGCGCGCACAAGATCAACAACACCGTCGGCCAGGCGCTGCTGGCCAGCCGCATGGGCAAGACCCGGATCATCGCCGAGACCGGCGCCGGCCAGCACGGCGTGGCCTCGGCCACGGTCGCCGCGCGGCTGGGCCTGGAATGCGTGGTGTACATGGGCGCCACCGACATCGAGCGGCAGAAGATCAACGTCTACCGGATGAAGCTGCTCGGCGCCACGGTGGTGCCGGTGACCTCCGGCTCGGCCACGCTCAAGGACGCGCTCAACGAAGCGATGCGCGACTGGGTGACCAACGTGCGCGACACCTTCTACATCATCGGCACGGTCGCTGGCCCGGATCCGTACCCGCGCATGGTGCGCGACTTCAACGCCATCGTCGGCCGCGAGGCGCGCGCGCAGATGCTCGAGGACTACGGCCGCCTGCCGGACGCGATCAGCGCCTGCGTCGGCGGCGGCAGCAACGCGATCGGCCTGTTCCATGCCTTCCTCAACGATGCGCAGGTGAAGATCTATGGCGCCGAGGCGGCCGGCGACGGCATCGCCAGCGGCCGCCACGCCGCCTCGATCGCCGCCGGCCGTCCCGGCGTGCTGCACGGCAATCGCACCTACGTGATCTGCGACGACGACGGCCAGATCACCGAGACCCATTCGGTCTCCGCCGGCCTGGACTATCCGGGCGTGGGCCCCGAGCACGCCTTCCTGTCCGACAGCGGCCGCGCGGTCTACCAGGGCATCACCGACGACGAGGCCCTGGCCGCGTTCCACCTGCTGGCGCACACCGAGGGCATCCTGGCCGCGCTGGAGTCCAGCCACGCGGTGGCGCAATCGATCAAGCTGGCGCGCGACCTGCCCAAGGACGCGCTGGTGCTGTGCAACCTGTCCGGGCGCGGCGACAAGGACGTGCACACCATCGCCGCGCGCGAAGGCGTGCAGGTCTGAACGATGCGCTGGGCGCGCGCGACGCTGACCGCCGAGACCGACGCGCCGGGCGAGCAGGACCTGCTGCTCGACTGGCTGGATCGCTGGCGCGGCGAACTGCGCGCCTGTTCCGAGAACGCCGGCTGCGGCTGCTGCGTGGACAGCTTCCAGGTGGAGGCGCCCGAGCACGCGCTGGCGGAACTGCCGCCGCACATGGTGGGCTCCCGCGCCTGGGCCGATCCGCCTTCGACCGATTGATCCCCATCCCCACCCCGCCTGGACCCGACATGCGTCGTATCGACGAAACCTTTGCCCGCCTGCGCACGCAATCGCGCAAGGCCCTGATCCCCTTCCTCACCGCCGGCGATCCTTCGTTGCAGGCGACGGTGCCGGCGATGCACGCGCTGGTCGAGGCCGGCGCCGACGTGATCGAGCTCGGCGTGCCGTTCTCCGACCCGATGGCCGACGGCCCGACCATCCAGCGCAGTTCCGAGCGCGCGCTGGCGCGCGGCGCCGGCCTGGCCTACGTGCTGGAGACGGTCAGTGCGTTCCGCCACGACGACGCGACCACGCCGGTGGTGCTGATGGGCTACCTCAACCCGGTCGAGATCCACGGCACCGCGCGCTTCGCCGAAGAGGCCGTCGCCGCCGGCGTGGACGGGGTGCTGCTGGTCGACCTGCCGCCGGAGGAATCGGCCGAGACCCTGGAGATCTTCACCGCGGCCGGCCTGGACCTGATCGTGCTGGCGTCGCCGACCACCAGCGACGAACGCATCGGCCTGCTGTGCGACGCCGCGCGCGGCTACCTGTACTACGTCAGCTTCGCCGGCGTCACCGGCGCCGACCATCTCGACACCCGTGCCGCCGGCGAGCGCCTGCGCCAGCTGCGCGCGCGCTCGACGGTGCCGGTGGTGGCCGGTTTCGGCATCAAGGACGCGGCCAGCGCCAAGGCCATGGCCGCCGATGCCGACGGCGTGGTGGTCGGCAGCGCGCTGGTCGCGGCACTGGCCGGGGCCGACGGCACGCAGGCGGTACGCGAACGCGCGATCGCGTTCCTGGCGCCGCTGCGCGCGGCACTGGACCAGGCCTGACAAGCGCGGCGGATACGGCCAGTGCGCGGCGGCGCGGAGCCGCGGCCGTCGTGAGGCGGTTCATGGGCGCGACTGCGGCCCGGCGTGCTCAAATGGCGAGGCGCGGCGCCAGCAGGACGTAGCCCCCTGTGAATATGCTCGGCGCGAGGTTCCGCACGCCCCAGCCGGGAAGGGGCCTCAGCCCCGACGCTTCTCTTGTCTCGGGTCGCAGCCGGCGGCGAGGGCGCCACTCTGCGATGCAGCTCGCTTCCGCAGGTGAGGGATCCGCTCGCTGCGGCGTCTCGAAACGGCGAAGCGGCCGTGCCCGGCGCGCGTGCGGCCGCCTCCGGATTGCTGCGGCGCAACGTGTGGCGGCCGCGCCCGCTGCGTCGGCATCCGGGCCTGCCTGCGGCGCCGTTTGCCGCGGCGCGCTAGACTGTCGCCCCTTGGCGGCCCGGTGGGCCGCGCGACTGGATCGTCATTCCGCATGAGTTGGCTCAGCAAATTGATGCCCTCCGGCATCCGCACCGACAACACGCCCAGCAAGAAGCGCAGCGTCCCCGAAGGCCTGTGGGAGAAATGCCCCAACTGCAGCGCCGTGCTGTACCGGCCGGAACTGGAGGAAAACCTGGAGGTGTGCCCGAAGTGCGGCCACCACATGGCGATCCGCGCGCGCGCGCGGCTGGCCTCGCTGTTCGATCCGGACACCACGCCGGTGGAGATCGGCGCGCGCCTGGGCCCGGTCGACGCGCTCAAGTTCAAGGACCAGAAGAAATACGGCGAGCGCATCAAGGCCTCGCAGAAGAACACCGGCGAGTACGACGCGCTGATCGCGATGCAGGGACTGCTCAAGTCCAATCCGCTGGTCGCCGCCTCGTTCGATTTCGCCTTCATGGGCGGCTCGATGGGCTCGGTGGTCGGCGAGCGTTTCGCGCTGGCCGCGGAAACCGCGCTGCAGATCGGCGCGCCGTTCGTGTGCTTCTCCGCCAGCGGCGGCGCGCGCATGCAGGAAGGCCTGTTCTCGCTGATGCAGATGGCCAAGACCTCGGCTGCGCTCGGCCGCCTGCGCGAGGCCGGCCTGCCGTACGTGTCGGTGCTGACCCATCCGACCACCGGCGGCGTGTCGGCCAGCTTCGCGATGCTCGGCGACATCAACATCGCCGAGCCGCACGCGCTGATCGGCTTCGCCGGCCCGCGGGTGATCGAGCAGACCGTGCGCGAGACCCTGCCCGAGGGCTTCCAGCGTTCGGAATTCCTGCTCGAGCACGGCGCGATCGACCAGATCTGCGACCGCCGCGAACTGCGCGACCGCCTGTCCGAGCTGCTGGCGATGATGATGCGCCAGCCGGCGCCGGCCAAGACCGAGGTGGTGGCGTGAGGGCCGGGACTCGGGACTCGGGACTCGGGACTCGGAAAGCCGGGATCCGGGACTCGGGACTCGGGACTCGTGGTCCGGCGCGACGGATGTATTGCGTGGCAAGTGCGCGTTTTTCGGGATCCCTGGGTGTCTCCGGCTTTGACCGGGTCCCGAGTCCCGAGTCCCGAGTCCCGCAGCGATGAGCGCGCGCAAGTATTTCGGCACCGACGGCATCCGCGGCCGGGTCGGGCAGGGCGTGATTTCCGCCGACTTCGTGATGCGCCTGGGCAATGCGCTCGGCCGCGTGCTTGGCGCCGGCGGCGCCGCGCGGCCGACGGTGGTGATCGGCAAGGACACGCGCATCTCCGGCTACATGTTCGAGTCGGCGCTGGAGGCCGGGCTGGTCGCCGCCGGCGCCAACGTGCAGTTGCTGGGGCCGATGCCGACCCCGGCGGTGGCGTTCCTGACCCGCACCCTGGGCGCCGATGCCGGCATCGTGATCAGCGCCTCGCACAACCCGCACTACGACAATGGCATCAAGTTCTTCTCCGCCGAGGGCGAGAAGCTCGACGACGCCACCGAGAGCGCGATCGAGGCCGCGCTCGACGAACCCTTCGCCACGGTGGAATCCGAGCGCCTGGGCAAGGCGATGCGCGCGCGCGACGCGATCGGTCGCTACATCGAATTCTGCAAGGCCAGCGTGCCGCGCGGCTTCGACCTGCGCGGGCTGAAGGTGGTGCTGGATTGCGCGCACGGCGCGACCTACCACATCGCACCGTTGCTGTTCCGCGAGCTCGGTGCCGAGGTGGTCGCCATAGGCGCCGCCCCGGACGGGCTGAACATCAACGCCGGGGTCGGCTCGATGCATATCGACAACCTCGCCGCCAACGTGCGCAGCCACGGCGCGCAGCTGGGCATCGCCTTCGACGGCGACGGCGACCGCGTGCTGATGGCCGACGACCAGGGCGATCCGGTCGATGGCGACGACCTGCTGTACGTGCTGGCGCGCGGCTGGCAGGCCAGCGGCCGGCTGAAGGGCACGGTGGTGGGCACGCTGATGACCAACTACGGCCTGGAAAAGGCGCTGGCCGCGCTGCAGGTGCCGTTCGTGCGGGTCAAGGTCGGCGACCGCTACGTGCACCAGGCGCTGGTCGAGAACGGCGGCGTGCTCGGCGGCGAGGCCTCCGGGCACCTGCTGTGCCTGGACCGCGCCACCACCGGCGATGCCATCGTCAGCGCGCTGCAGGTGCTGGAAGTGCTCAAGCGCTCCGGGCAGACCCTGCGGCAGGCGCTGCAGGGCCTGAACAAGGTCCCGCAGCAGACCGTCAACGTGCGCCTGCACGAAGGCGCGCGCCCGGCCGAGGCGGCCAGCGTGCAGGCCGCGCTGGCCGCGGCGCAGGCGGCGGTGCAGGGGCGCGGCCGCGCGTTCCTGCGTCCGTCCGGCACCGAGCCGGTGGTGCGGGTCACGGTCGAGGCCGACGACGCCGCGCTGATGCAGGCGACCCTGGAAAAGCTCGCCGGGGCGGTGCGTGACGCGGCGTGAGCCGGTGCTGATCGGCATCGCGGTGGTCGCCGCCAAGGCGGCCTCCTTGTATCTGTTGTACCGCCTGCTGGCCTGAGCCGCGGCGTTTCCCTCCATCGAACTTCCGGTTCCAGCCCATGACTGCGCGCATCCCGACCCTCGACATCACCCGTTTCGACAGCGACCGCGACGCCTTCGTCGCCGAGCTCGGCGCGGCCTACCGCGAATGGGGCTTCGCCGGCATCCGCAACCACGGCATCGCCCAGGCGCAGATCGACGCGGCCTACGCGGTGTTCAAGGACTTCTTCGCGCTGCCCGAGCCGGTCAAGCGCAAGTACCTGGTGCCGGGCAGCGGCGGCGCGCGCGGCTATACCGCCTTCGGCGTGGAGACCGCCAAGGACTCCAAGCATTTCGACCTGAAGGAGTTCTGGCACATCGGCCGCGAGATCGCGGACGATTCCAAGTACCGCCCGGTGATGCCGCCGAACCTGTGGCCGAGCGAAGTGCCCGGCTTCCGCGAGCACGGCTACGGCCTGTACCAGGCGCTGGACAAGCTCGGCGCGCGCGTGCTGGCCGCGTTGGCGCTGCACATCGGCCTGCCCGAGCACTACTTCGCCGACAAGACCGACTCGGGCAATTCGATCCTGCGCCCGATCCACTACCCGCCGATCACCGCCGACGACATCCCCAACGTGCGCGCCGGCGCGCACGAGGACATCAACCTGATCACCCTGCTGGTCGGCGCCAGCGCCGCCGGGCTGGAGGTGAAGTCCAAGCAGGGCGAGTGGGTGCCGTTCACTTCCGACGCCGACACCATCGTGGTCAACATCGGCGACATGCTGCAGCGCCTGACCAACCACGTGTACCCGTCGACCACGCACCGGGTGACCAACCCGCCGGGCGAGCAGGCGCGGCAGCCGCGCTACTCGGTGCCGTTCTTCCTGCATCCGAACCCGGACTTCCTGATCGACGTGCTGCCCTCGTGCGTCAGCGCCGACAACCCCAGCCGCTATCCCGAGCCGATCACCGCGCAGGGCTACCTGGAAGAGCGGTTGCGCGAGATCAAGCTGAAATAATCGGGACTCGGGACCCGGGACTCGGGACTCGGAAAAGCAAACTCTTCGCAGCCGACCTGGCTTCAGCTCGAGTGATCCTCGGGTCCCGAGTCCCGAGTCCCGAGTCCCGGCTCCACAGGCCTGATCCGCCGCGAGCCGCGCCGCATCACTGCTAGCAGCAGGGCGTTGGGCAGCAGCGCGACCAGGCCCAGTAGGGCGCGGTAGAACAGCCCCGGTACCACCCGTACCCGGCCGCGTTCGGCGCCGTCGATGCCGGCGCGGGCCACCGCGTCGGCGTGCAGCCAGGCCCAGCGCGGCAGCCTGTCCATCTGCGCGCGGGTGCCGGTGACGTCGTGGAACTCGGACCAGGTGAAGCCCGGGCACAGCGCGGTGACGTGGACGCCGCGGTCCGCGTTCTCCAGCGCCAGCGATTCGCTCAGCCGCAGCATGAAGCCCTTCGCCGCCGCGTACAGGGTCTGCCCGTCCGCGCCCGGCACCAGCGCGGCGAACGAGGCCACGTTGAGGATGCGGCCGTGGCCGCTGGCGCGGATCGACGGCAGCAGCCGCCAGGTCAGCTCACACACCGCGCCGACCATCACCTGCAGGAACGCGGCATGGGTCGCCCAGTCGCTGCCCAGGTAGCGGCCGGGCACGCCGTAGCCGGCGTTGTTGACCAGGATCCGCACCGCCAGGCCGCGGCGCTCGATCTCGGCGGCCAGCGCGGCGGGCGCGCCCGGCTCGGCCAGATCGGCGACCAGCACCTGCACCGGTACCTGCGCGCGCAGTTCGTCGGCCAGGCCGTGCAGCAGCGCCTCGCGTCGCGCGCTGAGGATCAGCGGCACCCCGCGGCGCGCGTACTCGCGCGCGATCTCGCGGCCGATGCCGCTGGAGGCGCCGGTGATCAGGGCGTAGCCGGGCGGATCGGACATGGGGCCTCGCGGTCGCTGGGGAACAGGGTGCGGCGCCGGCGGCGGCAGACCCGGCGGCGACGGCCCATCGGCTATCCTTCCGGCTCTTTACAGCCGGAGAACGCGCCGATGCGTCGCAAGATCGTAGCCGGAAACTGGAAGCTGCACGGCAGCCGCCACTTCGCCACCGGGCTGGTGCAGGAAGTAGCGTCGGGCCTGCCGGCGGGCGTGGAGGTGGTGATCCTGCCGCCGTTGCCGTACCTGGGCGACCTGATCGAGGACTTCGAGGAGCACGCGCTGCATTTCGGCGCCCAGGACGTCAGCAGCAACGAGAAGGGCGCCTATACCGGCGAGGTGTCGGCGGCGATGCTGGTGGACGTCGGCGCCCACTATGGCCTGGTCGGGCACTCGGAGCGGCGTCAGTACCACCACGAGAGCAGCGAGCTGGTCGCGCGCAAGGTCGCCGCCGCGGTGCATGCCGGGCTCAGGCCGATCCTGTGCGTGGGCGAGACCCTGGAGCAGCGCGAGGCCGGGCAGACCGAATCGGTCATCGCCGCGCAGCTGCGGCCGGTGCTGGCGACGGTGGGGGTGCAGGGCCTGGCCACCGCGGTGGTGGCCTACGAGCCGGTCTGGGCGATCGGTACCGGGCGCAACGCCACCCCGGCCCAGGCACAGGCGGTGCACGCCTTCATTCGTGGCGAAGTGGCCGCGCACGATGCTAGAATTGCTGATTCGCTGCCGATCCTGTACGGCGGCAGCGTCAAGCCCGACAACGCCGCGGAACTGTTCGCTCAGCCGGACGTCGATGGAGGGCTGGTAGGCGGCGCCTCGCTGGTCGCCGAAGACTTTCTGGCCATCGCGCGAGCGGCGGCCGCCCGTTAACCGAACGGCCGCCACGCAGGCGGTGCGCTCGCTAAATCAAGCAGTACTGTCCGGACGGATTTCGAAATGCTGATGGTCATCCTCAATGTGGTGTACGTGCTGGTCGCGATCGGAATGATCGCGCTGATCCTGATGCAGCGCGGTTCCGGCGCGGCGGCGGGTTCGGGCTTCGGCGCGGGCGCGTCGGGCACCGTGTTCGGTTCGCGCGGCGCGTCCAACTTCCTGTCCAAGTCCACCAAGTGGCTGGCGGTGGTGTTCTTCGGCATCAGCCTGTTCATGGCCTGGTACGCGGCGCACAACGCGCGTCCGACCGCCGAGGCCGGCCTGGGCGTGATGTCGCAGGCCGCCACCCCGACGCCGACCGCGCCGGCCGGCGAGATGCGGGTACCGCAGGCGCCGTCGGCGACCACGCCGGCCGCGACCGTGCCCGCCGCCGCTCCGGCGGCGACGCAGCCGGTGGAAACGCCGGACGAGGCGCAACAAAAGTCGCCGGTGCCGTCGCAGAAAGACTGAAGACGGTTACAATATGCTGCGCAGCGGGATGCCGCGCACGTAACGCAAGCCCAGGTGGCGGAATTGGTAGACGCACTACCTTGAGGTGGTAGCGACGAGAGTCGTAGGGGTTCGAGTCCCCTCTTGGGCACCATTATTGTTTGGCTGCGGTTTCCCTCACACAGGCGTCTCGCCTGGGTCCGGAAAATCGCCTATCCCATGCCCCCGCCGCGATGGCGCGCGGGCAGAGGCAAGAGAGAATCGCTAGTGCTGGCCGAATATTTGCCGACCCTGCTGTTTCTGATCGTGGCCACCGGTATCGGCATCACGCTGATGCTGGTGGGACGGTTCCTCGGTCCCCGTCGTCCCGACCTGAAGAAGCTCTCGCCTTACGAGTGCGGCTTCGAGGCATTCGAGGACGCGCGCATGAAGTTCGACGTGCGCTACTACCTGATCGCGATCCAGTTCATCGTCTTCGATCTGGAAATCATCTTCATCGTGCCGTGGACGCAGGTGTTCATGGACCTGGGCGCCCGCTCCCTGGTCACCATGGGCCTGTTCGTCGGCATGCTGTTCCTCGGTTTTATCTACGTGTGGAAGAAGGGAGCGCTGGAATGGGAGTGATTCAGACCCTGGATCGCCTGATGACCAACCCGATCCCGGAAGGGCGGGTCGACGACATCCTGCGTCCCGAAGGCGAGAACCCGCTGCTCGACAAGGGCTACGTGACCACCAGCGTCGATGCGCTGCTGAACTGGGCGCGCACCGGCTCGATGTGGCCGATGACCTTCGGCCTGGCCTGCTGCGCGGTGGAGATGATGCACGCCGGTGCCGCGCGCCTGGATCTGGACCGCTACGGCGTGGTGTTCCGCCCGTCGCCGCGCCAGTCCGACGTGATGATCGTCGCCGGCACCCTGGTCAACAAGATGGCCCCGGCGCTGCGCAAGGTCTACGACCAGATGCCCGACCCGAAGTGGGTGATCTCGATGGGCAGCTGCGCCAACGGCGGCGGCTACTACCACTATTCGTATTCGGTGGTGCGCGGCTGCGACCGCATCGTGCCGGTGGACATCTACGTCCCGGGCTGCCCGCCGACCGCCGAGGCGCTGGTCTACGGCATCCTGCAGCTGCAGAAGAAGATCTGGCGAACCCAGACCATCGCGCGCTGATTCCTCATCTTTTCGAGAGCAGCCAAGCCCCCATGGCAGAGCAAGCATCTTCCTTTAGCGATCGACTCGGCGCCCGCTTTGCCGGCGCCCAGGTGTTCGTGGCCTTTCCGCGCGGCGAAGTGACGCTGGAAGTGCCGGCCGACGCCTGGCATGCCACGTGCCTGGCGCTGCGCGACGAGTTCGGTTTCGAACAGTTGTCCGACCTGTGCGGCGTGGACTACCTCGGCTACGGCAGCGACGAGTGGGACACCGACGACGTGTCCTCGCAGGGCTTCAGCCGCGGCGTCGAAGGCAAGGGCATGGGCCGCTTCGGCTGGGGCGAATTTCCCAGCTCCGAGGCGAGCACCCGCACCCAGCCGATGCCGATACCGCTGCAGCGCTACGCGGTGGTGGCCAATCTGATTTCCTACCGGCACAACCAGCGCCTGCGCGTGCGCTGCTATGCGCCCAACGAAGACCTGCCGGTGGTGGCCTCGGTCACCGACATCTGGCCGGGCGCGAACTGGTTCGAGCGCGAGGCGTTCGACCTGTTCGGCGTGGTCTTCGCCGGCCATCCGGACCTGCGCCGCATCCTCACCGACTACGGTTTCGTCGGCCATCCGTTCCGCAAGGATTTCCCGCTGATCGGCAACGTCGAAGTGCGCTACGACGAAGAAAAGCAGCGCGTGATCTACGAGCCGGTGACCTCGGTCGAGCCGCGCGTCAGCGTGCCGCGCGTGATCCGCGACGATGCGCGCTACCAGACCGCCGCGGGCGAAGCACAGAAGGAACCCGCCAAGTGAGCACCCAGTTCCACCAGGCCCATGACGGCTTCGCCAGCGACCTGGCCGAAAGCAAGCAGGAAATCCGCAACTACACGATGAATTTCGGCCCCCAGCATCCGGCCGCGCATGGCGTGTTGCGCCTGATCCTGGAGATGGACGGCGAGACCGTGGTCCGCGCCGATCCGCACATCGGCCTGCTGCATCGCGGCACCGAGAAGCTGGCCGAATCCAAGCCGTTCAACCAGTCGATCGGCTACATGGACCGCCTGGACTACGTGTCGATGATGTGCAACGAGCACGCCTACGTGCGCGCGATCGAGACCTTGATGGGGATCGAGGCGCCGGAGCGCGCGCAGTACATCCGCACGATGTTCGACGAGATCACCCGCATCCTGAACCACCTGATGTGGGTCGGTTCCAACGGCCTGGATCTGGGCGCGATGGCGGTGATGCTGTACGCGTTCCGCGAGCGCGAAGAGCTGATGGACTGCTACGAGGCGGTCTCCGGCGCGCGCATGCATGCCACCTACTACCGTCCCGGCGGCGTGTACCGCGATCTGCCCGACCGCATGCCCAAGTACAAGGAGTCGCGCTGGCACAAGGGCGCGGCGCTGAAGCGCCTGAACGCGGCGCGCGAAGGCTCGCTGCTCGACTTCCTGGAAGACTTCACCAACACCTTCCCGAGCCGCGTCGACGAGTACGAGACGCTGCTCACCGACAACCGCATCTGGAAGCAGCGCACCGTCGGCATCGGCGTGGTCACGCCGGAGCAGGCCTACGCCTGGAGCATGACCGGGGTGATGCTGCGCGGTTCGGGCATCGAGTGGGACCTGCGCAAGAAGCAGCCCTATGCCCGGTACGACGCGGTCGATTTCGACATCCCGGTCGGCACCAACGGCGACTGCTACGACCGTTACCTGGTGCGCATGGCCGAGATGCGCGAATCCAACCGCATCATCCAGCAGTGCGTGAAGTGGCTCAAGGCCAATCCGGGCCCGGTGATGGTCGAGAACTTCAAGGTCGCGCCGCCCAAGCGCGCGGACATGAAGGACGACATGGAAGCGCTGATCCACCACTTCAAGCTGTTCAGCGAAGGCTACTGCGTCCCCGCCGGGGAGACCTACTGCGCGGTCGAAGCGCCGAAGGGCGAGTTCGGCTGCTACCTGGCGTCCGACGGTGCCAACAAGCCGTTCCGCGTGCACCTGCGCGCGCCGGGCTTCGCGCATCTGTCCTCGATGGACGCGATCGTGCGCGGCCACATGCTGGCCGACGTGGTGGCGATGATCGGTACCTACGACCTGGTGTTCGGCGAGGTGGATCGATGAAGCCGGGACTGGGGACTCGGGACTCGGGACTCGCCAACAGCGGGTGCGCGGCTTCCTTTTCGGTAAACACGGTTGTTCTTTTCCACGGTCCGGGAATTGGCGGACGCGGGCTTTTTCGAGTCCCGAGTCCCGAGTCCCGAGTCCCGGAGTTCCACGCATGAAAGCGACAGGTAATTTCGAAGCGGCGCGCGACGTCGATCCGATGGTGGTGCTGAGCGACAAGACGCGCGCCCATATCGAGCATTGGCTGGCCAAGTTCCCGCCGGACCGCAAGCGGTCGGCGGTGCTGCAGGGCCTGCACGCGGCACAGGAGCAGAACGGCGGCTGGCTGACCGACGAGCTGATCGCCGGTGTCGCCAAGTACCTGGACCTGCCGCCGGTGTGGGCCTACGAGGTCGCCAGCTTCTATTCGATGTTCGAGACCGAGAAGGTCGGCCGCCACAACGTGGCGATCTGCACCAACATCAGCTGCTGGCTCAACGGCGCCGAGGACATCGTCGCGCACGCGGAGAAGAAGCTCGGCTGCAAGCTGGGCCAGTCCACCGCGGACGGGCGCGTGTACCTCAAGCGCGAAGAAGAATGCCTGGCCGCGTGCTCGGCGGCGCCGATGATGGTCATCAACGGTCATTACCACGAGCACCTGACCTTGGAAAAGGTCGACGAGCTGCTGGACGGGCTGGAGTAATAACGGCAATGGCACATCATCCCCACGCATCCACCGGCCCGGTCGGCCCGGCGCCGCAGCCGCACCAGGTGGTCTACACCACGCTGCACTACGACACCCCGTGGTCGTACGACAGCTACCTGAAGACCGGCGGCTATGCCGCGTTGCGCAAGATCCTCGAAGAGAAGATCCCGCCGGAGCAGGTCGTAGAAATGGTCAAGCAGTCGAACCTGCGCGGCCGCGGCGGCGCCGGCTTCCCGACCGGCCTGAAGTGGAGCTTCATGCCCAAGGGCACGATGCAGAAGTACATCCTGTGCAACTCCGACGAATCCGAGCCGGGCACCTGCAAGGATCGCGACATCCTGCGCTACAACCCGCATTCGGTGGTGGAGGGCATGGCGATCGCCTGCTACGCCACCGGCAGCACGGTGGGCTACAACTACCTGCGCGGCGAGTTCCACCACGAGCCGTTCGAGCACTTCGAGCAGGCGCTGGCCGACGCCTACGCCAACGGCTGGCTGGGCAAGGACATCCTCGGCAGCGGCGTGGACATCGACATCTACGGCGCGCTGGGCGCCGGCGCCTACATCTGCGGCGAAGAGACCGCGCTGATGGAATCGCTGGAAGGCAAGAAGGGCCAGCCGCGCTACAAGCCGCCGTTCCCGGCCAATTTCGGCCTGTACGGCAAGCCGACCACGATCAACAACACCGAGACCTACGCCTCGGTGCCGGCGATCATCCGCAACGGCCCGGAATGGTTCCTCGGCCTGAGCAAGACCAAGAACGGCGGCCCGAAGATCTTCTCGGTCTCCGGCTGCGTGCAGAAGGGCGGCAACTTCGAGGTGCCGCTCGGCACCACCTTCGACGAGCTGCTGGAAATGGCCGGCGGACTGCGCCCGGGGCGCAAGCTCAAGGCCGCGGTTCCCGGCGGCGTCTCCATGCCGGTGCTCAAGGCCGACCAGCTGGCCGGCCTGCAGATGGACTACGACACCCTGCGCGCACTGGGCACCGGCCTGGGCTCGGGCGCGATCGTAGTGCTGGACGACAGCGTGTGCTGCGTGCGTTTCGCCTGCCGCATCTCGCAGTTCTTCCACAAGGAATCCTGCGGCCAGTGCACCCCGTGCCGCGAAGGCACCGGCTGGATGCACCGCGTGCTCGAGCGCATCGTCGCCGGCAAGGCGACGATGGACGACCTGCACCAGCTGCGCACCGTCGCCGGGCAGATCGAAGGCCACACCATCTGCGCGTTCGGCGAAGCGGCGGCGTGGCCGATCCAGGGCTTCCTGCGCCAGTTCTGGGACGAATTCGAGTACTACATCGTGAATGGGCGATCCATCGTCGATGCCCGGTTGGGAGTGGCGGCATGAGTGTGTTCAGCGCGGGACTCGGGACTCGGGACTCGGGACTCGAAAACTCGTTCTTGCCGCAGGCGGCGATCATCGCGGTTTATCCCATCATCAACACGGGAAGCGTGCGCACCTTTGTCGCCCGAGTCCCGAGTCCCGAGTCCCGAGTCCCGGCGGGAGCAGCCGCATGAGCGCCCAACCAGTCAATCCCAACGTCCCGCCCGACCACGTCACCGTCGAGATCGACGGCCAGAATCTGGTCGTGCCGAAGGGCTCGATGATCATCCAGGCCGCCGACCGGGCCGGTATTCCGATTCCGCGCTTCTGCTACCACGAGAAGCTGCCGATCGCGGCCAACTGCCGCATGTGCCTGGTGGACGTGGAGAAGTCGCCCAAGCCGGCGCCGGCCTGCGCCACGCCGGTGATGGACGGCATGAAGGTCACCACGCGCAGCGAGAAGGCGCTGAAGTACCAGCGCAGCGTGATGGAATTCCTGCTGATCAACCACCCGCTGGACTGCCCGATCTGCGACCAGGGCGGCGAATGCGAGCTGCAGGACGTGTCGCTGGGCTACGGCCGCTCGGTCAGCCGCTTCAACGAGCGCAAGCGCGTGGTGGCGGACGAGGACATCGGTCCGCTGGTCGCCACCGAGATGACCCGCTGCATCCAGTGCACGCGCTGCGTGCGCTTCACCGCGGACATCGCCGGCACCTACGAGCTGGGCGGCATGTACCGCGGCGAGAACCTGCAGATCGGCACCTACGACGGCAAGCCGCTGACCACCGAGCTGTCCGGCAACGTGGTCGACGTGTGCCCGGTCGGCGCGCTGACCAACAAGGTGTTCCAGTTCCGCGCCCGCCCGTGGGAGCTGGTGGCGCGCGAGTCGGTGGGCTACCACGACGCGATGGGCTCGAACCTGTTCCTGCACGTGCGCCGCGGCGAAGTGCTTCGCACCGTGCCGCGCGAGAACGATGCGGTGAACGAGTGCTGGCTGTCCGATCGCGACCGCTACTCGCACCAGGGCCTGTATGCCGAGGACCGTGCGCTGCGTCCGCTGCGCAAGGTCGACGGGCAATGGCGCGAGGTGCCGTGGGCCGAGGCGCTCGGCGCCGCCGCGGAGATCCTCAAGTCCAATGGCGGCGACGCGCTCGGCGTGCTCGCGCACCCGGCGACCTCGAACGAGGAGGGTGCGCTGCTGGCGCGCCTGGCCGGCGGGCTGGGCAGCGGCAACATCGACCACCGCGTGTACAACCGAGATTTCTCCGACGCCGCGCCGGCCGAGCCGTTCGCCCTGCCGCTGGCCGAGATCGAGCAGGCCGACGTGGTGGTGATCCTGGGCAGCAACCTGCGCCATGAGCTGCCGCTGCTGCATGCGCGCATCCGCAAGGCGCAGCTGCACAAGCGGACCCGGGTGTATTCGATCAACCCGGTCGACTTCGACTTCGCCTTCGACCAGGTCGCGCGCCACACCGTGGCCCCGTCCCGGTTCGCCGAGGCGCTGGCCGACGGCGCGCTGCGCGAAGCGGTGCAGGGCGGCGGACGTGCGGTGCTGATCGTCGGCGCGCTGGTCGAGAACCATCCGCAGGCCGCCACGCTGCGTGCGGCCGCGCGCGAGTTCGCCGCGGCCACCGGCGCGGCGCTGTGCCGCATCCCGCAGGGCGCCAACGCGCTGGGCCTGTCGCGCTACGGCGTGCTGCCGAGCGCGCGCAACGCCTCGGCGATGCTGGCCGAGCCGCGCAGCGCCTATGTGCTGTACGGCCTGGAACCGGGACTGGACTTCGCCGATGCCGCGGCGGCGCGTACCGCGCTGGCCGGCGCCAAGGTGGTGGCGTTCAGCCATTTCGCCTGCGCGTCCACCCGCGAGGTGGCCGACGTGATCCTGCCGATCGGCGCGCTGCCGGAAATCGAGGCGACGCTGACCAACCTGGGCGGCGACGACCAGACCACGCGTCCGGGCGGCAAGCTGCCCGGCGAGGCGCGCGAGGGTTGGCGCGTGCTGCGCGCGCTGGGCGGCGAACTGGGCCTGGCCGGTTTCGAGTTCACCGACCTGGCCGGGCTGCGCGCCAGCCTGCAGCCGAGCGACGTCGCCGCCGCGGCGTCGGCGCAGCCTGCGCGGCAGGACGAGGGCCTGGAACTGGCGGCGAGCCCGGCGATCTACCGCACCGATGCGGTCGTGCGCCGCGCGCAGGCGCTGCAGGCGCATCCGCTGAACCAGGCGCCGAGCCTGGCGCTGCATCCGGACGAAGCCGCGCGGCTCGGCCTGGGCGCGGGGCAGATGGTCAAGGTCGGCACCGCCGCGGGCAGCGCCACGCTGCCGCTGGTGCTGGACAAGCGGGTCGCGCCGGGCGCGGCCTGGGTTGAAACGGGCCACGGTGCGACCGCACCGCTGGGCGCTGGCCGGGTGACGGTGGTGGCGGCATGAACGAGATGTTGTTGAACGCGGTGGACCCGTTGCACCAGTGGCTGGCCGGGCTGGGCGCGATCGGCGTGATCCTGTGGATCGTGCTCAAGATCCTGGTGATCGCGGTGCCGGTGATCGTCGCGGTGGCGTTCTACGTGGTCTGGGAACGCAAGCTGATCGGCTGGATGCACGTGCGCCACGGGCCGATGTACGTGGGCATGGGCATCTTCCAGGCCTTCGCCGACGTGTTCAAGCTGCTGTTCAAGGAGATCATCCAGCCCAGCAGCGCGCACAAGGCGATGTTCGTGATCGCCCCGCTGATCACCCTGGCGCCGGCGTTCGCCGCCTGGGCGGTGGTGCCGTTCGACGCCAGGCTGGTGCTGTCCAACGCCAACGCCGGCCTGCTGTATCTGCTGGCGATGACTTCGCTGGGCGTGTACGGCATCATCCTGGCCGGCTGGGCGTCCAACTCCAAGTACGCGTTCCTGGGCGCGATGCGCTCGGCCGCGCAGGTGGTCAGCTACGAGATCGCGATGGGCTTCGCGCTGGTCGGGGTGATGATCGCCGCCGGCAGCCTGAACCTGAGCAGCATCGTGATGGCCCAGGCCGGCAGCTCCGGTTTCTTGGACTGGTTCCTGGTCCCGCTGTTCCCGTTGTTCATCGTGTACTGGGTGTCCGGCGTGGCCGAGACCAATCGCGCGCCGTTCGACGTGGTGGAAGGCGAATCGGAAATCGTCGCCGGGCACATGGTCGAGTATTCGGGCGGCGCGTTCGCGCTGTTCTTCCTGGCCGAATACGCCAACATGATCCTGGTCAGCTTCCTGGTCTCGATCTTCTTCCTCGGCGGCTGGCTGAGCCCGATCCAGGGCTGGGTCACGGCGGACATCTCGCCGTGGGTCAACTGGATCTGGACCGGCGGCTGGCCGTGGCTGCTGATGAAGGTGCTGTTCTTCGCCAGCGCCTACATCTGGTTCCGCGCCAGCTTCCCGCGCTACCGCTACGACCAGATCATGCGCCTGGGCTGGAAGGTGTTCATTCCGCTGACGATCGTGTGGATCGCGGTGACTGCGTTGATGGTGTTCTACGGCGTGATCCAGAAGGGCGTGTAAGCGATGAATAAAGTCACCCATTACTTCAAGAGCCTGCTGCTGCTCGAGCTGCTCGGCGGCCTGTGGCTGACCCTGAAGTACACGTTCCGTCCCAAGTACACCGTGATGTACCCGATGGAGAAGTTCCCGCAGTCGCCGCGCTTCCGCGGCCTGCACGCGCTGCGCCGCTATCCCAACGGCGAGGAGCGCTGCATCGCCTGCAAGCTGTGCGAAGCGGTGTGCCCGGCGCTGGCGATCACCATCGACTCGACCAAGCGCGAGGACGGCACCCGCCGCACCACGCGCTACGACATCGACCTGTTCAAGTGCATCTACTGCGGTTTCTGCGAGGAAAGCTGCCCGGTGGATTCGATCGTGGAGACCCACGTGCTGGAGTACCACTTCGAAAAACGCGGCGAGAACATCGTCACCAAGCCGCAGCTGCTGGCGATCGGCGACCGGCTCGAGGCCGAGATCGCCGAGCGCCGCAGCGCCGACGCCGCCTTCCGCTGAGGTCCGAGATGGATTGGGTAAATATCGCTTTCTGGATTTTCGCCACCATCGCCGCGGTCTCCGCCGGCGCGGTGATCAGCGTGCGCAACCCGGTGTACGCCGTGCTGTGCCTGATCCTGACCTTCTTCTCGATCGCCTGCGTGTGGCTGCTGGTGGGCGCCGAGTTCCTCGGCGTGACCCTGGTGCTGGTCTACGTCGGCGCGGTGATGGTGCTGTTCCTGTTCGTGGTGATGATGCTCGACATCGACACCTCGCGGCTGCGCGAGGGTTGGGTGCGCTACCTGCCGGTGGGGCTGGTGGTCGCGGTGGCGATGCTGGTGCAGATGGTCACCCTGATCGGGGTCAAGGCCCGCACCGCCACGCCGCTGCCGGCCGACAACGCCGCCGCGCTGGCCGCCGACACCTCCAACATCACCTGGCTGGCCAAGACCCTGTTCACCGAGTTCCTGCTGCCGTTCGAGTTCGCCGCAGTGATCCTGACCGTGGCGGTGGTGGCCGCGGTGATGCTGACGCTGCGCAAGCGCACCGGCATCAAGACCCAGAACCCGGGCGAGCAGTCGCGGGTCAAGGCCGGCGACCGCCTGCGCATCGTCAAGATGGACGCCGAGCAGCCCACGATCCACACCCAGACCCAGGCGCCGACCTCGCAGGAGGGCCAGCCATGATCACCCTAGGCCACCTGCTGGCGCTCGGCGCGGTGCTGTTCTGCGTCAGCCTCGCCGGGATCTTCCTCAACCGCAAGAACGTCATCGTGCTGCTGATGTCGATCGAGCTGATGCTGCTGTCGGTGAACATCAACTTCGTCGCCTTCTCGCGCGAGCTCGGCGATCCGGCCGGCCAGCTGTTCGTGTTCTTCATCCTGACCGTGGCCGCGGCCGAGGCCGCCATCGGCCTCGCGATCCTGGTGACGCTGTTCCGTACCCGCCACACGATCAACGTGGCCGAAGTCGATTCGCTGAAGGGCTGACCCGCAGATGGAAATCACTCTCTCCAAGGGTCTGCTGATCGCGGTGGTGCTCGCACCACTGGTCGGCAGCATCATCGCCGGCCTGTTCGGCCGCCAGGTCGGGCGCGTGGGCGCGCAGCTGGCCACCATCCTCGGCGTCGCGGTCAGCTGCGCGCTGTCGTGCTGGGTCTTGTACCAGCTGGTCGGGCAGGGCGCGGCGCCGTTCAACCAGAACCTGTACACCTTCTTCGAGGTCGGCCAGTACTCGGCCCACGTCGGCTTCATGGTCGACCGGCTGACCGCGATGATGATGGTGGTGGTGACCTTCGTGTCGCTGCTGGTGCACGTGTACACCATCGGCTACATGGCCGACGACCCGGGCTACCAGCGCTTCTTCAGCTACATCTCGCTGTTCACCTTCTCGATGCTGAGCCTGGTGATGAGCAACAACTTCCTGCAGCTGTTCTTCGGCTGGGAAGCGGTGGGCCTGGTGTCGTACCTGCTGATCGGGTTCTGGTTCAAGCGCCCGACCGCGGTGTTCGCCAACATGAAGGCGTTCCTGGTCAACCGCGTCGGCGACTTCGGCTTCCTGCTCGGCATCGCGCTGGTGCTGTACGTGTTCGGCAGCCTGGACTACTCGCTGGTGTTCGCCAACGCCACCGGCATGGTCGGCGGCAGCATCACCGTGTGGACCGGCACCATCACCATCCCGGTGATCGACTACGCGATCCACCTGAGCCAGCCGTGGGTCTGGTCGGTGCCGACGATGATCTGCATCTGCCTGTTCATCGGCGCGATGGGCAAGTCGGCGCAGGTACCGCTGCACGTGTGGCTGCCCGACTCGATGGAGGGCCCGACCCCGATCTCGGCGCTGATCCACGCCGCCACGATGGTCACCGCCGGCATCTTCATGGTCGCGCGCATGTCGCCGCTGTTCGAGCTGTCCGAGACGGCGCTGAACTTCGTGCTGTTCATCGGCGCCACCACCGCGTTCTTCACCGGCCTGATCGGCATCGTGCAGAACGACATCAAGCGCGTGGTCGCGTACTCGACCCTGTCGCAGCTGGGCTACATGACCGTCGCGCTCGGCGTGTCGGCGTACTCGGCGGCGGTGTTCCACCTGATGACCCACGCCTTCTTCAAGGCGCTGCTGTTCCTGGCCGCCGGTTCGGTGATCATCGGCATGCACCACGAGCAGGACATGCGCAAGATGGGCGGCCTGCGCAAGTACATGCCGGTCACCTACTGGACCAGCGTGATCGGCACCCTGGCGCTGGTCGGCACGCCGTTCTTCTCCGGCTTCTATTCCAAGGACAGCATCATCGAGGCGGCCGCGCACCACGCGCACGCCTCGCACAGCTGGATCGCCACCTACGGCTACTGGGCGGTGCTCGGCGGCGTGCTGGTCACCAGCTTCTACAGCTTCCGCCTGCTGTTCCTGACCTTCCACGGCAAGGAGCGCTTCCGCGACGCCCACGCCCACGACGCCCATTCGCACCACGACAGCGCGCATACCGACGCCGAAGCGCAGGTGCATGCGCACGACGACCACCACGGCCACGGCGCGCACGAGCCGCACGAGTCGCCGTGGGTGGTCACCGTGCCGCTGGTGCTGCTGGCGATCCCGTCGATCGCGATCGGCTTCTTCACCATCGGCCCGATGCTGTTCGGCACCGACTGGGCCGGCCACCACGCCGCCACCGCGATCAAGGGCCAGGCGCTGACCTTCTTCACCGGCATCGTGGACTTCTACGACCCGGCGCGCGACACCGTCGCCGCGCTGGCCGAGGAGTTCCACGGCCCGGTCGCCTTCGCGCTGCACGGCCTGACCGCCGCGCCGTTCTGGCTGACCGTGGGTGGCTTCGCCCTGGCCTGGGTCCTGTACCTGTGGAAGCCCGAGCTGGCGGCAAAGGCGCGCAGGACGTTCGCGTGGCCGGTGTCCATCCTCGAGAACAAGTACGGTTTCGACAAGCTCTGGATCGACGGCTTCGCCGGCGGCGGCGTCGGCCTGGGCAAGGTGTCGCGTGCGCTGGACACGCATGTCGTGGACGGCGTCATGGTCAACGGCACCGCGCGCGTGATCGACCTGGCGGCCAACCTGCTGCGTCGCACGCAATCCGGTTTCCTCTATCACTACGCCTTCGCGATGATCATCGGTCTCATTGCCCTGTTGGGCGTGCTGATGCATTTCTGGCGTTGACCTGTACGGAATAAGAAGACGTGTCGAACTGGCCTCTACTAAGTATCCTGATCTGGCTGCCGATCGTCGGCGGCGCGCTGATCCTCGCGCTGCGCGACGCACGGGCGGCGCGCTGGGCGTCGCTGCTGGTCGCGTTGCTGACCTTCGTGCTCAGCGTGCCGCTGCTCACCGGCTTCGACTACGCCAGCGACGCGCTGCAGTTCGTCGAGACCCATGCGTGGATCCCGGCCTACGACATCGGCTACAACCTCGGCGTGGACGGCATCGCGATCGCGCTGATCGTGTTGACCACGCTGGTCACGGTGCTGGCGCTGATCGGGGCCTGGAGCTCGATCGAAAAACGCGTCAACCAGTACGTGGCCGCGTTCCTGATCCTGGAAGGCGTCACCGTCGGCATCTTCGCCGCCACCGACGCGATGCTGTTCTACGTGTTCTTCGAGGCGATGCTGATCCCGATGTTCCTGATCATCGGCATCTGGGGCGGCCCGCGCCGCATCTACGCCGCGGTCAAGTTCTTCCTGTACACCTTCCTCGGCTCGGTGCTGATGCTGGTCGGGCTGATCTACCTGTACCTGAAGGGCGGCAGCTTCCAGCTCGCCGACCTGTACCAGCTGTCGCTGACCGCCAAGGAGCAGACCTGGCTGTTCTTCGCGTTCCTGATCGCGTTCGCGGTCAAGGTGCCGATGTTCCCGGTGCACACCTGGCTGCCCGACGCGCACGTGGAGGCGCCGACCGCCGGTTCGGTGATCCTGGCGGCGATCGCGCTGAAGATCGGCGGCTACGGCTTCCTGCGCTTCAACCTGCCGATCCTGCCGGACGCCAGCAACCAGCTGGCCTGGCTGGTGATCGCGCTGTCGCTGATCGCGGTGGTCTACGTCGGCCTGGTGGCGCTGGTGCAGGACGACATGAAGAAGCTGATCGCCTATTCGTCGGTCGCGCACATGGGCTTCGTCACCCTGGGCGCCTTCGTCGCCTTCGCCCTGGTCGGTTCCGGCAGCGGCGACGCCGCGCGGCTGGCGCTGCAGGGTTCGATGGTGCAGATGATCTCGCACGGCTTCGTGTCCGGCGCGATGTTCTCCTGCGTCGGCGTGCTGTACGACCGCATGCACACCCGCCGCATCGCCGACTACGGCGGCGTGGCCAACGTGATGCCGTGGTTCGCCGCGTTCGCGATGCTGTTCTTCATGGCCAACGCCGGCCTGCCCGGCACCAGCGGCTTCGTCGGCGAGTTCATGGTGATCCTGGCCAGCTTCCAGTCGCATCCGCTGCAGGCCTTCGCCGCGGCGACCACGCTGGTGATCGGCGCCGCGTACACCCTGTGGCTGTACAAGCGCGTGTTCTTCGGCGAAGTGGCCAACGCGCATGTCGCCGAACTGAAGGACATCAACGGCCGCGAGGCGCTGGTGCTGGGCGTGTTCGCGGTAGGCGTGCTGGCCCTGGGCCTGTACCCGAAACCGCTGACCGACCTGATGGAACCCTCGATCGCAAAGCTGGCGGCGCAGATCGCCACCAGCAAGCTGTAATCGGGCCGTCGAGCGTATTGATTCCAGAGATTTGATGATGACCACCCCTGCGCTGCTGCCCCTGACCGCCGTCGACCTGCCGCCCCTGCTTCCCGAGCTGGTGCTGACCGCAGGCGCCTTCGCCCTGTTGATGCTCGATCTGTTCGTCAGCGAGCGCAACAAGGTGTGGACCCACATCGTCTCGGTGGCGATCCTGGTCGCGGTGTTCGCGATGCTGCTCGCCGGCGTGGGCGGGCAGGGCGAGGTGTTCAACGGCATGTTCGTGCGCGACGCCGCCGCCGACGTGATGAAGACGGTGATCGTCGGCCTCAGCGCGTTGACCCTGATCTACGGCTGGAGCTACCTGCGCGAACGCAAGCTGTACCAGGGCGAGATCCCGGTGCTGGTGCTGTTCGCCACCGTCGGCATGATGATCCTGGTCTCGGCCGGCAGCCTGCTGATGGTCTACCTGGGCCTGGAGCTGCTGGCGCTGTGCTCCTACGCGCTGGTCGCCTCCAACCGCGACAACGGCCTGGCCACCGAGGCGGCGATGAAGTACATCGTGCTCGGCTCGCTGGCCTCGGGCCTGCTGCTGTACGGCATGTCGCTGATCTACGGCGCCACCGGCACGCTGAGCCTGAGCGGCATCCACGAGGCGATCGGCTCCAGCCAGGAACGCACGCTGCTGCTGACCGGCACCATCTTCATGATCGCCGGCGTGGCGTTCAAGCTGGGCGCGGCGCCGTTCCACATGTGGCTGCCCGACGTGTACCAGGGCGCGCCGGCGCCGATCGCGCTGTTCATCAGTTCGGCGTCGAAACTAGCCGCCTTCGGCATGGCCTACCGGCTGCTGGAGATCGGCGTCGGTCCGCTGGCCGAGCAGTGGCATTGGGTGATCGGCGGGCTGGCCGCGTTGTCGCTGGTGATCGGCAACCTGATGGCGGTGGCGCAGAGCAACCTCAAGCGCATGCTGGCGTACTCGACCGTCTCGCACATCGGCTTCCTGCTGCTGGGCGTGGCCGGCGGCGGCGAGCGCGGCTACGCGGCGGCGCTGTTCTATGCGATCTGCTACGCGGTGATGTCCACCGCCTCGTTCGGCGCGATCATCGCGATGTCGCGCAAGGGCTTCGAGGCCGAGCACATCGACGACTTCAAGGGCCTGAACGCGCGCAATCCGTGGATGGCGCTGTTGGTGCTGTGCATCATGGCCTCGCTGGCCGGCGTGCCGCCGTTCCTGGGCTTCTGGGCCAAGCTGGCGGTGCTCGGCGCGGTGGTCGCGGTGCCGACCGACAACGTATGGTGGACCGGCCTGGCGATCCTGTCGGTGCTGTGCGCGGTGATCGGCGCGTTCTACTACCTGCGCGTGATCAAGGTGATGTACTTCGACGAGCCGGTCGGCGAGCCGTTGCCGGCCAACGACGATCGCGTGCTCGGCGTGGTGCTGGGCGTCAACTCGATCGGCTTGCTGGCGCTGGGCCTGGCCTGGAGCCCGCTGATGGCATGGTGCCAGCGCGCGTTCGCGCACCTGGCCTGACACGCTCGCGCACGGTTTCCCGCAACGCCGCCCGGCAGCGCGGCGTTGCCGTTTCGAATCGATCGCCCCTATCGGTATTCCGCAAACCCTCGCTTGCGGTTATCATGTCGCTCGAAGACCGGTGGCCTCGCCACCGGGTCGGATGAAAAATCAGGGCTTGCAATAATCGCACTGGTTCTTCATAATTCCGCTTCTGCTGCGGGGTGGAGCAGTCTGGCAGCTCGTCGGGCTCATAACCCGAAGGTCGCAGGTTCAAATCCTGCCCCCGCTACCACATTTGTCTACAGCGGCAACCAGTTCAGCGGTTGCCTGCGGTAGGGAAATTTGGGCTTCGCGAAGACGCATGTTCCCGTCTTTGCAACCGGAATCCAGCTTTACCGGAGTCGTACCGGACAAGGGGCCCAACGGGCCCTTTGTCGTTTCCGGGGTCCGGGAAACCGCAGAACGGATTTCTTCATTTCATTCAAATGCAAGGCAGGCTGTGAGCGACAAGGCAAACGAAATCGCGAATCTGCTGGGCCCGACCGTGGACGCGTTGGGGCTGGAACTGCTGGGGGCGGAGTATCTGCCGGCCTCGGGCGGCGCCACCTTGCGCCTGTACATCGACGTGCCGCTGGCCGAACAGCCCGAGCGCATCGTCAACATCGACGACTGCGAGCGGGTCAGCCGCGAGGTGTCGGCGCAGCTGGACGTGGAGGACCCGATCAGCGGCAACTACACGCTGGAAGTGTCCTCGCCCGGCGTGGACCGCCCGCTGTTCACCGCGGCCCAGTTCGCCCGCCACCAGGGCGAGTCGGCCAAGGTGGTGCTGAAGTTGCCGCAGCAGGGCCGTCGGCGGCTGCAGGGCCGTATCCTGCGGGTCGAGGACGCCGAAGGCCGCATCTTTTTCGAGGTCGACGGCGCCGAACTGGCAGTGGAGTTCGACAACATCGACAAGGCGCGGATCCTGCCCGACTGGGCGGCCCTGGGCCTGGCCCCGACCAAGCCGGGCAAGAGTCCCAAGCAGTCGGGCATCACCCCCAAGTCGCCGGCCAAGCGCCCCAAGCCGGCCGGCAAGACCGCAAAATCCAATAAGAAACCATCCAACGAACCGGCGGCCGGCAAGGCTGCGCGCGGAGTGAAAGAATGAGCAAGGAACTGTTGCTGGTAGTCGACGCGGTGGCCAACGAGAAGGGCGTGCCGCGCGAAGTGATCTTCGATGCGATCGAGGCCGCGCTGGCGTCGGCGGCGAAGAAGCGCTACCCCGATCAGGACGTGCTGACGCGCGTCACCATCGACCACAAGGACGGCAACTACGAAACCTACCGCCGCTGGGAAGTGGTGGCCGACGACGTGGTGATGGAATCGCCGGACCGGCAGATCCGCCTGATGGACGCGATCGACGAAGCCGAAGGCGTGGACGTCGGCGACTACATCGAAGAGCAGATCGAGAATCCGGACTTCGGCCGCATCGCCGCGCAAGCCGCCAAGCAGGTGATCGTGCAGCGTGTGCGCGAGGCCGAGCGCCAGCAGGTGGTGGACGCGTGGAAGGACCGGGTCGGCGAACTGATCACCGGCGTGGTCAAGCGCGCCGAGCGCGGCAACATCTACGTCGACCTGGGCGGCAACGCCGAAGCCTTCATCCCCAAGGACAAGGGCATCCCGCGCGACGTGCTGCGCGCCGGCGACCGCGTCCGCGGCTACCTGGCCGAGGTGCGTTCGGAGCCGCGCGGTCCGCAG
This sequence comes from Xanthomonas sp., assembly GCF_017163755.1. Lineage (GTDB taxonomy): Bacteria > Pseudomonadota > Gammaproteobacteria > Xanthomonadales > Xanthomonadaceae > Xanthomonas_A. The sequence continues at coordinate 90,571 of NZ_JAFIWC010000005.1, forward strand.
CTGTTCATCAGCCGCGCCGCGCCGGAATTCATGATCGAGCTGTTCAAGCTGGAAGTGCCGGAAGTGGGCCAGGGCCTGGTCGAGATCAAGGCCTGCGCGCGCGATCCCGGCGACCGCGCCAAGATCGCGGTGCTGGCGCACGACACCCGCACCGATCCGATCGGCGCGTGCATCGGCATGCGCGGCTCGCGCGTGCAGGCGGTGTCCAACGAGCTCAACGGCGAGCGCGTGGACATCGTGCTGTGGAACGACAACCCGGCCAACTTCGTCATCAACGCGATGGCCCCGGCCGAGGTGCAGTCGATCATCGTCGACGAAGAGAAGCATTCGATGGACCTGGCGGTGGCCGAGGACCGGCTGGCGCAGGCGATCGGCAAGGGCGGCCAGAACGTGCGCCTGGCCAGCCGCCTGACCGGCTGGCAGCTCAACGTGATGACCGCCGACCAGGTGGCCGCCAAGTCCGAGGCCGAGCAGGGCGTGGCCCGCCAGCTGTTCATGGACAAGCTGGAAGTGGACGAGGAAATCGCCACCATCCTGGTGTCCGAGGGCTTCAACACGGTCGAGGAGATCGCCTACGTGCCGGTCGGCGAGCTGCTGGCGGTGGAAGGCTTCGACGAGGACATCGTGGAAGAGCTGCGCGCCCGCGCCCGCGACGCGCTGCTCAACGAGGCGCTGGCCGCCGAGGAGGGCGCCGACGACAGCGTGCCCGCCGCGGACCTGCTGGCGCTGGAAGGCATGGACGAAGCCACCGCGTACGCGCTGGCCAGCCATGGCGTGCGTACCAGCGAGGACCTGTCGGATCTGGCCGCCGACGAAATCCTCGAGTTCGGCATCGAGGACATGGATCAGGAGCGCGCCGCTGCGCTCATCCTGGCCGCCCGTGCCGAGGAGATCGCCCGCTTGGAGCGCGGCGAATGAGTCAGCGATGAATGCCGCCCTGAACCGATCAGGGCTTAGAATCCGCGCTACCTTCGCACGCGAGGGGGCGCCAACCAGATCATAGGATCCGAATGTCGCAGCAAACCACCATCCGCAAGCTGGCCGAACTGGTGAACACGCCGGTCGATAAACTGCTGGTTCAACTGGCCGAGGCCGGGATGAAGTTCAGCGGTCCCGACCAGGTCGTGACCAGCACCGAAAAGATGAAGCTGCTCGGCTTCCTGCGCCGTACCCACGGCAAGACCGAGAAGCCGGCCGAGGAAGCGCAGGCCGCGCCGAAGAAGATCACCCTGAACCGGCGCAAGCTGCAGGAAGTGACGGTCAGCGCCGGGCGCAGCAAGACCACGGTCAACGTCGAGGTCCGGCAGAAGCGCACCTACGTCAAGACGGCCGAGGACCTCGCCGCCGAGCGCGGCGGTGCGTCGTCGGGCGGGCGGGTGGATGACGAGCGCGCCGAGATCCTGCGCAAGCTGGAGGAATCCAAGCAGCGCAATCTGGCCGAACAGCAGAAGCTCGCCGAGCAGGACCGCGCGCGCGCCGAGGAAATCGAGCGCAAGCGCAAGGCCGAGCAGGACGCGCGCGACCGCGCCGAAGCCGAACGCCAGGCCGCCCAGGCCGTGGTCGCGACCGAAACGGCAGCGCCCGCCACGGCAGCGCCTGCGTCCGCCGGGGCCGCCGCGCCGTCCGGCGCCGCCGCGCCGCGCCCGGCACGCCCAGCTGCCGCGCCGCATCACGCGCCCAAGCCGGCCGCGCCGCGCAGCGACGACCGCAACGCCGGCAACAAGCACAAGACCCGCGGCTCGCACGTGATGGTCGCCGGGGTCGAGGACGACGACAGCACCAGCCGCTTCGCCGGCCAGCTGCACCTGTCCGCGGCCGATCGCGCGCGCCGTTCCAACGTGCGCGGCAAGCCGCGCGGCGGCAACAGCGGCGGCCGCCGCCAGGCCGAGCCTGCGCGCAGCGGCGGCGGCTCGCACGGCTTCGAACGCCCGACCGCGCCGGTGGTGCGCGAAGTGGCGATCGGCGACACGATCACCGTGGCCGACCTGGCGCAGAAGCTCGCGCTGAAGGGCGGCGACGTGGTCAAGGCGCTGTTCAAGATGGGCGTGATGGCCACCATCACCCAGTCCATCGACCACGACACCGCGGCGCTGATCACCGAGGAGCTGGGCCACAAGCCGGTTCGCGCGGGCAGCGCCGACGCCGAGGACGCGCTGCTGGCGCACACCGAGGACATGCAGGGCGAAAGGCGCCCGCGTCCGCCGGTGGTCACCATCATGGGCCACGTCGACCACGGCAAGACCTCGCTGCTGGACTACATCCGCCGCACCAAGGTCGCCTCCGGCGAAGCCGGCGGCATCACCCAGCACATCGGCGCCTACCACGTCGAGACCGACCGTGGCGTCATCAGCTTCCTGGACACCCCGGGCCATGCGGCCTTCACCTCGATGCGCGCGCGCGGCGCCAAGCTGACCGACATCGTGGTGCTGGTGGTGGCGGCCGACGACGGCGTGATGCCGCAGACGATCGAGGCGGTCAAGCACGCCAAGGCGGCCGGCGTGCCGCTGATCGTGGCGGTCAACAAGGTCGACAAGTCCGGCGCCGATCCGCTGCGGGTCAAGAACGAGCTGCTCTCGCAGGACGTGGTCGCCGAGGAATTCGGCGGCGACACCCAGTTCGTCGAGGTCTCGGCCAAGACCGGCCAGGGCATCGACACGCTGCTGGACGCGATCTCGCTGCAGGCCGAAGTGCTGGAGCTGAAGGCGGTGTTCGATGGCCGCGCCAGCGGCGTGGTGATCGAATCCTCGCTGGACAAGGGCCGCGGCCCGGTGGCCACGGTGCTGGTGCAGCAGGGCAGCCTGAAGAAGGGCGACTACCTGGTGTGCGGCGTGCAGTACGGCCGCGTGCGCGCACTGTTCGACGAGACCGGCGGCCAGCCGGCCGAGGCGGGTCCGTCGATCCCGGTGCAGGTGCTCGGCCTGTCCGGCGTGCCGGATGCCGGCGACGACTTCGTCGTGGTCGACGACGAGCGCCTGGCCAAGGACGTGGCGCAGCAGCGCGAGACCAAGCGCCGCGAATCGCGCCTGGTGTCCTCGGCGGGCAGCCGCATGGAAGACATCATGTCTCAGCTTGGCAAGGGCGAGGGCCAGCTGTCGCTGAACCTGGTGATCAAGGCCGACGTGCAGGGTTCGGTGGAAGCGCTGAAGCAGTCGTTGGTGGCGCTGTCCAACGAGCAGATCCGCATCAACGTGATCCACTCCGGCGTGGGCGGCATCACCGAGTCCGATGCGAACTCGGCGCTGGCCTCCAAGGCCACGGTGATCGGCTTCAACGTGCGTGCGGACGCCTCGGCGCGTCGCATCATCGAGACCAACGGCATCGACCTGCGCTACTTCTCGATCATCTATGACGTGATCGACCAGGTGAAGCAGGTGGCGTCCGGTCTGCTCGGCGTGGAGATCCGCGAAGAGATCATCGGTACCGCCCAGGTGCGCGACGTGTTCCGCAGCTCCAAGTTCGGCGCCGTGGCCGGCTGCATGGTCGTGGAGGGCGTGGTCAAGCGCAACAAGCCGATCCGCGTGCTGCGCGACAACACCGTGGTGTTCGAAGGCGAGCTGGAATCGCTGCGTCGCTTCAAGGAGAACGTCGACGAGGTGCGCAACGGCACCGAGTGCGGCATCGGCGTGAAGGCGTACAACGACGTCAAGCCGGGCGACCAGATCGAGTGCTTCGAGCGCATCGAAGTGCAGCGCACGCTGTGATGTAGCCGGGACTCGGGTTCCGGGACGCGGGACTCGGAAAAGCAAAGCGACAGCTCTTGCTTTCCGAGTCCCGAGTCCCGAGTCCCGAGTCCCGCATCAAAGAGATTCCGGACCCATGGCAACAAAATCCTTCCACCGTACCGATCGCGTGTCCGCGCAGATCCGTCGCGACCTGGGCACGATCGTGCACTCGGCCGTGCGCGATCACGGTCTGCCGTCGGTCAGCGTTTCCGATGTCGAGGTCACCCGCGACCTGGCCCATGCCAAGGTGTTCGTCACCGCACTGCTGCCGGAGCGCTCGGCCGAGGCGGTCAAGGGCCTGAAGGAGCTGGCGCCGCAGCTGCGCAGCGAACTGGCGCGGGCGATGAAGCTGCGCCACGTACCCGAGCTGCATTTCCACTACGACGATTCGGTCGATCGCGGCGAGCGCATCGACAACCTGCTGCGCGACATGCCCGAGCTGCAGCAGTCCGAAGACGGCGACAGCGACAGCGATAGCGAGCCGGCTCCGTCCAAGGAGTGAACGGGCGCACGATGCGCAAGCATCGATGTCGTACGCAAGCCGCATTGGCGAACGGCAAGCAGGTTTTTGCATCGATAGACGTGCTTTTCCAGCGTCGTAGCCTGCGATAGTCGTATCCGCTGTCCGCTAACCATTCGGCAGCTATTACCAAGTCTGGCCTGCACCATCGCAGGCTTTCACCGTCCGACTCCCGACTGCGCCTTTCCGAGTCCCGAGTCCCGAGTCCCCGGTCCCGATTGCCCCCATGCCCGTCTTCGGCCCCCGCCTGCCCCGCATCTCCTTCCGCCGCCTCGACGGCATCGTGCTGCTGGACAAGCCGGCCGGCATGAGTTCCAACGCGGCGCTGCAGGCGGCGCGGCGGCTGTTCCGCGCCGAGAAGGGCGGGCATACCGGCAGCCTGGACCCGCTGGCCACCGGCCTGCTGCCGCTGTGCTTCGGCGAGGCGACCAAGCTGGCCGGGCTGCTGCTCGGCTCGGCCAAGGCCTACGAGGCCGAGGTGGTGCTCGGCACCAGCACCGATACCGACGATGCCGACGGCACGGTGCTGCGCACCCGGCCGGTGCCGCCGATCGATGCGGCGGCGCTGCAGGCGGCGCTGGCGCCGCTGCGCGGGCGCATCCGCCAGCGCGCGCCGATCTATTCGGCGCTCAAGCAGGGCGGCGAGCCGCTGTACGCGAAGGCGCGGCGCGGCGAGGCGATCGAGGCGCCGGAGCGCGAGGTCGAGGTGCACGCCATCGATGTGCTGGCCCACGAGGGCGCGCACCTGCGCCTGCGCGTGGCCTGCGGTTCGGGCACCTATATCCGCAGCCTGGCGCGCGACCTGGGCGAGGCCCTGGGCTGCGGCGCGCATATCGCCGGGCTGCGGCGGCTGTGGGTGGAACCGTTCCGCAGCCCGCGGATGCTGACCCTGGAGCAGTTGCAGGCGCTGGCGCAGGACGACCCGGCCGCGCTCGAGGCGCAGGTACTGCCGCTGGCCGCCGGCCTGGCCGGGTTCCCGTCGCTTCGCCTGGACGAGCCGGCGGCGCGGCGGTTCCGCATGGGCCAGCGCCTGCGCGACCCGGCTTGGCCGTCCGGCCTGGCGGCGGTGTTCGATGCGCAGGCGCAGCCGCTGGGCCTGGGCCAGGTCGATGCCGGCGGGCTGCTGTCGCCGCAGCGGCTGTTCAACCTCTAGCGCCAGGGCCGCGTGGCGCGGGGCTCCTGGCCACGTCTCGCGCCTGGGTCCGGGTGCCGTTGGTCGTGACGCGGCGTTAACGCCTTGTCCGCCAGGGCCTGGGCCGGTACAATTCCGCGGCCTTTCAGGCATCCCTGCGCTCCGGCGCAATCCTTCGCAATCGGCGAGCCAGGCGGTGCGTCATCAGCACGTTCCTGCCGGCCCCGCATCTTTAGAGAAACCACCATGTCCATCGACACCCAGAAAGTCATCGAAGAAAACAAGCGCGGCGCCGCCGACACCGGCTCCCCGGAAGTCCAGGTCGCGCTGCTGACCGCCCGCATCGAGATGCTGACCGGCCACTTCAAGACCCACAAGAAGGACCACCACAGCCGCCGCGGCCTGCTGCAGATGGTCAACCGCCGCCGCAGCCTGCTCGACTACCTGAAGAAGAAGGACGGCGAGCGTTACAAGGCGTTGATCGAGAAACTCGGCCTGCGTCGCTGAGCCAACGAACCCCACCGCGGCGCAGGAATGCGCCGCGGTTTTGTTTTGGGTAACACCGTGGTCCGGGGAATGCTCCGCGCCACCGGCCGGATCCTCCCGGCCACCCGCCAGCGGCATGGGCCGTCAGCGGTCCATTCGAAGACAGCATCATCCAAGGAAACCCCGTGGCAAAAATCACCAAAACCTTCCAGTACGGCAAGCACACCGTCACCCTCGAGACCGGCGAGATCGCCCGCCAGGCCGGCGGCGCCGTCATCGTCAAGATGGACGACACCGTACTGCTGGTCACCGCCGTCGCCGCCAAGAGCGCGCGCGAAGGTCAGGACTTCTTCCCGCTGACGGTCGACTATCAGGAGAAGTTCTACGCCGGCGGCCGCATCCCCGGCGGCTTCTTCAAGCGCGAGGGACGTGCGACCGAGAAGGAGACGCTGATTTCGCGTCTGATCGACCGTCCGATCCGTCCGCTGTTCCCGGAGGACTACAAGAACGAAGTGCAGATCATCGCCACGGTGATGTCGATGAACCCGGACATTGACGGCGACATCGCCGCGCTGATCGGCGCCTCGGCCGCGCTGTCGCTGGCCGGCACCCCGTTCAACGGCCCGATCGCCGCCGCCAAGGTCGGCTACAAGAACGGCGAGTACATCCTCAACCCGACCGTGTCGGAGCTGAAGGACTCGCAGCTGGAGCTGGTCGTGGCCGGTACCGCCAACGCGGTGCTGATGGTCGAGTCCGAAGCGGCGCTGCTGTCCGAGGAAGTGATGCTCGGCGCGGTCACCTTCGGCCATCGCGAGATGCAGAAGGTCATCAACATCATCAACGAGCTGACCGTCGAAGCCGGCACCAAGCCGTCGGACTGGGTCGCCCCGGCGAAGAACGAAGGCATGATCGCCGCGCTGAAGGAAGCGGTCGGCGACCAGCTGGCGTCGGCGTTCCAGGTGCGCGACAAGCTGCAGCGCCGCGACGCTATCTCGGCGATCAAGAAGGACGTGCTGGCGCAGCTGACCCCGCGCGCCGCGGTCGAGGGCTGGGCCGTGGCCGACCTGGCCAAGGAATTCGGCGAGCTGGAATACCAGACCATGCGCGGTTCGGTGCTGAGCACCAAGGTGCGCATCGACGGCCGCGCGCTGGACACGGTGCGTCCGATCAGCGTCAAGGCCGGCGTGCTGCCGCGTACCCACGGCTCGGCGCTGTTCACCCGCGGCGAGACCCAGGCGATCGTGGTCACCACGCTGGGCACCGCGCGCGACGGCCAGGTCATCGACGCGGTCTCGGGCGAGTACAAGGAAAACTTCCTGTTCCACTACAACTTCCCCCCTTATTCGGTGGGCGAGTGCGGCCGTTTCGGCGCGCCGAAGCGCCGCGAGATCGGCCACGGCCGCCTGGCCAAGCGTGGCGTGCTGGCGGTGATGCCGAGCATGGAGGAGTTCCCGTACACGATCCGCGTGGTCTCGGAGATCACCGAGTCCAACGGTTCCTCGTCGATGGCCTCGGTGTGCGGCAGCTCGCTGGCGCTGATGGACGCCGGCGTGCCGGTGAAGGCGCCGGTCGCGGGCATCGCGATGGGCCTGGTCAAGGAAGGCGACGACTTCGTGGTGCTGTCGGACATCCTGGGTGACGAAGACCACCTCGGCGACATGGACTTCAAGGTCGCCGGTACCGCCGAAGGCGTGTCCGCGCTGCAGATGGACATCAAGATCGAAGGCATCACCGAGGAGATCATGAAGCAGGCCCTGGCGCAGGCCAAGGCCGGCCGCCTGCACATCCTCGGCGAGATGGCCAGCGCGCTGACCGGTCCGCGTTCGGAGCTGAGCGATTACGCGCCGCGCCTGCTGACGATCAAGATCCACCCGGACAAGATCCGCGAAGTGATCGGCAAGGGCGGCTCGACCATCCAGGCGATCACCAAGGAGACCGGTACCCAGATCGACATCCAGGACGACGGCACGATCATCATCGCCTCGGTCAACGCCATCGCCGCGCAGGCCGCCAAGGCGCGCATCGAGCAGATCACCTCGGACGTGGAGCCGGGCCGCATCTACGAAGGCAAGGTCGCCAAGATCATGGACTTCGGCGCGTTCGTCACCATCCTGCCGGGCAAGGACGGCCTGGTGCACGTGTCGCAGATCTCCAGCGACCGCGTCGAGAAGGTCGGCGACGTGCTGAAGGAAGGCGATCTGGTCAAGGTCAAGGTGCTGGAAGTGGACAAGCAGGGCCGTATCCGCCTGTCGATGAAGGCCGTCGAGGAAGGCGAGGGCGTGACGGCCGAGTAAGCCGTCGGCGCACAGCGCACCAAAAAAAGCGGGCTTCGGCCCGCTTTTTTCTTGCGCGCGGGGTCGGCGCGGAGCGCGCTTCGTGGGAGGTCGGGACGCGGCAGGCACGATCGATTCCTGTAGAAGCGGCTTCAGCCGCGACCGAGGCCTTCCCGGGGAATGCCCGGTCGCGGCTGAAGCCGCTCCTACACACCGCTCCAGATGTTCTGGCGAGGTTGCTGCGCTTGGGTCTTATGAGCGGAGTGGTGCGCATGTTGGCTCGGCGATCGAGGCGACAAGAGGCGATGAGCATTGTGGGAGCGACTTCAGTCGCGACGGGCATTACCGGTACAGCCCGTGCGACTGAAGTCGCTCCCACAACGCCGTGCCAGCTGCAACGTCTTGGCCGACTACCCTGCGAGGCGTTGCAGCGGATTTCAGCCCGGCTCGTCGCCGATCGCCGGATACCGCGCCAGGTGCACCGACAGCGGGCCCGGGTGGGCCAGCTGGTAGCCCTGGCCATAGCGCGCGCCCAAGGCCTTCAGCGTCTCCAGTTCGGCCTCGGTCTCGATGCCTTCGATGGTCACGCTGGCATTGGTCTCCTCGGCGAACGACAGGATCGCCTGCGCCAGCCGTTGGCGCCGCGGTTCGGCGTCGATGCCGCGGGTCAGGGTCAGGTCGAGCTTGATGATGTCCGGCGACAGGTGCAGCAGATGGCGCAGGCTGGCGAAGCCGGTGCCGGCATCGTCGAGCGCGATGCGCAGGCCCTGCCGCTGCAGCGCGAGGATGTGCTCGGACAGCCGCGGGTAGTCGAACGCCTGCACCTGCTCGGTGATCTCCAGCACGATCCGCGAACCGTCGAACGGCTGCAGCAATGCCGCCAGCTGCGGATGCATCAGTGTCGCCGGCGACACGTTGATCGCCAGGTACAGCGGCGCCGGCAATTGGTCGAGCGTGGCCAGCGCCTTCCGCGCGGCGGCCAGTTCCAGCTCCAGCGACAGCCCGACGGTGGTCGCGTCGGCGAACCAGCGCAACGGCGGCAGCGCAGGATTGGACGGGAAGCGCGACAGCGCCTCGACGCCGACGATGCGCTGCGTGCCCAGCGCCAGCACCGGCTGGAACACGATGTCCAGGCGCTGGGCCTCGATCACCTCGCGGATCCGCGTGGCGGTGGCGGCGCGTTCGCGGAACGCGTGTTTTTCCGCGTCCTGGCGCCGCGCGATGTCGGTCTTCAGCGCCACCCGGTCCATCGCCAGCGCCAGCGTCGCGCCGACCAGCGTCGCCAGCATCTCCAGCGTGCGTACGTCCTGCGGCTGGTAGCAGCAGCGGTACGGCGACATCACCTTGAGCACGCCGATGCCGCGGTCGGCATAGCGCAGCGGCACCACCAGCATCGAGCGCAGCCCGACCTTGCGGCACGCCTCGCGGTTGACCCGCGGGTCCTCCTCCGAATCGTCGCACTGCAGCACCTGGCCGGTACGCATGCACAGCCCGGACAGGCTGTTGTGGCTCGGCAGGCGCAGGCCCAGGTGGTTCTCGGCGATGCCGCTGGCGGACCAGTACAGCATGTCGCCGCCGTCGCTCATTTCCACCACCGCACCGCTGGAGCGGGTCAGCTCCTGCGCGCGGCGGGTGACCACGTCGACCACCTGCAGCGGATCGCTTCCGGCGGCGGCGATCTCGCCCTGGGCGAGGATGATCCGCGACAGCAGCACCGCGTCTTCGCTCAATGGCGCCGGCGCGGCGTCGCGGCCTTGCGCCGGCGTCGCTGCGTCGGCGCGTTCCGAAACGTCCGGCTCCCTGATCATGGCTGGATCATGCGCCAGCCGTTCGGCGGCCGGCAACCGCAAATCGCCGCAGGCCAGCGCGAGCCGCCGAATCCGCCAGCGGCGTCACGCTTCCGCGGCCGGCGGGACTCAGCCGATCGGCGGGTCCCTGCGCGGCTTGCCGTACAGCGCGCGCAGCTCGTCCTTGGCGCGCTCCAGCACCTGCCGCCGCTGCTCCGGGAGCTGCTTGCCGGCACGGTTGATGTAGAACGTGAGCATCGACATCGCCGAACGATAGGGGCCGGTACGGCGGCGTGCGCTCTGGTCGGCGGAATGCTTCAGCGAACGCGCGATGTCGACCGGGTCGTCGCGCTCGAACACACCGGGGGTGAGGTCGAGCGCGCTGCTGCTGTCGGCGACGTGGTGCGACCAGCGCGAAGGGGAAACGTTCGTGGAGTTGGTGTTGGTGTCGTGCGCCATTGCTGGTGCTCCTTGGCCAGGGTGGACAACGGAATTGGTGCGGTTTCCTGCTGCGTCTGCGCGAGGCAGGGTCGGAACGCGAGGGGTCAGGTGCCACGAGAAATCCGCCAGACCACCGCGTCGCTAGGTGGCGGAGCCGGCCCTCATTGCCGGCGGTGCGCGGGGACGTGGTCGCAGTCCTAGCTCTTGCTTCACCAGTGGACACGGTGTTCTTGAGCGAGACGGCGGCGTGCGTGTTGTGCGCGCATCCATGCGGCGTGGATCGTGATGCGAGCGCTCCATCGTGATGTGGCTCTGACATGCAGTGGCTCCCGCGTGACATGTCCGCACCGGCTATCGAACCGAGCTGCCGGTGTGAACTCACCGCCAACATAACCGTGAGCGCGGGCACATGTGGTAGACAGTCGTCGCGCCGCCGCGGGCCATGAATCGTTTACGCCGAACGCGGGAGAAACCCGTATTCCTTCACGCGGGCTTGGCTACGCGGCGGTGCGACACCATGTAGTGCACAACCACACCACGTACCGGATAACCGCACCGGACCACCACGATTGCGATGCCTGCCGATCTTTTCCGCCGACCCGCTCCGCACATGCCCGCGCGTTTCCATCCCGCGCTGGCGCGCTGGTTCGAACGCCGTTTCGCTGCGCCCACGCCGGCGCAGGCGGCGGCGTGGCCGGCGATCCAGGCCGGGCGGCATACGCTGGTCGCCGCACCCACCGGCTCGGGCAAGACCCTCACCGCGTTCCTCGCCGCGCTGGATACGCTGCTGCGCGAAGGACTGGCGCAGGGCGGGCTGCAGGACCGCACCCAGGTGCTCTACGTATCGCCGCTGAAGGCGCTGTCCAACGACATCCACCTGAACCTGGAAGCGCCGCTGGCCGGCATCCGCGCCGAGCTGGCCGCGCTCGGCCTGCCCGACGTTGAGATCCGCACCGCGGTGCGCACCGGCGACACCCCGCAGCGCGAGCGCGCGCAAGCGCGGCGGCGGCCGCCGCATGTGCTGGTCACCACGCCCGAATCGCTGTACGTGCTGCTCGGTTCCGAGTCCGGGCGAGCTTCACTGCGGCACGTGCGCACGGTGATCGTCGACGAGATCCATGCGGTCGCCGCGAGCAAGCGCGGCAGCCACCTGGCGTTGTCGCTGGAGCGGCTGCAGCACTTGTGCGAAACCCCGCCGCTGCGCATCGGCCTTTCGGCCACGCAGAAACCGATCGACGAGGTCGCGCGGTTCCTGGTCGGCGCCGGGGCGGTGCGCGACGGCGTGCCCGATTGCGAGATCGTCGACATCGGTTACGACCGCGAACGCGATCTGGCCCTGGAGCTGCCGCCGACGCCGCTGAGCGCGACCATGTCCAGCGATCAGTGGCAGCAGGTCTACGAGCGCGTGGCCGCGCTGGTGCGCGCGCACCGCACCACGCTGGTGTTCGTCAACACCCGGCGCATGGCCGAGCGCGCCGCGCGGCACCTGGGCGAACTGCTCGGCAAGGACGCGGTCGCCGCGCACCACGGCAGCCTGGCGCGCGAGGCGCGGCTGCTCGCCGAGCAGCGGCTGAAGGCCGGCGGGCTGCAGGTGCTGGTCGCCACCGCCTCGCTCGAGCTGGGCCTGGACATCGGCGACGTGGACCTGGTCTGCCAGCTCGGTTCGCCGCGCTCGATCGCCACCTTCCTGCAGCGCGCCGGACGTTCCGGGCACGCGGTGGGCGGAACGCCGAAGGCGCGGCTGTTCCCGCAATCGCGCGACGAACTGGTCGAATGCGCGGCGCTGCTGGACTGCGTGCGCCGCGGCGAACTGGACGCACTGCGCATCGCGCCGGCGCCGCGCGACGTGCTGGCGCAGCAGATCGTCGCCGAGACCGCCTGCCAGGAGTGGGACGAGGACGCGCTGTACGCGCTGGTGCGGCGCGCCTGGCCGTATGCGGCGCTGCCGCGCGCGCAGTTCGACGCGGTGGTGCGCATGCTCTGCGACGGCTTCAGCACGCGGCTGGGGCCGCGCGCCGGCTACCTGCATCGCGACGCCGTGCACCGCCGCCTGCGCCAGCGCCGCGGTGCGCGGATGACCGCGCTGACCTCCGGCGGCACCATTCCCGAGAGCGGCGACTACAGCGTGATGCTGGAACCGCAGGCCGAGAACATCGGCACGGTCAACGAGGACTTCGCGGTCGAGAGCCTCAGCGGCGACGTGTTCCAGCTCGGCAACGCCAGCTATCGCATCCTGCGCGTGGAGCCGGGCAGGGTGCGGGTGGAGGACGCGCACGGCGCGCCGCCGAACATCCCGTTCTGGCTGGGCGAAGCGCCCGGGCGCAGCGACGAGCTGTCGGCGGGCGTGGCGCGGCTGCGCGCGCAGGTCGAGCGCTGCCTGGAAGACGGCGGCGCCGCCGCGGCGCTGGCCTGGCTCGGCGGCGAGCTGCGGCTGGACGCGGCGTCGGCGCAGCAGATCGTCGACTACCTGGGCCGCGCGCGCAGCGCGCTCGGCGCGCTGCCGACCCAGCAGTGCATCGTGATCGAGCGCTTCTTCGACGCCAGCGGCGGCACCCAGCTGGTGATCCACAGCCCGTACGGCAGCCGCGTCAACCGCGCCTGGGGCCTGGCGCTGCGCAAGCGCTTCTGCCGCACCTTCAATTTCGAACTGCAGGCGGCGGCGACCGAGGACGCGATCGTGCTGTCGCTGTCCACCAGCCACAGCTTCGCGCTGGACGATGTCGCCCGCTACCTGCATTCGTCCTCGGCGCAGCAGGTGCTGGTGCAGGCCTTGCTGGACGCGCCGCTGTTCGGCGTGCGCTGGCGCTGGAACGCGACCACCGCGCTGGCGCTGCCGCGCTTCAGCGGCGGGCGCAAGGTGGCCCCGCAATTGCAGCGGATGAAGTCCGAGGACCTGCTGGCCACGGTGTTCCCGGACCAGGTGGCCTGCGCCGAGAACCTGGCCGGCGAGCGTGAGATTCCCGAGCATCCGCTGGTCGCGCAGACGCTGGAGGACTGCCTGCACGAGGCGATGGACAGCGACGGCTGGCTGCGCCTGCTGCGGCGCATAGAAAGCGGCGAGGTGCGGGTGCTGGCGCGCGACCTTGCCGCGCCGTCGCCGCTGGCGGCCGAGGCGCTGGACGCGCGGCCGTATGCCTTCCTCGACGACGCGCCGCTGGAGGAGCGCCGCACCCAGGCGGTACAGAGCCGACGCTACGCCGACCCGGAAAGCGCCGACGACCTGGGCCGGCTCGATCCGCAGGCGATCGCCGCGGTGCGCGAGGAGGCCTGGCCGCAGGCGCGCAGCCGCGACGAAATGCACGAGGCGCTGGTCGCGCTGGGCGCATTGACCGGCGCGGAGGCGGCCGCGGGCGAGGGCTGGCGCGGCTGGCTCGACGAACTCGCTGCCGACGACCGCGCCACCCGCTTGTGCGGCATCGATGGCGTCGAGCTGTGGGTGGCCGCCGAACTGCTGGCGCTGGTCGCGCCGCTGTACCCGCAGGCGACGCCGCAGCCGCGCATCGGCGTGCCGCAGGGCTACGCCATCGACGACTGGCAGCGCGACACAGCGCTGCGCGAACTGCTGCGGCTGCGCCTGGCCGCGCTGGGGCCGGTGGCCGCGCCGCAGCTGGCGGCGCCGCTGCGCCTGCCGATCGGCGAGGCGCAGGCGGCGCTGCTGGCGCTGCAGCGCGACGGCTACGTGCTGCCGGGGCGCTTCGATCCGGACGCCGGGACCGAGCAATGGTGCGAACGCCACCTACTGGCGCGCATCCACCGCTACACCCTGGGCCGCCTGCGCCGCGAGATCGAACCGGTGGCGCCACGCGACTACGCGCGTTTCCTGTTCCGCTGGCAGCACCTGGACCGCGACGGCCGGGTCAGCGGGCCCGAAGCGCTGACCAGCGTGCTGGCGCAGCTGGAGGGCTACGAGGCGCCGGCGGCGCTGTGGGAATCGGAACTGCTGCCCGCGCGCGTGCAGGACTATGCGCCGGCGTGGCTGGACGAGCTGTGCACCGCCGGGCGCACGCTGTGGACGCGGCTGCGCCCGGCGGCGGGCGCGACCAGCGGCGGCGGCTCGCTGCGCGCCACGCCGATCCTGCTGCTGCCGCGCCGCAGCGCCGCGCGCTGGTCGCAGCTGGCGCCAGCTGCGGCCGAGGACAGCGCGCTGGGCTCGCGCGCGCAACGCGTGGCGGACTACCTGGGCGCGCACGGCGCATCGTTCTTCGACGAGATCCTCGACGGCACCCGGCTGCTGTCGACCGAACTGGAAGAGGCGCTGGCGGAACTGGTGGCGCGCGGCCGCATCCATTGCGACAGCTATGCCGGCCTGCGCGCGTTGCTGGTGCCGGCGTCGAAGCGGCCGTCGGCGCTGTCGCGGCGGCGGCGACGGGTGCCGCTGTTCGGCATCCAGGACGCCGGGCGCTGGGCGCCGGTGCGCGCGCCGGCGCAGTCCGGCACCGACGCCGCCGCGCGCGACGAGGCGCTCGAGCATCTGGCGCGTACCCTGCTGCGCCGCTATGGCGTGGTGTGCTGGCGGCTGCTCGAGCGCGAGGCGGCGTGGCTGCCGCCATGGCGCGAACTGCTGCGGGTCTACCACCGCCTGGAGGCGCGTGGCGAGATCCGTGGCGGGCGCTTCATCAGCGGCTTGTCGGGCGAGCAGTTCGCGCTGCCCGACGCGATCGGCCTGCTGCGCCAGATCCGCGGCCAGCCGCACGACGGCGCCTGGCTGTGCCTGGGCGCGGCCGATCCGGCGAATCTGCTCGGTGGCGTGCTGCCCGGCACGCGCTTGCCGCGGGTGCCCGGTGCGCGCGTGCTGTATCGCGATGGCGTACCGGTCGCCACCTGGTCGGCGGACCGTTTCGAGGCATTGGTCGAGCTGGACGCCGAGGAAACCGCCGTGGCCAAGCAGCGTCTGGCGCAGAGCCCCGGGGCGCGTGCGGCGTCCGGCACGCCGGTGCGCAGCGCGTCCGATCGTTCGACTGGATGAGCCAGCGCGATTTTTCGCGAGCCGGTGCGCAGTACCGCCGCGTGCTGCCGTCAATGGGGAAGAGATGAATGCGCGCCTCGGTTCTCTGCGAATGCCGGCGCACGGTTTTGTCTACGAAGAAACGCAACTTCCATCTCACTAAGAAAGCGCGAACGGCGACAGGAATCGCCCCGGGCCGCACCCGCGCATGCGGATCGCGCTGGCCGCGCGCGCCCGTGCGCTCACTGCCAAACGCCTTGCGATCAATGCGTTGCGAGCGTGGCGCCGTCTTCGCGGCGTGCGCTACGTGGACGCGTTTGTGCCGAATTCGCCCGGTTAAAGCGCGATTGGCGCTTGCCGATAGCTTCCCCACTGCGGGCGGACGACAGCGATGGCTCAGGCCACCGACCAGTCCAGCGCCTTCGACGTCGGCAAAGGCGACAAGCGCCGCCGCCGCGGGCGGCCCATGCCCGACCAGGTGCTGGCAGCGGGAAAGACATCCGGTCGCGCCATACGCTGGCGTGTTCGTCATCAAACAAAATCAGGGAATCACTATGTTCGGCAAAATGAAAATCGGCGTCAGGCTGACGTGCGCGTTCCTGTTCGTGGCCGCGATCGGCGCGTGCATCGGCTGGATCGGCATCCTCAACTCCGGAAAGATCAACCACTACGCGACGCTGCTCTACGAACGCGAACTGCTCGGCCTGTCGAACCTGAAGGAAGCCAACATCAACCTGATCTACGCCGGCCGCGCGCGCTCCAACCTGCAGCTGGCCACCACCCAGGAAGACCGCGCCAAGCACATGGCCAGCATCGACCGGTACACCGCCAGCATGGTCGAGTACATGGACAAGGCCAGGGCCACCTTCGACAGCCCCGAGGCCAAGACCAAGCTGGATCGCTTCGACCAGGTGTGGAAGGAATACCTGGCGCGGCGCAACCAGTTCATCGAGATGGCCACGCAGCAGTCGTTGCCGGAGGCCAATCCGGAACTCATGGAATTGTCCAAGTCGGTGCGCAGTTCGTCCGATGAACTGGATGAGCTGATGACCGAGCTGAGCACGCTGAAGGAAGCCAACGCGGCGGCGGCCAGCGAGCAGACCGATGCGATCTATGCCAACGGCAGCAAGACCCTGATCGCGATCATCATCGCCGGTGTGGCGATCGGCATCGGCCTGGGCTTCGTCATCAGCCGCAGCGTCACCCGCCCCATCGAGCGCGCGGTCGAAGTCGCCAACGGCCTGGCCGAAGGCGACCTGACCATGCAGATCGAGACCCGCGGCACGGACGAAACCGCACAGCTGCTGCAGGCGATGCAGCGCATGCTGGAAAAGCTGCAGCAGGTGGTGGGCGAGGTCAACGCCAGCGCGCAGAATCTCGCCGGCGCCTCGGAGGAAGTCAGCGCCACCGCGCAGTCGCTGAGCCAGGCGGCGACCGAACAGGCCGCCGGCGTGGAGGAAACCAGCGCGTCGCTGGAGCAGATGACCGCCTCGATCGGGCAGAACACCGAGAACGCGCGCATCACCGACGGCATGGCCACGCAGGCGGCCAAGGAAACCGTCGAGGGCGGCGAGGCGGTGGTGGCCACCACCCAGGCGATGAAGCAGATCGCGCAGAAGATCGGCATCATCGACGACATCGCCTACCAGACCAACCTGCTCGCGCTCAACGCGGCGATCGAGGCCGCGCGCGCCGGCGAGCACGGCAAGGGCTTCGCGGTGGTCGCCGCCGAGGTGCGCAAGTTGGCCGAGCGCAGCCAGGTCGCCGCGCAGGAGATCGGCGAGGTCGCCGACAGCAGCGTGGAACTGGCCGACAAGGCCGGGCGCCTGCTGGAGACCATCGTGCCGAGCATCAAGAAGACCTCCGACCTGGTGCAGGAGATCGCCGCGGCGTCGCAGGAGCAGTCCTCGGGCGTGGCGCAGATCAACTCGGCGGTGGTGCAGCTGAGCCAGACCACGCAGCAGAACGCCACCGCGTCCGAAGAGCTGGCCGCCACCGCCGAAGAGATGAGCACGCAGGCCGAATACCTGCAGCAGACGATGTCCTTCTTCCGCCTGTCCATGGCCCCTGGCGCGCCGCGTACGCCGCGCGGCACGGAGAAGCCGAGCCTGGCGGCGCCCAGGGGCGTGAAGCTCGAGCCCAAGCGGATCCGCGCGCGCACGCCGGCGCCGGCCTATGCGATGGCCGAAGGCCCGGACGAATCCCAGTTCGCCAGCTTCTAGGAGAGGCATCATGCGCGACAACACGTTGAGTGCGATGCCTTCGCCGGCGCCGGCCGGCGACGAAACGGCCGCGGCGGTTCCGTCGCAGTTCCTGACCTTCTACCTCGGCCAGGAGCTGTTCGGCCTGAGCATCCTCGGCATCAAGGAGATCATCGAGTACCGTGCGCCGACGCCGGTGCCGTCGATGCCGGCCTGCGTGCGCGGGGTGATCAACCTGCGCGGCGCGGTGGTGCCGGTGATGGACCTGCAACTGCGGCTGGGACGCAGCGCCGGCGGCGTGACCCGGCGCAGCTGCATCGTGATCGTGGCGCTGGAGCAGGAACACGGCGCGCAGGCGATCGGGGTGCTGGTGGATGCGGTCAGCGAGGTGCTGGACATCCCGCTGGAGCAGATCGAGCCGGCGCCTTCGTTCGGCGCCGGCATACGCCGCGAGCTGCTGCACGGCATGGGCAAGCTCGGCGAGCGGTTCGTGATCCTGCTGGACCGGACGCAGATGCTCCGTGTCGACGAGATCGCCGCGATGGCGCCGCACGAGCAGGCGGTGGCCGCGTAGGACGGCGCCCGTGCCGCCGCCGGTACCTGGCCGCGGCGCAGGAAGCAATGCGCCGCATCGCTGCGGCGCACCGGCCCGGGTTAGTGCTGCAAGGTCTGGATCGCGTGCGCGGGAATGGTGACGACGGCCGAGCGGTCGCGCACGTAGAAGTTGTAGGTGACCGCGGCATCGGTGGGGTTCATCACCACCGCGACCAGGCGCTGGTCTTCGTTGACGAAGGCGGTGGCCAGCAGCGTGCTGCGGCTGCTGCTGACCCCGACGCGCCGCGCATTGGGGCGGATGAACTTGGAGAAGTGGCCGATGTAGTAGTAGCTCGGCGTATAGATCAGCTCGCCGGTGGCGGTGTCGGCGTGGATCGGCGCGAAGCACCAGTTGCCGACGTGGTTGGGGCCGCCGTTCTGGTCCAGCAGGATGTTCCAGTCGGTCCAGCCGACCGCGCCGTTGTTGAGGTCGTTGATCATCGCGCTGCCGTAGCGCTCGGCGTTGGGCCAGTACTGGTAGCGCGAACGGTCGAACTTCTCCACCGACGCCTCGGTCAGCAGCACCGGCCTGTCCGGATACGCTTGGCTCACCGCGGCGACGTTGCGGTACATCGGCTCGAAGCCGGCCCAGGTCTCGTACCAGTGGAAGCCCAGGCCCCAGGCGTACTTCGCCGCTTCCGGGTCGTCGAAGATGACCTGCGCGCGGTACGCCATCATGTCCCGGTTGTGGTCCCAGACGATGATCTTCTTGTCGGCATAGCCGGCCGCGTGCATCGTCGGGCCCAGGTGGTTCTTGAGGAAATCGCGTTCCTGCTCGGCGGTGAACAGCATCGACTCCCACTTCTGCACCGCCATCGGCTCGTTCTGCACGGTGATGCCCCAGATCGGCACGCCTTCCCGCTCGTAGGCCTGGATGAAGCGGGTGAAGTACTTGGCCCACGCCGCGGCGAACTCCGGGCGCAGCGCGCCGCCGCGCAGCATGTCGTTGTTGGTCTTCATGAACGCCGGCGCGCTCCATGGGCTGGCGAACAGGGTCAGCCTGCCGCCGGCCTGCTGGATCGCGCGCTTGATCATCGGGATGCGCGCCTTGCGGTCGTGCGCGATGGAAAAGCTGGCCAGCGCGCTGTCGCCTTCGTCGATGTAGGTGTAGCTGGCGGAACTGAAGTCGGAGCTGTGGATGGTGGTGCGCGCGAGCGAGTAGCCGATCCCGCGCTCCTTGTCGTAGTACGCGCGCAGCAGTTCGCTCTGCTTGCGCGGCGACAGCCGCGCGAAGACCTCGGCGCTGGCGTCGGTGATCGCGCCGCCGATGCCGAGCAGCGTCTGGTAGCGGCTGTCCGGCGCGACGAACACCGAGGTCTCCGCTTCGCTGAGCGCGTGCCCGGCGCGCAGCTCGACGCTGCCGCTGCGGCTCAGGCGCTGCTCGCCGCCCTGCGCGGTGGTGAAGATGGTCACCGTGGCGTTCGCGGCGGCGCTGCGCGGCGCGCGGTCGGCGGCGGTGGCGCGCCCGGCGCCGGCAAGCAGCAGGCCCAGCGTGGCGGCGGCAAGAAGCGGGTGGTTGTTCATCGACGGCCTCGGCGAAGACGTGCGGCGGATGGGCCAGCGGCCGCGGCGCGGCCTCGCATGGCCGGTGCGCTGCGCTGCGACGTCGTGGCGTGCGGTGCGTGGATGACGTTGTCTAACGTCGCCGCCTTGCGCTGTCAATGCGCCGCGTGATCGGGCCAGACTGCGCCGACATCGCGCGCCAGGCTCCCTCGATTGTCGCCGCACGGACCCATGCCGGCCGATCGCCGCGGCGCGGACGCCGCCTGCGGCGGACGCGGACGCGTCGATGGTCGCCGCGGGAGGCCGCTTGGGGTGGGGCGTGCGTTCCGGCAGCACGGCCCGGCGGCGCCGCCGCGGCTGCGCTACGCTGCGCTGCAGCAGCGTTTTCAGGCGAATTGCGCCTGCTTTGTGCCGCTTTCTTGCCGCTGGCGCGCGAAGTTTGACAAGTCGTATCGGCGCAGGTCCAATGCCGCCGGAAGTGCCAGGGCGGCGTTGCGCCCACGACGATAGACGCGTTTCGTGAATTTCCGGGGAGGGAAAATCCATGAAGCAGGTGCAGTCCGTTCCGAAGCAGGCCGCATTGGCGTCCGCATTGCTGCTGGCGCTGTACAGCCCGGCCTGGGCGCAACAGACCGCACCGGCGGCGGCCGCCGATGCCGATCCGACCACGCTCGATGCGATCACGGTTACCGGCATTCGCGGCAGCCTCACCTCGTCGATGAACCTCAAGCGCGACGCGCAGGGCATCGTCGACGGCATCGTCTCCGAGGACATCGGCAAGTTCCCCGACACCAATCTGGCCGAATCGCTGCAGCGCATCAGCGGCGTGTCGATCGACCGCTCCAACGGCGAAGGCTCCAAGGTCACGGTGCGCGGCGTCGGCCCGGACTTCAATCTGGTGCTGTTGAACGGGCGGCAGATGCCGACCTCGAGCATCGCCGACACCGGCGCGTCCAGCTCGCGCGCGTTCGATTTCGCCAACCTGGCCTCCGAGTCGATCTCCGCGGTGGAGGTGTACAAGACCGCGCGCGCCAGCACGCCCACCGGCGGCATCGGCGCCACCATCAACATCAAGACCGCGCGCCCGCTCGACACCCCCGGACTGCGCGCCAACGTCGGCCTCAAGGGCGTGTGGGACACCTCCAACGACAACGTGCCCGATTCGCTGCAGGGCGACAGCGTCACCCCGGAAGTGTCGGGCATCTTCAGCAACACCTCGGCCGACGGCCGATTCGGCATCGCGGTCAGCGGCAGCTACCAGGAACGCGACTACGGCTTCAGCCAGGTCGCGGTGGGCAACGGCTGGAAGACCTTCCACGGCGACGAGAACAACTGGGGCACGATCCCGCAGCCGGGCCAGCCCGGCTCGGAGAACATCGTCAACCGTCCCGGCCCGGACGACATCTATTCGGTGCCGCAGAACCTCAACTACAACGTCAACGGGGTCAAGCGCGAGCGCACCAACGGCCAGCTGACGCTGCAATTCAAGCCGACCGACCGCGTCACCACGACGCTGGACTACACCTATTCGGAAAACAAGATCCAGACCCAGCGCAACGAGATGTCGGTGTGGTTCAACTTCGGGCCTTCGTCCAGCGCCTGGACCGACGGCCCGGTCGCCGCGCCGGACCTGTACTCGGAAACCATCCCGTTCACCCAGGACGCGTCCGGGCAGTACTTCGGCAGCGACATGGCCTTCGGCGGCGGCAAGAGCGCCACCAAGAACCAGAACAAGTCGCTCGGCTTCAACGTCGAGTGGGAAGTCACCGACAGCCTGAACATGGCGCTGGACTACCACGACTCCACCGCCACCTCCGGCGCCGACAGCCCGTACGGGTCCAGCGGCGTGCTCGGCACGGCGGGGTTCTTCCGCGGCACCACCAGCGCCGATTTCTCCGGCGATTTCCCGGTGCTCAACGTGCAGCTGCCGCCGGGCATGGACCAGATCGATCCGGCGTACATGCAGGTGACCGGGTCCTCGTTCCGCAACAGCTACATGAAGTCGGAGATCAAGCAGCTCCAGCTCAGCGGCGACTTCCAGTTCGAGAATTATTCCAAGCTGGACTTCGGCGTCGGCTCGACCGAGGTGCGCAACCGCTCGGCGTACTCGGTGGTGCAGCTGGACACCTGGGGCGGCGCCACCAGCCCGGACGACTATCCGGACGAGGTCTGGCAGCTCGACAACATGGGCCGCTACTTCGACCAGTTCGGCGGCCACGACGATCCCGACTTCACCGACGCGTTCTTCGTGTGGGACTTCGACACCGTGCGCCAACTGGCCGAGGACGCCTGGGTGCGCAATGGCGGCGACCCGGCCGACTACCGCGCCTCCAACGTCTTCACCACCGACCGCCGCACCACCGAGAAGTCCAAGAGCGCCTACCTGCAGTGGAGCAACACCTGGGACCTGGCGCTGCCGGTCAGCCTGGCGCTGGGCGTGCGCTACGAGAAGACCGACGTCACCTCCGATGCGCTGGTGCCCAGCGCCACCGGCATCTCCTGGGGCTCGGCCAACGAGCTGTCGATCATCGAGGGGCCGGCCGAGTTCACCCGCCTCACCGGGTCGTACCGCTACTGGTTGCCGAGCCTGGACTTCAGCGTGGACCTGAACGAGTCGATGAAGCTGCGCGCCAGCTACGGCAAGACCATCGGCCGCCCCGGCTGGGCCGACATCCAGGGCGGGCAGACGCTCGACACGCTGGTGCGCGTGGACGGCGGCACCGGCGCGCAGGGCAACCCGGGGCTGCGGCCGCTGCTGTCCAACAACTACGACGTGTCCTTCGAGTGGTACTACGGCGAAGGCAGCTACGTGTCGGCCGGCTATTTCCGCAAGGACATCGACAACTACATCGGCACCACGCAGGTGGTCGGCACGCCGTTCGACCTGCACACGCCGGTCGGCGGCGCGTACTGGAACGAGGCGATCGGCGCCGGCTGCGCCGGCAGCGACGTGGTCTGCATCCGCAACTACATCTTCGACAACCACAACGGCGAAGGCGGGGTCACCCAGACCGGCGTGGATTCCACCGGCAACCGCACCGGCACCATCGTCGGACAGGCCGGCGATCCGCTGGCGCAGTTCCGCATCAACACCCCAGCCAACCAGAAGTCGGCCACGCTCGACGGCTGGGAGTTCAACATCCAGCACCTGTTCTGGGACAGCGGCTTCGGCCTGTCGGCCAACTACACCATCGTCGATTCCGGGCTGACCTACGACAACTACGTGATCGGCGAGCAGTTCGCGCTGGAAGGGCTCAGCGACTCGGCCAACTTCGTCGCGTTCTACGACAAGGGGCCGTGGCAGGTGCGCGCGGCCTACAACTGGCGCGACGAGTTCCTGTCCGGCCGCTTCGACGGTTCCGGCCCCAACCCGAACTACGTCGAGGCCTACGGCCAGCTGGACATGAACGTGAGCTACGCGTTCAACGAACGCCTGACGTTCTCGCTGGAGGGCATCAACCTGACCGACGAGACCCAGCGCATCCACGGACGCCACAGCAACCAGCTGCTGTTCGCGACCCAGACCGGGCCACGCTACATGTTCGGCGTGCGTTACAAGTTCTGAGCAGCGGCCGCGCCGGGTCCCGGGACGCAGGCGCCGTGGGGGATCGCCCACGGCGCGCCCGGCCCGGCCGCCTGGCGCGGCCCATGAAGGTGCACGGGTGAATCCTGCGATCAGGCACGTGGTCATCGTCGGCGGCGGCTCGGCCGGCTGGCTGACCGCGGCGGTCATCGCCGCCGAGCATTGCACCGCGCAACCGCACGGCCTGCGGGTGACCCTGCTCGAATCGCCCGAGGTCAGCACGGTCGGGGTAGGCGAGGGCACCTGGCCGAGCATGCGCGACACGCTGCGCCGGGTCGGCGTGAGCGAGACCGCGTTCGTGCGCGAATGCGACGCGGCGTTCAAGCAGGGCTCCAAGTTCGTGCGCTGGAGCCAGGACGACGCGCAGGACCAGTACCACCATCCCTTCGTGCTGCCCGAGGGCTACCTGGACACCAACCTGGTCGCCGGCTGGCAGCGGCACCGGCACCTGCCGTTCGGCCGGCTGGTCAGCTTCCAGCCGCAGCTGTGCGAGGCGGGCAAGGCGCCCAAGCAGTTCGCCACGCCCGAATACGCCGCCGTGGCCAACTACGCCTACCACCTGGACGCGGCCAAGCTCGGCGCGTTCCTGCGCGAGCACTGCGTGGGTCGCCTGGGCGTGGCGCACGTGCGCGACCATGTGGATGCGGTCAACGCCCACGAGAACGGCGACATCGCCTCGCTGCGCACGCGCGAGCACGGCGATATCGCCGGCGACCTGTTCGTCGACTGCAGCGGGATGCGCGCGCTGCTGCTGGGCAGGCACTACGGGATCGCGCTGGAGCCCATGCACGACATCCTGTTCAACGACCGTGCGATCGCGCTGCAGCTGCCGTACGCCGACGCGGATGCGCCGATCGCCTGCCAGACCGTGTCCACCGCCCAGCGCCATGGCTGGATCTGGGACATCGGCCTGCACAGCCGGCGCGGCGTGGGCTACGTGTATTCCGCCGCGCATGCCAGCGACGAAGACGCCGAGCGCACGCTGCTGCGCTACGTCGAGGCCAGCGGCGCCCGCCCGGCCGACATCGCGCGCAGCAACCGGCTCGGCTTCCAGCCCGGCTACCGCCGCACCGCATGGCACCGCAACTGCGTGGCGATCGGCCTGTCCAGCGGCTTCGTCGAGCCGCTGGAAGCCTCGTCGCTGGTGCTGGTCGAGCTGGCCGCGGCGATGCTGCGCGACGAGATGCCGGCCACGCGCGAGGCGATGGAGATCGTCGCCCGGCGCTTCAACGACGCCTTCGCCTACCGCTGGGAGCGGGTGGTGGACTTCCTCAAGCTGCACTACGTGCTCAGCCGCCGCACCGATTCGGACTACTGGCACGAGCACCGCCGCGCGCAGAGCGTGCCCGAGCGCCTGCGCGAACTGCTCGCGCTGTGGCGGCAGCAGCCGCCGTCGCGCTACGACTTCCCGCGCAGCGAGGAGATCTTCCCGTCGGCGAGCTACCAGTACATCCTGTACGGCATGGGCTTCGATCCCGAGCCGCGGCCGAACCCGCGGCGGATGGACGACGTGCGCCGCGCCGAGCAGTGCTTCGGCCAGGCCGATGCGCGCGCGCGGCAGATGCTTGCGGCGCTGCCCGGCCATCGCGAGCTGCTCGAGCACATCCGCCTGCGCGGCATGCCCACCCTCTAGGACCCAGCGACCATGACCCGGCACGTGCAGTTGGACCATGCCCAGCACCGCGATCTGCGCATCGACACGCGGCGCAGCGCCGCGCTGGGCGATGCGGTGATGGCCGCGCTGACCTTCCCGGGCGAGTTCCGCAACCTGCAGGCGCATTACCCGATCGTGTTCCGCAAGAGCCGGCTCGGCGAGTTCCAGCCGGTGGCCCTGTTCGGCTTCGGCGAAGGACAGAACCTGTTCCTGGACGCGCGCGGCTGGGACGCGAGCTACGTGCCGCTGGCGATCGAGCGCCAGCCGTTCCTCGTCGGTGTCGCCGGCGACGAGCGGGTGGTGCACCTGGATCTGGACAGCCCGCGGGTGTCGGCCAGCGGCGACCAGGCGCTGTTCCTGGAGTTCGGCGGCAACAGCGCCTACCTGGACCGGATCACCTCGGTGCTGGCGACGCTGGACGAAGGCCTGCGCGCCACGCCGGCGTTCGTCGCGCTGCTGCTGCAGCACCAGTTGCTGGAGTCGTTCGTGCTGGACGTGGAACTGGACGACGGCTCGCGCAACCGCCTTGCCGGCTTCTACACCATCGACGAGGACCGCCTGCGCGCGCTCGACGCCCAGGCCCTGCACCAGCTGCACCAGGCCGGGCTGCTGGAGCCGGTCTACATGGCGCTGGCGTCGATGTCGAACTTCCGCGCGCTGATCGAGCGGATGAACCGCCACCATGCTGCCGATCGCTGAGGCCGTGCGCGAAGTCCACGGCGCCGATGCGCAGGCGCTGCCGGACGCGTTGCTGTGCGCCACCCAGCCGCTGGTGCTGCGCGGCGTGGTGGCGCACTGGCCGCTGGTCCGCGCGGCGCTGGCGTCGCCGCAGGCGGCGGTGGACTACCTGCGGCGCTTCGCCCGCAGCGAAGCGCCGGTGGCGGTGATGGTCGCCGCGGCGTCGGCCGGCGGGCGCCTGTTCTATAACGAGGACCTGAGCGGCTTCAATTTCCACAGCGAACGCCCGCCGCTGGGCGCGGTGCTCGACGCGATGCTGCGGCACCTGGACGACGCGCAGGCGCCCACGCTGTACATGGGCTCCACCACGGTCGACACCTTCCTGCCCGGGCTGCGCGCCGAGAACGACATCGCGCTCGGCCAGCGCCAGGCCTTGTTCAGCGTATGGCTCGGCAACCGCACCCGCATCGCCGCGCACCAGGACGTGCCGGACAACCTGGCCTGCGTGGCCGCCGGCCATCGCCGCTTCATCCTGTTCCCGCCGGAGCAATTGGCCAACCTGTACATCGGTCCGCTGGATTTCACCCCGGCGGGGCAGGCGGTCAGCCTGGTGGACTTCGCCGCGCCGGACCATGCCCGCTTCCCGCGCTTCGCCGAGGCGCTCAAGCAGGCGCAGGTCGCCGAGCTGGGGCCGGGCGATGCGATCTTCATCCCCAGCATGTGGTGGCACCACATCGAGGCGCTGGACGGGTTGAACGTGCTGCTGAACTACTGGTGGCGGCAGTCGCCGCCACACATGGATTCGCCGATGAACGCGCTGATGCTGGCGCTGATGAGCGTGCGCGACCTGCCGCCGGCGCAGCGCGCCGCGTGGCAGGAGACGTTCCGCCACTACGTGTTCGACGCCGACGCGGCCACCGCCGAGCACGTTCCGCCGCAGGCGCGGCGCGTGCTGGCGCCGATGACCCCCGAGCTGTCGCGCGAGCTGCGCGCGCGCCTGCTCAAACGACTGAACCGCTGAAGGACGACGAGATGAACCAGACCGATTCCACCCCCGTGCCGGAGCGCCCGGTCAGACGCGTGGTCATCGCCGGCGGCGGCACCGCGGGCTGGATGGCGGCGGCGGCGCTGTCGAAGGTGATGGGCAAGCTGCTGGACATCACCCTGGTCGAGTCCGAGGAGATCGGCACCATCGGCGTCGGCGAGGCCACGATTCCCACCCTGGTGACCTTCCACCGCCTGCTGGAGATCAAGGAACAGGCGTTCATGGCCGCAACCCAGGCGACGATCAAGCTGGGCATCTCCTTCGAGCACTGGCGCGACCTGGACCAGCACTACATCCATTCCTTCGGCACCACCGGCAAGGACCACTGGACCGCCGGCTTCCAGCATTTCTGGCTCAAGGGCCAGGCGCGGCGGCTGGCCGGCGACTACAGCGAGTACTGCCTGGAGTCGCGCGCCGCGCAGCAGGGCCGTTTCGCGCACCTGCCCAACGGCGGCATGAACTACGCGTTCCATATGGACGCGGGCCTGTACGCGAAATACCTGCGCAGCTTCAGCGAAGGCTTCGGGGTCCGGCGCGTGGAGGGCAAGATCGCGCAGGTGCGTACCGATCCGGTGTCCGGCTACATCACCGCGCTGAAGCTGGAGTCCGGCGACGAGATCGAAGGCGAGCTGTTCATCGACTGCACCGGCTTTCGCGCGCTGCTGATCGGGCAGGCGCTGGGCGTGGATTTCGAGGACTGGTCGCACTGGCTGTTCAACGACAGCGCGCTGGCGTTGCAGACCGCCTCGGTGCGCGAGGCGGTGCCGTACACGCGCGCGATCGCCGGCGCGTCCGGATGGCAATGGCGCATCCCGCTGCAGCACCGGGTCGGCAACGGCATCGTCTATTCCAGCCGCTACCTGGACGACGACGCGGCGCTGCGCACGCTCCAGGCCAGCGTCGAGGGCGAGCCACTCACCACGCCGCGGCCGATCCGCTTCAAGCCCGGACGGCGGCTGAAGTGCTGGCACAAGAACTGCGTGGCGCTGGGCCTGGCCGGCGGCTTCATCGAGCCGCTGGAGTCGACCACCATCCACCTGATCCAGCGCGGCATCACCCGCTTGATGCAGAGCTTTCCGCAGGTGGTGCGCCAGCCGGACATCGACGAATACAACGCGCAGATCGACGAGGAGATCCAGCACGTGCGCGACTTCGTGGTGCTGCACTTCCACGTCACCCGGCGCCAGGACACGCCGTACTGGCGCGCCTGCCGCGAGATGTCTATTCCGGCGACGCTGCGCCACCGCATCGAGCTGTTCCGGCAGACCGGCCGCGTGTTCCGGGTGCCGAACGAGTTGTTCGCCGAGAACTCGTGGATCCAGGTCATGCTCGGGCAGGGCATCGTGCCGCAGCAGCATCATCCGGTCGCCGACCTGATGGGCGATCGCGAACTGTCGCAGTTCCTCGACGGCATCCGCGCGCGGGTCGACAAGACCCTGCGCCAGCTGCCCAGCCACCAGGCCTACCTGGAAAGCTACTGCCCGGGCGTGCGCGGCTGATGCGCGAATGGGCGGCGCGCGGCGGCGGGCATGGTGCGCCGCGTCGTGGCGCAGTCCGCCGGGGAACGTCGTTGCGCGACGGCAGCCGCCGGCGCCGCCGCGCCATGGCGCGGGCACATCGGACACGCCGGAAACCAGCAAGGCGCAGATTGCCGCCTGAACGAGAAAGGGCCGGACGGTTTCCCGTCCAGCCCTTCGTTTTCTCGCGCAAATCAAGATGGTGGAGCGGAAGGGGATCGAACCCTCGACCTTCGCATTGCGAACGCGACGCTCTCCCAGCTGAGCTACCGCCCCACATCAGACGCGTATTCTAGCCGGCCGCGGGCGTCCGTGCCAAGAGGGCGCGGCGGACGATCGGGACGTCGCTGCGCTGGCCGTGGCGCCGCTGGCGCTCGCCGGCCGCGCACCGCCCGGATGCGGCGCCCGGGTACGGGCCAGGAAGCCGCGGATGGGCAGCCGGCCGGCCGATCGGATATGCCGGGAACCCAGGCGGCTGTTCGGCCATGGTTCGACTACGACCACGGGCCGACGCCGATGCCCGACGCCGGGCGCGCCGGCAACGGCGAGAGGGAACCGATATAATCGCGCATCGAAACCGTCGATTGATGGTTCTCGTCGTTCCGGACGCATGTTCCGTCCGATCACACTAGTTTATTCACGGGTCTTCGAAACATGACGGAAGTTCGCAACTTGCAGCAAATCGCCGAAGCCAAGGCCAAGCTCCACGAGGAAATCCGCAAGCTCGAGGAGCAGGAGAAGCAGGCGCGCGAAGGCGAAACCAATGCCGCGCACGCCAACGTGCTGTCGCTGCTGGAGCAGTTCTCCGAGTATTTCAGCGCCAAGCAGCGCAGCGAGATCGCGGCCTACGTGACCGCCGCCGCGCCGAAGGCGGCCAAGTCCGCCGCCGGCGGCCGCAGCGAGGTCAAGCCCAAGTACCAGCTGCCGCATACCGGCGAGACCTGGTCCGGCCGTGGCCGCACGCCCAAGTCGTTCGCGGCATGGGAAGGCACGGCGGCCTACAAGGAATGGAAGGCCCGGCATCCGGACCTGAAGTTCCCGCTGGTCAAATACTGATCGGTCAGCGATCGGACAAAAACTTAAAGAGGCCGGGTTTTCCCGGCCTTTTTTATTGGCGATATTCCGTCGATCCGGCAGCAGCGGCGCATCTGCGGATGGCCGGTGAAGAACCTCGACGACGCACGCGCACGCATCGTCTTTGGGATGCAGCCGCGGATACGCAATCCTGACCCGGCCGCGCATCGGAACAATGCTCGTCGAGCGGCTGCACCCGGACGCCGCTGTCCATCGAGGCGGCGACAGCCATCGTTGGTCCGGAGGCATGCGGCGAAGCGGCGCGGCGTGGCAGGTTGTTCGCTCCCGCCGAACGCGCGCATGGGCTGCACGCGGCGTGGCGCCAGGGGCGATGCCACCGGTCACACCGTCAGCCGCGTTGTGTGGCCCCTGCGGCCGCTGCGTCCGTCGCCAGCAGCGGCTGCAGCGTCGCTTCGAGCACGCCGCGCCGCCAGCCCGCCAGCGGCGCCGGCCACTGCCCGCTTTCCAGCAGCGCTTCCAGATGCTTGCGCGAGGCCAGCAGGCCGTCGGCCAGGCCCAGTTCGGCGCTGTGCGCCGCCACCGCGTCCTGCAGGCGCTTGAGCGCGGCCTTGTTGTCGTCGCTGGCGGCCAGCGCCAGCGGCGCCTGCGCCTCGTCGTGCAACGGCGTGGTCAGCGCCTGCCACAGCGCGTCGCCGAGCTTGCGCGGCGCCTTGGGATGGCGGTCCAGCTGGGCCTGCAGGGCCGCGCGGTCGGTCGGCGGAAAGCGCGCCAGCGCCGTCGCCAGTTCGTTGTCCAGGATCCAACTGCGCGGCTTGTCGCTCTGCCGCGCCTGCACGTCGCGCCAGCGCAGCAGGCGCAGCAGGCGCTGCTGCGCCGGCGGGTCCATGAACTGCGCCGCGCGCATGCCCAGGTGCGGCCAGCGTTCGCCGTCGTCGTGCTCGACGCTGCCGAGCAGGCGCTCGCCGTCCTCGCGCAGCCAGCCGCCGCGGTCCAGCGCCTCGAGCCTGGCGACCAGCGCGTCGTGGATCGCGAACAGATGGCGCACGTCGTCGGCGGCGTATTCCAGCTGCGCCGGCGACAGCGGGCGGCGCAGCCAGTCCGAGCGGGTCTCGCCCTTGGCCAGGTGCACGCCGGTGATCTCCAGCACCAGTTTCTGGTAGCCCATGCCGGCGCCGATGCCGGCCAGGCCGGCGCCGATCTGGGTGTCGAACAACGGCCGCGGCAGGACGCCGCAGGCGCATTTGAACGCGACCAGGTCTTCGCTGGCGCTGTGCATCACCTTGAGGATGTCCGGGTCGGTCAGCCACGGCGCCAGCGCCTGCGGCATGCCGGGGATCAGCGGGTCGATCAGCAGGATCTCCTCGCCCACCGCCATCTGCACCAGCGCCAGCTGCGGCCAGTAGGTGCGTTCGCGGACGAATTCGGTATCCAGGCCGATCCTGGCCGGGCGCTGCGCCAGCCGTTCGGCCAGCTCGGCGGGTTGCTTGATCCAATAGGGCACGTGGTTTCCGTCGAATGCAGGGTTTGCTCAGGCAGGCGAGAATAGCCTAACGTCGGCCCGCCGGCCGCAAGGCGGGTTGTTTCCAATGTCGTTGGGAGGATGTTTGCGCGCGACCGGCACTGCGATGCTCTGGACCCTGCTGGGCGTGGCGCTGGCCGGCTGCACGCCCGAGCCGCCTGCCGCGCCGGCGGCTCGTCCGGCGTCCGCGGCGGCGGGCGCAAAGGCGGGCGATGCCGGCAAGGCGCGCGCGCCGAGCGTGACCATCGGCGGACAGGACGCCGCCGAGACCGTGGCGCGCTGGCAGCCGCCGTTGCCCGAGGTGAGCCGCGCCGAGCTGCCGCAGGCGCACCGCGACGCGGCGCAGGCGCTCGCCGACGACCGCCTGTTCGAAGATGCGCAGTCTGCGATCCCGCTGTACCTGGCGATCCGCCAACTGGTTCCCGGCGACCGCCAGGCGCGCGTCGGCCTGGACAAGGCCCGGCGCCGGCTGCTGCAGCTCGGCGAGCGCCTGCTGCAGCAGACCGACCGCGACGACGAGGCCTTGCCGCGTGCGCAGCAACTGGCGATGGTGGCGCTGTCGCTGGATGCCGACGATCCGGCGGTGCGCCGGCTGCAGCGGCGGGTGGAGACCGCCTCGCGGGTGCTGGCCTACAACCGCGCCGGCGAAGAGGACCTGCGCGCCGGCCGGCTCGGCGAGGACGGCAACGGCGCGCTGCCCAGCTTTCGCGAGGCGCTGGCGCTGGATGCCGGCGACGCGCGCGCGGCGCAAGGGCTGGCGGCGGTGGAGAGCGCGCTGATCCGCCGCGCCGAAGCCGCCGCGCTCGCCTCGGATTTCGCCTCGGCCGGCAGCTGGCTGGCCCGGGCCGGCGGCATCCGCGACGACGCGGCCACGGTGCGCGATGCGCGCGAACGGGTGCAGGGCATCCGCAGCGCGCGCATCGCCGCACTGCGCGACGCGGCGCTGCGCGATCTGCGCACGCCGCAGGGGCTGAAGGCGGCGCGCGAAAAGCTCGGCGAAGTGCTGCGCATCGCCGACCCGGGCGACGCGGTGGCGGCGATGCTGCGCGAACGGATCGATCTGGCCACCTACTACGGCAGCTTCCGCCCCGGGCAGGTGTTCACCGACGGCATGCTCAACGGCGAACGCGGGCCGCAGATGATCGTGGTCCCGCATGGCGGCTTCCGCATGGGCGCCGGCGATGCCGAGCCCGGCGCGGCGGCGGCCGAGCAGCCGCTGCACTACGTGCGCTTCAATCGCGGTTTCGCGATGTCGATCACCGAGGTGACCGTGGCCGAGTTCCGCCGCTTCGTCGAGGCCAGCGGCGCGCGCCCGCGCGCGACCCGGCGCGGGCATTCGATCGTCTACGACGAGCGCAGCGGCAACTTCGTGCGCCGCAGCGGCACCGACTGGCAGTCCGACTACAACGGCGCGCGCGCGGCGCCGAACAGCCCGGTGATGCACGTCAGCGTGCGCGACGCCGAAGCCTACGCGGCGTGGCTGTCGCAGCAGACCGGGCGCCACTACCGGCTGCCGAGCGAGGCCGAATTCGAGTACGCGCTGCGCGCCGGCAGCCGCGGCCGCTATCCGTGGGGCAATGCCGGCACGCCGCCGCGCAACGCCGGCAACTTCACCGGCGGCGGCGACGTCTCGCCGAGCGGCCGGCACTGGAACAACGCCTTCGTCGGCTACAGCGACGGGTTCTGGGGTCCGGCGCCGGCCGGCAGCTTCACCGCCAACGCCTGGGGCCTGCACGACATGGGCGGCAACCTCAGCGAATGGGTGGCCGACTGCTGGCATTCCAGCTACCGGCGCGCGCCCGACGACGGCGCGGCCTGGTTCAACCCGGGCTGCCGCTCGCGGGTGGTGCGCGGCGGCAACTGGGCCAACGCCCCGGAGCAGACCCGCGCGGCGTGGCGGCTGATGCAGGACTCCGATACCACCAGCGCGCGCGTGGGCTTCCGCCTGGTGCGCGGAATTTGACGCCGGCGCGGCCAGGCGCAGGCTACAGTGCGCCAGCCGGACGCGTCGCCGGCGTTCTCGGCCAGCCAGGGGGAAATCCACGATGAGCAACGTCTTCGGCCGCCAGCAGGGAGAGCGGGGCGGGCGCCGCCCCGGGCCGCTGGGCAACATCCGCTGGCTGGTGCTGCTGGGCTTCGCCGGCTATGCCGCGTTCTACTGGTTCTCCAACCGCAGCGAGGACCCGTACACCGGCGAGAAGGTGCTGATCGACAGCTCGCTCGGCGTGGAGGACGAGAAGGCGCTGGGCCTGCAGGCCTACCAGCAGATCCTGGCGCAGGAGCGCCCGGTGGACCCGCAGTCGCAGGTGGCGCAGCAGGTGCGCGGCATCGCGCAGCGGCTGATCGCCAAGGTGGACGTGGTCGAGGACGCGCTGGCGGCCGAGCACGGCATGAAGGCCAGCCATTTCGCGCGCCAGTTCGACTGGGACGTCAACGTCATCGAATCCGACCAGGCCAATGCGTTCTGCCTGCCCGGCGGCAAGATGGCGGTGTACACCGGGCTGATCCCGGTGGCCAAGAACGCCGATGCGATGGCGGTGGTGATGGGCCACGAGATCGCGCACGCGCTGCTGCGCCACGGCGCGCAGCGCATGGCGCAGCAGAAGCTGACCCAGATCGGGCAGATGGCCGGCGCCGCCAGCGGCATGGATCCGCAACAGCAGCAGATGGTGATGGCGGCGATGGGCTACGGCTACCTGCTGCCGTACGCGCGCAACCACGAGACCCAGGCCGACGAGGTCGGACTGATGCTCGCCGCGGCGGCATGCTTCGATCCGCAGGAGGCGGTGCCGCTGTGGCAGCGCATGAGCGAAAGCAGCGGCGGCCAGGCGCCGCCGGAGTTCTCGTCCACCCATCCCAATCCGGGCACGCGCATCCAGAACCTGCAGGCGCTGATGCCCAAGGCGCTGGAGTACCGGCAGCGCTTCTGCGAATCGGCGAAGACCGCGCAGCGCTGATGCCCGCCGGTTGACGCGTCGCCGCCCAGCCGACGTTTGGCGCCGAGGCACCGATCGGCGCGACGATACCGAGCACGCCTATCGCAGGCCATGTCCCATGATGGCGATGTCGGCCGGACGATATGGCGCGCACCACGATGCCGTCCTGCAGGCACTCCCCACGACCAAGGCTGCGGCAACTGCCGGTTCGCTCGCCGCTGAATCGCGCGGCCCGCGCACACGCCGGCGTGACGGCCCGCGCGCATCATGGGCGCCTGTCACCTGGAGCACCGCAATGAAGCCACTGTTGCTCGCGTCGCTCGCGCTGGCCGTGCTGGCCGGCTGCGCCACCACCCGCCTCGGCGATGCGCAGCGCCTGGCGCTGTATCGCCAGAACGCCGGCGCGCCGGTCAAGGATTTCCAGTACTCCGGCGCGCTCAGCGGCTGGACGCCGCTGGGCGACACCGCGCTGGCGGTGTGGACGCGCCCGAACCAGGCCTATCTGCTCGAGTTCGGCGGCCCGTGCAACGACCTGGACTACGCGCCGGCGATCAGCCTCACCCAGCGGCTCAGCCGGGTGTCGGCCAAGTTCGACGACGTGATCGTGCACGGCAGCCGCACCGCGATCCGCCTGCCGTGCCGCATCAGTTCGATCCGGCCGCTCGACGTGAAGGCCTTGCGCGCCTCGGAGAAGGAATTGCGCCAGGCGCAGCTGCAGGAACGGCAGGGGCCTGCGCCGTAGCGCGCGCCGTGGCCGGCGGACGCGCTTCGGTGCCCCGGCGGGCGCCGGCGCCGCTCAGTTTTCCTGTTCCGGTTCCACGTAGCCTTCCGGCTTGGCCGCGCCGCCGCCGAACAGGAACTTCTCCAGTTCCGCCTCGAGGAACGCGCGATGCTTGGGATCGCGCGGCGACAGCCGGTTCTCGTTGATCAGCATGGTCTGGTGCGCCAGCCACGCCTGCCAGCCCGCCTTGCCGATGTGCGCGAACACGCGCTGGCCGATATCGCCGGGGTAGGGCACGTAGTCGA
This sequence comes from Xanthomonas sp., assembly GCF_017163755.1. Lineage (GTDB taxonomy): Bacteria > Pseudomonadota > Gammaproteobacteria > Xanthomonadales > Xanthomonadaceae > Xanthomonas_A. The sequence goes on from NZ_JAFIWC010000005.1 coordinate 125,168, forward strand.
GGCCTTCGCTCTCGCGTTGCTGGTACTGGCAGAAGACGGTACGGGACATGGCGGTTCCTGGTGGCGCCTGCGACGCGAAGGTCAGAGGGAGTCGAGCAGCTTGCGGATCGGCGCGGGCAGGCCGAGGGCGGACGAGCCGGCGCGGGAGACCCAGCGCAGCGCGTCATTGTCGCGCACCGCGTCGCGCAAGGCGACCTTGCGCAGGCGCAGCGGCTGCAGGTGCAGGCGGTAATGGCTGAAGGTGTGCACGATGACCGGCATCGGCTCGGCGGCGTCGTAGTCGCCGTCGATCTCGCGCGCGAACCATTCGCGCAGCGCCGCATCGGTGTCGGCCTGCGGCAGCGTCCACAGCGAGGCCCAGATGCCGGCCGGCGGGCGCCGGTTGAGCAGCAGTTCGCCGTGCGCGTTCTCCAGCAACAGCGCCATCGCCTCGCGTTCGGGCAGCGCCTTGCCCGGCTTGGGCGTCGGCAGCGCCTCGACCAGGCCCTCGCGCCGCGCCACGCAGTCGTGCTGCAGCGGGCACAGCACGCAGGCCGGGTTGGCGCGGGTGCACAGCGTGGCGCCAAAGTCCATCTGCGCCTGGGTGTAGTCGGCCAGGCGCTCGCCGGGCGGATGCTGCACGTGCTCGGCGGCGAGCGCCCACAGTCGCTTTTCGACCGCTGGCAGTCCGGGATAGCCGGCGATGCCGTGGTAGCGTGCCAGCACCCGCTTGACGTTGCCGTCCAGGATCGGGAAGCGTTCGTTCCAGGCCTGGCTGAGGATCGCGCCGGCGGTGCTGCGGCCGATGCCAGGCAGCGCGTGCAGCGCGTCGAAATCGCGCGGCAGCTCGCCGCCGTGCAGTTCCACGCAGCGTTGCGCGGCGGCGTGCAGGTTGCGCGCGCGGGCGTAGTAGCCCAGCCCGGCCCATTGCGCCATCACCGCATCGTTGGATGCCGCGGCCAGGTCGGGCAGGGTGGGGAAATGGGCGAGGAAGCGCAGGAAGTACGGGATCACCGTGCTCACCTGGGTCTGCTGCAGCATGATCTCCGACAGCCACACCCGGTACGGGCTGCGCGGATGCTGCCAGGGCAGGTCGTGGCGGCCGGAGCGGTCGAACCAGGCGAGCAGGCGGGTGGCGAATGTGTCTGGGGGCTGGCGCATGCTGGCAGGCTGATGTCTTTTCCTTCTCCCCTCGGGAGAAGGTGCCCCGAAGGGGCGGATGAGGGTACGGGCGAAGCCTGGTGTGGTGCGACAGCGCCAGTGCCTGCGCTTCGTAGTTCGCCGTACCCTCACCCCAACCCCTCTCCCGGTGGGAGAGGGGCTTACGGTCAGGCGCCCAGCGCCTCGGGCAGCAGGGCGTCGACGAAGGCCTCGGCGTCGAACACGCGCAGGTCTTCCGGGCGCTCGCCGATGCCGGCGAAGCGGATCGGGATGCCGAACTCGCGCGCCAGCGCGAACACCACGCCGCCCTTGGCGGTGCCGTCGAGCTTGGTCACCACCAGGCCGGTGACGCCGACCGCGGCGTGGAACTGGCGCAGCTGCGACAGCGCGTTCTGCCCGGTGGTGCCGTCGATCACCATCAGCACCTCGTGCGGCGCGGCCGGATCGATCTTGCCGAGCACGCGGCGGATCTTGCCCAGCTCGTTCATCAGCCCGGTCTGGGTGTGCAGGCGGCCGGCGGTGTCGGCGATCAGCACCTCGGTGCCGCGCGCCTTGCCGGCCTGCAGCGCGTCGAACGCGACCGAGGCGGCATCGGCGTTCTGGCCCTGCGCGATCACGGCCACGCCGTTGCGGTCGCCCCAGGCCTGCAACTGCGCCACCGCGGCGGCGCGGAAGGTGTCGCCGGCGGCGAGCATCAGGCTGTGGCCCTCGTCCTTGAAGCGCTTGGCCAGCTTGCCGATGGTGGTGGTCTTGCCGACGCCGTTGACGCCGACGGTGAGCACCACGAAGGGCTTGGCGCCACGATCGATCAGCAGCGGCCGCGCGACCGGCGCGAGCATCGCGACCAAGTCGGCGCGCAGCGCGCGCAGCAGCGCCTGCGCGTCGGCGAACTCGCGCGCCTTCATCCGCTTGCGCAGGTTCTCGATCAGCGCGGTGGTGGCCGCCACGCCGACGTCGGCGGTGATCAGCGCGGTCTCGATCTCGTCGAGCAGGTCGTCGTCGAGCTTGGGATTGCGCGAGAACAGGCCGCCGAAGCTGCGCGCGATGGTGCTGTTGCGCAGGCGTTCGCGCCAGCCGGACTTGCCGGGCGCGGCGGCGGGCAGCGCGTCGGCGCGCTCGTCGAAGGCGGCGGCGAACGCCGCGGCCGGATTGGGCGCCGGCACCGCCGCCGCCGGGGGCGCGGCGGGGGCCGGTACGCGCGCCTCGGGCGGCGGCGTCGGCGCCTGCGGCGGGACCGCGACGTGGCTGGGCGCGGGGATGGGATCGGGCGCGACCGCAGGCGCATCGCGCAGCGCGGCAGGCGCGCTCGTCTCCGGCGCCGGCGGCGCCGCCGGGGCGGCTTCGGCCTCGGTCACGGGCGTTGCCGGTGCCGCAGGTGCAGGCGTGGCGGACTCGCCGGCCGGCTTGGGGAACGCGGCGGCCAGTTCCTCGATGCTGTAGCGCTGGGTGCGGCTATCGCCAGCGTGGTCCTGGGGCTTGTTGCGGCGGAATAGGCTGACCATGTGTTACGCGTGGACCGGAAACCGGGAATGCTACCACTGGCGGGACCGGGGACCGGGGACCGGGGACCCGGGACCAGGGACCAGGGACCTGGGGCAGATGGGCAGTTCATTTCCGTGATGGTCGCGCATGCGCAATGGCGCATCAGCCCGTGCCGAGTTTGCGCCGCATCACCTCGCGTAGGCTGCTTTTCCGGGTCCCCGGTCCCTGGTCCCCGGTCCCCGCTCCACTCAGACCTTCCCCTTCAACGACCGGTAGTCGCGCGGCGTCATCCCCACCGTGGCCTTGAACTGGCGCGCGAACGCGCTCTGGTCGGCGAAGCCGCAGGCCTGGCCGATGCTGGCGATGCTGTCGTCGCCGTGCAGCTGGCGCATCGCCGCTTCGATGCGCATCTTGGTCAGCAATTGCTGCGGGGTCAGCTGGAACACGCGGCGGAAATGCCGCTCCAGTTGCGCCACCGACAGTTCCGCCAGGTCGGCCAGGGTCTGCACGCGCAGGTTGTCGCCGTAGTGCGACTGCATGTGCTCCATCGCGCGGCTGATGCGTTCGTACGCCGAGTGGCGGCTGTCGGGCTGGCCCAGGTCGCGGGAAATGCCGACCACGCCGATCACCTCGTCGTGTTCGCACAGCGGGCGCTTGAAGGTCAGGCACCAGCCCGGGGTGCGGTTCGGGAACAGGTGCACTTCCAGCTGGTTCTCGATCATCTCCCCGCACAGCACGCGCCGGTCCTGCATCAGGTAGCTGCCGCCCAGCGGCAGCGGGAACACCTCCAGCGCCGACTTGCCGATCAGGTCGGCGCGGTACTTCTTGCCCAGGCGCCGCACCAGGGTCAGGTTGACGTGGGTGTAGCGGCCGTCGCGGTCCTTGACGAAGAACACCACGTCCGGCAGCGCATCGAACAGCGTCTGCATTTCCAGCGCCGAAATCAAAGTATCCATCTACACTCACCGAGCCGGTTGTAGGGTGCAGGCGCCGCGCGCACGGCGCCTTGCATGACCCGATCCTAGCCTATGTCGGAGGTCTCCACGCATCCGGCCTTTATGCAAACTTCCGCATTTATGACAGACAAAGCCTGCTAGCCGGCGGCAGGGCGGAATGTGAGCATGGATCTATGCATACACTCGATGTGATCGACTCGCATACCGGCGGCGAACCGACCCGTGTCGTCGTCGCCGGCTTTCCCGACCTGGGGCCCGGCGACCTGGCCGGGAGGCGCGACGCGTTCCGCGACCGCTTCGACCGCTGGCGCAGCGCCATCGCCTGCGAACCGCGCGGCTCGGACACCATGGTCGGCGCGCTGCTGCTGCCGCCGATGGCCGCCGACGCCTGCGCCGGGGTCATCTTCTTCAACAACGTCGGCTACCTGGGCATGTGCGGCCACGGCACCATCGGCCTGGTGCGCACGCTGGCCGAACTCGGGCGCCTTGCGCCCGGCGTGCACCGCATCGAGACGCCGGTCGGCACGGTCGGGGTGGAATTGCACGGCGACGGCCGGGTGTCGGTGGACAACGTGGAGAGCTACCGCCATGCCAGCGGCGTGGAAGTGCAGGTGCCCGGCTACGGTCGCGTGCGCGGCGACGTGGCCTGGGGCGGCAACTGGTTCTTCATCACCGAGCAGACGCCGTGCTCGCTGGAACTGCGCCACCAGCGCGAACTGACCGCCTACACCGAAGCGGTGCGGCTGGCGCTGGAGGCCAGCGGCATCGCCGGCGCCGGCGGCGGCGAGATCGACCATATCGAGATCAACGGCCCGGCGCCGTCCGCCGCGGCCGACGCGCGCAACTTCGTGCTGTGCCCGGGCCTGGCCTACGACCGTTCGCCGTGCGGCACCGGCACCAGCGCCAAGCTGGCCTGCCTGGCCGCCGACGGCAAGCTGGTGCCGGGGCAGGTGTGGCGGCAGGAGGGCATCCTCGGCAGCCTGTTCGAGGCCAGCTACGTGCCCGGCACCCGCGGCGTGCTGCCGCGCATCACCGGCCAGGCCTACATCACCGCGCGCGCGCAGTTGCAGATCGACGACAGCGACCCGTTCGCGTGGGGTATCGGCGCCGAATGATCGCCTTCGACCTGATCGTCATCGGCGCCGGCATCGTCGGCGCGGCCTGCGCCGACGCGGCGGTGGCCGCCGGCCTGCGGGTGGCGATCGTCGAGTCGGGCGGCATCGGCGGCGGTTCCACCGCCGCGGCGATGGGCCACCTGGTGGCGATGGACGACGATCCGGCGGAACTGGCGCTGTCGACGTATTCGCTGCGCCTGTGGGAAGCGTTCGCCGGGCTGCCGGAGGCCGAGTTCAGCCGCTGCGGCACGCTGTGGGTGGCGCGGCAGGCGCGCGAACTGCAGGCGATCCCGGCCAAGATCCAGCGCCTGGCCGCGGCCGGGGTGCAGGCCGAGGCGGTCGATGCGGCGCGGCTGTACGCGCTCGAGCCGGCGCTGGCGCCGGGCCTGGCCGGCGGCATGCGCGTGGCCAGCGAAGCGGTGGTGTACCCGCCGCGGATGGCGCGCTACCTGGTGCAGCGTGCGCTCGCCGCCGGCGCGCAGCTGTATGCCGGACGCCGCGCACTGGCGCTGGGCGGCGGCGGGGTACGCCTGGACGACGGCACCGCGCTCGGCGGCGCGGTGCTGGTCGCCACCGGCTGCGCGCTGCCGGAGCTGCTGCCGGAACTGCCGCTGCGCCCGCGCAAGGGGCAACTGGTGATCACCGACCGCTATCCGGGCCTGGTCGGCCACCAGCTGCTGGAGCTGGGCTATGCCGACAGCGCGCACGGCAGCGACGGCAGCAGCGTGGCGTTCAACGTGCAGCCGCGCCCAACCGGGCAGATCCTGATCGGCTCCTCGCGCGAGTTCGATTGCAGCGACCGCAGCGTGTCGATGCCGATGCTGCAGCGCATGCTCGAGCGCGCGTTCGCGTTCGTGCCGGGCCTGCGCCAGCTGCAGGCGATCCGGGTGTGGACCGGGCTGCGTCCGGCCACGCCGGACGGGCGGCCGTACCTGGGCGCGGTGCCTGGGCGCGACGGCGTGTGGGTCGCGGCCGGGCACGAAGGGCTGGGCGTGACCACCGCGCTGGGCAGCGCACGGCTGCTGCTGGACCTGCTGCTGCAACGCGCGCCGGCGCTGGACGCGGCGCCGTACTCGCCGGTGCGGGCGCTGTCGTGAGCGCGCTGACGGTCCGCCTCCAGGTCAACGGCCGCGCGCTCGACGTGGCGCCCGGCAGCAGCGTGGCCGCGGCAGTGGCGCAGGTGACGCTGCGGTTCCGCCGTTCGCGCGGCGGCCAGCCGCGCGCGCCGTTGTGCGGCATGGGCGTGTGCAGCGAATGCCGGGTGCGCATCGACGGCGTCGGCCAGCTGCGCGCTTGCATCACCCCGGTGCGCGACGGCATGCAGGTGTGGACCGATGACTGAACCGCGCGCCAGGCACTACGACGTGCTGGTGGTCGGCGCCGGCCCGGCCGGGCTGGCGGCGGCGCTGGCCGCGTCGGCGCACGGCCGGCGCGTCGGCCTGGTCGACATGCAGGCCACCGCCGGCGGCCAGGTCTGGCGCCACGACGTGGGCCAGGCGCCGCCGCGGCTGGCCGCGCGCACGCTGGCGCGGCTGGCGGCGAGCAGGGTCGACTTCCTCGCCCAGTGCCAGGTGCTGATGGCGCAGGAGCGGCAACTGCTGGTCGATGCGCCGCAGGGCGCGCGCTGGCTGGGCTACGAAGCGCTGGTGCTGGCCACCGGTGCGCGCGAGCTGCTGCTGCCGTTCCCCGGCTGGACCCTGCCGGGGGTCACCGGCGCCGGCGGTGCGCAGGCGCTGGCCAAGCAGGGCTGGCCGCTGGCCGGCAAGCGCGTGCTGGTCGGCGGCAGCGGGCCGCTGCTGCTGGCCGCCGCGGCGACGCTGCGCAGCCACGGCGCGCAGGTGCTGGGCATCGTCGAACAGGCCTCGCTGCGCGCGCTGGCCGGGTTCGCCGCGCAGTTGCCCTGGCGCTGGCCGGACAAGGCGCTGCAGGCGCTGGCGCTGCGCGCCAGGCTGCTCGGCGTCGGCTACCACGCCGGCAGCGTGGTCACCGCCGCGCATGGCGACGGGCGCGTGCAGGCGGTGGACATCGACGGCCCGCGCGGCCGCCGCACGCTGGACTGCGACCAGCTGGCGGTGGGCTATGGCCTGGTGCCGAACGTGGAACTGGCGCAGCTGCTCGGCTGCCGCCTGGCGCACAGCGGCGCGCATCCGTGCGTGGCGGTGGATGCGCAGCTGCGCACCAGCGCCGCCGAGGTGTACGCGGCCGGCGAAGCGCTCGGCATCGGCGGGCGCGACAGCGCCCGCATCGAAGGCGCGATCGCCGGGCACATGGCGGCCGGGCAGCCGCGCGCGGCGCAGGCGCTGCAACCGCGCCGCCGCCGCGCGCGCGCCTTCGCCACGCTGCTGCAGCGCCAGTTCGCGCTGGACCGGCGCATCCACGCGCTGGCCACGCCGGACACGCTGCTGTGCCGCTGCGAGGACGTGCCGCTGTCGGCGCTGCACGGCTACCGCGACCTGCGCGACGCCAAGCTGGCCTCGCGCTGCGGCATGGGCGCCTGCCAGGGCCGCATCTGCGGCAGCGCGCTGACCGAGCTGGGGCTGGCGCCGCGGCACGACGATTTTTCCGACGACGGCCGCCGGCCGCCGCTGTTCCCGGTGCGGCTGGCCGCGTTGGCCGAGTCCCTGCCAAGCGTTTCCCCTTCCGACCCCTCCTTCCCAACCCTCGACAAGGTGTAATTCCATGAGCAAGGCTTCCTTCTGGTACGGCGTGCTGCCGGCCATCACCACTCCGTTCAACGCCGACGGCAGCATCGACCACGCGTTCCTGGCCAAGCATGCGCAGGTGATGGTCGACGCCGGCTGCACCGCGATCGTGCCGCTGGGCTCGCTCGGCGAGGCGGCCACGCTGAGCTTCGACGACAAGCTCGCGATCCTCAAGACGCTGGTGCAGGCGGTGGACGGCCGCATCCCGGTGGTGCCGGGCATCGCCGCGCTGTCCACCGACGAGGCGGTGCGCCTGGTGCAGGCGGCCAAGCAGGTCGGCTGCGGCGGGGCGATGGTGCTGCCGCCGTACGTGTATTCCACCGACTGGCGCGAGATGGGCGCGCACGTGCGCGCGGTGATCGCCGCCACCGACCTGCCGGTGATCCTGTACAACAACCCGGTGGCCTACAAGACCGATTTCAGCCCGGCGCAGATCGCCGAGCTGGCGGCCGAATTCCCGCACCTGGAAGCGGTCAAGGAATCCTCCGGCGACGTGCGCCGCTTCGCCGCGCTGGGCGAGCTGCTGAACGACCGCCTGGTGCTGCTGGTGGGCATGGACGATGCGATCGTCGAAGGCCTCAGCATGGGCGCCAAGGGCTGGATCGCCGGCCTGGTCAACGCCTATCCGAAGGAGTCGGTGAAGCTGTTCGAACTGGCGCGCGACGGCGGCTACCCGGCCGCCAAGGCGCTGTACGACTGGTTCCTGCCGCTGCTGCGGCTGGACACGGTGCCCAAGTTCGTGCAGCTGATCAAGCTGGTGCAGGAGAAGGTCGGGCTGGGCAGCGAGCGCGTGCGCGCGCCGCGCCTGGTCATCGAAGGCGCCGAGCGCGACGCGGCGCTGAAGGTGATCGACCACGCCATCGCCACCCATCCCGGACTGTGAGGTGACGCCGATGCAACCGCTGCTGCTCGCCGGCCGTTGGCAGCCGTCGCTGGAAACGCGCGGCCGCCTGCGCGCCGAGGATCCGCGCACCGGCGCGGAGATCGGGCCGGAATTCCCGGTCAGCGGCGCCGCCGACCTCGAGGCCGCCCTGGCCGCGGCGGTGCAGGTCGCCGACGCGCTGGCCGCCGCGGCGCCCGAACGCATCGCCGCGTTCCTGGATGCCTATGCCGATGCGATCGAGGCCGACGTCGCCACGCTGGTGGAACTGGCCCATGCCGAGACCGCGCTGGCGAGCGAGCCGCGGTTGGCCAAGGTGGAGCTGCCGCGCGCCAGCGGGCAGTTGCGCCAGGCCGCCCACGCGGTGCGCGAACACAGCTGGACGCAGCCGGTGATCGACACCGCCGCCGGCCTGCGCGCGCAGCTGGGGCCGCTGCACAAGCCGGTGCTGGTGTTCGGGCCGAACAATTTCCCGTTCGCGTTCAACGCGGTGGCTGGCAGCGACTTCGCCTCGGCCATCGCCGCGCGCAACCCGGTCATCGCCAAGGCGCATCCGTCGCATCCGGCCACCAGCCAGCGCCTGGCGCAACTGGCGCACCGCGCGCTGCTAGACAACGGCCTGCCGGCCGCGGCGGTGCAGCTGCTGTACCACTTCGACAGCAAGCTGGGCCTGGAACTGGCCGGCGACCCGCGGCTGGGCGCGATCGGTTTCACCGGCAGCCGCGCCGGCGGGCTGGCGCTGAAGGCCGCGGCCGACCGCGCCGGCGTGCTGGCCTACGTCGAGCTGTCCAGCATCAATCCGGTGTTCCTGCTGCCCGGCGCGCTGGCCGAACGCGGCCAGGCGCTGGCGCAGGAGTTCTTCGCCTCGTGCACGATGGGCAGCGGCCAGTTCTGCACCAACCCGGGCATCGTCGTGGTGCCCGAAGGCGAGGCCGGCGATGCGTTCGTCGCCGCCGCCCGCGCACACTTCGCCGCCGCCGCGCCGAACGTGCTGTTCTCGCGCGGCGTGCTCGAACACCTGCAACGCGGCGTGGCCACGCTGCGCGACGCGGGGGCCGAGCTGCTGGCCGGCGGCGACGCCGACCCGGCGTCCGGCTACCGGCATGCGCCCACGCTGCTGAGCGTGTCGGCGCAGGCGTTCGTGGCCCAGCGCGAGGCGCTGCAGACCGAGGCGTTCGGCCCGGTCAGCCTGCTGGTGCGTGCGGCCGACATGGCGCAGATGACCGCGCTGGCGCGCAGCTTCGACGGCAACCTGACCGGCACGCTGTACCGCGCCGCCGACGGCAGCGACGACGTCGCCTTCGCCGCGGTGGCCGCGGCGCTGCGTCCGCGCGTGGGCCGGCTGATCTGCAACAAGATGCCGACCGGGGTGGCGGTCAGCGCGGCGATGAACCACGGCGGCCCGTATCCGAGCACCGGCCATCCGGGCTTCACCGCGGTCGGCATGCCGGCGGCGATCCGCCGCTTCGCCGCGCTGCACAGCTACGACGGCGTACCCGACGCGCTGTTGCCGGAACTGCTGCGCGACCGCAATCCCGGCGGCGTGCAGCGCCTGATCGACGGCGTCTGGAGCACGGCCGACGTGGGGAGCCCCGCATGAGCGATGCGCCGCAGATCGGCGGCCTGAGCCGGGACCAGGCGCAGGCGCAGCTGGCGCCTTGGCGCGACTGCGCCGCGCCGATCCAGCCGCAGGAGTACCTTCAGCGGCTGGACCGGGCGCGTGCGCTGATGCGCGCGCAGGGCGTGGACGCGCTGCTGGTCGGCGCCGGCGCGTCGCTGCGCTATTTCACCGGCGTGCCGTGGGGCGCGAGCGAGCGCCTGGTGGCGATGCTGCTGAGCGCCGACGGCGAGCCGCTGCTGATCTGCCCGGCGTTCGAGGAAGGCTCGCTGGACGCGGTGCTGCGCATCCCGGTGCGCAAGCGCCTGTGGCAGGAACACGAGGATCCGCATGCGCTGGTGGCCGAGGCGCTCGGCGAACTGGGTGCCGCCGCGCTGGCGCTGGACCCGGGCATCGCCTTCGCCGCGTACAGCGGGCTGGTCGCGGTGCTGCGCAAGGTGCAGATCCGCGATGCGGCGCCGATCGTCGACGGTTGCCGCATGTGCAAGTCGCCGGCGGAACTGGCGCTGATGCAGCAGGCCTGCGACATGACCCTGCAGGTGCAGCGCCTGGCCGCCGGCCTGATCCACGAAGGCATCACCACCGCCGAGCTGGTGCGCTTCATCGACGAGGCGCACCGCGCGCTCGGCGCCGACAACGGCTCGACCTTCTGCATCGTCCAGTTCGGCCACGCCACCGCGTACCCGCACGGCATTCCCGGGGTGCAGGCGCTGCAGCGCGGCGAACTGGTGCTGATCGACACCGGCTGCACCGTGCACGGCTACCACTCGGACATCACCCGCACCTACATCTTCGGCGAGCCCAGCGCCAAGCAACGGCGCATCTGGCAGCTGGAGCACGATGCGCAGGCCGCCGCGTTCGCCGCTGCGCGTCCGGGCGTGAGCTGCGCGGCGGTGGACCAGGCCGCGCGCGAGGTGCTGCAGGCGGCCGGCCTGGGCCCGGACTACCGCCTGCCCGGGCTGCCGCACCGCACCGGTCACGGCTGCGGCATGAGCATCCACGAGGCGCCGTACCTGGTGCGCGGCAACGCGCTGCCGCTGGCGCCGGGCATGTGCTGCAGCAACGAGCCGATGATCGTGGTGCCGGGCGAGTTCGGCGTGCGCCTGGAAGACCATTTCCACGTCACCGAACACGGCGCGCGCTGGTTCACGCCGCCGTCGCCGGCGATCGACCGGCCGTTCGCCTGATGCGCGCTGTGCATGACATGGCGATGGCATGCGACGGCGCGCGGCCCGCAACGCGCGTTGCCGGCTACGCGCGCGGCCAACGCGACAGCCAGGCGCTGCGCGAACGCTTCGGCGTCCGCGCCTTCCACGACCCGACCCACGGCCGCGGCGCGATGCCGCTGGGCCTGCTGGATCGCCGCATCGCCGCCTGGATCGAGCCGGTCGAGGCCGGCCCGTCCGCCACCCCGGAGAAACCGCAATGAGCCTGAGCTCCCGACTTCGCGCGCCGCTGCTGCTGGCGATCGCCTGTGCGCTGGCAGGGCAGGGCGCCGCCGCGCAGCCGCAGCCCGCTTCCGCGCCGCCGGCCGCCGCGCCGGCCGCCCGCGATGCCGCCACCCGCTTCAAGGCGCTGTACCAGCGCGAGTGGAAATGGCGCCAGGAGCAATCGGCCGGCGCCGACGACGAAGACAGCCAGGGCGCGCCCGCCGACCACCTGCCCAAGGTCGACGTGGCCACGCAGGAGCGGCGCACCGCGTACTGGCAGCAGGTGATGCGCGAGCTGGATGCGATCGAGCCGGCGCAGCTGCCGGCGCAGGATCAGGTGAACTACCAGGTCTACCGCCAGCAGATCGCGGTGTTCCTGGATCAGCAGCGCTTCCGCGCCTGGGAGATGCCGTTCAACAGCGACACCGCGTTCTGGAGCAATCTGGGCTTCAGCGCACGCGCCACGCTGCGCAACCGCGACGACTACCAGCGCTACCTGAAGGTGCTGGCCGACATCCCGCGTTACTTCGACGAGCAGATCGTCAACATGCGCGCCGGCCTGGCGCGCGGCTTCAGCCAGCCGAAGGTGACGCTGGCCGGCCGCGACCAGTCGATCGCCGACGTCGCCGCGGCCAGCGGCGAGGCCAACCTGTTCTACACCCCGTTCAAGCAGATGCCGGCCAGCATCCCGGCGGACGTGCAGGCGCAGCTGCGGCAACAGGCGCTGGACGCCATCGCGCGCAGCGTGGTGCCGGCCTACACCGAACTGCTGCGCTTCATGCGCCAGGAATACGAGCCCAAGGCGCGCGCCACGCTGTCCGGCGAGGCGCTGCCCGACGGCAAGGCCTACTACCGCGCGCAGATCCGCGAGTTCACCACGCTGGAGCTGTCGCCCGAACAGATCCACACGATCGGGCTGCAGGAAGTGGCCAAGCTGCGCAAGGACATGGACCAGACCATCGCCGCCAGCGGCTTCGTCGCGCCGCAGGGGCAGGCGATCTTCCCGGCGTTCCTGAAATTCCTGCGCACCGATCCGCAGTTCTATCCGAAGACGCCGGACGAGCTGCTCAAGCAGGCGGCGTGGATCGCCAAGCGGGTGGACGCCAAGGTCGGCGACTACATCGGCCGGCTGCCGCGGCAGCGCTTCGCGATCGAGCCGGTGCCGCCGGACCTGGCGCCGTTCTACACCGGCGGCCGCGGCGGCCCGGGCATCTACCTGGTCAACACCTACAACCTGCCGTCGCGGCCGCTGTACAACCTGACCGCGCTGACCCTGCACGAGTCCTCGCCCGGCCACGCGCTGCAGATGCCGCTGGCGGCCGAGCAGCAGGGCCTGCCGGACTTCCGCCGCTACAGCTACATCTCCGCCTACGGCGAGGGCTGGGCGCTGTATTCGGAATACCTGGGGCAGGAAATGGGGATGTACGACACCCCGTACGACCGCTTCGGCTACCTGACCTACCAGATGTGGCGCGCGTGCCGGCTGGTGATCGACACCGGCCTCCACCACAAGGGCTGGACCCGCGAGCAGGCGATCGCCTACCTGCGCGACAACACCGCGCTGAGCGAACACGAGGTCACCACCGAGGTCGACCGCTACATCGCCTGGCCCGGGCAGGCGCTGTCGTACTACCTGGGCGAGCTGAAGATCCTCGAACTGCGGCGCAAGGCCGAGGCCGCGCTCGGCGAGAAGTTCGACATCCGCGCCTTCCACGACGCGGTGCTGGAAACCGGCTCGGTGCCGCTGCCGGTGCTGGAGCAGCGCATCGATCGCTTCATCGCCGAAGGTGGGAAGTCGCCGTGGGCGCAGGAGGTGCCAAAACAATAGGCATGACAAAGCCCCTCTCCCTCCGGGAGAGGGGTTGGGGTGAGGGTGCGGAGCGAAGCCTCGGGCAGTGAAACGACACGAAGCTCTGCCCGTACCCTCATCCGCCCCTGCGGGGCACCTTCCCCCAAGAAGGGGGCCATGGTCCCGGAGGGAGAAGGGAACATCGCAGGTCGCCATGGGCGCAGGAAGCGCCGGCCGCATCGCTTGAAGCCCCTCTCCCGTCGGGAGAGGGGTTGGGGTGAGGGTGCGGAGCGAAGCCTCGCGCAGTCGAAACGACACGAAGCTCCGCCCGTACCCTCATCCGCCCCTTCGGGGCACCTTCTCCCAAAGGGAGAAGGGACCCGCAGGTCGCCATGGGCGCAGGAAGCGCCCGGGCTGCATCGCTTGAAGCCCCTCTCCCCTCGGGAGAGGGGTTGGGGTGAGGGTACGCAGCGAAGCCTCGTGCAGTCGAAACGACGAAGCTTCGCCCGTACCCTCATCCGCCCCTTCGGGGCACCTTCTCCCGGGGGGAGAAGGGAACAGCGCAGGTGTTTGAACTTGGCTACAACTTTTCCAGCGGGGGCACCATGGCCACACAAGGCAAGTTCCACAAGCGTCTGAGCCTGACCGACCTGACCTTCATCGGGCTCGGCGCGATCTTCGGCTCCGGCTGGCTGTTCTCCGCCAGCCACGTCTCGGCGATCGCCGGCCCGGCCGGGATCGTCTCCTGGATCGTCGGCGGCGTGGCCGTGTTCCTGCTGGGGCTGGTCTATTGCGAACTCGGCGCGGCCCTGCCGCGCGCCGGCGGCGCGGTGCGCTATCCGGAGTACTCGCATGGGCCGCTGCTCGGTTCGCTGATGGGTTTCATCACCCTGATCGCGTTCTCCAGCCTGATCGCGATCGAGGTCGAGGCGTGCCGGCAATACGCCGCGGCCTGGGTGCCGGCGCTCAACCGCGACGCCAGCGGCCATCCCAGCCTGTGGGGCTGGCTGCTGCAGTTCGCGCTGCTGGTGCTGTTCTTCGCGCTCAACTACTTCAGCGTGAAGACCTTCGCCAAGGCCAACAACATCATCAGCGTGTTCAAGTTCCTGGTCCCGCTGCTGGTGATCGTGATGCTGCTGGTGCATTTCCAGCCGCAGAACCTGCACGCCTACGGCTTCGCGCCGGCCGGGCTGAGCGGGGTGGAGGCGGCGATCTCCGCCGGCGGCATCATCTTCGCCTACCTCGGCCTGACTCCGATCGTGTCGGTCGCCAGCGAGGTGCGCGACCCGCAGCGCACCATCCCGATCGCGCTGATCCTGTCGGTGGTGCTGTCCACCGTCATCTACGTGCTGCTGCAGCTGGCGTTCCTGGGCGCCATTCCCGGCGAGCGCCTGGCGCTGGGCTGGGCCGGCCTGGACAAGGACTACGCGCTGCCGTACCGCGACATCGCGGTGGCGCTGGGCATGGGTTGGCTGGCGGTGCTGGTGGTGTGCGATGCGATGGTCTCGCCGAGCGGCACCGGCAACATCTACATGAACGCTACGCCGCGCATCGTCTACGGCTGGGCGCGCAGCGGCGGCTTCCTGCCGGTGCTCACCCGCATCGACGCCAAGTCCGGCATCCCGCGTCCGGCGTTGTGGCTGAGCTTCGCGCTGTCGGTGTTCTGGACCCTGCCGTTCCCGTCGTGGGAGACGCTGATCCAGGTGGTGTCCGCGGCGCTGGTGCTGAGCTACGCGGTGGCGCCGGTCACGGTCGCGGCGCTGCGCCGCAGCGCGCCGGAGCTGCCGCGGCCGTTCCGGGTCAGCGGCATGGCGGTGCTGGGGCCGTTGTCGTTCATCGTCGCGGCACTGATCGTGTACTGGTCCACTTGGCGCACGCTGTCGTGGCTGCTCGGGCTGCAGATCGCGCTGTTCCTGATCTACGTGCTGTACAAGTTGCCGTCGGCCGCGGCGCGACCCAGGCTGCTGCGGCAGGTGCGCTGCTCGCTGTGGCTGATCGCGTTCTACGCGCTGGTGCTGGCGGTGTCCTACCTGGGCACGTTCGGCGGCATCGGCTGGATCGCCCATCCGTGGGATACGCTGAGCGTGGCGGTGATCGCGTTCTTCATCTACCACTGGGGCGCGCGCAGCGGGCTGCGCAGCGACGAGCTGGCGCTGGAAGAAGACGACGGGGAATAGGTGCGCTCGTTTCTGCAGGCGCGGCTCCGGGTGGCCTCGGGCCACCAGCCGCGACAGGTTTGCTGGAACATCCTGTCGCGGTTGAAACCGCTCCTACAGAAAATCGCTGTGCGGGCTCAGCGCCGCGGAACTGGCGCTGGAAGAGGACGACGGGGAATAGGTTGCGCTCGCTTCTGTAGGAGCGGCTTTAGCCGCGACAGGCGGCTTGAACATTCTGTCGCGGCTGAAGCCGCTCCTACAAAAAACCGCATTGGGGATATCGGAAAGTAATGAACAGATTCGTTGTGGCGATCGTGTCGGTTGCGGGGTTCCTTGCCGCCGGCCATGTCCAGGCCGCGCCCGGCGCCGCCGACTACCAGCGCTCGCTCGGCTTGCGCGAGGCGTGGATGACCTTGACCGAGAACGTCGCCTGGCCGGCGCAGTGGCGTGACGACGGCGCGTTCTACTACCGCAAGACGGTGCCCGGCGGCTTCGCCTTCGTGCTCGAGGACGTGGCCGGCCAGCGCAAGCAGCCGGCGTTCGATGCGGCGCGGCTGGCGCGCGGACTGAGCAAGGCGGCAGGTACCGACTACCCGGCGTTGCGCCTGCCGTTCGAACGCTTCGACTATGCGGCCGACGCCGGCCACGCCCATGCCGCGATCGTGTTCCAGATCGACTACGCGCCGTGGCGCTGCACGCTGGCCGACTACGTCTGCGCGCCGGTGGAGGCCGGCGCGCAGCCGCGGCCGCGCGGTTTCGGCGTGGTCCGCGACCTGTCGCTGCCGGCCGACCCTACGCCGCGGCGCTCGCCCGACGGGCGCTGGGACGCGTTCGCCGACGGCTTCGACGTGGCGTTGCGCCATGTCGCCGACGGCCGCGTCGTGCGCCTGAGCGAGGACGGCCGCGCCGACGATTTCTACGATCCGGAAACCCTGGCCTGGTCGCCGGATTCGCAGCGGCTGGCGCTGTACCGGGTGCGCCCGGGCCTGGCGCGGCGGGTCACGCGGGTGGAGGCGGCGCCGCCGGGCGGCGGCCAGCCGCGCGTGCGCACCCAGCTGTATCCCAAGCCGGGCGATGCGGTGGATGTCGAGCGGCCGGTGCTGTTCGACATCGGTACGCTGTCCGCGAACACCGGTGCGCGCCGCATCGCCATCGACGATGCGCTGTTCGCCAATCCGTACCAGCTCTCGCCGATCCAGTGGCGCAAGGACGCGCGCAGTTTCAGCTTCGACTACGTGCAACGCGGCTTCCAGCGCATGCGCGCGATCGCGGTCGATGCGGCCAGCGGCCGCGCGCACGTGGCGGTGGGCGAGGACGCGAAGACCTTCGTCTACGCCGACCGCAGCTTCCGCCACGACGTGGACGGCCTGGGCAAGGAGATCGTGTGGGTCTCCGAGCGCGACGGCTGGCGCCACCTGTACCTGTTCGACGGCGCCAGCGGCAAGGTGAAGGCGCAGATCACCCAGGGCCCGTGGGTGGTGCGCGAAGTGCTGCGCGTGGACGATGCGCAGCGGCGCATCTGGTTTTCCGCCAGCGGCATGGATGCGGGCAAGGATCCGTATTACCGGCAGCTGTTCGCGGTGGATTTCGACGGCGGCCGGCTGACCCGCCTGACCCATGCCGACGCCGATCACGATGTGTCCATCGCCGAGGACGGCCGCCACTACGTGGACACCTATTCGCGTCCGGACCTGGCGCCGGTGATGGAGCTTCGCGCCATCGACGGCACGCTGCTGCAGGTGGTCGAGCGCGGCGACATCGGCAAGCTGCAGGCGGCTGGCTGGCGCGCGCCGCAGGCGTTCGTCGCCAAGGGCCGCGACGGCCGCACCGACATCTGGGGCATGGTGGTGCGCCCGCGCGACTACGATCCGCGCAAGAAGTACCCGGTGATCGAGAACATCTACGCCGGCCCGCACGACGCGTTCGTGCCCAAGACCTTCTGGCCGTTCGGCTACCACTCCGGCGGCGACAAGCAGATCGGCATGCAGGCGCAGGCCGACCTGGGCTTCATCGTGGTGATGATCGACGGCATGGGCACCGCCAACCGCTCCAAGGCCTTCCACGACGTGGCGTGGAAGAACCTGGGCGATTCCGGCTTCCCCGACCGCATCGCCTGGCACAGGGCGCTGGCGGCCAAGGACCCGTCCTACGACATCTCCCGCGTCGGCATCTACGGCGCCTCGGCCGGCGGGCAGAGCACGCTCGGCGCGCTGGAGCGGCATCCGGACTTCTACAAGGTCGGCGTGGCCTATGCCGGCTGCTACGACAACCGCATGGACAAGATCAGCTGGAACGAGCAGTGGATGGGCTGGCCGGTGGACGCCAGCTACGCCGCCGCCTCCGGCGTGGACCACGCGGCTAAGCTGCGCGGCGAGTTGCTGCTGATCGTCGGCGAGCAGGACAGCAACGTCGACCCGGCCTCGACCGCGCAGGTGGTCGACGCGCTGATCAGGGCCGGCAAGGACTTCGATCTGTTGGACGTGCCCGGCGGCGAGCATTCGGTGGGCCGTTCCAGCGGCCCGATCGACTACGTGCAGCGGCGCCAGTACGACTTCTTCGTGCGGCATCTGCTGGGTGCGCCGACGCCGCGGTGGAATGCGGTCGATCAGAGGGAGTAGGGGACGCATCGAGCCATGCAACGGGACCGGGGACCAGGGACCCGGAACAGCAACCGCAACAACCGCAGCCGATGGCGCCAAACCGATGCGCTCTTGGCTTTTCCCGGTCCCCGGTCCCCGGTCCCGCCGCCGAAGGTGTCGCAAGTCACAGGATTCAACTCCCGCATTGAAGTTGTCGGCGATCGTGCCGATGGCAGGAACGGGCAACCATTGCGCCTGGAGCAGGGCCGCCACGTTCATGGCGGTGGCCGGTACGTACGCCTGTCGAACGGCGCCGCGACCGGCTGCGGCTGCAACGCTCTACGCAACGGTCCCGACGTGCTGCGGGCGACTGTGGCAACCTACCTGCCTTGCGACCGCACCGCGGCCGCCCGACGAGCAAACGCGCATGAGTTCCATCGCCTCGGTGTCCTCGATCGCCCTGTCCGGCATGCGTGCGGCCTCGTCCGGCCTGCAGGCCCGTGCGAACAACGTCGCCAACGCCGCCACCGAGGGCTTCCAGCGCCAGGTGACGGTGAACCAGGAAGCGGCCGGCGGCGGCGTGACCAGCCAGGTGCAGGCGGTGGGCGGCGAGGGCAGCGATCTGGTCGACGACATGGTCGGCGGGCTGTCCGCACGCAACGGGTTCCAGGCCAACGCGCGGGTGCTGCGCGCGGCGGACGACACGATCGGCAGCCTGCTCGACGTCCTGGCCTGAGGCCACGGCCACTTCCTTCTCCCATCGGGAGAAGGTGCCCCGAAGGGGCGGATGAGGGTACGGGCAAAGCCTCGTGCACCCAACTCCGTGAGACGCTTCGCGCCGGACCCTCACCCCAACCCCTCTCCCGGTGGGAGAGGGGCTAGCCGGCCGTTCCTTTTCCAATCGGGGAGAAGGTGCTCCGATGGGCGGATGAGGGTACGGGCGAAGCCTCGTGCAGCCGCCGCCGCCTCGCCCCCGCTATGCAATTTTCCGCACCGTTCCTTGCCAGCGGGCACAAGACGCTGCGACGCCCGCGGCGCAGGATGAGGCTGTTTTGCTCATCGGGGACGGGACATGGATCGGAGAGATTTTCTGCGTCAGGGGCTGGCGGTCGGCGCGGTGGCCGGCGTGGGCGAGGCGTTCGCCGGCAGCGTGGCCAGCGCCACGGCGACAACCAGCACCGCGCCGTCGCGGCCGCCGGTGCCGGCGCCACGGCTGCAGCCGCTGGCGGCCGAGGCCCTGGCCGGGCATACGCTGCAATGCCGCTTCGTCGAGGCCGGTGCGCAATGGCAGGTGTACGAAGACCTGCGCAGCGCCGACGGCGACCTGACCCTGCTCGGCCCGGACGGGGCGCTGGTGCTCGGCAAGCGCACCGAGCCGGTCTACCCCAGCACGCAGCCGCCGTACTTCGGCATGAAGCTGGCCGACGTGGCCATGGCCGAAGCCGACCTGCTCGCCGACCGCCTGCTGCGCGACGGCGACCCGCGCCCGGACGAAGTGCGCGACGCGGCGCCGCCGCCGGCCTCCAAGCTCGACCCCAAGGACTACAACGGCCGCCTGCCGTGGACCACCTTCGTCGGCACCCGCGAATGCGCCGACACCATGCCGGTCTACCCCGATGGCCGCACCCGCTGCTACCGCGCCGTGCACGCGTTCCCCGAGCTGGGCAAGGCCGAGCTGATCGAACGCCGCCACGAAGGCCTGATCGGCGGCTGGATGCCGGCGGTGCGCAAGGTGGTGCCGGCCGGCGAGGGCCGCTACTACGACATCCTGCTGTTCGCCGACGTGCTCGCCGACGACCGCTTCATCGTGCAGACCTGGCACCGCAGCGCGCTGGTCGAACGCGGGCAGGTGACCAAGGTGGTCTACGGCTACAGCTACCCCGACTACCCGCCGCGGCGCGGCCCGCGCAGCGCCGAGGACTTCTACCGCGGCCTGCTGGCCTTCGCCGGCTACTGGCAGGGGCTGCTGGCCGACATCGCGCCGGCGCAGCTGCCAGACGCCAGCTGGACCGATATGGCCCGCTTCGCCTTCGCCCGCGAGCTGGTGGTGCGCCCCGGCGGCACCTATCCCAAGTACGGCGCGGTCGACCGCGACTACTACGGCAACGAGTACGACGGCTTCCAGGACACCTTCACCAGCTCGCTATACGCGAACCTGGAGTGGGGCCGCTTCGCCCAGGCCGCGGCGGTGCTGGACGGCTATTTCAGCGACTTCGTACAGGACGACGGCATGGTCAACATGCGCGGCGCCGAGACCGGCCAGTTCGGCCTGACCCTGTCGCTGCTGGCGCGCTACCTGCGCTACACCGGCGATGCGGCGCTGCTGCGCAAGCATCGCGGCAAGATCGAGGCCACCGCGCAGCTGCTGGCCGAACTGCACGACGCCAGCCTGGCGCTGCCGGCCGCCGCGCCGGGGCACGGCCTGATCCACGGCTGGAACGAATCGGACGCCTGCCTGTTCCCCGATCCGACGCTGTGGTGGAAGCCGTACTACGCCAACAGCGCGTTGACCGTGCGCGGCTGGCAGGACATCGCTGCGGTCTGGACCGCGATCGCCGGGCCGGGCGCGCAGGCCAGCGCCGCGCACTGGCAGCGGCGCGCGCAGCAGCTGACCCGGCAGCTGCACAAGACCCTGCGCGGCAACATCCGCCGCGACCTGACCCCGCCCTACATCGGCCCGCTGCCGGGCGTGACGCTGACCTTCCGCCAGTCGCTGCTGCAGGAAAAGCCCAGCGAGCAGGGCTGGCCGCACCGCGTCTACGCCGAGCTGCTGCAGGCCGACGTGCTGCCCGACGACCTCGCCCACCTGGTGATCGACTGCGTGCGCGGCCACGGCGGCACCAGCCTCGGGGTGGTCGGCAACATCGCCCCGCCCACCCCGGAAGGGCGCGACCTGCTCGGCTTCATCTCCTACGGCTATGCGCAGCAGCTGCTGCGCCTGGACCGGATCGAGGAATACCTGCTGTTCCTGTACGCGCACCGCTACCACGTGCACACCCGCGGCAGCTGGACCGCGGGCGAAGTCAGCGGCATCACCGGCGGCATGCCGCTGTTCTGCATCCCGGCGCAGATGACCATCCCGCTGCTGCTGCGCTGGATGCTGGTGTTCGAGGACAGCGCCGGCAAGGAACTGTTCCTGGCCAGGGCGCTGCCGCGCGACTGGCTCGGCAGCGGCGAGACGATCGCGATCGAGGCCGCGCCCACGCGCTGGGGCGCGGTGTCGCTGACCCTGCGCGGCGACCCCGCGCGGCAGCGCATCGACGGCACGCTGGCGCTGCCGGCGCTGGCGCCGGAGCGCACCTGGCTGACCCTGCGCGTGCCGGCCGGCACGCGCCTGCGCGAGGTGCTGGTCGACGGCCGTGCGGCGACGCTGTCGGGGCCGCGCAACGAGCGCGTGCTGGTGCCCGCCGGCGCGGCCCGGCAAGTGACGATTTCGGCCGCCTACGGCTGAGTGACGAAAATGTCGGAAACGTGCCGCCGCGCGCGATTCAGTGCGGTATTCCGCATGTTTAACCGGTAAATACGACAAGACGGCGCGGTCACGCTACGCGCACATTGTGTCCGTGCGATGAAGTCCCGGGGGAGATTTCCGCACGATGCAAGCGGGCTGCCGAACGCAGCGCGGTAAACCTTTCGCGTCGTCGCACGCGCGGCGGTGGGACCTCCCAACCACTGCCGCGCCTGCGCACGGCGTCCTGTCCCAGCACTTTCGCCAACGACCGCGTGCGATGCGCACGGCTGTCCGGGATCTGCTTGCCCGCGCTGCCGGCCGCGATGCCATCGCCGCCCAAAGGAGAGCCCGATGTCGTCTTTGCCCGCACGCGTTCCGCCGCACTCCGCCCGCCCGCCGCAGTACCGGCCGCGACCGCACCTGCTGATGGCGCCGCTCGCCGCGGCGCTGGCGCTGGCCGCCGGCACGCCCGCCGCGCAGGCGCAGGACGCGGCGGCGACCACGCTGGAGCAGATCACGGTGACCGGCAGCCACATCCGCCGCGTCGACGCCGAGACCGCCAGCCCGGTGATCACCATCGACCGGCAACGCATCGAGGACAGCGGCCAGAACACCATCGGCCAGCTGCTGCAGCAACTGCCGGCGATGGCCGGCAACATGCCCAACATCGCGCTGAACTCCGGCTTCAGCCATGGCCGCGCGCTGGTGTCGCTGCGCAACCTGGGCGCCGAGCGCACCCTGGTGCTGGTCAACGGGCACCGCATGGCCGGCCCGGCGAGCAGCGTCGCCGCCGCGCCCGGCGTCGACGTCAACGCGATCCCGGCGTCGATGGTGGAGCGGATCGAGGTGCTGACCGACGGCGCCTCGTCGGTGTACGGCTCCGACGCCATCGCCGGCGTGGTCAACATCATCCTCAAGGACAAGTACGACGGCTTCGCCGCCAACTTCGACTACGGCCAGAGCGCGCACGGCGACGGCAACCGGCGCTCGGTCGGCGTGGAGTGGGGCAAGAGCTGGGACCGCGGCGGCATCATCCTGGGCCTGAGCCGCAGCTCGATGAACGCCCTGTACGACGAGGACCGCAGCTATGCCCGGACCGCGCAGAACTACCTCGGCGGCGAAGTGGTGGAGCGCCGCGGCAACGGCACCCGCGCGTTCCTCGCCGACGGCCGCGTGCTGACCCCCAACAGCGGCCTGGCGCCGGGCGCGGTCGGCACCGACGATTTCCACACCTACGACCAGGCGGTGGAAGGCTACAACTCGTATTTCGGCCAGTACCTGGTCACGCCGGTGGAGCGCACCAACTTCTCCGCCCACGCCAGCTTCGACTTCACCGACAACGTGCAGGGCTATGTCGACCTGTTCTGGACCCGCAGCAAGACCACCTCGCAGCTGACCGCGTTCGGGCTGGAGCTGCCCGGCGCCGCGCAGAACTACTACAACCCGTTCGGCGCGGAGCTTTCGCGCTACCTGCTGCGCTCGGTGCAGGCCAACACGCGCGTGTACAGCTCGCAGATGTACCAGACCAACGTGGTGGCCGGGCTGCGCGGCAGGTTCCAGGACAGCAGCTGGCGGTGGGACGCGGCCGCCGGCTACGCGCGCTACAAGGACACGCTGGTGCGCAACGGCTTTTCGATCACCTCGGCGCTGAACAACGCCGCCGGCGCCTCGTTCCTGGACGGCGACGGCGTGGTCAAGTGCGGCACGCCCGGCAACGTGATCGCCGGCTGCACGCCGATCAACGTGTTCAATCCCGACGATCCGGCCACGATCGCCGCGATCAAGGCCACCCAGCGCCCGGTCGACCTGCTCGACGAGAGCACGATGAAGTTCGCCGAGGCCAGCGTCAACGGCGACCTGTTCAACGTGCCGGCCGGCGCGGTGCAGGCCGCGCTCGGCCTGTCCTTGCGCAAGAACGACTTCTCCCAGGGCACCACCAGCGACGTGGCCGCCGCCGACGCGTTCGGCAACTGCGACTACAACGACGGCTGCATCATGAACCAGGGACACGACGAATCGATCAAGGAGGCCTACGCCGAGGTGCTGATCCCGCTGCTCAAGGACCTGCCCGGGGCGCAGGCGCTGAACCTCAACCTGGGCACGCGCTATTCCAAGTACGACGCCTGGGGCGACACCACCAACAGCAAGATCGCGCTGGAGTGGCGGCCGATCGACAACCTGATGATCCGCGCCACCGGCTCGGAAGTGTTCCGCGCCCCGGCGCTGGGCGACCTGTACGGCTCGCCGTACAACGCGGTGATCGACGCCGCCGGCGACTACACCGATCCGTGCGCCGGCTACACCGGCGGCGGCAACCCCGCCGCCTGCGCCAACGTGCCGGCCGACGGCAGCTTCGCCAACACCTCCTCGTTCACCGTGCTGACCACCGGCTCGGCCAACGCCGGCTTCGCGATCAAGCCCGAGCAGGGCCGTTCCTACAACCTGGGCGCGGTGTACGACCCGGGCTGGATGGAAGGGCTGTCGATCAACGCCGACAGCTGGCGGGTCACGCTCGAGGACATGATCAATGGCATCGGCCTGGACCAGGTGCTGCAGAACTGCTACGACGGCCAGGGCGAGTACTGCCCGCTGATCCAGCGCGGCGCCACCGGGCAGCTGGTCAGCGTGACCGTGCCGTTCGCGATCAACAGCGGCAAGGTCGACATCCGCGGCTACGACGTGGGGCTCAAGTACGCGCTGCGCGAGACCCGGTTCGGCAGCTTCCAGGCCGGCATCGACGCCACCTACCTGTCCAGCTACCGGTTCAGCGGCGACGCGCACAACTACGCCGGCGAGATGTCCAGCTACGGCAACCTGCCGCGCTGGCGCGCCAACCTCAACCTGGGCTGGGACAACGGTCCGTGGCACGCGAGCTGGAACACGCGCCTGCTCGGGCCGACCACGGTCGGCAGTGCGTACGAGGACTTCTGCGTCAACACCGCCGCGGACGGTTCCTGCGTCTACTTCCCGGTGGGCACGGTGACCTACCACGACGCCTCGCTGAGCCGGAAGTTCGCCAGCCTGCACACCACCGTGGCGGTGGGCGTGGACAACCTCGGCGACCGCAAGCCGCCGCACTACTACGGCTACGCCAGCGCGGCCAATACCGACGCCTTCACCTACGACACCATGGGTCGCTACTTCTGGACCCGGATCAGGGCCGAGTTTTGAGGCTGCGCGCCGATCACCGGCGGCGCGCTCCGGGTTCGCCCGCGCGCCGGGCCGGCCTGGCCGCGCGCGGCGCGCTCGCCGCCTTCGTGCTGGCCGGTATCGCGCTGGCGCTGCCCGGCCTGGCGTGGGCGGAGGCGGCGGCCGGCACGGGCGAGGCGCTGCAGGCCAGCAACGCGGCCATCGGCTACCCGCGGTTCAAGGGCGCCGCGCAGCCGCTGCCGGATCCGCAGCTGGGGTTCGCGCCCGGCGGCTACCTGCCGCGGGTGTTCGCCGCCGATCTGGCCGACGGTGCCGGCAGCGCGCCCGGGCGCGATTTCTGGATCGACCGCATGCTGCTGCGCGCCGGCGACGGCGGCGGCTTCGACGACCGCAACAACTGGCTGTTCACCCGCGGCCGCGCCGCCTACATGTACACGCACCAGCCGGAGCAGGTCGGCTTCGTCGGCGACGTCGCCTATTGGCACAAGACCGGCCACGACGCGCTGTTCCGCCTGCAGGCCGAGCTCGACGGCGCGCCGCTGCGCCTGGGCGAGATCGCCGCGCAGCGGCGGCAGACGCCGAGCTACTTCGCCACCGTGTTCGAAGACCCGCAGGCGCACGTGCGCCTGCGCCTGACCAAGTTCATCACCTACGACAACGTCGCCGTCGCCGAGGCGGTGCTGTCCAGCACCGACGGGGTGGCGCGCACGCTGACGCTGAAGGCGACCTCGCCGATGGCCGTCCATGCCGACGGCGCCGAGCTGACCGGCGCGTTCCAGGCGCGCAACGACATCACCACGGTGTTCCCGCGCCTGTCCGGGGACGGCTTCGTCGCCGACGGCCAGGCGCTGGTGCGCCGCGTCGCGCTGCCGGCGTCCGGCGAGGCGGCGCCGCTGAAGCTGCAGCTGGGCCTGACCGCGCGCGAGCTGCCGCAGTCGCTGCAGGCCTACCGCCGCATCGCCGCGCAATCGCCGCAGCAGGCCTATCGCGAGCACGTGGTCGGCTACAACCGCTGGTGGGCCGACAACCTGCCGTACCTGGACACGCCCGAGGACAACCTCGACAAGACCCTGTTCTACCGCTGGTGGCTGCTGCGCTTCAACTTCCTCGACGCGGCGGTGCCCGGCAACGACTACCAGTTCCCGGTGGCGATCGAAGGCGTGCTCGGCTACGACAACGCGATCGTGCTGACCACCGGCATGTTCGTCGACGACCTCAAGTACCTGCGCGACCCGGTCTATGCCTACGGCTCGTGGATCGGCGCCGGCGAGACCGCCGGTGGCGGCAAGTACGTGGACAATCCCGGTTCGCCGGAGAACTGGTCCAATTCCTACGCCCAGTACCTGACCGCCGCGGCATGGCGCGCCTACCAGGTGCACGGCGGGCCGGCGGCGCTGGCCGGCAAGCTGGCGCGCTACGGCAGCGACGACGTGCGCGGGCTGCTGCGCGCCTACGACCGCAACGGCAACGGCCTGATCGAATACGACTGGGCGGCGATGACCGGCAACGACGCCGACGCGGTGTCCTTCGACTGGGCCAAGCGCCACGGCCAAGTGCGCATGGACCGCACCGAGAGCGCCTACGTCTACGCCAACGCGCAGGCCGCCGCGCAAGCCGCCGCGCTGGCCGGCGACCCTGCCGGCGCGCAGGAAATGCAGGCGATGGCGGCGCGGATCCGCCGCAGCGTGCTCGACGTGCTGTGGCAGGACCGCAGCGATCGCGCCGACACGATGGGCCTGCACGGCGACCTGCTCAAGCACCGCCAGGCCGACGGCGCCAGGCGGGCGGTCGACTGGAAGGAGACCAACAACTACTACCCGTTCAGCGTGGGCCTGATGCCCAAGCCCGGCGACGCCGACTACGACCCCAAGTACGTGCGCGCGCTGCGCCTGTTCGCCGACGCCGGCCAGTACCCGATCTTCCCGTTCTACACCGCCAACCAGGCCGACAAGCACGCGCGCGGCGAGGAGGGCAGCAACAACTTCTCGGTGATCAACGCAACCGTCGCCTTCCGCCTGCTCGGCGCGGCGCTGCGCGACTATCCCAGCCCATACCTGGACGCGCAGGCCTACCGCAAGCTGCTGTACTGGAACGCGTGGGCGCACTACATCGACGGCGACAACCGCTATCCGGACCAGAACGAGTTCTGGGCGCAGGGCGAGGCGGCCGACGGCGGCCGCATCGGCTACCGCTCGTGGATCCATCACACCCAGCTCGGCGCGACCAACTTCACCGTGATCGAGGACGCGATGGGGCTGCGCCCGCGCAGCGACGCCAGGATCGAGCTGTACCCGATCGACCTCGGCTGGGACCATTTCGCCGCCGACAACCTGCGCTACCGCGATCGCGACCTGGCCATCGTCTGGGACCGCGACGGACGCCATTACGGCGGCGCGGCGCCCAGGGGCTATTCGCTGTACCTGGACGGGCGCCTGGCGTTCACCGTCGATCGCCTCGCGCACGTGATCTACGATCCGGCCAGCGGCCGCGTGCAGGCCGCGCCGGACGCGGTCAATGCCGGGGCCGCGCAGGTGCAGGTGCTGGCCTCGCACGCGCTGGCGCTGCAGGCGCCGGCGCAGGTGCGTTTCGCCGCCGATGCGCGCGTATCCGGCGTGCTGGCCGATGCCGGCGTGGACACGGCGCTGCCGGCGGGCGCGCGCGATCTCGCGCAGGGCGCGGCGGTCAGCGCCAGCTACGCGGCCGAGGGCTTCCCGGCCGCGGCGGCGGTCGACGGCAGCACCGCCAACGAGCCGTTCTGGGGCAGCGCCGGCTCGCCGTCGCGCAGCGACTGGATCGAACTCGACCTGGGGCGGCCGCAGACGCTGGACGATGTGCGCCTGTACTTCTACCGCAGCTCTTCGCCGCAAGGCGAACAGCATGGCCTCCCCTCCGGCACGCGCGCCGGGTACGCGCCGCCGTGGCTGTACGCGCTGCAGTATTTCGACGGCACGGCGTGGAAGACCGTGCCGGGCCAGGTGCGCGACGCGCCGATCGCGCAGGGCAACCGCAACCGCGTGCGCTTCCCGGCGCTGCGCGCGCAGCGGCTGCGCGTGCTGGTCCTGCATGCCGGCGCGCTGCGCACCGGCATCAAGGAGATCCAGGCCTACGCGAGCGGCGCCAAGGCGCCGGCGGCCATGGCCAACCAGGCGCCGCGGGTCGAGGCCTGGCAGCAGGACGGTGGCGGCAGCGCGCTGCGCCTGGACGGGCGGGTCGGCGACGATGGGTTGCCCCACGGCACGCTGGCGCTGCAGTGGCGCGTGCTGCAGGCGCCGCCCGGCGGCGCGGCGATCTTCGACGACGCGCAGGCGGCCGGCACCCGCGTGCGCTTCACCGCGCCCGGCGCCTACACGCTGCGGCTGCAGGCCGACGACGGTGCGCTGCAGGGGCATGCCGACGTGGCCGCGGTCGCCGCGCCGTTGCCCGCCGGGCAGGGGTTGCAGGTGCAGGGCGAGGCCGAGCCCAGCGCGCAGTTCACCGCCGGCCACCATCGCCTGCAGGCGCTCAACGACGGCCTGCTGCCGGCGCCGGATCAGGCGCCGGCCGCGGACCGGCGCTGGGGCAGCTGGGGCCGCGCGCAACCGGCCTCGGTCTGGGTGCAGTACCAGTGGCGGCAGCCGCAGCGGCTGAACGCGGTGGCGCTGCAGTTCTGGGACGACCAGCCGCAGGGCGGGGTGGCGCCGCCGCGCGCGTGGAAGCTGCAATACCGCGACGGCACGCAATGGCGCGACATCGCGGTACGCGGCGGCTATCCCATCGCCGGCCGTGGCGCGCCCAGCCGGGTCGCGTTCGCGCCGGTGACCACCACTGCGCTGCGCGCGGTGCTGGACACCGCGGTGCAGGGCGACGGCCGCGCCGCGGTCGGCCTCGACGAATGGCAGGTGTTCGCCGAGCGCGCCGACGGCACCGAGCCGATCGACGTGCGCGTGGCGCCCGGCGAGGAGCCCGCATTGCCGCGGCGCGTCGCCGGCTACTTCGCCGACGGCAGCTGGGCCTGGCTGGACGTGCGCTGGCCGCAGCTGGACCGCGCCGCGCTGGCCGGCGAAGGCCGCGTGCAGGTGCAGGGCCTGGCCGACGGCGGCCTGCCGGTGAGCGCCAGCATCTGGGTGCGCGCCGCCGCGCCGGGCCAGGTCAACACGGTGCAGGCGCCGCCGCCGCTGCATACGCGCGCCGGGCAGGCGCCGGCGCTGCCGGAATTCGTCGGCGTGCAGTACAACGACGGGTCTCGCGAACGGGTGCCGGTGCAGTGGCCGCCGCTGGCGCCGTCCGCCTATGCCGCGCCGGGCATCCGCAGCCTGGTCGGCACCGCGCAAGGGCGCGGCGACAGCGGCCGGCTGCCGGTGCGGCTGCAGATCGTGGTCGACCCGGCGGAGGCGCCATGAGCGTGCGCGGCGCGTGCGGCCGGGCGTGGCCGTTGCTGCTGCTGGCGTGCGCGCTGTGCGCGGGCGCCGCGTCGTCGGCGCCCGCGGCGCGCAGCGTACACGCCGCCGGCAACCCGATCCTGGCCGACGGTCGCGACTATTCCGCCGATCCGGCGCCGCTGGTCGCCGACGGCAAGCTGTACATCCTCGCCGGCCGCGACGAGGCGCCGCCGGACGTCAACGACTTCGTGATGCGGCGCTGGCAGCTGCTGGCCAGCGACGACATCGGCAGCGGACGCTGGACCCACTACCCCTCGCTGCTGCGCCCGGAGCAGGTGTTCGCGTGGGCCGCGGCCGGTCGCGCCTACGCCGCGCAGATCGTGCAGGGCCCGGACCGGCGCTACTACCTGTACGCGCCGGTGGAGGAGAGGGGCTCGGCCAACGCCGATCCGTTCGCGATCGGCGTGGCGGTGGCCGACAGCCCGCTGGGGCCGTGGCGCGACGCGCATCCGCAAGGGCCGATCCTGTCGCAGTCGCTGCCGGTCAGCAACACCATCCAGAACATCGACCCGACCGTGCTGGTCAACGACGACGGCCGCGTCTACCTGTACTGGGGCACCTTCGGCAAGCTGTTCGGCATCGAGCTGGAACGCGACATGGTCACACCCAAGGGGCAGGCGCTGGCGGTGACCACGCTGGACGGCTTCTTCGAAGCGCCGTGGCTGTTCCAGCGCAACGGCACCTATTACCTGGCCTATGCCGGCAACCGCACCGGGCCCGGCTCCGACTGCACGCCGACGCTGTACCACGCCTGCATCGCCTACGGCACCGCGCCGTCCCCGCTGGGGCCGTGGACCTACCGCGGGGTGCTGCTGCGGCCGGTGTCCTCCACCACCTCGCATCCGGGCATCGTCGAATTCAAGGGCCGGTGGTACCTGGTCTACCACACCGCCGACGCCAAGGGCGGCGGGCATTTCCGCCGCAGCGTGGCGATCGACCGGCTGGACTGGGACGACACCCGGCAGCCGGCGCGGATCCGGCCGGTGGTCGCCACGCGCGCACCGCAGCCGCCGCTGCCGCCGCAGCGCAACGTCGCCCGCTACGCGCACGCCAGTGCCTCCAACGGCCCGGACATCCCGCACCAGTACTGGTTCGCCGCGCTCAACGACGGCGTGGTCGCGCGCAACCCGCTGCCGCCGCAGATGTGGGGCAGCTGGACGCGCGACAACCCGCCGCAGCAGTGGATCCAGTACAGCTGGGCGCAGCCGGTGGCGCTGGAGCGCAGCCGCATCGTGTTCTGGGCCGACCATCCCGCCGGCGCGAACGAAGGCGTGGCGCCGCCGGCGCGCTGGCACCTGGAATACCGCAAGGACGGGCAGTGGCTGCCGCTGGCGCAGGCGACGCACGCTGCGGCCGCCGGCCGTGTGCAGACGCTGCGTTTCGCGCCGGTGACCACGCGTTGCGTGCGCGCGGTGTTCGATGCGTCCGGCGCCGACGGCCGCTACGCCGCCCTTGCGGTGCAGGAATGGGAAGTGTGGGCCACGCGCGCGCAGCGTCTGGCATCGGCGGACGCTGCGGCTGCGCAACAGTGCGACGATCGTTGAACAGCGGGAGTGCGGCAATGCGGACGGATCGCGGGCATCGCGTCGGGCGACAGGCGTGGCTGCCGCGCGCGCGGCCGCGTGCCGCGGCGGCGCTGCTGCTGGCGCTCGCGCTGGCGCCGTGCGCGCGGGCGGCGCCGGGCGCGGACGACTACCCGCGTGCGCAGACGCTGAGCCGCCGCTACGAGGCGCTGGTCGATCGCGAGCCGTCGCAGCCGGTATGGCTGGACGCCGGGCATTTCCTGTATCGGCGCTCGGTCGCGCGCGCCGGCGCCGCGCCGGCGATCGAGTACCGGCGCGCGGCCGTCGACAGCGGCAGCAACGCGCCCGCCTTCGACCATGCGCGGCTGGCGGCGGCGCTGTCCGCGACCAGCGGGCAGCCGGTCGATGCGACGGCATTGCAGTTGTCCGAGGTGAAGCTGAGCCAGCACCAGTTGGACTTCGAGCGCGATCGCGTACGCTGGCGCTGCGCCTTGCCGGACTACCGCTGCACGCGCAGCGACATGGCCGCGCGCGCACCCGATTCCTACGACATGAGCGTCCCGCTGAAGCAGGGCCCGGCGCATGCGCAGGCTTCGCCGGACGGCCAGTGGCGGGCGTGGGTCGAGGGCGGCAACGTGGTGGTCGCGGCGGCCGCCGGCGGCGCCGCCTTTGCGCTCAGCCGCGACGGCAGCGCGGCCGCGTACTACGCGGTGGACAGCTTCGCCTGGTCGCCGGACTCGACCCGGCTGGTCGCCTACCGGGTCGCGCCGGCGCCGCCGCGCACGGTCTACTACATCGAGTCGGCGCCCGCCGACCAGTTGCAGCCGAAGCTGCACCAGCAGGCCTACGCCAAGCCCGGCGATCCGCTGCCGGTGCTGCGGCCGGTGCTGTTCGACCTGGCCTCGCACCGCGCGCAGGCGGTGCCGGCGACGCTGTTCCCCAATGCGTTCACCCTGGGTTGGCCGCAGTGGCGCAGCGACGGCAGCGGCTTCACCTTCGAGTACAACGAACGCGGCCACCAGCGCTATCGGGTCATCGAGGCCGATGGACTCAGCGCGCAGGCGCGCACGCTGATCGAAGAGACCTCGCCCACCTTCATCGAGTACAGCGCGCTCAGCGGCGATGGCGGCAAGTACTACCGGCACGACTTCGCCGACGGCGCGCGCACCCTGTGGGCGTCCGAGCGCGACGGCTGGGAGCATCTGTACCTGTACGACACGCGCCGCGGCGCCGCGCCACGCCAGGTCACCCGCGGCGAATGGGTGGTGCGCAAGGTCGATCGCGTCGACGAGGCCGCGCAGCAGGTGTACTTCACCGCCTCCGGCATGCTCCCGGGCGAGGACCCGTACTACCAGCACGCCTACCGCATCGGCCTGGACGGCCGCGGCCTGACCGCGCTGACCCCGGCGCCGGCCGATCACCAGGTGGTCTATTCGCCCGATGGGCGCTGGCTGCTCGACCTGTATTCGCGCGTCGACCTGGGGCCGGTGCTGGAACTGCGCCGCAGCGACGACGGTGCGCTGGTGCGGCAGGTCGAGCGCACCGACCTGTCGCGGCTGCTCGCCGCCGGCTGGGTGCCGCCGCTGCCGCTGCATGCGCCCGGCCGCGACGGCAAGACCGAGATCTGGGGCGTGATCCACCGTCCGCAGGGGCTGGATCCGCAGCGCCGCTACCGCGTGGTCGAGGACATCTATGCCGGGCCGCACGGCGCGTTCGTGCCCAAGCGCTTCAGCGCGCGCGTGCCGGCGCTGACCGCGCTCGGCTTCGCCGTGGCGCAGATCGACGGCATGGGCACCAACAACCGCTCGCGCGCGTTCCACGACGTGGCCTGGCGCAACCTCAAGGACGCCGGCTTTCCCGATCGCATCGCCTGGCATCGCGCCGCGGCGGCGCAGTATCCGTGGTACGCGATCGAGCAGGGCGTGGGCATCTACGGCACCTCCGCCGGCGGCCAGAGCGCGCTCGGCGCGTTGCTGTTCCATCCGCAGTTCTATGTCGCGGCGGTGGCCAATTCCGGTTGCCACGACAACCGCATGGACAAGATCTGGTGGAACGAGCAGTGGATGGGCTGGCCGGTCGGGCCGTGGTATTCGGCCTCGTCCAACGTCGACAACGCCTGGCGCCTGCAGGGGCATCTGCTGCTGGTGACCGGCGACATGGACCAGAACGTGGATCCGGCCAGCACCTTCCAGGTCGCCGATCGCTTGATCAAGGCCGGCAAGGATTTCGACCTGCTGGTGGTGCCGGGCGGCGACCACGGCGCCGGCGGCGGGTACGGCCAGCGGCGGCTGCTGGATTTCTTCGTGCGCTGGCTGCAGCAGGCGCCGACCCCGGACTGGAACCGCCAAGCGGCGGCCTCGGCAGCGCTCGCGCACTGACGGCGGCGCGCATGCGGCAGGTGGCGCGCGCCGTGTGGCGGCGAACGCCATCGGTTGCGGCATATCGACAAATTTCCACATCAAAGGCGACGTTTTTCCACAAGACGCTGCGCCTGCAAGCGTGAAACCCTGCAAGTGCGCTGCGCAGTGACGCGCATCGCATTCTGCGCCGTGCGGGGAAGCACGGCCTCCATCGATCGATGCAGGTTCCCGCCGCCATGGGCCACGGGGACGTGGCGTCGTGCGGCCTGGATTCGTGCAGGCCGGCCAACCGAGGACACTCCATGCGCCACGTTCGCTTGCCTTTCCTCCGTCCAGCCTGTTCCTGTCGCGATCGGCGCGGACAAGCGCGCACCCTGCTGTGCGGCGCGATCGCCATGGCGTTGCTGGTGGCGCTGCCGGCCGTGGCGCAGGACGCGGCCGTGGCGCGCGACAAGGCGGCCGCTGCCGCCGAGGGCGGCGATACCGCCACCGACGCCAAGACCCTGGACAACGTCGTCGTCACCGGCTCGCGCATCCGCCGCAACGGTGCGCTAGACGGCCCGACGCCGCTGACCGTGATCGGCGCCGAGCAGATCCGCGCCGCCGGCTATACCGAGATCGCCGACGTGGTGAACCAGTTGCCGAGCCTGGCGCTGACCCAGACCAGCCAGACCGGCAACCTGGCCGGCAATCCCGGCATCAACGCGCTGGACCTGCGCGGCATGGGCACGCAGCGCACGCTGGTGCTGGTCGACGGCCGCCGCCAGGTGCCGGCGATCCCCGGCACCTCGGCGGTGGACGTCAGCAACATCCCCTCCAGCCTGGTCGAGCGCGTGGAAGTCATCACCGGCGGCGCCTCGGCGCTGTACGGCGCCGACGCGGTCACCGGCGTGGCCAACTTCATCCTCAAGAAGGATTTCCAGGGCGTGGACGCCAGCGCCCGCTACGGCGCGTCCAGCCGCGGCGACATGCGCAGCACCAGCATCGATGCGCTGTTCGGCCGCAACTTCGCCGACAACCGCGGCAACGTCACCGTGTACGGCTTCTACGAACGCGAGCCCGATTCGGTGTCCGGCCAGGACCGGCCGTGGACCGCGATGGGCTATCCGATGTACACGCGCAACAACCGCGACCAGCGCTACTGGATCTCCGACAACAACCGCAACATCAACAACGCGCAGGACGCGCAGCTGATCCTGGGCGGTCGCCACTATGCGATGACCGCCGACGGCCGACTGCGCGATCCGGTGCTCGGCCCCGGCGGCTACGTCAACGCCGCGCCGCGGAGCCTGGCCAATCCGGTGGACGCGCTGGGCAGCCTGCTCACCGACGGCGGCGAGTACGGCGGCCGCTACGACTCGTGGTACCTGTCGGTGCCGTCGGACCGCTTCTCCAGCCGCGCCACGTTCAATTTCGATTTCAGCGACAGCCTGCGCCTGTTCGCCAACGTCGGCTATTCGCAGAACAGTTCGCGTTCGGCATGGCGCGCGCTGAGCGCGTTCGGCAGCGAGGCGGTGCCCGCCGACAGCCCGTTCATCACCGACGAGATGCGCGCGGCCAACGGCGGCGCGATCACCGACGGCGTCTACTTCGCCCGCCACTTCGACGACGAACTGGGGCAGGGCGGCAGCGAGTACCGGCGCCGGCTGGTGCAGGGCGTGGTCGGCCTGGAGGGCGACTTCAGCCTGGGCGCGCGGGCGTGGAACTACGCGGCGTACTACTCCTACGGCCGCACCCGGCAGCGCACCCGCGACATCGACACGGTGGCCTACGACCGCTACTACCTGGCGGTCGATTCGACCACCGCCGCCGACGGCAGCGCGGTCTGCCGCAGCACCCTCGACGACCCCGGCAACGGCTGCGTGCCGTTGAACCCGTTCAAGCGCCTGAGCGCCGAGGAGATCGGCTACCTGCGCTACGACACCGACTGGGCCACCACCACCCTGACCCAGCAGGTGCTGTCGGCCTACGCCTCCGGCGGCATCTTCGACCTGCCCGGCGGCGAGGCGCAGATCGTGTTCGGCGGCGAGTACCGCAAGGAGCGCAACGACATCGGCGCGATCGCCCAGTACGACCCGGCCAACCCGGCCTACGACGCCACCCTCGGCACCACCCAGCTGCCGTTGCGCGGACAGTACGACGTCAAGGAGCTGTACAGCGAGTTGCACCTGCCGCTGCTGGCCGGCAAGCCGTTCGCCGAGCGGCTGGGCGTGGACGCGGCGGTGCGCGTGTCCGACTACAACACCGCCGGCCGCACCGTCACCAACAAGTTCGGCATCGACTGGTCGCCGATCCGCGACATCACCCTGCGCGGCACCTACGGCAAGGCGGTGCGCGCGCCCAACATCGGCGAGCTGTACACCGCCAGCAGCATCGGCGGCATGTGGATCACCGATCCGTGCAACACCTACAACCTGAACTACCGCACCGACCGCAGCCAGTACGCCGCGGCCAACTGCGCGCAACTCAATCCGTCCGACAAGGACACCTACTGGCTGTACCGCGACATCGTCACCAAGGGCAACCTGGACCTGGGCACCGAGACCGCCAAGACCCGCACCGTCGGCGTGGTGCTGCGGCCGCGCTTCCTGGAGGATTTCTCGCTGTCGGTGGACTACTACAACATCGACCTGCGCGGCGCGATCGATTCGTTCCCGGCGCAGACCATCATCAACAAGTGCGTCGACGCGCCGACCCTGGACAACCAGTTCTGTTCCTTCGTCGGCCGCGACGCCGGCGGCAATCTGCTCGACGTGGTCACGCAGAAGCTGAACCTGTCGCGCTACCTGACCCGCGGCGTCGATTTCGCCGCGCAGTACCGCTACGACCTGGCCGGGCACTGGGGCCAGAACGCCGGCGCGCTGTCGTTCGACCTGAACTACACGCGCCTGATCCGCCAGGACTACACCCTGGACCCGGACCAGCCGGACGACGTCACCCGCTTCGCCGGCGTGTTCGGCTCGCCGCAATGGAAGGGCGTGCTGCGCAGCACCTGGTCCAACGCGCACGCCGGCGCCACGTGGTCGCTGCGGCACATCGCCAAGATGCGCAACAGCACCGAGATCACCGACACCGACTACCAGAAGGTGTGGACCGGCGATGTGTTCTACAGCGATATCTCCGGCTACTACCGGCTCAAGTCGGGGCTGGAACTGTTCGGCGGCATCACCAACGCGTTCGATCGCGCGCCGCCGCGGGTGCCGGGCGCGGAGGCCGGCGGGGCCAATTTCGAACTCGGCTACCACGCCGGCGTGTACGACGTGATCGGGCGGATGTACTACGGCGGGATCCGCCTGGCGCTGTGACGACCGCGGACCGCCTGCGCGGATTCGGCACAAATCCGCATGCGAGCGCACCACCGCCGACAAGACCCGGGCGCGTATCGATGACACAGTGCGATGGCGCAGTCCATCGTCGCGGCGATCGGCCGCCGCGCTGCCGCCAATGCAAAGGAGCCGCAATGCCTCGTTTCGTGTCCCGCCCGATCTGCGCCGCCGACCGCCGGCACGGTGTCCGATGAACTGCGGCCACGAGCACCTGCACCCGACGCCGTGCGCCGCTGCCGACGCTGCGGCGCTGGATCCGTCGCGCCGCCGTTTCCTGGCATGGAGCGCGCTGGCGATGGCCGCCGGGCTGTTGCGCTTCCCATTGGATGCGGCCGCGTCCAGCGCCGGGCGCGTGCAGGCGTTGCCGCTGCAGCAGGTCGCGCTCAAGCCGTCGCTGTTCCTGGATTCGCTGCAGACCAATCGCCGCTACCTGCTGGAGCTGGAGCCGGACCGGCTGCTGCACAATTTCCTGAAGTACGCCGGCTTGCCGCCCAAGGGCGAGCTGTACGGCGGCTGGGAAGGCGACACCATCGCCGGGCACACGCTGGGCCACTACCTCAGCGCGCTGGCCAAGATGCATGCGCAGACGCGCGATGCCGAGCTGCGCACGCGCATCGACTACATCGTCGGCGAACTGGCGCGCGCGCAGGCGCAGGACGCGGACGGCTACGTCGGCGGCTTCACCCGCAAGAACGACAAGGGCCAGATCGACGGCGGCAAGGCGGTCATGGAGGACGTGCGCCGCGGCATCATCAAGGGCAGCAAGTTCAACCTCAACGGCAGCTGGTCGCCGCTGTACACCCAGCACAAGCTGTTCGCCGGCCTGCTCGATGCGCACGCGCTGGCCGGCAACGCCCAGGCGCTGGCGGTGCTGGTGCCGATGGCCGGATATTTCGCCGGCGTGTTCGACGCGCTCGACCACGCGCAGATGCAGGCCTTGCTGGATACCGAGTTCGGCGGCCTCAACGAGTCCTACATCGAGCTGGGCGCGCGCACCGGCCAGGCGCGCTGGATCGCGATCGGCAAGCGCCTGCGCCACGAGAAGGTGATCGACCCGGCGGCGGCCGGCCGCGACGCGCTGCCGCATATCCACGCCAACACCCAGGTGCCCAAGTTCATCGGCGAGGCGCGCCAGTTCGAGGTCGCCGGCGACGCCGATGCGGCCGCCGCGGCGCGCTTCTTCTGGGAGACGGTGACCGCGCACTACAGCTACGTGATCGGCGGCAACGCCGACCGCGAGTACTTCCAGGAACCGGACACCATCGCCGCGTTCCTGACCGAGCAGACCTGCGAGCACTGCAACAGCTACAACATGCTCAAGCTGACCCGGCACCTGTACCAGTGGACGCCGCAGGCGCGCTATTTCGACTACTACGAGCGCACCCTGCACAACCACGTCATGGCCGCGCAGCATCCGGCCACCGGCATGTTCACCTACATGACGCCGATGATCAGCGGCGGCGAGCGCGGCTTCTCCGACAAGTTCGATTCGTTCTGGTGCTGCGTCGGCAGCGGCATGGAGGCGCATGCGCAGTTCGGCGACTCGATCTACTGGCAGGACGCCTCCGCGCTGTACGTCAACCTGTACATCCCTTCGAGCCTGGACTGGCCCGAGCGCGACCTGGCGCTGGAGCTGGACAGCGGCGTGCCGGACAACGGCAAGGTGCGGCTGCAGCTGCGCCGCGCCGGCGCGCGCACGCCGCGGCGCCTGCTGCTGCGGTTGCCGGCCTGGTGCCAGGGTGGTTACACGTTGCGGCTCAACGGCGAGGCCCAGCGCGGCACGGTCGCCGACGGCTACCTGGCGCTGGAGCGGCAGTGGCGCAGCGGCGATGTGATCGAACTGGACCTGGCGATGCCGCTGCGCCTGGAGCACGCCGCCGGCGACGCCGACACCGTGGTGGTGATGCGCGGCCCGCTGGCGCTGGCCGCCGACCTGGGCCCGGTCGCAACGCCCTACGACGCGCCGGACCCGGCGCTGGTGGCCGCGGCCGACCCGCTGGCCGGCTTCGCCGAGCTGCCGCAGCCCGGGCACTTCCTGGCCGCCGGCACGCAGCCGCCGGGGCTGACCTTCGTGCCGTTCTACGCGCAGTACGAACGCCGCAGCGCGCTGTACCTCAAGCGCATGGCGCCAGCGCAGTGGGCGCAGGAAGCGGACCGGCGCGCGCGCCAGCAGGCCGAGCGCGCGGAGCTGCAGGCCAGTGCGGTGGACATGATCCAGTTCGGCGACGAGGCCTCCGAGCAGGCGCACAAGCTGCGCAGCGACACCTCCTTCGGCGGCGCCTACCGCCGCCAGCAATGCCGCGACGTGCGCGGCAAGGGCTTCGTCGAGTTCCAGATGCGCGGCAGCGCGCAGCCGCTGGCGTTGCGCCTGCGCTTCTGGGGCAGCGACAAGGGGCGCTTCAACATCCTGGTCAACGGCAAGCTGGCGGTGGAGGTGCAGGTGGAGCGCGGGCAGGTGATCGACTTCGTCGACCGCGACTACCCGCTGCCACCGGCGCTGACCCGCGACGCGGCGCAGTTGACGTTGCGCATCGAGCCGCAACACGGCGACACCGCCGGTCCGCTGTTCGGCGGCTGGTTGATCCCCGCCTGAGGTAGCCGACGCGCCGCGGCGTCCGCGCCGCGTTCGCCATGCGCGCAGGACAGTGCTGCGCGGGTGCCGCAGTCGCCGTACAGCGCGGCTGTCCGACGGCGTCGCCGAACGGCACCGCCGCGTCGCCTGGCATGCCGTGTCCGCAGAAGTTGCCGCGGCCGTCGTTCTGCCAGACGCACCTGCCACGGGACGAAGCGCGGCACCTGGATCACCGGCCGGCAGGTCGAGCGCGCCATCCTGGTCGAAGTCGACGACCGTGCCGCCCCAGCCGAAAGAACGGTGGCTGGCCGCCGCGCGCCGTCCAGGTGCGTACCGGGTCGATCCCCAAGCACGCAGCGCGCCGGCACCGTGCTGTATGCGGACTTGGGCAGCGCCGCGCGGCGTCGGCGGGCCTTCTAGATTGCCGCGGCGCCGCGGTGGAGCGGCGCACGCATCGCGTGTCCGCGTGCGACCGGACGCGCGAGCATTTGCCCAACCGTGCCGTTTTCCGCATGCATAGCCGTTAATTGCGACAAGACTTGCGCCGGGATAAAGCGCACATTGTGACTGCATCGTGAAAACGCGTTGAACAAAGCGTTCCATGGCAGCGATGAATTGGGGCGACGACGAACGTGGCCACAGCGCTGCCGCGTAACGCTGTGACATGCAGTACCAGGGCATGGCTGGCCGCAGCACGCGGCCGACAGGGCGCCATCCCCTCGCTTCACCCGGCCTTTCCGAAGGGCGGGCTGCAGGACGCAGGCTGTACTGGCGGACGCCCCATGGGCGCCGTGTTTCCTAAAACCATTCCGTCCGCTGGCGCATAGCCGGTGCGGACGCGCTTTAGCCAACGAATCGCCATGCCACGCGCCGATACCGCTCAGGAGATCTCCATGCCGTTTTCGCAAGCAACCCCGCAAGCAACCAAGTCCGCATCCCGCGCGCCGCAGCTGCAGCCGCTGGCGCTGGCGGTGGTCTCAGCGCTGGCGCTCGGCGCATCGTGGTCGGCGCTGGCGCAGGACGCCGCCGCGGCCGCCACCGACGACGGCAAGACCCAGACCCTGGACAGCATCGTCGTCACCGGCTCGCGCATCCGCCGCGTCGACACCGAGACCGCCAACCCGGTGGTGACCATCAGCCGCGCGCAGATCGAGGCCACCGGCAAGGCGACGCTGGGCGACCTGGTGCAGGAACTGCCGTCGATGGCCGGCAATGCGACCAACCCCAACACCAACAACGGCGGCGGCACCGGCGCCTCGACGATCTCGCTGCGCGGCCTGGGCGACAAACGCACGCTGCTGCTGGTCAACGGCACGCGCCTGGCCAGCAACGACGTCAACGCGATCCCGGCGACGATGATCGAGCGGGTGGAGGTGCTCAGCAACGGCGCCTCGGCGGTGTACGGCTCCGACGCGATCGGCGGTGTGGTGAACTTCATCATGCGCAAGGGCTTCGACGGCGTGGAGCTGAGCAGCGACTTCGGCACCAGCTCGCGCAGCGACGGCAACCGCCGCAACTTCTCGCTGACCGCCGGCAAGACCTGGGACCGCGGCAGCGTGATCGCCGGCGCGTCCTACCACGACATCGACCCGGTCTCGGCCGGCGCGCGCGGCTACTCCAAGGACGCGCTGTCGCTGATCGACGGCGAAGCGGTCAAGCAGGGCTCGTCGGCGACGCCGACCGGCAGCATCAGCTTCAACGACGGCTCGGCGGAAGCCGCTGCGCTGGCCGCGGCCAACGGCTGTTCGCGGGTGACCTACAACGGCGGTGGCGGCAGCCCCACCACCCCCAGCCAGTACCACTGCTACAACGCCGCGGCCGATTCGTACAACTACCAGCCGTTCAACCTGCTGCAGACGCCGCAGGAGCGCACCAACGCGTTCCTGATCGGCAGCTTCCGCTTCAACGACCACGTCGAAGGCTACGTCAACAGCTACTTCAGCAAGACCAGCTCGGCGTCGATCATCGCGCCGATCCCGATGTTCGCCAACGGCGACAACTTCCTGGTGTCCTCGGCCAGCTACTACAACCCGTTCGG
Source organism: Xanthomonas sp. (assembly GCF_017163755.1). Lineage (GTDB taxonomy): Bacteria > Pseudomonadota > Gammaproteobacteria > Xanthomonadales > Xanthomonadaceae > Xanthomonas_A. Next base: position 165,853 of record NZ_JAFIWC010000005.1, read on the forward strand.
GCTGAACTTCGGCACCGACCGCGCCGCCGGCCGGTCGTACAACGACTTCAACACCCGCGCCACCGGGCTCGGCAACCGCCGCTACGAATACAACACCTACAATTTCCAGATCAATCCCGGCCTGCGCGGCAGCTTCGGCGACAGCTCGTGGCAATGGGACGCCAACGTCAACTACGGCAGGGTCAAGCAGAAGTCCACCAACTACGGCTTCCTGAACTACGCCGCGTTCAATGCCGCGGTCGGCCCGTCGTTCCTGGACAGCGACGGCACGGTCAGGTGCGGCAGCGCCGGCGCGGCGATCGCCGGCTGCACGCCGATCGACATCTTCAACCTCAACAGCCCGGACAACCTGGCGGCGCTGGAGGCGCTGGTGGTCAACCCGATCGTCACCAGCGTGTACCGGGTCAAGCAGTTCGAGGCCAACGCCAACGGCAACCTGTTCGACCTGCCGGCCGGCACGGTGAGCCTGGCCGCTGGCGTGTCCTACCGCAAGGAGAGCACCACCACCTCGGCCGATGCGCTGTGGACGGGCGACGAGAACGGCCTGTGCGGGGTGATCGAATACTGCGCCAGCGTGCTCGGCGGCAGCTTCAGCGTCAAGGAAGCCTATGCCGAGGCGCTGTTCCCGCTGCTGTCGGAGCTGCCGATGGTGCATTCGCTGAACCTGACCCTGGGCAGCCGCTTCTCCGACTACGATTCGGTCGGCAGCAAGACCAACAGCAAGGTATCGCTGGAGTGGCGCCCGATCGAGAACCTGCTGCTGCGCGGCACGGTGTCGCAGGTGTTCCGCGCGCCGAACATCAACGAACTCTATTCCGGCGTGGTCGGCGATTCGGCCACGGTCAACGATCCGTGCAACGGCTACACCGGCGGCCACGAGGGCGCCTGCGCCAACGTGCCTACCGACGGCAGCTACCAGCAGCCGGACAACCAGATCAGCGGCAAGGCCTCCGGCGCGGTGGTGGCCGGCTACCAGCTCAAGCCGGAGACCGGCAAGTCCTACGACTTCGGCATCGTCTACGATCCGGACTGGATCGACGGCCTGTCGATCAGCGCGGACGTGTGGCGCATCGAGCTGGAAGACACCATCACCACGGTGTCGGCGCAGACGATCTTCAACCAGTGCTACGCCAATTCGGCCAGCGCGTTCTGCCCGCTGATCCACCGCAACGACAACGGCACCATCAACTACGTGGCCGAGCCGACCGTCAACCTGGGCAAGCTGTGGGCGCGCGGCGCCGATTTCAGCCTGAGCTACCGCCTGCCCGACACCGCGTGGGGCAGCTTCGCCGCCGGCCTGAACGGCACCTACGTGATCCGCTACGACATCAACCCGGACACCACCGATCCGAACACCGTCACCATCCACAACGCGGGCAAGTACACCCAGGCCTACGGCAATTTCCCGCGCTGGCGCGCGCTCGGCACGCTGAGCTGGAACCTGGGCAACTGGAATGCCGGCTACCGGCTGCGCTACGTGGGCGCCACCGAGATCGGCAGCGCCGATGCGCGGCAGAACCTGTCGGCCGACGTCGGCCAGGCCGGCGTGGTGCGCCCGATCGGCGCCTTCGTCTACCACAACGCGCAGCTCGGCTATGACTTCGCGCAGTGGCATACCCGGGTGGAACTGGGCGTGGACAACCTCACCGACAAGCAGCCGCCGCTGTACTACGCCAACAACGGCGGCAACGCCAATACCGACGTGGCCACCTACGACCTGCTGGGCCGTTACTACTGGGTCCGGGCGACGGTGAAGTTTTGAGCCGCGCCGGCGATCGGGCGATGGCGTCGGCGGCGGCCGGCGCCGACGCGGAATCCGGCGCCGCGACGCACGCGCCGTCGCTGTCGCGGCGGCGCTTCCTGGCCTGGAGCGCGCTGGCGGTCGCGGCGGGGCTGCTGCGCTTCCCGGCCGACGCGCAGGCCAGCGTCGCCGGACGCGTGCGGCCGCTGCCGCTGGCGTCGGTGCGGCTGCGCCCGTCGATGTTCCTGGATTCGCTGCAGACCAACCGCGGCTACCTGCTGCGCCTGCAGGCCGACCGCCTGCTGCACAACTTCCGGCTCTACGCCGGGCTGGAGCCCAAGGCGCCGGTGTACGGCGGCTGGGAGGCCGACACCATCGCCGGGCACACGCTCGGCCACTACCTGAGCGCGCTGGCGCTGCTGCACGCGCAGACCGGCGACGGCGCCTGCCTGCGCCGCGCGAACTACATCGTCGCCGAGCTGGCGCAATGCCAGCAGCGCGCCGGCGACGGCTACGTGGCCGGATTCACCCGCAAGAACGACGCCGGGCAGATCGAGAGCGGCCGCGCGGTGTTCGACGAAGTGGCCCGCGGCGACATCCGCCCGCTGCCGTTCTACCTCAACGGCAGCTGGGCGCCGCTGTACACCTGGCACAAGCTGTTCGCCGGGCTGCTCGACGTGCACCAGCACTGCGCGCAGCCGCAGGCGCTGCAGGTGGCGCTGGGCCTGGGCGGCTACCTGGACGCGGTGTTCGCGCGGCTCAGCGACGCGCAGCTGCAGCAGGTGCTCAGCTGCGAGTTCGGCGGGCTCAACGAATCGTTCGTGGAACTGCACGCGCGCACCGGCGAGGAACGCTGGCTGTGGCTGGCGCGGCGCCTGCACCACCATGCGGTGATCGATCCGCTGGTCGCCCAGCGCGACGAACTGGCGCACCAGCACTCCAACACCAACATCCCCAAGCTGATCGGCCTGGCCCGCGAGTTCGAGGTCGGCGGCGACCCGGCCGCGGCCGCGGCGTCGCGCTTCTTCTGGGAGACGGTGGTCGCGCACCACACCTACAGCATCGGCGGCAACGGCGACCGCGAGTATTTCCAGCAGCCGGACAGCATCTCGCGCTTCATCACCGAGCAGACCTGCGAGCACTGCGCCAGCTACAACATGCTCAAGCTGACCCGGCACCTGTACCAGTGGACGCCGCAGGCGCGCTACTTCGACTACTACGAACGCACGCTGCTCAACCACGTGATGGCGCAGCAGCACCCGCGGACCGGCATGTTCACCTACATGACGCCGCTGCTCGCCTGCGAGGCGCGCGCGTATTCCAAGCCGTTCGACGATTTCTGGTGCTGCGTCGGCACCGGCATGGAAGCGCACGCGCAGTTCGGCGACTCGATCTACTGGCACGACGACGAAAGCCTGTACGTGAACCTGTACATCGCGTCCAGCGCGGCCTGCGATGCGCTGGGGCTGGGCGTGCAACTGGACACCACCTTGCCGCTGCAGGGCCAGGCCACGTTGACGCTGACGCGCGCGAGCGATCCGCGCGAGCGGACCATCGCGTTGCGCATCCCCGGCTGGGCCGACGGTTTCGGCGTGCGCGTCAACGGCGCGCCGGTCGCGGCCGATGCCGAGCAGGGCTATGTGCGGCTGCGGCGTAGCTGGCGCCCGGGCGACACGGTGCAGCTGACGCTGCCGATGGCGCTGCGGCTGGAGCCGACCGGCGACGATCCGCAACTGGTATCGGTGCTGCATGGCCCGCTGGTGCTGGGCGCCGATCTCGGCGCGGCCGATGCGCCGTGGGACGGGCGCGAGCCGGCGCTGGTGGCCGATGGCGCGCTGCTGCAGGCGTTCCGCGCGCTGCCGCAGCCGGGCGAATATGTGTTCAGCGGCGCCGACGGCAGCGCGCCGCTGCGGCTGGCACCGTTCCATGGCCTGCACGACCGGCGCAGCGCGGTGTACTTCGCCAGCGCCGATCCGGCGGCGTGGCAGCGGCTGCAGCAACAGCGTGCGCAGGCCGCGGCGGCGGAGCAGGCATGGCAGGCGCAGGCGCTGGACGCGGTGGCGCTGGGCGACGCGGCCTCGGAAAAGGCGCACGGCCTGCGCAGCGACCAGTCCTACGACCTCAGCTACCGGCGCCGCAAGGGCCGCGACGCGCGCACTGGCGGCTTCATCGAGTTCGACCTGCGCAACGCGGCGCAGGCGCAGGTGCTGCGCCTGCGCTACTGGGGCGACGAAACCCGGCGCCGCTTCCGGATCCTGGCCGACGGCGAACGGGTGGCCGACGAACGCCTGGACGGCAACCGCGGCCTGGACTTCGTCGACGTCGACTATCCGTTGCCGCCATCGCTGGCCGGACGCGACACGCTGCGGGTGAGGATCGAGCCGGAGAAGGGCTACTCGGCCGGTCCGGCCTTCGGCTGCTGGTTGCTGCGCGCGGGCTAGGACCGGCGCCACGTTGGCCCGCCGCAGCGGTTGGCGGGCTCTGGGCGGCATCCAACGCATCGCGTCTTGCGCGCCGCGCATCTTTGTTTTACGGGGGACGCAGGGCCGGCGAACCGGCACGGCGCGTTAACAAAACGCACATCTTGCTTGGGTATAACGGGTTCGCTGTTCTTTCCAGGAAGGGACTCAGACAGTGAATGTTTCATTTTCCGCGCTTGCCGATGCGCTGGGTCGGCAGAACGACCGCCTGCTGCGCCTGCATTTTCCGGCGAACGATGGACCGGCGGCGCAGCTGCTGCCGGAGCGGCTGGAGGCCGACGAAGCCCTGTCGCGGGATTTCGCCTACACCCTGACCCTGCTGTCCGAAGACGCCGCGATCGCGGCCAAATCGTTGATCGGCAAGCAGGTCGCCGTCGAACTGGTCCGCCGCGGAACCGCATCGCGCTACTTCAATGGCTACGTTTTCGAGTTCGCGCGCCTGGCGACCGACGGCGGCGTGGCCACCTATCGCATGGTGCTGCGCCCGTGGATGGCGTTCCTGCGGCTGCGCCGCAACAGCGGTCCGTTCCATGCCAAGACCGTATCCGACATCACCCAGGACATCTTCAAGCGGTACGAGGCGCGCGACTATCGCAGCGAGCTCGGCGCCGTGCCGGATCCGGCGATCACCCAGGCCATGCAGTGGCAGGAGAGCGATGCCAACTTCCTGCACCGGTGGTGGGAGTCGCGCGGCTGGTACTACCACTACGAGCACCGCCTGGACGGCCATACCCTGGTGCTGCGCGACGACTCGCGGCAGGCGCCGGCCATCGATGGCGCATCGCAGGTGCGCTATTTCGAGCAAGGCGGTCCGGACGACGAAGAGGCGATCGGCGAATGGATGCCGACCCGGCGGCTGACGCCCACCCGCTATGCCGTCACCAGTTTCGATTTCAAGCAGCCCAAGCCGTTGGCCGCAGGCGTGCCGACCATCAACCAGCAGGGCGAGGTCCCCGAGCTGGAAGTGCACGAACATGCCGGCGCCTACGGTTTCAGGACGGTCGAGCTGGGCGAGGAACTGGCCAAGCTGCGCATGGAAGAACTTGAAGCGCGCGCCAAGTCGTTCGAGGCCGTGGGCAACGCGGCGCGCCTGCAGCCCGGCCGCGCCTTCGATTTCAGCGGGCATTTCGAGCACGACCCGGAGGCGGCGGACGAACGGCGCTTCCTGGTGGTCGCGACGCATCACGAGGTCGTCAACAACTACCGCTCCGACGAGCCGGCGCGCTATCGCAATCGGGCCACGGTCACGCGCCAGAAGTATCCGTGGCGCCCCGGGCGCGGCTACAACAGCGACACGCCCAGGGTCTACGGCCTGCATACCGCGTTGGTGGTGGGCCCGGCCGGGGAAGAGATCTATTGCGACGAGTATGGCCGGGTGGCGGCGCAGTTCCACTGGGACCGCGACGGCAAGTACGACGAACACAGCTCCTGCATGTTGCGCGTGGCCACGCCGATGGCCGGCTCGCGCTTCGGCTTCGTCGCCATCCCGCGCATCGGGCAGGAGGTGATCGTGCAGTTCCTGGACGGCAACGTCGACCGCCCGCTGATCACCGGCCTGGTGCCGAACCAGGAGCAGATGCCACCCTGGGCGCTGCCTGCCAGCAAGACCCAGACCGGCTTTCTGACCCGTTCCACCCTCGGCGGCGAATACGAGCATGCCAACGCGTTCCGCTTCGACGACAAGAAGGGCGAGGAGGAGGTCTGGCTGCATGCCGAGAAGGACCAGCGCATCGAGGTCGAGCACGACGAATCGCACTGGGTGGGCAACGATCGCAGCAAGACCGTCGATCGCGACGAGCGCGTGCACGTCAAGCGCCACCGCGACGAACGCGTCGACCACAACGAGACGATCTCCATCGGCGACAACCGCACCGAGGACGTCGGGCGCAACGAAACCATCTCCATCGGCGACAACCGCAGCGTGACCATCGGCGGCAACAAGACCGAGACCATCGCGCTGGCCAAGGCCGAGACCATCGGCCTGGCCAAGGCGCTGACCATCGGCGCGGCCTACCAGACCAGCGTCGGTGCGGCGATGAACACCAGCGTCGGGCTGTCGCAGAGCGCCCAGATCGGGCACAACAAATCCACCAAGGTCGGCAAGCGCTATCACATCGATGCCGGCGACGAGTTCGTGGTCACGGTCGGCAAGTCCACGCTGGTGATGCGCTCGGACGGCAGCGTGATCATCAACGGCACCACGTTCAACTTCAGCGCCAGCGGCCCGGTGCAGATCAACGGCAAGGACGTGGACATCAACTGACTGGGAGGGGAGCGACGGCCATGGAATTCCGCAACCTCACGCCGTTCGACGCGCTGTGCTACGCGGCGCTGGCGCCGGACGACCAGGAGCACACGGTCGTGGCGATGAAGGTCGGCTACCGGCTGGCGCCGGATCCCGACGCGCCGGGCAGGCTGTTGCCGTGCGTGCTGGACGAGGCACCGATACCGTTGTGCACCGCCGACGAGTTCTACGGGGAGCCCGGCGAGAGCAGCGTGCGCGAGGAAAGCGACCTGGCGCCGTACAAGCCCAGGTGCGACGTGCTGCTGCGTGGCCATGCCTATGCGCCGCAGAGCCGGCCGCAGGCGCAATGGGACAGCCGGCTGCGGGTCAGTCGCCGCCTCCCGCCCGTGCCGCCGCCGCAGATCGAACCTCCGCAGGGCCTGGCGCCGAACATGCCGCCCAGCCTGGAGCAACTGCAACGCTGGAAGAGCAGGCTGGACGAGGCGCGGCGCGCGCATGCAGCCCTGCCCACGCACGAGGTGTGGCTCGACAAGACCCTGCGGGTCAGCGGTCCCCGGCGTTTCCGCCGCAATCGCCTGCGGCGCGGGTGGCACACCGGCGAAGCCGACCCGGTCGCCGGCGTGCCGCTGCGCTGGGAAAACGCGTGGGGCGGGCGCTCGCGCGTGTTCAACCCGCAGCATGTGGCGAACGCGCAGGCGCCGGCGTGGCTGCTGGACGAGGTGTGCTTCAGCAATCCATTGGGGCGAGGCTGGTTCGACGAGCGCCAGTTCGAGCAGGCCGGCGCTGGCGAACCCGACAGTCCGGACGGGCAGTGGGCGCCGCAGTTCGAGGCGGTGGACGCTCCGATCGTTGGCCCGGTGGTGGTGCGCCATCCCGAACCGCCGCTGGACGCGTGGCAGATGGCCGCCGAGGCGGCGCGCTACGGCATGGCGCCGGCGGGCTTCGGCGCGCTCGGCCGTGCATGGGCGCCGCGGCTGGCGCTGGCCGGCAGCTACGATGCCGACTGGCTGCAACGGCGTTGGCCCGGGCTGCCGCAGGATTTCGACTTCGGCTACTGGAACGCGGCGCCACGGGACCAGCAGACCCCGCACCTGCCGCCGCAGGCGCGCATCGAGCTGTGGAACCTGTTCGACCCCGCGGCGTCCGGCGACGACGGCCGGGCCTGGTTCGATCTCCCGGGGCATCGTCCGTTCGTGCTGCTGCGCCTGCATGACGGCGCGCTGCTGCCGCTGCCGTTGCTGACCGATACGGTGCTGATCGACACCGACGCGCAGTTGATGACCCTGACCCATCGCGTGTCGCTGCCGGCCGGCCTCGCGTTGCGGGCGCTGGAGGCGCGCTTCGAGAGCGACCCGGCTGCGCCGTTGTTGCGCTGGCCGAAGGCCACGGCAGGAGTATTCGATGGCCGATAACTACGTCGCGCGCAAGCAGGCGGGCTGGCAGGTGGTGTCGGTGGCGCCGGACGTGTGCAAGACGCCGATGGGCAGCAGCGTGCCGCCGGTGCCGTATCCGGTGGTCGCCAAGCTCGACAGCACCACCCAGCCGGCCGGTACCGTGCGCGCCAACGCGCATCCGCTCGTGCTGTTCGACGCCAGCTATACCCCGGCCACGCTCGGCGACCAGGCCGGAACCGCCAAGGGCGTCCAGAGCGGCACGGTGGGCGCGCAGTGCTGGCCCAAGCAGCGCAGCAGCACGGTGCGCGTGGAGGGCAAACGCGTCATCCGTCACGACGACCAGTTCTGGATGAACGGCAACTACAGCGCACCGCCGAGCAAGGCGCAGCGCTGGAAGAAACGCCAGGAATACATCGCCGCCGCGCGCGAGAAGGCCAAGGCGATGCCGCCGGGCGAGGAGCGCGATGCGTTGCAGAGCGCGGCGGACCGCTTCGAGAAGAACAACTACGCCGTCGAACGGGCGCGGCTGTCGCAAAGCGCGTACTCGGCCGATGGCGGCGCGCCGGAAGGCTGGAGCAACGTCAGCAGCGACCCGCAGCAACTGGGCAAGTACGGGCTGAACGCGGCCGACCTGAGCATTCCCGACACCGATTTCCGCGCGCAGCTGTACTCGCCGGACCCGCAGGTGTTCGGCCAGTCCATGCAGCCGACGATGGCGTTCAAGGGCACCGACGTCTTCAGCGGCACGGACTGGTCCAACAACTTCGCCCAGGGCTTGAACAACCCGTCCGCGTACTACGAGCGCGCGGTCTCGATCGGCACCAAGGTCGGCCGTGCGGGCATGCCGATGCAGTTCGCCGGCCACTCGCTGGGCGGCGGCCTGGCCTCGGCCGCTTCCAGCGCCAGTGGCCTGCCGGCGACCACGTTCAATGCCGCCGGGTTGCATCCGGCCACGGTCGGCCGCTACGGCGGCGCCGCCACGCCGTCGGACATCGGCGCCTATCGCGTGGCCGGCGAGGTGCTGACCCGGTTCCAGGAAGGTGGCGTGCTGCAGAACGGGCCGTTCGGCGCGCTGATCAGCCACCTGGCGCCGGATGCGGCCGGCATCCCGCATCGGCTGCCGGCAACGACCCCGGACATGCTGAGCCGGCACATGATCGGCCCGACCATCGACGGCATCGAACGGCAGAAGCGCGAGGACCTGGCGAAGCTGGCCGCCGCGTCGAACACCTTCGACCTGGAATCCACCCCCGTCCCCAGCCTGACGCCCGGTCCCGGCGGGCTGCCCGAAGGATATGGAACCGACTGATGACAGGAACTGCGCCATGCCTGACCCAACCGCGCGTCGTTCGCGACGCCAGATTCCCGGCCGCGCGCTCGCGCTGCTTGCGTCGCTCTGCGCGGGGTGCGGCATGAGCCAGGCCGATGGCGCCGGCGCATTCGACGGCCCGGTGCGCGAGATGGCGGTCGCGATCGACAACGGCGACACCGCCAGGTTGCGCGCGCTGGCGCAGCAGGGAGTCCCGGTCGACGAGCCCGGGCGCGAGCGGATGACCTTGCTGTGGCATGCGGTGCGCGGTAAGCACTACGACGCGGTGCGCGAGCTGGTCGCCCTGGGCGCCGATCCGGACGCGAACGGCGTGCCGCCGCTGGGCACGCCGCTGCAGCACGCCCTGACCCACGACCGCCGGCTGCTGCAGGCCATGCTCGACGGCGGCATGTCGCCGAACCGGCAGACCGCCGAAGGCATCACGCTGCTGCAGCGCGCAATGATCGGCGACGGCGCCGAAGAACGGGTGCGGCTGCTGGTCGAACGCGGCGCGGACGTGAACCTGCGCGACCGCATCGGCGGCAGCGCGTTGTCCGAGGCCATCGACGTGCGCAAGCCGGAGCTGGCGCTGTACCTGCTCGAGCAGGGGGCCGTCTGGAACGCGGCCAAGACCAACGGCGACACGCCCGCATGGGGCGTGCAGTGGACGCTGCAGCGGTTGCGCGCGGACGCACCGCAGGGGCAGGTCACCGATGTCGTCCAGGCCGCCGGCGGTGAACCGGTGGCGCGCGACGCCACGCCGCCAGCGGCAGGCCCGGCCGATGCCGGTACCGTCGCCTTGCGGCAGGGCTTCGAGCGCCTGCGCGCGGCGATGATCGCCCGCGGCGCCACGTTCCCGGCCCAGCCACCTGCGCAGGTGCGCGAACGCATGAAGGCCGAGGGAAGGCCGGTGGCCGAGTAGGCGCTGGTCGTCGCATTCCAGGTTGTCCTCAGCAGGCACGAACAGAAGGCACAAGGACCGTCCGCACGCATGCCGCTCAACGTCGACATCCACAAGCAGTTCCGCTACGACGCCACGCTCGACCGCACGTTCGGGATCTATCGCGCCGACGGCGGCGTGCGCGTGCAGATGTACGAAGGCCGCAGCGAGACCGTGCAGGCCGAAGGCACGCTGTCGTACGAGGAGTACGCGGAACTGCGCAAGAAGGTGCCCAACGCCGACCTGCCGGAGATGCGCCCGCCGGAAAAGGAAGCGCCCCCGGGAAACACCATCGGCCGCGTGGTCGGCCAGAGCGGCGCCGCACCGGTGAAGGCGGCCAAGGCCAATCCGCCGGTGCGGGCGGAAACGGCGGCCGAGAAGGGGTTCTGGGAAAGCTGGGGCAGCACCCTTCTGGACGGCACCCAGACCGCGCTGGACGTGGCCGGGCTGGTGCCGGGGCTGGGCGAGTTCGCCGACCTGGGCAACGCCGGCATCAGCGCCGCGCGCGGCGACTATGTCGGTGCCGGCCTGTCGCTGGCCTCGGCGATCCCGTTCGCCGGATGGGGCGCGGCCGGCGCCAAGGCCGCGCGGCGCGTGGCGCAAGGTACCGAAGCCACGGCCAAGGCGGCCAAGGAAGCGACCGAACGGGCGGCGCGAAAGGCCGAGAAGGAGGCGGCCGAAGAGGGGGCCGAGAAGGCAAGGAAACCCGCCTCCGACGGCATGAAGTCGAAGGGACGCGGCAAGGGACCATGCGATCATCTGAAGAAGGGCAATCCCGACGGCAAGGGATCTTATCGGGGCGGTTCCTACGGCGGCACCAAGCGTGCGGGCATTGAATCGCATCATGCCCCGGCGAACAGCGTCAGCCCTCTGCGCAAGAGCCAGGGCCCGGCGATCCAGATGGATCCCGGCGATCACGAGATGACCTCCAGCCACGGCCACAAGGGCAAGCGAGGGGAGGTCTATCGCGAAGGAATCGCCGCGTTGCTCGATCAGGGCAAATGGAGGGACGCATTGGTGCGGGAACTGCGCGATATCAGGAGCTTGTCGAGAAAACTGGGCGATCCTGCAAAGTACAACGAAGCGATGCTGGAGATGCTTGAATATTTCAAGTGTCTAGAGAAACATGGGCTTCTTCCTGGAGGTATGCCGTGATTTACGAAGTGACGCCCTATGTTTCTGTAGGCGACATCGCCCTTGGCATCGGGTACCAACAACTGGCCGCGGTGCTCGGCGAAAGGCTCGGACGGACGGTGGATGATGGCGATGGAATACTGGAAGTCTATTTCCATGGCACCAAGGGCCTGGCCCAGATCGACACCCGGAGCGACCGGCTGGTCGAGGTCGGGTTTTCGCCGAGCGACGACTATCAGGTAGTCGTCTCAGGCGTTTCCGTCTTCAAGGGGAATTCCACCGAGGTGTTGAAGAAACTGGTTCGGGCGGATCCCAGCGCACGTCGCGGACGCGGCGGCGCGGTGGTACTGCCGGCGCTTGGTGTGTCCTTGACCGGGTTCGATGGCGTGGGACGCGATCCATCCATGGGCATGACAGCATTCGCGAGGGGCTACTGGGACGACATGCTGGACAAGATGCAGCCGTTCTCGCTCGAGTAGAGGATCCCGATGCCTTGGATCGCCGACGCCGGGCCGCTTCGCAAAGCATGAGCGGTAAGCGCCGGTGCTTCTGGCGATTGGCGGTTGTCCATGCCGCGTGTGCCGTGTGGCCTGGCTCCTGCGACGACGTCGCACTGCCGCTCTGCCTGGATGCGAGCGGATAGCGCGGTCCCTCGGCGATTGGCGAAATCTGGGTCAACGTGGAAACGGGCTCCTGCCTGTACAGGAGCCCATCCTGATCGCGTCGCTCAACAGGTGGCTACGCGAATGCCGTGCGATCAGCGTCGGCCGACCATGGTGGCTCGAGGCGGCCAGCTCATCGCCGGTTGAAGCCGGCAGGATGTCGGCTTCGTTGCCCTGGCGCCGGTTGGTACGGGCTTACGCCGACAGTTCCAGCAGCAGCTTGTTGAGCCGGCGCACGTAGGCGGCCGGGTCCTTCAGGCTGTCGCCGGCGGCCAGCGCGGCCTGGTCGAACAGCACCCGCGCCAGGTCGCCGAAGCGGTCGCCGTCGGTTTCCGCGTCCAGCTTCTCGATCAGCGGATGGGCCGGGTTGAACTCGAACACCGGCTTGCTCTCCGGCAGCTTCTGCCCGGACGCCTCGAGGATCTGCCGCATCTGCAGGCCCAGGTCGCCCTGGCCGATGGCCAGGATCGCCGGCGAATCGGTCAGCCGGTGCGACACGCGCACTTCCGACACGTCCTCGCCCAGCGCCTGCTGCAGGCGCTCGACCAGGCCCTGCTTGGCCTTGGCCGCTTCTTCCATGGCCTGCTTCTCTTCGTCGCTGTCCAGCTTGCCCAGGTCCAGGTCGCCGCGCGCCACGTCGGCGAAGGACTTGCCGTCGAACTCGGTGAGGTAGCTCATCAGCCACTCGTCGATGCGGTCGGTCAGCAGCAGCACCTCGATGCCCTTCTTGCGGAACACCTCCAGGTGCGGGCTGTCCTTGATCTGCGCGTAGCTCTCGCCGGTCAGGTAGTACAGCTTGTCCTGGCCGTCCTTCATCCGCGCCACGTAGTCGGCCAGGGCCACGCTCTGCTCGGCATCGCCGCCGTGGGTGGAGGCGAAACGCAGCAGGCCGGCGATCTTCTCGCGGTTGGCGAAGTCCTCGGCCGGGCCTTCCTTCAGCACCTGGCCGAAGTTCTTCCACACGCTCTTGTAGCGCTCGGGATCGTCCTTGGCCAGTTTCTCCAGCATGTCCAGCGCACGCTTGGTCAGCGCCGACTTCATCGAGTCGATCACCGGGCCGGACTGCAGGATCTCGCGCGACACGTTCAGCGGCAGGTCGCTGGAATCGACGATGCCCTTGACGAAGCGCAGGTACAGCGGCAGGAACTGCTCGGCCTGGTCCATGATGAAGACGCGCTGCACGTACAGTTTCAACCCGCGCGAGGCGTCGCGCTGGTACAGGTCGAACGGCGCGCGGCCGGGCACGTACAGCAGCGAGGTGTATTCCAGCTTGCCCTCGACCTTGTTGTGGCTCCATGCCACCGGGTTCTCGTGGTCGTGCGCGATGTGCTTGTACAGCTCCTGGTATTCGGCGTCCTTGATCTCGGTGCGCGGCCGCGTCCACAGCGCGCTGGCGCGGTTGACGGTCTCCCATTCGGGGGTTTCCGGCCTGTCCTTGTCCTCGCCGATGTGTTCCTTCGGCAGTTCGATCGGCAGCGCGATGTGGTCGGAATACTTGCGCACGATGCTGCGCAGCTTCCAGCCGTCGGCGAAGCCGTCCTCGCCTTCCTTCAGCTGCAGCACGATGCGGGTGCCGCGCTCGGGCTTGTCGATGGTGGCGACCTCGAATTCGCCTTCCCCGCGCGAGGACCAGTGCACGCCCTCGCTGGCCGGCAGCCCGGCGCGGCGGCTGTACACGTCGACCTGGTCGGCGACGATGAAGGCGCTGTAGAAGCCCACGCCGAACTGGCCGATCAGGTGCGAGTCCTTCTTCTGGTCGCCGGACAGGTGCTTGAGGAAATCGGAGGTGCCGGACTTGGCGATGGTGCCCAGGTGCGAGACGATCTCCTCGCGGCTCATGCCGATGCCGTTGTCGTCGATGGTGACGGTGCCGGCGTCCTTGTCGTAGCCGATGCGGATGCGCAGCTGCGCATCGCCGTCAAGCAGCTCGGGCTTGACCAGCGCCTCGAAACGCAGCTTGTCGGCCGCGTCGGACGCGTTGGAGACCAGCTCGCGCAGGAAGATCTCCTTGTTCGAGTACAGCGAGTGGATCATCAGCTGCAGCAGCTGCTTGACCTCGGTCTGAAAGCCCAGGGTTTCTTTTTGGGTTTCCACGCTCATCGGGTGCTTGCTCCATAGGTGATGGCTGGCCGCGCGGAGGAGGGCGCGGCTCTGCCGCTGAGATGGTGGCGGCGCGCGCCGGCTTCAAGCGTGGCGCGCGGCGCTGGTCTATCATCCCGGCCCCGTTCCGCGTCCGCCGCCCCATGCCGACCCTGCGCCCCGCCGCCGCCACGCCCGCCGTTCCTGGACCCGCCCCGTGAGCCGTGGCGCGGGCGAGGTGCGCATCATCGGCGGGCGCTGGCGCAACACGCGGCTGCCGGTGCCCGACCTGCCGGGGCTGCGGCCCACCGGCGAGCGGGTCCGCGAGACCCTGTTCAACTGGCTGTCGCCGGCGCTGCCGGGGGCGCGGGTGCTGGACCTGTTCGCCGGCAGCGGCGCGCTGGGGCTGGAGGCGGTCTCGCGCGGCGCGGCCTCGGCGTGGCTGGTCGAGCGCGACCCGGCGCTGGCGGCGAACCTGCGCGCGGCGGCGGCGCGGCTGCAGGCCGGCGTGCAGGTGCAGGTGGTGCAGGACGACGCGCTGCGCTGGCTGGCGGCGCCGGGCGCCGGGCTCCTGGCCGACATCGCCTTCGTCGACCCGCCGTTCGCCGACGGGCTGTGGGAAGCGGTGCTGCAGGCGCTGCCGGCGCGGCTGGCGGCCGAGGCCTGGCTGTACCTGGAATCGCCGACCGGGCAGGCGCCGCGGCTGCCGCCCGAATGGCTGCTGCACCGCGAGATGGGCACCCGCGAGGTGCGCGCTGCCCTGTACCGGCGCACCGCTGCTACACTTCGCGGCGACCTTCACGCGGTACCCAACGCATGACCGTGGCCCACAGCCGCATCGCCGTCTATCCAGGCACCTTCGATCCGATCACCAACGGTCACATCGACCTGGTCAACCGGGCCGCGCCGCTGTTCGAGCAGGTGGTGGTGGGCGTGGCGCAGAGCCCGTCGAAGGGGCCGACCCTGCCGCTGAAGCAGCGCGTGGACCTGGCGCGCGAGGCGCTGGCCGGGCACCGCAACGTCGAGGTGATCGGCTTCGACACGCTGCTGGCGCATTTCGTGCGATCGGTCGGCGGCGGGGTGCTGCTGCGCGGGCTGCGCGCGGTGTCGGATTTCGAATACGAGTTCCAGATGGCGAGCATGAACCGGCATCTGATCCCGGAGGTGGAGACCCTGTTCCTCACCCCGGCCGAGCAACACAGTTTCATCTCGTCGTCGCTGGTGCGCGAGATCGCGCGGCTGGGCGGGGACGTGTCCGGCTTCGTGCCGCCGTCGGTGGTCCAGGCGCTGCGCCAGGCCCGCCAGGACGCGGCGCAGCGCTGAGCCGTCCGCATTCACAGACAACCGAAGGGAGCCGTTCCATGAACAACACCGTACGCGCGCTATTGATCGCCTCGCTGGCCCTGGGCTTGACCGCCTGCAAGAAGGAAGAGGCCGCCGCGCCCGCCGCCGATGCGCAGCCGGCGCTGACCGTGCCCAGCAAGGACGACGATGCCGGCTGGAAGTCCTACCTGCAGGCGGTGGCGATCCAGAACATGGGCAACATCACCAACAGCCCGTTCCTGTACTACCTGCCGCCGGAGTCGGATCCGGAGTTCGGTGCCAAGTACGAGCGCCAGGTCGAAAGCGCCACCACCGCGATCGGCCGCGGCATCCAGCCCGGCAACATGCTGGCGTTCGGCTCCTCGGCCTCGGCCAAGATGGCCGACCTGATCACCGCCGCGTTCGCCAAGGTCGAGCCGAACACGATGAAGGGCGTGCGCGTGGTCTACATCGGCGAAGCCGCCGACAACGCCCGCGTGCAGACCGTGATCCAGCCCACCGGCGCCGAGTACATCTTCGTAGAAGCGAAGTAAGCGCCGTGCCGCCGGCATGCCCGCTCGGGCATGCCGGCGGCACATGTTCCGAGACAGCCGCGCGATGCGGTGGCCGCATGCCGGCGCTCCTTTTGGGGAAACCCCCGGTGGCCTTTCCATCCGCGCCGGCGACGTTCCGCGTGACGTAACGCGCACCGTGTCCTCCCAGCGACCTTGCAGCGCCCCGTTCGTTCCTCGAGCATGCCGCCACGACCGCGCAGGCGCGTCCCCGCGTTCGGCCCTGGCTCCGGCCGATCTCGCCGCGAACGGTCGCTGCGCTGACGGTTCCGCCCGCCTTGTCCGCCGCGCCACGCCGCCATCGTTCCGCCGCGCGCGCAATGCAGCTTCCCGCTGGCGGTGACCGCCGCGCCCGGACCGCCACGCCCGATCCGGTAAGATGGCCGGGTTAGTGCCGAATTCCCCCGAGATGTCCCTCAAGATCAACGAGCTCTGCGTCAACTGCGACGTCTGC
This sequence comes from Xanthomonas sp., assembly GCF_017163755.1. Classification (GTDB taxonomy): domain Bacteria; phylum Pseudomonadota; class Gammaproteobacteria; order Xanthomonadales; family Xanthomonadaceae; genus Xanthomonas_A. The sequence goes on from NZ_JAFIWC010000005.1 coordinate 182,165, forward strand.
GAGCCGGCCTGCCCGAACCAGGCCATCGCGATGGGCGAGACGATCTACGTGATCGATCCGGCCCGCTGCACCGAATGCGTCGGCCATTTCGACGAGCCGCAATGCGTGGTCGTGTGCCCGGTCGAGTGCATCGACCCCGATCCGCTGATCCCCGAGAGCCATGCGCAGTTGCTGGCCAAGCTGCTGCAGCTGCAGCGCGAACGTCCCGAGTTCTACCAACAGGAGCCTCCGCCCGCATGAGAACGCTCGCCCGCCGTGTCCTGCTGCTCGCCTTGGTGCTGGCGCCGTCGGCGTGGGCCGACACCGCGCCCGCGCCGGCAGCGCATCCGCCCGGCGCGGCGGTGGCCAGCGGCCACCGGCTCGCCACCGATGCCGGGCTGCAGATCCTGCGCGAAGGCGGCAACGCGTTCGACGCGGCGGTGGCGGTGTCCTCGACGCTGTCGGTGGTGGAGCCGATCAGTTCCGGCCTGGGCGGCGGCGGCTTCTTCCTGCTGCACGACGCGCGCACCGGCAAGGACCTGATGCTGGATGCGCGCGAATACGCGCCCGAGTCGGCCACGCCGGACAAGTTCCTGGACGCCAGCGGCGGGCTGGACCGCGACCGCTCGGTCAACGGCCCGTGGTCGGCCGGCATCCCGGGCCTGCCGGCGGCGCTGGTCAAGCTGGCCACCCGGCACGGCCGGCTGCCGCTGCGGCAGTCGCTGGCGCCGGCGATCCGCATCGCCCGCGACGGGTTCCCGGTGTACCGGCGCATGGCCGAGGGCTACCAGGCGCGGCGCAAGGTGATGGAGCGCTACCCCGGCACCCGCGAGGTGTACCTGCGCAACGGCAAGCCGATCGCCGAGGGCGACCTGTTCAAGCAGCCGGAACTGGCCGGGACGCTGCAGCTGCTGGCCGACAAGGGCTTCGACGGCTTCTACCGCGGCGCCACCGCCAGGAAGCTGCTGGCCGGGGTCAAGCAGGCCGGCGGCCACTGGACCGCCGAGGAGCTGGCCGGCTACACGGTCAAGCAGCGCACGCCGATCCAGTTCGAGTACAAGGGCTGGACCATCACCACCGCGCCGCCGCCGTCCTCCGGCGGCATCGCCCTGGCCAGCATGCTGCAGATCCTGGAAGGCTACGACCTGAAGGCGATGGACCCGGCACACCGCACCCACCTGGTGGTGGAGGCGATGCGCCGCGCCTACCGCGACCGCACCTTCTTCCTGGGCGATCCGGACTTCACCGAGGTGCCGCAGCGCGTGTTGCTGAGCAAGGACTACGCGATCGGCCTGCGCTCGACCATCAACCCGGACAAGGCCACCCCCAGCGACCTGCTGTCGGGCCAGCCGACCCCGCTGGAAGACGACGAAACCACCCACTTCTCGATCATCGACGGCGAGGGCAACCGCGTCGGCGCGACCCAGACCGTGAACCTGCTGTTCGGCTCGGGGCTGATTCCCAAGGGCACCGGGGTGCTGCTCAACGACGAGATGGACGACTTCGCGCTCAAGCCGGGCACGCCCAACGCGTTCGGGGTGATGGGCTACGCCGCCAACGCGCCCAAGCCGGGCAAGCGCCCGCTCAGCTCGATGACGCCGACCTTCATGGAGAACGCCGACAAGACCATCGTGCTCGGTACCCCTGGCGGCAGCCGCATCATCACCATGGTCCTGCTCGGCATCCTCGGCTACGACGACGGCCTGGACGCGCAGCAGGTCGCTGCGCTGCCGCGTTATCACCACCAGTGGCTGCCGGACGTGATCGAGGCCGAGACCGGCACCTTCGACGCGGCCACCGTGCAGGGCCTGCAGGCGATGGGCCACGTGCTCAAGCTGCCGGGCGACAGCGCCGCAGGCGGGCGCGGTTCCAGCCACGTGTGGGGCAACCTGCAAACGGTGGAGTGGGACAGGCGCAGCAACGTGCTCAACGGCGGCAGCGACCCGCGCAACGAAGTCGGCAAGGCCGAGGTGCAAGTGACGGCACCGTCGCCGTGAGTCGCCGCGCTGCCGCCTTCGCGCTATTCGCGGGCCGTTACGTGCGCCCGCAGGCTCTTCCCGGCCCCTGGTCCCCGGTCCCCGGTCCCCAAAAATGAAACTCTGGTCCATCCAAGGCAACACCCAGAAACTCGACGGCGGCGCGATGTTCGGCAACGCGCCCAAGGCGATGTGGCAGCAGTGGGCGGCGCCGGACGACGGCAACCGCATCGCGCTGGCCTGCCGCGCGCTGCTGGCCAGCCCGCTGGCCGGCAAGACCGTGCTGTTCGAGACCGGCATCGGCGCGTTCTTCCCGCCCAAGCTGCGCGAGCGCTACGGCGTGCAGGAAGACCGCCACGTGCTGCTGGACTCGCTGCGCGAGGCCGGGTTCTCGCACCAGGACATCGACGTGGTGGTGCTGAGCCATCTGCACTTCGACCACGCTGGCGGCCTGCTGGCGGCATGGCGCGACGGCGCCGCGCCGGAGCTGCTGTTCCCCAACGCCACCTTCCTGGTCGGCGCGGCGCACTGGCAGCGTGCGCGCGCGCCGCATCCGCGCGACCGCGCCAGCTTCATTCCCGAACTGCCGGGCCTGCTCGAGGCCAGCGGGCGCCTGGAACTGGTCGACGGCGAGCACTCGCGTGCGCTCGGCGAGGCGGTGCGCTTCGGCTTCAGCGACGGCCACACGCCGGGGCTGATGCTCGCCGAGATCGTCGGCCCGGACCGGCGCGACGGCGCCGCCCATGGCGGCGTGGTGTTCTGCGCCGACCTGATCCCCGGGCGGTCGTGGGTGCACGTGCCGATCACGATGGGCTACGACCGCAACGCCGAGCTGCTGATCGACGAGAAGCGCGCGTTCCTGGACGACAAGCTTGCGCGCGACGTGCATCTGTTCTTCACCCACGACCCGGACTGCGCGCTGGCGCAGGTGGCGCGAGACGACAGGGGCCGTTTCGTCACCGTGCACGAGGTGCCGGCGCTGCACGCGCGCGCGCTGGGCGGCTGAGCGCGCGCCCGCGCCCGGCTGGCGGCTGAAAGGCCGCATCGGCGCCGCTTGCGGCGCCCCCTGCGGCCGGCCAGTATCGCCGCATGACCCTGTCTCTGCCTGCCGCGCTGCGCTGCCTGTTGCTCGCCTGCCTGGTCGCCGTGGGCGGTTGCCGCTCCCATGCGCAGGACGCGGCGTCTTCGCCGATCCGGCTCAACCAGCTCGGCTACCTGCCGGCGGCGAGCAAGCTGGCGGTGGTGCCGGACGGCCATGGCGATGCGTTCGCGGTGGAGCGCGGCGATTCGGGCGAGGTCGTGCTGCGCGGCAGGCTGGGCGCGGCGGCCGAGTGGGCGCCGGCGCGGCAGCGGGTGCGCATCGCCGATTTCTCCGCGCTGCGCGCGCCGGGCCGCTACCGGTTGCGCGTGGACGGGCTGCCGCCGTCGGACGCCTTCGGCATCGCCGCCGACGCCTACGCCGAACTGTCGCGCGCGGCGCTGAAGGCCTACTACTACAACCGCGCCGGCACCGCGCTGACCGGCCAGTACGCCGGGCGCCATGCGCGCGCCGCCGGTCATCCGGACACCGACGTCCGGATCCATGCGTCGGCCGCCTCGCCGGGGCGGCCGGTCGGCAGCTCGATCGCCGCGCCCAAGGGCTGGTACGACGCCGGCGACTACAACAAGTACGTGGTCAACTCCGGCATCAGCGTGTACACGCTGCTCGCCGCCTACGAGCAGTTCCCGGCCTATTTCGCCGCGCAGAAGGACGGCATTCCCGACAGCGGCGGCGGCGTGCCGGACATCCTGCGCGAGGTCGACTGGAACCTGCAGTGGATGCTGGCCATGCAGGACCCGGCCGACGGCGGCGTCTACCACAAGCTGACCAACCTCGGCTTCGACGGCATGGTGATGCCGGACCAGGCGCGCGCGCGGCGCTACGTGGTGCAGAAGAGCACTGCGGCGACGCTGGATTTCGCCGCGGCGATGGCCCAGGCCAGCCGCATCTATGCGCCGTTCGACGCGCAATACCCGGGCCTGTCGGCGCGGATGCTGGACGCCTCGCGCCGCGCCTGGGCCTGGGCGCAGGCGCACCCGCAGGCGGTCTACCGGCAGCCGGACGACGTGCGCACCGGCGACTACGGCGACGCGCGGCTGGACGACGAATTCGCCTGGGCCGCCACCGAACTGTACCTGGCCACCGGCGAGGACGCCTTCTACGACGCGGCGATGGCGCGCGACGTGCCGGCCAGCGTACCCAACTGGGGCTCGGTCGGCGGGCTGGCCTGGATGTCGCTGGCGCAGCACCGCGACCGGCTGACCGCGCATGCGGACCGCGCGCGCATCGCGCGCGAGATCGAGCGCCTGGCCGCGCAGCTGGCCGCACGCTGGCAGGCGTCGGCGTGGCGGGTGGCGATGGATACGGACGACTTCCGCTGGGGCAGCAACAGCATCGCGCTGAACCAGGCGATGATGCTGCTGCAGGGCTACCGGCTGCAGCGCAAGCCGCAGTACCTGCAGGCGGCGCAGTCGCAGCTGGACTACGTGCTGGGGCGCAACCCGCTGGGCCTGTCGTTCGTCACCGGGACCGGCCAGCGCGCGCCGCTGCACATCCACCACCGCATCTCGATCGCCGACGGCGTGGCCACGCCGGTGCCCGGCTGGCTGGTCGGCGGCCCGCAGCCGGGCCAGCAGGACGCCAGGGACTGCACGGTCGCCTACGCATCGTCGCTGCCGGCGCTGTCCTACCTGGACCACGAATGCAGCTACGCCAGCAACGAGGTGGCGATCAACTGGAACGCGCCGCTGGTGTACGTGAGCGCCGCGCTGCAGGTGCTGCAGCGCTGAGCGCGTGCGCGGTCGCCGGGCCTGGCCGGCGGCTGTGCGCGCCGCTGCAGCCGCGACCGGGTCCGCCAGCGCATTTCGCCGAGCTCCTACCGTTGGCGAAGTACCTGTAGGAGCGGTTTCGACCGCGACGAATGCCGCGGCGAACGTTCCGGCTTCGGAACTCGCCGGGATTGAAGCCCCTCCTACAGTGCACCCATCTGGCTATCCGAAGGTCGTTGTAGGAGCGACTTCAGTCGCGACGAACGAAGCGGTGATCTTTCCGGCTGCGGAACCGTCGGGGCTGAAGCCCCTCCTACAGTGCGCCCAGCGGACTATTCGAAGGGCATTGTGCAGTCGGGACTGAAGTCCCTCCCACATTGGGTCTGGCATGCCATTGCCGCGCCAACGCCACTGTAGCAGCGCCCGCACTTCACGGGCGCGACCGCCTGAGCTCAGCCGACCCGGGTACCGAAGATGCGGTCGCCGGCGTCGCCCAGTCCGGGCAGGATGTAGCCCTTGTCGTTGAGGTGGTCGTCGATCGCGGCGGTGTATACCTCCACGTCCGGATGCGCCGCTTCCAGCGCCTTCAGGCCCTCCGGCGCGGCGACCAGGAAGATGCCCTTGATGCGGCGCGCGCCGGCGCGCTTGAGCATGTCGATGGTGGCGATCAAGGTGCCGCCGGTGGCCAGCATCGGATCCAGGATCAGCGCGTCGCGTTCCTCCAGGCGCCCGGTCAGGCGCTCGAAGTAGGGCACCGGCTGCAGGGTTTCCTCGTCGCGCTGCAGGCCGACCACGCTGACCCGCGCCGCCGGGATCAGCGCCAGCACGCCGGGCAGCATGCCCAGCCCGGCGCGCAGGATCGGCACCAGGGTGATCTTGGCTCCGGCGATGCGCTGCACCTGGGTGGGACCGGCCCAGCCGTCCATGGTGTGGGTTTCCGTCTCCAGGTCGGCGGTGGCTTCGTAGCCGAGCAGGGTGCCCAGCTCGGTGACCAGTTCGCGGAAGCCCTTGGTGCTGAGCGCGGCATCGCGCAGCAGGCCGATCTTGTGCTGCACGAGCGGGTGACGCACTTCGACGATTTTCATGGCGCGCAGATGACCGTGGGGATGCGCACAGTGTGCCCGAACCGCGCCAGCGCCGGCCAGGGCGGCAAATACACGCGGCGATGTCACTACCATGCAACCTGTCGGAAATATGTTGCTTACCCATTCTTTACATGTAATGGGGAACCGGCAGTGCACATCAACAATCCGTTGTTCGTGGCGATCACGATGACCCTGGCCTCGGCCGCCTGGTCATCCACGGCACGCGCCGCGGACGCCGATGCGGCCGGGGCGACGCAACTGGACCGGGTCGAGGTGCGGCCGCAAGCGCAGGCGCAGAGCCGCGCGGTCGCGCTCAAGCGCAATACCGACGCGATCCAGGATGCGGTGTCCTCCGACGACATGGGCGACTACCCCGACCAGAACGTGGCCGAGTCGCTGCAGCGCCTGCCCGGCGTCAGCGTCACCCGCGACCAGGGCGAGGGCCGCTTCGTGGTGGTGCGCGGCCTGGACGCGGCGCTCAACAGCGTCAGCGTCGACGGGATCGCGATCGGCACGCCGGAAAGCGACAACCGCGCCGCGCCGATGGACGTGATCCCCTCCGAATCCACCGAACGGCTGAAGGTGGTCAAGTCGCCGACGCCGGACATGCCCGGCGATGCGATCGGCGGCAGCATCCTGGTCGAGTCGGCGTCTGCGTTCGACCGCGACGGCCGCAGCATCCGCGGCAAGATCGAGGCCAACCACCAGCAGCTCAGCGACAAGACCAGCCCCAAGGCCTCGTTCAACTACAGCGACCTGTTCGCCGACGACCGCTTCGGCCTCGCGCTGGGCCTGAACTACCAGGACCGCGAATTCCAGTCCGACAACACCGAGGGCGAGTACGACAGCCTGGACGACGGCGAGCTGTTCATGGTCGAGCAGCAGCGGCGCAAGTACTACATCGAGCGCAAGCGCGTGGGCGCCAACCTCAACCTCGACTGGCGCGCGGACGAGGACAACCGCTACTACCTGCGCACGCTGTTCAGCAGCTTCGAGGACGCCGAGACCCGGCAGAACACCGTCATCGGCTTCGATACCGACGACGTGGAGCCCAACGGCGACGGCACCTATGCCGCGCCGGTCGACGAGATCTCCAAGCGCGTGCGCTACCGGACCAAGGAGCAGGACACGCTGGCGGCCAGCTTCGGCGGCGAGAATCGCCTCGGCGGCGCGGTGCTGGACTACCAGGCCGGCTACACCAAGACCCGCGAGCGGGTGAACGACGAGATGGAAGGCCGCTTCGAGTACGACGGCGACGACCTGGACGCGACCATCGACCAGAACCGCTCGATGCCGGACATCGCCTTGTCCGACAACGACTGGATGGACAACGGCAACTACGTGTTCGACAAGTTCGTGGTCGCGCCGACCCAGGTCGACGACGACGAATACAGCGCGCGGGTCAACGTGCGCTTCGACGCCGAGAACGCCAGCTACAAGTTCGGCCTGCTCGGGCGCTGGCGCGACCGCGACGTGAACGTCGACGAGATCGAGCTGGCCGACGGCCCGGAAGTGGACCTGGGCGGCTGGACCGCCGCGGCGCCGGCGCACCGGCGCAACAGCCTGGGCCAGGTGCTCAGCTCCTCGGCGATGCGCGCCTACTGGGCGCGCTCGGGCGACCTCTACGGGGTCAGCGACGGCGACGTCGGCTCCAACGCGGTGAGCGTGCTGTCCGAGGACTACGTCGCCAGCGAGGACATCTTCGCCGCCTATGCGATGGGCACCTGGGACATCGGCGTGCTGCGGGTGATCGCCGGCGTGCGCGTGGAAAGCACCCAGTTCGACGCGGTCGGCAACCAGGTCGACGTGGCCGAGGACGGCGAGTCGTTCACGGTCAGCCCGCTGCGCGCCAGCAGCCGTTACACCAGCGTGCTGCCCGGCCTGCACCTGCGCTGGGACACCGGCAACGACTGGGTCCTGCGCGCCGCGTTCAACAAGACCGTCTCGCGCCCGGCGTTCGGTGACCTGGCCCCGCATGCGGCGATCAACAACGACGACGAGGAGGTCGAACTGGGCAATCCGGAGCTGAAGCCCTACGAATCGACCAACATCGACCTGTCGTTCGAGAAGTACCTGGGCAAGAGCGGCATCGTCTCGCTGGGCCTGTTCCACAAGTCGATCGACGGCTACATCGTCGACACCACCGTCGACAACGACCCGGACTTCGCCGGCTACGACGTCACCCGCGCGATCAACGGCGACGACGCCAAGGTGTTCGGCGCCGAGTTCAACTGGCAGCAGCAGCTGGACTTCCTGCCCGAGGGCTGGAACGGCCTGCTGGTCGGGGTCAGCGGCACCTGGCTGGACACCGACTTCGATCCGGGCCTGGAAGACCGCCAGGGCGAGGATTTCATGCTGCCGCGCGCCTCCAGGCACGTCTATACCGGCTACATCGGCTACGAGAAGTACGGTTTCTCCACCCGCCTGTCGGCCGTGTACCGTAGCGAGTACCTCGACGAACTGGGCGGCAGCCGGCAGATGGACATCTACGTCGCGCCCAACACCCAGCTCGACTTCAACGTGGACTACCAGATCACCGACAACGTGCAGCTGTACTTCGACGCCTCCAACCTGCTCGACGAACCGCTGGAGCGCTACCAGGGCACGCGCTCGCGCACCCAGCAGTACGAGGAGTACGGCCGCACCTTCGCCGCCGGCATCAAGGTGGCGTTCTGATGCGCACCGCAACGACGACGTGGCGCGCGGCGCTGGCGGCCGCTGCGCTGGCGCTGGCCGGCTGCGCGGGCGTGCCCGCGGCGGCCGACCTGGAACCGGACCAGCATGTCGCGCAGGACCCGCTGCTCAGCCAGGCCAAGGTCGCCCACGTGGTGGTGGCCGAAGCCTTCGTCAGCGCCGCCACCCCGCAGGACAACCTCGACTCGCCGGCCAGCTGGCGCGGCGAGGACGGCCGGCTGCAGGTCGCCGTCACCGCCAAGAAGAGCGGCGAGTTGGTGATCTACGACGGCGACGACGGCCGGCGGCTGCGCACGGTGGGCGGCAAGGGCGTCGCCGCGGGCAGGATGGACCGCCCCAACGGCATCGCCGCGCGCGACGGCTACGTATGGGTGGTCGAACGCGACAACCACCGCGTGCAGATGTTCCGGCTGCCGGATTTCGCCCCGGTGCTGAGCTTCGGCGAGGCCGACCTGACCCAGCCCTACGGCCTGTGGGTACGCCCGCAGGGCGAGGGCTACGAGGTCATCGTCAGCGACAACTACATGGCGCCGGGCGGCGAGGACGTGCCGCCGCCGCTGCGCGAACTGGACCGCCGCTTCCGCCGCTATGCGCTCAGCCGCGACGGCGCCGGTTGGCGCGCGTCGGCGTCGCAGGCCTTCGGCGACACCACGCCGGCCGGCGCGATCCGCATCGCCGAATCGCTGTGGGGCGACACGGACAACGACCGCCTGCTGATCGCCGAGGAGGACGTGGCCACCGGCACCCGGCTGCGCGAATACGGCCTGGATGGCCGCTACCGCGGCCGCGACGTCGGCGCCGGGCTGTACCGGGCGCAGGCCGAGGGCATCGCGCTGATGCGTTGCGCCGACGGCAGCGGCTGGTGGATCGCCAGCGACCAGTTCAAGGACCGCACCCTGTTCCACGTGTTCGACCGGCGCACGCTGGCGCACGTGGGATCGTTCGCCGGCCGGGTCACCGCCAACACCGACGGCGTGTGGCTGGACGAGCGCGGCGACGCGCGATTCCCGCAGGGCGTGTTCTATGCGGTGCACGACGACCAGGCGTTGGCCGCGTTCGACTGGCGCGACATCGCCGCGGCGCTCAAGCTCGGCGCGTGCGCGCGGTGAATTCGCCTGCGCTGCGCCGCGGGGGAGCGGCGCTGCTGCTGGCGCTGGCGCCGCTGGGCGCGGCCGCCGCGACGGCGGCGGAGCCGAACACGCAGGTGCCGGCGGGCGCGAGCCGCTACGCCGCCGACGGCTTCCCCGACCGCATCGTCGCCTCGCCGGCGCAGGACGCGGCGCGCGGCTTCGCCGTCGCCTGGCGCACCGACGCGGGCGTGGCGCAGCCCTGGCTGGAGCTCGTGGTCGCCGGCGATTCGCCGGACCTCGGCGCGCCGCGGCGCATCCAGGCCGGCACCGCCGACCTGCTCGGCGAGAATGGCCGCGCGCACCACCACCGCGCCGACGTCGACGGCCTGGCCGCGGACAAGCTGTACGCCTACCGCGTGCAGGGCCGCGACACCTGGAGCGCCTGGAACCATTTCCGCACCGCGGCGGCGGCGGACGCGCCGCTGACCCTGCTGTACTTCGGCGACACCCAGAACCAGAACCTCAGCCTGGTCTCGCGGGTGATCCGCCAGGCCTGGCGGAGCGCGCCGGACGCGCGGCTGGCGCTGTTCGCCGGCGACCTGGTCAGCGGCAAGGACGGCCAGGACGACAACGAATGGGCCGAATGGTTCGAGGCCGGACGCTGGCTGCTGGAAGGCACCGCGGTGGCGCCGGCGCCGGGCAACCACGAGTACCGCGAGGAGTTCGAGGACACCCCCCAGCAGCGGCGCGTGCTCGGCGGGCACTGGCCGGTGACGTTCGCGTTGCCGCGCAACGGTCCGTCGGCGACCGCGCGCACCAGCTACTGGTTCGACTACCAGGGCGTGCGCATCGCCGTGCTCGACGGCACCTCGGCGCTGGACCTGGGCACCGGCCACGCGCAGGCGCGGTGGCTGGACGCGCTGCTGGCCGACAACCCGCATCCATGGTCGATCGTGCTGATCCACCAGCCGTTCTATTCGCCGCGCGCCGACCGCGACAACGCCACGCTGGTCGAGCAGGTGCTGCCGGTGATCCGCCGCCGCAAGGTGGACCTGGTGCTGCAGGGCCACGACCACACCTACGGCCGCCGTGGCGACGAGGACGGGGCGGCGACGCCGGTCTTCGTGGTGTCGGTCGCCGGGCCGAAGCAGTACCGGCTGTCGGACATGGCGCGCAGGACCATGCGCCCGGTCGCCGAGGACACCCAGCTCTACCAGGTGCTGAAGATCGAGCCGGCGCGCCTGGCCTACGAGTCGCGCACCGCGAGCGGACGCCTGTACGACGCGTTCGAGCTGCTGCGCGCCGGCGACGGCGGCAAGCGCCTGGTCGAACGCGAAAGCGGCCGCATCGCACCGCGCGACTGCCCGCGCAGCGCCACGCCCAAGGGGCGCGCCGACCGTTGCTGGGAGTGAGCGGCGCATGCGCACGGCACCGAACCGGCCCGCCGCCATGTTTCGGCCGCATCACCGCAAGCGCTGGCGCGATGTTCACGGATTCCAACTTGAGCGATTGTGGCTGGCGAAGCAATGAATGTGGGAGCGACTTCAGTCGCGACAGGTTCACGCCGCGCCGGTCTCGACCGACGGCGCAAGCCACCCGAAATCGCCCTCACGGGATTGTTCGGTTGCCGTGCTGGATGGGCCAAATGGGATCTGGCGCGACGGGGCTGTCCGCACTCGCACGCGGCGGTGGCGGCGCGAAAATCCAGACGCCATCCTTCGCGCAACGCTGCGCTCGCATCCGTCCCATGAAACCAACCGAGACGAACCGATGAAGATGTTGCCCACGACCCGCCTGGCATGGCTCGGCTTGCTGCTGGCCGCCGCCGCGGCGCAGGCCGACGACGCCATCCGCCACCCGTTCCTGGCCGCGCAGCCGCAGCAGGCGCCGGCGGAAGTGAACCTGGCGGTGGAGATCCCCGCCGGCAGCTTCACCAAGTACGAGATCAACGAGGAAGGCCTGCTGTTCGTCGACCGCTTCCAGTCGATGCCGGTGGCGTATCCGGCCAACTACGGCTCGATGCCGCGCACCCTCGCCGGCGACGGCGATCCGCTCGACGCGCTGGTGCTCACCCGCGAGCCGCTGCATCCGGGCGTGCTGATCCGCTTCCGCCCGATCGGTTACCTGAAGATGAGCGACGATGGCGAACACGACGAGAAGGTGATCGGCGTGCCCACCGACAAGGTCGACCCGACCTACGCGAACATCCGCGAACTGGCCGACCTGCCGGAGATCGAGCGGCAGCGCATCGAGGCATTCTTCCGCGTGTACAAGGACCTGCCGGCCGGCCGCAACCCGGTGCGCCTGGACGGCTGGGGCGGCGCCGCCGAGGCGCGTGCCCTGATCCAGCAGGCGATGGACCGTTTCGCGCAGCGCCAGCCGCGTTAACCGCCTGGTGCCGGGCAGGGCGAGGCAGCGCGCTTCGGGCGCGGCCTCGACCGTCTGTTTTTGGCGCCGTCCGAAGCAACGGCGGTGGACGCGGGCCTCAGGCCGCCGCGGCCTGCGCCTGCCGCGGGCCCTCGCGCAGCGCACGGCCGATCAGCCCCACCAGCAGGTCCAGTTCCTCGGCGTCCATCGCGAAATGCGGGGTGAAGCGCAGCGAGTTCTCGCCGCCGTGGATCACGTTGACGCCGTGGTGGCGCAGCCATTCCTCGGTGGAGCCGGCGCCATAGCACTTGAACTGCGGCGCCAGCTCGCACGAGAACAGCAGCCCGGTGCCCTGCACCTGGGTGATCAGCCCGCCCAGCTCGGACTTGAGCTGCTCCAGCTTGCGCAGCGCCTCGGCGCCGCGCTCGCGGATGTTGGCGCGCACCTGCGGGGTCAGCTGGGCGAGGGTGGCGCAGGCCACGTCCAGCGCACGCGGGTTGCTGGTCATGGTGTTGCCGTAGGTGCCCTTGCGGTAGAGCTGCGCGGCGTGCTCGGTCACCGCCAGCACCGACAACGGGTATTGGGCGGCGTTGAGCGCCTTGGAATAGGTTTCCATATCCGGCGCGTCGAGCTGCTCGAAGCCGGGGTAGTCGACCACCGACAGCACGCCGTGCGCGCGCAGCCCGGCCTGGATCGAATCGACCAGCAGCAGGCTGCCGTGCTCGCGGGTCAGCTCGCGGGCGGCGGCGTAGAACGCCGGCGGCAGGGCGCGGCCGGGGTCGCCTTCGCCCATCACCGGTTCCAGGAACACCGCCTCGATGAACCAGTGGTTGCGTTCGGCATCGGCGAAGGCGCGGCGCAGCGCGTCCACGTCGTAGGGCGCGATCGCGATCACCGAATCCTCGCCGCGGTAGCTGGCCAGGTGCTGCAGGTAGGTCTTGCGGCTGGAGTCCGAATACAGCCCGGGGCGGTCGGTGCGGCCATGGAAGCTGCCCTTGACCACCAGCCGCTTGATCCGCGCGCCGGCGTGGCGCGCGCCCGGATCGGTCTGCAGCTTGGCGTTGATGTCGGCGATGCGCGCGGCCAGGCCCACCGACTCCGAACCGGAGTTGAGGCACATGAAGCGGGCGTACGGACACGCGCCGCGGCGCTGCCCGATCTCGGCGCGCAACGCACGCTCGAAGCGCAGCTGCGACAGGCTCGGGGTCATCACGTTGGCCATCACCTGCGGCCGCGCCATCGCCTCCAGTACCGCGGCGGGGGTGTGGCCGAAGCCGAGCATGCCGTAGCCGCCGGCGTCGTACAGCACCGCGCCCTTCAGCGTCACCACCCACGGCCCACGCGCGACCAGCGCCAGGTACGGCGTCACCGCGTCGTCGGCATAGAAGTTGACGAAGCCGGCCTGGGTCGTGCGCAACTGCTCGGCTTCGTCGAGCTCCAGCAGTTCGGGGAACTCCGCGGCGACCTTCGCGTACTCGGCGGCCGCGGCCGCGATCGCCTCGGCCAGCGCCGGGTGCGACGCGGCCAGGCGCTCGATGCCGGCGTCGTCGAGCCCTGCGGTCAGGCGGCTGCCGGCGTGCGCGCGCAGCGGGGCGAGGGTGCCGAGTACGGACATGCGTTTCTCCAGTTCGATGGCTTTCTTCCTATTATCGGCAGAGGATCGTCGTTTGGCAGAGTTGATTTATGCGGGAATTAGGATAATTTCGTCGATTCGACGAAAAGCGCCGACCGAATGAAGATCACCGCCTCCGACCAGAGCCTGTTGTCCCTGCTGCGCGAGGACGCGCGCGCGTCCACCGCGCAGATCGCCCGCCGGCTGGGCCTGTCGCGCACCACCGTGCAGAGCCGGATCGACAAGCTCGAACGGCTGGGGGTGATCTGCGGCTACACGGTGCGCACCCGCGACGACTACGAGCACGGGCACATCCGCGCGCACATCCTGATCACCGTGCTGCCGAAGAAGATGACCTCGGTGGTCAAGGCCTTGCGCGAGATCGCCGAGGTGCGGGTGCTGCATTCGGTCAGCGGTTCCTACGACCTGATCGCCCTGGGCGTGGTGCCCGGGGTCAACGACATGGACGTGCTGACCGACCGCATCGGCGCGATCGACGGCGTCGAGCGCACTACGTCGTCGATCATTCTGTCTACGAAGTTCGAGAGGTGAGGGGGCGGGACCAGGGACCAGGGACCGGGGACC
>NZ_JAFIWC010000060.1 GCF_017163755.1 Xanthomonas sp.
GGAGAGGGGCTTTGGGCGTTGCGTCCTGCCGCCCTTCTCCCACCGGGAGAAGGTGCCGCGCAGCGGCGGATGAGGGTGCGGGCGGGCCTGTGCTGTTCGGCTGCACGAGGCTTCGCCCCGTACCCTCACCCCAACCCCTCTCCCGGAGGGAGAGGGGCTTTTATCGCTCCGACGGCAGCGGGGTCGCCTCCGCGCCACGCGCCGCATAGAAGGACCGGCGGAACTGGGCAAAGGTTCCCGCGGCGATCGCCGCGCGCATGTCGGCCATCAGCTTCTGGTAGTACCAGAGGTTGTGCAGGGTGCCCAGCATCGGCGCCAGCATCTCGTTGCAGCGGTCCAGGTGGCGCAGATAACTGCGGGTATAGCCGCCGCTGCAGGCATGGCAGCCGCACCCGGGCTCGATCGGGTCCAGGTCGCGCTCGTAGCGCGCGTTGCGGATGCGCACGGTGCCGAACGAGGTGAAGTAGTGGCCGTTGCGCGCGTTGCGGGTCGGCATCACGCAGTCGAACATGTCCACGCCGCGGGCCACGCCCTCGACCAGGTCCTCCGGCCGCCCCACCCCCATCAGGTAGCGCGGGCGGTCGGCCGGCAGCCGCGGATGCAGGTGCTCGAGCATCGCGTTGCGCTCGTGCTCCGGTTCGCCCACCGCCAGCCCGCCGATGGCGTAGCCGTCGAAGCCGATCGCCTGCAGGCCCTCGATCGAGCGCGTGCGCAGGTCCGGGTGCACCCCGCCCTGGACGATGCCGAACAGCGCCGCGTCGTTGCTCAAGGCCTCGTGCGCGTCGCGCGAGCGCTGCGCCCAGCGCAGGCTCAGCTCCATCGAGCGCCGCGCCACGTCCTCGGTGGCCGGGTAAGGCGTGCATTCGTCGAAGATCATCACGATGTCCGAATCGAGCACCTTCTGGATCTTCATGCTCTCCTCCGGGCCCAGGAACACCTTGGCGCCGTCGGTCGGCGAGGCGAAGGTCACGCCCTGCTCGCTGATCTTGCGCCGGTGCGCCAGCGAGAACACCTGGAACCCGCCCGAATCGGTGAGGATCGGCCCGTCCCAGCGGGCAAAGCCGTGCAGGCCGCCGTGGTCGCCGATCACGTCCAGGCCCGGCCGCAGGTACAGATGGAAGGTGTTGCCGAGGATGATCTGCGCGCCCAGCGCGCGGATCTGCTCGGGCAGCACGCCCTTGACCGTGCCGTAGGTGCCGACCGGCATGAACGCGGGGGTTTCCACCGTCCCGCGCGGAAAGCTCAGGCGGCCGCGGCGCGCGGCGCCGTCGGTGGTGTGGAGCTGGAACTGCAGTCGGGACATGGAGAGGCCGGGATGGGGAATTCGGGATTCGGGATGGGCGACGCACGGAGGTGACGGACAGGGGGTTGCTACGAATCCCCGATCCCCACTCCCGAATCCCCGCCCCACAGCAACATCGCATCGCCATAGCTGAAGAAGCGGTAGCGCTGCTCGATCGCATGGCGATACGCGGCGAAGATGCGCTCGCGGCCGGCGAAGGCCGACACCATCATCAGCAGCGTGCTTTCCGGCAGGTGGAAGTTGGTGACCATCGCATCGACGCTGCGGATGCGGTAGCCGGGCAGGATGAAGATCTGCGTCTCGCCGGCGAACGGGTGCAGCTCGCCGCTGCCGGATGCGCTTTCCAGCGCGCGCACGACGGTGGTGCCGACCGCGATCACGCGGCCGCCGGCCGCGCGCGTGCGCCGCACCTGCTCGACCAGGTGCGCGCCGACGTTGAGCCATTCGCGGTGCATCACGTGCTGCTCCAGCGCCTCCGCCCGCACCGGCTGGAAGGTGCCGGCGCCGACGTGCAGGGTGACGTGGCCGAATTCGATCCCGCGCGCCTGCAGCGCCTGCAGCAGCGGCGCGTCGAAATGCAGGCCGGCGGTCGGCGCGGCGACCGCGCCGGCTTCGCGCGCGAACACGGTCTGGTAGCGCTCGCGGTCGTCCAGCCCCGGTTCGCGGCGGATGTACGGCGGCAGCGGCAGCCGTCCGGCCTGCTGCAGCCACGACTCCAGCGTATCGGGCACATGGAACTGCAGCACGTAGAACTCGCCGTCGCGGTCGAGCACCTCGGCCTCGCCGCCGGCGTCCAGGGCGATGCGGGCGCCGGCCTTGGGCGACTTGCTCACCCCCAGCTGCGCGCGCGCCCTCTGCGCGCCGAGCAGGCGCTCGATCAGGATCTCCACGCGCCCGCCGGTGCGCTTCTGCCCGAACAGCCGCGCCGGAATCACCCGGGTATCGTTGAACACCAGCAGGTCGCCGGCGCGAAGCAGCCCGGGCAGGTCGCGCACCTGGCGGTCGGCGAACGGCGCCGGCGCCGGTGGCACCAGCAGCAGGCGGCTGGCCGAACGCTCGGGCAGCGGCGCCTGTGCGATCAGCGCCTCGGGCAGTTCGTAGCGGAAATCGGACTTCTTCAACGCCGGCGGGTCGCGGAACAGATGGCCGGACATTGTAGCGGGACCGAGGACCGAGGACCGAGGACCGAGGACCGAGGACCGAGGACCGAGGACCGAGGACCGAGGACCGAGGACCGAGGACCGA
>NZ_JAFIWC010000061.1 GCF_017163755.1 Xanthomonas sp.
GGTGCGAGAAGGGTGTCGGTTTCGGTGGCCTGGCTGGGGCGGTGGAAAGATCCACCGGGTGCTGGCCGCAGTCGGGCCGAGCAGCGCCGCCCTCAGGACGGTTAGCGCACGTGCCGCCAGCGCGGCCGCCGGCCGGCGCGGAACATCACCAGGTACACGCCGACCACCCAGGCCAGCGCCGCCGCCCAGCCGCCGAGAATGTCGGACGGATAGTGCACGCCCAGGTACACCCGCGACAGCCCGACCGCGGCCACGAACGCCGCCGCCAGCGCCAGCAGCGGCCAGCGCCAGCGCGTATGCCAGGCCAGCAGCACCACGGTCACCGCCAGCGTCATCGAGCCCATCGCATGGCCGCTGGGGAAGCTGAAGGTGTGCTCGGGCGCGATCGACTCCCACAGGGTCGGCCGGTCGCGCTGGAAGACCTGTTTGGCGCTCATGTTCAACAGCGCCGAGCCGGCGAACGACAGCGCCGCGAAGGTGGCCTCGCGCCAGCGCCGCAGGCCCAGCAGCGCCAGCACGATCAGCGTGTCCAGCGGGATCACCCCGTACTGGTAGCCGATCTTGGAGACCAGGCCAAAGAACCCGTCCCAACCCGGCGAGGCCAACGCGCGCATCTGCCACAGCAGCGGCTCGTCGAAATAGAACTCCTCCAGCTCGTGGACTTCGTCGGCCAGCTCGACGAACGCGCCCATCGGCAGCAGCACCCCGGCGAACAGCAGCACCAGCCGCCACGCATTGCGGGCGAGCCAGTGGCGGAAGCCGGCGGCTTCCTCGGCCGGGGCGTCACCCGGCGCGGCGGACATACTTGGTTTCGACGTAGTCGTCGATCAGCGCGACGAACTCCTGCGCGATGTTCTCCCCGCGCAGGGTGATGCGCTTCTCGCCGTCGACGAACACCGGCGCCGACGGCGCCTCGCCGGTGCCCGGCAGCGAGATGCCGATGTTGGCGTGGCGCGATTCGCCCGGCCCATTGACCACGCAGCCCATCACCGCCAGGGTCATGCTCTCGGCGCCGGGATGGGTCACCTTCCACTCCGGCATCTTCGCGCGCACGTGGTTCTGCACCACCTTGGCCAGTTCCTGGAAGAACTCGGAGGTGGTGCGGCCGCAGCCCGGGCAGGCGGTGACCAGCGGGGTGAAGGCGCGCTGGCCGGTGGTCTGCAGCAGTTCCTGGGCGACGATCACCTCCTGCGTGCGCGACTGGCCCGGCTCGGGCGTCAGCGAGATGCGGATGGTGTCGCCGATGCCTTCCTGCAGCAGCACCGCCAGCGCGGCGCTGGAGGCGACGATGCCCTTGCTGCCGATGCCGGCCTCGGTCAGGCCCAGGTGCAGCGCGAAATCCGAGCGCTGCGCCAGGTCGCGGTACACCGCGATCAGCTCCTGCACGCCGCTGACCTTGCAGCTGAGCACGATGCGGTCGCGGCCCAGGCCCAGCTCCACCGCGCGCTCGGCCGAGTCCAGCGCCGAGCGGATCAGCGCCTCGCGCAGCACCCGGCCGGCGTCCCACGGCGTGTCGCGCCGCGAGTTCTCGTCCATCAGCTGCGCCGCCAGCGCCTGGTCCAGCGAGCCCCAGTTGGCGCCGATGCGCACCGGCTTGTCGTACTTCAGCGCGAACTCGATCAGCTGCGCGAACTGGGTGTCCTTCTTCTTGCCGAAGCCGACGTTGCCGGGATTGATCCGGTACTTGGCCAGCGCCTGCGCGCAGGCCGGTTCGGCGGCCAGCAGCTGGT
Source organism: Xanthomonas sp. (assembly GCF_017163755.1). Classification (GTDB taxonomy): domain Bacteria; phylum Pseudomonadota; class Gammaproteobacteria; order Xanthomonadales; family Xanthomonadaceae; genus Xanthomonas_A. The sequence goes on from NZ_JAFIWC010000061.1 coordinate 1,731, forward strand.
GGCCGTTGTAGTGGAAGTCGCCAATCAGCGGCACCTCGATGCCCATCATCCGCAGCTTGTCGACGATGCGCGGGATCGCCGCGGCCGACTCGGCGTTGTTGACCGTCAGCCGCACCAGCTCCGAGCCGGCGCGCCACAACTCGGCCACCTGCTTGACCGAGGAGGCCACGTCGGCGGTGTCGGTGTTGGTCATCGACTGCACCACCACCGGCTTGCCGCCGCCCAGGGTGATGCCGCCGATATGGACCGGCTGGGTGAGGCGGCGCGCCCAGGGCAGCGGCAGCGCCAGCACCGCCA
>NZ_JAFIWC010000062.1 GCF_017163755.1 Xanthomonas sp.
CTGAGGCATCCCCACGTTTTTCATGAAGGGGCAACCATCTGGTCGAGGACGTGTTCCGGAAGTTCTCGCAGTCGCTGCAGCCACTTCCAGACCGGCTCCATGGGCCAACTTCGGGCCAGCGCTTCCCTCCCCACGCGCAGGGTCGAGTACAGCTTGCGTCGCCGCTTGGCCGGATACAGCCATTGATCGATCCCGGTGGCCTCGCAGCCCAGACCGGCCAGCCACTGGACGAAGCTGGCCAGGGCGTTGACCAGCAGCAGGATATCCAGCCGACGGCGCTTGCGGGTCAAGCTGTCCTCGAAGCCATGACCGTAGTGATGCGACTTCAGATCGCGGAAGGAGGATTCGATCTGCATCCTGCGCCCATACAGCGTGACCAGTTGTCGTGCACTCATGTGCACCAGACCGGGTGAGGCCATGATCAACCACGGTTCGCGCTCCCGCGCTGCACATTGCCGGCTGAGCTTGCTGCGCGCCACTGTTCCGTGCCGGGTGATGTGCTTGCGGCCCTTGGCTCGCTTGCGATAGACCGCCAAGCAGCATGCCAGCGGCCAACCGCGATTGATGTGCATCGCAGGAAGCAACCTGGGCTTCTCGCAGGCCAACGGATGCAGGGCCCGGCACGGCACCCATTGATCAGTCCGGTCCTCCACGTCGACGGGCTTGACCTGGGTTGTGCCTCGCAATCGTCCCACCCAATCCCAACCCTGTGCGGAGACTGCCCGGAACCAGGGAGTGCGGAAGCCCGCGTCGGTGATCAGGATCGGTCGGGCATGTTTGGGCATCAGGGCCGCCAGACGCTTGAGAAAACGTTTCTCTGCCGCAGGCGTGCCCTGCTGCTTGCCCGCAAACACCATGTCCAGCACAGGGAGCGTGCGTCCACCAATGGGAACGGCAGCGCGCAGCAGGCACCACGACTTGTCGGCCTTCAGATCACTCCAATCGATCACGATCACCGGCCTCAGTCCACGCAGCAGCCAGCGCGCCATGTCGGCGTAGATCCGCTCGCGCTCATCATGCAGGCGCTGGTTGCTGAGCAGCCGATCAAAGGCCTTGAGTGGCGCCTTGACGCGCTCGGCCCCGGGCCAGGCGCGCGCGACATCGGTCAGGGTCAATCGCTGCGCCGCAATCAGCGCCTCAACCGAACGCAACAGTACCGCCTCGCGCAGCGCGTGCATCGGCTCCAATGAATCACACAGGCACTTCTGCAATACTTGGCTGGCGCGCATGGTCGTCAGTCCTCTATCGGTTTAGTCACCTTGAAGACTGCGCCATGCGCGCACCTGTTTCCAGCCGGGCCGCCGTTAGCCGGTTGATCCTACTCGGGAAAACGTGGGGATACCTCAG
>NZ_JAFIWC010000063.1 GCF_017163755.1 Xanthomonas sp.
GACTGCGAGAACTTCCGGAACACGTCCTCGACCAGATGGTTGCCCCTTCATGAAAAACGTGGGGATGCCTCAGGGTCAGAGTGCATTTTTCTTATAAAGTGCGCTCTGACCCGTGTTCTCACGTCTAGCAAGGATGCGCCACATGACAGGAGCGTAGATTTGCTGGTGACTCGCGGCGAATCGTGCTGAATGCCATGAGACTTGAGAAGACGGTGTCAGAGCGCACCTTTCTCTGTACGCAGTACCTCAAAGGTGGACTCGGACCCAGTTCTTACATCCCTGGCTCGCAAGGGCTACAAACCTTTGAGTCCCTAGCCGATTGACGGCAGTCAACGGCTCGGCGAGGATCGTTCCATGCCGCATTTGGGCGGCCCAATAGAAATTAGGCCTTCTATGTTTGCGAGACCGGTAATTGATAGTGAGATCTTAGCTGCATGGGCAGCGTCAGCCCCTGCGCATAAGCGTCGATGGCAGCTCGCGAGATCGGTGTTTGGTACCTTGGCGTTAGCGCTTGCATTTCCATTGGCCCTTCCGGGCATCCAGGCGGGCAGATACCTGCCCTTCGCCCTCGGGGCGCTCGGAGTCGCCATCTTGAGCATTTCGCTGTTCGTGAACAGTCGCCGCAGGTGTCCTAAGTGTGGGCATGTCCCCAACGGTTCGTCTTTACGCGTGGTTCCCATGCCTGTGGATTTCTGCATGCACTGCAACCATTGGCTGGTCTCGCCTACAGGGCGCTAAGCTGTCAGCAAATGGGGCCTGAGTGCACTTTCTTTGTGTCCGACACATTGGAAAAAGCACTCTGACCCCAGTCTTAGGGTAAACGGGGTCAGAGTCTGAGGCATCCCCACGTTTTTCATGAAGGGGCAACCATCTGGTCGAGGACGTGTTCCGGAAGTTCTCGCAGTCGCTG
>NZ_JAFIWC010000064.1 GCF_017163755.1 Xanthomonas sp.
TGCGGATGTCGGTGGCGGCCTTCTTGACCTCGGCGAACGGCACGTCCGGCCCGGGATCCAGGTCGAACACCACCCGGTCGGCCGAGTCCGGGCGATCGGCATGCGAACCCCAGGGATGGAACTCCAGCGCGTTGAACTGGACCAGCTCGAACAACCCGGCCGCGTCGTCGACCACCAGGTAGTAGGCGTTGTTGCCGCTCTCTTCCTTCAACCGCACCGACTTCACCAGTTCCAGGCCCGCGGTGTGGTGCTTCTGGAAGAAGCACGGCTTCTCGGCGCCGCTCGGGCAGCGGATGATCGACAGCGGCCGGCCGGCGATCTCCGGCAACAGGTGGTCCATCACCGCGGCGTAGTAGTCCCACACTTCCTGCTTGGTGGCGCCGATGTCCGGGAAGATGATCTTGGTCGGGCTGGAGAGCTTGGGCGGCCGGCGCTGGTTCTCGCCGCTCCCGGTCTTTTTCCTGGGCGCCAGCGCCGGCACTTCGGCGGGCTTGCCGGCGGGCGCCGGCCGGTCCGAGTCGCCCAGGTCGGCCACGTCCTTGTCGCACCGCACGGCCTTCAACGACGCCTGCCGCAAC
>NZ_JAFIWC010000065.1 GCF_017163755.1 Xanthomonas sp.
AGTTCGGGCAGTGCGAGTGACGCGATGCACGCTTGCGCGCGGTGGCGGGGCGGGATGACGGTTGACGCATGGCGAAGTCCTCCTTGACGAACAAGAACCCGCAGCCGATCGGCGACGGGATGTCGGGAGGTTAGAAACCGCTAGTAGACGGCGGGCGTATTTCCCCGAAGGGTGTTGTATTAGCCGCCCTCCCGACGCAGGCATCGCGTCGGTTGCGCCTGAGGATCAAGCACAAAAAACCCACCGGTTTGTCGGAGGTGGGTACCGCTACTAGAGGAGTTTCTACGCTCCTTGAGCAGAGGCTGCTACCAAACGCAGGTGATGTCAACTAATTTTCATTCGGAAGCAGGCTCCATTTAGGTGGCCCTACCCCCTTTTGTTCAAACAAGAACTGGGATCAGAGTGCGCTAGAGTGCCGATCACAGGGAAAGTTTACTCTGACCCTGAGGTATCCCCACGTTTTCCCGAGTAGGATCAACCGGCTAACGGCGGCCCGGCTGGAAACAGGTGCGCGCA
>NZ_JAFIWC010000066.1 GCF_017163755.1 Xanthomonas sp.
GCTGCTCAGCCCGACTGCGGCCAGCACCCGGTGGATCTTTCCACCGCCCCAGCCAGGCCACCGAAACCGACACCCTTTTCGCACCGGGAGAAGGTGGCCCGAAGGGCCGGATGAGGGTGCGCGGGAAGCCTCGTGCACTCGATCCACGAGGGCTTCGCTCCGTACCCTCACCCCAACCCCTCTCCCGGTGGGAGAGGGGCTTCCGCTGCTCAGCCCGACTGCGGCCAGCACCCGGTGGATCTTTCCACCGCCCCAGCCAGGCCACCGAAACCGACACCCTTCTCGCACCGGGAGAAGGTGGCCCGAAGGGCCGGATGAGGGTGCGCGGGAAGCCTCGTGCATTCGATCCACGAGGGCTTCGCTCCGTACCCTCACCCCAACCCCTCTCCCGGTGGGAGAGGGGCTTAGCGGCTCAGCCCAGCTTGTCGGCCAGCCCGACGGATCTTTCCACCGCCCGCAGTCACGTCCCGAAGCCGACACCCTTCTCCCA
>NZ_JAFIWC010000067.1 GCF_017163755.1 Xanthomonas sp.
GGGCTGAGCCGCTAAGCCCCTCTCCCACCGGGAGAGGGGTTGGGGTGAGGGTACGGAGCGAAGCCCTCGTGGATCGAGTACACGAGGCTTCCCGCGCACCCTCATCCGGCCCTTCGGGCCACCTTCTCCCGGTGGAAGAAGGGTGTCGGTTTCGGTGGCGTGGCTGGGGCGGTGGAAAGATCCACCGGATGCTGGCCGCAAGTCGGGCTGAGCAGCGGAAGCCCCTCTTCCACCGGGAGAGGGGTTGGGGTGAGGGTACGCTCGTGGATCGAGTGCACGAGGCTTCCCACGCACCCTCATCCGGCCTTCGGGCCACCTTCTCCCGGTGCGAGAAGGGTGTCGGTTTCGGTGGCCTGGCTGGGGCGGTGGAAAGATCCACCG
>NZ_JAFIWC010000006.1 GCF_017163755.1 Xanthomonas sp.
CGACTTAGCGGCCTGCCGCACTCCGCTCTCACCTCAACGGTATACCCGCATAAGACACAAGCGACTTCAGTCGCGACAAAGGAAGTGGCGAGCCTACCGTGGCCGCAACGGGTCGGGACTGAAGTCTCTCCTACAGGGGCAAGTGTGCCTTCGGTCCGCCGGATGTGCGTTCTGCACGCGATTCAATCGTGACGGACAGTGGCAGCTCGCCACGATCGGAAGGATCGACAGGACTGTGGGAGCGACTTCAGTCGCGACGCATGAAGCGGCCGATCGCGGCCGCAAGGATCGGGACTGAAACCCGTCTGCAAGATGCCAGCGTGCCGCGGCGTGGTGCCTCAAGTAGCGCCTAAAACAAAGCGACCGGACGTAGCCCGGTCGCTTCTTTCGCTGCCGCCGCCGTCCGACGGCGATACGGCGATACGGCGCGTTATTCCTGGGTGCCTTCCTGCGCGGCCGCGGCGCGGCGGGAGACCCGCGTCGCCGAACGCCGCGCGCCGGCATTGCCGCGCTTGCTGGCCTCGATGCGCTGCGAATCGCCGTCGATCGGCCCGTTGCGGTCGCGCTGGCGCTTGCGGTAGATCGCATAGCCCAGCAGGCCGGCGCCCAGCGCCGCGGCGGCGATCGCGATGGCCGGGTTGCGGCGTACCACCGTGCCGGCGACCTTGGTGCCGGTCCTTACCGCACCCATCGCCGCACCGGTCTTGATCGCGCCCATCGCGGCGCCCGACTGCAACCACCGGTTCGCCTGCGGCCCGAGGTGCTTGAGGCTGTCGCCGGCCTGGCTGGCGAAATCCAGCGCACGGTCCAGGGCGCGGTCGGTGATGATGGTCAGCTTGTTCATGGGCGTTCCTTCTTGCAGGAATAAGGGCTGCAGTGTCCCTTGGCCGCCGTATAGATGGCGTTAGCGCGCCGTCGCGGATTCGTCTGGCGGCTGAATGTGGGCCGCTTTGCAGGCGCGTGCGGCGGTACCGTGCGCACGTGCCGGCTGGGGGAGCCGGCTGCGGAAGGGGCACCGGCCGACGTGCGTGGCGTCTGCGCGGCCTGGCGGCAATGCCTGGCTGGGAAACGCATTGGATCGGAGGGCAGGAGCGGCTGGTGGCCGTCGTACGGCGATTGCGCCGGTTCGGCATGCAGCGTCGCGGTCGCCGCGGGATTGCCGGCCATGGGTTTGGCGGGGTCCCTCCTTCCTGCATGCAGGCAGGCGTTGCAGGCCGCTCGGAGCGCGTCGTGCAGCCGCTGTTCCGCATCGCCGCCACCTTGCGTCGCAGGCACCGCGATGACGTCGCCGGATCGAGATCGTCTTCGGCCCGCGAGCGTCAGGTGCCGCGCGGCTTGGCGCGATGGGTGGCGGCGGCGGTCCAGGGGTCGTCCGGCCAGGGGTGGCGCGGGTAGCGTCCCTTCATCTCCTTCTTCACTTCCGGATAGGTGCTGGACCAGAAGTTGCGCAGGTCCTGGGTCACCTGCAGCGGGCGCCCGCCGGGCGAGAGCAGGTGCAGCACCAGCGGCACGCGGCCGTCGGCGATGCGCGGGGTGTCGGCCAGGCCGAACAGCTCCTGCAGCTTCACCGCCAGCACCGGCGGCCGCGGCTGGCCGTCGTGGTCCAGCGCGTAGTCGATGCGCCGTTCCATGCCGGACGGCACGGTGATCCGGGTCGGCGCATGGCGGTCGATCGCCTGCCGCTGGCTCCATTGCAGCGGCGATTTCAGCGCCTCGGCCAGGGCGTCCTCGTCCAGCGCGTCGAGCCGGGTCTTGCCGGCGAAGGCCGGGCGCAGCCAGGCGTCGAGCGTGGCCAGCAACGCGGCGTCGCCCAGGTCGGGCAGGTCCAGCTCCGGCATCCACAGGCGCAGCCCGGCCACGCGCGCGCGCCATTGGCGCAGCGGCTCGCTCCACGGCAGCGCGTGCAGGCCCAGTTCGCGCACCGCGTCGGTCAACGCGGCGGCGGCATGCGCCGGATCGACGCGGCCGGCCGGGCGGCTGTCGAGCACGATGCGATCGAAGCGGCTCTCGCGCAGCGCGCTCAGCGCGCGCCGCTCCGCATCCCAGCGCACCACGTCCTGCTGCACGAAGCGCTGCGGGAAATCGGCGCGCAGCCGCGCCTCGTCCACCGGCGCGGCGCGCAGCAGCAGCGCGTCCTTGGCCTCGTAGCGCAGCTCGGTGGCGACCAGCCACGGTTCGCCGCGCAGGTCGCTGTGGTCGAACAGGCGCGCGCTGCGGCCGTTGGCCAGCAGGTAGCGCAGCGGGTCGGACGGGTGGCGTGCGGCGATGCGGTCGGGGAAGGCATGGGCGAGCAGGTCGCCGAGTTCGTGCGCCTCCACGCTGTCCGGTGGGGTGGCGTCGCTGCGCAGGCGTCGCCGCCATTGCCTGGCCGCCGCATCGATCGCGGCCAGGCCGCCGCGGTTGGCGTCGTGCGGGGCGCGGCCGCGGCGGAACGCGGCCAGCGCGCGCCAGCGTGCGGCCAGCGCGTCGCCGCCCTGGCGCAGCGGGTCGCGCGCTTCGACCAGCGCGGCCAGGTCGCAGGCCAGCGCCTGCGCGCGCGCATCCGGCGCGGCCAGCAGCATCGCCGCCAGCCGCGGGTGCGTGCCCAGCGCGAGCATGCGCCGGCCGGTCGCGGTGACCGCGTGGTTCTCGCTCAAGGCGCCCAGCCGTTGCAGCAGCTCGCGCGCGGCGGCCAGCGCGCCGGCCGGCGGCGGATCGACGAAGCGCAGCGCGTCGCTGCCCCACGCGGCCAGTTCCAGCGCCAGCCCGGCCAGTTCCACCTGCGCGATCTCGGGCCGGCGCTGCGCCTCCAGCCGCTGCGACTGCGGCCACAGCCGGTAGGCCCAGCCCGACGCCACGCGCCCGGCGCGCCCGGCGCGCTGGTCGGCCGAGGCCTGGGCGATGGCGGTCACGTCCAGCCGCGAGAAGCCGCTGTTGGGGTCGTAGTGCGGCTCGCGCGCCAGCCCGGCGTCGATCACCACCCGCACGCCGGGCAGGGTGACCGAGGACTCGGCCACGTTGGTGGCCAGCACCACGCGGCGGCGTCTCTGCGGATCGGGTTGCAGCACCTTGGCCTGCTGCTCGACCGGCAACTCGCCATGCAACGGCAGGATGTCGACGCCGCCACTCCCTTCTCCCCCCGGGAGAAGGTGGCGCGCAGCGCCGGATGAGGGTACGCCGGAGGCGGTGCCGGAAGAGCGGGAACCAGAAGCAGCAGCGGACGAGGACACGCCCGAGGCGGCGCCTGATGAGACGACTCCCGAAGCCGTACCGGACGAGAGCCCCGACACGGTCCCGGACCCCTCCAGCGCCGCCTGCACCCGCGCGATCTCGCGCTGGCCGGGCAGGAACACCAGCACGTCGCCGGGGTGCTGCTGCAGCGCGTGATCCACCGCGCGGCGGGTCTGCGCTTCCAGCGATTCGTCGCGGCGCGCGGGGAAGTGCGCGATCTCCACCGGATGGCTGCGCCCCGCGCTGGACAGCCGCGGCGCGTCCAGGAACTGCGCCAGCCGCTCGCCGTCCAGCGTCGCCGACATCACCACGATGCGCAGGTCCTCGCGCACCTGCGCCTGCACGTCCAGCGCCAGCGCCAGGCCCAGGTCGCCGGCCAGGTGGCGCTCGTGGAACTCGTCGAACAGCAGCGCGCCGACGCCGTCGAGCATCGGGTCGTCCTGGATCATCCGGGTCAGGATGCCTTCGGTGACCACCTCGATGCGGGTGCGCGAAGAGACCTTGTTCTCGAAGCGGATGCGGTAGCCCACCGTCTCGCCCGGCGCCTGGCCCAGCTGCCGGGCCATGAACGTGGCGGCGCTGCGCGCGGCCACCCGGCGCGGTTCCAGCATCACGATGCGGCGCCCGTCCAGCCACGGCGCGTCGAGCAGCGCCGGCGGCACCTGGGTGGTCTTGCCGGCGCCGGGCGGGGCTTCGAGCACCAGCCGCGGATGGCGGGCGAGGCTGGCGCGGATCTGCGGCAGCAGCGGGTCGATCGGAAAAACGGGGGAGGCCATCGGCCAAGGATACGGATCGCCCCGCCGCGTGTAGAGCGCCGCGCGCCGCCGCCTCGCGTTTTGGCGCATGCGTGCGGCCACCGCGTGCGGCGCGGCCGCTTACAATCGGCGGCCGTCCTTGCTGCGGCCCACCGTTCCATGTCCCTGATCGATATCGGCGCCAACCTCACCCACGACTCCTTCGACCGCGACCGCGACGCGGTGCTGCAGCGCGCGCGCGCGGCCGGGGTGGCGCAGATGGTGGTCACCGGCGCCAGCCGCGAGCATTCGCCGCAGGCGCTGCAGCTGGCGCAGCAGCACCCCGGCTTCCTGTACGCCACCGCCGGCGTGCACCCGCACCATGCGCTGGAATACACCGCCGAATGCGATGCGGAGATGCGCGCGCTGCATGCGCATCCGCAGGTGGTGGCGGTGGGCGAATGCGGCCTGGACTATTTCCGCGATTTCGCCCCGCGCCCGGCGCAGCACCGCGCGTTCGAGCGCCAGTTGCAGCTGGCCAGCGAGCTGGCGGCCGGCGGCGCGCGCAAGCCGTTGTTCCTGCACCAGCGCGACGCGCATGCCGATTTCCTGGCGCTGATGAAGCAGTTCGACGGCAAGCTCGGCCCGGTGGTGGTGCACTGCTTCACCGGCAGCCGCGAGGAGCTGTTCGACTACCTGGACCGCGACTGGCACATCGGCATCACCGGCTGGCTGTGCGACGAGCGCCGCGGCGCGCACCTGCGCGAACTGGTGCGCAACATCCCGGCGTCGCGGCTGATGGTCGAGACCGACGCGCCGTACCTGCTGCCGCGCACGCTCACGCCCCTGCCCAAGGACCGCCGCAACGAACCTGCATTCCTGGCGCATATCGTCGAGGAACTGGCGCGCGACCGCGGCGAGGACGCGGCGGCGACCGCCGCGGCGACCACCGCCACCGCCCGGGCGTTCTTCTCCCTGCCTGCCGCCGCCTGAAGCGCCGCGCGTGCAGGCCGTTGCACGCTGAACTTGCCGGTACAATCGCCCGGCACCGATCCGGCTGCACTGTCTACGGAAAGCCCTGCATGCCTGTTCGTCCGCTCTTGGTCGTGGTGCTTGCCGGCGCGATGCTGGTCCTGGCCGGGTGCGGCAAGCCGGCCGAACCGGAGGCCGACGCCGACGCCTCGGCGCTGGCGGTGACCCTGGTCCGCGCCGAGCCGCGGTCGATCCAGCGCACCGTGCTGGTGTCCGGCCCGGTCTCGGCGTACGAGGAGATGCAGCTGGGCGTGGAGATCAGCGGCGCGCGCGTCACCGCGCTCAACGTCGATGTCGGCCAGGCGGTGCGCCGCGGCCAGGTGCTGCTGGAACTGGACCACCGCACCCTGGACAGCGACCTGCAGCAGGCCCGCGCCGGCCTGGCCGAGGCCGACGCCAGCGTGGTACTGGCGCAGGCCAACCTGTCGCGCGCCGAGCAGCTGGTCAAGGACAAGTACATCAGCGCCTCGCAGTTGGACGAGCTGCGCGCCGCGCGCACCCAGGCCGAGGCGCAGCGCAACACCGCGCGCGCCGCACGCGATGCGGCGCAGCTGCGCCGCGACTTCGCCGAACTGCGCGCGCCCGCCGACGGCATCGTCTCCAGGCGGCTGGTGCAGCCCGGGCAGGTGGTCGCGTCCGGGACCGAGCTGCTGCGCCTGATCCGCGACGGCCGCCTGGAATGGCGCGCCGAGCTGCCCGAGGCCGAGCTGCCGCTGGTCGCGCCGGGGGCTCTCGTGACCCTGCCCGCCGCCGGCGGCAGCGTCGCCGGGCGCATCCGCGCGGTCAGCCCGGGCGTGGACAGCCAGACCCGCACCGGCACCATCTACGCCGACCTGCCCGAACCCGGGCCGCTCAAGCCCGGGACCTACGTCGAGGGCCGCATCGTCGTCGGCGCCGGTCCGGCGCTGATGGTGCCGGCCGCCGCGGTGGTGCAGCGCGACGGCCACCCGTACGTGTTCGCGGTCGACAAGCAGATCGCGCGCCGCCTGCGCGTGCGCACCGGCGCCACCGTCGACGGCCGCGTGGAGATCGTCGAAGGGCTCAAGGCCGGCGATGCGGTGGTCGAGCAGGGCGCCGGCTTCCTCGGCGACGGCGACCGGGTGCGGGTGGTGGCGAACGCGGCCGCGGCCGCGGCGAAGCCGGCGCCATGAACTTCTCCGCCTGGGCGATCAAGCGTCCGCTGCCGGCGCTGATGGTGTTCCTGGTGCTGTGCGTGGCCGGCCTGTGGGGCTTCCACAAGCTGCCGGTGGCGCGCTTCCCGGACATCGCCTTCCCGATGACCACGGTGACCATCACCCAGCCCGGCGCATCGCCGAGCCAGCTGGAGACCGAGGTCACGCGCCGGATCGAGGATTCGGTGGCGACCATCCCCAACGTCAAGCGGGTGATGTCCACCGTCAACGAAGGCGTCAGCGTCACCAGCATCGAGTTCTTCCTCAGCACCGACCTGCCCACCGCGCTGGACGATACCCGCGACGCGGTCACCAAGATCCGCACCGACCTGCCGCAGGACATCCAGGAACCGGTGGTGTCCAAGGTCGATATCGGCGGCTCGCTGATGACCTACGCGGTGGTCGCCCCGGCGATGACGCCCGACGAGCTCAGCTGGTTCGTCGACCGCGAGGTCAGCAAGGCGATGTACGGCGTGCCGGGCGTGGCCCAGGTGACCCGCGTGGGCGGCGTCGAGCGCCAGGTGCGGGTGGACCTGGACCCCAACGCGCTGCAGGCCTTCGGCGTCACCGCCGGCGACGTGTCGCAGCAGCTGGCGCGGATCCAGGTCGAGCGCGCCGGCGGCAAGGCCGAGCTCGACGGCAGCCAGCAGGTGATCCGCACCGTCGGCACCATCGCCGACGCCTCCGCGCTGCGCGACTACAGCATCAGCGTGGCCGACGGCCGCGCGGTGCGCCTGTCGGCGCTGGCCAGCATCAGCGACGCCGCCGCCGACCCGACCCAGGCCGCGCTGCTGGACGGCAAGCCGGTGGTGGCGTTCTCGATGTCGCGCACGCGCGGCTCCAGCGAGGTCGACGTGGCCGAGGGCGTGGAGGCGGCGCTGGAGACGCTCAAGGCCGCGCATCCGGGCGTGAGCTTCAAGCTGGTCACCACGGTGATCGACGAGACCCTGCGCTCGTACAACTCGTCGATGACGATGCTGTGGGAAGGCGCGTTGCTGGCGCTGCTGGTGGTGTGGCTGTTCCTGCGCGACTGGCGCGCGACCTGGGTGTCGGCGGTGGCGCTGCCGCTGTCGATCATCCCCACCTTCGCGGTGATGTACTGGTTCGGCTTCAGCCTCAACCTGATCACCCTGCTGGCGCTGAGCGTTGTGGTCGGCATCCTGGTCGACGATGCGATCGTGGAGATCGAGAACATCGTGCGCCACCTGCGCATGGGCAAGCCGCCGCTGGAGGCCGCGCGCGACGCCGCCGCCGAGATCGGCACCGCGGTGATCGCCACCTCGCTGACCCTGGCGGCGGTGTTCGTGCCGGTGGCCTTCATGCCCGGCATCGCCGGCAAGTTCTTCCGCGAGTTCGGCTGGACCGCGGCCACCGCAGTGCTGTTCTCGCTGCTGGTGGCGCGCCTGCTGACGCCGATGATGGCCGCCTACACGCTCAAGGCGCATCCGGAAACGCACCGCGAGTCGCGGCTGATGACCTGGTACCTGGGCTGGGTGGACGCGGCGCTGCGCCATCGCGCGCGCACGCTGTGGATCGCCACCGGCCTGTTCGTGGCGTCGCTGGCGATCGTGCCGCTGATCCCCACCACCTTCATTCCCACCTCCGACCTGGGCCGCAGCAACCTGAGCCTGGAACTGCCGCCGGGCACCACCCTGCAGCAGACCATGGCGGTGGCCGAGCGCGCCCGCGCGCAGCTGCGCGGCATCCCCGAGCTCAAGCAGGTGTACACCTCGGTGGGCGCGGTGCTGGACGTGGGCGATCCGTCCAAGTCCGGCGTCGGCGAGCCGCGCAAGGCCATGCTGATCCTCGACTGGGGCCCGGCCGAGGACCGCGACCGCGACCAGAAGACGCTCGAACGCCTGGTACGCACCCAGCTGGCGAACCTGGCCGGGGTGCGGGTGAGCTACCTCAGCTCCGAAGCCGGCGAGATGATGCAGCTGGTGCTGGCCGGCGACGATCCGCAGCGCCTGCAGGACGCGTCGATCGCGCTGGAGCGCGACCTGCGCACGATCCGCGGCCTGGGCAGCGTCACTTCCTCGGCGTCGCTGCTGCGTCCGGAGATCGTGATCGCGCCGGATTCCGCGCGCGCCGCCGACCTGGGCGTGGCCACCGCCGACATCGCCGAGGCCGCGCGCATCGCCACCTCCGGCGACTACGAGCAGCGCCTGGCCAAGCTCAACCTGCCCGAGCGGCAGGTGCCGATCCGGGTCGGCTTCGCCGAGGCGCAGCTGGACAACCCGGCGCTGATCGGCCAGCTGCGCGTGAACGGCCGCTACGGCCCGGTGCCGCTGGCGGCGGTGGCTGACATCAGCGCCGGCAGCGGCCCGGCGCAGATCTCGCGCTACCAGCGCCAGCGCAACGTCACCCTCAGCGCCGAGCTCAACGGCCGCCCGCTGGGCGAGGTGATGGACGAGGTGCAGGCACTGCCCAGCGTGCAGAAGCTGCCCGACGGGGTCAGTTTCCTCAACACCGGCGATGCCGAGGTGTTCGTCGAGCTGTTCGTCGGCTTCCTGCTGGCGATGGCCGCGGGCCTGGTATGCATCTACATGGTGCTGCTGCTGCTGTTCAACCACGCGCTGATGCCGCTGACCATCCTCACCGCGGTGCCGCTGTGCGCCGGCGGCGCGTTCGGCGCGCTGCTGCTGACCCAGAACCTGCTGTCGCTGCCGGCGCTGATCGGCCTGCTGATGCTGATCGGCATCGCCAGCAAGAACTCGATCCTGCTGGTGGACTATGCGGTGATCGCCGAGGACGAGCACGGCCTGAGCCAGCACGATGCGCTGATCGACGCCTGCCGCAAGCGCGCCCAGCCGGTGATCATGACCACGCTGGCGATGGGCGCGGGCATGATGCCGATCGCGCTGGGCTGGTCCGGTGACTCCAGCTTCCGCGCGCCGATGGCGATCGCGGTGATCGGCGGGCTGATCACCTCCACGCTGCTGAGCCTGATCGTGATCCCGGCCGCGTTCACGGTGCTCGACGACCTGGGCGAATGGATGACGCGGCGCTTGCGCCGCGCGCCGGCACCGGCACCGGCACCGGCGGAGTAGCGGGTCACTCGACCTGCTTGTCCTCGCGCTTGGCTTCGGCCATCGCTTCGGGCTCCAGTTCCTCGGCGCTGCGGTTGAGGCGCACGAACACGCCCCAGGCGATCAGCAGCAGCGCCGCGCACAGCCCCACGGCGGTGGCGTAGGGCAGCTTGGACGGGTCGTCGTGCATCAGCTCGAAGATCGATACCAGCGTCTCGATCGCCAGGGCGATGACGATGACCACGAAGAAGCGCGACAGGTAGCGCCGGACCCGGGTGGGGCCGCTGACCTTGACGTCGCGCTGCACCTCTTCCTCGAAGATGGTCTGGCCCAGTTCCAGCGTCACCAGCGCCACGGTCAGCAGGCCGATCGCCTCCAGCACCACGTTGAAGCGGTCGCGCACCACCAGGTCGCCGCCGGGGGTGAGCCCGTGCCACAGCTCCAGCACCGCCATCGACACCAGCCCGGCGGCGCACAGCAGGAACAGCAGGATGATCACGATGTGGCCGCCGCGGAATATCTTTTCCATGAACTTCATGCGCTGCCGGCCGTGGTGAGGTCGCCGAGCATAGGCGGGGCGGGCGTCAGCGGCGCGCGAAGATTGCGGGCGGCCATTGCCTTGTTTCCTCTGTAGGAGCGGCTTCAGCCGCGACCGCTCTGCCGGTACGTCCGGTCGCGGCTGAAGCCGCTCCTACAGGGGGGGGCGGCGGTGCTGCCGCGTGTCTCAGCGCTCCGCCAGCCCGGTCTGGTAAGCCTGCAGATGGCAGTACGCGGCCGTCAGCCACGGCGCGGCGTGGCCGGCGGCGCGGGCGCGCGCCAGCATGTCGCCGACGATGTGCTGCGCTTCCACCTGCTGCCCGGCCTCCAGGTCGCGCAGCATCGAGGCCTTCGTCGGCGAGCCGGGCTGGGTCAGCAACTGCAGCGCGCTGGCCTGGGCCGTGTCGGGGATCGGCTCGCCCGCCGCGGCCGCCACCGCCAGGCATTCGGCGTACAGCCCGCGCATCAGCGCATCGCCGTCGTCGCCGGCGACGATGCGACCGACCGGCGCGCGCATCAGGCAGGTGCCGGCGGCCAGCGCGGTCAGGAAGGTGTACTTGATCCATTGCTCCTGCGCGATCCGCGGCGCGGCGACATGGTCGAGGCCGGCCGCCGCGCAGGCAGCGGCGAACGCGCGCACCCGCGCGCTGTCTGTGCCATGCCCGTCGCGTTCGCCGAAGGTCAGCGAGGCCGGCTTGCCCAGGTGCTGGACCACGCCGTCCGCGTCCAGCGTGGCGCTGATGAAGCACAGCCCGCCGAGCACGCGCTCGCGGCCGAAGCGCGCGTCCAACACCGGGTAGTGGCGCAGCCCGTTGAGGATCGGCAGCAGCGTGGTGGCGGCGCTCATCGCCGGCGCCACCGCGTCCAGCGCGCTGTCCAGGTCGTAGGCCTTGCAGCTGAGGATGACCAGGTCGAACGGTTGCGCCGCGGCCAGCGCCGGCAGCGCATCGGCGGTCGCCGTGGCCACCGCCAGCTGCGCGTCGCCGCGCGGGCTGCGGATGCGCAGGCCGTCGCGGCGCAGGCGTTCGGCGCGCGCCGGGCGCACCAGGAAACTGACGTCGACGCCGGCCTGGGCCAGGCGTCCGCCGAAGTAGCCGCCGGTGCCGCCGGCGCCGAGGATCAGGATGCGCATCTGGTGCCTTTCTGGTGGTGGGGGGCGGAACAGCGCCTAGTCCTTGGCTTCTTCCTCGGGCAGCGGGCCGATCAGCGCCTCGACCCCGGCGCGCACCTCGGCGCACTGCTCGCGGTAGCGCGCCTGGCGTTGCGCCGGATCCTGCGCGTCGCCCTGCGCGTCGACGAGGGCGATCAACCGGCGGAAGTCGTCGAACCCGGATTTCATCGCGGCGCTGTGCTCGGCCGCGTCGAACGCCGCGTTGGCGGCCAGCGCGCGCTCGCGCGCGGCGTGCTGCAGGGCGCTGGCCAGGCGCGCGACCTCGGTCCGCGGCAGGTCGCAGTAGCGTGCCTGCGCCAGCTGGGTGCCGTCGGCCTGGCCCAGGCGGTACAGCGTGTCGTCGGCAAGCGCGGCCGGCGCCTGCCCGGCGGCGGAAGCGGCGCAGGGCAGGGCCACGACGGCGGCGCACAGCAGCCACCGCGACCGCGCCACGACGGGGCGGCGCATGCTCAGCTGCGCAGTCCCACGCCGCGCTTGAGCAGCCACAGCGCCAGCGCGCTGAGCACCGCGACGAAGCCCAGCATCAGCGCATAGGCCACCCACAGCGGCACGTCGCTGCTGCCGAGCAGGCCGTAGCGGAACGCGTTGACCATGTAGAAGATCGGGTTGGCGTGGGTCGCCGCCTCGGCCCAGCCGGGCAGCAGCTTGACCGAATAGAACACGCCGCCCAGGTAGGTCAGCGGGGTCAGGATGAAGGTCGGCACGATCGCCACGTCGTCGAACTTCTTCGCGTACACCGCGTTGATGAAGCCGGCCAGCGAGAAGATCGTCGCGCCCAGCAGCACCGTGCTCAGCGTCACCAGCGGATGCGGGATGCGCACCGGGGTGAAGAACATCGCGATGATCAGCACGATCACCCCGACCATCAGCCCGCGCAGCACCGCGCCGGCGACATAGCCCCACAGGATCACCCAGTTGGGCATCGGGCTGACCAGCAGCTCCTCGACGTGGCGGCCGAACTTGGCGCCGAAGAAGCTGGAGCTGATGTTGCCGTAGCTGTTCTGGATCACGCTCATCATCACCAGCCCGGGGACGATGAACTGCATGTAGCTGTAGCCGCCCATCTCGCCCACGCGCGAGCCGATCAGCCCGCCGAAGATCAGGAAGTACAGGGTCATGGTGATCGCCGGCGGCACCAGGGTCTGGCCCCAGATGCGCAGGATGCGCTTGACCTCGCGGCGCACCACGGTGCCCAGCGCGACCCAGTTGCGCTGGGTCGGCGTGGCCTCGGAAAGGTGGGGGGGCGGAGTGCTTGTGGTGTTCATCGTCGTCCAGCGAAAGGGGGATCAGGCGGCGGGGGGCTGCTTCGGCGGATCCGCGTCCGCCGGGCTTGCAGGGTCCCGGTTGTCGCCGGTCAGGCGCACGAACAGCTCCTCCAGGCGGTTGCTCTTGGTGCGCATCGAGCGCACGCGGATGCCGGCGTCGCCGAGCGCGGCGAACACGCGGTTGAGGTCCATCGCCCGCGGCATGTCCAGGTCCAGCGTATGCGCGTCCTGCGCGAACATCGTGGTGCCTTCGATCGCCGGCAGCTGCGCCGGCAACTCGCCGTCGATGTCGAACAGGAAGCCCTCCACGTCGAGCTTGGCCAGCAGCTCGCGCATCGGCCCCTGCTCGACGATGCGGCCGTGGTCGATGATCGCCAGGTTGCGGCACAGGTGTTCGGCTTCTTCCAGGTAGTGGGTGGTCAGGATGATGGTGGTGCCGGCGAGGTTGATCTCGCGCAGCACCCGCCACATGTCGCGGCGGATCTCGATGTCCACGCCGGCGGTGGGCTCGTCGAGGATCAGCAGCTGCGGCTGGGTCATCATCGCCCGCGCGATCATCAGCCGCCGCTTCATGCCGCCGGACAGCGTGCGGCTCATCACCCGCGCCTTCTCCCACAGGTGCGCGCGCTTGAGCTCCACCTCGGCCATCGCCTCGGCCTGGGCGCGCGGCATGCCGTAGAAGCCGGCGTAGTTGACCAGGATGTCGAACGGCTGCTCGAACAGGTTGAAGTTGATCTCCTGCGGCACCAGGCCGATCAGCTGCATCGCCGCGCTGCGCTGGCGCACCAGGTCGGTGCCGAACACCTCGACCTGGCCCTGGCTGAGGTTCACCAGCGAGCTGATGATGCCGATCAGGGTGGACTTGCCGGCGCCGTTGGGGCCGAGCAGGGCGAAGAAATCGCCGGGCGCCACGTCCAGCGACACGCCCTTCAGGGCCTGCACGCCGTTGTCGTAGGTCTTGCGCAGTTCGCGCACGCGCAGCGCCGGTGCCGGCGGGCTCGGGAGCGGGTTCGGGGATGGGGAAGTCAAAGCCAGGGCCTTTCGCGCCTTGTTGACGGCGCCGGATAAATGCAGCCGCTATTATAGGAGACCTCGCGGGCCCGGCCCCGGCTACAGACTGTTGCATCCTTCGTGCCTGCCCAATTTCCGCTCAAACTGGTCGATCGCCATATGCTGGCCCCGGCCGTCGGCCACTATCGCTTCGTCCGCGACGACGGTGAGCCGCTGGCGTTCGTGCCCGGCCAGTTCGTCCAGGTGCATTTCCACTACGCCGACGGCACCGCGACCAAGCGCAGCTATTCGCTGGCCACGCGCCACGATCCGGCCGCGCCGCCGGACACAGTGGTGGAGATCGCGGTCAGCTTCGTCGCCGGCGGCGCGGCCACCGCGCTGTTCGAAGGGCTGGAGATCGGCGGCCAGGTCTCGGCCAGCGGTCCGTACGGGCGTTTCTGCCTGGGCCAGGGCGACGTCAACCGCCGCTACCTGTTGATCGCCACCGGCACCGGGGTGACCCCGTACCGCTCGATGCTGCCGCTGCTGGAGGCGGCGATGGCCGAGCGCGGCGTGGAGGTGGTGCTGCTGCTGGGCGCGCGCTCGCCGGCCGAGCTGCTGTACGGCGACGAGTTCCGCGCCTTCGCCGAGGCGCACCCGGGGTTCCGCTTCGTGCCGTGCTTTTCGCGCGAGCTGCCCGCCGCGCCGCACGCGGACGTGCGCCACGGCTACGTGCAGCAGTTCCTGGCCGAATTCGCCCCCGACCCGTCGACCGACATCGCCTACCTGTGCGGCAATCCCAACATGGTCGACGCCTGCTTCGACGCGCTGAAGGAGGCCGGCCTGCCGGTGCAGCAGATCCGTCGCGAGAAGTACGTCAGCAGCAAGTGAGGCTTCGGGAGCCGGGACTCGGGACTCGGGACTCGGGACTCGGGATTTTCGCAAGTTCGTAGCTTTTGCGCTTTTCTGTAGGAGGGGCTTCAGCCCCGACGCGTTACCGGTAAGGCGTCGGGGCTGAAGCCCCTCCTACAGAAAAGCGGTTGCGCCGGAACCGCAAAAAAAAGGGCCGCTTTTTTCTAAAAAAACTGGCACTTTTTTCATCAAATCGCTTGACAGCGATTTGCCCCGGGACATCATCCTGCCGTCCCGAGTCCCGAGTCCCGAGTCCCGAGTCCCGAGTCCCGAGTCCCGAGTCCCGAGTCCCGAGTCCCGAGTCCCGAGTCCCGGCCTTCGGTCACATCCGGCATGGGGCCGCGTCATGGCATCCTGCAAGCCATCATTCCAAGGATGCGAACCATGCGATACCCCAGCAGACTGCTCGCCCTGGGCGCGGCGACCGTGCTGCTCGCCGCCTGCCAGCCGGCGCGGGCGCCGCAAGCGCAGCAGGCCGAGCGCAGCTACGGCCAGCTGCGCTTCCGTCCCTGCACGCTGACCAGCCCGGTCGCCACCGGCAATGTCGAGGCGCAGTGCGCGCGCCTGGCGGTGGCGGAGAACCCGGCCGCGCCGGGCGGGCGCAGGATCGAGCTCAACATCGCCTGGCTGGAGGCCGGCAACCAGGGCGGCGGCACGCCGGACCCGGTGTTCTTCCTCGCCGGCGGGCCCGGCCAGTCCGCCACCGAGGTCGCCGGCATCGTCAACCTGGCGCTGCGCGAGGTGCGCAAGCAGCGCGACATCTTCCTGGTCGACCAGCGCGGCACCGGCCAGTCCAACCCGCTGCGCTGCCTGGACGCCGACGGCCAGGAGCTGGCGCTGGACGATGCCAGCCAGGTGCCCAGCGCGAGCGAAATGGCCGACTACGCGCGGCGCTGCGCGCAGTCGCTGCAAGGCCGCGCCGATCCGCGCTACTACACCACCACCCAGGCGATCGGCGACCTGGACGCAGTGCGCGCCGCGCTCGGCGTGGACAAGCTCAACCTGATCGGCGGCTCCTACGGCACCCGCGTGGCCCAGCAGTACGCCGCGCGCTACCCCGCGCACACCCGCAGCGTGGTGCTCGACGGCGTGGCGCCGAACGACCTGGTGGTCGGTGGCGAGTTCGCCACCACCTTCGAGGACGCGATCGCCCTGCAGGCCGCGCAATGCAAGGCGACCCCGGCCTGCGCCAAGCGTTTTCCCACCGACACCCGCGCCCAGCTGCGCGCGGTGATGGCGCGCCTGCAGCAGGCGCCGGTGGACGTGGACTACCGCGACCCGGCCAGCGGCGAGAGCAAGCGCGACCGGGTCACCGCCGATACCGTCACCAGCCTGGCGTTCTCGTTCTCCTACGCCCCGCAGACCGCATCGCTGCTGCCGCTGGTGCTGGACGAGGCCGCGCACGAGCGCTACGCGCCGCTGCTGTCGCTGGCGCAGCTGATGGGCAAGCAGATGGCCGGGCAGATGAGCCGCGGCATGCAGTGGTCGGTGATCTGCGCCGAGGACGCCGACCGCTACCGCGAACCGGCCGCCACCGGCACCTTGCTCGGCCCGGAGGTGGCGCGGATGTTCTTCGCCGCGTGCCCGGCCTGGCCCACCGGCACGCGGCCGGCCGGTTTCACCGCGCCGTTCAAGTCCAGTTTGCCGGTGCTGCTGACCTCCGGCGAACTGGACCCGGTGACCCCGCCGCGCTACGCCGAGCGCGTGCTGCAGGGCCTGCCCAACGGCCGCCACCTGGTGGTGCGCGGGCAGGGCCACGGCACCATGACCCTGGGCTGCATGCCCAAGCTGCTCGGCCAGTTCTTCGAGACCGCCGACGCCAAGCAACTGGACGCGCAGTGCCTGGACGCGATGAGCGGCGTGCCCGCTTTCACTTCATTCAACGGATGGGAACCATGAGCCGCGCATCGTCACGCAGGGAGGGCCGCGCATGATCGTCGCCGACAATCTGCACAAGGCGTTCAAGACCAAGACCGGCACCGTGCAGGCGGTGCAGGGGGTCAGCTTCGAGGCCGCCGACGGCCAGATCACCGGCCTGCTCGGCCCCAACGGCGCCGGCAAGACCACCACGCTGCGCATGCTGTACACGCTGATGACCCCGGACCAGGGCCAGGTGCGCGTGGACGGCCTGGACGCGCGCCACGACGCGATCGCGGTGCGGCGCGCGCTGGGCGTGCTGCCGGACGCGCGCGGGGTGTACAAGCGCCTGACCGCGCGCGAGAACATCGCCTATTTCGGCCAGCTGCACGGCCTGCCGGCCGCGCGCATCGCCGAACGCACGCGGCTGCTGTCGGCGGCGCTGGACATGGACGACATCCTCGACCGCCAGACCGAGGGCTTCAGCCAGGGCCAGCGCACCAAGACCGCGATCGCGCGCGCGCTGGTCCACGATCCGCGCAACGTGATCCTCGACGAGCCGACCAACGGCCTGGACGTGATGACCACCCGCGCGATGCGCGGCTTCCTGCGCGGGCTGCGCGAGGAAGGCCGCTGCGTGATCTTCTCCAGCCACATCATGCAGGAGGTGGCGGCGCTGTGCGATCGCATCGTCATCGTCGCCAAGGGCACGGTGGTGGCCGCCGGCACCGCCGACGAGCTGCGCGCGCTGACCGGCGAAGACAACCTGGAAGACGCCTTCGTCAAGGCGATCGGCAGCGACGAGGGACTGCACGCATGAACCTGTTCGGCACACTACTGACCGTGATGCGCAAGGAATTGCGCGACCTCTCGCGCGACCGCCGCACGCTGGCACTGGCCCTGCTGCTCGGCCCGCTGCTGTACCCGGCGCTGATCCTGGGCATGGGCGCGCTGGCCGAGAGCCGGGTCAAGACCCAGATCGACAAGCCGCTGGACATCGCCGTGGTCGGCCGCGAGCGCGCGCCGAACCTGGTCGCGTTCCTCGCCGCGCAGGGCCTGAACGCGGTCGCGCCGCCGGCGGACCTGACCGCGGCGATCCGCAACCAGGACATCGACCTGGCGTTGCGCATCGGCGAGGACTACGAACAGGCCTGGCGCGAAGGCCGCCCGGCGCTGGTGGAGATCGTCAAGGACAGCACCCGCCGCGACGCGGACATCCCCGCCAGCCGGGTGCAGGCGGCGTTGAGCGGCTACAGCCAGCAGGTGGGCGCGCTGCGCCTGCTCGCGCGCGGCATCGACGCGCAGGTGGCGCGGCCGCTGGACATCGCCACCCAGGACCTGGCCACCGCCGAGGCCAAGCGCGGCGCGCTGCTGTCGATCCTGCTGCCGGTGCTGCTGACCATCACCTCGTTCATCGGCGGCGCCTACCTGATCCTGGACGCCACCGCCGGCGAGCGCGAACGCCAGTCGCTGGAGCCGCTGCTGGCCACGCCGGCCTCGCGCGGGGCGATCGTCAGCGGCAAGATCGCCGCCGCGTGCGTGGTCGGATTGGTGTCGCTGCTGCTGACCCTGCTCGCGTTCAAGCTCAGCGCGCAGTTCGCCACCGGCATCGGCCGCCAGCTCAACGTCGGCTTCGTGGCGATGCTGCAGATGCTGTTCGTGCTGGTGCCGATGCTGTTCATCGGTACCTCGCTGCTGACCGTGCTGGCCGCGGCGGCCAAGAGCATGAAGGAAGCGCAGAGCCACATGACCTGGCTGATGCTGCTGCCGATGCTGCCCGGCTACGCGCTGATGGTGTATCCGTTGAAGACCACGCTGTGGCAGTTCGCGGTGCCGTTCCTGGCGCAGAACCAGATGCTGCTGAAGATTATCCGCCGCGAGCCGATCGACCTGCAGACCTGGGCGGTGTACCTGGCCGCCGGCTTCGGCCTGGCCGCGCTGCTGTGGTTCGCCGCGGTGCGCCGCTATCACCAGGAGCGGCTGGCGATTTCGGGTTGAGGTTGCCTGACCTGCATGCTGCCTGCGTGCATGCAGCCGCGGCCGCGGCACGGACAAGGGTGTGGGTGTGCGTGGCCGGCGCCCGGGCCCGGCGGCGTGGCCGAAGAAGCGGTCATGCAGGTGCCGACGGACGGCGGCGCGCGACGAGACCCATGGCACCCAGCCGTTCCGTGTGCGGGAGTCAGTCGAGTGCCGTGGGAGGGATTGCCATGGCCGCTGGCGCTATATCGGCCGTGCCGTCGCGACTGAAGTCGCTCCCGCGGGAGGCCGCAGCAGTCGCTCCCGCGGGGGCCGCACGCGCCATCGTCCGGCGGCGGCGCGCGGCGGCTAGGGCGCCGGCTGCGCCAGCGGCAACGCCTCGGCGAGCAGCGCCTGCAGCACGCGGCCGGGCTCCTCCACCATCGGCAGATGCGCCGAGTGCTCGAGCCACACCGCGCGCTTGCGCGGCGCCTGCAACCGCTCGAGCCAGGCGGCGGTCAGCGCCGACGGGGTGGTGTAGTCCTGCCGGCCGAGCAGCATGATCACCGGCACCTGCAGCGTGCGCAGCGAGGCGAAGCTGACCTCCGACAGCTGCGGGAACATCGTGGCGATGGTGAACGCGCTGCCCTGGTCCCACGCCTGGATGTCGGCCGGCGTGTACTCGGGCGACAGCCGCGGCGCGCGGAAGTAGAAGTTCGCGTCCTGGCGCCCCGCGGCCAGGCCGCCGTAGTGGATCGACCACTTGCGTTGCGTGCTCATCTTGCCGATGTCGAACGCGCCGTCGCCCGGATACGGATGCAGCGCTTCGAGCTCGGCCACCGCGGCGGCGTTGCCGTCGCGGCGGGCCTGCTCCAGCACCCAGTCGTAGCCGGCGCGTTCGTTGGCGCGGAAATCGATCACCTGGCCCATGCCGATGTAGGCGTACAGCAGGTCCGGGCGCTGCGCGGCCACGTCCAGCCCGACGATCGAACCCCAGCTGTGCCCGAGCACGAACACCTTCGGCTTGCCGTAGCGCTTGCGCAGCTGCTCGATCAGTTCGATCGCATCGTCGCGGTAGCGCGCCGGGGTCAGCGTCGGCGCCAGCGTCTTGGGGTCGTTGAGCGGGAACGAACGCCCGGCGCCGCGCTGGTCCCACTGCACGACGGTGAAGAAATCCTCCCACGGGCGCTGGAACGACCACGCCACCGGCATCTCCACCGCGCCCGGGCCGCCGTGGACGAACACCAGCAACGGGTTGGCGCGATCGGCGCCGCGCACGTTGACCACCTGGCGGGTGCCGCCGAGCTCGACCTCGAAGGTCTCCTGCACGCCGCTGGGCGTGACGATCCGGCCGATGTCGGCCACGATCTCCCGCGCC
Source organism: Xanthomonas sp. (assembly GCF_017163755.1). Taxonomy (GTDB): domain Bacteria; phylum Pseudomonadota; class Gammaproteobacteria; order Xanthomonadales; family Xanthomonadaceae; genus Xanthomonas_A. Next base: position 19,244 of record NZ_JAFIWC010000006.1, read on the forward strand.
GGCGCGTAGCGGTCCTCCGGCGGCGGCGTGCCGGCCTGCGCGGCGGCGGCGACTCCGAGCAGGCACAGCGATAGCAGGACGCGCAGGCGCATGGATGTCTCCGGTGGCAAAGGATGGAGCGATCGTAGAAGGCGGCCGCGGGCCTGTCATAGGCCGGTCGGCAGGGGGGCCATCGCGCTGCCGCCGGCAGGCCCCGCCGCCCATGGCGCAAGCCAAGGCGCGCCCACCAAAAAGCCCGGCTTGCGCCGGGCTCGTTCGCTTGCCGCTCGCGGGCCGTCAGCCGCCCGGATTGAACGCCAGCGTGCGCCGCGTGGTCACCGGCGCGCTGACCGGCTCGAAGCGCCAGCGCTTGGTGGCGTTGAGCGCCTCGCGGTCGAAGATGCGCGCCGGGCTGGCGCGCAGCACGCGCGCGTTGGTCACCGAGCCGTCGGTGCCGACGGTGATCTCCACCAGCACTTCGCCGGCGGTGCCCGAACGCAAGGCCTCGGGCGGATAGCGCGGCGCCGGGGTGCTGATCGGGCGCAGCGTTTGCGCACTGGCGGCGGCCGGTGCCGGTGCGGCAGGCGCCGGGGTCGTCGCGGCCGGTGCGGCGGCTTGCGGCGTACGCGCCGCGGCCGCCTGGCGCTCGGACTCCTCGCGCGCGGCGGCCTCGCGCCGTGCCGCTTCCTGCTGCGCGGCGATCTGCTGCGCGGCCTGCGCCTCGGTCGCCTGCTGCTGCGCCTGCTTCTGCTGTTCGGCCAGCTGCTTGGCCTTCTGCTCGGCCTCCTTCTTGACCTTGTCGGTCTCCTCGGCGGTGCGCTGCACCGCCGCCTGCATGCCGTTGCTGACGCCCAGCTTCAGCCGCGGCAGCGCCGGCGCCTTGTCGTCCATCTTCTCGATCAGCGCGACCAGGCGCTGGGCTTCGGCGAAGTCCTCGCGGTTGATGCTCTGCTCGGCGGCGATCAGCGTGTACGGCATCAGGTCGGTCAGCGCGCTCTTCACCCCGGCGTCGTCGGGCTGCTTGTCGCGCAGCGCCAGGTAGTACTCCACGGCGTTGTTGCCGGCCGGCGCGTACATGCGGTTCTCGCGCAGCGCCTGGCTGGCCGATTCGTGCAGCTGGTCGGTGCCCATCGACTGCACCTTGGCCGACACCGCCGGCGGCGCCGGTGCGGCGGCAGGGGCGGCGGGCGTGGCCGAGGCCGCGGGCTTGGCCTCTTCCTGCTTGGAGCAGCCCGCCAGCGCGGCGAGCAACAGCAACGGCGCCAGATGGCGCGCCTTTCCGAATGTAGTCACGTGCAGCATGCGTTCCCCCTAGAGAACCCCGGTGATGATGGCGAAATACGCGGCGATGAACCTCTCGGCCCGGGCGGCACCGTCTCCCACGGTTCCGCCCTGCGCGTCCCACCGGACAATCTAGCATCCGCCCCCGCGCGCCGGGTGGCGGGAAGTGACGCCTGGCCGGAAAAAACGTGCGTCACCGCACAGAGCGCCGGCATGGCGTGCGGGACGGCCTCAGTGGTCGCTCTTCGCCGGCGCGGCCATCAGCCGGTCAGTCCAGGCGATGCCGATCGCCGACAGGATGAAGATGGCATGGATGATGGTCTGCCACAGCACCCCGGCCTCGGTCAGCGTGGCGCAGTTCCTCAGCCCGACGGTGGCGGTGGCGGCGCTGGCCAGTTGGTCCGGCGAGCACATCGGCATGCCGCCCAGCGCGCCCACCGCGATGAAGGTCTTGAGCAGGTGGATCGAGGAGATGCCGATGATCGACAGCGCCAGCTTCACCTTCAGCACGCTGGCGTTGACGTGGCTCAGCCACTCCGGCTGGTCGGGGTGGCCTTCCAGGCCCAGCCGCGACACGAAGGTCTCGTAGCCGCCGACGATCACCATCACCAGCAGGTTGGAGATCATCACCACGTCGATCAGGCCGAGCACGATCAGCATGATCTGCTGCTCGCCCAGGGTCGGGGCTTCGTGGATCAGGTGCCACAGCTCCTTGCCGAACAGGAACACGTACACGCCCTGGGCCACGATCAGGCCCAGGTACAGCGGCAGCTGCAGCCAGCGCGAGGCGAAGATCAGGGTGGACAGCGGACTCAGGCGGCGCACGGGTGGGGTCATGGGATTCGGGATGCTGCGTTGCAGGAATCGCGCAGGGTAACCGGCGCCGCCGGCACTGCCAACCGCGGGCGCGCCGCTAGACTGGTGTCCCTCCTCCTGCCGGACCCCCGCCATGATCGATCTGTACTACTGGCCCACCCCGAACGGCCACAAGATCACCCTGTTCCTGGAGGAGGCCGGACTGGACTACGCGATCAAGCCGGTGGACATCGGCGCCGGCGCGCAGTTCCAGCCCGACTTCCTGGCGATCTCGCCGAACAACAAGATGCCGGCGATCATCGACCATGCGCCGGCCGACGGCGGCGCGCCGCTGAGCGTGTTCGAGTCCGGCGCGATCCTGCTGTACCTGGCCGAGAAGACCGGGCGCTTCCTGCCCACCGACCTGCGCGGGCGCAACGCGGCGCTGGAATGGCTGTTCTGGCAGATGGGCGGGTTGGGGCCGATGAGCGGGCAGATGGGGCATTTCAACGTCTACGCGCCGGAGAAGATCGCCTATGCGATCGACCGCTACGACAACGAGGTGCGGCGCCTGCACGGGGTGATCGACAGGCGCCTGGCGCAAAGCGCCTACCTGGCCGGCGACGAGTACGGCATCGCCGACATGGCCAGCTTCCCGTGGATCGAGGTCTACAACGGCCTGAAGCCGGACTATGCCGCGTTCCCGCACCTCAAGCGCTGGCACGAGGCGATCGCCGCGCGCCCGGCCACGCAGCGCGCCTACGCGCTGAAGGAACAGGTCAATCCCAACGCCGGCAAGCCGCTCAGCGACGAAGAGCGCAAGCACCTGTTCGGCAAGCGCTGAGCGGCGCGTGGCCGGGCGCGTCGCGGCGGCGCCGGCGCCGGCGCTGGCCGCCGGTGCCCGGCCGTAGCGGCGCGCGGGGGCGGTCGGCTTCTCAAAACCGGGCCGGACGCGCATCCTGTGCGGCCGGTGCCCCGCCAGGACATTCCATGCGTTCCCTGTTTGCCGCTGTCGCCCTCATGCTCGCCACCACCCCCGCCGTACACGCCGAAAAACTGACCCTGGAAGCGATCACCGGCAGCAAGCCGCTGGCCGGCCCGACGCTGATGAAGCCGCAGGTGGCGCCGGACGGCTCGCGGGTCACCTTCCTGCGCGGCAAGGACCGCGACCGCAACCAGCTGGACCTGTGGGAATACGACATTGCCAGCGGCCAGACCCGGCTGCTGGTCGATTCCAAGGTGGTCCTGCCCGGCACCGAGACGCTGAGCGACGAGGAGAAGGCGCGCCGCGAGCGGCAGCGCATCGCCGCCTATTCGGGCATCGTCGACTACCAGTGGGCGCCCGACGCGCGCGCGCTGCTGTTCCCGCTCGGCGGCGAACTGTACCTGTACGACCTGGCCAAGTCCGGCAGCGCCGCGGTGCGGCAGCTGACCCACGGCGAGGGCTTCGCCACCGATCCGAAGCTGTCGCCGAAGGGCGGCTACGTCAGCTTCGTGCGCGAGCGCAACCTGTGGGTGATCGACCTAGCCAGCGGCCGGCAGTTGCAGCTGACCCGCGACGGCAGCGAGACGATCGGCAACGGTGTGGCCGAATTCGTCGCCGACGAGGAGATGGACCGCCATACCGGCTACTGGTGGGCGCCGGACGATTCGGCGATCGCCTTCGCGCGCATCGACGAGGCGCAGGTGCCGGTGCAGAAACGCTACGAGGTGTACGCCGACCACACTGAGGTGGTCGAACAGCGCTATCCGCAGGCCGGGCAGCCGAACGTGCGCGTGCAGCTGGGGGTGATCGCGCCGCACGCCGGGGCGACGCCGCAGTGGGTCGACCTGGGCAAGGAGGCGGACATCTACCTGGCGCGGGTGGACTGGCGCGACCCGCAGCGGCTGACCTTCCAGCGCCAGTCGCGCGACCAGAAGAAGCTCGAGCTGATCGAAGCCACGCTCGCCGGCGGCAGGCAGCGCACGCTGGTCACCGAGACCAGCAAGACCTGGGTGCCGCTGCACAACAACCTGCATTTCCTCCAGGACGGGCGCTTCGTCTGGGGCTCCGAGCGCAGCGGCTACGAGCACCTGTACCTGGCCTCGGAAGACGGCCGCACGCTGACCGCGCTGACCCAGGGCGAATGGGTCGTCGATACGCTGCTGGCGGTGGACGAGGCGGCCGGGCGCGTCTATTTCAAGGCCAACAAGGATTCGCCGCGCGAGATGGCGATCTACGCGGTGCCGCTGCGCGGCGGCCGGATCCAGACCCTGTCGAAGCATCCGGGCATGCATTCGGCCAGCTTCGCCAAGAACGGCAGCGTCTACGTCGAGCAGTGGAGCAATACCGCCACGCCGCCGCAGATCGAGCTGTTCCGCGGCAGCGGCGAAAAGATCGCCACGCTGCTGGCCAACGACCTGGCCGATCCGCAGCATCCCTACGCCCGCTACCGCGATGCGCAGCGCCCGGTGGAGTTCGGCACGCTGACCGCCGCCGACGGCAAGACCGCGCTGCAGTACAGCCTGATCAAGCCGGACGGCTTCGATCCGGCCAAGCGTTATCCGGTGGTGGTGTTCGTCTACGGCGGCCCGGCCGCGCAGACGGTGAGCAACGGCTGGCCCGAGCGCGGCGATGCGCTGTTCAACCAGTACCTGGCGCAGCACGGCTACCTGGTGTTCTCGGTGGACAACCGCGGCACCCCGCACCGCGGGCGCGAGTTCGGCGGCGCGCTGTATGGCAAGCAGGGCACGGTGGAAGTGGCCGACCAGCTGCGCGGCGTGGACTGGCTGAAGGCGCAGCCGTGGGTGGACCCGGCGCGCATCGGCGTGTACGGCTGGTCCAACGGCGGCTACATGACGCTGATGCTGCTGGCCAAGCACAGCCAGGCCTACGCCTGCGGCGTGGCCGGCGCGCCGGTGACCGACTGGGCGCTGTACGACACCCACTACACCGAGCGCTACATGAACCTGCCCGACGCCAATGCCGAGGGCTATCGCCAGGGGCGCGTGGTCGAGCACCTGGACGGACTGGCATCCCCGCTGCTGCTGATCCACGGCATGGCCGACGACAACGTGCTGTTCAGCAACTCGACTGCGCTGATGAGCGAGCTGCAGAAGCGCGGCAAGCCGTTCGAGCTGATGACCTATCCCGGCGCCAAGCACGGCCTGTCCGGCGCCAACGCCCTGCACCGCTACCGCACCACCGAGGCGTTCCTGGCCCGCTGCCTGAAGCCCTGATACCCTCGCGCTCCTCCCACGAAAAGGAATTCGCATGTCCGTGCCGCCGCCGCTGGATCCGTTGCCGCCCGCCGCGCCGCCCGCGCCGGCACCCGTCGCGCGCGGCTGGTGGAGCCGCCACTGGAAATGGGCGGCGCCGTTGATCGCGCTGCTGCTGGGACTGCTGCTGCTCGCGTCGATCGCGGTGTTCTTTTTCGGCATCGCCAGCATGACCAAGTCCTCCGAGCCGTACCGGCACGGCGTGGCCACGGCGCAGCACGATGCGCGGGTGCAGGCCGCGCTCGGCGACCCGGTCAAGGACGGCTTCATGCCCTCGGGCAGCATCAACACCACCAACGGTAGCGGCCAGGCGGAGTTCAGCGTGTCGCTGAGCGGCCCGCGCGGCACCGGCACCTTGTACATCGAGGCCGAGCGCCACGCCGGCCAGTGGCACTACAGCACCTTGCAGGTGGCGCCGGACGACGGCAGCGAGGCGATCGTGCTGCTCGAAGAGGAAGCCGATGCGGACGGCGAATGGGAAACCGACGCCGAGTCCGACCTGGACGTGGACGCCGAGCCGCAGGACGCGGCGGCGGACGCGGACGTGCAGGCCGCGCAGGAAGCGCCGGCGCAGTAGCCGGCCACGCGATGCCGCCGCGCGGCGCCCGCTCGGGCGGCCGCCGGATGGAGCGGTGAGCCGCTCGCTGTCCCGGTCGGCACCCGGCGGCGCGAGCGCGTGGTGCGGCATCGCGGGGGGTATTCGTTTGCCGGCCTCGCCGGCTGGGTGTGCGAGAAAGCAGGCTCGGCGCCGCATGCGTCCGCTGTCCAAAGCGCGCGCATCCCGTTGTCGGAAACCTGGGGAGCCCGTTCTTCGCATCCGCGGTGGCAAGCGCGCTGCACAGCGGTGCTGGCGCCCCCTCGCGCACGCGCAGCGCCGGCTCCTGCTGGCTGGCCGCATGTTGCCCTGCGCGATCGAGGCGGTCGATGCCGGGTGCTCGATCCGAGTTGGTCTTGGCATGTCGACGATTCTGTCGCGCTGCCCCGAGCCAGGCGCCGGAAGCGCGCAAGCCGGCGCCCCCGTTGCGCCGGCCATGACCTACGGCGCATTGCCGGCCTCCGCCGCGACGCGCTAGGGTCGCCCCACTACCCAAACCGGATCCATCCCGATGAAGCCACTTGTCCTCGCCGTCGCGCTGGCCCTGGCCGCGCCATTGCCCTCGTTCGCGCAGGCCGCACCCGCACCGGCGGCCAAGCCGGCCAAGGCCGCAAGCAGCCCGGCGTGGGTAAAGCGCAGCAACGAATACGCGCAGATCCTGCTGCAGGCGCAGGCGCCGTTCCAGCCCGAACAGGTCAGCTTCTTCGGCGTGCCCGGGTTCGACGACAAGGTCGCCGACCTGGGACCGGACCGCGAGCGCCGCTACCGCGACGCGGTGGCCGCGGCCAAGCGCGAACTGCAGGCCAAGCTCGCGGTCGAGCGCGACGCCGACGTACGCCAGGACCTGGCGATCATGATCGCCGCCGCCGACGAGAGCATCGAAGGCAGCGCGTTGAACGAGCGCCTGATGCTGCCGTGGGTCGACGCGCCGCAGATGGTGTTCGGCGGCCTCAACAACCTGTTGTCGGCGCAGGTGGCGCCGGAGCGCCGCGGCAAGGCGCTGGACCGGCTCAAGCGCTACGTCGGGCTGGCGCCGGGCAGCACCTCGTCGCTGCTGCTGGCGCGCCAGCGCTACGAGGAAAAACTGGCCGACGGCAAGCTGCTGCAGCCGACCAAGCGCGAGGTCGAGCAGGCGCTGAGCAACGTCGATACCTACGCCAAGGGCGTGCGCGAGCTGTTCGCCGAATACAAGATCGACGGCGCCGATGCGGCGCTGGCGGCGATGGACCAGCAGTTCAAGGACTACGCCGCCTGGACCCGCAGCCGCGTGCTGCCCAAGGCGCGCGAGGACGCGCGGCTGCCGCCGGAGCTGTACGCGTTCCAGCTCAAGCAGTTCGGCATCGACATCGATCCTGCGGTGCTGATGCAGCGCGCGCAGCTGGAGTTCATGGAAACCCGCGCCGCGATGCAGCAGCTGGCGCCGCTGGTGGCCAAGGCCAAGGGCATCGACGCCAGCGACTACCGCGCGGTGATCCGCGGGCTCAAGCGCGACACCATCGCCAACGACGCGCTCGAGGCGCACTACCGCGGCGTGATCGACCGCATCGACCCGATCATCCGCCAGCAGCGCATCGTCGACGTGCCGCAGCGGCCGATGCAGATGCGGCTGGGCTCGGCCGCCGAGAGCGCGGCGCAGCCGGCGCCGCATTTCCGCCCGGCGCCGCTGGTCGGCAACACCGGCGAGCAGGGCACGTTCGTGCTGCCGCTGGGCAATCCGGACACGGCCGGCAAGGGCGAGCACTACGACGACTTCAACTACGGCTCGGCGGCGTGGACGCTGAGCGCGCACGAAGGCCGGCCCGGCCACGAACTGCAGTTCACCGCGATGGTGGAGCGCGGCGTGTCGCTGGCGCGCAGCATGTTCGCGTTCAACTCGGTCAACGTCGAAGGCTGGGCGCTGTACGCCGAGGCCGAGATGGTGCCGTACGAGCCGCTGGACGGGCAGCTGATCGCGCTGCAGTTCCGCCTGCTGCGCGCGGCGCGGGCGATGCTCGATCCAATGCTCAACCTGGGCCTGATCGACCGCGAACGCGCGCGCGTGGTGCTGGAGGAGGAGGTGATGCTGTCGCCGGCGATGGCGCGGCAGGAGCTGGACCGCTACATGGTGCGCGCGCCCGGCCAGGCCGGCAGCTACTTCTACGGCTACACCCGCATCCTGGAGCTGCGCATGCGCACCGAGCTGGCGCTCGGCAAGCGCTTCGACCGCCTGGCGTTCAACAACTTCCTGCTCGACCAGGGCCTGCTGCCGCCGAGCCAGCTGGCCAAGGCGGTGGACGAAGTGTTCATCCCGTCGCAGCGCAAGTGACCGCAGCGCGGGCGGCGCGATCGCACCGCCCGCGCTTCACCCCGGGTCCGGCGCCCGGTGGCCCGGGCGTCGGGAGCGCCGGGCTTATTGCACCGGCGGCTGCGGACGCGGCGGCGCAGTGCCGCGGTCCGCGCCCGGCGGCACCCAGATCGCCATGCCGGCGGCGCGTTTCTGCGTGGTCGGGATGCCGATGCCCAGGCCGCCGCCGACGTGGCCGCCGTAGCTGCCCGCGCCCACCGACATGCCCACCGGCGAGCCGTTGGTTCCCACCCCCATCAGCACCACGCCGTTGGCGCCGAGCTTGGCCGCCTCGCGCTTGAGCCGCGCCACCGCGGCGTCGGTCTGGCCCTGGGTGCCGAAGCCGACCGCGCTGGAGGACTCCAGCTGGGCGATATCCTCCGCACCGGCCGGCGGGGTGGAGTAGACCTGCACCAGCGCCGGATCGATCGGCGGCCGCGGCGCACTGAGCATCACCTTCGAGGAGCTGGCGCAGCCACCCAGCGCGAACAGCAGCGCCAGCGGCAGCAGTGGACGGAACGTCATGGCATTCACCCCTGGGTCGTGGATCACGATCGCGATGATAGGCCAGGCCGGTGAATCGGGACGAACCCATGCTCGCGGCGCCACCGTGGCACGGCCGGTGTTAGGCCCATGCCAAGAGTTGGCTTGCGCCGCCGCCAGCGCGCGCTATGGTGCGTGCAACGTCCATTCGAAGGGGAACATCATGGGCCTGATCAGCCTGCTGTGGGGCATCGTGGCATTGCTGTGGATGATCGTGGCGTTCATCCCGCTGCTCGGCTGGGGCAACTGGTTCGTGATCCCGTTCGCCGCGGTCGGCGCGCTGATCGCCGCGATCGGCCTGCTGTTCACCAGCGCGCCGAACCGCGGCCGCGCCAAGACCGGGTTGATCCTCAACGGCCTGGTCATCGTCGTCGGCGTGATCCGGCTCAGCCTGGGCGGCGGCGTGTTCTGAGCCTGCGGCGCCGCGGCACGACGCTGTGTTGCAGGCGCCGGCCGCCGGCGCACGCGCAGCGGGAGTAAAATCGCGCCCTGGCGAAACGCCGCGCATTCATCGCGCGCGGCGCCGTCTCGCTCACGCCGGCGCCGGCGCGCGGTACCGCGTCCGCCTTGCCGGCGGCGCCCTGCCGTCATGGCGGCGCCCTGTACCGTCCCCACAGGAGCCCCGCATGGCCCATCCCCACTACCGCCCGCGCCGCATGCGCCGCGACGATTTCTCGCGCCGGCTGATGCGCGAGCACACGCTGACCGCCAACGACCTGATCTACCCGGTGTTCGTGCACGAACTGCCCGGGCGCTCACCGATCGCGTCGATGCCGGGCGTGGAGCGGCTGTCGATCGACGAGCTGCTGAAGGTCGCCGAACAGGCGCTGGAACTGGGCATCCCGGTGCTGGACCTGTTCCCGGTGATCGACCCGGCCGGCAAGAGCCTGGACGCGGCCGAGGCGTGGAATCCCGACGGCCTGGCGCAGCGCGCGATCCGCGCGCTGAAGCAGCGCTTCCCCGAACTGGGGGTGATGACCGACGTGGCGCTGGACCCGTTCACCACCCATGGCCAGGACGGGATCATCGACGACCGCGGCTACGTGCTCAACGACATCACCGTCGAGGCGCTGGTCAAGCAGTCGCTGTCGCACGCGCAGGCCGGCGTGGACATCGTCTCGCCGTCGGACATGATGGACGGGCGCATCGGCGCGATCCGCCAGGGGCTGGACGCGCAGCAGCACCTGGACGTGCGCATCATGGCGTATTCGGCCAAGTACGCCTCGGCGTTCTACGGGCCGTTCCGCGACGCGGTGGGCAGCGCCGGCGCGCTCGGCAAGGCCGACAAGAAGACCTACCAGATGGACCCGGCCAACGGCGACGAGGCGCTGCGCGAGATCGCGCTGGACCTGGAGGAGGGCGCGGACATGGTGATGGTCAAGCCGGGCATGCCGTACCTGGACGTGGTGCGGCGGGTCAAGGACGAATTCCGCGTGCCCACCTTCGCCTACCAGGTCAGCGGCGAGTACGCGATGCTCAAGGCCGCGGCCGCCAACGGCTGGCTGGACGAACGCGCCTGCGCGCTGGAGGCGCTGCTGGCGTTCAAGCGCGCCGGCGCCGACGGCGTGCTGACCTACTTCGCGCTGGACGCGGCGCGCTGGCTGCGCGAGGGCTGAAGGCCGCCGCCGCTTGGCGTCCGGTCCACGGCATCAGGGACGCTTCGGTCATGGCGCTATCCGGCGCCGGTACGCCTCGCGCGGGTTTCAGCCCCGGCGGTGCCCGGCACGGCAGGCCCGCCGCTCGCCCGGCGCCGATGCGCCAGGCCAGCGACCTTGCCGCGGGCGGCGAGGATTCGCTTCCCGAGAACAGAGCGGCTTTCCCCAGGTCCGGCTCAGGGCCGACGGCAAGCGGCACCTTGTAGGAGGGGCTTCAGCCCGACAGCGGCGGCAAGTCCTCGCCGTCGCGGCTTGGGCCACTCGCAAGCCGGCCGCGCCCAGCCGCCGACCCCACCCTCGGGACGTCGCCGCCGACCAGCGCGCGAGCCTGTCGTGGCCTCTGACCCGATAACGATTCTCATCTACAATCGACGGTCGTTCGCCACCCCACCGGCGAGTCCCGCGGCCGATGTTCAAGAAAATTCTGTTCCAGCTGCACTGGCTGTTCGGCATCAGCGCCGGCCTGGTGCTGGCGGTCATGGGCCTGAGCGGGGCGACGCTGGCGTTCCAGGACGAGATCGAGCGCCTGGCGAACCCGTCGCTGGCGGCGGTGGCCGCGCAGCACAGCGCCGGTGCGACCACGCTGCCGTTGGCGCAGCTGCTGCCGAAGCTGCAGGCCGGCCGGCCCACCGCGCCGGACCGCGTGCGCATCGATCCGACCGGGCAGCGCCTGTCCAGCGCGCGCTTTCCCGGCGCTGGCGGCGTGGTCCATTTCGATCCCTACACCGGCGCCACGATCGCGCAGCCGCGGCTGGTGGGCTTCTTCGACGTGGTCGAGGACCTGCACCGGCGCCTGGTGGCCGGCAAGCGCGGCGAGGCGGTCACCGGCGCCTGCGTGCTGATCCTGCTGTTCTTCTGCGTGTCCGGCCTGTACCTGCGCTGGCCGCGGCAGTGGTGGCGCTGGCGGCCGTGGCTGGCGGTGGAGTGGCGGCGAAGCGGGCGCAGCTTCCTGTGGAGCCTGCATTCGGTGGTCGGCACCTGGTGCATGGCGGTGTATCTGCTGATCGCGCTGACCGGCCTGTACTGGTCCTACGACTGGTACAAGCACGGCGTGACCGCCTTGCTCGGCGGCTCGGCACAGGGCGACGGCATCGGTCGCGGCGGGCGCGGCGCGGCGATGTCCGCGGCCGACCTGGCGCGCATCGATCGCGCCCTGGCGGCGCTGCCGGACACGCACGGCACCTGGCTCGACCTGCGCCTGCCGGTCGCCGCCGGCAAGCCGCTGAGCGTGCGCTACCTGCCGCCGCGTCCGCGGCACAGCCGCGCCTACGACCTGCTGGCCCTGGACCCGGGCAGCGGCCGCGTGCTCAAGCAGCAGCGCTATGCCGCGCAGCCCACCGGCCGGCAGTGGCTGGCCAGCGTGTTCGCGTTGCACAGCGGCAGCTATTTCGGCCTGCCGGGGCGCGTGGCGGTGATGCTGGCCAGCCTGTGCATGCCGCTGTTCTTCGTCAGCGGCTGGCTGCTGTACCTGGACCGGCGCCGCAAGCAACGCCAGGTGCAGGCCACGCGCGGCAGCCTGGCCGGCGCGGCGGCCGGCGGCGAGCCGTGGCTGGTCGGTTTCGCCAGCCAGAGCGGTTTCGCCGAGCAACTGGCCTGGCACAGCGCCGCGCAGCTGCAGGCGGCCGGGCACGCGGTGCAGGTGCGGCCACTGGCGCAGCTGGACCCCGCCACGCTGGCGCAGGCCGCGCGCGCATTGTTCGTGGTCAGCACCTTCGGCGACGGCGAGGCGCCCGACAGCGCGCATGCCTTCGACAGGAAGCAGCTGGCCAGGGCGTTGCCGCTGCCGCGGCTGCGCTACGCGATGCTGGCGCTGGGCGACCGCCAGTACGCGCAGTACTGCGGTTTCTCGCGGCGCCTGGAGCGCTGGCTGCAGCAGCAGGGCGCGCAGGCGCTGCTGGGCACGGTGGAGGTGGACAACGCCGATGCGCGCGCGCTGGACGACTGGCAGCAGCGTCTGGCGACGCTGACCGGCCACGACGCCGGCCCGGCCTGGCGCGCGTTGCCGATGCAGGCGTGGACGCTGTGCGGGCGCGCGCTGCTCAATCCCGGCAGCCAGGGCGCGCCGGTGTGGCGAATCGACCTGGTGCCGCCGGCGCGGGCGCACTGGCAGGCCGGCGACATCCTCGAGATCCAGCCGCGCAATGCCGACGCCGATGTGCGCGCGGCGCTGGCGCAGTGGCGGCTGGATCCGGCGGCGCCGGTATGGCTGGACGGCGCCGAAGTGTCGCTGGCCGCGGCCGTCGCCGTGCGCGAACTGCCGGCGCCGCCGCGCGACCGCTCCGCGCCCGCGCCCACCGCGCAGGCGTGGCTGGAAACGCTGGCGCCGCTGAAGCATCGCGAATACTCGCTGGCGTCGCTGCCGCGCGATGCGGTGGCGCAGTTGGTGGTGCGCCAGGTCCGGCGCCACGACGGACGCAGCGGGATCGGTTCGGGCTGGCTGGGCGAGCACGCGCCGCTGCATGCCGGCATTGCCGCGCGCGTGCGGCGCAACCCCGGCTTCCATCGCCACGCCACGGCCGCACCGATGCTGCTGATCGGCAACGGCACCGGCATCGCCGGCCTGCGCAGCCTGCTGCGCGAAGCGGCGCGCGACGGGCAGGGCGGCCATTGGCTGCTGTTCGGCGAGCGCAACGCCGCGCACGACGCGCTGTTCGACGCCGAACTGCGCGCCTGGCAGGCCGACGGCCACCTGCGCCGGCTGGAGCGGCTGTATTCGCGCGACCAGCCGCAGCGGCGCTACGTGCAGCACCGCCTGCGCGAATGCGCCGACGAGGTGCGCCAATGGCTGCGCGACGGCGCCACGCTCTACGTCTGCGGCAGTCTCGAGGGCATGGGCCAGGAGGTCGACGCGGCGATGCGCGAGATGCTTGGCGAAGCCGAGCTCGATGGGTTGATCGCTGCGGGGCGTTATCGGCGCGATGTCTATTGAGGTGGGGATTGGGGATTCGGGATTGGCGGACGGTCGCGTGCGCTGACGGGAGCGGGCCTCCGCAGCGCGTGGTGCGGCGATGTGGGGTTGCCAGCGTGCTTTTCTGGTCTGTTCGCAGGTGTCGCGATCTGTGCAGGAGCGGCTCGCGTGGCCTTGGGCTACCCGCCGCGACAGATTGTGCCGGTATGGCCGTCGCGATCGATGGCCGGAGCCGCCCGGAGCGCCTCCCGCAGGACTTCGCCGACGGTGACGGCTGAATCGAACTGCGCTGGCGCACCAGGCCGGGCGATGCGAACTCGCGTTGGCGCCGTTGCCGCTGCCCTGCTCTTGGATGGTGTTGCCCTGGCGCCGCGCCGCGCGACGCGTGCCACTTCACCGCGTTCTTGTGTCGAGCGGCAGGATCGTGTTGATGATGTTGTTGGTGTTGACTCGCGTATCGAGGTCGCCACGGGACTCAGAAATGCTACCTGCCTGCCGACGTCTCGCGGCATGCATCGGCGAGACGACCCAAGGCCGCGTTCGGCTACTGGCAATCGGCGCTGCCCGTCGCCGCCGGCGCGCGCATCCGGTACACATCCAGCTTCCCGGCCTTGGGTGCGCGTGCGCTGCCGCTGACCAGCAGTTCGCCCGGCTTGGACGCGTCCAGCACCGGGCCGCGGGTGACGCCGTCGGCGCCGTTGAACGACAGCGGCAGCGGCTGCGCCTGTGCATAGCGGCCAGCTGCGCATTGCGCGAGGAACAGCCGCACCGGCCCGCCGCCCGCGTCCGCCGCGCGCGCGAACACCAGCGCGCGGCCATCGCCCAGCCACGCCGCATCCACTTCGTCGCCGCTGCCGTCGATGCCGGGCAGCGGCGCGGGACCGGCGAAGGCCTGGCCGTTCCAGCGCGCCAGCCACAGGTCGTGGCCGCCGGCGCCGCCGTGGCCATCGCTGGCGAACAGCAGCCGGGTGCTGTCCAGCGACAGCGTCGGCGCGCGCTCGTCGCCACGCGTGTTCACCGCCGCGCCCAGGTTCTGCGGCGCCCCGTAGCCGCCGTCGGCCTGCACCGCCACGCGGTACAGGTCGGCGCCGCCGTGGCCGCCGGCGCGGTCGGAGGCGAAGTACAGCCAGCGCCCGTCGGCGCTGAAGAACGGGTCGAAGTCCTTGCCCGGCGAGTTCGCCGGCGCCGGCAGTGGCTGCGGATCGGACCAGCGCCCGCCGCGCAGCGTGGCCTGCCACAGGTCGCCGCCGCCGGGCCCGCCGGCGCGTTCGGCGCTGCCCCAGACGATGCGCTGCCCGTCCGGAGCCACGCTGGCGCGGGCTTCGTCGCCCGGGGTGGACACCACGCCCATGCCCTCGATGCCGAATTCGGAAAGCGCGAACGCCGGCGGCGCGCAGAGTAAACTCGCGCACATCGCGAGCAGCAGGGGTTGGGTCCGCATGTCGGAGTCCTGGGGTGTCGCGACCAGTCTAGAACAACCTAAAGAGCGTTCCATGCCCACATCCCGTTATGCCGTGTTCGGCCATCCCGTCGCCCATTCGCTGTCGCCGCGCATCCACGCCGCGTTCGCCGCGCAGCGCGGCATCGCGCTGCAGTACGACGCGCTAGACGCCACGCGCGACGGGTTCGCCGCGGCCCTGGCCGGGTTCGCCGCGCAGGGCGGCGTCGGCGCCAACGTCACCTTGCCGCTGAAGGAAGCGGCGTTCGCGCTCAGCGCGCATACCAGCGAACGCGCGCAGCGCGCCGGTGCGGTCAACACGCTCAGCTACCGCGACGGCCACTGGCATGGCGACAACACCGACGGCACCGGCCTGGTGCGCGACCTCACCGGGCGCCGCAGCCTGGACCTGCGCGGCCGCCGCGCGCTGCTGCTCGGCGCCGGCGGTGCCGCGCGCGGCGTGGCCGCCGCGCTGCTCGATGCCGGCATCCGCGAACTGGTGATCGTCAACCGCTCGCCCGAACGCGCCGATGCGCTGGTCGACGTGCTGGGCGAACCCGGCCGCGCCTGGTCGCGCTACTGGGACGACCTGCGCGAGCAGGGCGACTTCGAACTGATCATCAACGCCACGGCGGCCGGCCGCGATCCGAACGCCGGCTTCGCGCTGCCGCTGTCGCTGGTCAACAGCCTGACCCTGGCGGTGGACCTGAACTACGGCGAGGTGGCGATCCCATTCCTGGCCTGGGCGCGCGCGGCGCAGTGCCGCGACACGGTGGACGGGCTGGGCATGCTGGTGGAACAGGCGGCCGAGAGCTTCGAACTGTGGCATGGCGTGCGCCCGGACACCGACCCGGTCTACGCCTCGCTGCGCGAGCGCGACGCGGTGCTGGTCAGCGCCGACTGATCCTGCGCCTTCTGCTTCCTTCCATGGCTAGACGGAGATTCCCTTGGACAATGGATTCGTGCTGCAGCTGTTGACCACGGTGGGCTTCCAGCTGCCGATCCTGATCGTGCTCGGCACCGGCCTGGTGCTGCTGGCCACGCGTCGCCCCGGCCGCGCACGCACGCTCGGGCTGTGGGGCTTGAGCCTGCTGCTGCTCGGTGGGCTGTGCGGCACGGTCACTTCGTTGCTGCCGATGTGGATCCTGTCGCAGGGCGGGACCTTCTCCAGCTACGCGGCCTGGTTCGGCATCCTGCAGGCGGTTTTCACCCTGCTGCACGCGGTGGCGATGCTGCTGGTGGTGCTGGCCTTGCGCCTGGCGCTGCCTGGGCACGCGGCGGCGGCGCCTGCGGCCGTGCGCCGGCCGGCACCGTGACGCAACGCCGCTGCCGCGCTCGGTTGCCGCGCGCCTGTTCCCAGGAGTACCGCCATGTCCGATGAGATCTCCTTCCAGCTGATGGCCTTCGCCTATCGCGCCCCGATGCTGGCCGCGGTGGTGGTCGGGTTGGTGCTGCTGCTCGGCGCCGCGCGCGGTCCGGGCAAGCCGCTCGGTCTGGCCGGCCTGGCCGCGATGCTGGTCAGCGAGCTGGTTGCCGCACTGGTGGTGTTCATGCAGATGGCGGGGGCATGGACCACCATCGGCTCGGTGCTGTCCATCCTCAACGGCCTGCTCACGGTGAGCAGCGCGGTGGGCCTGCTGCTGGTGCTGGTCGCACTGCGCCAGGCGCTGCAGGCCTCGCGCGCCGCCAGGCCGCCGGCGCCGCCGGCGCCGCCGCGACGCTAGCGCGCTGGGCGCGCGGTCGCTCCTTTGCGCCCCGGGCGTTCACCTTCCCGCAGCACGCGCGCGCCAGACCTGGGAAAATAGCCGGCCGAACACCGGCACGAGCAGACAGGCGGCATGGAGAAGGCAGCACCCACGCGGATATTGACGGACGAGCTGAAGGCCGGCATCCGCGACGCCTACACCAAGCTGCAGGCCAACACGCCCGGCTTCCTGGTGCGCCGCGCGCAGAGCCAGATGATCGGCGTGGTGTCGCGCGCGCTGGGCACCTCCGGCGGCATCGGCGTGGCCGAGGCGCCCACCGGCGTGGGCAAGAGCCTGGGCTATCTCACCGCCGGCGTGCCGATCGCGCTGGCGAGCAAGAAGAAGCTGGTGATCAGCACCGGCACCGTGGCGCTGCAGTCGCAGCTGGTGGAGCGCGACATCCCGGCCTTCCTCAAGGCCACCGGCATCGAGGCGACGGTGGCGCTGGCCAAGGGCCGCACCCGCTACCTGTGCGTGCGCAACGTCGCCGAGCTGCACGGCGAAGCGGCGCAGGACAGCATGTTCGAGGACGAGGCGCCGCTGTACGACCGCCCGCTGAGCCCGGCCGAGGCCGAGCAGGCGCGCAGCCTGGCCAAGGCCTACGCCGACAAGACCTGGAACGGCGACCTGGACACCGCGCCGGAGCCGATCCCCGCAGCGCTGCGCACGCGCATCACCACCAACGCCGCCGGCTGCGCCGGCCGCCGCTGCTCGTTCGCGGTGCAGTGCCCGGTGCTGAAGGCGCGCACCGACGTGCGCGAAGCGCAGATCGTGGTCACCAACCACGCGCTGCTGCTGTCGTCGCTGTCGTTGGGCGACAGCGACAACGGCCAGCCGCTGATCGCACCGCCCTCGGACATGCTGCTGGTCCTCGACGAGGGCCACCACATTGCCGGCGTGGCCATCGACCAGGGTGCGGCCAGCCTGGCGCTGGACGAGATGGCGCGGCGCAGCGGCCGCATGCAGACCCTGATCGCCGCCGCGTACCGGCTGGTGGACAAGGAGACGATCGGCAACCAGCTGCCGAACGAGGCCATCGAGCTGGCGGTGCAGGTGAGCAAGGGGCTGAAGGCGTTCCGCGCCGCGATCGAGCGCGCGTGGACGCCGGATCCGGCGCAGGAAGAACCGCTGTGGCGCGCGCCCAACGGCCGCCTGCCCGAGGATTGGATGCCGATGGTCGAAGCGCAGGCGCAGGACACCGCCGCGCTGCTCAACTGGGTGCAGGCCGCGCACCAGCTGGTGGCCAAGTCCAAGCAGGAGGATGCGGCGAAGGAGCGCCTGCAGCGCAACCTGGGCGTGGCGCTGGAGATGGTGGAGCAGCAGTACGCGCTGTGGTCGGGCTGGCGCCGCGAGGACAAGGACGGGCAGCCGCCGATGGCGCGCTGGATCACCCTGTTGCGCGATGCCGACCTGGTCTGCCATTGCTCGCCGATCTCCGCTGCGCAGGTGCTGCGTTCGCTGCTGTGGAACGAAGTGGACTCGGCGGTGCTGACCTCGGCCACGCTCACCGGCGGCGGCGATTTCCAGTCGCTGGCGATCGACAGCGGCCTGCCCGAACACGCCGAGATGGTGTCGCTGTCCTCGCCGTTCGACCTGCCCAACCAGGCCGAGCTGATCGTGCCGAAGTTCCCGGTGGCGCCGGACGACCGCGAAGGCCATCCGCGCGAAGTGGCGCGCTACCTGGTCAGGGAACTGGACTGGGGCAAGGGCTCGATCGTGCTGTTCACTTCGCGCTGGAAGATGCTCAAGGTGGCCGACCTGCTGCCGATCGCGCAACGCAACCGCGTGCTGGTGCAGGGCGAAGGCTCCAAGTCGCAGATGATCGGCGAGCACATGCGCCGCATCGGCGCCGGCGAAGGCTCGGTGCTGTTCGGCCTGAACTCGTTCGGCGAAGGCCTGGACCTGCCCGGCGAAGCCTGCACCACGGTGGTCATCACCCAGGTGCCGTTCGCGGTGCCGACCGACCCGCAGACCTCCACCCTGAGCGAATGGTTCGAAAGCCGCGGCCTCAACGCGTTCAACCTGATCGCCGTGCCGCACGCGCTGCGCACGCTGACCCAGTTCGCCGGCCGCCTGATCCGCACCTCCAGCGACCACGGCCGCGTGATCATCCTCGACTCGCGCCTGCTCACCAAGCGCTACGGCAAGCGCATCATCGACGCGCTGCCGCCGTTCAAGCGGGTGATCGGGTAGGCGACGCCGCGCCGTCGCGCATGCGGCTCAACCGGCCGCGCTGAAGGTCTGGCCGGTTCCGCCCATGCGATGTTCTTCCAGCGCCTTGGCCAGCGACGGGTAGGCGGTCTGCATGCTGTCCCGGAGCATGGCCATCTCCTGGCGGATGGCCCTGGCGCGCTCCTGCTTCTGCCCGGTGCTGAGTGCAGCGTCGGCCATGGTCTTCTGCAGCTCCTGCGACTTCCGTGCGATCTGTTCCTTGAGCCGCTCGATGGTTTGCTTCAGCTGGCGGGGCGCCGGCGGGTCGTTGTTCCCGCTGCTCGCCGCGCGCCGTTCTTCGCGGTGCCGGCCGCGCGGTGCCGGCGGACTTCAGCGCGGCGTACACGTTGAGCGTGGAGGCGGCGGCGACGCTGGCCGTGGCGGCCTTCCTTGTTGGGTGGCGTCGGTAGCGACGGGCCGTCGCGATACTTGAGCGATCGAGCGTCCGGCCGATGTCGCCCCGCGAGGCGGCAGGACGCACGCCGCCGAAGACGCGACAACCTCTCGTCGTATCGCCTCGGCTGCGCTCTACGCGACGACGTCTGCGCACCGGCCAGCACATGGCAAGGCGCAGTTCGCTGCGCCGCATGCCGTTACCTCGCGGCGTCCGCCGGCATCCAGCGCAGCGTCGCCGCCCAGAACGCGAGCGCCGCGGCGCTCACCGCGGCGCCCAGCGCGCACACGCCGCTCCAACCAGCGTGCGCATAGACGGTGGTGGATGCGAGCGCGCCAAGGCCGCTGCCCACGGCGTAGAACAGCATGTAGCCGGCCACGCGGCGGCTGTGCGCCTGCGCGTCGGCGCGGAAGATCAGGCTCTGGTTGGCGACGTGGATGGCCTGGCCGGCCATGTCCAGCACAATGATGCCGATCACCAATGCGGCCAGCGAGCGCATGCCGAGCGCCAGCGGCAGCCACGCGGTCAGCAGCAGGACCAGCATGATCGCGCTGCTGCGCTGCGCCCAGCCACGGTCGGCCCAGTGCCCGGCGCGTGCGGCGGCCAGCGCGCCGATCACGCCCACCAGGCCGAATGCGCCGATCGCGGTGTGCGAGTACCGATAGGGTGGGGCGCTCAGCGGCAGCACCAGCGCCGTCCAGAAGATCGAGAAGCTGGCGAACATCAGCAGCGCGATGATGCCGCGGATCTGCAGCACGCGTTCGCGCGCCAGCAGCGTCGCCATCGAGCCGAGCAGGGCCAGATAGCTGGGCGGCCGGTGCGGGGCCGGCAGCGGCGGTAAGGCCCGGCGCAGCCACAACAGCAGCGCGAGCATCGCCAGCGCCGACACCACGTAGACCCCGCGCCAGCCGCCGACGTCGGCGATGGCGCCGGCCAGCACCCGTGCCAGCAGCAGGCCGATCACCACGCCGCCCTGCGCAGCGCCGACCACACGGCCGCGCTCGGCCGGCGCCGCGCTGGATGCGGCATAGGCGATCAGGCCTTGGGTCATGGCCGTGCCGAGCAGGCCGACCGCCAGCATGCCGGCCAGCAGCGGCACGATCGACGGCGCCATGGCCACCGCCAGCAACGCGGCCACCAGCGCGACGGCCTGCCACAGCATCAGCGGACGCCGCGCGTAACGGTCGCCCAGCGGCACCAGCAGCAGCAACGCCAGCGCGCAGCCGGCCTGTGTCGCGGCGATCACCCCGCCGGCGAGCGCCTGGCCGATGCCGAACTCGGCCGCCAGCGCATCGAGCAGCGGTTGCGCGAAATACACGTTGGCCACGCTGGTGCCGCTGGCGCAGGCGAACAGCGCGACCTGGGCGCGGGTCAGGTTCGGCGAGGCGCTCGCCATGCTGTTGCTGTTCATTGCGATCCAGTTGCGATTCGAAACCAGATGCAGGTTGGGCAAGTTGGTTTTAAAATGCAACCGGTTCGTGATCCGGAGATGCAAGAATGGCCACAGCTCGCGGCGAGACGGCGCAGCCCTGTCCGGTGGCGCGGTCGGTCGAAATGATCGGCGAGCGCTGGGCGCTGTTGATCGTGCGCGACGCCTTCGATGGCGTGCGCCGGTTCGGCGACTTCCAGCGCAGCCTTGGCGTGGCGCGCAACATCCTCTCTGACCGCCTGCGGCGCCTGCTGGAGGCGCAGATCCTGGAACTGCAGCCGGCCGCGGACGGCAGCGCCTACCAGGAGTATGCGCTGACCGACAAGGGCGAACAGCTGTTCCCGCTGGTCGTCGCGCTGCGGCAGTGGGGCGAGCGCCACCTGTTCGCACCGGGCGAAGCGCATTCGCGCCTGCTCGATCGCCGCAGCGGCAAGCCGGTGCCGGCGATGGCGCCGCGCGACAGCGCCGGCCGCGTGCTCAAGCCCCGGCATACGCTGGTGCGAAAGGTGGAGGCGCCTGCGGCTGACGATTGAGCGTCGCCGCCACGTGCCATAGCGGGTGGGCGGGTGGCGCGCCGCCGTGGCGGCAGCCGCACTTCGGCATGCGATGCGGTGGTGCGACGTTTGCTGCGGTGGATGCGCTGGCCCTGGTCCGGGCCATCCGTCCGGACTAGCAGCGCTTCCTTCTCCCCTCGGGAGAAGGTGCCCCGCAGAGGCGGATGAGAGTACGGGCCACCCGTGCAGCGATTACGTGCGCTGCGCGCCCGACCCTCACCCCGACCCCTCTCCCGGTGGGAGAGGGGCTAGCGGCTTCCTTCTCCCCTCGGGAGAAGGTGCCCCGCAGGGGCGGATGAGAGTACGGGCCACCCGTGCAGCGATTACGTGCGCTGCGCGCCCGACCCTCACCCCAACCCCTCTCCCGGTGGGAGAGGGGCTAGCGGCTTCCTTCTCCCCTCGGGAGAAGGTGCCCCGCAGGGGCGGATGAGGGTACGGGCCACCGGTGCAGCGATTACGTGCGCTGCGCGCCCGACCCTCACCCCAACCCCTCTCCCGGTGGGAGAGGGGCTAGCGGCTTCCTTCTCCCCTCGGGAGAAGGTGCCCCGCAGGGGCGGATGAGGGTAAGGGCCACCCGTGCAACGACTGCGCGCGCTGCGCGCCCGACCCTCACCCCGACCCCTCTCCCGGGAGGAGAGGGGCCAGCAGCGCTTCCTTCTCCCCTCGGGAGAAGGTGCCCCACAGGGGCGGATGAGGGTAAGGGCAGCCAGTGCAACGATTGCGCGCGCTGCGCGCCGACCCTCACCCCGACCCCTCTCCCGGTGGGAGAGGGGCTAGCGGCTTCCTTCTCCCCTCGGGAGAAGGTGCCCCGCAGAGGCGGATGAGGGTACGGGCCACCCGTGCAACGACTGCGCGCGCTACGCGCCCGACCCTCACCCCAACCCCTCTCCCGGTGGGAGAGGGGCTAGCGGTGCCGGTACCGGCGAAGTCCCCGACTGCGGTGCGCAGCGCAGTCGGGGCGCGGTACGGGCGGCATGGCGCCCAGGCCCCCGGATCGGCGAAAATGGGCGCTCGGCCGCCGCCAGCGGCCCGTTGCCACGTTCGTCCAGGCCCTGCCCACATCCGTCCACGGCGGCTGGCGCGGGCGCCGCAACGCCTGCATCGCCATCCGACGGCCGCCCGTCGCTCTTGCCACGGCTCGCCGCCGCAAACCACGGATTTTCCCTTGAACGCTACCGCCCCGCTTCCCGCCGACGACCTGCCCTTGACCGAACGCCTGCGCGTGGCGCTGGACCTGCTCGAAGCCATCGACGCCGACCGCAGCGTGCTCGAAGCGCTGCCCGAGGCCGATCGCGTCCGCCTGCACCAGGTGGTGGCCAAGGTCTACCACCCCGAGCCGAAGGCGCGCCGGCAGAAGCTCAAGCAGCAGGCGCGCGAGCGGCACCAGGAGAAGGTGCGCAAGGCCGAGGCGCTGCTCGAACAGACCGGCATCCGCGCGCTGCGGCGCAAGCCGGTGTTCAGCACGCCCAACTACTTCCCGCCGCATGCGCCGGGACTGCACGACGCCAGCAACGGCGCGGCCGAGCAGGTCGAAGCGGCGCATTCGCCCGAGCTGCGTCACTGCTACGTGTGCAAGCAGAAGTTCACCCAGCTGCACCATTTCTACGACCAGATGTGCCCGTCCTGCGCACAGCTGAACTACTTCAAGCGCACCGAGACCGCCGACCTGCGCGGGCGCGTGGCGCTGCTGACCGGCGGCCGGGTCAAGATCGGCTACCAGGCCGGCCTGAAGCTGCTGCGCGCCGGCGCCGAGCTGATCGTGACCACGCGCTTCCCGCGCGATTCGGCGGCGCGCTATGCGCAGGAGCCGGATTTCGCCGAATGGGGCCACCGCCTGCAGGTGTTCGGCCTGGACCTGCGCCACACGCCCAGCGTCGAGGCGTTCTGCAGCCAATTGCTGGCCACGCGCGAGCGGCTGGACTTCATCGTCAACAACGCCTGCCAGACCGTGCGCCGCCCGCCGCAGTTCTACGCGCACATGATGGCCGGCGAGACCGCGGCGTTGCACGAACTGCCCGAGCACGTGCGCCGGCTGGTCGGCCACTACGAAGGCCTGCGCAGCCCGGAGCTGCTGCCGGCGGCCTCGGCGACCACGCTGCCGGCAGGCCAGGGCCACGGCCTGAGCGGTGCCGACGGGCTGACCCGCGCCGCCGAGCTGTCGCAGGTGCCGCTGCTGGCCGACGAACTGCTCGGCCAGCAGCATCTGTTCCCCGAAGGCCGGCTGGACCAGGACCTGCAACAGGTGGACCTGCGCGGACGCAACTCCTGGCGCCTGCTGATGGCCGAGGTGCCGTCGGTGGAACTGCTGGAGACGCAACTGGTCAACGCGATCGCGCCGTTCATCATCAACGCGCGGCTCAAGCCGCTGATGCTGCGCACGCCCGAACGCGACAAGCACATCGTCAACGTCTCGGCGATGGAAGGGCAGTTCTACCGCAACTTCAAGACCACCCGGCACCCGCATACCAACATGGCCAAGGCCGCGCTGAACATGATGACGCGCACCTCGGCGGCGGACTACCAGAACGACGGCATCCACATGAACAGCGTCGACACCGGCTGGGTGACCGACGAGGATCCGGCCGAGATCGCCGCGCGCAAGGTGCAGGAAGAGCGCTTCCATCCGCCGCTGGACATCGTCGACGGCGCCGCGCGCATCGTCGATCCGATCATCCACGGCTTCAACACCGGCGAGCACGTGTGGGGCCAGTTCCTGAAGGACTACGCGCCAACGGATTGGTGAAGCTGGCGGCGAACATCGGCGCTGGCGTGATGCGCCGGTGTCGGCGGCCGTGCAGGTTCCGTGCGCACGGCATTGGAAGCGACTTTGCGCGCTGCAGGTGCGAGCGCAGAATCCCGCACCAGTCCCCTTGAACCGAGAACGACGACATGGCCACCGATGCCGGCTATCTGGATTACGTAGTGGAACAGGCAGGGCTCGGCGCTGCGTTGACCCACAAGAAGATGTTCGGCGAGTACGCGCTGTACCTGGACGGCAAGGTGGTGGCCTTCGTCTGCGACAACCAGTTGTTCGTCAAGCCGACCGCGGTCGGGCGCGCGTTGCTCGACGAGGTGGTCGAGCAGGCGCCGTATCCCGGCGGCAAGCCGCACCTGTTGATCGACGAAGGCCTGGATGACCGCGCATTGCTGCAGCGCTTGCTGCGCGCCACCGCGCAGGCCCTGCCGGCGCCGAAGCCGGCGAAGAAACCCGCCAAGCCGCGCAGCGCCTGATCCGGCGAAGTCGCCGCCGCGCAGCATCGCCCCGGGCTCGCGCTGGGGCCGGCAGCGCTGCGCGACGACACGCGTGGTTGGGACCGGACGTTGCTGGCCACGGCTGCCGCAATGGCAGCTTCCACCGAGTGCTGCGCCATGCGGCGACCAAGGCCGGTAGGCGCCACCTGCCTGGCGCGGCGGAGAACGGGTGCTGGTGCCCGCGATCCGGCCCGGCCATCGGCAGCCCACGCATGCTCGGCCATCCGCGCGCCGCTCAGGCCAGCTCGCGCAGCTCGGCGCGGATGCCGTCCTCGTCCAGGTGCAGATAGCCGACGCTGATCGGCAGGCGGAAGCGGCGCGGTCCGGCGCTGCCCGGGTTCACGCACAGCACGCCGTGGCGGGTCTGCACCCGCGGCGCATGCGAATGCCCGCTGACCACCACGTCCACTGCCGCCGCGGTCGGCGACCAGGCCTTGAGGTCGTGCAGCACATGGATGCGGATGCCTGCGATCGTCACGTCCAGCTCGTCGGGCAGCGCCGCTGCCCACGGTGCGGTGTCGATGTTGCCGCGGATGGCATGCAGCGGCGCCACCTCGCGCAAGGCCTCCAGGATCTCGGGCTTGCCGACGTCGCCGGCGTGCACGATCGCAGCGCAGCCGTGCATCGCGGCCAGCGCCTGCGGCCGCAGCAGGCCGTGGGTGTCGGAGATCAGGCCGATCCGCAATGGCGCGGCTGGACGCATCGGTGCTCGTTCGCAAGGCGTGGCGCGCCAGCCTAACCTGGCGCGCGTCAAGGCTGTCGCAGAGCATGGCCGCTGGCCGCGACGGCGCGGAAAACGCAGGATCGGCGATGTACGCACGATCGCTTGTCCGGACGCGGCGCAGGTGCCAATCCGGCGGCGCCGTGGCAGTAGCTGGCCCGTCGCGCCAGGACAGGCGCAGCTTGATCCAGCCGCTACTGCCCGCCAGTACGGCCGCGGTCAGGCTGCTGCCGCCTGCGGTCCGATACCGAAAGCGACTTCAGCGACCGGGCGCCGGGTAGTGGCCGCTCATGCGTTCTGGGTGCTTGACTGCACCGCACCGCGACCGCGCGGACGCAGGGCTTCCGTCAGGCCGAGAAGGACAAACACCAGGCCCATGGCACCCACCATCCCGGGCGTGCCCCACAGCGCGCCCCGGTCATCGACGAGGGCGCTGCCGGCCGGCCACTCGGGCAGGTAGCGCACCCGCACCGGTTGACCCGGCCGATAGCCGGAGATGAAGCCGCCCTGGGGATAGGAAATTCTTTCGCCACGGCTGGTGGTGAAGGCGATCTCAGGGTGGGACCCACCGGCATTCAAACGGGTGACGATGCCATCGGCGATCTGTGCGTGGGCAAGGAATTCGCGCCGGTCGAGGACGATATGGACGGCAATGCCCAGCAGGCCGATGCCGACCAGGGCAAAAAGCAGGCCCAGCAGCCTTTGTCCGATGGAGGGCGAAGCGTGGTTGGCCATGTTCTGTCTAGGCTCGTCCATGAAATTAAGGAAGTCAGGATACCAAGAAGCCTCGCGATGCCGTCCCCAGGAGATGCTGGGCCGTCCTGTGATCCGGATGGAGAACGGCAGCTTGGCCGGACGCACGATAGCGGCAGTGCGATGCGCTCGCGCGCATCCGCCAAGGCGATCGTGCAAGCGAACGACAGCCGCCGCTGTCCCATCCGGTCCGCCGGCAACCTGCACGGCGTCGCGTGGGCCTGCGATCTGCCGACGTCAGGGCACCGTGTTGACGGCCTCGACGTGGTGCCCGTCGGGATCGACGACGAAGGCGGCGTAGTAGTCGTCGCCGTAGTCCGGGCGCAGCCCGGGAGCGCCGTTGTCCTTGCCGCCATTGCGCAATGCCGCGTCGTGGAACGCGTCGACGGCGGCGCGGTTGGCCGCAGCGAAGGCGAGATGGAACCCGGGACCCGGCGCGCGCGCGTTGGCGCCTCTGAGCTTGATCGCCAGCTTGTCGCCGCCGCCGGGCAGGCCATAGCCGACGGCCTGGTCGTCGTCTCCCGGACAAATGTCCTCCCACACGCGAACGTATCCGAGCGCGCCAAGCGCCGCGTCGTAGAAGCGCGCCGCGCGCTCGATGTCGGAAACGCCGAGGGAAAGGTGGTGAAGCATAGGCAGAGGTCTCTGATGGGCTCGGAGGTCGGGAGAACCGGCCGAACCGCGTGTGGTGGATGGATTGCCGGCGTGGAGGCGACGCAAGGCCGATGGCACACGAGCCGTTGTACGTTCGCGTCGGCCGACGCGTGGCGCGCGCAGGCGAGTTGCGTAGGATAACCGCCGGCGATCATGTCGCCCATGGCAATCCACGTTACGACCGCCTGCGACGAATGGCTGCAACCGGATCAGCGGTCGGGCCGGTCGTCGGTGCCCAGGGCGTCGGTGTCCGAATCCGGCTTGGCGGGCGTCGGCTTTCGTTTGAAGTGGCCGCTGTCGTACAGGTAGCCGAGCGCCACGCAAAGGGCGATCCCGATAGTGATGCGACCGAAGAATGCGCCTATGGCGGCGCCATACACGAAGCCCAGCAGCACGCCTTTGTGCGCAGCGAGGGAACCGAAGTGCTTGTCGCTGCTCATGGTGCCTCCTCGAAGCCCGGCGTTGACGTGAGCGGTTGCGCAGCAGCGTCGCTGGCGCTGGCGATCGTGCCGCCGCTGCGCTGGGAATCTACCGCTTGACGTTCCGCGGACGCAAGTCGCTCCAATCCGCCAGATTCTCCACTGCGCGGAGGACTACTCCGCGTCTGGATAGATGCGCACGATGCTCGTAGTGGCCTCGACCACGAAGCGGAAGCCGGCCAGGCTATCCAGAAGTTCGGCCGATACGTCGATCCGCGCATCCGGCACCCGGCGGCCCCGGTGCACGCTGCGGGTCATGTCGAACTCCACCCATTCGATTTCGGCACCCGGAACCGGCCCGAGATGCTCGGGTTCGAGGTAGCCGGGCACCGGCGCGATGAGCCGACCCCAATCGCAGGGCGCATCGCCAAGCACCTTCTTTACGCGCGCCGCGACCTTGTACCGAGAGGCAAGCACGGCGGTGGCCTGGCACCAGGTTGTTTCGCTGGATCTCATGCGTCTGCCCTAGATGCGTGCCGCGGCGGCATCCTGCCACCCGGGAGTGCTGTCGCGCTCCCAATGCCGAAAGACGGCACACGTATCTGCAGGAGCGTCCGGCAGACCCGCGTGTAGGCCAAAGACGGTCCAAAGCGAGCGGAGGAAGCCATGCGTGCGCTGCTGTGCACCCGCCTTCCCACAACCCGAACTCCGACCAAGCCCAAGCCAACCCGGCTCGGCTCTCGCGGACCTAGGTGGATGCACCACCTGGTCCGCCCTTGCCCCGCAAGCGCTTGGCGGCGTTGATCAGTTGGAACATGCGAATCATCTGGAAGGCTATGAATGCGACTATCGCCACGACAATGGCGAGCACCCCTGCGGGCGGAATCGGAACCCCGATCAGCACCGACAGGACGATGCAAATTCCCGCCGTCGCCCCGACGAACAGGATGGACCTGCCCTTGGCGCGCATCTGGCGCAACAGGGTGTCCATCTCCTTGGATTGGTTCTGCTCCATCCGGCCCTTCTTTCAGGTCTTCATTTTTCGATGAGTGTAACCGACCGAAGCGAACCGACATGGCTCGAGCCGTCAGCCAACCGTGGCCCGTATCCAGCCGATGAGCGCCAGGGCGGGCAACAGGGCCAGCAATGCGATTCCCACCGCTATCCTGCCGCGCAGATGCTTCCTCTCTGCGAAGCCGAGCGCCAGGGCAGCCAGGCCAAGAATGAGGCCCGCCCACGACACTGGCGAAGAAGCCCAGCCTGCCGCCTCATCAGGCTTGGCCGCCCAATTCCATGTTGAAGGCGTATTGCTCCGCCACGCCGATCAGCCTGCGGGAGCTCGACTCAACGGAGCCTTCCTCGGTCGAAAGAAACGGAAAGAAGTTGAAGCACTGGCTTCCATCGGCCTGGCTCACGTCGGCTTCCCACCCGGACCAGCGCATGCCTTCGTAGAACGCATCGAGCCGCTCGCTCAGCGCCCAGCACAGGAAGTCGGTATATCCGATATCCAACGCTTCCCACCGCAGCGTGTCGGGGGCGAAGTAGTACATCGAACCCAGGTCGCTTCCCAGGGCGCCACCGTTCATCGAGAAGAAGCCGCCCACCACATCGTCGGCCACCAGCAGGTGGCCGGAAGACCGGCCGGCGTTCCATTCGACGAGGTTGCGCGGCAGCCTTGGATGGCCCGAGCCCAGGATGCGCAGCCAGCCGTGGTCGAGCAGCAGGCCGCCGGTCTCGTAGGCGATGGCGCCCATGGGGGACCGGGTCGTGACCTGAAGGCCGAGCAGGACCTCGCCCTTCTGTGCCGAAGGAGCGAGGACCTCGACCGGCCTGCTGGCTTCGGCAAGCCATTGCCTTACCAGCGGCATCGCCGGGTCGTCGCCATCCAGCAGTTCTTCGAGAGTTCGCATGTAGACCTGTTGCCTGGAACCTGGCCGGCCCGCGGAGCGGATTCGGCCCGGTCGAATCGTGGGCGGTGGCCATGGCGGCCGCCGCGTAGCCAAAGAACGATGCGGCCGGGTAAAGAAGCCACCCGGCCACGAAGCCTGTACGAGGTGCCAAGGATACCTGCAGCCTCGCCGTGGCGGTTGCGGTGCGGGTTGCAGCCCGTCAGGCCGCAGGCACGTCCCGGAGGATCACTTCAACTCCACCACATAGGCATTGAGCTCAGCCATCAGGCCGTCCTCGAAGCGCCACACGTCGCAATACGAATACGTGGCGTCTCGTCCGTCTTCACCCTTGAGCGTGATCTCGCCGATGGCGGCGAGCAGTTGGCCTTCGGCGATCATCCGGTGGACGTTGAACACTGGCGGCTCCTTGTATGTCTCCGCCATCCACTGGCGCAAGGCTTCCTTGCCCTCTATGGTCCTGTCGCCGATGAAGTTCCAGACCGTATCTTCGGTGCAGTGGCGCAGGAAGCCTTCGAAGTCGCCTTGGGAGATGGCCTCATTGGCCATCTCCAGCGTCTGTTTGTGCGATATGGACATCAAAAGCCTCCTCTTCTATCTGACAGCCATAGTGGCCAGCCAGGTGCCGTCAACGCATCATGGGCGGCTTCTACGAGGAGACGCCGAGTCATGATGAGTCGATTCGCCGACTGGTAACCGTATTGCTACGATCTCAAAGCCGCGGAGCGCTGGCATCTGCAACCTAACGCTTGAGTTAAGCTGGCCCGCCCTGGCCAGCGATCAGATTAGAACCGCCACGATGCGGGCTCGGCTTGAACGAATTGTTAGGTCATCCTTGGCGAGCATTACTGGAGAATGGCTATGTCCCCAAAGACGGACTCCGAAGTCAAGAACCGTGCATGTCCCGTGCGTTGGTTGGCGGCATAAGTCGCCGGCAAACATTGGCGGACGTACAAGGTTCGAGAATCTAACCTAATGGCCGCGCCGACATCAACGCAGTCCAGGCCTCGCCCGGAGCGACTAGAAGACATGCTGGATATTTCCGCGGAGCGCAGATGGTCGTGGCCGAAAGTAAGTGTTAGAGCCGAGCCTATTGAAAAACAAACAAACGCATATGAGAAAAAGGCCGCTATAGGAGTCAACAGAACCCGCTGCAGTGTCTGGTTCGGCCTGCCATATAGCGACGATCGGCGGGGTGCCGAAAGACGCGTGGTCACGAAGCGAGCAAAATACCACGCGATTAGCATTGCTGGGAATGCTGCCAGAATTATCCATAGCCGAGATGGAACATAAAGCCCCCCCAACATCGATAAGATGCCTACTACAGCCATTGCTGCGAAGCCAACAGATACTGCAGCGATCTTCATAGCTACGCCTGAATTGAGCGAGCTGCGCCGTGAAGCGGTGTCGGCTCGAATGAATTTTTAGGCCGCGTCACGCGCGACCCAAACGACTACAGCAAGCATCACCAAGGCTATGGCGCCGAGCCAACGTGGATCAAGGGCAATGGTCCTTCCGCGCGAGTCGGGGACAGTCCCTTGCTCTAGGCTGGCAATGATCTCACTCAGAGCCTCGTCCTGTTCTTTCCGATACCCAAGATATTTGACCCGGATGTCAGCGTCGTGCAGGTAGAACACGACGTGCGGAGGCAGCTGCACATCCGGAAATGTTGAGTGCCGCCAGTCAGTAAACCGTCGAGCAGCCGCGGACCAACTGTCTACGTCCTCGCGGGAAACGGGAGAGGATTGCTGCAGTCTCCGGAGCTCTTGGGCAATCTCTCTGAGTTGTGACGGATTTGCCATGAGTGACCCGACGCCTGAGTTAAGCCGACCCGCGAACGGGTTCGGCTTGAATGAATTGTTAGGTGCCAAGGTCAGCGTCCTTGCCGCAACGACAAGAGTACCCGGAGCAATCAATACAGCGAAAGCTACGGCGGCGCCCCGTACTAGCGGGTTGGGAAACAGAGGTCAGAGTCAACTTTCTTGCCATTGTATGAGGAGGGCGGCCCTGGCCCCTGTTTCGTTGTCCGACAATACCGCCCTATACTCGCAGGCCCGCAGGCTTATGAACTGAAGGACGTAGATCATGACCGATCGCTCGCGCCGAGATGTCATCGTTGCAGCCACCGCTCTGGCTGTCGGCGTTGTCGCCACCGGCGCCCGCGCGGCCACTCCCATGTCCGCCGGCAAGGCATCGTTCCCGCCGGTCGTGCACCACGTGTTCTTCTGGCTGAAGAATCCGAATTCCAAGGAGGATCTCGCCAAACTGCTCGCCGGATTACGAACGTTGGCGGGCATCGACAGCGTGCGAGGCATCCACATCGGCGTGCCGGCGGATACCGAGCAGCGCGGCGTCGTCGACGGCAGCTACAGCGCGTCGGAAATCCTGTTCTTTGACGATGTGGCCGGACAGAACGCCTATCAGGTTCATCCCATTCACAAGCAGTTCGTCGCCGACTGCGAGCACCTATGGCAGCGCGTGGTCGTGTATGACGTCAAGGCCGTCGCGCCGTAACTCGTTTGCTCCAAAGGCATGTACATAGTTCGCCGAATTCGCGAGATGCCTCTAGTTCCTTTCCTTGGCATTGGCGGGGAGAGGCACCGGCCGTAGCCGGATGCGTTTCCGGCGACGGACACTGTCGGGGCTGAAGCTCTCCTACATGCATTGCGGCGCGCGACGGAGCGCCTCAGCCGTCCAGCATCGCCTTGTCGCGCACCGCGCCCTTGTCCGCGCTCGTGGCCAGCAGCGCGTACGCCTTGAGTGCGGTGGTGACCTTGCGTGGACGCACTTCGACCGGCTTCCAGCCTTGCGCGTCCTGCGCGGCGCGGCGTGCGGCCAGTTCGGCGTCGTCGACCAGCAGGTTGATGCTGCGGTTGGGGATGTCGATCAGGATCCGGTCGCCGTCGCGGACCAGGCCGATTGCGCCGCCGGCGGCCGCTTCCGGCGAGGCATGGCCGATCGACAGGCCGGAGGTGCCGCCGGAGAAGCGGCCGTCGGTGAGCAGCGCGCACTGCTTGCCCAGGCCCTTGGATTTGAGATACGAGGTCGGATACAGCATCTCCTGCATGCCGGGGCCGCCCTTGGGGCCTTCGTAGCGGATCACCACCACGTCGCCGGCCTTCACTTCGTCGGCGAGGATGCCCTTGACCGCCGAATCCTGGCTCTCGAACACCTTGGCGTTGCCTTCGAACACGTGGATCGACTCGTCCACGCCGGCGGTCTTGACCACGCAGCCGTCGAGGGCGATGTTGCCGTACAGCACGGCCAGCCCGCCTTCCTGCGAGTAGGCGTGTTCGACGTCGCGGATGCAGCCGGCGGCGCGGTCGGCGTCCAGTGTCGGCCAGCGCGTGGCCTGGCTGAAGGCGACCTGGGTGGGGATGCCGGCCGGGCCGGCCTTGTAGAAGGTGTGCACGGCGTCGTCGTCGGTCCGGGTGATGTCCCACTGCGCGATCGCATCGTCGAGCGTGCGGCTGTGCACGGTGGGCTGGCCGGTATGCAGCAGGCCGCCGCGCGCCAGTTCGCCGAGGATGGAGAGAATGCCGCCGGCGCGGTGCACGTCCTCGATGTGGTACTTCTGGATGTTCGGCGCGACCTTGCACAGCTGCGGCACGTGCCGCGACAGGCGGTCGATGTCGCGCAGGGTGAACGGCACCTCGCCTTCCTGCGCGGCGGCGAGCAGGTGCAGGATGGTGTTGGTCGAGCCGCCCATCGCGATGTCCAGGGTCATCGCGTTCTCGAATGCTTCGAAGGTGGCGATGCCGCGCGGCAGCGCGGTCGGGTCTTCGGCGCCGTACCAGCGGTGGCACAGTTCCACCGCAGTGCGTCCGGCCCTCAGGAACAGCTGTTCGCGGTCGGCGTGGGTGGCCAGCACGGTGCCGTTGCCCGGCAGCGCCAGGCCCAGCGCCTCGGTCAGGCAGTTCATCGAGTTGGCGGTGAACATGCCCGAGCAGCTGCCGCAGGTGGGGCAGGCGCTGCGTTCGAACGCGGCCACTTTCTCGTCGGAGGCGCTGTCGTCGGCGGCGATCACCATCGCGTCGATCAGGTCCAGGTTGTGGTCGGCGAGCTTGGTCTTGCCCGCTTCCATCGGCCCGCCGGACACGAACACGGTGGGGATGTTGAGCCGCAGCGCGGCCATCAGCATGCCGGGGGTGATCTTGTCGCAGTTGGAGATGCACACCAGCGCATCGGCGCAGTGCGCGTTGACCATGTACTCCACCGAGTCGGCGATGATCTCGCGGCTGGGCAGCGAGTACAGCATGCCGTCGTGGCCCATGGCGATGCCGTCGTCCACGGCGATGGTGTCGAACTCCTTGGCCACGCCGCCGACGCGTTCGATCTCGCGCGCGACCAGCTGGCCCAGATCCTTCAGGTGCACGTGCCCGGGCACGAACTGGGTGAACGAGTTGGCGATGGCGATGATCGGTTTGTGGAAATCGGCATCCTGCATGCCGGTGGCGCGCCACAGCGCGCGCGCGCCGGCCATGTTGCGGCCGTGGGTGGAGGTCTTGGAGCGATAGTCGGGCATGGGAGTGGCGATATGCGGGCGGAAGGCTGGCCTGGCGCAGCCGCTAGAAACGTTGCCGTTGCAACCGTCTTGCGGCGTTTTTTTGCCTGGCCCATCACGTTAGCACGACGCCGCAGTGCACGCTGTCCGGCGCCTTGTTCGGGCGGTTCATGAGCTGCGCGTGTCGTCCCGGAAACGCCACTGCACGATCGTGCTGCTGGCCAACAACCACCTCCAGCACGCAACAGGGGTGCTTCGGCTCGGGGGTGCCCGCCAACGACGTGCTTGGCATGCGCAAGCACGTGGACCAGAACACCTGCAGGCGAAGGGCAACATTGGCGCGGTGCAAACGTTCTTCGGGATGCGCCTTTCGAGCTACCGGCCGCCGGCGTAGTGTTCGGACACGACTTCGGCCATCCTCCCGCGACGCGCGAGGACGCCACACACACCGATGCTGGCGTCGCCGCGGCGCGCCAGCTGGTCGCGATGCCGATCCGTGGCGCAAAAAAACCGGCGGGCATCGCTGCCCACCGGTCGGGTGCCATCCTGGCGTGAAGCGCGAAGCGTTACTGCACGCAGTTGGTGATCGTCGACTGCACCGAGGTACGGAACGTGGCCACGCCGTCCAGATAGGCGAAGCCGTTCGGCAGCACCGGGCGCGTGGTGGTGTTGTAGAACTGGCCGTACAGGTCCTTCAGCGCCTGGATATGCGCAGCGCTGCCGTTGCCGTTGGTGTAGCCGGCCAGGTAGGTGATCGCGGCGATCGGGTACGCGTTGGCGATCGCGGCCGTGGGGTTGACCAGGCGCACGCAGTTCTTGATCGCGGTCGAGCCGCTGCCCGGGACCGGGTTGTGGGTGGCGCCGTCGAGCACGCGGCCGGTCAGCAGCCCGGTGACGGGAATGCTGATCGGGGTGGGCGCGCCGGACGAGTTCTTGCCGAACAGCGCCGGGTCGAAGCCGTTGACCGTGGCGTAGTCGGCCGCTTGGGCGATGACTTCGCCGATGTCGGCGTAACCCAACGCATCGGCGTTGGCGGTGCTCAGTACCGCCGCGACCACGCCGGCGTTGCCGCTGGCACCGACGCCGCGCGTGCCATAGACGGCGCTCGCGCCGCCCGGCAGGGCAGCCGTGAAGCTCTGGTTCGGGGTGAAGACGAAGCCGGACGGGACGTTGGCGGTGCCGTTGCAGCGCGCGGCCAGGAAGCTGGTGAAGGCGAAGCTGGTGCCGCTGCCGTCGGTGCGGTAGACGATCTTGATCGGGCCGGTGGAGCCGGTCACGCCCGGGATCGACGACCAGTTGCTGACCAGGCCGGAGTAGACCCGGCAGATCTGCGCGGTGGTCAGCGCGACGTTGTCGACCGAATCGTTGTGCGGCAGGGCGATGGCGCCGGCGATGGTCGGGATCTGCACCAGGCCCACGCGCGCTGCGGCATTGGCGCCGGTCAGGAAGGCGTTGTAGTCGTTGGTGCTCAGCGGCGAGTCGGTACCGATGAAGTCCGGGGTGTTGGTGGCGCTGGTCGGGGCGCTGAAGCCCACCGGCGTGGCGCTGAAGTCGCGGCAGCTCTGGTTGGCGATCGCGCCGTTGAGCGCGGTCTTGCCCAGGCCGCTGCCGGTCTGGCAGTACGACACGTTGTTGGTGGTGTTGGTCTTGTAGGTGCCGAACACCGAGCCGGCGGCGATGCCGGAGACGGTGAAGCCGGTGCCGGGGGTGTTGCCGGCGTTGGTGGACAGGCGCGCGTCCGGGTTGGGGGTCAGGTAGCCGGTGCCGACGTACGGCTGCGCCGGGAAGGTGGCGCCGCCGCCGTACAGGTTCTCGGCCGCCATGGCCGAACCGCTGGACAGGGCCGCGACCGCCACGGCGATCGCGCTGAAACGGGAAAGTTTGAGGTTGAGCACTTGCTTATCTCCTTGGTGAGAAAACGACGGATGGATATCCGGGGGATTTCTTGACCTGTAGCGTGCTTGCGCCCGAGGGGGTGGCGCAGGAGAAAGGTTGCGCTCGATTAGTGATATTGCGGAGACACTCGTGGGAACTTTTCTTTACCTGTGATGTGATGTTGAAAACAGAGTATTTATATTCGTCAGTGTAATAAAGCGTGCACGTGGAAATAACGTTTAAATGAAGGAGGAGATTGTCGCAATGATATTGTCTACATAATGAACCATTGTTATAAATTTAGGGCCTGACTCAGTCATGGATATGGATGCCGCCGCCCTAGTGTCACGGCCCGGGATGGCGCGAGCGTTCGGCATGGATCGCCAAAACTGTGCCACGCACAGCGAATCGACGGCACCTCGGAATCGGCGGGCTGCTTGGGCATCGCGTCACATGGATGTTTGGATGTGTAGAGAGATATCTATACGCATACGCAAAAGCATCGGACGGGCTTGCGGCCCCGCCCGATGTGCAGTTGGTACTTGAGTTTTACTGAACGCAGTTGGTGATCGTCGACTGCACCGAGACGCGGAACGTGGTCACGCCGTCCAGGTAGGCGAAGCCGTTCGGCAGCACCGGGCGCGTGGTGGTGTTGTAGAACTGGCCGTACAGGTCCTTCAGCGCCTGGATGTGCGCAGCGCTGCCGTTGCCGTTGACGTAGCCGGACAGGTAGGTGATCGCGGCGATCGGATACGCGTTGGCGATCGCGGCCGAGGGGTTGACCAGGCGCACGCAGTTCTTGATCGCGGTCGAGCCGCTGCCCGGGACGGGGTTGTGGGTGGCGCCGTCGAGCACGCGGCCGATCAGCAGCCCGGTGACGGGGATGATGATCGGGGTGGGCGCGCCGGAGGAGTTCCTGCCGAACAGCGCCGGGTCAAAGCCGTTGACCGTGGCGTAGTCGGCGGCCTGGGCGATGACTTCGCCGATGCCCGCATAGCCCAGCGCATCGGCGTTGGCGGTGCTCAGCACCGCCGCAACCACGCCGGCATCGCCGCTGGCACCGACCGCGCGCGTGCCGTAGATGCCGCTCACACCGCCTGGCAGCGCCGCGTTGAAGCTCTGCTGCGGGGTGAAGACGAAGCCGGACGGGACGTTGGCGGTGCCGTTGCAGCGCGCGGCCAGGAAGCTGGTGAAGGCGAAGCTGGTGCCGCTGCCATCGGTGCGGTAGACGGTCTTGATCGGCCCGGTGGAACCGGTCACGCCGGGGATCTGCGACCAGTTGCTGACCAGGCCGGAGTAGATCTGGCAGACCTGCGCGGTGGTCAGCGCGACGTTGTCGACGGAATCGTTGTGCGGCAGGGCGATGGCGCCGGCGATGGTCGGGATCTGCACCAGGCCCACGCGCGCTGCGGCGTTGGCGCCGGTCAGGAAGGCGTTGTAGTCGTTGGTGCTCAGCGGCGAGTCGGTACCGATGAAGTCCGGGGTGTTGGTGGCGCTGGTCGGGGCGCTGAAGCCCACCGGCGTGGCGCTGAAGTCGCGGCAGCTCTGGTTGGCGATCGCGCCGTTGAGCGCGGTCTTGCCCAGGCCGCTGCCGGTCTGGCAGTACGACACGTTGTTGGTGGTGTTGGTCTTGTAGGTGCCGAACACCGAGCCGGCGGCGATGCCGGAGACGGTGAAGCCGGTGCCGGGGGTGTTGCCGGCGTTGGTGGACAGGCGCGCGTCCGGGTAGGGGGTCAGGTAGCCGGTGCCGACGTACGGCTGCGCCGGGAAGGTGGCGCCGCCGCCGTACAGGTTCTCGGCCGCCATGGCCGAACCGCTGGACAGGGCCGCGACCGCCACGGCGATCGCGCTGAAACGGGAAAGTTTGAGGTTGAGCACTTGCTTATCTCCTTGGTGAGAAAACGACGGATGGATATCCGGGGATTTCTTGACCTGTAGCGTGCTTGCGCCCGAGGGGGGCGCAGGAGAAAGGTTGCGCTCGAACAATGATATTGCGGAGACATTCGCAGGAACTCTTTTACCTGTGATGCGTAGCTTGAAATAAGGTCGTTTTCGCCACCTTTGACATGATGCGTATACGGAAACATAACGATCCGAACAGATTCACGCCGATTATATTTTTCTTTGTCTACATAATGCGACGGAGATTATCGGTTCGGACATGGGCCGGCCGCGGGTCCGGCCCATGTCGTCGCAATGTCATGGGCCGGGCTGGCAACGCGGGTCGTCCATAGCGCAATCGCCGAGACCGATGACCTGCACGGTGATGACCGACGGCGCCTCGCGCGGCGGGGTGTTGCCGCGCGAGGCCATGTCGCCGACCGCGTCGGACACCGCGGCCGCGGCGTTGGAGGCCGCGCTCAGCGTGCCGCCATCGACGCCGCGCGCGCTGCCTACGCCCACCGTATCGCCCTGCACCTGGATGTTGTCGGCATTGGCCACGAACTGCGACGCCACGATCAGGTTGCCGCTGACGCGGATGCCGGCGTCGCCCGCATCCACCGTGCCGCGCGGCGCGACCAGCACCACGTCGCCCTGCGGATCGGCCGGGTCCACGCGCAAGGTGGCGATGCCGGCGCCGCTGACCTGGCCGCGCGCGTTGAGGGTGCAGTAGCGGTCCAGGTCGCACTGATAGCTGGCGCGCGACTTCTCCGAACTGGTCTTGGCGCCCTTGCCGGCGTTGATGTCGCCGTTGGAGCTCCACATCGCCAGGTCGCCGCCGCGCTGGGTGAAGATGCGGCTCTGCGCAAGCAGCACGCTGGCATCGGTGAATACGCCGACGTCGCCCTGGCCCAGCGCCAGGATGCCCTGCTGGGCCGGGCCGATCAGCACGGTGCCTTGCGTATCGAATACCGCCGGCGGTGCCAGCGCGCTGCCCACCTGCATGCCGCCGCCCGGCCCGAGCACGCGGATGTCGCCGCCTTCCTCGGTTTGCAAGGTCGAACCGCGCATGTCCAGCGCGCCGGTGTCCACCCGCGCGGCCGCGCCGTTGGCGCCGCCTTGCAGGTTGTTGGCGGTATAGCCCAGTCGCGCCGGGTACAGGGCTTCGATCGCCTGGTAGCCGCGTGCGTATTGCTGGTAGTCGGCGCTGGCCGGGTCGGCATAGCCTTCGCCGACCTGCTTGAGCACGTCCAGGAACACGCGCTCCACCAGCAGTCGCCGGTCCTCGCCAGGCAGTTGCTGGAACGCGGTCCAGGCCTGCGCGACCGGCAAGTCTTGCAGCGGCGCCTGGCCCTCGCGCTCGCGCGCGTCGTTGCGCTGCTGCAGCACGAACTCCACCAGCCAGCGGCGGTAGGCATCCTGGCTCTGCGCACTGGCCGGGTCCAGGTACAACGCGGTGAACGCATCGGCGTCCTCGCCGGGAGCCGCGCCGAAGCGCGCTACCAGCGTGGCGCCGGTGCTGGGCAAGCCGGGGTTGTTGCGATTGCCGATGGTGCGGATGCCGCCGGCCAGGGCGTCGATGTTCGCCCCCTGTACGGCGGCCAGCGCCTCGTTGGCCGAGGTCAACGGCCCCAGGTTGCGCCCGGCCTGTACTTCGAAGGTGCCAGGCCCGCCCAGTTGCAGCCATCCCCAGCGCGCGACGTAGCCGGGATCCAGCGGCGCGCCCTGGATCGGCGTGTAGTACAGGTCGCGTCCGGCCACCACCCGGGTGACGTCGCCGGCACGATAGTTCTGCGCGCGCAGGTCGAGGTTGACGATGTCGCGCCCGGCGCGGATCCGTGCCGGCTTGGGCAGATCGAGCGTCAGCGGATTGAGCCGATAACCGTCGGCGGCGAAGCCGTTGACGATGTCGCCGTCGAGGCTGTACAGCAGCGCGGGCGCAGCGTCGTTGCGATGCAGGTTCAACAACTGGTTGCGGTCGGGCACGCTCAGGTCGTTGCCTGCATAGGCACCTGGCGCATCGAGCATCCACAGCGAGGTGCCGGGCAGCACGCTGTCGTTGAACAGCGCGATGTCGTCGCGCGCGAGCAACGCCAACTGCCCGGTCGCCGACGGGAACAGGCGTGCGGCGCCCTCGACCTGGATGGCGCCATGCTGCGCGATCGCTTCCAGCCGCGCCGGCAGCACGTTGTCGAACACCTGCTGGCTCAGCGCGACGCTGTCGGGCAGGGGGCGGTTGTTGTCGCGCTCGCCGAAGCCGAACAGCAGGCCGGGCAATTTCAGCGTCTTCAGCCGGATGTCGCCGTCCAGCGCGGCGATCTGCACGCTGGAATCGGCGCTGTAGTCCTGGCTGATCCGGTCGGTCGCCAGCAGCGCGGGGATGCCGCCTTCGTTGGGAATCACGTAGGTCGGGTTGACGATCGCGCCGATCGCCGCATCGCCGCGCGCCTGGATCGACCACTGCGCATCCTGCAACGCGAAGACCGGATCCACCGCGCTTTCGACCTGGCGCAGTTCGCCGCCACCGTCGTAGCCCTGCGCCTGCAGATCGAAGGCGGTGCCGAGGCGTCCGCCGGCGCGCAGGCGGCCTTCGCCGTTGGCGACGAAATAATCGCCGCCGAGCACGTCGCGGCCGGCATCCACGCTCAGGTTGCCGCCGCCGAAGACGCGGCGGCCCTGCGCGTCTTCGATGTAGCTGGTCGGCAGCGACACCGACAGCTCGCGGATATCGCGACCGGCGTCCACGGCGACATCGCCGCCGCTGCTCATCACGCCCTGGGCGAAGCCGCCGTAGTTGATCTGCGCGGCGACCGGGGTGCCGTCGGCGCCCAGCGGATTGCCCAGCTGCATCCACGGCCACCAGTACTGGCCGACGTAGTTGCCGACCACGCCGCTGCGGCTGCCGTCGGTGTCGAAGATCTGCCGGTTGCCGACGATGTCGCGGTTGGCCTGCAGGCTCAGGTCGCCGCCGGCCTCGGCGTTGGCCTGGGCGCCGATCACCACGTCGGCGGCGCGGCTGTCCACGCTGCCGCGCGCCACGTAGGTATCGGTGCCGATCGCGCTGCCGTCCGCCGGGCGCCCGGCGGTGTAGATGCTGGCGGGTGCGTCGGCATCGGCGAAGCGCAGGTCGCGAGCGGCGGCGATCTGGATGCTACCGGTGCCGGTGCGCAGCACGGTCGGCAGCAACACGTCCTTCTGCCCTTCCTGCTGGTAGCGCTGATGGCCGTCGAGCACCACGTCCGCGGCGGCGTCCTGGCGCAACGCGTCGGGACGCACGCTGGCGAAATCGGCGCCGGCGACGATGCGATAGCGGCTGCTGTCGCCGCCGATCAGGCTGGCGGTGGCCAGCGGCAGCGGGTTGCTGCGGCTGGCCTGCAGCGAGGACGGCGTGTTGTGGGTGTCGGCGGGCAGCAGCGCACCGACCA
The DNA here is from genome assembly GCF_017163755.1 of Xanthomonas sp. Classification (GTDB taxonomy): domain Bacteria; phylum Pseudomonadota; class Gammaproteobacteria; order Xanthomonadales; family Xanthomonadaceae; genus Xanthomonas_A. The sequence continues at coordinate 59,743 of NZ_JAFIWC010000006.1, forward strand.
CGGGCAACGACGGTGGAACGTAGGTCGGCAGCGTGCCGAAGCCGGTCTGGCTCCAGAACGCGTACAGGTCCAGCACGTAGCGCTCGTAGCTGGCCAGGTAGCCGGGATAGTCGGCCGGCGCGGTCGGCGACGGCGGCGGCGCCGGTTGGCCGGGGAATTGTTCCACCACGCTGCCGAGCTCCGGCGCGTATGACAACAGGAAGCCGTCGAGCAGGCCGATCGGGATAGTCGGATCGGTGCTCAGTTCCGACTGCGGCTTCTGCAGCATCGCCAGCAGCTGCAGGTATTGCCCGTAGTATTGCTGGGCCTGCGCGTCGTCGCCGTCCTGCGCGGACGGCATGGGTATCAACGCATCGATGCTCAGGCCGAAACCCAGGTACATTTCGGTCAATCCCTGGTACTGGCCCGCGGCATCGTCGTAACTGGCCTGCGGGCCGCCGCTGCCGAACGGATTGCGCAGCTGGTAGAAGCCGTCGCTGAGGCTGGCCTTGATCGTCACCTCCTGCGCCGCGCGCAGGGTCAGTACCGGCGCGGCGCCGTTGTAGCGGAAATCCAGCGCGTCGCGCGTGGCGCCGGAACCCAGGTTCCAGCTGGTCAGCACGCTGATCGCGCCGCCGTTGATCGCCGGGTCCGGGTTGCGCAGCTCGATGCCCGGCCGCGCGCGGAAGTTGGCGATGCCGGCGAAGCGTCCGGCGAAGGCGAAGCCGGGCTGCTGCACGAAGCCCATCAGCGTGCCGGGGGCGGCGGTGGCGTCGTCGCGGTAGCCGTAGAACTGGCGATGCGCGGCGTTGGCCGCGTCCGGCGTGAACAGGTGGCGGCTCAGATAGTCGGCCAACTGTGCCGGCGTGGACGGCGCAGCCAAGGCATTGCCGGCGGTGTCGGTCCAGCTGCCGGGCAGCAGCTGGCCCTGCGCGTCGTACCAGCCGGCCGGATCGACGATGCCGTCGAAATGCTGGGTCGGGTCGCTGCTGGCATCGGTGGTGCTCCACACCGCATAGGCTTCCAGGCCCACTTCGCGGGCGCCGGCGATGCGCGCGCCGTCGGCGATGGTCACGTTGACCTCGCCGTCGGCCAGCAGCGGCGCGCGCAACTGCACGCTGCCGCCGGACAGGCCGCCGGCGCTGCCGCCGGAGACGTCGAGCAGCGCGCCGGCGCCGATCGCGATGGTGCCGGCCGCGGCGGCCTGCACGTTCTGGTAGCCATGCTCGGCGTTGAGCGTGCCGTCCTCGCGGCCGCTGCTGCCGAGCACGATGTTGCCGCCGCGCCGGTCGGCGGCGCTGCCGCGCGCCAGCAACTGGCCGTTGACCGCTACGCCGTGCCGGCCCCACAGCGCGATGTCGCCGCCCTGCGTGCCGGAGGCGTCGATCAGCCCGTCGATGCGCACGTTGCCGTTGCCGGCATCGCGCAGCAAGGCGTCAGCGCCGCCATCGGCGGTCAGGCTGACGCGTTGCGCCTGCAGCGAACGGCCGGCGGACAGGCTCAGATTGCCGCTGCGCGCATGGATGTCGATGGCGCCGTCGATGCCGCTGACGGCCAGTTGCGGCGCCAATGCGTCCAGGTCGACCGCGGCGCCCGAATCCAGCGCGAAACGGCCGCCGCGGCCGCTGCCGGCGGCGCCGTCGAGCGTGCCCAGCAGGCGCGCGGCGCCCAGCGGCGTGGCGATGTCGAGCGAACCGGCATCGGCGCTGCCGGCGGCGGAGAAATCCAGCAAGGTGGAGGCGGCGGCGGTCACCGCGCCGCGGTCGGCGCGCAGCGCGATGTCGCCGCCGGCGGTGTAGGTCGGCGTATCGAAGAAGACCTGGGTGGTGCCGGAGACGTCGATGCTGGCGCCGGAATCCAGCCGCAGGTCGCCGTGGGTGGCATGCAGGTCGACGCTGCCGGAGCGCGCTCGGATCGCGCCGTCGCCGTCGATGCTGCCGCCGACCAGGCCGACGCGGCCGCCAAGCGGCGTCGCCGCGCTCGCGGTGCCACCGTTGCGCTGCAGGTGCAGCGCGCCTTGGGTGACCAGGCGGTTGTCGGCACCGGCGTCGGCCATCAGCACGGGCGCGCGCAGCGTCACCTCGCGCGTGCCGAAATCGAACTCGCCCTGCCCGCGCACGAACAAGGCTTGCTCGGCATCGACCGCGACCGCGCCGAAGCCGGCCAGCCGCTTGTCGCCGCTGCCGAACGCCACCTCGCGTCCCTGCAGTTGCAGCAGGCCACCGCCGCTGGCGCCGTCTGCGGCGGGGCTGGTGCCGATCTCGTTGGACAGGGTCAGCTGGTCGGCGCGCAGCCGCACCGTGCTGCCGTCGCCGACGAAGCGCGCGGCGCTCAGGTTCAGCGCGTTGTCCACGCTCAGGTCCAGGCCGCTGGCGAAGCTCATGTCGCCGTAGCTGCGCAGGCTGACCCGCCTGGCGTCGGCGAACTGCGCCAGGCTGGCCGCGCCGACCACCAGGCCATCGGCATCGGTCGCCGCCGCGGCCCCGTCCAGGCGGACTTGGCCGGCGCTGGCGGTGATCGCATCGCCCTGCAGGCGGGCGCCGGCGGCGACCTCGGTGTCGCCGGTGGAATCCAGGTTCAGCGAGGCGCCGCCGAGCAGCTGGGCGCCGTCGCCCACGCGCAGCCGGCCCTGCGCCAGCGTTGCGTCCGGAACGTTGCGACGCTGCAGGGCCGCATCGCCGTAGCTGGACAGGCGCAGCAGTGCGCCGTCGCCGCTGGCACCGGCCGGATCGCTGTCGCCGATCAGCAGTGCGGTGGAACTGGCCGTGCCGCTGCCGCCCTGGGCCTGCAGCACGCTGCCGTTGGCGACCTGCACGCCGCCGTCCGCGCTGGCGCCGGCCACCAGGATCAGTTCCGGTGCGCGCAGCGGATCGCGCGCGTCGTTGTTCACCAGCACGTGCTCGGCGCCGACGTGCAGCAGCGTGCCGGCGGCGGTCTGTTCGCGGGTGCCGCCCAGCAGCAGGCTGCCGGCGTTGAGCGCATTGAGCGCGGCGACATCGACGCTGACGTAGCCGTCCAGCGCCGCCTGGCCCTGGCCGCGGACCTGCAGCGCGCGTGCGGTGATGTCGACCTGCGCGGCGGCGCCGCCGCTGGCCGCGGCGGTGGCGAGGGTGGCGCCCAGCTGCAGGCGCTGGTCCGCCGACAGCACCAGCTGCCCGCCGTCGCGCGGCAGCTGCGGCGTGGCGTTGCCCTGGCGCGTGGCCAGGCCGGCGAAGAAGCTGTTGGCGCCGGTCAGGGTGTACTCGGAGTACTGGCCCCAGGTCGCTCGCGATTGCACCTCGAACAGGCTGCTGCGCGCGTCGCGTGCGCCGCTGAGGGTGTCGACGTAGTGGCCGGCGACCATCGCGGTGCCGTCGGGCGCGATCTGGTTCTGCGTCGCGGTCGCGTCCTGGCTGCCGCTGCGCGCCACGACGCGATAGGCGCCGGGCAGGGTGGCGTACTTGGCGGGCAGCAGCGTGTAGACGCCGTCGGCCAGGCCCGGTACGCCGCTCAGCTGCACCGCGCGTCCCAGTGCCGGCGCCGCGTCGCCCTGCTCGAACAGCGCATCGGTCGCTGCGACCGGCGTCTGTACGCCGGGAACGATCGCGTACACCTCGCGCGCGTCCGCATACAGCGGTACCTGCTGTGCGTTGCCGCTGGCGTAGCTGGTGTTGTAGCGCGACAGCAGGTCGCGGCTGCCGCCGGTGCCGGGGACCCATTCGATCGCCTGCAGGTCGCCGCCGCCGGACAGGTCGATCTGCGCGCCCGCGCCCAGTTCCACCTCTGCGGCCTGCAGCCGGATCTGTTTCTGCGGCGGCGCGGCGAGGTCGGCGTTGCTGGCCTGAGGGTTGACGCCGTAGCGCCACTGGCTGCCGTCGACCGTGCTGCCGTAGGGCAGCACCGCACCTGCCAGCGACACCGAGGTGACGCTGCCCGCGCCCAGGCTCACGCGGCGCGTGGGCGCCAGGGTGCGCGTGCCGAACAGCGCGCGCGCGGTGGCGTCCTCGCCCGTGGCGCCGGCCCCGAGCAGCAGGCGCCCGCCCGGCGCGCGCACGGTGCCGTGCTGTTCGATCTCGGTGGCGTCCAGCGCCAACGTACCGCCCGCCGACAGCGGCAGCGCCGCGTTGCCGCCGTGGTCGGCGATGTCGATGCGGGTGTCGGCGCGCACCCCGGTCTGCGGATCGGGCGCGCCCAGCGCACGGATCAGGAAGGTCTCGCCGCTGGCCGGGTACAGCTGCGTGGCGCGGAACTCCAGGTTGCCGGCAGTGAGCAGTTCGCCGGCACGCGGCAGTGGCGTGTCGGTCCCCTGGAAGGCGTAGGCGGCGGGCGTATGCAGCCGCAGGTCGCCCTGGCTGTGGAACTGTGCCAGGCCCACGCCATTCAGCGCGAACTGGCCGCCCAGGTCGATGTGCTGGGCCTGCACCGTCAACGTGGCGGCGCCAGGCGCCGGCGGTTCGGGCAGGGCCGCATCGGCGGTGGCGGGACGCCAGCCATTGAGGCCGACGTAGGCGGCCGACAGCGTCACCTGGCCGCGGTCGGCGAGTTCGCCGAAGCGGTCGGCCTGCGGCGCCAGCAGCGAATAGGACGGGGCATTGAACACCAGCGCGCGCGCCAGCGACAGGTCCACGTCGCCGCTGAAGCCGATCGGGACCAGCGGCGGGGTGGCGTCGCTGCCGCTGGGGTTCTGCACGCCGGCGTACAGGGTCTGGATGCCGCTGTCGGCCAGCCGGTCGGCCGCGAAGTACAGCAGCCCCGAGGGCGCGGCCAATGTCGGCTCCAGCGCCTGGCCCGGCCGTGCGCCGGCCGGCAGATGGCTGTCGCTCTGGGTGAAGATCAGGCCCTTGGCGGCGAATCCGTTCGGATTGCGGCTGCCGGCCTGGCTGAGGGGCAGCAGCGCCAGGGTGCCGCCCTGCGCCTGTGCGGCACCGCCGTGGGCCTGGATGCGGCCGTCGAAGAACAGCCCGGCGCTGGCCGCCAGGGTCAGGCGCCCGCCGTCGCTCCACACGCTTTGCGCTTGCAGGCTCGGCGCGGCGCCGCCGAACAGGCCGGCCCCGGTGGGCAGGTCGAACACGGCCGAGGCGCCGGAAAGATCCAGTTGCGCGCCGGCCTCCACGACCACGTAGCCGCCGTCGTTGCTGAGGGTGACGGTGCCACCGCCGAGCACGCGCCCGCCGCGCGTGGCCACCGGTCCGCGTTCGCTGGGGCGCAGCGTGGGTGCCGGATCGGGCAGGGCGATACCGGACACGTCCACGCGGCTATCCGCGCCCAGCCACACCGACTTGCCGGCATCGGCATAGGCGCGGCCGCTGTCCCCGTCGGGTGGCGGGGACAGCCCCGACTGCTGGCTGGTGTCGCCGGACAGCACGACCTCGCCGCCGTGCGCGCTGATCTGGCCGAAGACGTTGACCTGCCCGCGCGAGCCCAGCCGTACCGTCGCACCCGGATCCAGCGTCAGCTGCGCGCCTTGCGCCAGTTCCAGGGTGCCCGAGGCGCCGTTCCGGATGGGATTGCCGGCAACGCGGCCGAGATAGTCGCCGGCGCGCAGGGCGAAGTCGGTGGCCGGCCGATGGAACGGGTCCAACTGGCCCAGGCGCACGTAGCCGTTGCCGCCGTCACGCGGCAGCCCGGCCAGCACGTCGGTGTCGCTGGATGCGGCGCGCAGCGCCTGCACGTCGGGCAGCAGGTTGCGCTGGCTAACGCGCACCTGGGTGCCGGTGGCGATGCCGGCGTCGAGTTCGGCGGCCAGGTCGTAGCCGCCGAACCCGTGCGCGGCGAAGAACGCCGGATCCAGTTGCAGGATGCGCGCATCGGCCGGCGCGTCGCCGCCGATCTGCACGCCCAGCGCGCGCAGCGTCAGCGTGCCGCCGCCGGCGAAGCTGTCGGCCTGCAGGCTGGCCGGGTCGAACTGCAGGCGCCCGGCGCCGTCGGCCGGCGCCAGGTCCACCACGTAGGTCGGGCTGGCGGCGCTGTCGCCGGATGGACGCAGGTAGGTCTGCAGGCCGATGTCGCCGCCGCGACCCAGCGGGCGCCCATCGCGCATCGCCAGTTCGCCGTCGGCATCGACGTAGCCGCCGCTGTTGGCGCGCAGCGCCGCACCCGGTGCGATCAGGATCGAACCGGTGCCGTCGCGGCGGACGCCGTCGGCGTCGGCGTCCGCGCGTTGCTGGGTGCGCAGCGACAGCGTGCCGCCGTCGATGAAGGCTTGGCCCTGCGGGGCCTGGGTCAGGCGGCGGTCGTCGTTGACCCAGCGCCCGCTTACGTCCAGCAGCGCGCCGGCACCGACCAGCAGGTCGCCGCGACCGAACGCCAGCAGCGCATCGCCGGGAGCGGCTATCCGCAGTTCGCCACCGAGACTGTCCAACGCGATATCGCCAGCGCGCGCGATCAGTGTGCCTCGCACGTCGACGCGTCCGCCATCGAGCGCGATGCTGCCGCCATCGGCGACCTGCAGGCGCGCGTCCGCGGCGACCTCGATGACGCCGTTGGCGGTCTTCACGTCGACCGAGGCCAGGCCGGCGTCCTGCACCCAACGTGCGGACAACTGCGACCAGTAGCCGGGATGGCGCGGATCCTGCGGCGCCAGGCCAGCGTCGGGCAGCGCCTCCACCGACGTGTCCAGGTCCAGCCCGGCCGGCGCCGAGGTATCGGCGACGATCTGCCAGCTGCGCCCATCGCCGCCGTCGAGGTGCAACGCGCCGCCGCGCGCCGGTGCGGCGGACGACACCTGGTAGCGGCCGGACACCGCCTGCGCCGACAGCGCGCCGCCGAGCACCAGCGCGCCCAGCGTCTCGCGGCCCTGCTCGTTGTCGTAGTGGCGGTCCAGCGCGATATTCAGGCTGCCGGCATCGCCGCCCTCCAGGTAGTCGCTTTCGTAGTAGCGGCGGCTGCCGAGCAGGGGATTGCTGTAGCGCTCCGTCACGCCCCAGCGCGCGTGGTTGTGGGTCTGATCGCCGGCGATGCCCACGTAGGTCAGCGACGGATCGGCGCTGGCCAGGTCGTACAGGCGGCCGTCGCTGCCGAGCAGGCGCGGCGTCTCCACCATGCCGCCGCGCACGTGCAGGTAGCCGCCGTCCAGGTCCAGCCGCGCGCCCGGATTCAGTACCACGTCGCTGCCGCGGAGGTTGATCGTGCCGCCGTCCAGCAGCATGTCGTCTATGGTGCGCGGCACCTGGTCGACGTAGCCCTGCGCGTTGAGCAGCGGGCTGCCCACCCAGGTCACGCCGTCGGCGCGGGTGCCGCTGGCGCGCCGGTCGAATTGCAGCGCCTGGCGGAACAGCGCGCCATCGCGCTGCAGCGGCGAGTCGGCCAGTTCGTTCTGGCCCACGCGCGGAATCTGGACCAGGTTGCTGGACATGTCGCGCTGCACGTCGGCCAGGCCGGACACGCTCAGCTGCGCACCGTCCTCCACCAGGATGCGGTTGTTGAGCAGGTCGCGGCCACGGCTGGGCGCATTGTTGCGGCCCAGGCCGGTCACGTTCACCGTCGCGCCCGGGGCCAGCACCTGCGTGTCGCTGCCGATCCGCACCTGCGCGCCGGCCAGGGTCAGCGATGGCGCGACGAAGGCCTGGTCGGCGCTGGCGCCGGACGTGGTGGTCTCGCCGTCGCGTTCGGGCAGTACCGCGGTGAGGGCGCCAGCGGCCAACTCCAGGCGCCCGCCCAGATGCGGTATCGGGCTGACGTTGCCGCTGTCGGTGAAGCTGCCGTTCTGGTCGATCGCCAGCAGCGACACGTTGCCGGGACGGCTGATGCTGGTGGTGGCGCTGACCACGCCGCGCTGGCGCAGGTCGTAGCCGACCAAGGTCGCATCGCCGCGGCTTGCGGCGACCACGCCGCTGTTGTCCAGCATGCCGATCTGGCCCATTGCCGCGCCGGGCAGCGAGAAGCCGCTGAAGCCCACCGGCAGCACGTTGCCGGCGGCGCTGGGCAACGCCGTGCTCTGCCGCAACCCCAGCACCGCCGCCAGCATCGCCTGCCCGTCCTGCGCGGTCACCGTGCCGGCGTTGCTGACGTTCGGCGCGGCGATCAGGGTGTAGCCCTGGCTACCGCTAAACAGGCGTGCGCCGCTGTCGATCCGGATGTCGCCCGGGGTCTGCCCGGCGGCCACGCCGTCCAGTCCGGTCAGCACCACGCCGGTCTGGCTGGCGACGCCGAACAGGCCGCGGGCGAGGAAGGTCTGGTCGCTGAGCGCGCGGTTGCTGTCGAACAGGTCCAGCGAGGACACCAGCAGCGAATGCGCGTTGACCTGGCTGGCGCCGCCGAACAGCACGCCGTTGCGATTGAGCAGGTAGACCTGGCCCGGCGCCTGGATGCTGCCCAGGATCTTGCTCGGCGCCGCGCTCGGGTCGTTGACCCGGTTCAGCGCGATCCACTGCGCCGCGTCGCTGCCGCCGGCGGACTGGTCGAACTGCAGGCGGGTGCGGCTGCCGACGTTGAACGTTTCCCAGTTGAGGATCGCCTTCTTCTGGGTCTGCTGGATGGTGACCTGGGTGTCGCCGCCGACCACCTGCTGGGTCGGCGCGCGCGCGCCCAGCCAGACGTTGCGCTGGCCCAGGCGCGGATCGTCGCTGCGCACCGCGCCCGGATCGATGATCGCGCCGTCGGGCAGCTGCAGGGCGCCCTTGCCGAGGCCGTCCGGCACCGCGCCGGCCTGCGCGGCCTGGGCCGCGGCGCGCGCGGCGGCCTGCGCCGCATCCAGCGCCTGGCGCGTCTGCGCGGCGCGCTGGAACGCCTGCAACGACTTCTGCGCCAGCTGCCCCGCCTTCGCCGAGGCCAGCCCCTGCTGTTGCGCGGCGGCGGCCGCTTGCGCGCCCGGATCGGCGCCGCGGCGCACGAACGGGCTGGTCTGGGCCTGGGTGCGTCCGACCAGCACGGCCGAGATTGCCGCGCTCAGCAGCAGGACACGGAGAGGACGGTGGGCGCGGCGATTGCGATGCATGGCGATGGTCCCGGTAGCGGCGCGTCAGCGCGCTGGAGCGAAGGAGGAAACGGGGTAGTGCCGCAGCGGACGCTGCGGCGACAGCGAGCGTCCATACGCGTTGCCGTAGCGCTGGCGCAGGGCCGCCGGGTTCGGCTGCCCCAATTGCAGTGGGTCGAGCGCGGCCGCCGGCGAGGGCTGCGGCGCGGCCGCGGCATGTGCGCCGGCCGCGGCCTGGCGCAGCGCCTGGTTGAGGCAGTCCAGCCGGCCGGCGATGTCCTCGCCGATGCGCACCTGCACGCACGGCGCCGCCGCCGGCTGCGGCGACGCTGCCTCCGCGGCGTCCGCGCGCGCGGCCAGCGCGGCCAGCGTCGCCAGCGCCCACGCGCCGCGCATCCGGTTCATGGCGCCGCGCCCTGCGCGGCAGCCGTGGCGGTGGCGCACGCCTGGTTCTGCGCATGCTGTTCGGCCAACCGGTCCTCCAGCGCGCGGACCCGGTTCTCGCGGGTCACCCGCGCCATGCCGAACAGCTCGCGGCCGTGGCTGCGGACGAAGCGCACGAACGCCGGGTCGCGGTACAGCGCGGCCAGTTCGCGCGCGGTCGCGTACAGCGCCTCGCCGCCGGCCGCGCACTGCGCCATCTGCGTGCGGTTACGCTGCAGTTCGGCGTTGAGCGCCGCCTGCGCCTGTTCGCGCTGCACGGCCGCCTGCGCGGCCTGGCGTTGCGCGTCCTGCTGCTGGCGCTGCTGCGCGCGCGCCTCGTCGCGTTCGCGGCGCGCCTGCTCGAGCTGGCGCTGCAACGCGGCCTCGCGCGCAGGGTCGGCGGCCGCTGCACGCGGCGCCGGCGCGGCACGCAGCGCGTCGCGCTCGCGTTCGGCCGCGGCGGTAGCCAGCTGCTGCTGCACCAGCGCCGCCTCGGCCTGGCGCAGCCGCGCGCTGGTGTCGCGCAGCGCGTCGCGCAGCCGCGCCTCGGTGCTGTCCTGCGCGTGCAGCGGCATCGCCGCGGCCAGCGCCGCCAGCGCCACCCACCCGGCCTTGCGGTTCGGCATGCGCATGCTCAGAACTCCGTGCCGAGGTCGAGCTGCAGCACGTCCACCGCGAACGGCGCGCCGGAGATCTCGTTGGCGCTGAGCCAGCGCAGGCCCAGCCAGGTGTTGCGGGCCAGGCCGTAGCTGCCGCCGACGATGAACCCGCGCGCGTTGGTGCCGCCCAGGTGGAAGTCCGAATCGGTGAAGCCGTCCGGCACCGCATCCGATTCCAGGTACTTGTAGCCCAGGCTCACGTTCCAGTCGCCCGGCTGCGTCGGCTTGGGCTGGCCGAGGGTGACGTTGACGTAGTAGCCCAGGTCGCCGCCGTCGAACACGCCCTGGTCGCCGAGGTTGTTGACCGGGCCGAGCGAACGGATGCGCGCGACGTTGTAGCGGGTGTTCTTGAGCACGTCGGCCTCGATCAGCACCTTGACCGGATCGAACTGGTCCAGCTGCAGCTGCGCGTGCAGGTCGGCCACGCCGAACTTGCTGGCGTAGCCGTAGTACTGCAGCTGCGGGCCGTTGGGGTTGGCGGCGTCGGCGACGATGTCGCGGATCGCGAACAAGGTGTTGCCGAACTGCTGGAACTGCGGACGCGAGCCGTCGCTGTCGCAGCTGTCGGCCGAGGTCGGCGCCAGGCACGGCGACGAGCGCTGGCCCTCGAACTGGTCGTACTGGAAGTAGCCCAGGCCCACGGTCAGCGCCGCGTCGTCGGCGAAGCGCCAGCGCGCGCCCAGCTGCGCGCCGTACATCCACTTGTCGCGGCTGCGGGTCTTGGCGGTGCTGGTGGAGCCGAAGTCGAAATCGGTGTTGTAGACCGGGAACAGGCCGGCGCTGAGCCATGGCGCGAAATCGGCATCGTCGTCGCGGCCGGCCAGGTCGTAGCGCGCGGCCACGCCGTCGAAGTTGAGGTCGTTGTCGAACATCAGCTCGCTGCTCCAGAACGGATTGGCGAAGCGGCCGAAGGACAGGCTCAGCGACTCGGTGGGGCTCAGCTGCAGCGCGGCGCGGTCCAGCCACAGCGAGTACTTGGACAGGTTGCCGCTGCCGCCCAGGGTCTGGTTGGTGGACACCGGGCTGCGGTCGCTGCCGGTGGCCAGGCGCAGGTCGGCCTGCACCCAGTCGGCGATCTGCGCCTGCACGCCGAGCCGCGCACGCACGCGCATGCGGCTGCGGTTGCGGGTGGTGTTGACGAACGGCGCGTTGCTGGTGCCGACCACGTCGAAGCCCGAGCCGCCGTTGATGTCGCCGAAGTCGGGGAAGAACGGATAGTTGTCGTCGGCGTTGAACACGCCTTCGCCGCGCACGCGCAGGTCGCCGTACAGGCGCAGGCGCTGGGTCCATTCCGGCAGCGCGCCGGGCGTGGCCCAGCCCTCGGACTTGGCCTGGGCGGTGACTTCGGCGCGCAGTTCGTCCTTGATCTGCTGGCGCACCGTCTCCGGCACGTACGGCACCACCACCGCACCGGGCTGGGTCTGGTATGGCAGCTTGGCGGACGCGGCCGGCGCGGCGGCCGCCGCGGTGGAGGCCTCGCGGATCAGGTCGTCGGCCTGGGCGCGGGTCATCACGCCCTTGGCGACCAGCAGGTCGATCAGGCGCAGCGTGACCTGCGGATCGATCCGCGCCGGGTCGATCGCGGCGGGGGCCGCCTGGGCCAGCGCCACGCCCGGGGTGAGCAGCAGCGCGAGCAGGCCCAGGCACAGCCGGGAGGGACGGTAAGCCGGAAACGGGAAAGTCATACTCAGGTTCCTTGTGCGAAACACGACGTCACCCCGGAGCCAAGGCTCCGATGCGCAATTGGATGGGTTGGGGCAGCGACGGCGGCGGTGCCTGCGGCAGCGGCTGGTCCTGCAGCGCGCGCACGATCGCCGCGTCCAGTTCCGGCTTGCCGGCCGAGCTCAGGATCTGCAGGCGGCCGATGCTGCCGTCCGGGTTCAGCCACAGCGCCACCGTGGCGCTGTAGCGGCCCTTGCGGGTGCGCTCGTCGCGCTGCAGCAGCTGCTGCACCGCGCGCTGCACGCTGGCCGCATAGCTGCCGAACGGGCTGCCGCCGCCGCCCTTGCCGCCGATGCGGGTGCCGCCGCCGTCGCCGGCCTGCAGGCCGAAGGCGTTGTCGCCGGGACCGGCCGGCGCGGTCAGCGGATCCCCCGGCGGGGTCTGTTCGGCGTCCGGCTTCGGTTGCGGTGTCGGCTCGGCGGCCTGCAGCGGCTGCGGCTGTTGCTGCGGCTTGGGCGGTTCCGGTTCGGGCTTGGGCGGCGGCGGAGGCGGCGGGGGCGGCAGCATCACCTGGGTGATGCGCGGCGGTTGCGCGCGCGTCGGCGTCGCCTGCTGCGGGCGCAGCAGCAGCGCGACCAGCCAGCCGAGCACCAGCAACGCCAGCAGCGCAGCACCGAGCTTGAGCCAGCGGCGTGGCGGGTCGGTGTACTGCAGCGTGTCCATCGCGTCCACTCAGCCGGCCGCCTGGCGCTGCGTGGCCAGGCCGATCGAGGCGATGCCGAGCCGGCTGCACAGGTCCAGCACCGCCATCACCTTCTCGTACTGCACGGTGCGATCGCCGCGCAGCATCACCGGCAACTCGGCGTCGCTGGCCAGCGCGTTGCGCAGCTGCTGCTCCAGCTCGCTCATGCTCACCGGCACCGCGTCCAGGCTGACCTGGCCGTTGTTGTCGATCGCGATGACCTTGGTCTTGGGCTCGGACAGCGGCTTGGCCGCGCTGGCCTTGGGCAGTTCGACCTTGATGCCCTGCACCGCGGCAGTGGTCATGATGATGAAGATCACCAGCAGCACGTACGCCAGGTCCAGCATCGGCGTGATGTTGATGTCGTCGTAGGGCTTCTTGCCTTGGACCTTCATCGGCTCAGCCTCCGCCCGCGCGGGCCGGCGCGTCGCCGGCATAGTCTTCGGCGATGCGCTTTTCCAGTTCGTCGACGAACACCTGCATGTCCGCCGAGACCGCTTCGGCCTGGCTGAGCAGGTAGTTGTAGCCGAACAGCGCCGGGATCGCGACGGCCAGGCCGGCCACCGTGGCCAGCAGCGCGGCGGCGATGCCGGGGGCGATCGCGTTGATGTTGACGTCGCCGGCCGCGGCCACCGCGGCGAAGGTGATCATCACCCCGACCACCGTGCCGAGCAGGCCCAGGAACGGGCCGCCGGAGATGGCGATGGTCAGCAGCACCATGCCCTTGTGGATGCGCTGGCCTTCGCGCACCGCGGCCGCGTCCAGCGCCGAGCGGATCGCCGCGATCGACTGCGTGCGCACCACGTTGCTGCCGCTGGCCTGCAGGCGTTCGCGCAGTTCCTGCTGGCCGACCTGCAGCAGCCGCGCGAGGTTGGAGCGGACCCCGGCGGACGTGCCGAGCTGCTGCCAGTGCGGCGCGTGCAGCGGGTGCGCCGCCACCTGCTGGCGGTACACGTCGAGGAACCGCGCGTTGGCGCCGGCGGTGGCGTTGAGGTACAGGCCCTTGCGGACCATCACCCACCAGCTGATCAGCGCCATCACCGCCAGGATCAGAATCACCGCCCAGGCGTCGGGGGTCAGCGCGGCGATCAGGATGCCGAAGTAGTTGTGGCCACCGTCGCCCGAATGCTGTTCGACCGGATCGAAGCGCAGCAACCGCGCGTCCACGCCCTGGCTGCGCGCCGCCGCTTCGATCGCGCCGACCGGGCGGGCGTTCTTGGCCACTTCGACCTCGTCGAGCAGGCCGATGAAGTTCGGCCGCGCCGCGCCGGGCTCGCCGCCGAGCAGCAGGCCGCCAGTGCTGGCCGGCAGCGCCACCGCGGTGTCGCCGGCGGGCTGGCCGTTGACGAACAGGGTGGCGGTCTTGCCGTCGCTGCGCAGCGCCACATGCGCCCAGGCGTCGGCCGGCAGCGCGGTGGCGGCGGCGATCTGCGCGGCTGGCGCCGCCGCGCCGAACTCGGCCAGCACGCGGCCTTCCTCCAGGCGCAGGGTCAGCGCGCCGGGCAGCGCCAGCAGCACGCCGGAGGCGTTGGCGCCGGCCGGCTTGGCCCACAGCGACACGGTGGTCGGCTGCGCCGCCGGCCAGGTCAGCGATGCCGAGGCCGGCACCGTCACCGCCGCGCGCCCGTCCAGGCGCAGGCCGGCGCCGATCAGCGCGGCGTCGGCCAGGTCCAGCGGCGCGGCGGCGTTGTTGGCGTAGGCGGTGCTGTCGGCGGCGGCGGCCTGCGCGCTGGCGAAGTGGTAGACCGCGACCGTGTCGGCGTCGTAGCTGCCCTTGGCGTCGGCGCCCGCGCTGGCCTCGGCATTGCCGAAGTAGACGTACAGCGGCGTGCTCGCGTTGGCCGGCAGCTCCGGCAGGTCGACCCAGGCCAGCGCCACCTGGTCGACCAGGCCGTCGTACTTTTCGAAGTGGTACTTCAGCGGCGTGCGGTCGTCGCCGGCGACGAAGCGCACGTCGCTGCCATCGGCCTTGGCGTCGGCGAAATTGAAGTTGCCCGAGTGCAGGCGCACCAGCACCTGGGTACGCCCGGGCGGCTGGCTCAGCGCCGCGCCGGTGGACGTGGTGTCGAGGGTGAGCTTGGCCCGGTAGTTCCACTTGCCGTCCCACCAGGTCGCGGCCGAGGCCGGGAGCGCTGCCAGCAGCAGCGCCGCCGCCAGTATCAAGCGCAATGCGTATACCGCCATCTTTCGTTCTCCGAGCGTCGACCCGAACGCAGGTGTGCGTTCGTCATGAGGGGTGGATGGGTGGGCGCGGACGGAACCGGTCGCGCCGGCGCGCCGCGTGGCGCTCGGCGGGCGGACCGGTGCCGGGCCGCGATAGGACAGCGGGCTGCCGATGTCTTCATGACCGGGGGCTGGGCATGGACACCGCATCAGAACTCGCCCCATAAACGGAACAGCATGTTGAAATCGTCCTGTCTCGGCGCGTTGTCGCCGCCGGGCCGCGACAGCGGTGCGGCGAGGTCGATCGAACCGTTGAGATGCTCGAAGACCTGGGCCGTCGCGCCGATGCCGACGCTGATCAGCGTCTCGCTCGGGGTCTGCTCGGGCAGCGGCTTGTGGATGCGCACGTAGCCGCCGTCGACGAAGGCGCGCGCCCGCGCTTCCTGCGCGGAGGTGCCGAACCATCCGGCGAACGAAGGGCTGCGCAGCTCCAGCTGCGCCGTCACGCCGTAGTCGCCCAGCGCCTCGCTTTCGTTGTAGCCGCGCACCGTGTCCAGGCCGCCGATGCTCATTTCTTCGTTGCTGATCAACGGCTCTGCGGCCAGCTGGGTCTGCGCGCGGCCGAACAACTGGAAATCCCGGCCCAGCGTGCGCGTATGCGATCCCTCCAGGCGCAGGTGGGCGAAGTTCGGCCGCGCGTTGTAGCGCTTGTGGTCGAAGCTGCCCGATGCGGGAGGGTTGCAATGCGTGTTGCCGCAGCGGTCGGCGCCGATGCCGAGCCCCCCGGTATTGGCGGTGAGCGTGGCGCTGAAGTTGCTGTGCGTCCGCTCGCCCACCCAGTCCGCGTTGTAGGCCAGGTTGAGCGGGTAGTACTCGATCGGCGCGGAGTCCGAAGTCAGGCCGAAATCCGACTCCTCCTCGAAATGCTTGTAGTCGATGCCCAGGCTCAGCGAGTGGAAGAACCCGGTTCGCGCCGGAAGCGCCCGGATCGCGCGCACGCCGGCCAGGGTGCCATTGCCGATCACGTTGAAATCGCTGAGCACCGCGACGTCGCTGTCGCTGCTTACCGCGTAGGCGAGCAGCGACCACGGCGAATCGGTCAGGCGTGCCAGGTAAGAGGCCGAGAACACCCTGGCGTCGGACGGCCGCTCCGGCGCCGTCTGCGCCGACAGGCTGAAACTGTGGCCGCGCTGCCAGAGGTTGTCGTAGCGCAGCGTGGCGTTCAGGCGCAGGTCGGTGGTGTTGGCGCTGCTGCGGTTGTTGAGCTCCAGCGAACCATGCAACGGCAGCTCGTCGTCCACGTTCAAGTCGACGTCCAGCGTGTTCGGTGCAGCGCCGGGCTTGATGTCCGGCGTGACCCGCCGGTCGGGGAGCTGGTTCAACGCGACGATGTCGCGCTGCACGTCCTTGAAGTTGGGCACCGCGCCTTCCTTCAACGACGGCGCGCCGCGCGCGACCGCGTCGGGAGAGAAATACTCGGCGCCGCTCACCCGCAGCCGGCCGATGCGCTGCTCGCTCACCTGCAGCGTGACCAGGCCGCTGCCCGCGTCCTGCTCGGGCACGCTCACCGCCACCGTGGCCAGTCCCTTGTCCGCGTACAGCGTCTGCAACGCGGCGCGCGCCGACTCCACGTCGGCTTCGCTGCGTTGCGGGCCGAGGAACGGATACACCGCGCGCTCGATCTCGACCACGCTCAGCTGGGTGTTGCCAAGCACCTGGTAGGCCATCACGTCGAAACGCGCCGTCGCCGTCGCGGGCGTGTCCGCGGCGAACGCGGCCGGCGCGCAGCACGCGGCCACGCCGAATGCTGCGAAGAATCGCAACTGCATGTGAAAAAATCCCCTGACTTCGGCGCGCGGTGGAACCGCTTCTAGAAAGGTCGCTTCAAGAAGACCGCTTCAATGGGGGCAGGAACATAGGAGCGAGCAATGACCGATCGCGGACGCTTTTGTGACGGCGCATGTAAAGAAGCCGCCACAAATGGCGCGGCGTGGCGCGTGCTGATACATGAATGCGAAGTGCGGTGACGCGTCTGGCGCGCGCCGCGCATATACGGCGGCATTTGGCCGCGAATCGGCGTGTGATGCCGCTGTCATGCGCCGCTCGTCGTGCGCTGCGCGGCGACAGCGTTTTGTCTACGAGGTGCTACAGCAACCCGTCGCGCTTGACCGCGAGGTAACGTTCCACCAGCGCACCAGGCAGTTCTTCGCTGGTGACGTCGAGCACCATCACCCGGTGGCTGCGCAGCGCGTCGTGCGCGTCGCTGCGCTGTTGCAGGTAGCGCGCCACCGCGCCGGCCTGCACCGCCTGCGGCAGGGTCTGCACGTCCTGCGCCAGCGCCTGGTCCAGGTCGCGTTCGCGCAGGCTGGCCACGCACACCAGGTGGCGACGCTGCAGCAGGCGCACCGCCGCCAGCAGGTCGTCGATGTCCTCGTCGCGCACGTTGGTCACCAGCATCACCAGCGAGCGGCGGCGCTGGCGCAGCGCCAGTTCGGTCGCCGCGGCCAGGTAATCGGTGGCCACCGGCTGCGGCTGCAGGTCGTAGCTGGCGCGCAGCAGCGCGTCGATCGCGCCCATGCCGCGCTGCGGCGCCACCCAGCGGGTTTCGCCGCCGCTGGCCATCAGCCCGACCGCATCGCCCTGGCGCAGCGCCAGGTACGACACCACCAGCGAGGCGTTGAGCACGTGGTCGAAGTGCGACAGCCCGCCTTCGTCGGCCATCATCCGCCGGCCGGTGTCGATCAGCATCAGCAACTGCTGGTTCTTCTCGTCCTGGTATTCGCGCGAGATCAGCTTGCGCGCGCGCGAGGTGGCCTTCCAGTCGATCTGGCGCAGGCTGTCGCCGACGCGGTATTCGCGCATCTGGTGGAAGTCGGTGCCTTCGCCGCGGCGGCGCTTCAGGTGCGCGCCGACCAGCCGCGACGCCTGTTCGGCGCTGAACAGCGCAAAGCGCGTCAGTGGCGCGAAATTCGGATACACGCGCACCGCCTGCACGGGACCGGCGCTGCGCCGCTGCCACCACAGCCGCCACGCCGAATGCAGGCGCAGGTGGGTGCCGGCGAACTCGACGCGGCCGCGCGCGGTGGGCTGCAGCCGGTAGCCTAACTGGGTCTGGCTGGCCGCGGCCAGGGTGATGCGGCGCGGCAGCCCGTGCATCCGCCAGCCGCTGGGCACCAGGTCGAACACGTCCACGCGCTGCCGCTGCGCGCTGTCGATATGCAGCACCGCTTCGCGCTCCACCCCCAGCGGCAGCGCCTCGGGCAGCTCGCGCCGCACCTGCGGCGTGGGCCGGCGCCATAGCCGCCACGCATCGATCGCGGCGACCGCGGCGATCGCGCCGCCCAGCGCCTGCCATGGCCACAGCGCGAGCCACTGCAGCGCCGAGGCCAAGCCGCACAGCGCCCACAGGCCGAGCAGGACCAGCAGTGGCGGGGCGGGTCTCATGGGGGGCTGGCCGGGACTCGGGACTGGGGACTCGGGACTCGGCGCCGGGTCGTGGCGGAAGGTGTGCGTACGTGGCCTGCGTCATGGCAAGCGCGGCGCAGTCCTCGCAGTACCGTGCCGTTGCGAGTCCCCAGTCCCGAGTCCCGAGTCCCGTTGAGCCTCATTTCCGCGGCGCCTCCACCTTCGCCAGCAGCGCCGACAGCGCGTCGTCGGCGCTCTGGCCTTCGATCTGCAGTTCCGGCGCCAGGGTGATGCGGTGGCGCAGCGCCGGCTTGGCGATGTCGCGCACGTCGTCGGGGGTGACGAAGTCGCGTCCGGACAGCACCGCCTGCGCGCGTGCGGCGCGGATCAGCGCAAGGCTGCCGCGCGGCCCGGCGCCCAGCGCGATGCCCGGCCAGCTGCGGGTGGCGGCGACGATGCGCACCGCGTAGTCGATCACCTGCGGGTCCACCGCGATCGCCGCGGTGCCCAGCTGCATCGCCACCACGTCGGCGGCGCTGAGCACGCGCGGCACCTGCGACAGGTCGAAGTCGCCGGCGCTGCGTCCGGTGGTCACCGCCTCGACCATGCGCTTCTCGTCGTCCAGCGTCGGGTAGTCGATCAGGATCTTGAGCAGGAAGCGGTCCAGCTGCGCTTCCGGCAGCGGGTAGGTGCCTTCCTGCTCGACCGGGTTCTGCGTGGCCAGGGCCAGGAACGGCGGCGCCAGCGGGAACGGTTTGCCCTCGATCGTGACCTGGCCTTCCTGCATCACCTCGAGCAAGGCCGACTGGGTCTTGGCCGGGGCGCGGTTGATCTCGTCGGCCAGCAGCAGGTGGGTGAACACCGGGCCGCGGCGGATCTTGAAGCTCTCGGTCTTGGGGTCGTACACGGCGTGGCCGCTGACGTCGCTGGGCATCAGGTCGGGGGTGAACTGCACGCGCGCGTAGTTCAGTTCCAGCGCCTGCGCCAGCGCGCGCACCAGCAGCGTCTTGCCCAGCCCGGGCACGCCCTCGATCAGCACGTGGCCGCCGGCCAGCAGCGCGATCAGGATCTGCTCCAGCACCTCCGGCTGGCCGATGAAGGCCTGGCCCACCGCGGCGCGGATCGCCTCGGCGCGTTCGATCAGGGCGGGGCCGGCGAGCGGCGCGACGGGAGCGGAGGTCTCGGAAGTCATAGCTGGTTTCTCATCTGAACGAGGAGGCGGATGCGCTCGCGGAAGGCGGCGGGTTGGTTGCGTGCGGGCGGCTGCAAGGCCTGCTCGATCTGCGCGCGCGGCAGCTTCAGCAGTTCGGCGATGGCCGCGGCCTGGGCCGCGCCTTCCAGCGCCGCGGCGATCGGCGCGCGCCGGCGCAGCCGCGCCAGGAACGCCGCGCGCATCGCCGCGTACAGCAGCGGCGACTTGCCGTAGCGCCACAGGTGCTCGCCGCTGGCGCGCACGTGCTCGAGCAGCGAGCGGCGGTCGCCGGCGGGCGCCGGGCGCAGCGGGCCGAAGCGCTGCATGCGCGACCACAGCCAGGCCAGCAGCATCAGCAGCAGCGGCGCCCACACCGGCCAGCCGCGCACGAACAAGGTGCGCCACAGCGACGGCAGCTGCGCCGCGTAGACCAGATGCACGGTGCCGTGACCGTAGTTCGGCGCCAGGATCTGCCGCGCCAGCAAGCGGTGCGGCACGTCGTGCATGCCGCCCTGCGGCGGCGCCGCCTCGTCTCCCTCCAGCGCCTTCTGCAGCGCGCCGAGGCCGCTGGCGCCGTTCTGCAGGAAATCCATCTCGGCGAGCACGTCCACGGCGCCGTCGCCGTGCGGCAGCCGCGCGTAGGCGTAGTCCTCGTCGCCGCCCCACCAGTTGCTGGCCGCGTCCTCGTCGATCTGGAAGCGCCGGCCGCTGCAGAACTCGCTGTGCTGCGGCTGGCCGGGGGTGGCCAGGGTCAGGCATTCGCCCGGCCTGCCGCTTTCCACGCTGACCCCGAGCGCATCGAGCAGCGGCACCCGTCCGACCTCGGCGTCGGGATCGATGTCCGGCGGCGGGGTGCGCAGGATCAGGTGCCCGCCGCGCTCGACCCAGGCCAGCAGCGCGTCGCTGTCGCGCGCGCCGAAGGTGCGCGGGTCGCCGAGCAGCAGCACCGTGTCGCGCGGTTGCAGCGCCATCGCCTCCAGGTCCAGGCGCTGCCGCGATTCGGCGCGCACGCCGTCGGCGCGCAGCGTCTGCCGCAGCGCGTACAGCGGGTTGTAGGCGGCCTCGCCGCGCGGCGGCAGCACGATCTGCCGTTGCGCGCGCTCGTGGCTGCCGAGGAACCACGCCACCAGCACGCCCACCAGCAGCAGGCCGCCCAGGAAGATCAGCGCGTTGCGCGCGCCGGCGTTCATGCGCGCCACCGGTAGCGCTGCTGCAGCGCGTCGACCAGCGTGTCGAATTGCGCATCGTCCGGCAGCCGCGCGGCGTAGGCGGCGTACTGCCAGGTACCGACCATGCGCGCGAACAATTGCCGGTCCTGCGCATCGGGCATGCGCCGCGACGCGCGCAGGCACTGCGATTCGGTCGCGCCGGGCGGCAGCACCAGGTCGGCGCGCTCGCACATGGTCGCCACGCTGGCGCGGTACAGCAGTGCCAGCGCATGCCGCGGCTGGCCCTCGCGCCATAGCCGGCGGGCGACGCTGCCGACATCGTCGGGCAGCGGCTCGGGCGCGAGCAGGTCGGCGTGCACCACCGGCGCTTCTTCGGGCGCGCGCTTGCGGCCGCTGCCGCGCATCCACGGCAGCCAGTGCCTGGCGGTGAGCAGCAGCACCAGCAGCAACGCGCCGACCAGCAGCCACAGGCCCCATTCGCCGATGAAGGCGATCATCGCCCCGACGCTGCCCAGCAGCGCGTTGCGCGTGCGCGGATCGTCCGGTGTCTCTTCCTTCTTCTTCGCCTCGTCCTTGGCCTTGTCGCGCTTCTTCCAGTAGCTGACGGTGCGCTTGCCCGACAGCAGCGGATCGGCGTAGGCGCGCGTGGCGGCGCGATCGAAGCGGGCGCCGGCCTGCGGGTCGTCGTCGAAGATGTCGTTGAGGGTGACCGGTGCGTCGGCGTCGGCTTCGTCGTCGCTGTCGTCGGCGGACGCGTCCTCGGCGGGCGCCGCGTCGTTGGCCGGCTCGTCCGTGCTGGCGTTATCGGCGGGCGCCGCCTCGGGCAGCGCCGGCGCGTCGCGTGGCGCGGTGGCGGCCTCCTGCGCGCGCAGCGCGGCGGTCGGCGCGGCGAACAGCACCAGCAGGGCGAGCAGCAGCGGCGCGGCGCGGCTCAGGCGCTCGCGCAGGCGGCGCAGCGCGATCTCCAGGTCCCAGGCCTCGATCTGGGTGCGCCGGTTGAGGTACAGGCCGAAGCCGGCGCCGACGAAGAACGGCTCGATCAGCGTCATCGCCAGCCAGCCGAAGAAGTTCAGGCCGATGTCGGCCCAGGCCGGGTTCTCCTCGCCGACCAGCGCCCACGCCGCGCGCAGCGTCTCCGGCAGCAGGTCGACCGGCACGAACATCAGGATCGCCGCGACGCAGGCCAGGCACAGCATCAGTTCGAAATGCCAGCACACGCTCGCCAGCAGCAACGCGTGACCGTAGATCGCGCCGCCCAGGGTGCGGCGGCGCTCGCGCTGCTGCTCGGCGCTGGCGCCCTCGAGCAGTTCCAGCGGCATGAACACGGTGCGCGCCGGGCTCAGCCGGCGCCAGGTCAGGTAGCCGAACAGCGTGCCCCAGCCCCAGCGCCACTGCGCCTTGAGCGTGTCGCGCACGCGCGGCGCCTCGCCGAACACGCCGCGCGAGATCACGAACAGCGGGATGCGGTCCAGTACCGGCTTGAACCACCACAGCAGCAGGCCGGCCAGCCACAGCTGGTCGATCGCCCACGCGCCCAGGTTGAGCAGCGCGAACAGCGGCAGGCTGAGCAGCAGCCACGGCTTCCAGATCGCGCCGGCATGGCGGCGCACCAGCGCGCTGCCCAGTTCCATCGCTTCCCACGCCGAGCGCGAGCGCAGCGCCACGTCCAGGCGTTCAATCCGCATCGTCGGCCTCCGCCGCGTTGCCGCGCCCGCCGCGCCACAGCCACAGCAGCACCAGCGTCCACAGCAGCCCCGACACGCCGTACTTGACCCAGGCCGGCAAGCTGCCGATCGACGACCAGAACGCCTCGATGAACGCGGCCACCAGCAGCATCGCGGTCACCCCCAGGCACAGCTTGGCGCCGATCGTGCCGCCTTCGACCAGCGCGTCGATGCGCCGGCGCCGGCCCGGCGCCAGCAGCTTCAGGCCCAGCTGCAGGCCGGCGCCGCCGGCGATCACGATCGCGGTCAACTCCAATGGCGCGTGCCCGGCGACGAAGCGCCAGAACGTCACCCCGTAGCCGATCTGGTGCAGGTGCCCGGCCACCGCGCCGATGGTGATGCCGTTGAACAGCAGCACCAGCACCGTGCCCAGTCCGGCCAGCAGGCCGCTGGCGAAGGTGCGCAGGCCGATGCTGATGTTGTTCATGATGTAGTGGCCGAACATCTGCCAGTCGCTGCCGCTGTCGCGGCCGAGCTTGTGCGTGGCGCCGGCCGGGTCGTACATCTTCTCCATCGATGCGACCTGCATCGGATCCATGATGCTGTGGATCAGTTCGGGGCGGTACTGCAGCAGCACGAAGATCGTCGCCAGCGGGATCGCGAACAGCGCCGTGGCCGCGGCCATGCTGCCGGCCTGGCTGCGCACCAGCTGCGGGAAGTCGGCGAATAGGAACTCGACCGCGCGCCGCCAGCGCGGCCGCGGCGGCCGGTACAGCAGGGTGTGGCCCTGCTGCATCAGCCGCTGCAGGCGCTCGGTGACCAGCGGGCTGTAGCCGCGGCGCCGCGCCAGCGCCAGCTGCTGGCACAGGCGCCGGTAGCGCGCGGGCATGTCCTCGTCGGCCAGCGCCGGCGGCGCGGCGGCCGCCGCGGCGTCCGCGGCCGGCGCCGTGTCGCGCTTGCGCCCGTGGGTCTGCAGCCAATGTTCGAAGGCCTCCCATTCGCGCTGGTGGCGGGCGATGAACTGCTCCTGCCTCATCGGCGCCCCAGCAGCCAGTTGGCCATCGCGTACAGGCGCAGCACGCCGGACTGTCCCGGGGTGCCGGTCAGCGGCAACGCCAGCTCGGCCAGCTCCACCTGCCGCGCCGGCGACAGCCGCGGCGCGCGTTCGGCATAGCCGATCAGCGCCGCCTGCTCGGCCGGCAGCAACGCCACCGGCGGCGCGCTGGACGCGGTGATCGCCGACGGCGAGGCGTCGTGGCGCGGCGGCTGGTGGATCACCAGGGTGCCGGCGACCAGGTCGCCGAGGCGCCGCGAATGCGCATCGAACAGGCAGGCGATCAGGCCGATCGCGTAGCCGAACGGCAGCATGTCCACGGTGCGCAGCAGGTTGCGGGTGATCGCCGCCATCCAGCCCGCCGGCGCGCCGTCGCGCGAGACCACGCGCAGGCTCAGCGCCTTCTTGCCCAGGGTCTGGCCGAGCCAGCCCTCGAGCACGATCGGATAGGCCCAGAACACCAGGAACATCACCACCAGGTACAGGCCCTGGCCGAAGTCGCCGAGCAGGCCCAGCAGCAGGCTCATCAGCAGCAGCACGGTCACGCGCACCGTCAGGTCGATCAGCCAGGCCAGCGCGCGCGGCACCGCGCCGGCCGCCGGCAGGTGCAGCGGCACGCCTTCGGGCGTGATCACTTCGCGATAGGTGTCGAGCATCGGCCGCGCAGCGTTCATCGGCGCGTTGTGCGGCGGCGCGTGCGGGCGCTGGCGATGTGGGGAGGCCGTACTTCCGTGCGGCCGGCTGCCAGTGGCGGCATGCGGGGTCTCGATTGCGTCCTGCTCAGGGCCACGACTTTAGCCGGCGGCGCGCGGCTTGCCCAGCCTGGGCGTGGCAGCGGGCCGGGGAGTGTGGGGCAGGCGGTGGCGCATGCAACGCCACGGACGGGCGCCAACCCTGCGACGCGGCGTCCCCGCAACGGGTGCCAGGTCCTACACTGGCCGCATGGAAACCCTGTCCTGCCGCGCCGCCTGCGGCGCCTGCTGCATCGCGCCGTCGATCACCTCGCCGATCCCCGGCATGCCCGACGGCAAGCCGGCCGGCGTGCGTTGCGTGCAGCTGGACGCGCATGCGCGTTGCCGGCTGTTCGGGCGTCCGGAGCGGCCCGCGTTCTGCGCCAGCCTGCGCCCGCAGCCGGACATGTGCGGCGCCTCGCGCGCGCAGGCGATGGCGTGGCTGGACGCGCTGGAGCGCGCCACCGCGTCCTGAGCGCGGCGGGCTCAGCGGACGGTGCCGCCGTCGCGCTTGCGGCCGGAGAACAGCTTGCCCAGGCCGCCGGCCAGCGCGATCAGCGCCAGCGCGACCAGCTTCCACGCCTTGGCCAGCAGCAGGCCGAGCTTGGCGAACAGGCCGGCCTTGGCCGCCAGGCCGCCGCCGATCAGCGTGGCCAGGCCGTAGCTGGCGATCTTGTCGGTGGACGGGTCGTGGTCGGCATAGCGCGCGCCCTGGTCGAACTCGGCCATCGGCAGCAGCTTCTGCATGCCCTCGCGCACCTGCGCCAGTTCGGCCATGTCGGCGACGGCATTCAGGCTCAGGTAGCCGTGGCGGCCGAGCACGCGGATGTCGTAGTTGAGGGTGTGGTCCTGGTTGCCCTGGAACGCCAGCTCGCGCGCCCAGTACAGCTTCTTGCTGCCCGCCTCGTAGCGCGGCGGCACCGCCCAGCCGACCAGGTCCACCGTCTCGTAGCCGGCTTCCTTGCGCTGCGCGTTCTCGTCGGCGGTCTCCTCCTTCATGTCCGCCAGCATCTGGGAGTAGTCGATCTTGGCCGCGTCCTCGTCGGAGACGTAGCCGTCGTCGGCGTAGGTGACCACCACCGCCCAGCTGCCTTTCTCGTCCAGCGCCGGGCGCGCCGGCACGATCAGCCCGAGCACGCTCTCGTCCGGCGGGTTGCCCCAGTACGACTCGAGCACCCGGCGCGCATCGGCCTGGCCCAGGTAGCGGAAGTCCGGGCCCAGCCGGAAATGCACCTTGGCCTGCGGCACCGCGATCTCGCCCTGGCGGAAATCCAGCGACGCGACGAACTGCTCGGCGGTCAGGCCGTCGTCGTCGGCGTCCGGGTCGGACTGGGCGGTGGCGCCGAAGCTGAAGGCGAACACGAGCACGGCGACGAACACGGCCAGCGGGCCGCGGAGGCGGGAGCACAGGGGATGCACGGCGATTCCTTTCGAAGCGGGATGGGGTACTGCGACCCAATTTCACTTCAAATTAACAACCTTGGCAATGCTGTCCGTCAGCCGGCGCCCAGGTAGCGGTCCTTCAGCCGCACGTAGTGCTGCGCCGAGTAGTGCAGGCTCTCGATCTCCTTGGCGCTGAGCTTGCGCGCCAGCCGCGCCGGGTTGCCCAGCCACAGCTCGGCCTCGCCGACGGTCTTGCCGGGGCCGACCACCGCGCCGGCGCCGACGAAGCCGTACTTCTTCACCGTGGCGCCGTCGAGGATGCACGCGCCCATGCCGATCAGGCACAGGTCCTCGATGGTGCAGGCGTGGATGATGGTGCCGTGGCCGACGGTGACGTCGGCGCCGATCAGCGTCGGGTAGCCGCCCAGGTTGAACGGGCTGTGGTGGCTGACATGGATGACGGTGCCGTCCTGGATGTTGCTGCGCGCGCCGATGCGCACGTGGTTGACGTCGCCGCGGATCACCGTGCCCGGCCATACCGACACGTCGTCGCCGAGCGCCACGTCGCCGATGACGGTGCAGGCCGGGTCGACGTAGACCCGCTCGCCGAGCACGGGGCGCTGGTCCAGGAACGGGCGCAGGGGGTTCACGGCGGGCCTCCAGACGAAAAAAGCGACGGCGATGTCGCGCGCGCCGATGATAGCGCGCGCGGCCTCGCCGCCGCCCGGGTGCTGCGCGACCGCCCGCAGGCGGCCGTGGCTACTTCTTCTTTTCCTTCTTGGCCGCGCGCTTTTCCTTCAGCGTCTTGGTCGGCTGCTTCTTGTCGCTCTTCTTCTGGTCCAGGCCCTTGCTCATGACACCCTCTGCCGTGTTGATACTGTGGAATGCGGGCCGCGGCCGCGCTGTTCGGCGCCCGGGGCACGCCCACTTTACCCCGCCGGGCGTAGACAGCGGTGCGGCCGTGCGCGGGCGTAAAGCCACGGTTGCGCCATAATCCGCCTTTCCCTGACCGGTGCACCGCGCTCGATGAAAACCCCCAAGGGCCTGCAGCCGCTGATCGACGACGGCATCATCGACGGCGTCATGCGGCCGTTGAAGAGCGGCAAGGAAGCCTCGGTGTACGTGGTCCACGCCGGCGCCGAGGTGCTGTGCGCCAAGGTCTACAAGGACATGGCGCAGCGCAGCTTCCAGGCGCGCGTGCAGTACCAGGAAGGCCGCAAGGTGCGCGGCAGCCGCCAGGCGCGGGCGATGGGCAAGGCCACCAAGTTCGGCCGCCGCGAGCAGGAGGCGGCATGGAAGAACACCGAGGCCGACGCGCTGTACCAGCTGGTCGAGGCCGGCGTGCACGTGCCGCAGCCGCGCGGCTATTTCCATGGCGTGCTGCTGATGGACCTGGTCACCGACGCCGACGGGCAGAGCGCGCCGCGGCTGGGCGAGGTGGAGCTGGAATCGGAGCAGGCGCGCGCGTTCCATGCGCAGCTGATCGGCGACGTGGTGAAGATGCTGTGCCTGGGCCTGGTGCACGGCGACCTGTCCGAATACAACGTGCTGGTCGCTGCCGACGGCCCGATCGTGATCGATTTCCCGCAGGTGGTCAGCGCCGCCGGCAACAACGCCGCGCGCGAGATGCTGCTGCGCGACGTGCACAACCTGCGCGACTGCCTGGGCCGTTTCGCGCCCGAGCTCAACCAGACCCACTACGGCGAGGAGATGTGGGCGCTGTACGAGAAGGGCGAGCTGCGCCCGGACAGCGCGCTCACCGGCCGCTTCGTGTTCGACACCCGCCGCGCCGACGTGCGCGCGGTGCGCGCCTCGATCGAGGACGCGCGCCAGGAAGCGATCATCCGCCAGCAGGGCCGCGACGAGGCGGCGCAGGACGACTGAGCCACGCGGCGGCGTCGCCTGGGGAATTCTGTAGGAGCGACTTCAGTCGCGACGGGCTCTGCCGGTAAAAGTCCGCCGCCACTGGCCCGAACCGCCGGGGCCGCTTCCATACGCGCCGCAAGCCGCCATGTCCGCGCGCGCTGCGCCAGCGCAGCAGGCGGCGACCCCGCGGCCGCGGCCGCGGGGTCGCCGCTCACGCCACCCGGCTGCGCCGCGCACGCTCCAGGTGCACCAGCAGCAGCGAGATCGCCGCCGGGGTCATGCCGGGGATGCGCTGCGCCTGGCCCACGGTCTGCGGGCGCACGCGCTCGAGCTTCTGCTGCACCTCGGCCGACAGCCCGCGCACCTGGGCGTAGTCGAAGCCGTCCGGGATCGGCGTGCCCTCGTGGCGCTGCTGGCGCGCGATGTCGTCGCGCTGGCGGTCCAGGTAGCCGGCGTACTTGATGCCGATCTCGACCTGCTCGGCGACCCGCGCATCGTCCACGCCCGGGCCCAGCGACGGCACCCGCATCAGCTGCGCGTAGTCCAGCTCCGGACGCTTGATCAGGTCCAGCACCGTGGTCTCGCGGCTGACCGCCACGCCCAGCGTGGCGGCGACCTCGCGGCCCAGCGCGTTGCCCGGCGTGGCCCACAGCGCGCGCAGGCGCGCGTTCTCGCGCGCGACCGCCTCCTGCTTGGTCTGGAAGCGCGCCCAGCGCGCGTCGTCGACCAGTCCCAACTCGCGGCCGACGCCGGTCAGGCGCGCGTCGGCGTTGTCCTCGCGCAGCTGCAGGCGGTATTCGGCGCGGCTGGTGAACATGCGGTACGGCTCGGTGGTGCCGTGGGTGATCAGGTCGTCGATCAGCACGCCGATGTAGGCCTGGTCGCGGCGCGGCGACCACGGCTCCAGCCCGCGCGCCTGGCGCGCGGCGTTGAGGCCGGCGACCAGGCCCTGCGCGGCGGCCTCCTCGTAGCCGGTGGTGCCGTTGATCTGGCCGGCGAAGAACAGCCCGGCCATCGCCTTGGTCTCCAGCGAGGCCTTCAGCCCGCGCGGGTCGAAGAAGTCGTATTCGATCGCATAGCCGGGGCGGGTGATGTGCGCGCGCTCGAAGCCGCGGATCGAGCGCACCAGCGCCAGCTGCACGTCGAACGGCAGCGAGGTGGAGATGCCGTTGGGATAGATCTCGACCACGTCCAGGCCCTCGGGCTCGACGAAGATCTGATGGCTGGCCTTCTCGGCGAAGCGCACCACCTTGTCCTCGATCGACGGGCAGTAGCGCGGGCCGATGCCCTCGATCTGGCCGGTGTACAGCGGCGAACGGTCCAGCGCGCCGCGGATGATGGCGTGGGTGCGCTCGGTGGTGTGGGTGATCCAGCACGACACCTGCCGCGGGTGCTGCGCCACCTCGCCGAGGAAGGACATCACCGGCAGCGGATCGTCGCCCGGCTGTTCTTCCATCTGCGCGTAGTCCAGCGTGCGCCCGTCGATGCGCGGCGGGGTGCCGGTCTTGAGCCGGTCCACGCCGAAGCGGCCTTCGCGCAGCTTGTGCGCCAGCGCGGTGGCCGGCGGGTCGCCGGCGCGGCCGCCGGCGTACTGGGTCTGGCCGACGTGGATCTTGCCGGCCAGGAAGGTGCCGGCGGTCAGCACCACCGCGGCGGCCTCGAAGCGCAGCCCGGTCTGGGTGATCGCCCCGCGCACGGTCTCCTGCTCGACGATCAGGTCGTCGACCGCGGCCTGGAACACGCTCAGGTTCGGCTGCGCCTCGAGCAGGCGCCGGATCGCGCTGCGGTACAGCGCGCGGTCGGCCTGGCAGCGGGTGGCGCGCACCGCCGGGCCCTTGGAGGCGTTGAGCGTGCGCCACTGGATGCCGGCCAGGTCGGCGGCATGCGCCATCGCCCCGCCCAGCGCGTCGATCTCCTTGACCAGGTGGCCCTTGCCGATGCCGCCGATCGCCGGGTTGCAGCTCATCGCGCCGACGGTCTCCACGTTGTGGGTCAGCAGCAGAGTGCGCGCGCCGGCGCGCGCCGAGGCCAGCGCGGCCTCGGTGCCGGCGTGGCCGCCGCCGATCACGATGACGTCGTAACGGTAGAAGGAGTCGCTCATGGGTGCTCGTCAGCCGCGCGCCGGGGCGCGGATAGTCGCGGCGCTGGCGCGGCCGCGGGAAGAAACCGGAATTTTAGCGCTTGGGTCACAGTTCGCGCGATCGCCGCTAAAGTTGGCACGCAATCTGCGGATATCCATCCTGCACCCAACGTGGCAATGCGTCAGGGGCGTACGACTGGAATTGGAACAGGGGCCGGTCATGCGCACGTTGGGGAAGCCGAGGGCCGGTAGTCGGGGGACTGCCGGCCCTTTTTTTTGCCTGGAAATTCCGCATGGCGCCTTGCAGCGGCCGCCCGTAACGCGAAAAGCCCCGGCGAACCGGGGCTTTTCGTTTTAGGCGCCGACGTCCGACAGGGCCGGAACAGGGGGGATCCAGATTTCCCTGTCGGACATCGACATAAGCAGGTGGCACAACCGTTCAGGTCACAATACGACGTTGGCGGTCACTCCGTGCGACGTAGAGTGCGTCCAGTGCCCGGATGAAATCAAGCACTTTCTTACGGCTCCAATGTGCGCCGCGTCCCATTGCTGCGACCGAGGTTGCCGGGGCGGGGCGCGGACGGACGCGGTTGCGACGCCCGCGGCGCCACCGTGGCGGGCCGTGCCGGCTGCGCCGACTGGGGCTGCGGGCTGCTGGCGCGGGGCTGCGGGCCGATCGCGGCGCGGCCCGGCGGACGCCGCAGCCGGTCCATGTCGCGCCACGGCACCTTGGTCCCGCCGCCGCCGCCCGCGCTGGGCGGTGGCGGCCGATCCGGCGGACGGCCTTCGCCGTCGCCCGGACGCGGGCGCGGCGGGCGCGGGTAGTAGCGCGGCGGACGGTAGTAGTCGCGGTAGTACGGGCCGTCGTAGCCGTAGTAGCCCGAGCCGTAGCCGTAATAGCCGCCGTAGCCATAGGGGGAGTAGCCGTCGTAGTAGCCGGCCGGATAGCGGTATTCGACGCTGGGGGAGCCGCGGTAATAGCCCCCCTGGCTGCCGCCGGCGTAGTCGTAGGTGGCGCAGCCGCCCAGTGCGGCCAGCAATCCTGCGGCCCAGATCAGGCGCATGTTCATGACGGTTCCTCTCCCTGAGGCTGACTGACAGGTTCGGCGCAGGCCATTGAATCCCCCCTTAACCCGCTTTGTCGGTGATTGAACGCTTAAGTCGCGGGCAACCGGCGGTTCGCGTGCGGCCTGGACGGCACCGCGGGCAGTGGGCGATACGTTAACCTTTCGCGCATGGTCTCATCTTCATTGCCCGTTTTCGCCGACGTGACCGCCGCGGCGGCACGCATCGCGCCGCACGCCCAGGTCACGCCGGTGCTGCGCTCCCGGGTCCTCGACGATCTGGCGGGGGCGAGCCTGTATTTCAAGGCCGAGCACCTGCAGCGCGGCGGCGCGTTCAAGTTCCGCGGCGCCTGCAACGCGGTGTGGGCGCTGTCGGACGCGCAGGGCGCATGCGGCGTGGTCACCCACTCCTCCGGCAACCACGGCGCCGCGCTGGCGCTGGCCGCGCGCACCCGCGGCATCGGCTGCCACGTGGTGGTGCCCGAGGGCGCGGTGGCCGCCAAGCTGGCCAACATCGCCCGCCACGGCGCCACGCTGTGGCGTTGCGCGCCGGACATCCAGGCGCGCGAGGCGCTGTGCGCGCAGGTGCAGCAGGAGACCGGCGCCACCCTGGTGCATCCGTACGCCGATCCGGCGGTGATCGCCGGCCAGGGCACCGCGGCGCTGGAACTGCTCGGCAGCACCGGCCCGCTGGACCTGCTGGTGGTCCCGGTCGGCGGCGGCGGCCTGGCCGCCGGCAGCCGGCTGGCGCTGTCGGCGCTGGCGCCGCAGGGCCGCCTGCTGCTGGCCGAGCCGGCCGGCGCCGCCGATACCGCGCGCTCGCTGGCCGCCGGCGAACGCCGCGTGGACTTCGTCCCCGACACCGTCTGCGACGGCCTGCGCGGCACCCTGGGCGCGCCGAACTTCGCGCTGCTGCACGGCCAGGCCGAGGCGATCGTGGTCGACGACGCGGCCACCATCGCGGCGATGCGGCTGCTGTGGCAGGTGCTCAAGCAGACGGTGGAGCCTTCGTCGGCGATCGCGCTGGCCGCGGTGCTGGTGCAGCCGCAGCGCTTCGCCGGGCGCCGGGTCGGGGTGCTGCTGTCCGGCGGCAACGTCGACATCGACGCGCTGCCGTGGAGCGCGGCTTGAAGCCGCGGCGAAGGCGGGGCTGGTTCGGCTGGCTGTGCCGCCTGGCCGCGTTGCTCGGGCTGTGGCTGCTCGGCGTGGCGGCCTACATCGTCTGGGTCGGCGACCGCGACCAGGCCGCGCCGGCCGACGCGATCATCGTGCTCGGCGCGGCCGCCTACGACGCCAAGCCCTCGCCGGTGTTCGAAGAGCGCATCCGCCACGGCCTGGACCTGTACCAGCGCGGCTATGCGCCGGTGCTGATCTTCACCGGCGGTTTCGGCGGCAACGGCGCGCGTTTCTCCGAATCGCAGGTGGCGCGCCGCTACGCGCTGCGCCACGACGTGCCGGCCGGGGCGATCCTGATCGAGACGGTCTCGCGCACCACCCGCCAGAACCTGGTCGAGGCGCGCCGGCTGATGCGCGAGCGCGGCCTGCGCCGGGCGATCGTGGTCAGCGATCCCTTGCACATGGCGCGCGCGCTGCGCCTGTGCCGCGAGCTGGACATGGACGCGATGGCCTCGTCCACCCCCAGCAGCCGCTTCCGCAGCTTCCACACCCGCTGGCGGTTCCTGCTGCAGGAGGTCTACTTCTTCCACCGCGACCTGGTCGTGCAGGGCGCCTAGGCGCGCCACGCCGCTATCATGGTCGCCCGATCCTGCGGAGCTGCGACGATGACGATCGACGATACCGGTGAGCAAGACCGCGCCATCGAACTGGTGCGGGCCTACTACGACGCGTTCAACCGCGGCGACTGGATGGCGATGCTGGACAAGCTCACCGACGACGTGGCCCACGACCTCAACCAGGGCGCGCGCGAGACCGGCAAGGTCGCCTTCACCGCGTTCCTGGAGCGGATGAACGCCAGCTACCGCGAGCAGCTGCGCGACATCGTCGTGCTGGGCAGCCGCGACGGTCGCCGCGCCGCCGCCGAATACGTGGTGCACGGCGAGTACCACCACACCGACGAAGGCCTGCCGCCGGCGCGCGGACAGACCTACGTGCTGCCCGGCGGCGCGTTCTTCGACATCCGCGACGGCAAGATCGCGCGGGTCAGCAACTACTACAACCTGCAGGACTGGATCGCCCAGGTCTCGGCCTGAGCGTGGTCGCGCGCTGCGGTCGCGCTACGGCCGCCTGGCTGTTGTGTAGGAGCGGCTTCAGCCGCGACAGGCATGACCGGTAACGCCTGTCGCGGCTGAAGCCGCTCCTACAGGTAGTGCATCCGGTTCTGGCTCTTACGAGTCCCGAGTCCCCGGTCCCGAGTCCCGGAGCGAAGCGCGTCGCCTCAATCGCCGCGGCGGCGGATCGGAATCGCCGACACCGGCACCGCGGCGATCTCGCTGCCGCCTTCGCGGATCGGCGCGCCCGGCGCCGGCGCCCAGGCGTGGGCGTAGATCACTTCCCAGCTGCTCGGCAGCTTGCCGTCGCCGGTGCGCAGCGTCTCGTACGCGGCGCTGGCGGCGGCGAAGCGGCCGCGGCCGGTGAGCGTGTGGCGGCGGCTGTTCAATGCGTTGGTCGCGCCGAGCGCGCGCAGCTCGCGCATCAGCGCGCCCAGGTCGGGATAGGTGAGGGTAAACAGGTCGCGGTCCAGCACCGGGTCGCGGAAGCCGGACATCATCAGCGCGTCGCCGAACTGCGCGATCGGCGCGAACCGGCTCACGTGCGGTGCGTTGTCGGCGTGCGCGAACGCCTCGCGCAGTTCGATCAGCGTTTCCGGCCCGAAGCTGGAGCACAGCAGCAGGCCGCCGGGCTTGAGCACGCGGCGGAAACCGGCGAACACCGCCGGCAGGTCCTCGACCCACTGCAGGCACAGGTTGCTGAAGATCACATCGACGCTGTGCTCGGCCACCGGCAGCGCGCGCGCATCGGCGCACACGCGCGAAAACGGCTTCCACCACCCGGCCTGCTTCTTCGCCTCGCGCAGCATCGGCAGCGCCTGGTCCAGCGCGATCACCTGCGCGCGCGGCCAGCGCTTCTTCATCGCCGCGGCCGCATGCGCCGGCCCGCTGCCGACGTCGAGCACCACCTGCGGCGTGCGCTCGCCAAGATAGTCCAGCGATTCGAGCAGGCGCTTCTCGACCTCGTGCTGCAGGGCGGCAGCGGCGTCGTAGCTGGCGGCGGCGCGCGCGAACGCGCGGCGGATGTGCTGGGTGTCGAACGAGGAAGGATCCATCGGCGCATTATCGCCGGCCGGCCACAATGCCGTACACACTGCGGACGGCACGGCGGTGCCGCGCACGCGTATGCCGACAGCGCAGGACGTCAACGGTGCAGCATGTCGCCGAGTCCCGAGTCCCGAGTCCCGAGTCCCGGCCCCTAGAACGTCCCCGGATACGCCCCGCCGTCGATCAGCAGGTTCTGCCCGCTGATGTAGCCGGCGTGCGCGCTGCACAGGAATGCGCAGGCCGCGCCGAACTCATCCGGCGTGCCGAAGCGGCCGGCCGGGATGCGGGCGCGCTTGTGTTCGCGCACCGCCTCCACGCTGCTGCCGCTGCTGCGCACGGCCTGGGCGAAGTTGCTGCGCAGCCGGTCGGTGTCGAACTGGCCGGGCAGCAGGTTGTTGATGGTGACGTTGCGCGCAACGGTGCTGCGCGCCAGGCCGGCGACGAAGCCGGTCAATCCCGCACGCGCGCCGTTGGACAGTCCCAGGCCGTCGATCGGCGCCTTCACCGCGCTGGAGGTGATGTTGACGATGCGGCCGAAGCCGCGTTCCAGCATCGCATCGACGCTGGCGCGGATCAGCGCGATCGGCGCCAGCATGTTGGCGTCGAGCGCGCGCAGCCAGTCCTCGCGTTCCCAGTCGCGGAAATCGCCCACCGGCGGACCGCCGGCGTTGTTGATCAGGATGTCCACCTGCGGGCAGGCGGCCAGCGCCGCGGCGCGTCCGGCCTCGCTGGCGATGTCGGCGGCCACCGCGACGACGGCGCCGGCGCCCGGCAGCGCACGCAGTTCGGCGGCGGCCTGCTCGAGCGTGGCTTGCCCGCGCGCCACGATCACCACGTTGACGCCCTCGCGCGCCAGCGCACGCGCGCAGCCCAGCCCCAGGCCCTTGCTTGCGGCGCAGACCAGCGCCCACTTGCCGGCGATGCCCAGATCCATGCGTTCGCTCCTCGCGTCGAAACCGCGATGATCGTGCATCGCCGCCGTGGCGGCCAGCGCGGCGCCGCGCTGGGGAGCGGGTACGGCCGGGTGGGTGCTCGCTCGCCGGGAGCGTATCGGCGAGAAGCGCGGCGGCATCCTTGCTGCCGGTTGGCCGGCTATCCGCACGCCATTGGCGAACCGTGGCCGAAGACACGGAACGACGGGAATCCAGAAGCCCGGCGAATCATGCGGATCGTCGTTCGCTGGCGCTTTGTACCGACGCAGGGGCTACAACGCTGAAGGCGCAGGCGGCCGTTGTCATTCTGGACGGCTCTCCACGATCCGCTGTGCAAGCGCGGCATAGTAGTCGGCGGACGCCCGGTTTCCCTCTCGGCGGAACCGGGCAGCGGTTTCGAGCGCGGCCGCCTGCGCTTGCGCGAAAACGCGGTCGTCCTCCTCGGGGCGGAGCCCGTCGCTGTTCACGACACGCAACGCCGCATCGAAGCGAACCGCCACCATCAACCCTCCCTCGTGCAGCAGGAGCAGCCCCTCGGCCGGGCGGCCGCCCAGCATCCTTCCGGCGAAGAAGGCAAAGGGCTCGGCCGTTCCGGCCCGGACTACGCCGAGCCCGTCGGCGGCTCCATTCCGGCAACCGCCGAGCCATCGCGCCGGTGCGGCGTCCAGGTCGGCAGGCGCGTCGAAACGGCAAGGCTCGGTCGGAGGTGAAGCCATGGCAGGCATGCTGGCGCCCGCGGCGATCAGGAGCCCGAACAGCCTGGTTACTGTGCCGACCATCAATGCCATTGTGCCGCTCCCATGTGGAATCCGAGACCGCATTTCCATCGCGCCAATCGTATCTCGCCAGAGCGGTGCCGCGGCATCGCTTCGCATTTCGCCCCCGGATGCCGGCGGCAGGCCGGTGAACCCTCGCGATAATCGGCCGTGCCGCAAGGGCTTCAGGTCTGTTGCGTCGATAGTACCCAGGCCATCGAGATGGGATGCGCATACCCCAGTTTGCCGAGGCCGGATCCATGCGGCGCGGCACGCAGCGCGCGCACGCTGCAGGGTGGGCTAGCGGTCAGTCGATTCGCAGACACCGCGTCCAGTTCGAGCCGTCGAACTCCATGACGTCCTTGGGCCCGATGGACCACATGATCCCGTCGGCGGCGCTCAGGTGATAGCAGGTCTGCGGCGCGTCGTCGCCGAAATCGACGGGGATGAGCTTGCCGTCCTCGAGTCGATAGACGAGGTGGCTGGAAGACACGTAAAGCTGCCCGTCGAACACTTCCATGCCCCAGAGGTCTTCCCGCGTGCTTTCGTGCTCGATCGCTTCCCATCGGTCATCGCGCCCCCGAAGCAGGGTGCCGACCTGGCCGCAGGCATAGGCGAAGCCGTCCGGTGCGCAGCGGACCTTGTACAGCGCCAGCTCGGTCGGGCTCTTCTGCTGAGAGAAGACGGAGCCGTCGTACTTCCAGATCTCGCCTTCCCAGCCGACCGTATAGATTTCCTGCTCGCTGAACCCGTCGATCGACTCGAAACTCGTGTCGGTGATCGGCGTGTCGCCGACCTGGGCGCTGTGGTCGATGCATCGCCACTGATCTTCGCCATCGCGGACATAGGCCTGACGGCAGGTCCCCACGGCATAGGCACGGCCCTTGGCGATACCGCGTACTTCACGAAGCGGGCCGCGTCTGTTCGGGTCTACGCCGCAGCTTGCGATGGGCGCTTCTTCCTTTATGACGCCGCCGCCACTGGTTCGTACCGACCCATTGGAGCCCAGCACCAGGTAGCGTTCGGCCGGCACATGGCAGACCGTCCCGGAACAGGCAAGCCATGGCACTGTGCCGGCGCCCCAGATTTCGCGATCTAGAGTGATCAAAATTGAATCCGTATAACCTTCGCTGGTAGCGGCGTCGTGCGTGGCGATCAAATAACTGAGGTCCGAGTAGCGAACGCTTCCAGTAGTTATGCTGAGTCCGCTGAATCGCGAGTCTTGAGGGTTCAAATTCTTCTCCATGTGTTAGTGGCCTACGCACTGGTCAACATTTTGCAGCTTGCCGCGCTGGTAGTTGCCGGTCTTGGATGCGTCGTTGTTGATGTGTTTGGTCGTCGCCAGAGTTTGGGCAAGATAAGATGAGAATGCCTTGGCAATGCGAAGAACTCGCGTAGAAGCGACCAGCCGAAGTGGTCGGGTCAGTCGATTTGCAGGCAACGCTTCCAGCTGGAGCCATCGAACTCCATGACGTCCTTGGGCCCGATGGACCACATGACCCCGTCGGCGGCGCTCAGGTGATAGCAGGTCCGCGGCGCGTCGTCGCCGAAATCGACGGGGATGAGCTTGCCGTCCTCGAGCCGATAGACGAGATGGCTGGAAGCCACGTACACCTGCCCGTCGAACACTTCCATGCCCCAGAGATCTTCCCGCGTGCTTTCATGTTCGATCACTTCCCATTGATCATCGCGTCCGCGCAGCAACGTGCCGAGTTGGCCGCAGGCATAGGCGAAGCCATCTGGGGCACAGCGGACCTTGTACAGCGCCAGCTTGGTGGGGCTCTTCTGTTGGGTGAAGACGGAGCCGTCGTATTTCCAGATCTCGCCTTCCCAACCGACCGTGTAGATTTCCTGCTCGCTGAACCCATCGATGGATTCGAAGCTGGTGTCGGTGATCGGCGTGTCGCCGACCTGGGCGCTGTGGTCGATGCATCGCCACTGGTCTTCGCCATCGCGGACGTAGGCTTGGCGGCAGGTGCCCACGGCGTAGGCGCGGCCTTTGCCGATGCCACGGATTTCGCGAAGCGGGCCGCGCTTCTTCGGGTCTACGCCGCAGCTTGCGATGGGCGCCTCTTCCTTTACCACGCCGCCGCCACTGGCTTCTAACGATCCATCGATGCCCAACGTCAGAGAACGTTCGGCCGGCACATGGCAGACCGTCCCGGAACAGGCAAGCCATGGCACTGTGCCGGCGTACCAGGTTCCACGATACAGCGTGTAAAGAATCGAATCTATGTAACCTTCACTGATGGCGTCGTCGTGCGTAGCAATCAAGTAGCTGAGGTCTGAATGACGAACGACGCCAGTACTGATGCTGAGGCCGCTAAATACTGGGTCTCGAGGGTCCAAAGTTGATTTCCATTTTGTGAATAGATTGATGAGGCAGCCGGTCAGCCGATTCGCACGCACCGCTTCCAGTTGGAGCCATCGAACTCCATGACGTCCTTCGGCCCGATGGACCACATGACCCCATCGGCCGCGCTCAGGTGATAGCAAGTCTGCGGCGCGTCGTCGCCGAAATCGACGGGGATGAGCTTGCCGCCTTCGAGTCGATAGACGAGGTGGCTGGAAGACACGTACAGCTGCCCGTCGAACACTTCCATGCCCCACAGGTCTTCCCGCGTGCTTCCATGTTCGATCGCTTCCCATTGATCACCGCGTCCGCGCAGCAAAGTGCCGAGCTGGCCGCAGGCATAGGCGAAGCCATCTGGGGCACAGCGGACCTTGTACAGCGCCAGCTTGGTGGGGCTCTTCTGTTGGGTGAAGACGGAGCCGTCGTACTTCCAGATCTCGCCTTCCCAGCCGACGGTGTAGATTTCCTGCTCGCTGAATCCGTCGATCGACTCGAAACTCGTGTCGGTGATCGGCGTGTCGCCGACCTGGGCGCTGTGGTCGATGCATCGCCACTGATTTTCGCCATCGCGGACGTAGGCTTGGCGGCAGGTGCCTACGGCGTAGGCGCGGCCTTTGGCGACACCGCGGATTTCACGAAGCGGACCGCGCTTCTTCGGATCGACGCCGCAGCCCGCGATGGCCTCTACGTTTACCGTGCCGCCGCCACTGGCTTCTACTGATCCATCGATGCCCAGCATCAGGTAGCGCTCGGCCGGTACATGGCAGACCGTTCCGGAGCAGGCAAGCCACGGCACTGTGTCAGCGCCCCAGATTTCACGATCTAGAGTGATCAGAATTGAATCTGTGTAACCTTCGCTTGTAGCGGCGTCGTGCGTGGCAATCAAAT
Source organism: Xanthomonas sp. (assembly GCF_017163755.1). GTDB lineage: Bacteria > Pseudomonadota > Gammaproteobacteria > Xanthomonadales > Xanthomonadaceae > Xanthomonas_A. The sequence continues at coordinate 98,075 of NZ_JAFIWC010000006.1, forward strand.
AGCTGAGGTCTGAGTAGCGAACGACGCCAGTACTAATGCTGAGGCCGCTGAATCCTGGGGCATGAGGGTCCAAGTTGACTTCCATTCGTGAGGGAATCAAAGGGATGGCCGATCAGTCGATTTGCAGACACCGCTTCCATTTCGAGCCGTCGAACTCCATGACGTCCTTGGGCCCGATGGACCACATGATCCCGTCGGCCGCACTTAGGTGATAGCAAGTACTTGGTGCATCGTCGCCGAAATCGACGGGCGTGAGCTTGCCGTCCTCAAGGCGATAGACGAAATGGGTGGAAGAGACGTACAACTGTCCGTCGAACACCTCCATGCCCCAGAGATCTTCCCGGGTGCTTTCGTGCTCGATCACTTCCCATTGGTCATCGCGCCCCCGGAGCAAAGTGCCGAGCTGGCCGCAGGCATAGGCGAACCCATCCGGCGCGCAGCGAACCTTGTACAGAGACAGGGTGGTCGGGCTCTTCTGCTGGGTGAAGACCGAGCCGTCGTACTTCCAGATCTCGCCGTCCCAGCCGACCGTGTAGATTTCCTGCTCGCTGAACCCGTCGATGGATTCGAAGCTGGTGTAATAGATAGGGGTATCACCGACTTGAGCACTCTGATCAATGCATCTCCACTGATCTTCGCCATCACGAACATAGGCCTGTCGGCACGTTCCCACGGCGTAGGCCCGGCCTTTGGCGATGCCGCGTATTTCGCGAAGCGGGCCACGTTTCTTGGGATCTACACCGCAGCTTGCGATGGGTGCCTCTTCCTTTGTACCGCCGCCGCCACTGGCTTCTATCGATCCATCTGTGCCCAACGTCAGAGAGCGTTCGGCCGGCACATGGCAGACCGTTCCGGAACAGGCAAGCCATTTCACCGTACCGGCACCCCAGTTTCCACGGTACAGGGTGAACAATATCGACCCTGTGTAACCCTCGGCGATAGAAAGGTCGTTCGTGGTAATCAAATAGCTGAGGTCAGAGTAGCGAACGGTTCCAGTAGCAATGCTTAGTCCGCTGAATCGTCGGTCATGAGTGTCCATGTTGGTTTTGTTCTCCTTGCGTTAATGATTGGGCGCCAGCGAAAAATTTTCCCACAGCCTTGTTGCGCGATGTGGTTCGCCGAGCCGGGCGGATTGGATCTGTTGTTCCTTGCCGAAGCGCTCGAGCAAGGATTGAGGAAATATCGCTGGCATCGCGAAGACTCGCGTAGAAGCGCGAAGCAAGGCAACCGGAATGGCCGGATCAGTCGATCTGCAGGCACCGCTTCCAGTTGGAGCCGTCGAACTCCATGACGTCCTTGGGCCCGATGGACCACATGATCCCGTCGGCCGCGCTCAGGTGATAGCAGGTCTGCGGCGCGTCGTCGCCGAAATCGACGGGGATGAGCTTGCCGTCCTCGAGTCGATAGACGAGGTGGCTGGAAGACACGTACAGCTGCCCATCGAACACTTCCATGCCCCAGAGGTCTTCTTTGGTGCTTCCGTGCTCGATCGCTTCCCATTGGTCATCGCGTCCCCGAAGCAACGTGCCGAGCTGGCCGCAGGCATAGGCGAAACCGTCCGGTGCGCAGCGGACCTTGTACAGCGCCAGTTCGGTCGGGCTCTTCTGCTGGATGAAGACGGAGCCGTCGTACTTCCAGATTTCGCCTTCCCAGCCGACCGTGTAGATTTCCTGCTCGCTGAACCCGTCGATGGATTCGAAGCTGGTGTCGGTGATCGGCGTGTCGCCGACCTGGGCGCTGTGGTCGATGCATCGCCACTGATCTTCGCCATCGCGGACATAGGCCTGCCGGCAGGTGCCCACGGCATAGGCGCGCCCTTTGGCGATGCCGCGTACTTCACGAAGAGGACCGCGCTTTCTCGGGTCTGCTCCGCAATTGGCGATGGCCTCTGCTTTTCTAGTGCCGCCGCCACTGGCTTCCACCGATCCATCGATGCCCAGCATCAGGTGGCGCTCGGCCGGCACATGGCAGACCGTTCCGGAGCAGGCGAGCCATGGCACTGTGCCGGCATACATGGTTCCACGATACAGAGTGAACAATATCGAATCTGCGTAACCCTCGCTGCTAGCGGCGTCATGCGTTGCAATCAAATAGCTGAGGTCTGAGTGGCGAACGGTTCCAGTAGCAATGCTGAGTCCACTGAGTCGTGGGTCTCGAGGGTCCATGCTGCTCTCCTTGTGTGAGCAATAACGGGCGGGTGCGCGAGCGAACTTTCGGCCCCAGCATTCCGCGCTGACGTGGATCGCCGATCACGGCATGATGGTATCGGTATCCTTGCCAGGGTCTTGGGCAAGTTGAGTGGAGAATGATGCCTGCGGTGAATCGGCGAAGAACTCGCGCGCAGCATCGCAGAGCAGGTCGGGTCGGCGGGCTGGGTCAGTCGATTCGCAGACACCGCTTCCAGTTCGATCCGTCGAACTCCATGACGTCCTTGGGCCCGATGGACCACATGATCCCGTCAGCGGCGCTCAGGTGATAGCAGGTCTGCGGCGCGTCGTCGCCGAAATCGACGGGGATGAGCTTGCCGTCCTCGAGTCGATGGACGAGGTGGCTGGAAGACACGTACAGCTGCCCATCGAACACTTCCATGCCCCAGAGGTCTTCTTTGGTGCTTCCGTGCTCGATCGCTTCCCATTGGTCATCGCGTCCCCGAAGCAAAGTGCCGAGCTGGCCGCAGGCATAGGCGAAGCCGTCCGGTGCGCAGCGGACCTTGTACAGCGCCAGTTCGGTCGGGCTCTTCTGCTGGGTGAAGACGGAGCCGTCGTATTTCCAGATCTCGCCTTCCCAACCGACCGTGTAGATTTCCTGCTCGCTGAACCCGTCGATCGACTCGAAACTCGTGTCGGTGATCGGCGTGTCGCCGACCTGGGCGCTGTGGTCGATGCATCGCCATTGGTCTTCGCCATCGCGGACATAGGCCTGACGGCAGGTGCCCACGGCGTAGGCGCGGCCCTTGGCGATGCCACGGATTTCGCGAAGCGGGCCGCGCTTCTTCGGGTCGACGCCGCAGCCCGCGATGGCCTCTACGTTTACCGTGCCGCCGCCACTGGCTTCTACTGATCCATCGGTGCCCAACATCAGGTAGCGTTCAACCGGCACATGGCAGACCGTTCCGGAGCAGGCAAGCCATGGCACTGTATCGGCATACCAGGTCCCACGATCCAGATTGAACAGTATCGAACCTGTGTAGCCCTCGCTGATGGAGAGATCGTTCGTGGTAATCAAATAGCTGAGGTCTGAGTAGCGAACGGTTCCAGTGGCAATGCTGAGTCCGCTGAATCCTGGGTCTAGGGGGTCCATGTTGGTTTCCTGATGTGAGTAGTGACGCCCGGGCGCGCTAGCGAAACCTCGGTCGCGGCCTTCGTGCGCTGATGTGGTCGCCGATCACGGACATGTTGGCGATCCGTCTTTGCCGGGGGTCTTGGGCAAACTGAGACCGGCATTGATGTCCTGCGGTAACTCGGTGCGCCTGCATGGGCAGCGCGGAGCGGCCGGTCGGTGGGGGGGTCAGTCGATCTGCAGGCACCGCTTCCAGTTCGAGCCGTCGAACTCCATGACGTCCTTGGGCCCGATGGACCACATGATCCCGTCAGCGGCGCTCAGGTGATAGCAGGTCTGCGGCGCGTCGTCGCCGAAATCGACGGGGATGAGCTTGCCGTCCTCGAATCGATAGACGAGGTGGCTGGAAGACACGTACAGCTGCCCGTCGAACACTTCCATGCCCCAGAGGTCTTCTTTGGTGCTTCCGTGCTCGATCGCTTCCCATTGGTCATCGCGTCCCCGAAGCAACGTGCCGAGCTGGCCGCAGGCATAGGCGAAGCCGTCCGGTGCGCAGCGGACCTTGTACAGCGCCAGTTCGGTCGGGCTCTTCTGCTGGGTGAAGACGGAGCCGTCGTATTTCCAGATCTCGCCTTCCCAACCGACCGTGTAGATTTCCTGCTCGCTGAACCCGTCGATGGATTCGAAGCTGGTGTCGGTGATCGGCGTGTCGCCGACCTGGGCGCTGTGGTCGATGCATCGCCATTGGTCTTCGCCATCGCGGACGTAGGCCTGGCGACAGGTGCCCACGGCGTAGGCGCGACCTTTGGCGACACCGCGGATTTCACGAAGCGGGCCGCGCTTTTCCGGGTCGATGCCGCAGCTTGCGATGGTTGCTTCTTCCTTTATCGCGCCGCCGCCGCTGGCTCGTATCGATCCATTGGCGCCCAGCACCAGGTAACGTTCGGCGGGCACGTGGCAGACCGTTCCGGAGCATGCAAGCCATGGCACTGTGCCGGCGCCCCAGTTGCCACGGTACAAAGTGAACAGTATCGATCCTGTGTGACCCTCGCTGATGGAGAGGTCGTTCGTGGTGATCAAATAGCTGAGGTCCGAATAGCGAACGACGCCAGTGGCAATGCTGAGTCCGCTGAATCGTCGGTCTTGAGTGTCCATGTGATCTACTCTTCCTGTGTTAACGGTCTGACGTCAGCGAGCATTTTCTCACGGCCCTGCTGCGCGATGTGGTCCACCGGTGGGGATGCGTCGGTGTTGATCTGTTGTTCCTTGCCAAAGCGCTTGATGGTCAGTCGATTTGCAGGCACCGCTTCCAGTTCGAGCCGTCGAACTCCATGACGTCCTTGGGCCCGATGGACCACATGATCCCGTCGGCCGCGCTCAGGTGATAGCAGGTCTGCGGCGTATCGTCGCCGAAATCGACGGGGATGAGCTTGCCGCCTTCGAGTCGATAGACGAGGTGGCTGGAAGACACGTACAGCTGCCCGTCGAACACTTCCATGCCCCAGAGGTCTTCCCGCGTGCTTTCATGTTCGATCACTTCCCATCGATCGTCGCGCCCCCGCAGCAACGTGCCGAGCTGGCCGCAGGCATAGGCGAAGCCGTCCGGGGCGCAGCGGACCTTGTACAGCGCCAGCTTGGTCGGGCTCTTCTGCTGGGTGAAGACGGAGCCGTCGTATTTCCAGATCTCGCCTTCCCAGCCGACCGTGTAGATTTCCTGTTCGCTGAATCCGTCGATGGATTCGAAGCTGGTGTCGGTGATCGGCGTGCCGCCGACCTGGGCGCTGTGGTCGATGCATCGCCACTGGCCTTCGCCATCGCGGACGTAGGCTTGGCGGCAGGTGCCCACGGCGTAGGCGCGGCCCTTGGCGATGCCACGGATTTCGCGAAGCGGGCCGCGCTTCTTCGGGTCGACGCCGCAGCTTGCGATGGGCGCTTCTTCCTTTATGACGCCGCCGCCAACGGCTCGTACGGACCCATGGGTGCCCAGCGTCAGGTAACGTTCGGCCGGCACATGGCACACGGTTCCGGAACAGGCAAGCCACGGCACCGTGCCGGCACCCCAAGTGCCACGATCCAGGCCGAACAGTATCGACCCTGTGTAACCCTCGCTGATGGAGAGATCGTTCGTGGTGATCAAATAGCCGAGGTCCGAATAGCGAACGACGCCAGTAGCAATGCTGAGCCCGCTGAATCGTGGGTCTCGGGGGTCCATGCGGGTCTCCTTGTTGAAAAATAACGGCCGGACGCGCTAGCGAACGTATCGGCCACAGCCTTCCGCGCTGATGTGGATCGCCGGTCATGGACATGTCGGCGTTGATAGGTTGGTGCTTGCAACGTCCTTTGCTTTGTCGTGACGCCAGTGCACTGGGCCTTCCATGCGCGTGCGTACAAGTTTATAGCCTTCGCTTCGATCGCGATACGCGTGGTGTTCCAAAACTGCCCGCCACCTGCAAGCGCTCAGGCGTTCAAGCGTCGTCGACCAAGCGCGAGACGTGGCGCCGGTGCATCCGAATGCGGACTCTGCTTGGGCGCGGCGGCTGGCAGCGCTCAAATCGATCGCGTGCGGCCACGCAGTGGCGGCGATAGGGCTTCTCGTGAACGGATTCCAGCGCGCCGGCTTCGATCGTTGTCGAGCCGCCCCGGCCGGTCGCGCGGCTCCTGATGGCCTGCGCTCCGGATGGAGCGGCACTCGCTCGCTCGGGGTGCGCCGCGTGGCTCCCACAGTCATCCGCTGGCGCCAAGTTGGATGCGTACTGCCTAAGGCAACGCGGCGAGGAACTCGCGCAACGCGGTGGCCACTTCGTCGGCATGGCCCAGGAAAGGCGCGTGTCCGCCGCCGGCGACGATCCGCAGCTGCGAGTGCGGCGCCAATGCGGCGGCGGCCTGCAGGCCGGCCGCCGGCACCAGCCGGTCGCGCTGGCCGCCCAGCCACAGGCTGGGCACGCGCAGCGTCGGCAGCGCGCGGCGCAGGTCGGTGCGTTCCAGCAGCGCCAAGCCGTCCTGCAGCGCGCGCGCATCGGGTTCGCCGCGTGCGGTGAGGGTTTCGCGCAGCGTGCGCAGTTCGGCACGCGCATGCGCCGAGCCAAGCGTATCCAGCGCGAGGAAACGGTCCAGCGTGCCGCGGTAGTCCTCGCCAAGATCGTGGCCGAACTGCGCGAACACCTGCGGTTCCACCGCATGCGGCCAATCGCTGCCGCGCACGAAGCGCGGCGTCGCCGCGATCATCGCCAGGCCGCGTACCTGCGGTTGGCTCGCCGCCGCATGCAGCGCGAACAGCCCACCCAGCGACCAACCCAGCCACGCGGCCGGCGGCGTCGCCGCGGCGATCGCGTTGACCACGTGCGGCAGCGCCAGCGGCGTGTCGTCGTCGCGGCTGCGGCCATGGCCGGGCAGGTCCACCAGGTGCAGCCGGTACTGCGCCGCCAGACGTTCGACCAGCGGCGCGAAGATGCCGCCGTGCAATGCCCAGCCGTGCAGCAGGACCAGGTCGGGGCCTTGCCCCAGGGTGTCTATGTGCATCGTCGATCGGGTATGGGAAACGGGAAGCGGGAACGCCAGCGCAGGTGCCGGATCATCGCGATGCGCGCGCGGCGGCGATGCGCGGCAGCAGTTGCCGCCATTGTCGCCGCGGATAGGCGCGGGTGAGCCAGGCCGACACGCGGCGCTGCGCTCGCCGCTGCACGATCGCCTCGCTCAGCCAGTCCACGTCGAAGCCCTGCCATTCGCCGGCGGCCAGCAGCAGGTTCGGCGCCAGGCGCGGGTGCACGTCGTGCAGCAGCATCCGTCGCAGTTCTTCCACTGGGAACGGAGATTGCGCGAGCACGTCGGCCACGTGCGCATGCTGCGCATCGACCGCGGTATCCAGGTACAGCGCGCACAGCGCTTCCCATACCTTGCGTCGTGCCGCAAGGTCCGCGCCGCTCACGCGATGAGGCCGACCGGCTGCGCGGCAAGGCGGTCGCGCGCATGCGCCAGCGCTTCCAGCAACGCCTGCACCTGCGCCGGCGTGTGCAGGGTGGACAGGGTCACGCGCAATCGCGACTTGCCCTCCGGCACGGTCGGCGGGCGGATCGCCGACACCAGGAAGCCGGCCTGCTCCAGCGCCGCCGACAGCGCCAGCGCGCTGGCCTCGTCGCCGCACAGCAGCGGCTGGATCGGCGTGTCCGAGGCCATCAGTTCCAGTCCGTGGCGGCGCGCGCCGCCGCGGAAGGCTTCGATCAGTTCGCCGAGCCGCTCGCGCCGCCACTGGTCGCGCCGCGCCAGCTTGACCGCGGCCAGCGCGGCGGCGGCCTGCGCCGGCGGCAGCGCGGTGGTGTAGAGGTAGGGGCGCGCGGTCTCGGCCAGGTGGCGGATCAGCAGCTCGTCGCCGACCACCACTGCGCCGTAGCCGCCGAGCGCCTTGCCCAGGGTCACCAGCTGCAGCGGCACATCGGCCACGCCCAGGCCGGCGTCGGCGACGCAGCCGCGCCCATGCGGGCCGACCACGCCGACCCCGTGCGCATCGTCGACGTACATCAATGCCTGCTGCATGCGCGCCACCAGGGTCAGCGAGCGCAGCGGGGCGATGTCGCCGTCCATGCTGAACACCCCGTCGGTGGCCAGCATCGCCGCGCCGTCGGGGGTGTGCCGGAGCTGGCGCATCGCGCCTTCGGCGTCCACGTGCGGATAGCGGCGCAGGCGGCAGCCGGCCAGGCGCGTGGCATCGAGCAGGCTGGCGTGGTTGAGCCGGTCCTGCACGCACAGGTCGTCCTCTTCGGACAGCAGCGCCTGCTGCACCGCCAGATTGGCGATGAAGCCGCTGCCGAACAGCAGGCCGCGCGGATAGCCGAGCCAGTCGGCCACTTCGCGTTCCAGCGTCTCGTGCAGGGCGTGGTGGCCGCAGACCAGGTGCGAGGCGGTGGCGCCGGCGCCCTCGCGCGCGGTGGCGTCCTGCAGCGCGGCGATCACTTCGAACTGTTGCGCCAGGCCGAGGTAGTCGTTGCTGCAGAAACCGGTCAGCCAGCGGCCGTCGATCTCCAGGCGCACACCGTCGCGGCGGCCGACGCTACGGCGTACGCGGATGCGGCCCTGCGCCTCGCGCAGCTTGCGCAGGGACTGGATGCGTTCGTGCAGGTCGGGACGGGCCATGGGCGGCGTGGCATGGTCGGGTGGGCTAGCGTACCGCGTCGCCGGCTGCGGCGCGCGGGCGTGGCGACAGGCGGACGGGCTGCGGCAGATGGCCGGCGGGTCGGGGGATTCGGCCGTGGAGGCGGCGTCTCCACTTCCGGACCTGTGCCGCGTTGGTCGCGGCTGAAGCCGCTCCTACAGCAAGCCGGCAGTGGCTGGATCCCTGAGGGCTCGGCGGTGCGAGTGCCGGCGCGGCCGGTTGCAGGTCCTTGCGGTGCGGCGCCTCAGTGCGCCGGGCAGGCCGGATCCTTGCCGGTCAGCGCCGCACAGACCTTCTTGCGGCACTCCAGGCCCGCCATCGTGTTGGCGCCGGGGCACTTGCGCAGTTGGGTCTGCACGTTGGAGCTGGTCGACGCCGAGCGCGAATCGATCGCATCGAACGCCGCATCGGTCTCGGCCGCGTTCTTGCTGTCCTCGGCCTGGATCTTGGCGATCAGCGAATCCATCGATTCGTGTTTTTCCGCCGGCTTTTCGTCGCGCTTGATGATGCCCATCAGCGTAGCCAGCAGATCGCTGTTGTCGGCTGGCGCGCGCTTGCCGTTGGCCGGCGTGGCGCGTGCCTTGCGCTGCGACGCGGACGCGGACGCGGACGCGGCAGCCGGCTTGGCCGGCGCAGGCGCGGCGGCGCTGGCGGCCCCGGTCTCGCTGGCGGCCGCATGGCCGGCCGGTGCGGGCTCGGCCGCGGCGACGGGCAGGCCGTCGAGGGCGCGGGTGGGGTCGTTGGCGGTGTCCTCGACGATCATCGCGCCGCCCTGGACCGGCGCGGCCGTGGCGACGGCCGCCGGTGCGGGACCGGCCGCGGGCGCTGCCGGCTCGGTCGCCGGCACGGTCGTATAGGCGTCGAACTCGGCGTCGGCCTCGGCGCGCCCGGCATTCCAGCGCAGCGCGGCGAACGCCGCGCCCAGCACCGCGATGGCGAGCAGGGCGATCAGCACGATGCGGGTACGGCCTGGTCGCGGCGCCTTGACCCGGACGCTGGCCGGCGCGCTGGTTGCGCGGCCTTCCATATCGGCCAAAATGCGCCCGGTGCCGGACGGCTGCGTCTGTCCCTGGCCCGAAAGGAGACTCGGGCGATTTAATCCGCCATTATTCAAGTGCAATCCAGCCCTTGTTCGGCGAGCGCCGGGATTCGTCCATATTTCATTCTAGTGCCTGGCGCCGGCCCGTCAACAGCAGTGGAATCAGCAGCATAGTCAGGGGGATGTAGTGGGTGTCGTCGTTGCGGGCGTCGTGGTTTTCCTGCTGGTGGTGTCCATCGCCTGCTGGCTGCTGCTGTTTCCGGAGGCGCTGGAGCGGGTGCAGGCCTGGTTCGGCACCCGGCTGCGCGGCCTGCGGCAGGGCGCGGGACGGGTCGGCCAGCGCGTGAGCCGCAGCGCCGGCGGGGTCGGCGAGGGGGTGCGCGGCGGGCTCGGCGGGGTGACGGATTTCCTGCGGCGTCATCGCTGGGTCATCCTCTGCACGCTGCTGTTGGTGCTGGTGCCGCCGATCGCGATCCTTCTGGTCCGGCAGAACGTGGTGCTGGAGGATTTCCGCGCCGAGGACATGAGCGAGTCCAGCAGCATGGTGGCGCAGCTGCTGCGCGGCGAGCGCCTGGTGCCGCCGCCGGCGCCGCCGCCGGAGGTGTTCACCACCGAGGAGATCCGCCGCACCCGCCCGGAGATCGTCACCGCCGACCGGCGCTGGGAGAGCATCGACGCCGACCTGCAGCAGCGCGTGCTCGCGATCTACGAGGTCATGCGGCGCCAGTACGGCTACGAGATGGTGCTGGTGGAGGGCTACCGCAGCCCGGAACGCCAGGCCGAGCTGATGGGCGGCGGCCGCGCCACCCGCGCCGGCGCCTGGCAGAGCTGCCACCAGTACGGCCTGGCGGTGGACAGCGCGCCGCTGCGCGACGGCAAGCTGCAGTGGGACATGGGCGACCCGTGGACCAAGCGCGCCTACTTCCTCTACGGCGAACTGGCCCAGCAGGCCGGGCTGGAGTGGGGCGGCAACTGGCGCAGCATCAAGGACTACGTCCACGTGGAGAAGCTGGAGGCCTGCCGCAGCGCCCGCGCCGCCAAGCGCGCCGAACTGGCCGGAGGGTGAGCCGGCAATGAACTCCTGCTATCTTCTCCCCACGGCGGCGACCGCGCCGCCACGGGGACGAAGGGCGGCGACGGACCGGCCCCGGGGAACGACCATGGAGGCAGTACTGATGTCACGACCTTTCATTCTGGTGGGCGACAAGCTCGATCACGGCGGCAGTGTGGTCGTCGGTTCGGCCGAGACCGACGTGGACGGCAAGCCGGTGGCGAGGATCGGCGACAAGGCCGTGTGCAGCGTGCACGGCCCGACCGAGATCGCCAGCGGCGACGCCACGGTGATGATCGACGGCAAGCCGGTGGCGCGCCACGGGGACAAGACCGCATGTGGCGCTACACTGATCTCCACGCAGGGAACGACCGGCATCGGATGACGAGGCAAGCTGCTTCGGCTCCCGTCGATGCCTAATCCACTCATGGAGCGAGAACGCTAATGTCCGGAATCCTTCGGAACGTGTTGTCCGCCGCCGCGATGTTCGGCGTGGCATGGGGCGGCTCGATCTTCTATTGGCGCAGCAGCGGCACCACGCCCAGCGGCATGGAGATGCTGACCTACCTGGGCATCCTGCCCGCCGGCCTGCTCGGCGGCAGCTGGCTGCTGCGCGACATGGGCCGGCGCGCCCTGTCGCGTGCCGCCGACGCCGCCGACAGCGCCGCGGCCAAGGCCGCCGAGCGCAGCGGTTCCAAGGCGGCCGCGGCCACGTCGGCGTCGCCCGAACAGCCGGTGGCGCCGGCCGCCGGCTCCGCGCCGGCCCTGCTCGCCGGCGCGGTGAACCTGGCCCTGGGGCAGCAGCCGCAGGCTATCCTCGCGCTGCGCGGCAACCTGCCGCGGCCCGGCCTGCACAAGCAGTTCCGCGACCAGGATGGGCTGCCGGTGTTCGCGGTGCAGGTGCCGGAGTTGGACGCCGAGGACGTGGCCGACGCGATGCTCGCCTCGGCGGCGCTGCCGTCCGACCCCGGCGAACGATTGCTGGAGCACCACAAGCGCGCCATCGCCCTGCTCGAGCCGGTCGCCGACGCGCTGTTGCTGGAGGCCGCGCAGGCGCTGCCGGCGTTGCCCGAGGCGCAGGACCGCGTGGTGGCCGGGTTGCGCCACCGCCTCGAGGCGCAGGTGCACAACGTGCTGCGCATCGAGCTGTGGCTGCCCGCGGACTGGCCGGCCTCGCTGCGCCAGGCGCTGGGCGACTGGACCCTGGCGCGTGCCGGCGAGCAAGGCCTGGATCCGCGCCGCTTCGGCGTGGAAGTGATCCCGATGGAGGGCGCCGACGACGCATGGCCGCGGCTGGAGCGGCTGGCGCGCGGGGCCGATGCGCCGGCCGACGGCTGGCAGCTGATCCTGGCCTGCCACTCGTCCATCGGCCAGGCGCAGGTCGAGCAGATGCTCGAAAGCGGGCGGCTGATGACTCGCCGCGCGCCCGACGGCCGCGTGCCCGGCGAAGGCGCCAGCGGCATCCTGCTGGCGAGCGGGCCCGGCGCCGCCGGCGACGTGGTGCTGCATCCGCTGCAGCGCATCGCCCTGCCGCTGGATCGCGGCGCCAAGGCCGGCGCGCGGCTGACCGGCGAGCTGGCGACGCAGACCCTGGAGCGCGCCGCGCTGGCGCCCGCGCAGGTGGACCTGGTGCTCAGCGACGCCGACCACCGCGCCACGCTGTCGGCCGAGGCCGCCGCCGCCGCGCTGATCGCCTGCCCCGACCTGGACACCGCCGCGCAATGCCTGCCGCTGGCGACCGCCACCGGCGACCTGGCCGCGGTGCAGCCGCTGGCGCTGCTCGCGCTCGCCCATGCCCATGTCGCCGCCGGGCAGCAAGCGGCGTTGGTGCTGGGCGTGGACCAGGCAGGTTCGCGCATCGCCACCGTCGTCAGTCCCCGTCCTTCCTCCCAGCCAGTTACCGACGCCGGCGCCATGCCGGCGTCCGCCGCCTAACCGGAACAGCGCCCGATGTTTAGCAATCTCAGGTATTACCTTCGCGACTACCGCCTCTGGATGGTCCTCGGCTTGCTCGCCGCCGGCGCGGTCGCCTACTTCGGCGCCGAAGGATTGCGCGAGATCGGCGTGTGGGCGGCGGTCGCGCTGGCGGTGTGCCTGCTGATATGGCTCATGGTGTGGATCGTGCGCCGGATCATGGCCCGCCGCGCGGCGCGCAGCCTGGACGCGATGGTGCAGGGCGAGGCCGACCGCGCGGTCGCCGCCTCGCAACCGGCCACCCGCGCCGACACCGAGGCGCTGCGCTCGCGCATGTTCGAGGCGGTCAAGGCGATCAAGTCCTCGCGCCTGGGCGTGCTCAAGGGCAAGGCGGCGCTGTACGAACTGCCGTGGTACGTGATCATCGGCAATCCGGCCGCCGGCAAGAGCACCGCGATCCTCAATTCGGGCCTGCAGTTCCCGTTCGAGGACAACCGCGGCAACGTGGTCCAGGGCATCGGCGGCACCCGCAACTGCGACTGGTACTTCACCACCACCGGCATCGTGCTCGACACCGCCGGCCGCTACTCGGTCAGCGTCGAAGACCGCCTGGAATGGCTCACCTTCCTCGGCCTGCTGAAGAAGCACCGGCCGCGCGCGCCGATCAACGGCGTCATCATCGCCGTCAGCATCGCCGAGCTGTCCGGCAGCAAGCCCGAGTTCGCGATCGAACTGGCCAAGAACCTGCGCCAGCGCGTGCAGGAAATCACCGAGCGCCTGGAAGTGTTCGCGCCGGTGTACGTGGTGTTCACCAAGGCCGACCTGATCGCCGGCTTCTCCGAGTTCTTCCACAATCTGGATCCGGCCGAGCGCGAGAACGTGTGGGGCGCGACCCTGCCCTACGATCCGACCGCTGAGACCGACGCGCTGGCCGCGTTCGACACCCATTTCGACGAGCTGGCCGAAGGCGTCAAGGAAATGAGCCTGGCGCACATGGCGATGCAGCGCGGGCGCCAGGTGTCGCCCGGCCTGCTGACCCTGCCGCTGGAGTTCGTCGGCATCAAGCCGGCGCTGCGCACCTTCATCGCCACGCTGTTCGAAGAGAACCCCTACCAGTTCAAGCCGGTGTTCCGCGGCTTCTACTTCAGCAGCGCGCTGCAGGAAGGCCATTCCGTGCACCACGCCTCCGAGCGGGTGAGCCGCCAGTTCGCGCTGCAGGCGCGCGCGCAGTCGGGCGAGGCGGCGCCGTCGGGGCAGACCGCGTACTTCCTGAAGGATCTGTTCCGCAAGGTCATCTTCGCCGACAAGCAACTCGTACGGCAGTATTCCAGTCCGCACCAGAACCGCCTGCGCTACGGCGTGTTCCTCGGCGCGGTCGGCGTGCTGGCGCTGGCGCTGGGCCTGTGGACCTGGTCGTACACCACCAACGTGCAGCTGGTGAACAACGCCACCAAGGATCTGGACCAGGCCGTGCGCGTGCAGGCCAACCGGGTCGACCTGAAATCGCGCATCGACGCGCTGCTGCTGCTGCAGGACCGCCTGGAGCAGCTGGATCGCTACAAGCAGAAGGGCGGCATCACCACCGGGTTGGGCCTGTACCAGGGCGACAACATCCGCAAGAAGCTGTTGGCCGAGTACTACCACGGCATGCGCCAGGTGATGCTCGAGCCGACCACCGCGAGCCTGGAATCGTTCCTTTCGCAGGTGGTCAGCGAGCGCGACCGGCTCGGCAAGCCGGCCGGCCCGCAACAGGCCGCGCAGCAGGACAGCGTGCTGTACCAGGACGCGTCGCCGACCGACACCAACGACGCCTACAACGCGCTCAAGACCTACCTGATGCTGGGCAACCGCAAGTACGTGGAGAACGCGCATCTGGCGCAGCAGCTGACCCTGTTCTGGCGCGGCTGGCTGGACGGCAACCGCGGCCAGATGACCCGCGAGGAGATGACCCGCGCGGCCGAGAAGCTGATGACGTTCTACGTCGCCCACGCCGACGATCCGCAGTGGCCGCAGGTGCAGACCAAGGTCACCCTGGTCAACGACAGCCGCGAGGCGCTGACCCGGGTGATGAAGGGCCAGCCGGCGATGCAGCGCGTGTTCGCGCAGATCAAGGCGCGCGCGGCGGCGCGCTTCCCGACGGTGACGGTCAACTCGCTGATCGGCGAGGAAACCAACAGCGACGCGATCACCGGCAGCTACGCCATTTCCGGCGCGTTCTCGCGCGAGGCATGGGACGAATACGTCAAGGACGCGATCAAGGACGCGGCCACCACGCAGCTCAGCAACACCGACTGGGTGCTCGACACCACCGAGCAGAGCGACCTGTCGCTGGCCGGCAGCCCCGAGCACATCGCGCGCGAGCTGGTGACCTTGTACAAGCAGGAATACGCGCAGGAATGGCGCAAGTTCATGCAGGGCGTCAGCGTCGCGCCGTTCCAGGGTTTCGACCAGGCGCTGTCGCGGATGAACCGCATCGGCGACCCGGCCAATTCGCCGCTGCGCAAGCTGCTGGAGAAGATCAACGAGCAGACCATCTGGGACAACCCGATGGCCGAGGCCTTGTCGAAGAAGGCCTCCGGCGGGTTCGTCGCCTGGTTCCAGCGGGTGATCCTGCGCCGTGATCCGGCCGACGCCGGCAAGGCCGCGCAGCAGCCGGTCGGCCCGATCGGGAAGACCTTCGAGGGCTTGGCGCGGTTGATGACCAAGCGCAAGGACGAGCCGGCGATCATCGATGCGTACTTCGAGACGCTGGCCAAGCTGCGCACGCGCATGAACGCGATCAAGAACCAGGGCCAGGTCGGCGTCGGCGCGCGCAAGCTGATGCAGGACACCTTCAGCAACGAAGGCTCCGAGCTCAGCGCCGCGCTGACCCTGGTCGACGAGCAGATGCTGACCGGACTGGACGACACCCAGCGCGACGCGATGCGTCCGCTGCTGCTGCGGCCGTTAACCCAGACCTTCGCCTCGCTGGTGCCACCGACCGAGAGCGAGGTCAACCGGGTGTGGGCGGCGCAGGTCTACGAACCGTTCCGCGGCGGCATCGGCCAGCAGTATCCGTTCAACCTCAATTCGGACGTGGATGCCGCGCCCGGCGACGTGGCGGCGATCTTCGGCGCCAGCGGCGCGATCGCCTCGTTCAACAAGGACGCGCTCGGCACCCTGGTGATCCAGCGCGGCAACCTGCTCGAATCGCGGCGCTGGGCAGGCATCGGCATCACCTTGTCCAACGAACTGGTGGCCAATTACGGCAATTGGGTCAGCGGCCAGTCCGGTGCGGTGGCGAAGGACGTGACCATCTTCGAGATCCTGCCGACGCCGGCGGTGGGCGCGATCGAATACACCCTCGACATCGACGGCCAGACGCTGCGCTATCGCAACACGCCGCCGCAGTGGGTGACCATGCAGTGGCCGAACGTCGGCTCGGTGCCCGGGTCCAAGATCACTGCGGTCACCAGCGACGGGCGCAGTGTCGAGGTGTTCAACGCGCCCGGCGCCAATGGCTTCGGGCGCCTGATCAACTCCGCGGCCAAGGAACGCGTGGACGACATCAACCGCCTCACCTGGAGCGACCAAGGCGTGTCGATCAGCGTGCAGATGCGCATCGTGCAACGCGCCGGCACCAGCCCCAGCGGCAGCGGCGACTGGCAGCGCGGCCTGCAGCTGCCGGCCACCGTGGCCGGCAGTCCGGCGACGCCGGGCGGGGAAGCGCCGGCCGCCGATACGCCGCCGGCTCCGGCTCCGGCTCCGGCCGCGGCACCCACACAAGGAGGTGGCCAATGAGCCGCGAAGTCAGTGCAGGCGTCTCCTACTTCGGCAAGGTGCCCTCGCGCGGCGATTTCGTGCGCGCGGCGGACAACCACCAGCTGCTCGGCTGGCTGGACCGCTGGGCGGGCCTGAGCGTCGATCTGCTGAGCCAGAACCCGGACTGGAAGCGGCTCTACGACGAGGCGCCGGACATCCACTACGCGTTCCTGGGTTCGCGCAGCAAGATGGTGCTTTGCGGGCACTTCCAGCCCAGCCGCGACGCGTCGCAGCGCCGTTTCCCGTTGTTGTCGGCGATCCGCCTGGAAGCCAGCGAGCCGCTGTCGTTCATCGGCCGCAGCCCGCTGGCGATGTCCAAGGTGTGGTCCGGGCTGTCGCGCATGGCCAAGCAGGCGGTGGCCGCCGACGACGCCGGCCCGACGCTGACCGCGCTGGCCGACACCCGTTACACGCTGAGCACCGAGGCGTCGGCGTACAACGCCACCTTCAACGACTTCCTCGATATCCAGACCGTCGGCTCGATCGAGGCCTTGCTGCGTTCGGCCGGCCACCCCGAGGTGTCGTTGAAGAAGGTGCTGCCGGCGCTGGGCCTGCTGCTGCAGCCGATCCTCACCGGCGGCAACGTGACGGTGGACAAGGCGCTGGAGTTCCCGCTGGTGCAGGACGGGCTGTACCGGCCGCTGCTGGCCGCGTTCTGGCTGGACATCGTCGCCTGCTTCGTCACCCGCGGCGATTTCGAACTGGCGGTGCTGATCCGCAACGACGCCGCGCCGCGCATGCTGGTTGGCTTCAACGGCGCCGACCACCAGGCGCTGCGCGCGGCGCTGGACCCGCGCGAGGCCGGCGATTTCCTGATCCGCGTGCAGGACGCCGACTGGGTCGAGGACTACCTGCACAACGACTACAACCTCAACAAGCTAGCCAGCTATCTGGATCGGGACGACCTGGCATTGAAGACGGCCCGCAAGTTGTTCGGCGAGACTTTCCTGGGGACATGAACATGCGACACCTGAGTGCCAAAGCCCTCGCCCTGAGCGGCCTGATGACCGTGTTCGCCGCCTCCGCGCAGGTCGCCGCGCCCGCCGCGGGCGCGGCCGGCGAACGCCCGGTGATCGTGGAGGGCGTCGTCCCGGATCAGGCCACCAAGGCCCGCATCCTGAAGAACCTGCAGGACGTCTACGGCAGCGCGCGCGTCGTCGACCGGGTGCAGGTCGAATCGATCCCGTCGCCGCCGAACTGGGGCGAGTACGTCGCCAACATGGTGTCGCCGGGACTCAAGCGGGTGTCGGCCGGCAAGCTGGAAGTCAACGGCCAGGCGGTGCGCATCAGCGGGCAGGTGGTCAACGAGGCGCAGCGGCAGCAGGTCGCCAGCGACCTGAGCCTGGCCAGCAACACCTCCTACACGGTGACCAACAGCCTCAAGCTCGGCGGCTCGGAACAGAGCGTGCTGGACCAGACCCTGGGCAACCGCATCATCGAGTTCCAGAGCGGCAGCTCGCGGCTGACGCCGCTGGGCATGAGCATCCTCGACGAGATGGTGGCGAAGATGTCGCAGATGGGCGATGCGCGCTTCCTGATCATCGGCCACACCGACAACGTCGGCCAGCGCGAGAGCAACCTCGCGCTGAGCCAGGCGCGGGCGCAGGCGGTGAAGACCTACATGGTGCAGAAGGGCATCGACGGCGCGCGCATGAGCGTGCAGGGCAAGGGCCCGGACGAACCGGTGGCCGACAACGCCAGCGCCGACGGACGCGCGCGTAACCGGCGCATCCAGTTCAAGATCCAGTAGCCGTCGCACGCCGTCCCCACGGCGTGCGGGACGGCGCGGGCCTGGACGCCTACTGGTCCAGGTTCTGGTTGACGTCCAGCATCTCTTCCATCTGGTTGAGCACGCTGTCGTCCTTGATCACCCGCTTCAACCACACGTGCAGCGGCATCTCGCCCCAGCGCGCGGCCTTTTCCGCCAGGTAGGCGACAGGGCTGTGCGGCTCGGTGCGGCGGAAGAATTCGGCGACCTGGCGCAACTGCGCCAGCGCCTCCTTGCGCGTGGTCGGCGCGCCGCCCGGCGCGCGCGGCGCGGCAGGTGCCGACGGCGCCGCATCGCTGGTCATGGCCGAGCCGAATCCGGCGCCCGGCACTTCGTGGTGGCCCGGGTCGGCCGCGCCATCCAACAGCAGCCCGGCGTCGCGGGCGAACCGCGCCACGGTGCGCTGCAGGTGTTCCACCTGCTCGCGCACCGCGCTGAAGCTGGGCCCGTCCACGCCAAGGCGGTCGTCCACCGCCGCCTGCAGCGACTGCAGCGCTTCGGCGCAATCGGGCAGCGCGTCGACCAGCTGCCGGTAGAAATCGTGGGGCGTGTCGCGGCGCGCGGCCTCGAGCAGGTCCAGGCTGGGCTGGCCGTCTTCGTCGCCGGATCCGGGATTGGCGCTGCGGGTATGCGCGGCCTCGAAGTCGTTGAGCCCGAAGCGGCCCTGCGGCCCCGAGGCGATCGGCACCGCGCGCAGCCACTGCAGCGAATTGGTCAGCAGCCAGCTCAGGTTGCCGATGCGCTCCTCGTGGTCGCCATCCACGACCAGCGGATGCACCTCGTCCCAGTAGCGGTCGCACAGCCCGGCGATCAGCCGGTAGCCCAGCGCCAGCCCGGCGAAGCCGTCGATCTGGGTGGTCGCCTCGGTCAGCCAGCCGGCCAGGCGCAGGTCCTTGGTGCGGGTCTGCAACAGGTCGCCGCACTGGCGGGCCACGCTGGACCAGTCCGCGTACTTGATGTCGGTCTGCCACTCGCCCTGGTCCAGGGTCGGATCGTCCGAGCGCCTGGCTTCCTGGATCCGATCGAACTCGATGGAGAAGGACAGGTCTTCGCCGGCCGGCTGATCGTCGGAAATCGGCGCCAGCAGGGCATCCAGATCCAGCATGGCAGTTCTCGTCGTTAGGGGCGCGGAGGATTCTAGCCTGCCTGGCGCGCGGCGGCGGGTCAGATTTTTCTGAAAACGCGGTGGCGGCCGGGGGCGTCGCGGTGCCTGCGCCGCGCGCTGCGCAGGCGGCTCGTCCGCAGCGCCGGCCCGGGACGTTCGTGGAATCGCCCGGATGCCGCGATGCCGCCTTGTCGGCGCCGACGACGGCGCCCGCGGGCCTGCCTGCCGGCGGCGAGCGCCTGAAACCGCGGCCACATGGCCTTGGACCTGTGAGCCGAGGGCGGCCCTGGCTCGCGCGTCCACGCCGCCATTCCCGCGTAGACCGGTGGTGTTATCTGGTCTATTGTCCATCGCATCCGGCGTTGCGCGGCTGCGGGTGGGGAGATCCTGCGGCGAGCCCGGCGGAAACCATGGGGCGTTCTGGAGCCGGGGCAACGCCGCAGTGCGGCGGGCGCAGGCGCCCTGTGAATGTGGACTTCTTCTTTTCCAAGGATAGTGATCATGCGAGCCAGTGTTGCCAACAAGCCGTCCGTAGCCTTCGTCGGCGCGTCGTGGGTGGCGCTGCTGCTCGGCGTCGGCGCCTATTTGCTGGGCCTGTGGAACGCGGAGATGTTGCTCAACGAGAAGGGCTACTACTTCACGCTGCTGCTGTTCGGCCTGTTCGCGGCGGTATCGGTGCAGAAGAGCGTGCGCGACCGCGCCGACGGCATCGCGGTGACGGCGATCTACTACGGGCTGGCCTGGTTCTCGGTGCTGGCTGCGCTGTTGCTGCTGGCCATCGGCCTGTTCAATGCGACGTTGACCCTGAGCGAAAAAGGCTTCTACGCGATGGCCTATGCGCTGAGCCTGTTCGCGGCGATCGCGGTGCAGAAGAACACCCGCGACAACGCCGGCGCCTCGTCCGAGCCGCCACGGCTGCCCGAGCAGAGCTGAGCCGACAGCGGGTCCGGCGGTCCGCGGCATGCTGCGGACCGTCATGCGCGTCACGACTTCATCTGCTAAGTTCGCCCCACAGGGGCAGGAAACTATGTTGACCGGGGGCGGTACGGCCCGGGGGACAGAGGTGTAGCGATGGAAGCACTGAGTGCGTTGTCTACCCGCGCCGCCCTCCTGGCGGATGGCGAGCGCCTGTACCGGTTGCAGCTGCCAGGCGGCGATGCCAACGCGGTCGTCGAGCGCTGGAGCGGCGAAGAGCGCCTGGGCGGCGGTTTCGTATGGTGGGTGGACGTGCTGAGCACGCAGGCGGGGTTGCCGCTGGAGGCGTGGCTGGGGCGTCGTGCGACGCTGTACACGAAGCTGGCCGGCGGCGGGGAGAGCCCGCGCAGCGGCCTGGTGCATGAGGCGTACGAACTGGGCAGCGACGGCGGGCTGGCGCGTTATCGCGTGGGCCTGGTGCCGTGGACGTGGTGGCTGGGGCAGGGCCGGCACAGCCGGGTGTTCCAGGAGCGCACGCTGGTGCAGATCGTGGAGGCGGTGTTCGCCGACTACGCGCCGCAGGCGAGCTGGCAGTGGAGCCAGGAAGTGAGCGGGTTCCTGGCGCAGGCGCGTCCGCGCAGTTACTGCGTGCAGTACCGCGAGAGCGACCTGGCCTTCGTGCAGCGGCTGCTGGCCGAGGAAGGGCTGGGCTGGCGGCTGCAGGAGTCGGACCAGGCGCCATGCGGCCACCAGCTGGTGGTGTTCGCCGACAGCGCCGCGCAGCCGCAGGACGCCAGTTCGGCGCAGGGCGGCGGGCTGCGCTACCACCGCAGCGACGCGACCGAGGCGGCCGACAGCGTGCTGGCGATCGGCGCCACGCGGCGGCTGGGCAGCGGCCGGCTGACGGTGCTCAGCGAGGACTTCAAGACCCGCCAGGCGCGCAGCGCGCAGCTGCCGCTGCACGGCGGCGGCGGTCAGTCGCTGCGCGAGGTGTACGAGCCGGTGGGGATGTACGCCTTCGCCAGCGCGCAGGAAGCGGACCGCTATGCGGGGCTGATGGCGCAGGCGCACGAGGCGCAGTGGTCGCCGTGGCAGGGCCGCAGCACGGTGCGCACGCTGCGCGCCGGGACCTGGTTCACCCTGACCCAGGCGCCGCAGCAAGGCCAGGCGCCGCCAGCGCAGCTGCTGCTGACCCGGCTGTGGCATGCCGGGATCAACAACCTGCCGGTGGACCTGCGCGAGGCGGTGCAGGCGCAGCTGGGCGCGCCGCCGGCGTGGCCGGAGGCCAGCGCGGTGGCCGCGCGCAGCACCTGGACCCAGGCCGAGGCGGTGGGCTACGGCAACGCCTTCGAGGCGGTGGACCGGCAGCAGCCGTGGCGGCCGGTGCTGGCCGACGGCACCGGCGCCCGGCTCAACCCGCGGCCCACCGCCCCCGGCTACCAGACCGCGGTGGTGGTTGGCGCCAACGGCCAGGCCGGCGCCGACGGCAACGAGGTCCACGCCGATGCGCTGGGCCGGATCCGGGTCAAGTTCCACTTCCAGCAGGACGCGTCGGCGTCGGCCGCGCAGGACAGCACCTGGCTGCGCGTGGCGCAGCGCTATGCCGGCCCGGGGGTGGGCAGCCAGTTCCTGCCGCGCATCGGCCAGGAGGTGCTGGTGGGCTTCCTGGAAGGGGACATCGACCGTCCGGTGGTGCTGGGCACGCTGTACAACGGCAAGGGCGAGGCCGGCACGCCGGCCACGCCGGGCGGCCAGGCCGCCGAGGCCGACACCCAGGCTTACGCCCAGGCGCGCGATGGGCGCGGCAGCGCGCAGGCGAACCTGGCCGGCGGCCACGCCCCGGCCTGGCACGGCGCCGGCGGCGGCGATGCGGCGCACCGCAACGCCACCGCGCTGTGGGGAGTGAAGTCGAAGGAGTGGGGCGGCGAGGGCCATAGCCGGCTGGTGTTCGACGACAGCGACCAGCAGCTGCGGCTGCAGCTGGCCACCACGCAGGCGGCCACGCAGCTGAGCCTGGGGCACCTGATCCACCAGGCCGACAACTACCGCGGCAGCTTCCGCGGCGAAGGCTTCGAGCTGCGCACCGACGCGTGGGGCGCGCTGCGCTCCACGTCGGGGCTGTGGCTGAGCAGCTACGGGCGGACCCAGGGCCCGGCCGGCGAGGCGGCGCAGCCCAGCGCGCTGCTGACCCAGCTGCAGACCCTGGGCAAGACGTTTTCGCAGGCGGCCGGCACGCACCAGACGGTGAAGCTGGCCGCGCACGAAGGGGCGAAGCAGGCGAACCAATCGAAGCTGATCGCCGACCAGGCGCCGCTGCAGGCGCTGCTGAGCAGCGTGAAGACCACGGTGCCGGGCACGGCCTACGCCGACGCCAAGGGCGCGGCGGCCGAGCGCAGCGCCAGCCCCGGCGAGGGCCGCGTGCCGCACACCGGCGATGCGCTGCTGGGGCTGGCGTCGCCGGCGGGGATCGGGGTGGTGGCCGGGCAGGGCCTGAGCTGGAGCGTGGGCGAGACGCTGACGCTGGCCAGCGGGCAGGGCAGCGAGCTGGCGGTCGCCGGCCACGGGCGGCTGCACAGCGGGCAGGCGATCGGGGTGCTGGCCGCGGCGGTGGAGGGCGGGCAGACCCAAACCAACAGCCTGAGCCTGGTCAGCGGCGAAGGCGAACTGGACGTGCAGGCGCAGTCTGACGAAGTGCGGGTGCAGGCCAAGCAGGGGCTGAAGGTGGTCAGCGCCAACGCCGAGGTGGAACTGGCCGCGGGCAAGACGGTGCACCTGGCGGTGGCCGGCGGTGCCAGCGTGACCATCGAAGGCGGCAACATCACCTTCGCCTGCCCCGGCACCATCACCGTGCATGCGAGCAAGAAGTCGTTCGTCGGGCCGACCCACCTCAGCCGCGAAATGAATACCTGGCCGAGCTCCAGCTTCGACGACCAATACGTGCTGCGCCACCGCAGCACCAACGAGCCGCTGGCGAACACGCGCGTGGAAGTGACGCGCGCCGATGGCGCGGTGATGCAGTTGGTGACCGACGCCCAGGGCCGCCTGCCCAGACAGAAGAGCATGGCGATGGAGCAACTGGTGATCAAAGTGCTGGGCAAGGGCTAGGAACGCATATGCCAGACAACAAGGATGAGGTTCTTCTTGCGACGTCCGAGCGCGATGAAGCCGGGCGTCCCATCGTGCGCCCGCGGCTCACGCACACGGTCGATCAGCGGGACAAGGTCCTGTTGGCCGATCCGCCGGCGGTCATTCCCATCGTCTTCCTGCCCGGCATCATGGGAACCAACCTGAAGTCCAAGGAAAGCGGCGACAGCGTATGGCGGGCGCCGAACACGGATGGGTTCTTCCCGATCCTCGGCGCGATCGGGCAACTGTTCGGCTACTGGTTCCGCGGCGCGGCCACGCGCCAGCGCCGCCTGGACCCGGCCAAGGTCGAGGTCGACGACAACGGCCCGATCGACGCCGAAGGCACCATCACCGACGAACTCGCCAAGCAACGCGGCTGGGGCACGGTGATGCGTTCGGCCTACAACCCGGTGATGGCGTTGCTGCAGAAACGCCTCGGCAACGTGATGGAAGCGGGCGAGCCGCTGGAATGGTGGCGCGACGAGGGCATGCGCAGCCCGGACGCCTATGGCGAGCAGCAAGGCGGCAACGCCGCGCTCGGCCAGGCCGAATTGCGCGCCGCGGCGCGCTACCGGTTCGACGTATGGGCAGGCGGCTACAACTGGCTGCAATCGAACCGGCAATCGGGCCAGGACATCATCGACTACATCGACAACAAGGTGCTGGCGCACTATCGCCAGCAGAAGATCCCTGCCGAAAAGGTCGTTCTGGTCACCCATTCGATGGGCGGCCTGGTCGCGCGCTCGGTCGCGTGCATCCAGGGATACGCCAACCTGCTGGGCGTGGTCCACGGGGTCATGCCCGCGACCGGCGCCGCGGCGACCTACCACCACTGCCGCGCCGGGTACGACGGCGTTTCCAGCGTCATTCTCGGCCGCGACGCGGCCGAGGTCGTCGCCATCCTGGGCAACTCCCCGGGAGGACTGGAACTGCTGCCGGCCATGGACTACTGCGATGGGAAGCCATGGCTGAAGTTGGGCGACCCGTTCACGCCCAATTCGGAGGAACTGCCGAAGGCCGGCGATCCATACGCGGAGATCTACACCAACCCGGCCTGGTATGGACTGGTGCCCGAGGAAAACACGCCGCTGCTCGATCCGGCCGGGCTCAATCCGGCCGCGGCCGGCGAGACCGAGCTGGAGGGCCCCCCCGCGCCGGGAAAACGCTCGCTGTTCGAGCGCAACATCGACGATGTCGCGGCGTTCCATCGCGAACTGTCCGGGTGCTACCACAAGCCGTCCTTCGTCCACTACGGCTCGGATGCGAACCAGAAGAGCTGGTCCGAACTGCGCTGGGCCGGCCAGCTTCCCGATGCCTGGGACAGCCTGCGCATCACCCAGGACAAGGGCAAGGGCACGATGGAGGTGGCGGGCCAGGGCGGCAGCGCGAGCCTGGAGATCGCCGACCCGGCGGATCCCGGCGACGGTACGGTACCCGATACGTCGGGGGGCGCGCCCGCGGCGGCGGGCGTGCAGGCCAGCTTCCGGCAGGGCGACCTCGGCCAGGGGGAGTTCGCCAGCCGCAACGGCAAGGGCAAGGCGGAAGGCTACGAGCACCAGTCGAGCTACAACGACGTGCGCAGCCAATGGGCCACGCTGTACGGTGTCGCCCAGTGCGCGCAGCATGCGGATTGGGCATGAAGACGTTTTCGCCAGTACGACGCCTGGACTTCGGCCGCTTTCGTCTGCCGGCGGCCTTGCTATTGCTGATGCTGCCCGGACTTGCAGCCGCTGCGCCTGACACTCGGAGATCAACGATGAAAACGCTTTGCCTGGGACGGCACCTTGTCGAGGTGCCGAGCGACAGCGAACTCAAGATCGGCTACGAATACGCCGGTGGGCCGGTGGTAACCCAGCGCAACGTGGATCGCGAGCGGTTTCTCGAGTTGGTCGCGGGACAGGAGCGCCGGTTGCAGGCGGCGCAGCACCGCGCCGGCGGCGCGATGCTGGTGCAGCGCGCCGAACCCACTGCCGATAGCGTGCTGTTGACGTCCTGGTCCAGCGCCACGAGCCGACGGATCCATGCGCAGGACTTCTACCTGCATGTGCCCGCCCAGCGCGTGCTCTACCACTTCACCGGGCAGAGCGACGAAACCCGGCTGCAGGGCGCGGTGGACTACTACCGCACCCTGGGCGGCGCGGTGCGCTACCGGGACGCCGTGGAGATACCGAAGGAGGCCGGCTTCTGCATCGACTCGGGCTTCATCGCGCGCAACAAGCTGGGCAAGGAAGGATTCACCGCGGGCATCCGCGCGCGCGCCTATCCGAGCGTCTCCATGACCTTGACCGCCTATGTCACCGGCAAGCCGGACGCGGACCTGCTCACACGCGTCGGCAACGTACCGCCCGGCTACGCCAAGGCCGCCGCGCAGATGAAGCCATTGCGCCGCGGGCAGGAGGATATCGGTCCGTTCCGGGGCCAGGAACTGCTGGTACGTGCCGACGCCGAAGGAAAGCGCAGCTACGAGTTCCTGTGGGAGACGCAGGGCAAGGCCAACTCGCTGGGCTTCCCGTTCATTTCGCTGGAACTGAGCACCACCGGCAAGTCCGACGCCAAGGGCAAGATCGTGGACGCGCCGTTCAAGAGCGACGAAGAGGCGATCGGCTACTGGGACTCGGTCCTGAAGACGCTGCGCCTTCGCCCTGGTGCGGCTTGAGCGGCGAATCCGAGCAAGTCGCATCGAAAAGTGGCAGGGACTTGGCGAATTCGGTGCTGGTATGGCTGGCGCTTTCGATCGGCATGAGCGAATGCGCCAGTGCCGACGCCATGCGCGGCGCTTCGACAACGTCGCCGACTGGCGCCAGGACAGCGCTAATGAGCGATCAAGGCCGCAGGTTTGTTTCCACTAGAACGCCTACGGGCTGGCGGGACTTCTTGTTGGATGCATAGACGGCCAACCCGTCTCCATCAAGTCCACTACTTCATCTCGATCCAAATATCTTGGCACAATCGATCTTCTTGCCGATGCCAGCAGCAGATTCGACTCGCTCACACTGGTATGGGTGATAGGCACTGCCATCACGGTCCAGCTTGTAAATAACCCGAGTCATCGGTATCCCGGGCGGCGGCGTATCGAGGGATGTCGCTTGGCTCGGCAAGACGTTGTCGGATATTTCCAGTTCCATAGTGCTCGAAGGCGCGGCATCAAGCACTACACACGCTTGCTCAGCACCGACTCTGAAAAGAGTGCGCACTACATTCGTATTGGGAGTTGCATCAATGACCCAAACGTATGCCTCGCCACCATCGGCTGTTTCGCTCGCGGTGATGCGTCGTATGTTTTCGTCTTCTCCATCCTTTGTCCAGGGGAATGCCGACAAGACATAGTCATTCAGGGAGGGATAGCACTTGCCAGCAATAGAGCCTGGCCAAGCAGCCTTGTCATTTCCCGCGGAGGCGTCCCGCAGAGGTCCAAGCAGTGACACCGCAATTGCCGCGCTGGACAAGTAAAGCTTGAAGCGCATAGCGATAGCTTCCAGAAGTGAGTCTCAGCAAGTCTGCCTTCCTCAGCTGGATCACGTGGCGCATCGATTGGTTCCCTCAGCCGCAAGGGGGAGCTCAATGGCTCATCGGGCGCCGGCAAGTATTGGAAGGATCCAAGGTCGAAACGCAGTAACGATTCTACAGCTGCTGGGCCGGTACCGTCGGGCGCTGGGCAGACCTGGGTGGCTGTCAGGCCTGGCCAGTCTTGCTTGATTGAAGTGGGTGCCCTGAGGCCGCTGAAAACTCCCTCCAGAACGGGAATGTATGTGCCATCTTGACACTGCGCCAGTACAAGGTATCCAGCCGCATCGGCGTCGCCATAGCTGCCGCCCAGGTAGCGGACGATGGCGTCGGCACGGCCATCCTGGTTGAGATCCGGCGTGCTGGCCAGGCGCGTCTGTCCGCGACTAGCGCTGTAAGGGCATCCTTCTTCTGCATCTGGTGGGCACGCACTAACCAGCCTGCCTTCCACGATACGAAGTTCGATGTGATCGTCAACTTGAGTTGCCACACAGCGCATTTGCAAAGCCTTGTCTTCCCGCGTCGCGGCTAAGCCGGGGAGTGCCGCTAGGAATAGGCTGAAAATAAAAAGGCCGCCGCCAATGGAATGCATGCTCATATCCGTCCCAAGCAACTGAAGTGGCCAACCAGTGCGAGCCCCGGCTCTGCCACCGTGCTGTGACGCTCGGCGGGGGCTAGTGTGAGCTCACCCGTTCGGTAGTGGTGCGACAAATGGTGGCTGGACTTTCCCGGTCGCGCTGCTACAGATGCGGACTACGTGCTCCCGATATGTCTCATCGGTGTGATTTTAGCTGGTTCAGCTTGTTTTGCACGGCTTCGATCTCGGAGGCGTCAAGTTCAAAGATGCGCTTATCCAGAATCGACCGATAGGCGTCGGCATTGTTGCTATTGACCTCGTCGCAGGCCAATAAATTTTCGAATGATGTTTCCGGCGAATCCGCCGGTTTGCGCACACCCTTTGCATAGTCATCGGCTTTGGGTGTCGCTTTCATGAGATCAAAGTCCGGATACACGGGGTTATCCCATTGGCCTTCGGCAGCGAACTCGCCGCCGCAGAATTCGCCAGTCTCCCGCGCGATGATGCAGCCGCTGTGGGTGTCAATCAGGTTGCAATACGCGGTTTCTTGCGTGATTGGTCCCTGCGGAGTCTCCAGCTCAGCTGATGCGATCTGGCTGAGGAATACGAATCGATGGTCGGGAGAAAGGCGTGGCGATTTTTCGCGTTCAAACGCGCCATCATGATCCTGCTGCCCTAACAAGGTCCTAACGGCTCGCCCGTTGTGCACGATGGTTACACGCCCAAAGCGGCCATTGGCAGTAGGGTCTCCGTAGAGCAACGTCACTGGATTAAGGGTGAGAGGCGTGGCTTGGGGGCCGACCGCGGGTCCGGTGCGTAGAGGCGACGTGGCGGTGTGACCCGTTGGGCTGGCTTGTGTAGCCTCACCTCCACTCCCGCAAGCGGACAGTATGAGAAGCACAGAGGCCAGTGCATATTTCATAGTGGTCTCAAGTTGCGATATCGCGCACCCGCGTCCGTCATACACGCAAGTCCTCGATCTGGGCTTTGGACGATCGGCAGGCCAGCACAATAGCAGATGACGCAGGTCGATCATCTCGACCAATGGCTGGCTAACAGATCGGCAACGTCAGGCGGCCGCGGCATGCCAAACTCCCAGAATAAAAATCGACGGGACTCTTTTCGCGCCGAGGGGAACAAACTCAGGCCTGTTCATGTTGCGGGATGGCGGCGTTTTACAAAGCAACTATTTGCTCTCCATCCCGGCACCATCAGCAACTTTCGACCTCGCTAGGCTGTGGCTCGGGTCTCATTGTTCTGGGCAGATATTCCACTGGTCCCGCTGTACTGACGGCCTGTCGATCTCGTCTATGCCGTGTGTGTTGGTGCTGCAGACGGGCCCTAAATCAAGACGACGGACCTTAATGACAGAGGAAGCAAACCATTCAGTAGTTTATTTTTTCTCCTCTACGATAGGTTTTGATCCTTTGCAGGTGATTTTCTCTTTGGTGTATTTATCCTCTAAATTTCTGACGCTTTGGATGGGCAGAACTGCGTTCGCTGCGGCCACGCTTGGATCAAAAAACTCCGAAACTACTGAGGACATATCTTTTGCAAAAACTATTCGGTAATAGTTTCTGTACTTGATGTCTTCATTGGGTTCGGGTGCGAATTGAATCACGACATCTATCGACTCAATATTGCAGCCATGGCTTTTAACATAAAATAGCCGCTCGGGCCGAGAAAAGCCAGCGTCATGAAGTTCTACTGTTTTCTTCATCCCGGAAGGTGACTTTGCTAAAAGAGCAGTCACGCCTCCAGATTCTACAATCTCAAACCGATATCCATTGGCCTCTAGGGACATTCCGCTGCTTAAGCTTTCTGGGGTAAATATCTCCGAGTTTTGCGGTGCTTTTGCTTGCAACAAAAAAGAAGCTGGTAATAACAGCACGAGAGCCAGTATTCTCATTAGTCACCCATTTGATGTTTTTTTACCGGATTACGTTAAGGGCGACAGTGCAGGTGACGTAGGCCAACGACCAAGAGCGCGCTCAGGTGCGATCATTGGTGCCAGAGGTGCAGCGTGTTACGAGCGAGACAGTGAAGCTGGCATTCGTGGATCAAGGATATACCGGGCAAGAACCTGCACAAACGGTTCGGGAGAAGGAATAGAGATGCATGTGGTAACTAACGGAAGCAGGGCTTCGTATTGATCAATAAGCGTCCGCATTGCTGGCCACTGTTGACCTAGTCGCAGGCCAATAAATTACCGGATGACGTTTCCGGTGAGCCCGCTGTTTAGAATAGTATGTTTTTGCACTGAACCCACATCGTAATCGTTCTCTTCTTAGAAAGGTATGATACTTTACACCAGCCTGCTGTGGAGTCCTCTACTTTGACATGGTCGTCCTTAATCAAATACATTTTACTGACCTCATGCAGGTAAGGGCCGTGATAGAGCAATGTCCTTTCCTTAATTTTTCCTTCAACTTGGGTGGAAGAGTGGGCTAGTTGGAACAATGGAGAAATCACCGCTCGCTCAATCGATTTTCTGTCTTTGTATGGAAATTGGTAAGTTAGCCCCCCTTTGGTGTCGGCGAAGTCACCGCCGCCATCAAAAAAATGGGAAGCACTTTTGTCTTGGGATATAGTGCCATTAGAAAATTTCATTACAGTCACGTCATAAGCGCGGCTAATGATTTCCCAAGTACTAGGTGTATCTGTGCTTTGGATTACAAATAACCTTTTATTCGGATCACCATGAACGCTGAGGAGGAATGCGTCATCAATTTTTCCGCTGGTGCCTGCATATGGGAGCTCATAGGCAAGCGTTAGTTTTCCATCTTGTGATATCGAATAAATTGCTATCCCAGGAGGGTCAACGGACAGCGGACTTTTTCTACCGGCGACCTTCTCTATGTACAGGAAGCATACTGTCGCCCCATAAGCTCTTATAGGAGGATAAGCTTGATCACGGCCGGCGCTATCACATATTTGGCTATCTGTAGAGGCTGTCGTGGCGGCTACAGCTGGAGCTGAGGCTAGAAAAAGGAATGCTAGCAATTGATTAATCATTTTGAGTGCAGCCGCTATTGAAATGGCGATTGAAGATCGGCGAAATCTCGCGTTTGTACTGTTGACGGTCAGGAAGTCCCTCAAGCCCCGTGTTGACTGGCTTAGTAACTGCGGTAACGGCAGCGTCGCCGGAGAGGGTAGGGTTATCCGCAATTGCACCTATTTTCCTGTCCTTCCAGAACCATAAGGCTGTCTCAATCGCTACTGCAGGATCGTCTTCTAGAAGCTCAGGGTTTGAGTCAACTGACAGTCCGGTTTCCTTTGCGCATTTCTTGTATGTTTCATAATGAGTGAGGTGTATTAGACCGCGGCCACGGTAGTCTTTCCCTGGTTGTTCATTGCTGCCAAAACTATGTTCACCATACGCCGAGTCATTTGCTATCAAATTCTCGTCTATCCACTGTAGCTTTTCTTCTTTAGTGGCAAATGTTATTCCTTTTCTGGCGAGGCCGTTATTAATTGCTGTCGGTGCCATGTTGTAAAGCTTGGCGGCGGTGTAGGTCTTCCTTGAGTAATTCAACGATTCTCGGAAGCTAATAAAGCCTCCGGTTTCTTTTTTTGCTTGAGCCAGCAAATGCTTGATCTGACTACAGCTGTCCACGCCGTACTTTTTGAACATATTTCCGGACGCTTCAACCATCGCCTTAATGAAAGACGCTTTGACGCTTTTGCCGCACACTTCACTAAGGAACGCTTCGGTTAGGTTGATTGTCGCCCCGCACTTGGCGCAAATTAGCGTTCCGGTTGCGGTGCTTGCGAAGTTTGTGATAAGCCCAATTGGATGCAAATTGTAGACTTTGGCATCAACAGGTAGTGCTGGATCTGTATTGATATCCTTCCACCACTGCAACGATTCAATCCGATCTTTTTCCTCTTTCCAATCAACCTTGCGTGGCTCGGGAATGGCCGAGTCGATCGCATCCCATTGCGGGCGCGGCGTTCCCCACTCGCTGGTGTGATGGAAAACCAGCCGAGAGATCGCTTCGGCCAGCCACGGTTGCTTCAGTGCTTTTTTCAGTTCTTCGGGGCTGAGCTGCCGGTCGTCATCAAGGTCGATGGCATCGCATAGGCGCGAGAACAGCGGCCCGCCCGTGGCCGCCTGTGCTTTGGCTTCCAGTGCGGCCTGCTCGTCGGGCTTGGCCTGCTTGGTGGCGATGACGTGGCGCGCGTACAGGGCTTCTGGCGTGGTGCTGTCGGCCTCTATATGCTCGAAGCCCGGCCAGTCCCATGGGGAGCAGAGGGTGACCTTGACGTGGTCCTTCTCCCTGGCCCAGCCCACGCCGCTGCTGCCGTCGATCTTGCCCACGTCCACTTGCCACCAGCGGGTGCCGTCCGTTTCGGTTGCGACCTTTTTCAGTCCCTTGATGGCGGCGACGCGGATGAAGCCTGCCTCCGGCCCGTTGGTCTGGCTCGCCTGCAGCGGGAACTTGCTCCACGCTTTGAGGGAGCGGCCGGTGGTGACGGCGTCGGTGCCCAGCAGCGACTTTTCCACCCACACCGGCGTGCCGCTGGGGACGAGTACCTGGCGGCGCGGGTACTTGTCTTTTTCTTCCTTGGTTTTCAGCGCGTTGTAGGCGGCTTCGGTGATGCTGTCGCTATCGGCCGCACCTAGCACGCGATGGAGGATCTGGCCGCCGCCATAGGTGTGCGTCGAACTGTTGAAGCCGCTCAGGCTGCCCTTGTCCATGATCTGCAAGGTGCCTTTTCGCACCTGAACCCATGCCCCTTCCTTGCCTCCTGGGACCAGGGCCGTCGCCTCCTCGGCGCCGATCTGCTGGTCCGGCTCGGTCGGCAGCACGAGCTTGGCGCCCACGTCGATCTTGAGCAGCGTCTTTTGCTTGGCATCCAACAGCTTCGCCCGCTCCCGGCTCTTGGCCATGAACGCCTTGAGGTCTTCGGCTGTGAACACGTCCAGTTGCACCAATGGCCGCACGCCGCTCTGCGCCGGGCTGGTCGAGGCCAGTGGATTGAGATCGGTGAAGCGTTGGTATTCGCCCAGATAGCCGATCAATTCGCCGGCTTTGATCGGGGCAGGGGTCGGCAGCACATAGACCGCGTCCTGGGTGTCAGGCTCGGCGCTGGCGGCGGTCAACTCCGCTTTGAAGGCGTACAACCCTTTTGCGTCTGCGGGAACGGTTTGGCCGCTGACCACCTCGGAGATGACGAAATAGCCCTTCTTGGTAGGGCTTTCCGCGCCCAGCCGTAGCTTGGCGCCGCGCGGTGCGTACCCAACCTTGCGGTGCTGTGCGTCGCGCAGGTTCAGACCCACGCCTCCCTCGGGGATGGAAGGATTCGAGACCCTGTCGCTGTCCTTGGCCTTGTCGCCGACCGTGTACGCCACGCTCTTCCAGAACGCCGGGCGCGGCTTCTTGGGCTCGGCCTGGTAGCCGGCCCAGTCCAGCAGATGGAGATACACGCTGTAGAAGATCAGCGAAGGCTCTTCCGCCTTGGGATCAGGTTTTGCGGTCGGTTGGGTCGTCGACTGTGGCGTAGCCGTAGCCGTAGCCGGTGTCGGGTTGGCTGCGGCGGGTGTGGTGGCAGCCCCGGCTTGCGTGGAAGGTGCGGCCTGCTTGGGCGCGGGGGGCAGTTCCAGGCGGTGGCGTACCAGCACGAAGCCGCGCGAGTAGGGGGCCTTGCCTGCGCTGTATGGGGTGTTCGGATACTTCGAATCGATGCGATAAGCGACTACCTCCCCATCACCGATGCAGCGGATGCCTTCCTTCTGCGCCAGGGTGTTGCCGGTTAGCGCATCGAAATGGATGCCGCCGTGCCATTGCCCGTTGGCGCCGATGGGATAGAACCCGTCCTGCGCATTGGACAGCGCATCGAAATAGACCTGCGGGTCGTCGATATCGGTGGGTTTGGCGCCGGCCTTGCCCGGCTCTGCGCTCTTCTGGAATGGATAGATCAGCTTGCTGATCTTGGCGAGCTTCTTCTCGGTATCGGCCATGAAGATGTCTTCCTTGTAGATGTATCAGCCCGAGAAATCGAGCATGCGGTCCGGCTCCAGATGCACCAGGCCATCGGGCAACGCGAATTTGGGATTGCCGCTCTCGCCCCCCAAGAACGGATGCTGGCTGGCCTTGACCGTGAACTCGCCCGGGCAGGCGAAGGTGATGTCGCCGCCTTCCAGGGTGATGCTCGTCTGTCCGGCCTGCAGCACGATCTTCTGCTGCGCCAGCACGTCGATGCGGGAATCGGTGGCGGTGACCGTCACCGCCTGGTCGGCCAGCAGTTCCAGGGTGCCGGTGTGCGCCTGCAGGCTCACCGGCCCGGCCGCGGCGATCAGCTTGATCGGCCCGCTCTGCGCGAACAGCGCGGCGTGCTGACCGGAGACCGCCGACAGCGTCTGCCCGGCGCTCAGGTGCGCATCGTCCTGCACCGTCAGCTGCAGGTTCTGCCCGGCATAGGCCACGCCGCTGGCCGGAGTGGTCCAGGCGACGTGGTCGGGCGATTCGCCGAGCAGGCGCGCCTCGGCGAAGCGTTCCACCGGGTCCTGGCCCTCGCGGCTGCCGTCGGCCGGCTTGGTCGCCGGCTGGCCGCCGACCGCGCCGGCGTACTTGCCCTGCGCCTGCGGGTCGATCGCCTCGCGCAGCCGGGTCACGCTGGAGTGGGCGTCCAGGCCGGGCACCTGCTGCTGGGTCAGGGTGTCGTGCAGCGCCTGGGCGGTGCGCTCGGCGCCCTGCAGCTGGGCCACCGCCTCGGCCACGTCCAGCGCGGTCGAGGCGCCCTGGGGGCGGGCGCTGCTGGACAGCAGCAGGCCTTGCGCGGCATGCACGTTGCCCCAGCCCTGCGAGGCCAGTTCGAAGCCCTGGCCGCGCAGCGCGCCGCGCGCGGTGTCGCTGTGCTGGATCAGGTAGCCCAGCTCCAGCCGGGTGTCGGCCAGCGAAGTGTGCAGGCGCGTGCGCAGCTGGCCCGGGGTGTCGTCCAGCAGCCATTGCTGGGTGCCGCTGCCGTCGTGCGACTGGGTGTGCAGGCCGCTGAGCGTGCCGGGGTGGCTGGCGCTCTCGTCCAGGCCGCCGCCGAACGGCGGAGCGACCTCGCCGTTGTACAGCTGGCCGGTGATGCGCGGCTGGTCCAGGTCCCCGTGCAGGAACTCCACCAGCACCTCGCTGCCGATGCGCGGCAGGAAGTGGCTGCCCCAGTTGGGGCCGGCCACCCACTCGGCCACCGGCACCCAGGTGCCGGCGCTCTGGTCGCCCGGCGCATGGCCGGGCTCGGCGCTGGCGCTGTCGCTCAGGCCGCCCGGCGTGGGCTGCGCGCCGCGCTGCCACGGGAACTGGATCCGCACCTGGTGGTCGCGGCTCGGGCTCACCGCCGCATCGGCCACGCCGACCACCCGGGCGCTCTGCGGCCCGTGCATGCGCGGGCGGTCCTGCGGCAGCGCGCGCAGCGGCGTGGCCGCCGGCACCGCCAGGAAGCGGTTGCGGTAGCTGCCGTGCTCCAGCTCCGGCGCATCCAGCAGCGCGACGATGCCCTGGCCCAGGTTGTTCACCGCCACGTGCTCGACCGACACCGGGACGAAGCGCTGGCCTTCGTGCTGCGCGTGCTGGCTCAAGGTGAACACCGCCCCGGCCGACAGCACGCGGGCGCTGCCGGCACCGGCGTGCAGCGTGTGCGGCACGCGCAGCGCGTCCAGTCGCGCCTGCGCCTGGGCCTGCGCGGCCGCGTCCTGGGCGAAGCGCCCGGCGCGCGGCTGCACGTAGACCTCCAGCGGCGGCAGCCCGCCGGCCTGCGCCTGCGCCTGCGCGTTGACCGCGCGCAGTTGCTCGCTGTGCCAGCTGGCCACCGTGCTGGCGGTGGGCACCACGCCGCGGCGCTCGCCAAAGGCGCTGATCGCATCGTCGGCCTCGGCCATGTCGCTGCGGTGGAAGCGGATCGTGCCGCTGTCCGGCGCCTGCGCCTGCGGGTCGAAGACCACCAGCGTGGCCGCGGCGGCCTCGCTGTCCTCGCCCTGCGCGTGCTCGTAGCGCCACGCCAGGCCGGCCTCGGCCAGCAGGCGGGTGACGAAGGCCCAGTCGGTCTCGCGGTACTGGGTGGTGATCGGGTGCGTGGGCAGTGCGGCCTGCAGCTCGAAGCGGAACGCGGCCTGCGGGTAGTCGGCGAAGATCCGCTCGCAGATCGCGCGCGCGTCCAGGTCCTGGAACACCAACGCGTTGCGCCGCAGCTCCAGCAGCGCCGTCCACGGCTCCAGGGTCAGCCGGTAGCGGGCCAGGCCGCCGTCGCCGCCCAGCTGCGCCACCGCCGTGCACAGGCCCTGCCAATGGCGCTGGGTGCCGTCGGCCTGGCGCAGTTGCAGGTCCAGCGGCTGCTCCAGCAGCGCGTCGGCCTCGAGGAACGCCGAAGTGGCCAGGCACTCGATCTGCAGCCGCGTGGCCCCGCAGACCGCTTCCTGCCCATGGAAGCGCTCCACCACCAGCCCCTCCAAAGGGGCGCGCAGTTGGATCAGGCGGGCGTGTTGGGACGGCTGCGCCAGACCAGCAAGGGCGACGGCCAGAGTCGGCATATCCATATCGACGTACTCACGGCAGGGTGATCGTAATGTGTGCGGTGCGCTGCGGCATCTGCACCACTTGGTTGTAGGCGGCCATGCGCTGTTCGGTCTGGTGGTCCAGGTACAGGCGCAGACCGAAGAAGCCGATCACGCCGAAGCCGGCCACCAGCGCCGCCGGCAGCCACAGTGGCACCACGCGGCGCAACGCATGGCGCACGTTGTCCGGCGGCGGCCAGTGCGGCGCGAAGCCGGTGCGCTTGCCCTTGAAGTAGACGATCTCGTCGCCCAGGCGCGCGGTCAGGTAGCCGAGCTTTTCCGGCCCTTCCAGCCGGTACTTGCCTTCGAAACCCAGCAGCAGGCAGTAGTGGTAGATCTCCAGCGACGGCAGGCGCACGGCGCCCTGGCGGCGCAGTTCTTCCAGGCGGTCGAAGAAATGCTCGCCGGCCAGGTGCTCGCCGAACAGGCGCAGCTGCAGTGGATTGCGTTCCCAGGTTTCGTGCAGCGCCGAGGGCTGCGACAGGATCGCTTCGTCCACCGCGGCGCAGAACGCGTACTTGGCCGCGTAGATGTCCTCGGCGGAGATGCCGAGCTTGACCGCGCCGCGTTCGACGCCGTCGAGGAACTTCTGCACCGACTGCACGAACGACTCGGTGTCGCCGGGCATCTGCCCGCGCTTGAGCAGCAGCAGCAGGTAGAAGCCGTCGGCCATCAGGTCGAGCAGGCTCTGCGGCGTGGACGGCTGCGCGCTCGCCAGGCCATGCGGGCCCTGCGACGTCAGCGAGGGCATCGGGCCCGGGGTGGGGGGCAGCGAATTCATCATGAGGTCACCGCGACGAGTTCCATCTTCAGGTC
The DNA here is from genome assembly GCF_017163755.1 of Xanthomonas sp. Classification (GTDB taxonomy): domain Bacteria; phylum Pseudomonadota; class Gammaproteobacteria; order Xanthomonadales; family Xanthomonadaceae; genus Xanthomonas_A. Next base: position 134,661 of record NZ_JAFIWC010000006.1, read on the forward strand.
ATGAATGCCGGCCGGCACGTACAGCATCATAGACTGCGCCTTGAGCATGCGCTCGTACAGCGGCCCGCGCGCTTCCACGGCGAAATAGTAGCTGCCCGGACGCACCGGGATCGCCGCCGGCACCTGCGCGGCATGGGTCAGCTTCACGCCCGGCAGCGCCGACAGCACGCACTTCTCCACATCGTCCGGCGCGCCGACCTTAAACCGCACCGGCACCGTCTGCACCAGTTCCGGCCCCGGCATGTCAGCCGACACGCTGAGGTAGAACGCGGCGTTCTCGTCGATCCGCTGCGAATCGATCCGGCCCAGGTGGAACGAGGGCTTGACCTCGGTCAGCGCGATCTTGAAGTAGCGCGCCGAGATCACCGTGTCCAGCAGGTCGCGCACGATCTGGAACAGGCGCTGGAAGCACGCTTCCGGCGCGGCGTGGTTGTACCGGGGCAGGTCGTTGAGCTGGTAGGCGTTGGAGAACGTCAGCAGCGCGCCGGCCATGCGCAGCAGTTCCTGGTGCAGGCGCTCGGGATGCAGCTGCGGGTGATGGAACAGGTGCGACAGCGCGCCGAACGACGAGCAGGCGGTGTGCAGCAGCCAGAACGAGGCGATGTCGCCGGAGCGGAATTCGATGATGTGCTGCGACGGTTGCCGGTGCAGGCCGTACAGCGCGTCGACCTTGGCCTGCAGCGAATCGAGCAGGCCGCGCAGTTCGCGGTACAGCGTCGGCGAGGCGTCGATCTGCGCGCACGGCGGGATGAAGTCGTCGTCCAGCTCGAAGCCGCCGGTCGGGGTGCGGCGCACGCGCGCCACCGGCACGGTCACGTACGGATCGCGCGGATTGTCGTCGGTGAGCAGCTTCACCGCCTTGCTCAGGTACGCCAGTTCCGATTCGGCCGCATCGGTGTACAGGTCGCTGGTCGGCCGGTTGAGCTGCTGGTAGCGCGCCAGCTGCGAGCCTTCCGGGTCGCTGCAGTTGCCGCCGTCGTCGCGCAGCAGCGGCAGCGCCAGGTACACCGTGGTGGTCTGGATGCCGGCCGGCAGGTCCTTCAGCGACAGCGCATCGGGCAGGGCGTCGTGCGCCGGCGCGTCGTAGGACTCGCCGTCGGGGAACACCACCGACAGGTCGAGCGCGCGCAGGCTGCCGCTGGCCATGCTCTGCGGATCGAAGCGGATCCGGCGCGAGCCCCAGGCATAGGGATGCAGGGTCTGCGCGAGATCCTGCAGCCTGGCTTCGTGATAGGTGTCCTGGCGCTGGAAATGCTGCGGCCGGAGGAACAGCCCTTCGCCCCAAAATACTTTCGACATCCTGCTTACATGAGACACGAGTCTATCCCTGGATTTGAAGAGGTCGGTTCGCACCGATCCGGCCGCCCGTCGCGGCCGGCCACGGGCGGCAAGGCCACGCGCGCCTACCGCAGATTCCTTGCCGACGGGCAACCGATACTACAGCACGTACTACAGCACGCGCGCGCAGGCAGGCGCTAGCGCGACGGGGCGCAACGCACCGATGCCAGGCTGCCGGGGTCGCCCGACAGGCGGGTGATCAGCGCCGGGCTGTCGGTGGTCAGCGCGCAGGCATGGATGCCGATGGTGATGCCCTGGGTCGGCAGTTCCTTGCGCCGCGTATCGAAGGCCAGGCGCCAGCGGCCCTCGGCCGGCGCGCGGAACAGCGCCACCACGCCCAGGGTGGTGGTGCCGTCGGACATCTGCTCGTTCAGTTCCTGGCGCGCGCTCGGCGTCAGCACGATCTCGTTGACCGACAGCAGGTCCGCGCCCAGCGCGGCCTGCTCGCCGGCCTGGTCGAGGAAGGCGGTGAACGGCGCCTGCTCGAAGCGCTGCGCGCTGCGCAGGTGGTAGATCTTGACCACCGCCGCGGTGGCGCGCTTGTCGTTGCCCGCATTCAGGTTGCTGCCGGCGAGCAGCCGCAGCGGGATCACCGGCGGCGCCTCGGGTTCGGCTTCCTTGATGCCTACCGCCTCCAGGGTCTTGTCCACCGCCTTGCCGAGGCCGCCGCTGGCGCAGCCGGACAGGGCCAGCGTGGCGGCAAGAAGGGCCAACAGAAAATTGAAACGATGAGCGGATATGTTCATGCTTGCTCTGGAGTGGCGGACGGGGAGGCGATCCGCATTCAGCCACTCAGGGGGCCGTCGCCCCTGGGCGGCGCGCCCGACCGCCCGTGCAGAGATCGCAGCATGGGGCAGACTCTGGCCGGCTTGACGCGGTCGTGGAACGCCACTATACCCGGTCCTATTTGCACCTGTACACTTACGGAACAACGCATAGACCTGGCTCACCCTGTCTTCACATCGGCGGCTCCAGGTTTAACTTTAGGATTGGTTTTTGCAGAGGAAGTCATGATGACGGTAGTCAAGGGGCTGGGCACTTTCCGGCCGATGTTCGCACTCGTTTTGCTCGTCGCTCTCGTCGGTTGCGCCTCCACGCCGAAGAAGGCTCCGCCGCCGTCGTTCGACGCCACCATGTCGCGCGCCGAAGCCGAGGTCACCAGCGGCAGCGCCGAACAGGCCCTGAAGACTTTCGAAGACGCCGGCCGTGCCGATCCCACCCGCAAGGAGCCGTGGGTGCGCATCGCGCAGCTGCAGTTCGACCGCGGCAACTACGCGCGCGCCATCGTCGCGGCGCAGGAAGTGCTGCAGCGCGATCCCGACGACCTGGTCGCCGACGGCGTGCTGACCGTCGCCGGTTTCCGCATCGCCAACCAGTCGCTGCAGCGCCTGCAGGGCCGCGGCGCGCTCGCCTCGGACACCGCGCGCAAGGAGGCCGAGGCGCTGGCCACCACGCTGCGCGCGACCATGGGCGACGACATCCTGCAGCCCGACGAGCCGAAGAAGCCGCGCAAGCCGGTGCGCAACACGCGCCGCGCCGCATCGTCGGCCGCCCCGGCTGCGAAGGACCCCGCGCCGGCCAAGGAAACGCCCAAGGCGTCGGCCGATCCGTTCCAGAACCTGGGCGGCAACTGACCGGTCATCCCGGCCTTCCCCCCAAGCCCCAAACGTCAGGAGACACCCCATGGCTAAGAAGGAAAGCGTCCAGAAACGTCTGCAGAAGATCCGGCCGCCGCGCGTGCAGCTGACCTACGACGTGGAAAAGGGTGACGCGATCGAACAGAAGGAACTGCCGTTCGTGGTCGGCGTGCTTGGCGATTTCAGCGGCAACCCCGAGCAGCCCCTGGCCAAGGTCAAGGACCGCAAGTTCGTCAACGTCGACCTCGACAACTTCGACGAGGTGATGGAAGGCATGGCGCCGCGCGCGGTGTACCGCGTGCCCAACAAGATCAGCGACGCCGGCGGCGAGTTCGGCGTGGAGCTGAAGTTCAAGTCGATCGACGACTTCCGTCCCGAGGCCGTGGTCGAACAGGTCGAGCCGCTGCGCAGGCTGCTCGAGTCGCGCACCAAGCTGGCCGACCTGCGCAACAAGCTGGCCGGCAACGAGAAGCTCGAAGACCTGCTCACCGACGTGCTGAACAACACCGAACAGCTGAAGAAGCTGGGTCGGGAAAAGGGGGAGTAATCAATGGCAGAGGTTTCGAGTGCCGCCGATAATTCGGCGCCCGCCACGCTGGCAGAGGTAGGACTGCTCGACCAGATCGTCGAGCAGAGCAAGGTCGCCAAGTCGGAGACCGAGCACCAGCGCGCGAAGGACATCATCTCCGAGCTGGCCAAGGAAGTGCTGGAAGGCACCGTCGTGGTGTCGGACAACCTCAACCTGACCCTGGACGCGCGCATCGCCGAGATCGACCGGATCATCTCCGAGCAGTTGAGCGCGGTGATGCACGCGCCGGAGTTCCAGAAGCTGGAAAGCAGCTGGCGCGGCCTGCACTACATGTGCCAGCAGACCTCCACCGGCGTGGCGATGAAGATCAAGGTCTTCAACTCGCCGAAGCGGGACCTGGTCCGCGATTTCAAGTCGGCGATCGACTTCGACCAGAGCGCGCTGTTCAAGAAGGTCTACGAGGAAGAGTTCGGCACCTTCGGCGGCGCGCCGTTCGGGGCGCTGGTCGGCGACTACTACATCGGCCGCCAGCCGGAGGACATGTACTTCGTCGAGCAGATGTCGCACGTGGCCGCCGCGGCGCACGCGCCGTTCATCTCCGCCGCGGCCGAATCGATGTTCGGCCTGGAGACCTTCACCGACCTGGGCAAGCCGCGCGATCTGGCCAAGGTGTTCGACACCGTCGAATACGCCAAGTGGAAGTCGTTCCGCGAGTCGGAAGACAGCCGCTACGTCGGCCTGACCATGCCGCGCTTCCTCGGCCGCCTGCCGTACAACCCGAAGGACGGCACCACGGTCGAAGGCTTCAACTTCGTCGAAGAGGTCGATGCCGCCGACCACAGCAAGTACCTGTGGTGCAACACCGCCTACGCGATGGCCACGCGCCTGACCAAGGCGTTCGAGGACTACGGCTGGTGCGCGGCGATCCGCGGCGTGGAAGGCGGCGGCCTGGTCGAGGACCTGCCGACCCACACCTTCCGCACCGACGACGGCGAAGTGGCGCTGAAGTGCCCGACCGAGATCGCGATCACCGACCGCCGCGAGAAGGAGCTCAGCGACCTGGGCTTCATCCCGCTGGTGCATTGCAAGAACACCGACTACGCCGCGTTCTTCGGCGCGCAGTCGGCGCAGAAGCCGAAGAAGTACAACACCGATTCGGCCAATGCCAATGCGATCCTGTCGGCGCAGCTGCAGTACATCTTCGCCGTGTCGCGCATCGCCCACTACCTGAAGGCGATGATGCGCGAGAAGATCGGCAGCTTCGCCTCGGCGCGCAACGTCGAGGATTTCCTGAACCGCTGGATCTCCCAGTACGTGTTGCTGGACGACAACGCCGGTCAGGAAGCCAAGGCGCAATACCCCTTGCGGGAAGCGTCCGTACAAGTTTCGGAAGTGCCGGGCAAGCCCGGTGTCTACCGCGCGGTGGCCTTCATCAGGCCGCATTTCCAGCTCGATGAGCTGTCTGTTTCGTTGCGTCTGGTGGCCGAACTGCCGGCTGGTACCAAGAAGGCGTAACGCTTGTTGTTGTCGTAGCGTCGAGGGACGGAGATCCCATGTTTTGCAGTTGACGCAATGTCCTTCGGGACAGGCAAATAACCGCCGGGCCCTCGCCCGGCAAATCAATCTCACGGAAGACCGGAACTTAGGAGACCAGATATGCAGCACGCGTTTCTTTCTATCGATACCATCAAGGGTGAATCGCACGACGACAAGCACAAGGACTGGGTGGAGATCAAGTCGTTCTCCCAGGACTTGCTGCAGCCGCGCTCGGCCACGGCGTCCACCGCCGGCGGTCAGTCGGCCGCTCGTGTGAACCTGTCGCCGATCGAGATCGTCAAGGCGATCGATCTGTCCACCACCGCGCTGAACCAGGCGTGCGCCAACGGCACCACCTTCCCCAAGGCCCGCATCGAGTTCATGCGCGCCGACAAGGACGGCAACGCCATCAACTACTACCTGGTTGAGTTGATGAACGTGCTGGTGCACCGCGTCACCACCACGGTGGACGAGGACGGCATGCCGCAGGAAGTAGTCCAGCTCAGCTTCGGCGCGATCAAGTGGACCTACAACCAGCAGAAGCCGGAAGGCGGAATCGGCGGCAAGGCGGTTGCGCAGTGGAGTGCCACCAAGAACATTCCCAACTACACCGTTTGATGCTTGTTTTTGCGATGGCGCCTTCGCGCGCCATCGCATTTCCGCCTCGCGCGGAAGACACAGGACCGACGCACAGCCGGGCCGCGCCATCCGCCGGCCGCGCCCAGTTGGCAGGAAGGCTCAAGGACGACTTCACGTAGGGGCGGTCAATGAAGGGACTCGAACCCAGTCTGTTGGAAAAGCTGTTCGACGATGCGCCCAAGTCCACGAGCGGTGCGCACGTGTTCAAGGCGATCTCCATCGACCAGTACAAGGAATCGGTCGCTCGCGACCTGGAAGGCCTGTTGAACACCCGTTCGGCGTTCAGCGAGGAAGGCCTCACCGAATTTCCCAATTGCAAGCAGTCGTTGATGACCTACGGCCTCGGCGACTTTTCCGCGATGAGCCTGGCCAACGCCTACGACCGCACGATGATCTGCCGCTCGCTGGAGCAGGCGATCGCGCGCCATGAGCGGCGCCTGCGCAACGTGCACGTGAAGCTGGAAACCGGCGGCCAGTTCGGCGGCGGCCTGCACTTCACCATCCATGCGCTGCTGGACATGGAGCCGGCGCGCGAGCCGGTGAGCTTCGACGCCATGCTGCAACCGTCCACGCTGCAGTATTCGGTCAGCCGCCTGCGGCGCCAGGCGACGCCCTGACCATGCAGGACCTGCTTCCCTTCTACGAACGCGAACTGGGCTATCTGCGCCGCTACGGGCGCGAGTTCGCCGAGCGCTATCCCAAGATCGCCGGGCGCCTGCAGCTGTCGGCCGACGGCAGCCAGGATCCGCATGTCGAGCGCCTGATCGAGGCGTTCGCGCTGATGGGCGCGCGCATCTCCAAGCGCATCGAGGACGACTACCCCGAATTCACCGACGCGCTGCTGGAAGTGCTGTATCCGCACTACCTGCGGCCGTTCCCGTCCTGCTCCATCGCCTACTTCGACATGGAAGGCGTGGCCGCCAAGCTCAGCGCGCCGATCCGCGTGCCGCGCGGCAGCTACCTGCAGTCGCGCCCGGTGCGCGGGGTCAACTGCCGGTTCCGCACCGCCTACGACGTGGTGCTGGCGCCGGTGGCAGTGAAGGCCGCCAGCTACCGCGGCGTGGCCGAGGCGCCGATGGCGGTCAGCCTGCCGCCGGGTACCGGCGCGCAGATCTCGATCAGCTTCGAACTGCTGTCCGACCAGGCCTCGTTCGCCGGCCTGGGCACCGACGCGCTGCGCTTCTTCGTCGACGGCGAGCCGTCGTTCTGCTCGGCGATGCGCGATGCGCTGGCGCTGGGGGTCAAGGCGGCCTACGTGGAGTCCGACGGCAGCGGGCGCTGGCGCCGGCTGGCGGAAGCCCCATTGGCGCCGGTGGGCTTCGCCGACGACGAATCGCTGATCGACTTCCCGGCGCGTTCGCATCCGGCCTACCGCTTGCTGACCGAGCTGTTCGGCTATCCGGACAAGTTCGGCTTCTTCGATCTGGCGCTCAAGCCGGTGACCGCCGGCGCCAGCCGCTGGTTCACGCTGCATCTGGTGCTGCAGGCCACCCCGCCCGATCGCGCCGCCAACCAGGTGCTCGAGGAACTGGACCGCAAGAACATCCGCCTGGGCTGCACGCCGGTGGTGAACCTGTTCGCGCAGCACGGCGAGCCGATCCGCGTCACCCACCGCAGCGTCACCTATCCGGTGGTCGCCGACGGGCGCCGCGCCTTCGCCTACGAAGTGCATTCGATCGACTCGGTGCACCGCATCCGGCAGACCCCGCAGGGCGAGCTGATCCAGGAGTTCCGCCCGTTCTATTCGCTGCACCACGGCGAGGACCCCGAGCGCACCGGCCAGTACTGGGTCGCGCGCCGCGACGAGGACGTGGCGCGGCAGAGCCCCGGCTACGAGACCGAACTGAGCTTCGTGGACCTGGAATTCAACCCGACCCTGCCGCAGACCGACGTGGTCAGCGTCGAGCTCACCTGCAGCAACCGCGACCTGCCCAACCAGCTGGCCTACGGCATCGCCGGCGGCGACCTGTCGATCGAAGGCGGCACGCCGGCGCGGGCGATCAGCCTGCTGCGCAAGCCGAGCCGGCCGCTGCGTTTCCGCCACGGGCGCGGCGCGCAATGGCGGCTGATCTCGCACCTGTCGTTGAACCAGCTGTCGCTGACCGGCAGCGGCCTGCCGGCGCTGAAGGAGATGCTGCGCCTGTACGACATCTCCGGCAGCAGCGTGTCGTCGCGGCAGATCGACGGCATCGTCGGCATCGAGCAGCATCCGGTCACCACCTGGCTGTCCGGCAAGCATTTCGCCTCGGTGGTGCGCGGGCTGGAAGTGCGCCTGACCATCAGCGAAAGCCATTTCGTCGGTACCGGTGTGGCCGCGTTCGCGCACGTGCTCGACCACTTCTTCGGCCTCTACGTCCACGCCAACAGCTTTACCCGGCTGGTGCTCATTTCCAGCGAAACAGGGGAGGAACTCGTCAGATGCTCACCGCGAAGCGGCGAATCGATCCTGGCGTAGCGCTGCAACTGCTCGCCGAGCCGCATCGCTTCCAGTTCTTCCAGGCGATGCGGATTCTGGAGCGGGTGTTCCAGCGCCAGGGGGTCAAGGCCGGCCAGGCCCTGCCCACGCGCGTGCGTTTCCACAACTCGTTGTCGCTGGCGTTCCCGGCGACCGAGCTGGACGCCGTCGGCCAGGCCTATTCGCAGGACGGCGAGCGGCTGGAGAGCGACGCGGCACTGGCGTTCGCGATCGAGACCGAAAGCCTCGGCGAAGTGCACCTGACGCCTAACTTCATGGGCCTGCTGGGCACCTCCGGCGCACTGCCGCTGCACTACACCGAGACCCTGCACGAGCGCGAGCTGTACCAGCGCGACCGCACCCCGCGCGCGTTCCTGGACATGTTCTCCAACCGCGCGGTGGCGCTGCACTACGCGGCATGGAAGAAGCACCGGCTGGCGCTGCAGTACGAACTGGACCGGCGCGAGCGCTTCCTGCCGCTGGTGCTGTCGCTGCTGGGCATGGGCATGCCCGGGTTGCGCGACCGCATGGTCGATGGCGACGGCGACGTGTTCGACCAGGCGGTGGCGTACTACGCCGGCGCCATCCGCCAGCGGCCGATCTCGGCCAAGCTGCTGCAGCGCGTGCTGGCCGACTACTTCAAGGTGCCGGTGGACCTGGAACAGTTCGTCGGCGCCTGGTACAAGGTGCCGGCGCAGCAGGCCACGCGGCTGGGCCAGGCCAATGCCACGCTGGGTTCCAGCGCGCTGGCCGGCGAGCGGGTGTGGCAGCGCGACCTGCGCATGCGCCTGCGTTTCGGCCCGCTGGACCGCGAAGCCTTCGACCAGTTCCTGCCCGGCGGCAGCGCCGAGAAGGCGCTGTCCAAGTGGCTGACGCTGCTGACCGGCGGCGGGCTGGAATACGAGGTCAAGCTGGTGCTGCGCGCCGAGGACGTGCGCGGCTCCGGCGTCGGCGACGAACTGGGCGTGCGCCTGGGCTGGGACAGCTACCTGTGCTCGCGCCCGGAGACCAGGCCGCGCGCCGACACCACCTACGGCCTGCACACCCTGCAATGAACCGGGCCCGAGCCCAACGCCGACGGCAGGCAGCACCGCCGGCGCCACATCACGAAACCGCCAGCATGGAGCGTCCTGTTTTCGCATGAGCATCAATCTCAAGACCCTGATCAGCAAGCTCGACGACACCTGCCGGCAGGCGGCCGAGCGCGCGGCCAACCTGTGCATGGCGCGCGGCAACTACGAAGTGGACCTGGAGCATCTGTTCCTGGCGCTGCTGGAACAGCCGCAGAGCGACTTCGTGCTGATCGCGCGCCGCTGCGGCATCTCGCCGGAGACGCTGGAGCGGGACCTCAGCGAGGAAGTCGGACGCTTCAAGAACGGCAACACGCGTACGCCGGTGTTCTCCCAGCACCTGCCCACGCTGTTCGAGCACGCCTGGCTGATCGCCTCGCTGGATTCGGAGACCACGCGTATCCGCAGCGGCCACCTGCTGCTGGCGATGCTGACCGAGCCGGACCTGTCGCAGCTGGCCTACCGCGGCTCCAAGCAGTTCGTGAAGATCAAGCTCGACGCGCTCAAGCACGACTTCGCCCGGCTCACCGAAGGCTCGCAGGAAGCCGGGCAGAGCCTGCGCTTCGCCGACGCCGGCCAGGCCGACGCCGGCGGCGACCCGGTCGACGGGCTGACCGGCACGCCGGACGGCAAGGGCGGCCTGACCAAGACCCCGGCGCTGGACCAGTTCACCACCAACCTCACCCAGCGCGCGCGCGACGCGCAGATCGACCCGGTGATCGGCCGCGACGGCGAGATCCGCCAGGTGATCGACATCCTGATGCGGCGCCGCCAGAACAACCCGATCCTCACCGGCGAGGCGGGCGTCGGCAAGACCGCGGTGGTCGAGGGCCTGGCCCGGCGCATCGCCGAGAAGGACGTGCCCGACGTGCTGCAGGGCGTGGAACTGCACGTGCTGGACATGGGCCTGCTGCAGGCCGGCGCCAGCGTCAAGGGCGAGTTCGAGAACCGGCTCAAGAACGTCATCGACGAGGTCAAGAAGAGCCCGCACCCGATCATCCTGTTCATCGACGAGGCGCACACGATGATCGGCGCCGGCGGCACCGCCGGCCAGAACGACGCGGCGAACCTGCTCAAGCCGGCGCTGGCGCGCGGCGAACTGCGCACCATCGCCGCCACCACCTGGAGCGAATACAAGAAGTACTTCGAGAAGGACGCGGCGCTGGCGCGGCGCTTCCAGGTGGTCAAGGTCGAGGAGCCGAGCGAGACGCTGGCTTCGGCGATGCTGCGCGGCATGGTGCCGCTGATGGAGAAGCACTTCGGCATCCGGGTGATGGACGAGGCGGTCACCGAGGCGGTGCGCCTGTCGCACCGCTACATCAGCGGCCGCCAGCTGCCGGACAAGGCGGTCAGCGTGCTCGATACCGCCTGCGCGAAGGTCGCGCTCGGGCAGAGCGCCACGCCGGCGATCATCGAGGACACGCGCAAGCACCTGGACCGGCTCGAGGCCGAACTGGCCGCGCTGAACCGCGAGACCTCCGGCGGCGCCCGGCACCACGACGAGCGCGTGGCCGAGCTGCGGCAGGCGCAGGAAAGCGCGCGCCAGGTGCTGGCCGACAACGAGGCGCGGCTGGTGCGCGAGCGCGAGCTGGCCGAACGCATCGTCGCCCTGCGCACGCAGATGGAAGCGGCGCCGGCCGCCGCCGAACCTGCGCCGGCGGCCGACGGCGACGGTGCCGCAGCGGCCAAGCCGGCACGCGGCGCGGCGAAAAAGGCCATCGCGGCGGCCTCGCCGCAGCAGGCGCAGCTGGACGCGCTGCTCGCCGAGCTGCGCGAGCTGCAGGGCGAGACCCCGATGGTGCCGCTGCAGGTCGACGGCGGCGTGGTCGCCGAGATCGTCTCGGCCTGGACCGGGGTGCCGCTGGGGCGCATGGTCAAGGACGAGATCCGCACCGTGCGCAACCTCGACCGCCTGCTGGTCGAGCGCGTCATCGGCCAGGACCACGCGCTGGCCGCGATCGCCCAGCGCGTGCGCACCGCCACCGCCAAGCTGGAGGACCCGAACAAGCCGCGCGGCGTGTTCATGTTCGTCGGCCCGTCCGGCGTCGGCAAGACCGAGACCGCCCTGGCGCTGGCCGACATCCTGTACGGCGGCGAGCGCAAGCTGATCACCATCAACATGAGCGAGTACCAGGAGGCGCACAGCGTGTCCGGGCTGAAGGGCTCCCCGCCCGGCTACGTCGGCTACGGCGAGGGCGGCGTGCTGACCGAGGCGGTGCGGCGCAATCCGTACAGCGTGGTGCTGCTGGACGAGGTGGAGAAGGCGCATCCGGACGTGCTGGAGATGTTCTTCCAGGTGTTCGACAAGGGCGCGATGGACGATGCCGAAGGCCGCGAGATCGACTTCCGCAACACCCTGATCATCCTCACCTCCAACGTCGGTTCCTCGCAGATCATGCAGGCCTGCCTGAACAAGCCGGCCGAGGAGATCCCGGACGCCGAGGCGCTGGCCGAGGCGCTGCGCCCGATCCTGATGCGCAGCTTCAAGCCGGCCTTCCTCGGCCGCCTGAAGGTGGTGCCGTACTACCCGATCAACGACGACGTGCTGGCGCAGATCATCGCGCTCAAGCTCGGCCGCATCCGCGACCGCGTCGCCGCCAACCACAAGGCCGCCTTCCAGTGGGATCCGAGCTTGGTGGAGGCGGTGCTGGCGCGCTGCACCGAGGTGGATTCGGGCGCGCGCAACGTCGACCACATCCTGAATGGGACGCTGTTGCCGGAAATCGCCGAGAGCGTGCTCGCGGCGATGGCCGAAGGCGGCAAAATCAACGCCATCAAGGTCGGCGCCGGCAAGAACGGCGCGTTCAAATACAAGCTATCCTGACACCCGCAGTCCATCACCAAGGAGGAAACACCATGGATTTCTACGGATACGATCGCGCCAAAGCCATTGCCCATTGCGACAGCCTGGCCCTGGGACGGGCGAGCCGCGACACCGACAGCCTGCGCAGCTGGAACCGCCTGCGCCCGGAGCACGTGGTCGAGCTGCTTAGCAATGCCGCCGCCGACGCGCGCGCCGATGCGCGCACGCTGGCCTCGCTGATGGAGCGCGCTTCCTGGCGCATCCACATGCAGGCGCCGGCGCAGGCCAAGGCCAACCAGCTGGTCAGCAACGTGCGCGAAGTGGCGATCACCGCCGCGGGGCGCGAGTTCAAGCTGCAGTGCACCGAGACCCCGTCGCTGCAGCTCGAGCGCGTCATCGCCGCCTGAATCGCTTCACCACGCGCCACCCTCCAGGCCGCGCTCGCGCGGCCTTTGGCCGCTAGGCGCGGGCGGCCGATCTGTGATCGCAAGGAGCACCTATGGACCCGGTCGCCACTGTACTTTCCGCCCTGAGCGCCGCCCCGCGGCAGCAGGAACGCTTGCTGCGGCTGCATACCGCGCTGGGCCCCGACGTGCTGGTCGCCGAGACCCTGGACGGCCGCGAGTCGGTCGACGGCGGCGGTTTCCGTTTCGAAGTGGGCGCGCTGTCGGCCAATGCCGGCCTGAGCCTGGACGACCTGCTCGGCCAGCCGGTGCTGCTGGAACTGCTCACCGCCGATTCGACCACCGCGCTGCGTCCGTTCCACGGCCATGTCACCGCGTTCGAACGGCTCGGCAGCAACGGCGGGCTGGCGCGTTACCGGCTGGTGGTCGAGCCGTGGCTGGCGCTGCTGGCCCAGCGCCTGGACAGCTACGTGTTCCAGGACATGAGCGTGGTGGAGATCGCCGAGAGCGTGTTCGCCGACTACGCCGAGCAGGGCGCGCTCGCGCCGGCGTGGCGCTGGGAGCTGGCCGACCGCGGCGTGTACGCCAAGCGCAGCCTGACCACGCAATACGAGGAAACCGACTTCGCCTTCCTCAGCCGATTGCTGGCCGAGGAAGGCATCAGCTACTGGTTCGAACACACCGGCGCGGCCGACAGCGACACCCGCGGCACGCACACGCTGGTGCTGTCGGACCACAACGACGCCTTCGCCGACCTGGGCGCGGTGCGCTACCACCGCACCGACGTCACCGAGCAGCAGGACAGCGTGCAGCAGTGGTCGCCGGCGCGGCGCTGGCGTACCGCCAAGCTGGCGCGCGCCAGCTGGGACTACCGCAGCCTGAGCCTGCGTCCGGCCGGCGCCGAAGGCACCGCGCTGGGCGACATCGGCGCCGAGGACGTGGACACCGCCGGCCCGTACGGTTGGCAGAACACCGCGCGCGGCCAGCGCCGCGCGCAGCAGCAGCTCGATGCGCAGCAGGTGGCGGCGCAGACCATCGAAGGCCAGGGCAGCTGGCGCCGGCTCGCGCCGGGCAAGCGCTTCGCGCTGAGCCAGCATGTGGGCGTGGCCGCCGATGCGGCGTTCCTGTGCCTGCAGGTGCGGCACCAGGCGCGCAACAACCTCGGTGCGGATGTGTTCGACGCGCTGGAGCAGTCGCTGGGCACGGTGACCGTGGCCGGCGCGCCGCTGCCGTCGGCGCTGGCAGGCCTGGGCGCCGGCTATGCGCCGCCGCAAGACGATGCGTCGGTGGAGTTCTACCGCAACCAGTTCACCGCCCTGCCAGCCACGGCGACCTACCGGCCGCAGACCGAGGACGGCCATGGCCTGCGCCTGCATCCCAAGCCGACGGTGAGCGGCACGCTGAGCGCGATCGTGGTCAGCGACGGCGACCCGGTGCAGTCCGACCGCGACCACCGGATCAAGGTGCAGTTCCCGTTCCAGCGCGGCGCCGACGCCAGCAGCGCGCTCGCGCACCCGGCCGGCGACGACAACGCGCCGGGCACCGCCTCGGCGTGGACCTGGGTGCGGGTGATGACGCCGTGGGCCGGCGACAACTGGGGCGGCGTGGTGCTGCCGCGCAAGGGCCAGGAGGTGCTGGTAGCGTTCCTGGAAGGGGACATCGACCGGCCGGTGGTGATCGGCAGCATCTACAACGGACGCGGCCAGGACGACGCGGCGCACAACCAGGTCGGCGGCGGCGGGGCCGGCGCCACCGGCAATGCGCCGTCGTGGTTCCAGGGCAACGAGCACGGCGCGGTGTTCACCGGCTTCAAGAGCCAGGCGCTGGCGCAGAGCCAGGACGGCGCCGGCGGCTACCAGCAGCTGCGGCTGGACGACACCCCCGGCCAGGGCCGCGCGCAGCTGTCGACCACCCAGCACGCCAGCACGCTGACCCTGGGCCACCTGAAGGGCGGCGGCGACAACCTGCGCGAAGGCGAGCGCGGCTTCGGCGTCGAGCTGTCCACCCAGGCCTATGGCGCCGTGCGCGCCGGCCAGGGCCTGCTGCTGACCAGCGAGTCCGGGCAGCAGCAGCTGGCGGCCAGCGAGGCGCTGTCGCAGCTGGAGCAGGGCGAACAGCTGCTGCAGGCGCTGGCCGATGCGGCCAAGCAGCAGCAGGCGCAACTGCCGAACGACCCGGACACGCTGCCGGCGCAGGAAGGGCTCAAGACCCTGCAGGCCAGCCTCAAGGCGACGCAGAGCGGCAGCGCGGCAGGCCAGCTCAAAGGCGGCGACGGCCAGGCCCCGGGCTGGAGCAGCCCGGCGCTGCTCGGCAGCGGCACCGCGGGCATGATGAGCCTGACTCCGGCCGACCAGGTCTGGGTCTCTGGCACGCAGACCGCGTTGCTCGCCGGCACCGCGCTGAACTGGGCCAGCCAGGCGCAACTGGTGATGGCCGTGGCCGGCGGGCTGGTGCTGTACACCCAGGGCGGCGAACCGGTCGCCGGCAGCCCCAACCAGGAACGCGGCATCGCCCTGCACGCCGCGCAAGGCGCGGTCAGCGCCCGCGCGCACAAGAACCTGGCCAAGATCGCGGCCAAGACCCAGGTCAGGATCGCCAGCACCACCGCCGACATCCAGATCGCCGCCCCCAACAAGCACCTGCTGGCCACCGCCGCCGGCGCCTACATCAAGCTGGAAGGCGGCAACATCGAACTGGGCGCGCCGGGCAAGATCGAATTCAAGGGCGGGAACCGGGTGTGGACGGGGCCGCAGTCGGCAAGCAGCCAGACCACGCTGCCCAACGCGAGCTACAAGGGGTGCGACTACAAGATGCAGGCCGCGGCCCAGGGGGGAGAGGCGATTGTCTGACGCACGACTTCACTCGGCCAAGGAGAACGTACGGGGCGCGCTGCTCGCAGAAGGCATGAAAGACGCGCACGGGCGCCTGTGTGTGCTCGTAGATCCGATCCTTGTGGACCCATTGCGCGACGCCCCGACGCGCGCAGAGGCCATCGTTCTGCCGCTACGCCGCCGGGATCTGAAGGACGAACAACGGCCTTATCTGCTGGCGCTCGGGGATTTCGGCCGCGACCAGGCTATCGAAACCAGCATAGGCGTCGCCGTTTCCGAGGCCATGCACCTGGACGACTCGGCGCCCCGCGCGCGCTCGGTGTGTGGCTGGATACGCTCCGGCTCGCTCAAGGAGCTCGCGTCGCACATGGCCGGCTGCGCAGCCCTGACCCTGCAAGGCGAGTCCCGGATGCTGCGGCATTGGGATCCCCGCATCATGGACATCCTGGCCGCCCTGGTGAATCCGACACAGAGGCAATGTCTGCTCCGCCATGCAACGGCTCGATACTGGCTCAGGCGCGATGGTGCCATCCAATCGATCGTCCTCGACCAGGCGAGCGCCGAGCCGGACGCCGCCAGTGCGTTGCGCCTGGATGACGGCCAGCTGGACTTGCTCGTCCAAGCCGGATACGTCAACCGCGCGCTGGACGTTCTACAGGAGATGGGGCGTGACATGGCCGCGCTGTCGCCGGCCAAGCTCGCGCGTAACTTGCGCGCCGGCATGCAGTCCTGGAGGCTGGATACGGAACGAGACAGGGTGATGTACCTCGTCTACGTGGCAATGGTCGGCGAGGGATTCGATCGCACGCCCGAGGTACATGCGCGGATGCTGGCGGCGCAGGCCAGCGGCAGTTCGGTGATGGATGCTTTGGATGCCTTTGACGATGCCTATTGGCAGTCGCTCGGCAGTACAACGTTGGCTCATACGGCAGTAGAGCCGGTTCGATAAGGAGAGCGGATCATGGCAGATGGTGGAATCGCTGCGGCACGAAAGACGGTCGCGAAAAACACGACGGACAAGCAGCCCGGTGACCAGTGTCCCAACTGCGTCAAGCAGGGACTGGCGGTCCTGCCCGTGGTATCCGGCGTCCTGCCCAAGAACATATTGGCCGCGGCGATGCTGAGGTCCGTCACCTCGGGAGTCTTGTTCAGAGACCCGGGAGCCAACGAGCTGGAAGCATTGAGCAACGCGTTGCGGGCTACCGACCTGACCGACCACTGGTACTACATGCGTTCGGTGCCGGCGGGCTATATCTATATCTACGACCTGGCCAAAGACGCTTGGCTGAAGGCGTATCTCGTAGATTCCTCGGGCCTGCTGCGCCAGATGCCGATCGCCGACCTTCCCGAGAGCGCCAGCGAAGCCAAGCCGTTGGACGAGCCAAGCGCGTGCATGCGCACGGAGCACAATCCCACGGCCCTGCAGTATTTCGTGCTCGACCCTGAAAAGACGCCGCGCGTATGCGTGGCCTTCAGTCGCTATCGTTGGTCGAAGAAGGTGCTCGACGACTACCAAGCGAACAAGGACGGCATCCGCGACAAGCGCATGTGGGCCATGGACGTGGTCGCGGCCGCCCGTAACGATGTCGGTGTAGGAAGGACCGTGACGCATGCTAGGCAGATGACGGCCGACATAGGCAAGCACGTGGCCGACTACGCCTCGCAGACGACGCGCGATCAGATCAGCGCCATCCAGTTGCAGCGATTGCACAATCGAGGCCCCAAGGCATCGCTCATGGCGCAGGCTCCATTGCTGCAACTGGGTCTGCCAAACGCGTCGTCGCCAGGCGCGCAGCTGGCCGCAGAAATGGCCAAGTCCTCCAAGGCGACCGAAGGCAAGACCGGCGTCATCCTGTACATGGAGGACACCGTCGGCGTTGCGATGCAGATGAATCACTATCGCAGCCGCACGGCCGCCGAATTGGCCCATGTTGCAGGGATGGGTGATGAGATGCGCAGCCGCAAGCGCATAGTCGCCGAGCTCATCGAGGGCATCCGCCTCAATGCCGAGAAAAACCCTGGCCCCTGGTACGCATCGCACTACGGCCCCGACCGGTATCTTCGCCACATCGACCAGACCGCATGGCGTGCGGCGTTGGACGAAAAGCGAACTGCTGATTCGTTGATTGCGTATGGCGAGAAGGCCAGCGCAGATTACTGCGCCGTGATGACTTCGGAAGCCTGGAAGCTCCAGCAGCGCTCGGATTTTTCGGACGATACTCGCTCGGGGCTCGACCATGAGGACATGGTGGCGTGCTGCATTGCCGGTTCCGGGCAGACCGGCAAGGAACTCGATCAGATATGGATGAGCGTGCTCGATCTCCCGGAGGACGATCCCAACAACTGGCTCGCCCGCAGCCTCAGTGCCGCGCATACACCATTCCTAACCTACTTGGCAGGAAACCCGGGCGATCAGGACGAA
Source organism: Xanthomonas sp. (assembly GCF_017163755.1). GTDB lineage: Bacteria > Pseudomonadota > Gammaproteobacteria > Xanthomonadales > Xanthomonadaceae > Xanthomonas_A. The sequence goes on from NZ_JAFIWC010000006.1 coordinate 152,325, forward strand.
GCTTACGATGCCGCTGCAGAGGCCACGGGGGTACTGAGCGAGTATTCTGCGAAGGCGCTGGTCGGTGTCGATAACTTTCGTAGGGCCATTCGCGCTACGCGAATGGCCAACCAGAATACTGCGACGATCATAGAGACCAGCGCCGGGCTGTTGTTCAAGCTGAGGCAAAAGAACCCGAAGGCATACCGAAAGCTGCTGCGGAAAGTCACGCTTGCCTTGATTACTCGTGAAGACATCGCCGTGCAACCGTCGTTGCTCAAGGGTACCTGGCAGCAGGTTTCGCAGAAGTTCCTGGCTGTAATGTTAGGTGATCCACGTGTGCGCGCGCAGGTGCCGGTCGCTTCGACCCGGGGCAGTACCGTGGGCCTGTCGCCGATCAACAAGCCCGGCTTGTCGGGTGCGATGGATGGTGCACTGGTGCTGGCGCCCCCCACAAACAGGGATGAGGCCATTGCCGCTGTCGCCTGGGTGGTCAAGAAAATGGAATCCGGCGCTACGCTCGATTACGACGCGCTTAAGAGGATGCGTCTAACAGAGATACAGATCAGTACCCGTTCGGGCGCCAATCCCAGCCAGAACAATCCTTTGATGGAGAATCATCTTAACAAGGTGATGGATAAAGCTGGAGCGGTTCTCAGCGCCGGCGCAGTGTTCTTTCAAGTGGCTGCTGGAGCCAGCGTCATCGAGCAGTATCGCAGCAAGGCGAGCCCTTCAGCGGAGGACAAGTTGGATCTGGCGGTGGGCCTGTCCTACTCAGTGTTGGGTTGCTTGAGCGCAGGCATGGAACTTTTCGTGGCGGTGCAGGCCGTGCGAGGCGTAGAGACGACTACAGTTCGCTTGGTGGCAAGATGGGCGGCGCGCGGAGGATTGGCTGCTGGCGTGATTGAGGGGGGATACTCGATCATCAAGGGACGTGCAAAGATAGCGAGTGGCGATGTGGATTCGGGACTTTGGAGTATCGGTTCGGGCGCCGCGCTGGTAGTTGCAAGCGTCGCTGGTTGGGCCGGCGCTGGAGCCGCTGCAGCAGCCAGTTCGGGTGCTGCCGCCACGGGAATAGCTGCGTTGATGGGTCCGGTGGGCTGGGCTCTCATCGTCGTCGCGGCGTTGGGGCTGGCGCTGTACTGCGCCTGGCAGGCATTCGCCACCGACGATTCCGAATTATTGCCCGTTGAATATTGGCTAGACAACGGCGTCTTTGGCAAGGGCGCGCATCGTGCGGACGAGAAGAATGCTTTCGGAAAGGCTGGGGCTGTTGCTCCTTTTGCCACCCTCGCTGACGAGGTGCGGGCCTTCCAGCGCATCGTATTCACCGCCATGGGGCGGTTCAGTGACTTTCGCGACAGACACGGTATTGGCTATCACTTCAGCTATCAAGTCGACCTGCCTCGCTACACGAAGGGCAGTCGCCTTGAGTTGCATTTCACCGCAGTCAAGGATGGTCGCCGTATGAAGAAAGGCGAGGCAGGAACCATCATCTGTGAGGATGGTAAGCAAAGTCTGTCGATTGGTCGGGCTGGGCGTAAGAATTTGCTGGCTGAAGAGGCTAAAGGATATGGGCGTCCAGAAATCAAACTGGACCCCACTACGGGCGCGATGAATCTGTCCGGAGTGTTGGTATTTCAGCGCGATGAGCCATGGTCTGAATCGATGATCGAATGGATGACCGGCAAGGAAATCAACCCGGAAGCTATATATGTGGATGGCCTGGAGATGGAGGGTACCTATTGGCCCGACAAGGACGGTATGCCGGACGTAGTGAGCACATTTCGGCATCCGGAACCGCGTTAATGGCGTTGTACCGCAGTCTGCCGCTGCCCGGCGAGAAGGACAATATGTATTATGTGATGCCTGGGGCAGGCGGGCCTTCGCAAGAAGAGGCTTCGGCGAATGCGCGGCAAATGGTGTCGGCGATCAATCCAGCCTACTTGGAGTTCACCAAGACTTATCGCGCTAGCTTCCGCCCTTTTGCGCTGCTGATCACGGCCTGGGCTGGAGGGTTTATGCTTCTTTCGAGTCTTCCTGACCTATACAAGGTTAACTTCGGCTTCGGCAAAATAAACTGGAACGATGATTTTTTGGCGGCCTTTCTTCTGAACGCTGTCTCTATCTTGGTTCCAGCGATTTGTGCTGCGATTTTCTTCAAGCAACTCCGCTCGCCACAATCACGGATTATTCTAAGTCGTAAGCTTCGCCGTTTCTACCAGTGGCAAGGCAAGAAGTCGGGTTGGACATGGGTCGATTACGACAAGGCGGTGCCTGCTGTCTACGGGCATATGGCAGTCACGCCTTACGGCGCAAGTTCCATGTACATGCTGGACGTGAACGAGATCGAGCCTGCGACACGCAAGATCTTGAAGGGCATTCGGGTGAGCGATGCAGCGAATGCAGTGCTGCCGCAGGCTGAGTTGTGGGAGTTCATCCGCTTGTACATGGACGCGCCTGCGCACAAGGTGCCTCCGATCGAATACCGCATTCCCGAAGGGCAGTCGCATGGGATCCATGCCCGGATCGACCGGGATACCATCCCGGGGCTGCTGGACGACGAGCATCGCCTGAAACCGGGCCTGTTCAACAAGCTCTACTTCGGAATGGGCGCGATGTTCGGCTATTGGGCCGACCGGATGATCCCCTGGATCGAGCGGCACACGCCTCACCCACCGTTGCCGCCTGAGCTTGAAAAATCGATGCAGTGGAGCGGAGAAAATCCCTATCGAACTACGCCGCCGACGGAGATCGAACAGAAGGCAATCGACGGAAAGTTGCCCTACATGAACCTGCGTTGGCGCATCGGCATGACGCTGTCCACGTTGTTCTATGGAGGAAGCTTTTTGTTCATGGTCTTTGTCGGGTGGCGCGAAGTCATCTTCGGGCCCGATTGACCGGCGTCCTGACCCAAGCGGCATGCGGTGTTTATCGATGGCGACAAGATCGGTCGCCGTTTATCGGCCCGGTAGTTTGACCTGTTGGATGGTACTTGCCGCCATGTCGCGCGATCCATGATGTGCAGCGCGGATCGATCTTGGAACTGCTTCGCTGACGCCCTGGTTACGAGTTGCACCCGCTGCCAGGGCGGCCGCGGTTACGCCGCGTGCCCGCAGCACTCCTTGGTGATATCCGCATGCACGGTCCCCGGGTGATCGTGGTCGCCGGCGTCCACGGTGATTGGCATGGGGCTCAGGCCCAGGCGCGCGAACAGCGCCTGGTCGCGTTCGGTGTCGGGGTTGCCGGTGGTCAGCAGCTTTTCGCCATAGAAGATCGAGTTGGCGCCGGCGCAGAAGCACAGCGCCTGCAGTTCGTCGCTCATGCTCTCGCGCCCGGCCGACAGGCGCACCATCGAGCGCGGCATGGCGATGCGCGCGACCGCGATGGTGCGTATGAACTCGAATGGGTCTAGTTCGCGGGTGCCGTGCAGCGGGGTGCCGGCGACCTGCACCAGGCGGTTGATCGGCACCGAGTCCGGGTGCGCCGGCAGGTTGGCCAGGGCCTGCAGCAGGCCGGCGCGCTGTTCGCGCGATTCGCCCATGCCGACGATGCCACCGCAGCAGGTCTTCAGGCCGGCGTCGCGCACGTGTGACAGCGTGTCCAGGCGGTCCTGGTACTGGCGCGTGTGGATGATCGAGTCGTAGAAGTCCGGCGCGGTGTCCAGGTTGTGGTTGTAGTAGTCCAGCCCCGCCGCCTTCAACGCCTGCGCCTGCCTGCCGTCGAGCATGCCCAGCGTGGCGCAGGTCTCCAGGCCCAGCGCCTTCACCTGGCGGATCATCTCGGCGACCTTGGGGATGTCGCGGTCCTTCGGCGAGCGCCATGCCGCGCCCATGCAGAAGCGCGAGGCACCAGCCGCCTTGGCCTGACGCGCCTTCGCCAGCACCGCGTCGGTGCTCATCAGCTTCTGCGCATCCACGCCGGTGTCGTAGCGCTGCGCCTGCGGGCAATACGCGCAGTCCTCAGGGCAGCCGCCGGTCTTCACCGACAGCAGCGTCGATACCTGCACCTGCGCCGGGTCGAAATGCTCGCGATGCACGCTGGCGGCCCGGTGCAGCAGGTCCGGGAAGGGCAGGTCGAACAGGGCGAGCAGTTCCTGGCGTTGCCAGTCGTGTCGGATGACAGCGAACATGGGGGTTTCCTGACGGTAACGGGCTGGGAAAGCGGGCAGTCTGGTGAGCATGGATATCCCTGTCAACTGCGAAGGTTCATTTGAAGTTGACGGCTGGTGGCGTCGATTGCAACGCTGCCTGCTGCCGACGCGCTGTCTGGTGTGCAAAGAGCCGGGCGCCGTCACCCTGGACCTGTGCGCGGCCTGCAGCGCCTCGTTGCCGTGGAACGGCTGCGCCTGCCAGCGTTGCGCCGCGCCATTGCCGGCCTTCGAATCCGCCACGCTGTGCGGCCGCTGCCTGCGCAAGCCGCCGCCGCTGGAAGCGACCGCCAGCGCCTTCGTCTATGCCGCACCGGTCGACGGCCTGCTGCGCCGCTTCAAGTTCCACCACGATCTGGCGGCGGGCCGGCTGCTGGGCGCGTTGCTGCTCGAACGCGCCGCCGGGTTGCCGCGGCCGCAGGCACTGGTGCCGGTCTCGCTGCACCGCGCCCGCCTGCGCCAGCGCGGCTACGACCAGGCGCTGGAGCTGGCCAGGCCGCTGGCGCGCGGGCTCGGGCTGCCGCTGTGCGACGTGCTGCGGCGGGTGCGCGCGACGTCGCCGCAGTCCGAGCTCGATGCGGTCGCGCGCAGGCGCAATCTGCGCCAGGCATTCGCGGTGCACGGCGCGCCGCCGGCGCACGTGGCGCTGATCGACGACGTGATGACCACCGGCGCCACCCTGCATGCGGCGGCGCAGGCGCTGCGGCGCGCAGGCGTGGCCCGGGTGGATGCGTGGGTGGTGGCGCGGGTGCCCTGACCGGCATGGTCGAGATGCGTTGTCGCTATCGGACTAGGCCGGCGCGCTCGGCGTGGCGGCTTCGGACATCAATGCCACGCTGGGCACGATGATGGGCCGCAGCTACGTCAACGGCTTCCTCAACAACCGCCGGGTCAAGCGCGTGTAGGTGCAGGGCATGTCGTGCTGGACGCGTGAGAGACAGCGAGAGCCAGATGGCTGATGCCGATAAGCACCAACTGCTGACGCGCTCGCTCCGATTGCGCCCGAGTGCGGCCTTGCTAGCTGCCGTCGGTGCCAGTAGTCGAGCGTGGCGCCGCGGCAGGCTTACCGCCTGTCCAACCGCATGCGCAGCATGGCCTGTTCTGTCGCGCCAAAAACGTCCTAGGATGCGAGCCATTGAACGGAGAAGCGATGATGCATGGAGGGTCCCGGTGGGGTTGGCTGCTGCTCTGCATGCTCGCCATCACGGCATGCGGCCGCGCGTCGTCCAGCGAGCCGGCGCCGGATGCGGTCAAGGCCGTGGTCGAATGGCGCAGCGTCAGCTACGAGCCGGTGCCGGGGTACGAGCGGGCGGTCGGTGGCGATGGCCGGCCGCTGTACCTGAAGCCGGAACCCTTGGTCGCGGGGGCGACCCTGCTGACGGCCCGCGCCAACTTCGATGCCGGCGGAACGCCGGTCATCGATATCCGTTTCCGCCCCGAGGCCAAACAGCAGATCGCGCAGATGGCGCAAGCGCATATCGGCAAGCCGATCGCGTTGCTGGCCAACGGCCAGGTGCTCACCGTCGCCACCGTCGCCGGTCCGTTCGCCGACAGCATGCAGCTCGGCGGGATAGGAGACGTGCAGGAGCAGCAGCGCATGCTGAAACTGCTGACGCGCGCGCCGGGCCGGCGCATGGTGCCGGAGCACATGGAGGTGGAAGCGCGGTAGCCAACGCGGCAGGCTCGTGTCGCCATTGCTGTCACCTGTACTGAACGCGGCAGGAGCAAGCAGTGCGTCTGCGAAGGGCAGGTTGGCGGATCGGCGGGCCTGCCCACGCCCCATGTTTGCGGCCCCCGGATGGAGGCAACGGATGGGTCATCATGAGCGGTGCGCTTATGATGGCATTGGAAAAACACCTGGAGGATGCGATGCGCGGAACCAAATCATGGATGTTGTCGCTGGCCTGCTGCGTGTCGTTGGCCGCGTGCGATCGGCAGGAGCCGGTCCCCGAGGCGGTGCCGGTGAAAGCCGCGGTCGAACTGCGCCAGGCCAGCCATGCGCCGCAGCCTGGATATGCCGAGACGGCCTACAGCGCCGCACTGGGGCAGGGTGGCGTGGTGTATCTGGCGCCGCAGCCGCTGCTGCGCGCCGATACCGGCGTCACCGTCTCCCGCGCCACTGGCGGCGACGACCGCCCGGCGATCGCGCTGCGCTTCGATGCGGACCAGGCCCGCCGCATCACCGAGGCGACCTCGCAACAGATCGGCAAGCCCATCGCCTTGCTCGGCGACGGACAGGTACTCACCGTCGCCACGGTGATGTCGCCGCTGTCCGGCGACATGCAGATCAGCGGGCTGGAGGACGAACCGGCGCAGTCGCGGATCTTCGCGTTACTGACGCGTACGCAACCCGACGCTTCGCCGCGCGCGCCTGCGGGCAAGACCCACTGAGCCTCGCGTTCGTGCCGCGATTAGCAAGCTGCGCGAGCGATGGCGGCGAAAGAGCGTCCCGCAGTGGCGCGTCGCCGCCGTCGCTTCGATAGTGGCCGGGATCCACTCGGCCGTTCTTATCTGCGGGTACCGATCATGTAGGAGCGACAGCAGCCGAGGCGGCTTTTGTCGCTACCCCGCGCGGGTAGCCTGGCCAAGACGCCGGACGTGGCGCTGCTCCGGATCCGTCGGAAACCGACCTACGTATCGCCGTTGGCCGCGCAAGGCGGTCGCCGACCCGCGCCACGCCGAACGACCGATGACCTGAGCTCACCCAGTCGTCTTGCTGGCTGCACACGCCAGAGTCGGATGCTCCCAGGCGAGCGCCATCGCACGCACCATGCTGCGCTACGGCATCACCGGCGGCACATACGGCAGCGTCAGCCCCAGCAGCCACAGCAGCCCGAGCACCAGCGGGATGTGCACCAGCAACTGGATGAAGGTGAAGCCGACGATGTCGCGCGCCTTCAGGCCCAGCACGCCGAGCAGCGGCAGCATCCAGAACGGGTTGATCAGGTTCGGCAGCGCCTCGGCGGCGTTGTAGATCTGCACCGCCCAGCCCAGGTGCACCTTCAGTTCGTTCGCGGCCTGCATCACGTACGGCGCTTCGATGATCCATTTGCCGCCGCCGGACGGCACGAAGAAGCCGAGCACCGCCGAATACGCGCCCATCACCAGGGCGAAGCTGTCGGCGCTGGCGATGCGCACGAACAGGCTGGACAGCCGGTGCGCCAGCGTCGCATCGCCGCTGCCGACGGCATGGGTGAGGATCATCGCGATGCCGCCGTACAGCGGGAACTGGATCAGCACGCCGGTGGTGCTGGGTACCGCCTTGGCCACCGCGTTGAGGAAGCTGCGCGGGCGCCAGTGCAGCAGCAGGCCCAGCGACAGGAACAGGAAGTTGTAGGTGTTCAGGCTGGCGATCGCGCCGACCACCGGCTTGCTCGCGAACTCGCCGGCCAGCCAGCCGAACGCGAGCAGCGACAGCAGCACGGTCAGCAGCGGGCTGTATTCCAGCCATTCGCCCGGACGGGTGCGTGGCGGCAGCGGCTCGGGTTCGGCCAAGGCGGCGCCGGCGAACTCGCGCGCGGTGCGCGCCGACGCGCCGCTGGGCGCGGTCAGCCAGGCGATCAGCAGCGAAACCGCGATCAGGATCGCGGTCAGCAGCAGCGACTGCCACAGCAGGATGGTCTGGGTGAACGGCAGTACGCCGGTGATCTCGAGCAACCCCGGCGGCATGCTGGCGGGGTTGGCCTGCAACTGCGCGGCCGAAGAGCTCAGCCCCATCGCCCACACCGCGCCCAGGCCCAGGTAGGCCGACGCGCCGGCGGCGCGGTAGTCCATGCCCAGCGCCTGGCGCCGCGCCAGCGCGCGCACCAGCAGGCCACCGAACACCAGCGAGAAACCCCAGCTCAGCAGCGAGGCCAGCATGCTGATCAGGCCGACGTAGACGATGGCGCCGCGGCCGCTGCGCGGCACGCGCGCGAGCAGCTCGATCAGCCGCGACACGACCGGCGCGGTGGCCACCGCGTAGCCGCCGATCACCACGAACGCCATCTGCATGGTGAACGGGATCAGGCTCCAGAAGCCTTCGCCGAACGCCGCCGCGGTGGCCTGCGGCGTGGCGCCGAAGGCCATCGCCGCCAGCGCGACGATGACCACACCGAGCACGGCGAACACGTAGGCATCGGGAAACCAGCGCTCGGCCCAGGCCGCGCAGCGCAACGCGGCGCGAGCCATCCATCCATCGTGCGAAGCGGCAGTGGTGTTCATGTCGGAACTCCGGTCGGCGTCCGGGCGATTCTGCGCGCCGGCCGTCGCCTCCGCCAGCCGCCGCTCGAAACGGGCGCGATGGCAGGAACGGGTTGTGTGACCTGGGCGCCGAGTGCCGCTGTCCGTTGCTCGCTCGGCGGGTCGTTCGGACTGCCCGCCGCGGCTGCGGCAGCCGGCTCCGAAAACGCGCCCATCCAGCGGGACGTTCCTTCGTACGACGCGCCAAGCCGGGACTCGACACCGCTCGGGCGATCTCGGCATGAGCCGCCCCACATGCACTGGAAGTCTGCATCGCCAGCGTCGCACGCAATGTCAGTCGCCAGCGGCGCGCAGTTGCCGTGCCGCCATGCTGTCGGCAGCGATCCGGCGGACTGAAATTGGCGCCGCTCTGCGCTGCGGCGTGGCGTGGCGTGGAGCGAAGTGGCTGCTGCAGATCGGTCCGCACACCTGCACCACCACCTTGCAGCAGGCCGAGGCCGCCGCGGCCGCGCGCCAGGCCGACATCGCCGCCGCGCAGGCCACGTGGCCGCGCAGCGGGCGTCAGGCCGCCGGCGAACGCGTCGCCAGCGCGGCGACGATGCCGGCGAAGATCGCCAGGCCGACCCAGTTGTTGTGCAGGAAGGCGCGGAAACAGGCGCTGCGCTCGCGACCGCGCGCCAGCGCGAACTCGTAGGCGACCAGCAGCGCGGCCACGCCCAGTCCAGCCCAGTACCAAGGGCCCAGCGCGCCGCGGGTGCCGACGAAGCCCAGCGCGACGAACATCAGCGCGTACAGGATGGCTTGCGCGACCAGGTCCAGGTCGCCGAACAGGATCGCGGTGGACTTGGAGCCGGCGCGCAGGTCGTCCTCGCGGTCGACCATCGCGTACCAGGTGTCGTACGCGGTGGCCCACAGGATGTTGGCCGCGTACAGCAACCAGCCCAGCGCCGGCACCTCGCCGCGGATCGCGGCGAAGGCCATCGGGATGCCCCAGCCGAACGCCATGCCGAGGTAGACCTGCGGCAGGTAGGTGTAGCGCTTCAGGTAGGGGTAGCTGGCGGCGAGGAACAGCCCGACCACGCTCAGGCCGATGGTCAGCGCGTTCATCGTCAGCACCAGCGCGAAGGCGACGACCATCAGCAGCGCGAACAGCGCCAGCGCCTCGCGGCCGCTGACCGCGCCGGTGGCCAGCGGCCGCCCGCGGGTGCGCTCCACCTGCGGGTCCAGCCAGCGGTCGGCGTAGTCGTTGATCACGCAGCCGGCCGAGCGGGTGAGCCAGACGCCGGCGGTGAACACGAACAGCGTCCACAGCGGCGGCAGGCCGTCGGCGGCCAGCCACAGCGCCCACCAGGTCGGCCACAGCAGCAGCAGCGCGCCGATCGGACGGTCGCCGCGCAGCAGTTTCCAGTACTGCCCCAGGCGCGCGCGCGGCGGCAGCGCGGCGGGCGTTTCGTAGCGTTCGTAACCCATGCGACAAGGGTAGCAGCCGGGCCTGTCCGGCGGCAGCACGGCGCGGTCCGCCATGCCTGCGCCGCGGCGGTGGCGGGCGCGGGACCCGCTGCGGCCGCAAGGGACGGCAAGGGGGAGACGCGGCGCGCGGTTTGCCGTTAGAATGCGCGTCCGTTGCGCCCGTAGCTCAGCCGGATAGAGTAGTGGCTTCCGAAGCCATTGGTCGGGGGTTCGAATCCCTCCGGGCGCACCATCGAACAGTGCTGTGGATGTTCCACCAGATCCCGATGCCGGCATGGCCCGGCTGCTGAGCGCGCAAGGCGCCGCCATGGCTGGCCCGTACGCGACCGCCATGCAAGGCCGGCGGCAGTGCCGGCCCTCGTCCCCTCTCGTTCCCGCCATGCCGGCCGGCGCCGGCCTGCGGTGGCGCAGGTGAAGACCGCGTTCGAACCACCCGGCAAGCCGGCGGTACGCACGCTCGGCGACGACGACGCGATCGCCTACCTGCGCGTGGGCCGCGGCGCGCCGGTGGTCCTGGTGCACGGCGCGCTGTGCGACTACCGCTACTGGTGGCCGCAATGGCGCGGCCTGGCCGAGGCATTCGAACTCACCTCGCTGAGCCTGGGCCGGTACTACCCGGCGCTGGCGTCGGCGGCACGGCACACGTTCGGTTGGCGCTGGCATGCGCAACAGGTGGCGGCGTTCATCGCCGCCAGCGGGCCGGCGCCGGTGCACCTGGTGGGGCATTCGCGCGGGGCGGCGGTGGCCTGGCAGGTGGCCCTGCAGCATCCGCAACTCCTGGCCAGCCTGAGCCTGTTCGATCCGGGCGGACCACAGCCGGGCGGCCTGCCGGCCGAGGTCGAGGCGGTACGCGAACGGGCGGTGGCGCTGGTCGCCAGCGGCCAGGTCGAGGCGGGGCTGGCGTGCTTCGTCGATTCGGTCAGCCAGCCGGGTGCCTGGGCGCGCAGCAGCGAGATGTTCCGGCAGATGGTGCGCGACAACGCGGCGACCCTGGCGCCGCAGTTGCGCGATGCGTTGCCGCCGTACCGGCGCGAGGACGCGATGGCGCTGCCGCTGCCGGTGTTGCTGGTCACCGGCGAGCGCAGCCCCGCGCAGTACCGCGACAATGCGGCAGCGCTGTCCGCATGGCTGCCCGACGCGCGCTGGCACGCGCTGGCGGGGGCCTCGCACGGCATGACGTTCACCCATGCGCGCCGCTGCAACGCCTTGCTCGAGGAGTTCTTCCGCCTGCATGCGCGCTAGCGCGTGGTCGGAGCCGTGGGTGCTTGCGATCAAGCAGCCGCTGGGAGCGGCGCCTGGTGCTTTGGCCATCCGTCGCGACAATTCGTCGTCAAAACTGCCGCGGCTACTGGCCCGAGGTCCGGATCGTTCCTACACGTGATCCACCGTGATCGGAACACGCCACTGGCCCGGTCGCGTGCCAGTGGCACAGACCCGTGGCCTAGCTGCTGGAGCGCAAGCGTGGCGAGCGCGGCGCGGCGGCGCGGGCTCACTGCGCGAGCGGCGGCATCTCTTCGCGCGCGCTGAAGTGGATCGAGGCTGGTGCACGTCGCACTGGCCTCGAAGCGCTGGACGCACATCGGCGCGGCGTCGACGTTCGAGCCGAGATGTCCATTCGCCGCGCGGCACACCCAAGTTCCTGCAATGCTGTTGCCAAGCGCGTGGCACGTCCTAGCCGCTGGCCATGGCCGGCACCGCCACCTCCTCGCCACGATCCAGCTGCCGATAGCCGATCGCCTCGCTCAGGTGCGCGCTGCCGATGGCGTCGCTTTCGGCCAGGTCGGCGATGGTGCGCGCCACGCGCAGGATGCGGTGCAGTGAGCGCGCCGACAGCCGCAGCCGTTCGATCGCATGCTCGAGCAGCGCCTCGTCGCGCGCGCCCAGCCGGCAGTCGCGCAGCGTTTCGCTCTGGCCGAGCTGGCCGTTGGGGCGTCCGGCGCGCGCCAGCTGCCGTTGCCGTGCATGTTCCACCCGTGCACGCACCGCGGCGCTGGATTCGCCGGGCGCGGCGTCGGCACGCAAGGCCTGCGGCGGCAGCCGCGGCACGTCCACGTGCAGGTCGATCCGGTCCAGCAGCGGGCCGGAGATGCGCGCGCGGTAGCGGCGCACGCTGTCCGGCGTGCAGCGACAGCGCCCGCTGGCATCGCCGGCCCAGCCGCAGGGGCAGGGATTCATCGCCGCGACCAGCTGGAAGCGCGCGGGGAACTCCGAACTGCGCGCCGCGCGCGACACCGTGACCGTTCCCGATTCGAGCGGCTCGCGCAGTACTTCCAGCGCATGCCGGTTCCACTCAGGCAACTCGTCCAGGAACAGCACGCCGTGATGCGCCAGCGAGATCTCGCCCGGGCGCGGATGGGTGCCGCCGCCGACCAGCGACACCGCGCTGGCGGTGTGGTGCGGCGCGCGGTAGGGGCGCTGCCGCCAGCGTGCCGGATCCAGGCCGCGGCCGCTGACCGAGGCGATCGCCGCGCTTTCCAGCGCTTCGGCCTCGCTGCTGTCGGGCAGGATGCCGGGCAGGCGTGAGGCCAGCAGGGTCTTGCCGCAGCCGGGACTGCCGATCAGCAGAAGATGGTGGTGCCCGGCCGCGGCGATCTCCAGCGCGCGCCGCGCATGCGCCTGCCCGCGCACGTCGGCCAGGTCCGGGAACGGCGTGGCCGCGGCCGGCAGGGCCTGCGCCGCCGGCAGGGTCTTGCTGCCGTTCAACAGCGCGCAGACTTCGAGCAGGGTACGCGCGGTATAGGCCTGCACGTGCTGCGCCAGCGCCGCTTCGGCGCCATTGCCGGCCGGCACGATCAGCGTGCGGCCGGCCTGCGCGGCGACGAGCGCCGCCGGCAGCACGCCGTCCACCGGGCGCAGTTCGCCAGTCAGCGCCAGCTCGCCCAGGAATTCGTAGCCGCCCAGCGCCTGCGGATCGATCTGCCCGGCGGCGGCGAGGATGCCCAGCGCGATCGGCAGGTCGAAGCGGCCGCCTTCTTTGGGCAGGTCGGCTGGGGCCAGGTTGACGGTGATGCGCCGCGCCGGGAACTCGTACTGCGCGCAGAGGATGGCGGCGCGCACGCGGTCGCGCGATTCGCGCACGGCGGCCTCCGGCAGGCCGACGATCTGCGTGGCCGGCAGCCCGCCGGACAGATGGACCTCGACCCGGACCGGAGGCGCAAGCACCCCCGCGCGGGCACGGCTGTGCACCAGCGCCAGGCTCATGGCGGCGGGGATCAGGCTTGCGGCGTGCTGTCGGTACCGCTGCCGCTGCGCGCGGCTTCCAGCGCGGCCACGGTCTGCTCCAGCGCGTCCAGCTTCTCGCGGGTGCGCAGCAGTACCGCGCGCTGCACTTCGAATTCCTCGCGGGTGACCAGATCGAGCTTGCCCAGCCCGGCCTGCAGCGCGCTCTTGAAGGTGTTCTGCAGTTCGTCGCGGGATTCGCGCAGGCCCGGCGGCACCAGGTCGCTGAGGCGGCGGGCAAGGTCGTCGAGTTGGTTGAAGTCGATCATGGCTGTGCTCCGGCAGGTGGCGCCAGACTGCGGCATCCGGCGGTCCGGGGCCATCGGTGCTGGGCGCGGTGCGCTGTCGGAAAATTCCGGCGATGAAGCGCGCGTTCATTGAACCCGACGGCCGGCCATCACGCAACCGCGTTATCCTGACGCCATTGGGATTGGAGAAAGCCGCATGAAGATGATCATGGCCATCATCAAGCCGTTCAAGCTCGACGACGTGCGCGAGGCGCTCGCGGCGCAGGGCGTGGCCGGCATCACCGTGACCGAGGTCAAGGGCTTCGGCCGGCAGAAGGGCCACACTGAGCTGTACCGCGGCGCCGAGTACGTCGTCGATTTCCTGCCCAAGGTGAAGCTGGAAGTGGCGGTCAGCGAGGACCAGGTCGAGCGCGTGGTCGAGGCGATCGTCAAGGCCGCCGGTACCGGCAAGATCGGCGACGGCAAGGTGTTCGTGTACGACCTGGGCACGGTGGTGCGCATCCGCACCGGCGAACTGGATGCCGACGCGCTGTAGAACCCAGGCCGCCAGCCTGCCGCCACGCTGCGCGGCGGCGGCCACGCTGCTGTTGGCGGCGCTGACCCTGGCCGGCTGCGGCGGAGAGCCGGCGGCGTCGCAGGCGCAGGCGCAAGCTGAGGCGCCGGCACCGGTGCACGATGCGCTGCAGCGGCCGCAGCTGTTCCGCGACGCGTTCGCCGAACTGAAGGCACGGCCGGAACTGACGGGGCGCGAGCTGAAGGTGTTCCAGTACGTTTTCTTCCACGACGACGGCACGGTGATGCTGAAGGTGCAGAACCCGCAGCGCCCCGGCCAGCTGGATCACTACGAGTATCGGCCCGCCGGCAGCGGGCGGCCGACGCCGGCCTGGGACGGCCCGCACGTGTTCGCGCGCGATCGCGATCCGGCGGAACTGGCGCCGCAGCTGATCCGGTTGGACGAAGTGCCGCTGCAGGCGTTGCCGGCGGTGGACAAGGCGCTCGACAGGCATCTGGAAGGGCTGAAAGCGCTGCACCCGGAGCAGCGCGAGAATCTGGAGCTGGCCGACGGCGACCGTTCGATCTACTTCGTGGTCGGCGGCAGCGACGGCGAGCGGCGTTGGGAAAGCAAGGTCAACGCCCTGTACGCATGGCCTATGAGCGCGTATCGCTTCGGCTTCAGCCCGGACGGAAGTTTCTACATCCTTGAGGAGATCCCGCCACCGCGTTAGCGCAATGCCCCGTCCGCATGGCTGACGAGCGTATCGCGCCGGCTTCAGGCCGGACGGACGTTTCTACGTCCTCGAGGAGATCCCGTCACCGCGTCAGCGCACTTCGACCGGGGCAGGTATAGGCAGCCGGCGAAGCGCCGTGGGAGGACGCTGGCCGCGATGGGCGCGACAAGGTCTGTCGCGGCTGATGGCGTGAAGCCAGCCGATGTCGCTTCACCGGCCGGAGCCTGCGAACAGACGCGAGAAACTTGCTGGCGCTGGCGCTGGCGCTGGCGCGCTGCGCCGCGGCGCATGAAGGCTGCAATCGAACCGTCGGGAGGAGTGTGCTTTGCTGGACCGCGGCCGCTGGATCGCGGGCGCATCGTCGAGGCGCTTCGACCTCGAGCTGATCCACGAGGCCATGCATCCATGGACGGCGCCATGGATGCGCCGCATCACGACATGGCCGTTGCGCGACGCACGACACGGCTTCCCGGCCTGCTTGCAGAGGTTCTTCCGGCGGAAGCGCCGATGCGCTTCCGTCCCGGGTTCACTCGCCCAGCGCTTCGGCCACGAACGGCGGCAGCACCTGGGTGCCGGCGTGCAGGTGCGCGCTGTAGTAGCGGGTGGCGAACGGCTTGGCGGCCGCGTCGTCCTGGCGGAAGTCGAAACCGCCCTGCTTGCGCGCCAGGGTCACGCTCCACCAGCCGGTCGGGTAGCACGGCTGCGGGAACGGCACGGTGTGGAAGCTGGCGAAGCCGGCCTTGCCCATCTCCGCGCGCATTTCCTTGATCAGGTCCAGCAGCGCCAGCGGCGACTCGGACTGCTGCACCAGGATGCCGTCGTCCTTCAGCGCCTTGAAGCAGCTGGCGTAGAACGCCTTGTTGAACAGGCCTTCGGCCGGGCCGACCGGATCGGTGGAGTCGACGATGACGATGTCCACGCTGCCGGCCGGGCAATTGGCCATGTAGGCGATGCCGTCGTCGAACAGCAGCTCGGCGCGCGGGTCTGAGTTGGATTCGCACAGTTCCGGGAAGTACTTCTCGGCCATGCGCGTGACCTGCTCGTCGATGTCGCACTGGGTGGCGCTTTCCACGCCCGGGTGCTTGAGCACCTCGCGCAGCGTGCCGCAGTCGCCGCCGCCGATGATCACCACGCGCTTGGGCGCGGCGTGGGTGAACAGCGCCGGGTGGCTGATCATCTCGTGGTAGAAGAAGTTGTCGCGCGTGGTCAGCATCACCGCGCCGTCGATCACCATCAGCTTGCCCCAATCGGTGGTGTCGTAGATCTCGATCTTCTGGAACGGCGACTGCACTTCGTCCAGCTTGCCGGTGATGCGGTAGCCGATGGCCGAGCCGGTGGGCTGGAAGTGTTCGATGTACCAGTTGTCGTTGGCGCTCATGGATATCCTAAGAAAGCAGAAAGAGTGCAGGCTTCCCTTCTCCCACCGGGAGAAGGTGGCGCGGAGCGCCGGATGAGGGTGGGGCGCAGCCTCGCGCAGCCAAATAGCGCGATGCCAGGCCCACCCTTCGCCGGGTGAGGGTAAGGCGCAGCCTCGCGCAGCCAAATCGCGCGATGCCAGGCCCAACCCCTCGCCGGATGAGGCAGGGCGCGGCCTCGCGCACTCCAGCCGCAACGCAGCGCCAACCCCAAACCCACGGTTCCCACCGGGGAGCCGGGCGTCGGGTCGGCGCGGATTGTAACGGACCCCATGCGAGCCAGGCGTTACAATTCACGCCCTTTTGCCCTCAGCCGAGCCGACACGATGAGCGATTGGTCCCCCGACCAAGCACGCAAGACCTATTCGATCCCGCATTGGGCCGATGGGTATTTCGACGTGGACGCGGCCGGGCGCGTGGTGGTGCGGCCGCAGGGGCCGGACGGGGCGGTGATCGCGCTGCCGGAGGTGGTCGACGCCGCGCGCGCGGCCGGCGCCAAGCTGCCGATGCTGGTGCGCTTCCCCGACATCCTCGGCGAGCGCCTGGGCAAGCTGCAGGCCGCCTTCGCCCAGGCCCAGGCCGACTGGGACTACACCGGCGGCTATACCGCGGTGTATCCGATCAAGGTCAACCAGCACCGCGGGGTGGCCGGCACGCTGGCCAGCCACCAGGGCGAGGGCTTCGGCCTGGAGGCGGGCAGCAAGCCGGAGCTGATGGCGGTGCTGGCGCTGTCGCGGCCGGGCGGGCTGATCGTGTGCAACGGCTACAAGGACCGCGAGTACATCCGCCTGGCGCTGATCGGACGCAAGCTGGGCCTGCAGACCTTCATCGTCATCGAGAAGCCCTCCGAGCTGGGCCTGGTGATCGAGGAAGCCAAGGCGCTGGGGGTCAAGCCGGGCCTGGGCGTGCGCATGCGGCTGGCCTCGCTGGGCGCCGGCAAGTGGCAGAACAGCGGCGGCGACAAGGCCAAGTTCGGGCTGTCGCCGCGCCAGCTGCTGGACCTGTGGAAGCAGCTGCGCGACACCGAGTACGCCGATGCGCTGAACCTGCTGCATTTCCACATGGGCTCGCAGATCTCCAACGTGCGCGACATCGCCAACGGCATGCGCGAGGCCACCCGCTATTTCGTCGAGCTGTCCAAGCTGGGCGCCAGGATCAGCCATGTCGACGTCGGCGGCGGCCTGGGCATCGACTACGAGGGCACCCGTTCGCGCAGCTACTGCTCGATCAACTACGGCCTGCATGCCTACGCCAGCAATATCGTGCAGCCGCTGGCCGAGGCCTGCGAGCAGCATGGGCTGGCCCCGCCGCGGGTGGTCACCGAGTGCGGGCGCGCGATGACCGCGCACCACGCGGTGCTGATCGCCAACGTGGCCGAGGTGGAGCAGGCGCCGGAAGGACGCGTGCCCGACGCGCACGCCGACGAGCCGGCGCCGGTGCGCCACCTGCGCGAGATCCATGCCGAACTGGACGTGCGTCCGGCGGTGGAGCTGTTCCAGGAAGCGCAGCATTTCCATGCCGAGGGCCTGTCCAGCTACGCGCTGGGCCAGATCGACCTGCCGCAGCGCGCGCGCATCGACGACCTGTTCTACGCCATCGCCCACGCCGTGCGCCAGCGCCTGAGCAGCGAGGAAAAGAGCCACCGCCCGGTGCTGGACGAGCTCAACGAGCGGCTGGTGGACAAGTACTTCGTCAACTTCAGCGTGTTCGAATCGATTCCGGACGTGTGGGCGATCGACCAGGTGTTCCCGATCCTGCCGATCGAGCGCCTGAACGAGGCGCCGTCGCGGCGTGGCGTGATCGCCGACATGACCTGCGACTCGGACGGCATGGTCAAGACCTATGTCGAGAACGAGAGCCTGGACAGCTCGCTGCCGTTGCACGAACTGCGCGCCGGCGAGAGCTACCGCATCGGCTTCTTCCTGGTCGGCGCCTACCAGGAGATCCTTGGCGACATCCACAACCTGTTCGGCGACACCGACGCGGTGGAGGTCAGCGCCGACGGCAGCGGCTATCGCATCGCCCAGCAGCGCCGTGGCGATACCACCGACGTGATGCTCGATTACGTCGGCTACCGCCTGGACGAGCTGCGCGCGACCTACGCCGAGCGCGTGGCCGCTGCGCAGCTGCCAGCGGACGAGGCGCAGGCGCTGGCAGCGGCGCTGGAAGCGGGACTGACCGGCTACACCTACCTGTCGGACGAGCCGCTGGGCTGAGCGGCGGCGCGCGTCCGGCCGATGGGCCGGGCGCTCCTTGCCCAGCTGTGCATGCAACAGCGCAGCGCCGCGATCGCCAGCGGCGAGCATCGCGCACAGGGGCGCGCCTGCTCGTCCGCGCCACATGCCTGCTGCTGTCGCCGCCGTTGGCGATGGACGGGCGCCGGCACCGGCCCGTAAGCTGAACGCCCCTGCGATCACCTCGACGACCCGATGCGCTATCCCGGCCTGGACCTGTTGCGCGCGCTGGCGATCGTGTGGGTGATGCTGTTCCACTCGTTCGTGGTCGGCGGCCTGGGACCGGACTGGACCTGGCTGTCGCGCTACGGCTGGATGGGCGTGGATCTGTTCTTCGTGCTCAGCGGCTTCCTGATCGGCGGCCAGGTGCTGGCGCCGCTGGCGCGCGGCGAGCCGCTGCGCTACGGCGACTTCTACCTGCGCCGCGCCTTCCGCATTCTGCCGGCGTTCGTGGTGGTGCTGTCGCTGTACCTGGCCTGGCCCGGCTTCCGCGAGGCGCCGGGTATCGCGCCATGGTGGATGTTCGCCAGCTTCACCTTGAACCTGGGCATCGACTACGCCAACCAGCCGGCGTTCTCGCATGCCTGGTCGCTGTGCGTGGAAGAGCACTTCTACCTGGTGTTCCCGCTGCTGGCGGCGGCGTCGATGCGGCGGCCGTCGGCGCCGCGCTTCGTCGCGCTGTGCGTGGCCGTGGTGCTGGCCGGCGTCGCGTTGCGCACCGCGACCTGGCTGCACGACAGCGCACTGGATCGCGTCGGCGCCGGGCTGCAGCGCAACTGGTTCATCGAGGACATCTACTACCCGACCTGGAACCGGCTCGATGGCCTGCTGGCCGGCGTGGTCCTGGCCGCGTGCAAGGTGTTCCGGCCGCAGCGCTGGCAACGGCTGCAGCGCCACGCGAACCTGGCGGCGCTGATGGGGCTGGCGGTGTGCGCGCTGGCGATGTGGCTGTTTCGCGAGCGTACCGGGCTGCTCGGCAACGCGGTCGGCTGGCCGCTGCTGTCGCTGGGCCTGGCGTTGCTGGTGTTCGCCGGCGCCTCGCTGCAGGGCGTGCTCGGTCGCAGCCGCGTGCCGGGCGTGGCCTGGCTGGCCGCCGCGTCGTACAGCCTGTACCTGACCCACAAGGCCGTGTTCCACCTCACCCAGGCGTGGTTCGGTGTCGCGCTGGACGGGCGCGGGCTGCTCGCCTTCGCGCTGTACGCGGCGATGGCGCTGCTGGCGGCCGCATTGCTGCACCACGCGGTGGAGCGGCCGTTCCTGCAACTGCGCGAGCGCCTGGCGCGCCGGCGGCGAATCGCATTGCCGGCGGCGGCGGGGCCGGCCTAGTCGCCGTGCCTGGCACGTGCCGTCGATGCGGCCGTGGATCGCGGCATGGCGCGCGCCTTGCCCAGCGCTGGATGCGTGAGTCGGGACGGAAGTCCTTCCCAAGAGCCGGGCGTGCCAGCCGGACCCCGGCCAGGCCGAGCGACGGCAGTCGGACCAGTGGTCAGCCACGCCCGGGGCCGATCGGCGGCTCCGGCCAGATCAACTGCCGTCGCGGAACAGGCCCTCTTCCTCGTCTTCGGTGATGAAGAACATCCGGCATTCACCGCGCGCGTGGTCGCTGACCAGCATCAGCCGCGTATGCAGCGCGCTGGCCGGCGGCCAGTAGCAATAGCGGGTCGTGGCGGCGGCAGGCTCGGCGAAATACGCCTGCCAGTACGCAGGTCCGTAGCCCTGCGCCAGCGTGCCATGATGCCGGCACAGTTGCTCGAAGCGTTCGCGCGATACGTCCTGCATCGCCGCGGCCGGCGCGCGATCGCCGCTCACGCGCCCGGCGCGGGCTGCCGCGCGACCTGGAAGCCGGCGAACGACTGCGTCACCGGCATCAGTTCCAGGCGGTTGATGTTCAGATGCGGCGGCAGCGTCGCTACCCAGAAGATCGTCTCGGCGATGTCCTCGGCGGTCATCGGCGCGGCGCCGTGGTACAGCGTGTCCGACGCGCTCTGGTCGCCATGGGTGCGCACCAGGGTGAACTCGGTTTCGGCCATGCCCGGTTCGATCGCGGTCACGCGCACGCCGGTGCCGTGCAGGTCCGAGCGCAGGCCCAGCGAGAACTGGCTGACGAAGGCCTTGGTGCCGCCGTAGGCGTTGCCGCCCGGATACGGGTAGATCGCCGCTACCGAGCTGATGTTGATGATCGCGCCGCGGTGCTGGATCAGCGTCGGCAGCAGGCGATGGGTCAGCGTCACCAGCGCGGTGATGTTGGTGTCGATCATCGTGCGCCAGTCGTCCAGCCGCGCGGCCTGCGCCGGCGCGGTGCCTTGCGCCAGGCCGGCGTTGTTGACCAGCAGGTCGATGCCGCGGAAGGCTTCGGGCAGTGCGGCCAGCATCGCGTCCATCGCCGCTTCGTCGCGGATGTCGAAGGCGGCCGCATGCACGCGCTCGGCGCCGAAGGCGTCGATCAGCGGCTGCAGGCGTTCGGCGCGGCGGCCGGTGGCGATCACGCGCCAGCCGGCGTCGACGAAGCGGCGCACGGCGGCGGCGCCGAAACCGGAAGTGGCGCCAGTGATGAGGGCGGTCTTGGTCATTGGGGGCCGTGAATAGGGAGTGGGGAATCGGGAATGGTAGAAGCAAAAACGAAAAGCGGTCGTCGACGCCTCCGGCTTGCGGTCAGGTCCAAGCACACGTCGAGTGTCGCCAGGGCCGGCGTGACCGGCAGCGCATCACTATCCGTCGTTGTACGGCCGGCAGCGGGGAAGTGCAGAGCTGTTGCTTTTCCCCATTCCCGTTTCCCGACTCCCTGCTGCCAGCTTCACTGCGCCTTGATCGCGATCGCCGGGACGCCGCTGCCGGTCAGCTTCTGCTTGGCCTCGGCCAGTTCGCTGGCGCTGCCGTACGGGCCCATGCGCACGCGATAGACCGTCTTGCCGCTGATCTGCGCCGATTCCACGCGTGCCGACAGGCCGAGCATGGCCAGCTTGGCCTTGGTCGACTCGGCATCGCCGGAGGCGCCGAACGAGCCGGCCTGCAGGATGTAGCGCGCGTTGTCCGCGGCCGGCGCCGGCGCGGCCGTGGCGACGGTTGCGGTCGCCGGCGCCGGCCTGCTCGCCGCCGGGGTCGCGGCGGTGGCGGAGGCGGCCGGGGTCGCCGCGGCGGTTTCCGGCAACGGCACGGGATGGGACGCGCTCGGCGTCGCCGCCGCGCCGGCGGTGGCCGGCGTGGTGGCCGAGGTCGCCGCGGTCACCTGCTGCGCACGCGCCTGGCGCGCCGCTTCGGCGCGCGCGCTGGCGGCCAGCTCGGCGTCGGACATCTGCACTTCCTTGCCGGGCAGCAGGGTGTAGAAGTCGTACTGGGTCTGTGCGTCCTTCTTCTCGTCGGGCTTGGCGCTGGCGGCGGGCCTGGGCAGTTCCGGCACCGCGTCCACGTCGGCATCGGCCACCGGCGCCGGTTGCGCGTCGGGGTTGGCGCGCGGGCCGACCCGCAGGAAGCCGTCGCCGTCCTTCTTGAACAGGCCCGGGGCCGCCAGGAACACCACCGCCGCGATCGCCACGCCGGCGATCAGCCACACCCATCCGGGCGTGCCGTTGCCGCTGTTGCGTCGTGCCTGGCTCTTACCACGTCGTGCTGCCATCTACCGCTTCTCCGCTCACATTTTTTCCGGGGCCGAGACCCCCAGGAGGTTCAGACCATTCGCCAGGACCTGCTGCGCCGCCACCGCCAGGGTCAGCCTGGCGTCGCGCTCGGACGCATCGTCCACCAGCACCTGCGTGCCGTGGTACCAGGTGTGGAACGCATGGGCCAGTTCGCGCAGGTATTGCGCGATCAGATGCGGCTCCAGCACCTGACCGGCATTCTCCACCACTTCCGGATAGCGCGAGAGCTCCAGCATCAGTTCCAGCGAAGGCGCGTCGTTCAGCCGGTTCAGCTGGGCCAGGCCGTTGCCCTGGTCGTAGTCCAGCCGCTTCTCCTGCGCCTGGCGCAGCAGGCTGCACACCCGCGCATGCGCGTACTGCACGTAGAACACCGGATTGTCGTTGCTCTGCTGCCGGGCCAGGTCGATGTCGAAGGTCAGCTGCGAGTCGGGCTTGCGCGCGATCAGGAACCAGCGGGTGGCGTCGCAGCCGGCTTCGTCGATCAGGTCGCGCAGGGTCAGGTAGCTGCCGGCGCGCTTGGACAGCTTCACTTCCTCGCCGCCGCGCATCACCGTGACCATCTGGTGCAGCACGTATTCCGGCCAACCCGGCGGGATGCCCAGCTCCATCGCCTGCAGCCCGGCGCGCACCCGCGCCAGCGAGCCGTGGTGGTCGGCGCCCAGTTCGGTGATCGCGCGCTCGTAGCCGCGCTGCCACTTGGTCAGGTGGTAGGCCACGTCCGGCACGAAATAGGTGTAGGTGCCGTCGGACTTGCGCATCACGCGGTCCTTGTCGTCGCCGAAATCGGTGGATTTCAGCCACAGCGCGCCGCCTTCCTCGTAGGTGTGGCCGGAGGCGATCAGCTTCTGCACCGCTTCCTCGACCTTGCCGTCGTTGTACAGCGAGCTTTCCAGGAAGTAGATGTCGAAGTCCACGCCGAACGCGGCCAGGTCGTGGTTCTGCTCGTTGCGCAGATAGGCCACGGCGAAGCGGCGGATCGCATCCAGGTCGTGCGGGTCGCGCGCGCCGGTGACCAGGTGGCCTTCCAGGTCGACGGTCTCCCCGGCCAGGTAGGCCTGGGCGACGTCCTGGATGTACTCGCCGCGGTAGCCGGCCTCCGGCCAGCCGTCGCTGTCGGGGGTCAGGCCCTGCGCGCGCGCCTGCACCGACAGCGCCAGGTTCTCGATCTGCACGCCGGCGTCGTTGTAGTAGAACTCGCGCTTGGCGTTCCAGCCGTTGGCCTCGAGCAGCCGCGCCAGGCAGTCGCCGATCGCCGCGGCGCGGCCGTGGCCGACATGCAGCGGGCCGGTAGGATTGGCCGAGACGTATTCCACGCCGACCGTGCGGCCGTTGCCGATGAGGCTGCGGCCGTAGTCCTCGCCCTGCTTGATCACCGCCAGCACCTCGCGCTGGTAGGCGCCGGGGCTGAGGTGGAAGTTGATGAAGCCCGGGCCGGCGATCTCGACCTTGGACAGGTCGTCGCTGGCCGGCAGCGCGGCGACCAGCTGCTGGGCCAGCGCGCGCGGATTGCCGCGCGCGGCCTTGGCCAGCAGCATCGCCGCGTTGGTGGCGAAATCGCCATGCTCGCGGGTCTTGGGCCGTTCGACCACGAAGTCCGGCGGCAGGGTGTCGGCGGGCAGGGTGCCGTTGGCACGCAAGGCTTCGATGCCTTGACCGATCAGGGCGCGGAGTTGGGATTTCACATTAGCTCTGCTTGAAGCGCGGAACCGGCGATTTTACCCGACCTGCCGCGTCCCGGCCCGCTTCGGATTCAGGCCGACCTCAGCTGCGCCGCTGCCGGCCGCCGCCCGGCGCCGCGGGAATCGCTGGCGGTGGCGAATCGCGCAGGCTGCAGGGCACGATGAACGCGCCACTGCCGACTCACGCCCAGCCGCGCGCCGCCATCGATATCGGCGTGCCGTCGCCGATGATGAAGTGGTCCAGCAGGCGCACGTCCACCAGCCCCAGGGCGTGCTTCAGGCGTTCGGTGACGGCACGGTCGGCGTGCGAGGGTTCCGGGTGCCCGGAGGGGTGATTGTGGCCAATGATCACCGCGGCGGCGTTGTGCGCCAGCGCGCGCCGCACCACTTCGCGCGGGTGCACCTCGGCGCCGTCCAAGGTGCCCTGGAACAGCTCTTCGAACGCCAGCGAGCGGTGCCGCGTGTCCAGGAACAGCACCGCGAACACTTCGTGCGGCCTCGCCCGCAGCTTTTGCGCGAAGTAGCGGCCTGCCGCGCCCGGATCGGTCATGGTCGTGCCGCGTTCCAGTTCGGCGGCCAGATGGCGTTGGCCCAGCTCCAGCGCGGCCGCCAGCTTGCAGGCCCGCGCCAGGCCCAGCCCGGGCAGCTTGACCAGGTCGCGAGGGGGACGATCGAGCAGTTCGCGCAGCGGGCCGTGCCGATGCAGCAGGTCGCGCGAGGTCCGCACCGCGTCGCTGCCGGACAGGCCGGAGCCGAGGAAGATCGCCAGCAGTTCGGCGTCGGAGAGGGCCCGGGCGCCGCGCGACAGCAGCTTTTCCCGGGGGCGTTCGTTGCGGGGCCAGTAGCGTATGTGCATATCGCCAGATTGGCGGGCGATATGGCGCAACGGTATCAGGGCCCTCGAGGGCCATCGGGTAAGCTAATCGTTCTTGCATGGGTAGGACATTCCCGACGTGACCGGTACTTCTGAGGCGCCCCTGCAGGGGCAGCGTGTGCTGTTGTGCGTAGGCGGCGGCATCGCCGCCTACAAGTCGCTGGAACTGGTGCGGCGACTGCGCGATGCCGGAGCCCAGGTGCAGGTGGCGATGACCGCCGGCGCGCAGCAATTCGTCACGCCGCTGAGTTTCCAGGCGCTGTCCGGCCATCCGGCCCGCACCAGCCTGTGGGACAGCGCCGCCGAGCAGGCGATGGGTCATCTGGAACTGGCGCGCTGGGCCGACCGGATCGTGGTCGCGCCGGCCACCGCCGACCTGCTGGCGCGGCTCAGCCACGGCCTGGCCGACGACCTGGTCAGCACCCTGTGCCTGGCCAGCGAGGCGCCGCTGCTGGTGGCGCCGGCGATGAACCACCGCATGTGGCTGCATCCGGCCACCCAGGCCAACGTCGCCACGCTGCGCCAGCGCGGGGTGCAGGTGGTGGGGCCGGAAGACGGCCCGCTGGCCGAAGGCGAGTCCGGGCCCGGACGCCTGACCGAGCCGGCCGCGATCGCCGCCGCGCTGAGCCGAACTGGTGGTGCGCAGGCAGCGCCGGCGCCGGTCGCCACCGGCGCGCTGAGCGGCCTGCGCCTGCTGATCAGCGCCGGCCCGACCTACGAGGACCTGGACCCGGTGCGCTATCTGGGCAACCGCAGCAGCGGCAAGATGGGCTACGCGGTCGCCGCGGCCGCCGCCGCGCAGGGCGCGGACGTGGTGCTGGTCAGCGGCCCGGTGCAGCTGCCCAGGCCGCCCGGCGTGCAGCGCATCGACGTGCGCTCGGCGGCGCAGATGCGCGAAGCGGTGCTGGGCGCGCTGCCGGCCGACATCTACATCGGCACCGCCGCGGTCGCCGACTACACGCCCAGGCAGGTCGCCGAGCAGAAGATCAAGAAGCGCGGCGAGACGCTGACCCTGGAACTGGTACGCACCCCGGACATCCTCGCCGAGGTCGCCGCGCAGACCCAGGCCTTGAAGCTGGTGGTCGGCTTCGCCGCCGAGACCCACGACATCGAGCGCTACGCCCGTGGCAAGCTCACCGACAAGCACCTGGACCTGATCATCGCCAACCAGGTGGGCGTGGCCGGCAACGGCTTCGAGAGCGACCAGAACGCGGCCACGGCCTATTGGCAGGAGGGCGAACGGGTGTTCCCGGCCATGCCCAAGGCGCAGCTGGCCGAACAACTGCTGGCCCTGATCGCGGAGCGACTGCACGCATGACCATCCCGGCTCCGCACCCCCTGCAGGTCAAGCTGCTGGACCCGCGTTTCGGCGACGACTGGCCGCTGCCGCACTACGCCACCGCGGCCAGCGCCGGCCTGGACCTGCGCGCCGCGACCGAGGCGCCGCTGACCCTGGCGCCCGGCGATACCGCGCTGATCCCCAGCGGCCTGGCGATCTACATCGCCGATCCGGGCCTGTGCGCGGTGGTGCTGCCGCGTTCCGGGCTCGGCCATCGCCACGGCATCGTGCTCGGCAACGGCACCGGGCTGATCGACGCCGACTACCAGGGACCGCTGCTGATCAGCGTCTGGAACCGCGGACGTGAAGCGTTCACCATCGAGCCCGGCGATCGCATCGCGCAACTGGTGGTGATGCCGGTCGTGCGCGTGGACCTGCAGGTGGTGGATACTTTCGCCGACAGCGCAAGGGGATCGGGTGGATTCGGCCACACCGGGGTGCGCTGACGGGGGATCGTCTGCATGAGCGAGGCAACACAACGTGGGCCGGCGCCGACCGGGTTTCGCAAGGCGGCGCCGTTGCTGGCGCTGCTGCTGGCGCTGTTGGCCGGCTGGTTCGGCTGGAGCGGCGCGCAGCAATGGCGCCACGAGCAGCGCTCGACCGCGTTGCAGCAGGCGCGCGACGACGCCGTCGCGCAGACCTCGCTGGCCATGGCCGGGCTCGGCAAGCGGCTGACCGGACTGTTGCAGCAGGCCCCGCTGCAGTCGGCACTGACCGGCGGCGACGCCGCGGCCGCCGCGCAGGCGCTGCGCGAGAACTGGAAGGACGCCGAGGAGGCGCTGGTGCTGGCCGGCGACCTGAGCGCGCATTACGCCGATGCCGGACGCTTCGGCTATGGCCGCCTGGCGGTGCTGGAGAAGGCGCTGCTGACCGACGCGGTGGCCAGCGCGGTGGTGCGCGATGGCGGCGCGCCGCGGCTGGCGCTGGCGGCCCCGGTGACCCTCGGCGGCGAGCGCGGCGTGGCCTACCTGCGCCTGCCGCTGCGCCTGCTGACCGCGCCGGTGGCGCAGGCGCCGGTGCCGGAACAAGCCTATCTGGCGCTGCGCCAGGGCGGCTACAACGTGATCGCCGCCGGCGACAGCGCGCTGGCCGAGCGAGGCGACGCGCTGTCGCGTCCGGTGGGCAAGACCGGGCTGCGCGTGGTCGCGGCGCTGTCGGACGTCGAACCCGGCCCGCTGGGACTGGGCGCGTTGCCGTGCGTAATCGTCGCCGGCCTGACCGCGCTGTTGGCGCTGGTCGCGTTGCTGGGTAGCCGTGGACGCGGCCTGCGCGTCCGCCGCGCGTCCGCGGGCGCGGACGACGATGCGCCGACCCTGCGCCAGAGCCTGACCCAGGAGCCGGTGCCGCAGCCGGCCGCGGTCGATGCCGATGCCGAGGCCGTCGCCAAGCCGGTGCCGTCGCACAACGTGCCGGCGGCCATCTTCCGCGCCTACGACATCCGCGGCGTGGTCGGCCGCGACCTCAGCCCGCAGGTCGCCACGCTCATCGGCCAGGCGATCGGCGCGGTGATGCAGGAGCAGGGCCTGAACGAGGTGGTGGTCGGCCGCGACGGACGCCTGTCCGGGCCGGAGCTGTCGGCCGGGCTGATCGAAGGCCTGCGCCGCGCCGGCTGCCACGTCACCGATATCGGCCTGGCGCCGACCCCGGTGGTGTACTTCGCCAGTTTCCACCTGCGCGCCGGCAGTTGCGTGGCGGTGACCGGCAGCCACAATCCGCCGGACTACAACGGCTTCAAGATCGTGGTCGGCGGCGAGACCCTGTCCGGCGAGGCGATCACCGACCTGTACGCGCGCATCAGCGAAGGCCGCCTGCCGGTCGCCGACGAGCCGGGACGCTTGCAGCAGCAGGATGTCAGCGACGAGTACATCCAGCGCATCGCCGACGACGTGCAGCTGGACCGGCCGCTCAAGGTCGTCGCCGATGCCGGCAACGGCGTCGGCGGCGAGATCGCGCCGCGCCTGCTGGAGGCGATCGGCGCAGAGGTGATCCCGCTGTACTGCGACGTCGACGGCACCTTCCCCAACCACCACCCCGATCCCAGCGAACCGCACAACCTGGAAGACCTGATCCAGACGGTGAAGCGCTTCGACGCCGACCTGGGCATCGCCTTCGACGGCGACGCCGACCGTCTTGGCGTGGTCACCAAGGAAGGCGCGATGATCTACCCGGACCGCCTGCTGATGCTGTTCGCCGCCGACGTGCTGCAGCGCAACCCGGGCGCGCTGGTGATCTACGATGTCAAGTGCACCGGCAAGCTGTCCGACTACGTGCTGCGCAACGGCGGCAGCCCGATGATGTGGAAGACCGGGCACTCGCTGATCAAGGCGAAGATGCGCGAGACCGATGCGGAGCTGGCCGGCGAGATGAGCGGCCATTTCTTCTTCAAGGAGCGCTGGTACGGCTTCGACGACGGCCTGTACGCGGCGGCGCGACTGCTGGAGATCCTGGCCCAGCGCGAGGAAACCCCGTCCGAGGTGCTGGCCGAGCTTCCCGACAGCGTCGCCACGCCGGAGATCAAGGTGCCGCTGGACGGGCAGGACGCGCATGCGCTGGTGGCGCAGCTGGTCGCCGGCGCACAGCAGGAAGGCTCGGCGTTCGACGGCGCGCGCATCGTCACCATCGACGGCCTGCGCGCCGACTTCAGCGACGGCTGGGGGCTGCTGCGCGCCTCCAACACCACGCCGGTGCTGGTGCTGCGTTTCGAGGCCGACAACGCCGCCGCGCTGGCGCGGATCAAGGACCTGTTCCGCGCCCATCTGCAGGCGGCGCTGCCGTCGCTGGCGCCGGGCTTCTGAGTCCGGGCGAGGCGGCGGGCGCGCAAAAGCGCGCTCGGCGTCATCTGTGCAGATCAATGGTCCTAGGTCGAGCGGCAGCGTTCCTCCGGGGTTTCGACCGGCGCAGGTTCCTGTAGGAGGGGCTTCAGCCCCGACGCCCTCTGCGGCCGGGAAGCCTGCCGCTCCGCTCGTCGCGGCTGAAGCCGCTCCTACAGGGAACCCTTCGGGGGTCGGCTGGACGGGCGTGGAAGGGGCTTCAGCCCCGACGCGGAACCGGCCGCTGACGGCCGCAACCGGCGCTGTGGCAACCAGGAGGCGTGGAAAGGCTGCGGTCGAATGATCCGAAGCGGTGCAAGGCCCCATTGCCTGGCCACGGCGATGGAACCGTTCCTGCACAGCCACGCGTTGGGCGGGGAGCGGGCCTCAGCCGCCGACCGGCGTCCCCGGCTGCTTCGCCGCACGGTAGCGCTGCAGCGTGGCCTCGATCTCCTGGTTCAGCCCCAGCCGCTGCTGCTCGAAGTTCTTCTGCATGCGCAGCTGCCACAGCAGTTCGCGATGGCGCTGCTGCACGTCGTTGGCGACCTTCTCGGGCACCTTCTGCCCGGCCAGTTCGCGTTCTCCGGCCACCGACAGCAGCGCGACCAGGCCCTCGCGCAGGCTGGTGACGTTGTAGCGTGCGGTGTCGATGTTGTTGTCGACGATGTCGGTGCGCTCGGAGAACACGCGGCGCAGCTCGTCCTCGGTCTGGAACGACAGCAGCATCGCCTGGTCGGTGCGTTTGCGGGTTTCCTCGGCGGCGGCATCGGCGCGCCGTTGCGCCGCCTCGGCGGCGGCGGCGGCGCGTTCCTCGGCGGTCAGCGCGCGCCCGACCGCGCCGCTGCGCGCGCCGCTGGTGGCATTGAACTCGTCGCGCGCCTGGTTCACCGCTTCCGGCGGCAGCGCGTCGCTGCAGATGCGTTGCCCGCCCTGGTTCCAGCAATACAGCTTCTTGTCCGGCGCATCGGCCTTCTGCGCCGCCGCCGGCAGCGCGAGCGCGGCCAGCAAGGCCACGCTCCATGGTCGTTGGATCGGCATCGTGGCAGCCCCCTGCTGTCAGCCTGATGGATCACTCCCGTAGCGGGCCCGGTAGGCCAGCAACGGTTCGCGAAAACCGACAAGGTCCGCGTTTCCGGCGGTGAATGCAAGCAGGTCGCCCAGGTGCGCGACCGACACCACAGGAATGCCGGCCTCGGCGGCCACCGCCTGCGCGGCCGAGCGCCGATCCTGCTCGGCGGCGATCTCCTGCCGGTCCAGCGCGACCAGGATCGCGGCGGGAATGCCGCCGGCCTGGCGGATGATCTGCAGCGCCTCGCGGATCGCGGTGCCGGCGGTGATCACGTCGTCGACGATCAGCACCCGGCGCCCGGCCAGCGGCGCGCCGATCAGGCTGCCGCCCTCGCCGTGGGCCTTGGCTTCCTTGCGGTTGAACGCCAGCGGCAGGTCGCGGTCGCGGCGCGCGTATTCGCTGGCCAGCGCGGTCGCCAGCGGGATGCCCTTGTAGGCGGGGCCGAACAGCAGGTCGAAGTCCAGCCCGGCGGCGTCGGCGGCGTCGGCGTAGCACGCCGCCAGCTCGGCGATCTTGGCCCCGGAGTCGAAACGCCCGGCATTGAAGAAATAGGGGCTGAGCCGCCCGGACTTCAGCGTGAACTCGCCGAAGCGCAGCGCGTCGGCGTCCAGGGCCAGTTGCAGGAATCGCTGCCGGTAGTTGGTCATTGCGGGGCCGGGAATGGAGAAAGGGGAATAGGGAATGGCTAAAAGCATAGCGGTTGTTCCGTCTTCGCGGTCTCACTGGGGTACGCTTTGCCGATTCTCTATTCCCCATTCTCAATTCCCGGCTCTCCATGCGCATCATCAGCTTCAACGCCAACGGCCTGCGTTCGGCCGCCACCAAGGGCTTCTTCGAATGGTTCTCCACCCAGCAGGCCGACGTGCTGTGCGTGCAGGAGACCAAGGCGCAGGAACACCAGCTGTCCGGCGCGGCGTTCCTGCCCGACGGCTACCGGGCCTGGTTCCGCGATGCCAGCACCAAGAAGGGCTACAGCGGCGTGGCGATCTACAGCAAACGCGAGCCCGACGAGGTGCGCACCGCGCTGGGCTGGCCTGAATTCGACGAGGAAGGCCGCTACCTGGAAGCGCGGTTCGGCAACCTCAGCGTGGTGTCCTTCTACATCCCGTCCGGCTCGTCCGGCGAACTGCGCCAGGGCTACAAGTTCCAGGTGATGGACTGGCTGCGGCCGATCCTGGCCGAATGGCTGGCCAGCGGCCGCGACTACGTGCTGTGCGGCGACTGGAACATCGTGCGTTCGGCGCTGGACATCAGGAACTGGAAATCCAACCAGAAGAACTCCGGCTGCCTGCCGCCCGAGCGCGACTGGCTCAACGGCCTGTGCGCCGACCACGCGCACGAGGCCGATCCGGCGAGCGGTCGCGGCTGGGTCGACACGTACCGCGCGCTGCATCCGCAAGGCCAGGACTACACCTGGTGGAGCAACCGCGGCGCGGCGCGGGCCAACAACGTCGGTTGGCGCATCGACTACCAGTTCGTCACCCCGTCGCTGCGCGAGCGCCTGCAGCAGTGTTCGATCTACACGGCACAGCGCTTCTCCGACCATGCGCCGTACGTGGTGGATTACCGCGAATGAGCCAGGTCGCCAAGCCGCGCCAGTCCTGGCAGCAGGTGCTGGCCAACCTGCGCCAGCGCAAGGTGCTGGCGATGCTGTTGCTGGGCTTCAGTTCCGGCCTGCCGCTGTACCTGGTCGGCAACACGCTCGGCTTCTGGATGCGCAAGGAAGGCGCCGACCTGGGCACGATCGGCTTCCTGTCCTGGGTCGGCCTGGCCTATTCGCTGAAGTTCCTGTGGGCGCCGATCGTCGACAAGACCGACGTGCCGGGCTTCGGCAGGCTCGGCCGCCGTCGGGGCTGGATGCTGCTGTCGCAGATCGTGGTGGCGGCGGGCCTGGTCGGCATGGCGCTGATCCAGCCCGAGGGGGGGAGCATGATGTTCCTGGGCATCGCATGGAAGCACATCGTGGTGTTCGGGGTGATGGCGGTCGTGGTCGCCTTCGCCGCATCGACCCAGGACATCGTGATCGATGCCTGGCGCATCGAGATCGCCGACAACAGCGAGCAGCTGGGCCTGCTGACGTCGTCCTCGGCGCTGGGTTACCGCACCGCGCTGTTGGTCACCGACGCGCTGATCCTGCTGATCGCCTCGCGGGTCGGCTGGCAGGTGTCCTACGAGGCGATGGCGGTGCTGATGGCGCTGGGCATGGTCGCCGTGGTCATGGCGCGCGAGCCGGCGCGCGAGGTCGCCGCGGTGCAGGCGCAGGCGGTGCCGCTGTGGACGCCGCGTGGCCTGTTCGACGCGGTGGTCGGCCCGTTCGTGGCCTTCGTCCGCGAACACCGCAGCGGCGCGATCCTGATCCTGCTCGCGATCAGCATCTATCGCCTGGCCGACTTCGTGATGGGGCCGATGGCCAACCCGTTCTATGTCGACCTCGGCTTGTCCGAAGACACCGTGGGCGCCGTGCGTAGTTCGGTGGGCCTGGTGGCGACGTTCCTCGGCATTGCCGCCGCCGGCCTGGTTTCGGTGCGCTGGGGCATGCTGACCGCGTTGATGGCCGGCGCCGTGCTGGGCCCCTGTTCGAACCTGGCCTTCGCCTGGCTGGCTTACGGC
Source organism: Xanthomonas sp. (assembly GCF_017163755.1). Taxonomy (GTDB): domain Bacteria; phylum Pseudomonadota; class Gammaproteobacteria; order Xanthomonadales; family Xanthomonadaceae; genus Xanthomonas_A. The sequence goes on from NZ_JAFIWC010000006.1 coordinate 184,467, forward strand.
GGCGCGGAATTGCCGCGCTTCGCGACAGCGATGGCGATCGACAACTTCGCCAACGGCTTCGCCGGCACGGCGCTGATCGCCTACATGTCCAGCCTGACCAGCATCGGTTACACCGCCACCCAGTACGCGCTGCTCAGTTCGTTCTACGCCATGCCCGGCAAGGCCCTGAAGGGCCTGTCGGGCTGGTCGGTGCAGACCCTGGCGCAGGGACGCACGCTGCTGGACGGCTACGCGCTGTTCTTCATCGGCACCGCCCTGATGGCGATCCCGGTGCTGATCCTGTGTGCGCTGTTGATACTGCAGCAGCGCCGTCGCACCGCCGCGGCCGCCTGACGGTGACAGCGGTCGCGCCGTTGCGGGATCCAGGACGGACCCGGGAGCGGTCGCCGGGAACGCGGAAGCGGGCATGGCCGAGCTAGGGCAGGGCCTGGATGCGCGGCGGCTGGAACGCGTTCGTCGGGTGGAGGGCGCGCGCGGCCGGACCGGCCGCCGCCGGCGATTGAAAGCGCGGGAAGAGTTGCCGATGATGGGCGGCGGCGCGTGGGGCGCGCCGTTGTCAGGCCTGCTTCGGGAGTCCGCATGACCGATCTGCTGTTGCGCGACATCGACCCCATCCTGGTCGAGCGGATCCGCCGTATCGCCGTGGCGCGCGGCTGGACCCAGCACCAGACCGTGCTGTCGCTGATCGAGCACGGGCTGTTCGCCAGCGAACACGAAGTCCGCAGCGGCTTCGAGAATCCGGAAGTGGATGCGCTGTCCGAAGCCATCGCCGCGTTGCGCCAGCTGCCGGCGGGCGCGGGCTTCTGAACCGGGCGCGGCCGCTCAGGCCAGGTGGATCGCGCCGAGGACGCGCGGTCCGCGTGCGCCGCTGACCGCCGGCAGGTTGCCGGGGCGGCCCGCAAGGGTTTCGCGCGCAAGCCAGGCGAAGCCCATCGCTTCCACGTAGTCCGGGTCCAGGCCGAGCGTCTGCGTGGAGGCCACCGCCACCCCCGGCAGGCGCGACCGCAGCCGCGCCAGCAGCACCGGATTGTGCACACCGCCGCCGCAGACCAGCAGCTGTCGGGTCGCCGGCTGGTGCGCCAGCAGCGCATCGGCCACGGTGGCGGCGGTCAGTTCCAGCAAGGTGGCCTGCACCGCCGCGGCCGGGTACGGGGGGTCGCCCAGGTATTCGTCGACCCAGCGCAGGTGGAACTGCTCGCGGCCGGTGCTCTTGGGCGGCGGCAGCGCGAACCATGGGTCGCTCAGCAGCCGCTCGAGCAAGGTCTCTTCGACCTGGCCGCTCGCCGCGAACGCGCCGCCGGCATCGTACGGCTGGCCGAGATGGCGCTGGCACCAGCCGTCCAGCAGCGCGTTGGCCGGGCCGGTATCGAACCCGCGCACCGTGCCCTGTGCCGGCAGCAGGGTCAGGTTGCCGATGCCGCCGAGATTGAGCACCGCGCGGTCCTCGCCTGCGTCGCCGAGCATGGCCACGTGGAACGCCGGCATCAGCGGCGCGCCATGGCCGCCGGCGGCCACGTCGCGGCGGCGGAAGTCGCAGACCGTGGTGATGCCGGTCAGCTCGGCGATGCGGTTGCCGTCGCCCAATTGCCAGGTGAAGGCGGGATCGGCCAGCGGGCGGTGGCGCACGGTCTGGCCGTGCGACCCGATCGCGCCTACCTGCGCCGCGTCCGTGCCGGCTTCCTCCAGCAGGCGGTTGGCGGCGTCGGCGAAGGCGATCGCGACCTGGGCATCGAGCCGGCCCAGCGCGTCCAGCGAGCCGATGTCGCCGCCTTCGCCCAGCGCCACCAGCGTCTCGCGCAGGCGCGGCGTCCACGCGTAGGTGCGCCCGAGTTGCAGACGGGGGCCATCGCCGGCGTAGAACCGCACCAGCGCCGCGTCGATGCCGTCGGCGCTGGTGCCCGACATCAGGCCCAGGAACAGCGCGTCGTCGGTCAGGGGAAAGGGCAGCATCGCGTCACCGGGAATGGGAATCGCCGCAGCGTGGCGATCCCGGGGCCGGGCGTCAATCCGCGCAGCCGCGGCGGCGTATCAGCCGCGCGCGGCCGGCTTGGCCGAGGCGACGGCCTTCTTCTTGTCCGCCGCGCCCGCATCGGCGTAGATCAGCTTCTCCACGCTCTGGATGCGCGCCAGCGCCGGCGACGTCTGCGCGCGGAACGCCACCAGTTCGGCGCCGCCCAGCGGTTCGGGCGGCGGCATGGTCACCGATGCCGGGTTGCGCTGTACGCCGGCCACGCGGAATTCGTAGTGCAGGTGCGGGCCGGTGGCCAGGCCGGTCATGCCGACGTAGCCGATCACCGTGCCCTGGTCGATGCGTTGTCCGGCCTTGATCTTGCCGAAGCGCGACATGTGCCCGTACAGGGTGCTGTAGCCCTTGCCATGGTCCAGGATCACCACGTTGCCGTAGCCGCGCTGGGTGCCGACGTACTGCACGCGCGCATCGCCGGCGGCCATGATCGGGGTGCCCGACGAGGCGGCGTAGTCGATGCCCTTGTGCATGCGCATGGTGCCCAGCACCGGGTGCCGGCGCGCGCCGAAGGTGGAGCTGATGCGGCTGTAGGCCACCGGCATGCGGATGAAGGTCTTCTTCAGCGGCCGGCCGTTGACGTCGAAATACTCGGCCGCCTTGCCGCTGCGCTCGAAGCGGAAGCCGCTGTAGGTCTTGCCGCCGGTGGTGAACGTGGCCGCCAGGATCTTGCTGGTGTCGATGCGCTCGCCTTCGCGCCAGGTCTCGTCCATCACCACGCTGAAGCGGTCGCCCGGCTGCAGGTCCTTGTCGAAGTCGATGTCGTACTTGAAGATCTCGTCGGTCATCGTCGCGATCGCCGACGGCGGCAACCCGGCCTTGCGCGCAGCGGCGTACAGCGAGCTGGTGATCTGGCCGCTGGTGACCACGGTGCGCGTGCTGGTATCGCGCTCGATCACCTTCTCCTGCACCTCGTCGCCGTGCAGGGTCAGCTCGACGCGGTGGGTCGCATCGCGGTCGAAGCGCAGCGCACGCAGGCCGCCGCCGACCGGCAGGTCGAACGCGATCTCCGCGCCGGGCCGCAGCCGGGTCAGCGCATCGCGCGTGCCCGGATGGCCGAGCACCTGGTGCATCAGCGTGGCCGGGATGTCGAGCTGCTCGAACACCGCACCCAGGGTCTGCCCGGGGCGGATGCGCACCACCTGCCAGCTGTCGCCGACCATGCCCTGCTGCTGCGCCAGCGACAGCGGCGGCAGCGGCAGGGCCAGCGTGGCGTGCGTGGTCTGCAGCGGCACGTCGATCGCGTTGGAGAAACCGGGGACGATGGTGGCGGCCAGCGCGCCGATGGTGGCGAACAGGCTGGCGTGGATCCAGTGCCGCCGGTTCCAGCGCTCGTTGAAGGCGGCGGGGAGATGTTGCCTGAGCTTCCGATGCAGGGCCGTGTCGTGCTGTACGTGGAGGCGTTGCTGAAAACGTTCCTTGCGGATGCGTTCCTGATCGGTGTTGTGCATGCGGCGGTCCTCGGCGAGCCCGAAGCGCGAGCTCAAAACTCGGCTACCATAAACACCCTGCAACATCGCGTCAAACCATTGAGCCGCCTCCGATTTTTCGCTTGGCGGGCAATTAACTTGCACTTAACATCATGCGCGTCCGTTGATGGCGCTGCAGCCGGAGTTCCGCTTTTGTCCACGATCGAAGAGTCTCTCGCCCTGATCGGCCGCGGTGCCGAAGAAATCCTCAAGCGCGAGGAGCTGGAGGCGCGGCTGCGCCTGGGTCGCCCGCTGCGGGTCAAGGCCGGGTTCGACCCCACCGCGCCGGACCTGCATGTCGGCCACACCGTGCTGCTGAACAAGATGCGCCAGTTCCAGGACCTGGGACACCAGGTCATCTTCCTGATCGGCGATTTCACCGGAATGATTGGCGATCCCACCGGCAAGAACGTCACCCGCAAGCCGCTGACCCGCGACGACGTGGCCGCCAACGCGCGCACCTACGAGGAGCAGGTGTTCAAGGTGCTCGACCGCGAGCGCACCGAAGTGCGCTTCAATTCCGAGTGGTTCGGGCAGATGAATGCGGCGGACATGATCCGCCTGGCCGGACAGCACACGGTGGCGCGCATGCTCGAGCGCGACGATTTCGCCAAGCGCTATGCGGCGCAGCAGTCCATCGCCATCCACGAGTTCCTGTATCCGCTGGTGCAGGGCTACGACTCGGTGGCGCTGAAGGCGGACGTCGAGCTGGGCGGCACCGACCAGAAGTTCAATCTGCTGATGGGGCGCGGCCTGCAGGAGCACTACGGGCAGACGGCGCAGATCGTGCTGACGATGCCGCTGCTGGAAGGCCTGGACGGCATCAACAAGATGTCCAAGTCGCTCGGCAACTACATCGGCATCAGCGAACCGGCCATCGACATCGTCACCAAGACCATGAAGATCGGCGACGACCTGATGTGGCGCTGGATCGAGCTGCTTTCCTTCGACATCGGCATGGCCGAGGCGCAGTCGCTGAAGCGGCAGGTGCAGGCCGGCGAGCTGCATCCGCGCGACGTGAAGCTGCGCCTGGCGCGCGAGCTGGCCACGCGCTTCCACGATGCCGCGGCGGCCGAACAGGCGATCACCGGCTGGCACGCGGTGGTGACCGGGCAGGGCGATACCAGCGCATTGCCGCTGCAGGAAGTGGCGGTACCGGCGGAAGGGCTGCGGATCGCGGCGCTGCTGACCGCAGCCGGGCTGACCGCGAGCAACTCCGAGGCGAGCCGCAAGCTCAAGGAGCGCGCGGTGCGGGTCGAGGGCGAAGTGGTCGAGGACCCGCAGCAGAGCTTCGGACCTGGATTCCAGGGCGTGCTGCAGGTCGGCAAGCGCACGTTCGCGCGGGTCAGCCTGGTCGCGGCCTGAGGCACGGCGGCGTCCGAGTGCGCTCGATATAGAAGGACGTGCTTGTTGGCGGTGGCCGTGACCGACTTCTGTACCGGATCTGCGCGCTCATCGGCGGCGAGAGGCCGCGATACGCATCCGTCGCCACTGGCTGCCGTTGCTAGCTAGCGGGGCAGAGCCAAGGCAGACGAGGCGGCCCGACCCAACGCCGTCATGGCGACTGCAGGACCTCCATCACATAACGCCCGGTTGCACATCGATCGGCCCGCAGCGCGGCGAAAAAATCTTTCACACCCCCTTCCCATCGCCGAGGTTTGGCGCCATACTTTCCCTCCCCCGACGCAACGCCTCGCGGCAACGCGACAGCAGTGCGGAAGGGACGTCAAAAACCTCGGAAACAAGGTATTGACGGTCGCAAAAAAGCCGCTATGATGGGCGGCTCGGTTCAGCGGAAAGCCTTCGGGTTTGGGTTGAACCGGCGTCAGGGCCTCGGAAACGAGGTGTTGACGGAAAGAAAAAGTCCGCTATAATGGGCGGCTCGCTACGACGGAAAC
>NZ_JAFIWC010000068.1 GCF_017163755.1 Xanthomonas sp.
GGAGAGGCGGCTCCGATGGGAAAGGCGGGCTCCGGCCGGTAGAGGCCCCGCGTGCGCAGGGCCACGATCTGCCCAAAAGGACGAAGCAACAAGCCCCTCTCCCCCCGGGAGAGGGGTTGGGGTGAGGGTCGGGGCGAAGCCCCTGCGGTGTTAGGCCGCACGCTTTGTCCGAATCCTCTTCCGCTCACGCGATGTTCGGCTGCACGAGGCTTCGCCCGTACCCTCATCCGCCCCTGCGGGGCACCTTCTCCCGGTG
>NZ_JAFIWC010000069.1 GCF_017163755.1 Xanthomonas sp.
GGAGCCAGCCGGGATCGAACCGGCGACCTCTTGCATGCCATGCAAGCGCTCTCCCAGCTGAGCTATGGCCCCACGTGCTGCGAGGGGCGGCATAGTACCGCCTTGCGCGCGATATGTACAAACCCGGCGCGCGAAAAAACAAAACCCGGCATCGCCGGGTCTGGTTTCTTGCAAAATTGGCGTCCCCACGGGGATTCGAACCCCGGTCGCCACCGTGAAAGGGTGATGTCCTAGGCCTCTAGACGATGGGGAC
>NZ_JAFIWC010000070.1 GCF_017163755.1 Xanthomonas sp.
TCTGGTCGCGGTTGAAACCGCTCCTGCAGGTGCGAGCTGGATAGGTTCCGTTCGTCGCGACTGAAGTCGCTCCCACAATGGCTCGCGGCACGCCCGCCGGGTGCGCTGTAGGAGGGGCTTCAGCCCCGACGGCTGCCGAAGTCTGCCATCTGGCCGTTGTCTCTGGTCGCGGTTGAAACCGCTCCTGCAGGTGCGAGCTGGATAGGTTCCGTTCGTCGCGACTGAAGTCGCTCCCACA
>NZ_JAFIWC010000071.1 GCF_017163755.1 Xanthomonas sp.
ACCCCAACCCCTCTCCCGGTGGGAGAGGGGCTAAGGCACGCCGCGGCTGTTCCTTCTCCCATCGGGACCATGGCCCCTTTTTGGGAGAAGGTGGCCCGCAGGGCCGGATGAGGGTACGGGCGGAGCCTCGTGCACTCAGCTCAGCGAGACGCTTTTGCGCCGTACCCTCACCCCAACCCCTCTCCCGGTGGGAGAGGGGCTAAGGCACGCCGCGGCTGTTCCTTCT
>NZ_JAFIWC010000072.1 GCF_017163755.1 Xanthomonas sp.
CCTGCCGCCCTTCTCCCACCGGGAGAAGGTGCCGCGCAGCGGCGGATGAGGGTACGGGCGGGCCGGTGCTGTTCGGTTGCACGAGGCTTCGCACGTACCCTCACCCCCAACCCCTCTCCCGGAGGGAGAGGGGCTTTGGTTGCTGCGCCCTGCCGCCCTTCTCCCACCGGGAGAAGGTGCCGCGCAGCGGCGGATGAGGGTACGGGCGGGCCGGTGCTGTTCG
>NZ_JAFIWC010000073.1 GCF_017163755.1 Xanthomonas sp.
GCTCATCGTCCCCGGGCGCTGGCGCACGCGTTGGGGCTCAAGGCCAAGACCGATGCCCTGGATGCGCGGTTGCTGGCTGTGGCGGCCCAGTGCATCCGCGCCGCACCCACCACCACGCTCCCTGCGCCGCTACAGGCGCTGCGCGAACTGCTCCACCTGCGCAGCACCCTGGTCGCCCAGCGCGATGCGCAGCGCAAATGCCTGGCCCACGCCACC
>NZ_JAFIWC010000074.1 GCF_017163755.1 Xanthomonas sp.
CTGGGTTCCGGCCCGGCCGGGTGGACGGCGGCGGTGTATGCCGCGCGCGCCAACCTCAAGCCGGTGGTGATCACCGGGCTGCAGCAGGGCGGGCAGCTGATGACCACCACCGAGGTGGACAACTGGCCGGGCGACGCGCACGGGCTGATGGGCCCGGACCTGATGGCGCGGATGCAGGCCCATGCCGAGCGCTTCGACACCGAGGTGATCTT
>NZ_JAFIWC010000075.1 GCF_017163755.1 Xanthomonas sp.
ACCCTCATCCGCCGCTGCGCGGCACCTTCTCCCGGTGGGAGAAGGGCGGCAGGACGCAACGCCCAAAGCCCCTCTCCCCCCGGGAGAGGGGTTGGGGTGAGGGTACGGGCGAAGCCTCGTGCAGCCGAACAGCACCGGCCCGCCCGTACCCTCATCCGCCGCTGCGCGGCACCTTCTCCCGGTGGGAGAAGGGCGGCAGGG
>NZ_JAFIWC010000007.1 GCF_017163755.1 Xanthomonas sp.
GTCCCCAGTCCCCAGTCCCCAGTCCCAATCCCGGCCCAAACCTACATCGCCCGCGTCACCTGCCCGCCCAGGCCCAGCGCCATCAGCACCTCCTGCGCCTTTTCCAGCAGTTCGTCGGCCACGCAGACCTGCACCACGCCGAACGGCGGCAGCTCGCCCATGCCGCCGAGCAGCGATTCGCCGAACACGAAGGCGGTGATGCCCGCGTCCTCCAGCGCGTGCTTGGCCAGGTGCGCGTCGATCAGGTGGCTGGCGCGATAGGCGATCTGCATGGCCGGCCCTCAGCCGCGCGCGGCGACTTCGGCGGCCGCGTCGTCACGCCACTGGCGCAGCGCCGGCAAGGCCTCCAGTGCCGCGAGGTACTCCGCGGCGGCGGGCGGCACCTCGACGCCATAGCCGGCGAAACGTACCGCCACCGGCGCGAACATCGCATCGACGATGCCGAACTCGCCGCACAGGAACGGGCCACCGGCGCCATGCGCGCTGCGCAGCGTGTCCCACAGCTGCACGATGCGCTCGATGTCGTCCTGCGCCTCCGCGTCCCAGCGGCAGCCGTCCGGCCGGCGGCAGGCCTGCATCGGCAGCTGCCGGCGCAGCGCCAGGAACCCCGAGTGCATCTCGCACGCCGCCGCGCGCGCCTGCGCCCGCACCTCCAGCGCGGCCGGCCAGCCGCGGCCGTCCAGCCAGCGCTCGTTGGCGTACTCGCAGATCGCCAGCGAATCCCATATCTGCAGGGTGCCGTCCCACAGCGCCGGCACCCGCCCGGTCGGCGAATAGTCGCCGATGCGCTCGGCGAACTCGGGCGTATCCAGCGGCAGCGGCACCTCCTCGAACGGCACCGCGAAGTGCCGCAGCAGCAGCCACGGCCGCAGCGACCACGAGGACAGGTTCTTGTCGCCGATGACCAGACGGGGAAGCGGCATGACCGGGATCTCGCACAGGGATGGACTCGCAGCGTACGCGGCGGCGCGCGAGGCGGCTAGCCGGGCGCGATCGGTCGCCGTTCGCCGTTCGCCGACGCTGCACGCGCCCGGTGGCCGCCGCTTCCGTCCGAAATGCCCGCAGATGCGCCGGAACGCGGGCCAACCGCCGCCATGGGGTAAATAATTGTTTACTTGTAGACTGTCGCGTACCCACTTTTTGTTGACGCGCGCATGTCCGAGACCCCCGCCACCGATCCCGCCGCCCCGGCCGAGAAGAAAGACTTCATCCGCCAGATCGTTCGCGACGACCTGTCCAGCGGCAAGCACGCGAGCATCCGCACCCGCTTCCCGCCCGAGCCCAACGGCTACCTGCACATCGGCCACGCCAAGGCGATCTGCCTGGACTTCGGCATCGCCGCCGAATTCGGCGGGCGCTGCAACCTGCGCTTCGACGACACCAACCCGGCCAAGGAAGACCCCGAATTCGTCGCCGCGATCCAGGACGACGTGCGCTGGCTGGGCTTCGAATGGGCGCAGCTGCGGCATGCCTCGGACTATTTCGAGGTGTACTACCTGGCCGCCGAGAAGCTGATCCGCGACGGCCACGCCTTCGTCTGCGACCTGTCGGCCGAGCAGGTGCGCGAGTACCGCGGCACGCTGACCGAGCCGGGCCGCAACTCGCCCTGGCGCGAACGCAGCGTCGAGGAGAACCTGGACCTGTTCCGGCGCATGCGCGCCGGCGAGTTCCCGGACGGCGCGCGCACCCTGCGCGCCAAGATCGACATGGCCAGCGGCAACATCAACCTGCGCGATCCGGCGCTGTACCGGATCAAGCACGTCGAGCACCAGAACACCGGCAACGCCTGGCCGATCTACCCGATGTACGACTTCGCCCATTCGCTCGGCGACGCGGTCGAGGGCATCACCCATTCGCTGTGCACGCTGGAGTTCGAGGACCACCGCCCGCTGTACGACTGGTGCGTGGACAAGGTCGACCTGGCCGCGCATCCGCAACTGCTGCAGCCGCTGCTGGACAAGGGCCTGCCGCGCGAGGCCGCCAAGCCGCGGCAGATCGAGTTCTCGCGCCTGAACATCAACTACACGGTGATGAGCAAGCGCAAGCTCACCCAGCTGGTCGCCGAGAAGCTGGTCGATGGCTGGGACGATCCGCGCATGTACACGCTGCAGGGCCTGCGCCGCCGCGGCTACACGCCGGCGTCGCTGCGCCTGCTGGTGGACCGGGTCGGCATCAGCAAGCAGAACTCGGTGATCGACTTCTCGGTGCTGGAAGGCTGCCTGCGCGAGGACCTGGATGCCGCCGCGCCGCGGCGCATGGCGGTGATCGACCCGCTCAAGCTGGTGCTGGGCAACCTGCCCGAAGGCCACAGCGAGACGCTGAGCTTCTCCAACCATCCCAAGGACGAATCCTTCGGCCAGCGCGAGGTGCCGTTCGCGCGCGAACTGTGGATCGAACGCGAGGACTTCGCCGAAGTGCCGCCCAAGGGCTGGAAGCGGCTGGTGCCGGGCGGCGAAGTGCGCCTGCGCGGCGCCGGCATCGCCCGCGTCGACGAGGTGGTCAAGGACGCCGCCGGGCAGATCGTGGAGCTGCGCGGCTGGCTGGACCCCGAATCGCGCCCGGGCATGGAAGGCGCCAACCGCAAGGTCAAGGGCACCATCCACTGGGTCAGCGCCGCGCATGCGGTGGAAGCGGAGATCCGCCTGTACGACCGCCTGTTCTCGGTGGAAAAGCCCGACGACGAGTCGGAAGGCAAGACCTACCGCGACTACCTCAACCCGCACTCCAAGCGCAGCGTGCGCGGCTACGTGGAGCCGGCCGCCACGCAGGCGGCGCCGGAGCAGGCGTTCCAGTTCGAACGCAGCGGCTACTTCGTCGCCGACCGCTACGACCACAGCGCCGCCAGGCCGGTGTTCAACCGCAGCGTGACCCTGCGCGACACCTGGGCCAGCGGGCACGGCGCGGGCTGAGCGGACGGTGTCGCGCCGGCCTGCCCGTCCGCGTCCCGGCGCGCCGGGCCTGCACGCGGCAGCTGCCGCGCCGATCGCGCCTGCCGGCAGGCGGCGCATCCGGCAGGCCCCGCGCCGGTGTCGACCGGCCGCATGCACCGCGGTGCCATGGCGGCCGTGCCGCCCGGCGGCGAGCGCGCGCTAGCATGGCGCCCATGCCGCCCGCTCCCGCGCTGAGCCTGCGCAGCTACGGCCGCGACGGCCATGCCCACCAGCACGCGCACGTGCAGATCGTGCTGCCGCTGCGCGGCGAGCTGGAGATCGAGGTGGGCGGGCACGGCGGGCGCGTGGATGCGTTCCGCGCGGTCGTCGTCGCGCCGCAGACCCGGCACGCGCAGTCGGCCACGGGCGAGAACCGCTTCCTGGTGCTGGACTGCGACAGCGCCGGCTTCGACGAGGCGACGCTGGAGCGGCTGCAACGGCATCCGTTCGTCGACCTGCCGCCGCAGTTGCAGCGCCTGCTGGCCTCGCTCGGGCGCGCGCAGGCGCAGGCCGCCGGCCCGCCCGCGAACGCCGCCGCCTGCGCCGCGCTGATGCTGCAACAGCTGCGCGCGCAGCGCCACCCGTGGGCGCGCTTGCAGGCGCTGTGCCGGCGCATCGAGGCCGCACCCGGCCAGCCCTGGCCGGTGCAGCGCATGGCGGACGCGGCGCACCTGAGCGCGAGCCGCCTGCACGCGCTGTTCCGCGAGGCGCTGGGACGCACGCCGCAGGACTGGCTGTCGGCGCGCCGGCTGGACTGGGTGCGGCGGCAACTGGTGCACAGCGAGCGGCCGATCGCGCAGCTGGCGCAGGAAAGCGGCTATGCGGACCAGAGCGCGCTCACCCGCGCCTTGCGCCGCGCGACCGGCGATACGCCCGCCGCGTATCGCCGCCGCCACCGCGCGGCCCGCCTGCGGCCGGAACAGTAGCCTGGGACAAGCCATGCCGGCGCGCGCCGGCCATGCTGGCATCGCACGGATCTGAACGAGCGGACTGGAACGAGGCACGGCATGCGCGAGCGTTTATGGGCAGGCGTGGGCAGCGGCATGGCCGCCGGCGCGCTGTGGGGGTTGGTGTTCCTGGCGCCGCAGCTGCTCGCCGGGTTCTCGCCGCTGCAGCTGTCGGTGTCGCGCTACCTGGCCTACGGCGCGGTCGCCGCGCTCGTGCTGGCGCCGCGCTGGCGCGCCGCCACCGCTGCGCTGGGCGCGCCGGAATGGTGGGCGCTGCTGCGGCTGAGCCTGCTCGGCAACATCGTCTACTACGTGCTGCTGGGCAGCGCGGTGCAGTGGGCCGGCGGCGCGGCGACCGCGCTGGTCATCGGCCTGCTGCCGGTGGTGGTCACGGTGGTCGGTTCGCGCGCGGCCGGGGCGGTGCGCCTGCGCCGGCTGGCCGGCCCTTGCGCGCTGTGCGTGGCCGGCGTGGCGCTGGTGGCGGTGCAGACGCTGGGCGACGATCGCCATGCGCTGGCCAGCGTGGGCACGCGCGCGGCAGGACTGGCCTGCGCGGCCGGCGCGCTGGCGTGCTGGGCCGCGTATTCGGTCAAGAATTCGCGCTGGCTCTCGCGCCGGCCCGACGTTTCCGGGCGCGACTGGTCGCTGCTCACCGGCGTGGTCACCGGCGCGCTGGCGCTGGCACTGGCGGTGCCAGCGTTCGCGTTCGGGCGCAGCGCGCACGCCGCCGCGGACTGGGCGCGTTTCTGGGCCATGGCGATGGTGCTGGCGGTGTTCGCCTCGGTGATCGGCAACGCGTGCTGGAACCGCGCCAGCCGGTTGCTGCCGCTGACCCTGGTCGGGCAGATGATCGTGTTCGAGACCGTGTTCGCGCTGCTGTACGGGTTCGCCTGGGACGCGCGCTGGCCGACCGCGCTGGAGGCGGCGGCCATCGCCTGCCTGCTCGGCGGCGTGCTGTGGTGCGCGTCGGCGCACGTGGAACGGCGCCCGGTCGCGCCGCTGTCCGGGCCATGAGCGCGGCGGGATGCGCGAGGGTCCTGGTAGCGCGATCTGGATCGGCCGCGCCGTGGCCGGGGCGCGGAAGAGCCAAGGAGCCCATGTCGGCAGCCGAACCGGGCGATCCACCGCCTCTGCGCATTGAACGCGGCCTAGCCGTTGCCGTCACTGACGCGCGCGCGGCCGCAGCGGCGCCAGCCTGCGGCAGCGTCACGCGCGGCGCCCGGACGCCGGGGACGCAACCCGGATTACCCCTATCCCGCCCACAGGCCCTAGGATCGTCCGGTACCTCCATGGAGCCTGCGATGAAACGCCTGATCCTGCCCTTGCTGTTGCTGCTGGCCGCCTGCGCCGGCAGCGTCCCGCAGTCCACCGCCGACACCCCGGCCGCCGACCCCGCCACCCAGGCCCCGCGCGGACTGCCGGTGAAGGTGGACACCACCTGCCGCAGCGACGCCGACTGCACGGTCAAGAACGTCGGCAACTGCTGCGGCGCGATGCCGGCCTGCGTCAACCGCGACAGCCCCACCGACCCGCAGGGCGTGCAGGCGCAATGCCAGGCCAGCGGCCGCATGAGCGTGTGCGGCTCGCGCGCGATCGGCGGCTGCCAGTGCGTGTCCGGGCAATGCACCGCCAAGGACGCGCAAGCCGATACACTGCGCCGCCCGATGACCGCCGAACCCGTCCGCTGATGCTCTACGCGCAAGTCCATCTCACACTGCCGGCCTGGATCCACGACGCGCTGGATCCGCAAGCGGTCTATCCGGACGACGCCGACAAGGTGGCGCTGGCGGTCGAGCTGTCGCGCCTGAACGTGGAGGCCGGCAGCGGCGGCCCGTTCGGCGCGGCGGTGTTCGGCCCGGACCACCGGGTGATCGCCGCCGGGGTGAACCGGGTGGTGCCGCAGGCCACGTCGCTGGCGCATGCGGAGAACATGGCCTACATGCTGGCCCAGCAGCGCCTGCAGACCCCGCGCCTGAACGCGGTGCTGTCGCCGGTGACCCTGGCCACGTCGGCGCAGCCGTGCTGCCAGTGCTACGGCGCCACCGTCTGGGCCGGCATCGACCGCCTGCTGATCGGCGCCAGCGCCGAGGACGTGATGGCGCTGACCGAATTCGACGAGGGCCCGCTGCCGGCCGACTGGATCGGCGAACTCAACCGCCGCGGCATCGAGGTCGTGCGCGGCCTGCACCGCGACGCCGCCTGTGCCGTGCTGCGCCGCTATGGCGAGCTCGACAGCCCCCGCTACTGACTGACGCCGCACCGGCCAAGGCCCCCATGTCCTTCCTCAACGGCCTGCTGTGCTACTGCCGGCAAGGCTTCGAACCCGAACTGGCGGCGGAATTGAACGACCGCGCCGCGCGCGCCGGCCTGGCCGGCTACGCGCGCACCGAGCGCAACGCCGGCTATGCGCTGCTGATCTGCGACCAGCCGCTGCCGCCGCGCGCGATGCCGTGGCGCGGACTGATCTTCGCGCGGCAGAAGCTGCGCCTGCTGGCCGAGCTGCGCGAGCTGGACCCAAGCGACCGCATCACGCCGATGGTGCAGGCGCTTGCCGGGCAGACGCGCTTCGGCGACCTGTGGGTCGAGCACCCGGACTCGGACGAGGGCAAGCAACTGTCGGGCCTGGCGCGCAGCTTCGGCAACGCACTGCGCCCGGCGCTGCGCAAGGCCGGCCTGCTCAGCGACAAGCCGCAGCCGAAGCTGCCGCGCCTGCACGTGTGCTTCATCGCCGGCACCCACGCGTTGCTGGCCATCGCCGACAGCGACGATAGCGCGCCGTGGCCGCTCGGCATCCCGCGCCTGAAGCTGCTGTCCGACGCGCCGTCGCGCTCGGCGTTGAAGCTGGAGGAGGCGTTGCTGGCGCTGATGACGCCGGACGAGCGCCAGGCGCTGCTGCAGCCCGGCATGCGCGCCGCCGACCTGGGCGCTGCGCCCGGCGGCTGGACCTGGGTGCTGACCCGCCAGCACCTGCACGTGACCAGCGTCGACAACGGCCCGCTGCGCCAGCACGTGCTCGACACCGGCCTGGTCGAGCACCTGCGCGCCGACGGCTTCCAGTGGAAGCCGCCGCAGGCGCTGGACTGGATGGTCTGCGACATGGTCGAGCAGCCGATCCGCGTCGCCGAGCGCATGGCCACCTGGTTCCGCGAAGGCTGGTGCCGGCACGCGATCTTCAACCTCAAGCTGCCGATGAAGAAGCGCTGGGACGAGACCCAGCGCTGCCTGGACCTGTTCGCCGAACGCGCCGACCGCCCGCTGCAGATCCGCGCCAAGCAGCTGTACCACGACCGCGAGGAAATCACCGTGCTGGCGATGCCGGCCTGAGCTTGCAAGAAAGCGGATCCGAGCGACGCTCCGTGTAGGAGCGGCTTCAGCCGCGACGGGCTTTACCGGGAACGCCTGTCGCGGCTGAAGCCGCTCCTACAAAAACAATCGCGGAAAGAACGGCGACGGGCCTCTGCCAGCGCCGGCGACAGCGGCCATCGGCACCTCGTCGCGCGCTGTCGCTACAGCACGATGCGCTTGCCGCCCTCGCGCGCGGAACGGAAGATCGCATCGAGCACGCGCATGTCGCGCAGGCCTTCTTCGCCCGGCACGCGCAGCGGCGTGCCCTGCAGGATCGCCAGCGCGTCCTCGTCCATCTGCAGCGCCTGCTGGTGCTGCACCACCGCGTCGAACACGCGGCCATCGCTGGCGCGGCCGCGGATGCCGTCGTAGCTCTGGAACGGGGACAGCTCGTACCAGCCGCGCTCGCAGTCGGCGCGCAGCAGGTTCATCGTGCGGCCGAAGCTGGTGGCGCAGTCGGCGACCACGCCGCCGGGGAATTCGAGGGTGAAATCGGTGTGCTCGTCGACCTCGTCGAACAGCGCCGGACGGTCGGTGTGCTGCCTGGCGCTGACCGCCAGCGGCTCGGCGCCGGCGGTATAGCGCGCGCCGTTGAGCGAGTACACGCCCATGTCGTACATCGCGCCGCCGCCGAACTGCTTGCGCAGGCGCCACGGGCGCTCGCCGCTGGCGTCGCGGTAGCCGTCGTAGCCGGCCTCGGCGCGGATCTTGCGCATCGCTCCGAACGGGCGCTCCTTGGCCAGCGCGATGATCCGGCGCGTGTTGGGCTCGTGCTGCATCCGGTAGCCGATGCTCAGGCGCACCTTGTTGCGCGCGCACGCGTCGATCATCGACTGCGCCTCGCCGGCGTTCATCGCCATCGGCTTTTCGCACCATACGTGCTTGCCGGCCGCCGCCGCGCGCAGCGTCAGCGGCGCATGCAGGTGGCTCGGGGTGACCACGTAGACCACGTCGATGTCCGGGTTGTCGGCGATGCGGTCCATGTCGTCGTAGCTGTAGACGTTGCGGTCGGGAATGCGGTGGCGCGACTGCCACTGCGGAATCTTCTCCGGCGAGCCGGTGATGATCCCCGCCAGCCGGCAGTGCTTGGTCAGCGCCAGCCCGGGCGCCAGGCGCCCGCCGGCGTAGCCGCCGAGGCCGGCCAGCGCCACCCCGAGCGGCTTCTTCCCGGCGCTGTGCGTGGCCGCCCACAGCGGCGAGCCGATGGAGGCCAGGCCCGCGCCGGACAGGGCGGCGAGCAGACGACGACGATTCGGCGAATACAGCGACATCACGGAGTCTCCCTGGTGGCGGCCGGCGCGGCGGATCGAACCTTAGCGCATCCCCGGCATGCCGTTGTGAGCGCCATCCCGCCGCCGCCGCGGGCTCTGGCACACTGCGCTGCCCCGAAACGTCGTGGAGCCTCCGATGACCCGTCTACCGCTGCGCGCCGCCGGCGCCGGACTGCTGCTGGCCTGCGCCGCGCAGGCCGCCGCCACGTCGGGCGAGGCGCTGTTCAGCGCCCGCGACCTGATCGGCGACGGCAGCTTCACCCACAACATCGAAGGCCCGGCCAGCGGCCCCGACGGCGCGCTGTACGTGGTCAACTTCGGCCGTGACGGCACCATCGGGCGGGTCGAACTGCAGGCCGACGGCAGCGCGCGCGCCGCGCTGTTCGTGGCGCTGCCACCGGGCAGCATCGGCAACGGCATCCGCTTCGGCCGCGACGGGCGCATGTACGTCGCCGACTACGGCAAGCACCAGATCCTGCGCGTGGACCTGCGCAGCAGGCGCATCGAGGTCTACGCCACGTTGCCGGGCGCGTTCCAGCCCAACGACATCGCGATGGCCGCCGACGGCACGCTGTACGCCAGCGACCCCGACTGGCACGGCAACGGCGGCCAGCTGTGGCGCATCGATCCGGACCGCAGCGTGCATCTGCTGGAAACCGGCATGGGCACCACCAACGGCGTGGAGGTCAGCGCGGACGGCACGCGCCTGTACGTCAACGAGAGCATGCAGCGCAGGGTCTGGGTCTACGACCGCGGGCGCGATGGCGGCCTGTCCAACAAGCGCCTGCTGATCGAGTTCGCCGACTTCGGCCTGGACGGCATGCGCTGCGACGCCGACGGCAACCTGTATCTGACCCGCTACGACGCCGGCAAGATCCTGGTGGTGGACCCGGCCGGCAAGCCGCTGCGCGAGATCGCCACCCGGGGCCGCAAGCCGAGCAATATCGCCTTCGGCGGGCGCGACGGGCGCGACGTGTTCGTGACCCTGCAGGACCGCGGCGCGATCGAGACCTTCCGCGCCGACCGCCCGGGCCGCGAGCGCGGACGTTGATGGGATGGGCATCGCAGCGGCGTCTCAGCCCGCGCAATCGGGCGCTGGCATGATGCAGTCCTGAACTGGAGGGGACCACCATGCAGCCGATCGAACTGAAAGACCCGGCCGGATTCGCCGAGGAATTCCTGCGCCTGACGCTGCTGCAGGGGTTCCAGTCGCTGACCAAGCGCGATCTTGAATTGCTCATCTTCGTGCTGCTGGAACGCGACGGCGCGATCTCGCGCAGCGATTCCAACAACACCGTGGCGATGCAGCTGCGGCTGACGCCGGCCAAGGTCAAGGGCCTGCGCCGCGACGGTTACGCGCGCTGGCGCGCGCTGGTGCCGGAGGAAGGCGACGCCGCGCTGGAGCGCATCGTGGCCACGGTGCTGACCGAGGACAACCTGCGCTCGGGGGCCAAGCACGTCAGCGAGCGCAGCAAGAAGGACGGCTTCCTGGCGGTGCGGATCGAGCATCCGGACGACCAGCAGCGCTTCGAGCAGGCGATCATCGACGTCGGCGCGATGCCGGTGTACGAGCGCAACCGCGAGGTGGTGGCGGTACGCTTCGACACCCTGCTGAAGATCGCCGAACGCTGGGGCTACCTGCAGCAGGAGCCGGAGAAGATCGTGCGCGAGCTGGAAAAGCTCACGCCCACCGCCGAGGAAGTGGCCGACCTGTTGAAGAAGGACGTCGGCAAGCTACGCTGGGAGGACGTGCGGCGCGCGCTCAACAGCCTCGGGGCCAAGGCCATCGCCAGCACCGCCGAAGGGGGATTGAAGGGCCTGCTGAAGCTGGCCTTTCCGTTCATTCCCGGCTGAGCGCCGCCGCCGCGCCCGTTCCCGATCCGCCACCGGAGACCACGTTTGTCCATGCAACGCACTGCCTTGATCCTGGCCCTGGGCCTGACCGCGGCCAGCACCGCCCCGCTGCACGCGCAGAACCTGAAGGCGACCTCCGAAGCGGTCGCCGAACCGTTGCGCGAGGCGCCGCTCATCATCGTCTCGCAGCCGCTGGCCGGCGGCGAGGTCACCCATCAGGCGAAGGTGCAGGTCGGCGCCGGCGAGGCGCCGGTGACGGTGCGCTCGATCCAGCCCAATGCCGTGGTCGGCGACTACCGCATCGACTTCGATGCGCTGGACAGCGACCGCGACGGCTACCTCAGCCGCAGCGAGGCGCAGGCCAACCCGGCGCTGGCCGACGAATTCAATGCGCTGGACACCGCGCACAGCGGCCGCCTGAGCCGCGAGCAGCTGGCCGGCTGGCTCAAGTAGGTCCCACCGCCTGCGCAACGGGGGCGCCGGGTAGCGCTCGGGCCATCGGTCACGGCAGCAGGCGCAGCGGCAGCGACTTGCTTCGCCTGCCGCGGCCCGCGGAGCGTGGCCGGTGGCCCGACACCAGGCGTACCCACAGCGGCCCACCGGCTTCCTGCAGGAGCGGCTTCAGCCGCGACCGGCAACCCACGGCCACGTCGAGCCGTGCCTGCTCGGCCGACGCCTCCACAACAGCGATCCGCGCCTGCGTAGCTTCGTAAGAGCGCCGCAGGCGCGATCGCGAAGCGGCAGGCGCCTTGCCGGATCCGCCACGCCCACCCGCAGCGCGCCTACACCCCGGACGCGCGCTTCCAGAACCCGTGCAGCATCCCCGGCAGCGCGCTGGCCAGCCCCAGCAGCGGGCCGCGCAGCAGGGTCAGGTGCATCTCGTCGTTGGAGAACAGGCGGTTGATCGCCTCGAAACCGTAGGCGGCCACCGCGTTGTCGCTGCGCCGCCCGCGCGCCCAGCGCGCCAGCCGGTGCGGCGCCGACCAGTCGACCCGCCGCGCCTGCGCCTGGCGCACCTGCGCCGCCAGCGCGCTCACGTCGCGCAGGCCCAGGTTCACGCCCTGACCGGCCAGCGGATGCACCACGTGCGCGGCATCGCCCAGCACCAGCAGGCGGCCGCGGTGGTACTCGTCCACCAGCTGCCGGCGCAGCGGGAAGCCGGCCCGCGGCGACAGCGCGCGCACCGCGCCCAGGCGCGCGCCGAAGGCCTGGGTCAGCTCGCGTCCGAACGCCGCGTCGTCCAGCGCCAGCACCCGCGCCGCCTCGGCGTCGGGCAGGGTCCATACGATCGAACTGCGGCCGTCGGCGAACGGCAGGAACGCCAGCGGCCCGCCCGGCAGGAAGCGCTGCCAGGCGGTGTCCTGGTGCGGCTGTTCGGTCTGCACGAAGGCGACCACGCCGCGTTGCCCATAGTCGTGCGCCACCGCGGTCAGCCCGGCCAGCTGGCGCAAGGTGGAATCGGCGCCGTCGGCGGCGATCGCCAGCCGCGCATCGAGCCGGCTGCCGTCGTCCAGGCGCAGCCGCACCCGCTCGTCCAGCTGCTCCACCGCGTCCACCCGCGCCGGGCAATGCAGTTCCACCCCGGCGCCGGGCAGGGCCGCCCACAGGCGTTCGACCAGCAGCGCGTGTTCGACGATCCAGCCCAGTTGATCGCGCCCCAGCGCGTCGGCGTCGAAGGCCAGTTCGCCACCGCCGCCGGCATCCCACACGCGCATGCGCCGATACGGGGTCGCGCGCCGGGCCAGCACCTGCGGCCACACGCCCAGCGCCTGCAGCAGCGCCGCGTTGTCCGGGGCGAACGCGTAGACGCGCAGGTCCGGCTCGGCCTGCGACCAGCGCGGCGGCTCGCGCCCTTCCACCAGCGCCACCGCCAGGCCCTCGGCGGCCAGCGCCAGCGCGCAGGCCGCGCCGACCACGCCGCCGCCGACCACCACCGCGTCCAGCGGTCCGCGCCGGCTCATGCGCCGGCTCCGCGGCACAGCTGCGGCACGTCGCCGCGGAACCCCATCGCGCCGCCGACCAGGAACGACTGCAGCGGCGCGGCCTGCGCCGCCGCCAGCAGGCCCACGCTGCGCAGCGGGCGCAGCAGCGGCGCCGGATTGGCGGTCAGCCGCGCCAGGCCGCCGGAGAAGGTCACGGTACGCTGGCGGTCCTGCTCGCGGCGCTGCGCATAGCGCTGCAGCAGCGCCGGCGCGCCGGCGTCGTCCGCCTGCTCGATCGATTCGGCCAGGGTCAGCGCGTCGCGCAGGCCCAGGTTGAAGCCCTGCGCGCCGAGCGGATGCAGGGTCTGCGCGGCGTTGCCGAGCAGCACCGCGCGCGCGCCGGTCAGGCGTTCGGCCAGCACCTGCACGATCGGATAGGCGCTGCGCTCGCCGCTGCCCAGCAGGCGCCCGACCCGCCAGCCCAACGCATCCTGCAGGCGCTGCAGCCAGGCGGCCTCGTCGAGCGCGGCGACCGCGTCGGCCTGTTCGGCGGCCACGGCGTGGACCGCGCCGTAGTGGCGGTCGCCGCGCGGCAGCAGCGCGGTCGGGCCGTCGTCGCGGAAGCGCTCGTAGGCGGTGCCGTCGGGCTGGCGGCTGCCGCGCACGCGGGCGACGAACAGGGTCTGGCGGAAATCGTGGCGGTTGGCGCCGATGCCCAGCGCGGCGCGCACCGCGCTGGCGGTGCCGTCGGCGCCGACCAGCAACCGGCTCTCCAGCACCTGGGTGGCGCCGTCGTGGGCGATGCGCACGCGGCGCAGGCCGTCGTCGCCGTCTTCGTCCAGGCCGAGGAACTGCGCCGGCCGGTAGCGGGTGACGCTGCGCAGTTCCGCCAGGCGCGCTTCCAGCGCCTCGCCGAAGTCGCGCGCCACCACCACCTGGCCGAACGCCTCGCGCCCGTAGTCGGCCGCGTCCAGCCGGACCCGGCCGAAATCGCCGGCGCGGCTGACGTGGATGCGGCGGATCGGCCCGGTCGGCGCGCGCAAGCGCTGCATCACCCCCAGAGCGCTCAGCGCGTTGACCGTGGCCGCGGCGAAACTGAGGTTGCGCTGGTCGAACACCGGCGGCAGCGCGCCCGGCGGCGCGGCCTCGACCAGGCCCACGTCCACCCCCAGCCGGTCCAGCGCGATGGCCAGGCTGGCGCCGACCAGGCCGCCGCCGACGATCACCACATCATGTCGTTTGCTCATCCGGCCATGATACGACCGTCGCCCGAATCGACGGTGATCCCGCCGCGCGCATCCGCTGATGCGATGCACATCCGCCGCGGCCCGTGCGCGCGCCCTGGACGATGCGCGCGCTCGGCACCGCGCCGGCGGCGGCCTGGCCGGAAGGAGCGCGCGACGCGGCATGGCGAACGCCTCGCCGGCGCGGCAACCGCATCGACCCGCTGCGCCGCCGGACCATGGCCGCGCCTGTGCGCAGCGCTCCTGCGGCGCAGCGGGCGCCGGTGGCTTAGAATGCCCCCCTGCCCGAGGAGCCCCGCATCATGACCGCCACGCCACAACGCCTACTCGTCCTGTTCGTGTTGATGCTGCTGATGATGGCCAGCCGCGCGCACCCGTTCGAACATTTCACCCCGCCGGACGCCTCCTGGGCGGCCTTCTTCATCGGCGGGTTCTACCTGCGCAGCTGGTCGCGCTGGGCGTTCCCGCTGCTGATGGCGCTGGCGGTGGCGATCGACTGGTTCGTCATCACCCAGCAGGGGCTCAGCTTCTGGAACCACTACTGCGTCTCGCCGGCCTACTGGTGCCTGGTCCCGGCCTACCTGACGCTATGGCTGGGCGGGGCGTGGCTGCAGCGGCACTACGCCGGCGCCAGCTGGGCCGCGCTGGGCCGGCTGGCCGCGGCGCTGGTGGTGTCGGTGGCGCTGTGCCAGCTGATCGCGCAGGGCAGCTTCTACTGGATCAGCCGCAGCGTCAGCGAGCCGACCCTGGCCGGCTGGTGGAAGAACTACACCGACTGGCTGCCGCCCTACCTGCTCACCACCGCGGTCTACACCGGCATCGCCGCCGCGCTGCTGGTCGCCGCCGAGCGGATCGCGCCGCTGCTGCCGCAGGCCGGGAAACGGCTGGACCACTGACCGGCGATGGGCAACCGCCTTTCGAAGATCTATACCCGCACCGGCGACGACGGCAGCACCGGCCTGGGCGACGGCAGCCGCACCGGCAAGGACTCGGCGCGGGTGGCCGCCTACGGCACCGTCGACGAGGCCAATTCGGCGATCGGCCTGGTGCTGGCCGCCGCCGTGCCCGACGACATCCGCGCGCTGCTGACCGCGATCCAGCACCAGCTGTTCGACCTGGGCGGCGAGCTGTGCATCCCCGGCCACGCCGCGATCCAGGCCGCCGACATCGACGCGCTGGAACGGCACCTGGACCGCCACAACGACCCCCTGCCGCCGCTGAAGGATTTCATCCTGCCGGCCGGCGGCGAGGCCGCGGCGCGCTGCCACCTGGCGCGCACCATCGTCCGCCGCGCCGAGCGCGAAACCGTGGCGCTGGCGCGCCAGGAGCCGGTGCGCCCGGAAGCGGTGCGCTATCTCAACCGCCTGTCCGACCTGCTGTTCGTGCTGGCGCGGGTGCTGGCGCGCGCCGACGGCCAGGGCGAAGTGCTCTGGCGCCACGACCGCCGCCAGGCCTGACCATGGCCGGCGCATCGCGCACCGAAGTGCCGCCATGCTGATCTACACCCACCCTGCCTGCCTGGGCCACGATCCCGGCCCGGAGCATCCGGAACGCCCGGACCGGCTGCGCGCGGTCACCGAGGCGCTGCGCGAGGCGTTTCCGGAACTGGAATGGCGCGAGGCGCCGCTGGCCAAGCTCGGCGACCTGTCGCGGGTCCACGACAAGGCGTTGATCGACGAGGTGCTCAGCGCCGACGTCGACGGCCGGCGCATGCTCGACATCGACACGGTGATCTCGCCGGGCTCGCGCACCGCCGCGTTGCGCGCGGCCGGCGCCGGGCTGGCGGCGGTGGATGCGGTGATGCTCGGCGAGACCGACACCGCGTTCTGCGCGGTGCGCCCGCCCGGCCACCACGCCACCGGCCAGGCCGCGATGGGCTTCTGCCTGTTCAACAACATCGCCGTCGCCGCTGCCCACGCCCGCGACAAGCACGGCCTGGAGCGCATCGCGATCGTCGACTTCGACGTGCACCACGGCAACGGCACCCAGGCGATCTTCGAGCGCGACCGGACCGTGCAGTACCTGAGCACCCACCAGTCCGGGCTGTTCCCCAACTCCGGCGGCGTGCACGAACGCGGCGTGGGCAACGTGCACAACGCGCTGCTGCCGCCGGGCAGCGGCGGGTTCCGCTTCCGCAACACCTGGGCCGACCAGATGCTGCCGCTGCTGGACGGCTTCAAGCCGCAGCTGCTGCTGATCTCGGCCGGCTTCGACGCGCACATGCGCGACCCGCTGGCCGACCTGATGCTGGAAAGCGAGGACTTCGGCTGGCTGACCGCCGAACTGCGCGCCCTGGCCGGGCGGCATGCGCGCGGCAGGGTGGTGTCGATGCTGGAAGGCGGCTACGACCTGCAGGCGCTGCGCGAGGCCAGCGTCGCCCACGTCGGCGCCCTGCGCTAGGGCCTGTCGCCGAAGGGCGGGCGGATGAACCCCGGCCCCTGCCCGGAAACGCCTTCATTGCCCCTATGCGTGGGATGGGGCAAGCTAGCGGCCGTTTTAGCCCGATACCTGACGCGCGTGCGCCGAGCCCTCCGCCTGCTACCTCTTCCGTTCAGTATCGCCCTTTGCCTGCCGGCAATGGCCGCGGAGAAGCCACCGAATTGGGGGCTGTGCCCCGCGACCGACGTGCTGCCGAAATTCGACGACGCGCCCAAGGTCGATCCGAAGATCGCCGCGATCCGCGACCAGCAGCCGACCGACATCGAAGGCGACCAGCTCTCAGGCACCACCACCACGCCCAACTACCAGGGCAACGTGGCGCTCAAGCGCGGCGACCAGTTCCTGGGCACCGACAACCTGCGTTTCGACACCGAGACCGGCAACTACATCGCCGAAGGCCACGTGCGCTACCAGGACTCGTCGATCCGCATGGTCGCCGAGCGCGCCGAGGGCAACCAGGACACCGACACGCACAAGATCACCGACATCCGCTACCAGCTGATCGACCGCCGCGGCAACGGCAAGGCCGATTCGGTCGACCTGCAGGGCGCGCTCGGGCAGATGCACCGCTCCACCTACACCACCTGCGACCCGTCGCAGCGGGTGTGGGAACTGCATGCGCCGGAGATCGACGTGGACAACGACGAGGGGTTCGGCACCGCGCGCAACGCCATCCTCAAGATCGGCAACGTGCCGGTGCTGTACGCGCCGTGGTTCAAGTTCCCGATCGACGACCGCCGCAGCAGCGGCTTCCTGTTCCCGGCGGTGGGCTTCTCCGGGCGCAACGGCTTCGACTACATGCAGCCGTACTACCTCAACCTGGCGCCGAACTACGACGCCACGCTGTATCCGCGCTACATGAGCGACCGCGGCTTCATGCTGGGCAGCGAGTTCCGCTACCTGTACGACGGCGGCAAGGGCGAGCTCGAGGCCGCCTACCTGCCCAGCGACAAGCTGCGCGACAAGGACCGCGGCAAGTTCGAGTACATCGGCTACCACAACATCGATTCGCACTGGCAGGCGCGCGCGTCGATCGCCTGGGTCAGCGACGAGCGCTACACCGAGGACTTCTCCAACCGCCTGCTCGGCACCTCCATCTCCAACCTGCAGAGCACCATCGGCGTCTACGGCACCGGCGAGAACTGGACCGGCGGGCTGATGGCCGACCGCTGGCAATTGACCGACTACACGCTGACCGAGGCGTCGCTGCCCTACAACCGGCAACCGCGCGCCTTCGTCAACTGGGACCGCTCGTTCGGCAACTGGTTCGAGGCCGGCGTCTATGCCGAAGCGGTGCGCTTCGTGCACGACGACGTACACCAGAAGGATGTCGAAAACGAACGCACCGGCGAGGTGACCGAGATGCCCGGCGGGTCGCGCCTGGACCTCAAGCCCTACATCTCGATGCCGCTGGCCGGCGCCGCCTGGTTCTTCAATCCGACCCTGGCCTGGCGCTACACCGCCTACCAGCTCGAAGACGACCTGGCCGACACCCTGGGCGGGGACACCTCGCCGTCGCGCAGCCTGCCGATCGCCACCGTCGACACCGGCCTGTACTTCGACCGCGACACCCGCTTCGGCGACACCAACTACCTGCAGACCCTGGAGCCGCGGCTGTTCTACCTGTACACGCCGTACCGCAACCAGGACGACCTGCCGATCTTCGACACGCGCGAGTTCACCTTCAGCTGGGGCCAGCTGTTCCGCGACTCGCGCTACACCGGCGCCGACCGCCAGAACGACGCCAACCAGCTGACCCTGGCGCTGAGCTCGCGGCTGCTGCGGCAGAACGACGGCAAGGAGAAGCTCTCGGTCAGCCTGGGCCAGATCCTGTACTTCACCGATTCGCGGGTCAGCCTGCCGGGCAGCGACACCAGCATCGAACAGGGCAAGTCGGCCTGGATCGCCGACGCCAACTACATGATCAACGACCGCTGGACCATAGGTACCACCTACCAGTGGGACCCCAAGTACCGGCGCAAGGACCTGGCCAGCTTCCGCACCCGCTATCTGCTGCCGGGCGACGGCATCGTCAACCTGAGCTACCGCTTCCGCCGCGACCTGCTCGAGCAGGCCGATCTGTCGTTCCTGTATCCGATCAACCCCACCTGGAGCGTGGTCGGCCGCCACTACTACTCGATCGAAGACAAGAAGTCGCTGGAAACCATCGCCGGCGTGCAGTGGGACAGCTGCTGCCTGGCGGTGCGCGCGCTGGCGCGGCGCTACGTGCGCAATCGCGAAGGCGACCTGGATACCGCGTTCCAGGTCGAGTTCGTGCTGAAGGGACTCTCCTCGCTTGGCCAGGACACGGACCGCGTTCTGCGCCGTGCTATTCTCGGCTACAACCGCGACGACCTGTACTTGGTCCCGCCCAGCAACACCACGACCGATCCGGACGATTACGATCCGAACCAGATTCCATGACTAAGACCCTCCCTGCTTTGCTCGCCACCTTGCTGGCGATCGCCGGCGTGTCCGCTCCGGCCGCCGCGCAACAAACCCAACCGCTGGACCGCATTGCCGCGGTGGTCGACGAGGATGTCGTGCTGCAGAGCGAACTGGATCGTGCCGTACGCAACGTGAAGGGCCAGTATGCCGGCCGCGAAGCGCAGCTGCCGCCGGACAACGTGCTGCAGCGGCAGGTGCTCGAGCGCCTGGTCCTG
This sequence comes from Xanthomonas sp., assembly GCF_017163755.1. Lineage (GTDB taxonomy): Bacteria > Pseudomonadota > Gammaproteobacteria > Xanthomonadales > Xanthomonadaceae > Xanthomonas_A. The sequence continues at coordinate 18,616 of NZ_JAFIWC010000007.1, forward strand.
GTCAAGCTGCAGGTGGCGCGCGCCAACAGCACCGGCATCCGCGTCGGCGACGATGAACTGAACCGCGCGATCGCCAACATCGCCCAGCAGAACGGCACCGATGTCGAGGGCCTGGGCCGGAAGCTGGCCGCCGACGGCATGTCGTTCAACGACTTCCGCAGTTCGGTGCGCGACGAGATCACCGTGCAGCGCCTGCGCCAGAGTTTCGCGCAGAGCCGCATCAACGTCAGCGAGAGCGAAGTGGACGCGGCGCTGGCGCAGCAGGCCAACACCGGCGCGCAGTACCACCTGGCGCACATCCTGGTCGGCCTGCCCGAAGGCGCGAGCGCCGAGCAGATCAAGACCGGCCAGAGCAAGATCGAGGGCGTCAAGAACCTGATCGACAAGGGCGAGATCGATTTCGCCGCCGCCGCGGTGCGCTATTCCGATAGCCCCAACGCGCTGGAAGGCGGCGACCTGGGCTGGCGCAGCCTGGACGAGATCCCGAACGCGTTCGCGCAGTTGATCCGCGACCTCAAGCCGGGCCAGGTCGCCGGCCCGCTGCGCGGCCCCAGCGGCTTCCAGCTGCTGAAGCTGGTGGAGATCCGCGACGCCTCGGCGAACCCGGAAAAGAAGACGGTCACCGAATACCACGCGCGGCACATCCTGATCCGGATCAACGAAGCGCAGCCCGAGGCGGAGGCCAAGGCCAAGATCGACACGCTGCGTGCGCGCATCGCCGGCGGCGCCGATTTCCAGGCGGTGGCCAAGGAGTCCTCCGAGGACGCCACCAGCCGCAGCCAGGGCGGCGACCTGGGCTGGTTCCCGGCCGACGCGTTCGGCCCGGACTTCGGCCGCCAGGTCGAGGGCCTGAGCGACAACCAGGTCTCGCAGGCGTTCCGCACCGAGGCCGGCTGGCACATCGTGCAACGCGTGGGCACGCGCCAGACCGATGTGACCAGCGATACCCAGCGCGCCCAGGTCCGCGAGACCATCGGCCGCCGCAAGCTGGAGGAAGAGTACAACCGCTTCCTGCAGGAAATGCGCGGCGAAGCCTTCGTCGACCTGCGCGTCGGCGATCGCGCCGAAGCCAGCGGCGCGGCGCAGGCGCCCTCCGCCCCGGCCGCGACGCCGACCAAGCCGTAAGCGGTGCTGCCCTCGCTCGCGCTGGTGCCGGGCGAGCCGGCCGGGATCGGCCCGGAACTGTGCGTGCGGCTGGCCCAGCAGCCGCGAGACGACTGCCGGCTGCTCGCCTTCGCCGATCCCGATACCTTGCGCGCCGCCGCCGCGGCGCTGTCGCTGCCGCTGCAGCTGCTCCCCGAATCCGACTCCGCCCGCCGCCCCGGCGACCTGCGCCTGCGCGCGGTCGGCAACGCCGTGCCCAGCCGTTCCGGGCGCACCGACCCGGCCAACGCCGCAGCGGTGATCGCGGCGCTGACCCAGGCCGCCGATGACTGCCTGCATGGCCGGCTCGATGGCGTGGTCACCGGCCCGGTGCACAAGGCCGCCATCAACGACGGCGGCATCGCCTACACCGGCACCACCGAACTGCTCGCCGCCCATGCCGGCTGCGAGGTGGTGATGATGCTGGCCAACGACACCCTGCGCGTGGCGCTGGCCACCACCCACCTGCCGCTGCGCGCGGTCGCCGACGCGCTGACCCCCGCCCTGCTGGAACGTTGCCTGCGCATCGTCGACGCGGCGCTGCGGCGCGATTTCGGCATCGCCGCGCCGACCATCGCGGTGCTCGGGCTGAACCCGCATGCCGGCGAAGACGGCCACCTGGGCCGCGAGGAAATCGAGGTGATGGCGCCGGTGCTCGACGCCTTGCGCGGCGAAGGCCTGCGCCTGCGCGGCCCGCTGCCGGCCGATACCGCGTTCCTGCCGCAGAAGCTGGGCGGGTTCGATGCGGTGCTGGCGATGTACCACGACCAGGGCCTGCCGGTGCTCAAGTACAGCGGCTTCGAGCAGGCGGTGAACCTGACCCTGGGCCTGCCCTACCCGCGCGTGGCGGTCGACCACGGCACCGCGCTGGAGCTGGCCGGGCGCGGCGTCGCCGATCCGTCCAGCCTGTTCGCCGCGGTTGCGCTGTGCGCGCAACTGGCCGCGCGCCGCGCGCGTCTGTAGGAGCGGCTTCAGCCGCGACCAGGCGTTGTCGGTAGCGCCCGGTCGCGGCTGATGGCCCGAGGCCATCCAGAGCCGCTCCTACAGGACCGCGCCGCGCGCCATCCCGGCCCCATCCCGATAAGATGGCCGCATGACTTCCTATTCCGGCTTCAGCGCCCCGGCCAAGAAATCGCTTGGCCAGCACTTCCTCAGCGACCGCCACTACATCGACAGCATCGTCCGTGCGGTGAACCCCAAGCCCGACGACCTGCTGGTCGAGATCGGCCCCGGGCAGGGCGCGATCACCTTCCCGCTGCTGCGCCGCCATGGCCGCCTGACCGTGATCGAGTTCGACCGCGACCTGATCGCGCCGCTGACCGCCGCGGCCGCCGGGGTCGGCGAACTGACCATCCTCAACCGCGACGTGCTGTCGGTGGATTTCGCCGAACTGGCGGCCGGGCGCCGGATCCGGCTGGTCGGCAACCTGCCCTACAACATCTCCTCGCCGATCCTGTTTCATGCGCTGGACCACGCCGCGGCGATCGCCGACATGCACTTCATGCTGCAGAAGGAAGTGGTCGAGCGCATGGCCGCCGCGCCCGGCAGCAAGGTCTACGGCCGGCTCAGCGTGATGCTGCAGGCCTACTGCGAGGTCGACTCGCTGTTCGTGGTGCCGCCGGAGGCATTCCGGCCGCCGCCGAAGGTGGATTCGGCGGTGGTGCGGCTGCTGCCGCGCGCCCCCGCGGACATCGGTATCGACGACCGCAAGCGGTTCGCCGACGTGGTCCGCGCCGCGTTCGGGCAGCGCCGCAAGACCCTGCGCAACGCCCTCGGCGGGGTCTGCGACGCGGCCCAGTTCGAGGCCGCCGGGGTGCGCGCCGACGCGCGCGCCGAACAGCTGGAAGTGGCCGACTTCGTCCGCCTGGCCAACGCCGCGCATGCGTGAATCCCCTAGCGAAGCGGCTTTGCTTACACTGTGAACATGGACGATGAAACCCGCTACCGGATCGAGGTCGAAGTGTCGCCTCGCTTCCTCGACGACCAATCCACGCCGGAGGACGGGCGCTATGCGTTCGCCTACAGCATCCGCATCCGCAACCGCGGCCAGGTCGCCGCGCGGCTGATCGCGCGCCACTGGGAGATCACCGACGGCAACGGCCGCGTGGAACGCGTGGACGGGGACGGCGTGGTCGGCGAGCAGCCGCGGCTGCGGCCCGGCGAGGATTTCCGCTACACCTCCGGGCTGATGCTCGAGACCGAGCACGGCACCATGCGCGGGCACTACGACATGGAGGCCGACGACGGCACCCATTTCGTCGCGCCGATCGCGCCGTTCGTGCTGACCGTGCCGCGGACCCTGCACTGATGGGGCGCGGCGCATGAGCGTATGGGCCATCGGCGACCTGCAGGGATGCTACGACGTCACCCAGCGCCTGCTCGAGCGCATCCGCTTCGATCCGGCGGTGGACCGGCTGTGGTTCTGCGGCGACCTGGTCAACCGCGGCGGGCAGTCGCTGGAAACGCTGCGCCTGGTGCATTCGCTGCGCGAGTGCAGCGTGGTGGTGCTCGGCAACCACGACCTGTCGCTGCTGGCGATCGGCGAGCGCAGCCCCGAGGAGCAGCGCAAGGTCAATCCCGACCTGCAGCGCATCGTGCTGGCCGAGGACCGCGACGAACTGCTGACCTGGCTGCGCCTGCAGAAGCTGCTGCATGCCGACCGCGAGCTGGGCTGGATGATGATCCATGCCGGACTGGCGCCGAAATGGACCACCACCCTGGCCGAGAAGCACGCGCGCGAGGTCGAGCACCAGTTGCACGGCAACGGCTACCGCAAGCTGTTCCGCAACATGTACGGCGACCGCCCGGCGTGGTCGCCCGGCCTGACCGGCTACGACCGCTCGCGCGCGATCATCAACATGTTCACCCGCGCGCGCTATTGCACGCCGCGCGGGCGCATCGCGATCGAGGAGAAGGGCACGCCGGGCACCCAGGCGCAGGGCCTGTATCCCTGGTTCGAAGTGCCGGGCCGCGCCGAGCGCGACCTGAAGATCGTCTGCGGCCACTGGTCGACGCTGGGCCTGACCATCACCCAGGGCGTGCACGCGATCGACACCGGCGCGGTGTGGGGCGGCAAGCTCACCGCGCTGCAGCTGGACAGCGAGGACCTGCACGTGGTGCAGGTGCCGGGACGCCCGGCCGAGGGGCCGCCGCCGGTACCGCGCGCGCGTCCGCCACGGCGGCGCTCGGGCGGTGGACGCGGTGCAGGTGGTGGTGCTGCGGCGCCGCCGTCGCCCGCCCAGGACTGACAGCGGCCTCGCGGCAAGCAGAGCGTGCATGACTGCGCCCGGGTTCGATCCGAATCCGGATATCCCTGTAGGAGCGGCTTCAGCCGCGACCGGGGCTTTCCCGACAAAGCCAGTCGCGGCTGAAGCCGCTCCTACAACACACCCCGCTACGACGCTCCGCCGCCTGCGAATTGCATCGGAATGCCTTGACCAAGGTGTCCCTGCTGCGATGCCTGCGGTGGCGAAGCGATGGCCTCACAGCGCCGCGCCACCTGTCGCCAAAGCGAATCGCTACGGCGCGCTGCGCCTGCGCCGGTAATCGACGAACTCGAACGCCAGCGCATGCCGGGCATCGGCCGCATGCGCCTGCCGCGCCACCACCTCCCAGTCGCCAGCATCGAACGCCGGGAAATGCGCATCGGCACCCTCGACCACCGTGTCCACGTGGGTCAGGTACAGCATCTCGGCATGCGGCAGGGCCAGGGCGAAGATGTCGCCGCCGCCGATCACCGACAGCTCCTCGGCGCCGTTCGCCCGGGCCGCCTCGATCGCCGCCTGCAACGAGGGCACCGCCTGCATGCCCTCGAACGGCACCCGCCCCGAACGCGTCATCACCAGGTTCAACCGGCCCGGCAGCGCGCGGCCAAGCGACTGCGCGGTCTTGCGCCCCATCAGCACCGGCTTGCCGAGGGTCAGCGCCTTGAACCGCTTCAGGTCGTCGGGCAGCCGCCACGGCAGGTCGTTGTCGCGGCCGATGGCGTTGGCGCGGTCCAGCGCGGCGATCAGGGTTATTCGGGACCCGGGACCCGGGACCCGGGACTCGTCCACATCCGTCCTCGCCGATGCCGCCGCTTTTGCTTCTTCCGAGTCCCCCGTCCCGAGTCCCGAGTCCCGACCCTTCATACAGCCACCGGCGCCTTGATCGCTGGATGCGGGTCGTAGCCTTCGATCGCGATGTCGTCGTAGGTGAACGCGAACAGGTCGGTGACCTGCGGGTTGAGCCGCAGCGTCGGCAGCGGACGCGGCGTGCGCGACAACTGCTCGCGCGCCTGCTCGTAGTGGTTCGCATACAGGTGCGCGTCGCCCAACGTGTGCACGAAATCGCCCACGCCCAGGCCGGTGGCCTGCGCCACCATGTGGGTCAGCAAGGCGTAGCTGGCGATGTTGAACGGCACGCCGAGGAAGATGTCGCCGCTGCGCTGGTACAGCTGGCAGCTGAGCTTGCCGTCGACCACGTAGAACTGGAACAGCGCATGGCACGGCATCAACGCCATCTGCGGCAGCTCGGCCACGTTCCAGGCGCTGATCACCAGCCGCCGCGAATCCGGGTTGCGCTTGATCTCGTCCACCAGCCAGCGGATCTGGTCGATCTCGCCGCCGTCGGCGCTTGGCCAGTGCCGCCACTGCTTGCCGTACACCGGACCGAGCTCGCCGTTCTCGTCGGCCCACTCGTCCCAGATGCTGACCTTGTTGTCCTTCAGGTAGGCGATGTTGGTCTCGCCTTTGAGGAACCACAGCAGCTCGTGCACGATCGAGCGCAGGTGCAGCTTCTTGGTCGTCACCAGCGGGAAGCCGGCATTGAGGTCGTAGCGCATCTGCCAGCCGAACACGCTGCGCGTGCCGGTGCCGGTGCGGTCGGCCTTCTCGGCGCCGTGCTCGAGCACGTGCCGCAGCAGTTGCAGGTAGGTGTTCATGGCTGGCTCTCCTGCGCCGGCGGCGCCGGCTGCAGCACCGGCGCGCGACGCGACATCCACAACAGGATCAGGCCCAGCAGGATCAGCGGCGTGCTCAGGATCTGCCCCATCGTCAGCCAGTGGAACGCCAGGTAGCCGATCGGCGCATCCGGCACGCGCACGAACTCCACCGCGAAGCGGAACACGCCGTACAGCAGCGCGAACAGGCCGGACACCGCGTAGCGGCGGCGCGGCTTGAGCGAGAACAGCCACAGCGCGGCGAACATCGCCAGTCCTTCCAGCGCCGCTTCGTACAGCTGCGAAGGATGCCGCGCGAACTTGTCCAGCGCGCCGGCGGCGTACTGCGCCTGGATCTGCGCCGGCGGCACGTTGGCCAGTTCCGGCGCGTGCGGGAAGATCACCCCCCAGCCGGCCTCGGTGAACTTGCCCCACAGCTCGCCGCCGACGAAGTTGCCGACGCGGCCGAAGCCCAGCCCCAGCGGCACCAGCGGGGCGACGAAATCCATCGTGTCGAAGAAGTGCAGCCGCGCCTTGCGCGACCACCACCACGCCGCGGCCAGCACGCCGAGCAGGCCGCCATGGAAGCTCATGCCGCCGTCCCAGACCTTGAACAGCAGCAGCGGGTTGGCGAGGAAGTCGCCGAAGGCGTAGAACAGCATGTAGCCGATGCGCCCGCCGAGCACCACGCCGAGCATCGAATAGAACAGCAGGTCGGAGAAGCCTTCCATGTTCACGCCCGGCAGGCGCCCGGCGCGGATGCGCAGCCTTCCCAGCCACCACGCCGACGCGAACGCGGCCAGATACATCAGGCCGTACCAGTGCACCTTCACCGGGCCGAGCGAGAAGGCGATGGGGTCGATCTGGTGGAGATAGGTCATGCGCGGGCGTCGGCCGGGAAAGCGGGTCGCCTATTCTGCCATTGCCGCCGCCGCTTGCCGCGGCCCGCGCCGCGTCCGGTAGCGCCCGGCTTCATCTGCCGCCGCGCAGGCCCCGCGGGTGGCGTGCCGGCCACGCTGGCCGCGCCAGTCCTGGCTCAGTCCAGCACCTGCGGCATGTTCGGCAGTTCGTTGCGGTCCGCAGCGCCAGGTTGCGCCGGGAAATGCTCGGCCAGCAGCGCCGATACCGCCGCCACGCCGGCGATCACCGCCTTCTCGGCCTGGCCGGCACGCATGTCCTGTTCGATCAACGCGCAGACCTGGCGCCATTGCGCCGCGTCCACGCGCCCGCGCAGGCCGCGGTCGGCGACGATCTCGATGCGGTGGTCGGCGAGCAGCAGGTAGATCAGCACGCCGTTGTTGTCCTCGGTATCCCAGGTCCGCAACTGCGCGAAGGCCTGTTCGGCGCGCACGCGCGGCTCCACCCCGCGCAGCACCGCCGACGGCGCCAGCGCCGATTCCACCGCGAACATCACTTGGCCGCGATGGGTGCGCTCGCCGGCCGCGATCGCCGCGGCGATGCGTTCCAGGCACGGGTTGGGGAACAGCGCCTGCGCCGACGGCGCGAACAGATGCCGCAACAGTCTCATCACCAGCTCCCCGAGGCGCCACCGACCGCGCGCCCCGGCGCCAGGCCCGACAGCAGGCCGAGCACCAGCCCGATCGCGCCGGCGAGCAGGCCGACCAAGATCGAGGAACTCAGCAGCAGGCCCACGCCGCCGCCGGCGACGCCGGCCAGCACGCCGCGCAGCAGCCGCGGCGCGCGCGCGAACAGCGTCTGCGCGGCGATCGCGGCGAACAGGCCGGCGAAGAAGCCGAACGGCAGGCCGCTGGCGCCGCGCCGGCCGTCGTCGGCGTCATGCGTGCTGACCGGGGCCGGCAGCGGCTCGCCGTCGACCAGCCTGACCAGCATCGCGGTGGCCTCGGCGATGCCGCCGCCGTAGTCGCCGGCGCGGAAGCGCGGCGCCAGGTACTCCTGGATGATGCGGTTGGCGATCGCGTCGGGGATCGCGCCCTCCAGGCCGTAGCCCGGCTGGATCCTCACCCGCCGGTCGTCCTTGGCCACCACCAGCAGCACGCCGTCGTCCACGCCCTTGCGGCCCAGCTGCCATTGGTCGAACACGCGCTGGGTGTATTGCTCGATGGTCTCCGGCGCGGTGCTGGCGACCATCAGCACCTGCAACTGGCTGCCCTTGCGCGCCTGCAGCTCGCGCGCCTGCCGCTCCAGTTGCGCGCGCTGCGCCGCGTCGAGGGTGCCGGTGCGGTCGACCACCGGCGCGTCCAACGGCGGGATCGGCGCCTGCGTCGGCGCCTGCGCCCGGCCGGGCAGCGGCGACAGCCCCAGCAGCAGCGCGCAGAGCCAGGCGGCAAGCCAGCCGCCGCGCGCGGCCGTTGCGTTGATCGAAGCGCTCATCGCCGGCTCCAGCGCCACGCCACGCCACGCCCCGGCGCAGCGGCGAGCGCTGCCGCGCGGCGCTCAGGCCCGGTCATCGGCGCGCCGCGCCTCGCTCACTGGCCCGGTGCCGGCTGCTGCGCCGGCGCCGGCCTGGAGCCGAAGTCGACCGCGGGCGCCTCGGAAATCTGCGCTTCGTTGGCCACGCTGAAATTCGGCTTTTCCTTGTAGCCGAACATCTTGGCGGTGAGCACCGGCGGGAACGAGCGGATGTAGGTGTTGTAGTCCTGCACCGCCTGGATGTAGCGGCCGCGGGCCACGGTGATGCGGTTCTCGGTGCCTTCCAGCTGCGCCTGCAGGTCGCGGAACGACTGGTCCGACTTCAGGTTCGGGTAGTTCTCGGTCACCACCAGCAGCCGCGACAGCGCGCCGGACAGCTCGCCCTGGGCCTGCTGGAACTGCTGCAGCGACGCGGCGTCGTCGGCGTTGACCTGGATCTGGCCGACCCTGGCACGCGCATTGGTCACGTCGGTGAGCACCTGCCGCTCCTGGTCGGCGTAGCCCTTCACCGTGTTGACCAGGTTCGGGATCAGGTCGGCGCGGCGCTTGTACTGGTTCAGCACCTCGGACCAGCCGGCCTTGACCGCCTCGTCCTTCTGCTGGATCGCGTTGTAGCCGCAGCCGGACAGCAGCACCGCCACAGCGGCGAGGAACAGCGTACGGGACAACAGGCGCATGGCGCATCTCCGGTGGCAGGACGCGCGCAGCTTGCCACGCGCCCCGTGAAAACGCAGCCCGCGCCCGGGCTCAGCCGGCTACCACTGGCCGGCGCCGGGCACATGGTGCGCGGCGGCGCGGCGGCGCATCAGCAGGTTCAGCCACTCCACCAGCACCGAGAAGCCCATCGCCGCGTAGATGTACGGCTTGGGCACGTGCACGTCGAAGCCGTCCAGGACCAGCACCACGCCGATCATCAGGATGAAGGCCAGCGCCAGCATCTTCACCGTCGGGTTGTGGTCGATGAAGCGGCCCAGCGGGTTGGCCGCCAGCAGCATCACCGTGACCGCCAGCAGGATCGCCGCGACCATCACCGGGATGTGCTCGGCCATGCCGACCGCGGTGATCACCGAATCCAGCGAGAACACGATGTCGATCACCGCGATCTGCGCGATCACCATCCAGAACACGCCCGACGCCTTGCTGGTGGTGGGATCGGCGTCTTCGCCGCCGGTGATCATCTCGCGGATCTCCATCGCGCCCTTCACCAGCAGGAACAGGCCGCCGACGATCAGCACCAGGTCGCGCACCGAGATGTCCATGCCGGCCACGGTGAACAGGGTCACCTGCATCCGCGCCAGGAACGCCAGCGACACCAGCAGCGCGATGCGGGTCAGGCACGCCACGGCGATGCCGAACTTGCGCGCCGCCGGGCGCTGCGCCTCCGGCAACTTGCTGACCGCGATGGAGATGAACACCAGGTTGTCGATGCCCAGCACGATTTCCAGCCCGCTCAGCGTCAGCAGGGTGAGCCAGGTGTTGGGATCGGCGAGAAACTCAAAAGACATGGAGATCAATCCTTAACGGGAAGAGGAAAGCTGCCGGCATCACAGCCAGCGCGGTGCCAGGATCAGGCCCCAGCACAGCGCGACGTTGGCCAGCATCACGAATACCGCGGCCGAGCCCATGTCCTTGGCGCGCCCGGCCAGTTCGTGGTGTTCCGGCCCGTAGCGCTCGATCACCGCCTCGATCGCGGAGTTGAGCAGTTCCACCGCCAGCACCAGCAGCAGCGACCCTATCATCAGGATCCGCTGCACCGGGTCGGCGCCCAGCCACAGCGCCAGCGGCGCCAGCACCACGAACAGGCACACCTCCAGCCGGAACGAGGACTCGTGCAGCCACGCCGCGCGCAGCCCCTGCCACGACCAGCGCGCGGCCATCAGCATGCGGCGCGGGCCGCGCGGCATATGCCCCAGGTGGTCGGCCACGCCCTCAGCCCCGGCCTGCGGAAGGAGGACACGGCGGCAGCGGCCGGAAATGAGCGGTCATCGGGGATCGAGGCGAACGGCAGGAGCCGGATTTTGCCACAAGCCCCCGCGCCGCGCTGTGCAGGCGCCGGCGCGGCGGCGATTTGCGCGCGGCGCGCCCGCTGCGGCACCATCGTCGGCCGCACCCGTACTGCAACAGGAAGGCCATGCACACGACCCTGACCCCCTTGCGCGCGGCGCTGCTCGCCGCCACCGTCTCGCTGTTCGGGCTGGGCCCGGCGCCGGCCCTGGCGCGCGCGCCGGCGGCCGCGCCGCAGGTGCCCGAGCAGGTGTCCAACGCCGCCTGGGAAGAAGACATGGCGCGCTTCGCCAAGGCCGACGCCGCGCACCCGCCCAAGCCGCACGGGGTGCTGTTCGTCGGCAGCTCGTCGATCCGCTTCTGGGAATCGCTGGCGGCCGATTTCCCGGGCGTGGAGGTGATCAACCGCGGCTTCGGCGGCTCGGAGATCCGCGACAGCACCTGGTACGCCGACCGCATCGTGGTGCCGTACAAGCCGCGCCTGGTCGTGTTCTACGCCGGCGACAACGACCTCAACAGCGGACGCAGCCCGCAGCAGTTGCGCGAGGACTTCGTCGCCTTCGTCGCGCGGGTGCGCCGCGACCTGCCGCGCACCCGCATCGCCTATATCTCGGTCAAGCCCAGCCCGGCGCGCGCGCAGCTGATGCCGAAGATGGCCGAGGCCAACCGGCTGATCCGCCAGGCCGCCGCCGGCATGCGCCAGGTGGACTTCATCGACGTGTACACGCCGATGCTCGGCAGCGACGGCCAGCCGCGCCGCGAGCTGTTCGGCGACGACCAGTTGCACATGACCGCGGCCGGCTACGCGCTGTGGCGCGACACGGTCAGGCCGTACCTGGCGGCGCACTGAGCCCGGCGGACGCGGCGAAGCGCACCGTGGCGGTGGTGCCGCCGCCCGGCGCGCTGTCCAGCCGCACCTGCCAGCCGAAGCGCTCGCACAGCCGGCGCACGATCGACAGGCCCAGCCCGGTGCCCTGCGGGCGGTCGGGTTCGGCGCGGAAGAACGGCTCGAACGCGCGCTGCAGCGCCTCGTCGGACATGCCGATGCCGGTGTCGCGGATGCGCAGACTGTCGGTGCCGATCTCGACCTCGATGCTGCCCGCGTCGGTATAGCTGCAGGCGTTGCGCAACAGGTTGCTGACCACCACGTGCAATACCCGCGGCGGCGCATGCAGCCGCGCCGGCACCCGCACGTTGACCACCAGCGTCACCGGCTTGCCGGCCAGCAGCTCGCGCGCGTTGTCGGCCTCGTACTGGACGACGTCGGCGACGTCGACGTTCTCGCTCTGCGGCACCACGTCGGCTTCGCGCGCCAGGATCAGGAACGCGTCGATCACCGCCTCCATGTCGCGTCCGGCGCGCTGGATGCGCTGCAGGCTGCGGGCCAGCCGCGGCGGCAGTTCCGGATCGGTCATCGCGATGTCGCTGGCGACGCGGATCACGGTCAGCGGCGTGCGCAGCTCGTGGCTGGCGTCGCGGGTGAAGTTGCGTTCGCGCGAGACGTGGTCGGTGACGCGCAACGCCAGCGCATGCAGCGCCGTGGCCAGCTGCCGCGACTCGCCCTGGACCTCGGCGGGCAGGTTCTCCGGCGCCAGGTCGGCCGCCGCCGGGTGCCGCGGATCCCACTGCGACACCCGCCGCGCCAGCCAGTTGACCGGCGACAGCAGGCGCCGCGAGGCGCGGTAGGCCAGCCACCCCACCACGCTTACCGCCAACAGCGTCAGCAGCGCCGGCACCAGCCCGAACCAGAACGCCAGCTGGTCCGCCTGCGCACCGAGGAACACCAGGTACAGGCGCCCGGCCGGGCGTTGGTCGACCAGCACCAGATCGCCGCCGCTGCGTTCGTGCAGGCCCGGGCGCAAGGCGCGCAGTGGCGCGGGCACCGCCGCGTCCGAGCGGCCGGCAGGCACCACATAGCCGCGCAGGGCGTGGCTGTCGGGCGGCGGCTGGCCGCGGTCGCTGGCGTACAGGCGCCAGTAGTGGTCGGCCTCCTGGCGCATCACCGAGCCGACCAGCGAGTGCTTGACCACCGCCACGACCAGATAACCGCCGAGCACGGCCACCACCGCTGCCAGCAGCAGCCGCGAAAACAGCGCGATACGAAGTGTGTGCGGCAACCCAAGCGGCATTACGGCTTCCGTGTGTCGTCGCAAAAAGTATAAAAAGACGAGCCGTGAGCCCGCCGTGCAAGCAGGCGCCCGCTGGCGCGGGTGCCTGCTCGCGGTGCCCGGCGCACGCTCAGCTCATCGGCTGGGCGATGTCGGCGATGCGGTAGCCGGCGCTCTGCACGGTGTGCAGCAGCGGACGGTCGAACGGCTTGTCGATGATCTTGCGCAGGTTGTACAGGTGGCTGCGCAGGGTGTCCGAGTCCGGCAGGCCGTTGCCCCAGATCTCGCGCTCGATCTCCTGCCGCGTGACCACCCGCGGCGACTCGCGCATCAGGATGGTCAGCAGGCGCAGGCCGATCGGCGACAGCTGCAGCTCGGTGCCGGCGCGGGTGGCGCGCATGCTCACCGGGTCCAGCACCAGGTCGGCGACCTTCAACACCTCCGAGCCTACCTGGCGGCGCTCGCGACGGATCAGCGCGCGCAGCCGCGCTTCCAGTTCCTGGATCGCGAACGGCTTGGTCAGGTAGTCGTCGGCGCCGAAGCCCAGCCCGGTGAGCTTGTCGTCCAGCGTGTCGCGCGCGGTCAGCATCAGCACCGGCGTGGACTTGCGCGCGTCGTTGCGCAGCCGGCGGCACACTTCGATGCCGTCCAGGCGCGGCAGCATCAGGTCCAGCACCACCACGTCGTAGCTGTTCTCGGCGGCCAGGCGATATCCGTCCAGGCCATCGCAGGCGTAGTCCACTTCGAATCCCCGGCCTTCGAGGTATTCGCCGATCATCTCGGAGATGTTGCGGTTGTCCTCGACCACCAATACGAGTCCGGAGGTTTCCTTGGTCTGACGCATAGAGCTTCCTCATTCTTCAGCTTTGTGAAACATGCCGGATCACCGGTGGTGACGGCGTGAAGATGGCCTCATGTACCTGACCCTAAGTAAAATCAACCACTTATCAGCGGCCTGAGCTTGGGCCAGACGTTGTCCAGCACCCTCGGCTGGCCAGCCGCGGTCGGGTGCAGGCCGTCGTCCTGCATCAGCTTGGGGTCCAGCGCCACGCCCTCGAGCAGGAACGGCAGCAGCGCGGTCTGGTACTGTCGGGACAGGTCGGCGTAGGTCGCGCGCAGCCGCTGGCGGTACGCCGGGCCGTAGTTCGGCGGCACGTCGATGCCCAGCAGCAGCACCTTGGCGCCGGCGTCGCGGCTGAGCACGATCATCTTCTCCAGGTTGCCGCGCAACTGCGCCGGGGTCAGTCCGCGCAGGGCGTCGTTGCCGCCGAGCTCGATCACCACCACCGCCGGCCTGTGCTTCTGCAACAGTCCCGGCAGGCGGGTCAGCGCGCCGGAGGTGGTCTCGCCGCTGATGCTGGCATTGACGACGGCCGGTGGTGCCTTCATCTCCTGTTTGAGGCGGCGCTCCAGCAGCGTCACCCAGCCGGACTGGACCGGGATGTTGTGCGCGGCGCTGAGACTGTCGCCCACCACGAGCACCGGCCCGGGCGGACCTTTGGCACAGGCGACGGCCGGCAGCAACAGCAACCATGCCAGCCACAGCCAGGCGCCACGCGTCCAGGCCGGTGTTTCCTTCCTATCGTTGCCACGCATCCGGAGATTTCCTCATCGACAGTCTGGCCCCCACTACCCGCACCGGCATCGCGATCGACGTACGCGATGTCGGCAAATCCGTCAGCGGACCGGAGGGAACGGTCCACATTCTCGACAAGGTCGGATTGACCATCGATGAAGGTGACAGCGTCGCCATCGTCGGCGCCTCCGGTTCCGGCAAGACCACCCTGCTCGGCCTGCTCGCCGGGCTGGACCTGCCCAGCCGCGGCGAGATCGTGCTCGCCGGGCAGTCGCTCAACGCGCTGGACGAGGAGGCGCGCGCCGCCTTGCGCGCGCGCGAGGTCGGTTTCGTGTTCCAGAGCTTCCACCTGCTGCCGTCGCTGACCGCCGAGGAGAACATCGCGCTGCCGCTGGAGCTGGCCGGGCGCGAAGACCCGGCGCGGGTGCGCGAGGTGCTGCAGGCGGTAGGCCTGACCGCGCGCGCGCGGCACTACCCGCGGCAGCTGTCCGGTGGCGAGCAGCAGCGCGTGGCGCTGGCGCGCGCGTTCGTGGCGCGGCCGCGGATCCTGTTCGCCGACGAGCCCACCGGCAGCCTCGACCAGGCCACCGGGCAGCAGATCAGCGACCTGCTGTTCGCGCTCAACGCCGGCAGCGACACCACGCTGGTGCTGGTGACCCACGACCTGCGCCTGGCGCAGCGCTGCGAACACCGCTACCGGCTCGACGGCGGGCGCCTGGGCCCGGCCGAAGCGGTGACCGGCGCATGAACGTCCTGCGCCACGCGCTGCGCTCGCTGCGCCGGGAAATCCTCGCCGGCGACCTGCTGACCGTGTTCGCCGCGCTGGTACTCGGCGTGGCGGTGATGACCGCGGTCGGCACCCTGGTCGACCGCGTCACCCTGGCGCTGACCGGCAGCGCCGCCGAAGTGATCGGCGGCGACCTCGGCGTCACCGGGCGCCAGGACATCCCGGCCGCGTTCGCCGCCGAAGCGCAGCGTCGCGGCCTGCGCAGCACCCGCCTGGTCAGCTTCCCCAGCGTGCTGTTCCATGGCGAGGCCAGTCAGATGGCCAACATCAAGGCGGTCGCCGACGGCTATCCGTTGCGCGGCGAACTGCAGGTGGCGCGCGACACCGCCGGCGCCGGCAGCGAGCGCGCCGGGCCGCCGCCGCGCGGCCAGGCCTACGCCGATCCGCGCCTGCTCGAGGCGCTGGGGCTCAAGCTCGGCGACGCACTGGAATTCGGCGCCGGCACGTTGCGCGTGACCCGCGTGCTACGCGCCGAACCGGACGCGTCCGGCGAACTGATGCAGCTGTCGCCGCCGTTGCTGGTCAACCGCGCCGACGTCGATGCCGCCGGCCTGCTCGGCCCCGGCAGCCGCGCCTCGTACCGGCTGATGTTCGCCGGCGCGCCGGGCGAGATCGCCGCGCTGCGCGAATGGCTGCAGCCGCGCGCCAAGGCGTTCCGCCTGGTCGGCATCGAGGACACCCAGCGCGGCGTGCGCGGCGCCTTCGACCGCGCCGGGCGCTTCCTCGCGCTGGCCGCGCTGCTGGCGGTGCTGCTGGCCGGCGTGGCCACCGCGCTGGCGGCCAACCGCTTCGCGCTGCGCCGCATCGACAACGTCGCGGTGCTGCGCTGCCTGGGCGCGCGCCAGCGCGACATCCTCGGCGCGCTGGCGCTGCAGTTGCTGCTGCTGGCGATCCCGGCCTGCGCGCTCGGCGTGGGCCTGGGCATGCTGGCGCAGATCGGCCTGGTCGAGGCGCTGGGCAGCCTGATCCCGAACCGGCTGCCGCTGCCGCAGGCGACCCCGGCGCTGGCCGGCGCCGGCATCGGCCTGTTGCTGCTGCTCGGCTTCGGCCTGCCGCCGCTGTTGCGGCTGCGCAACGTGCCGCCGATGCGCGTGCTCAACCGCAGCTTCGCCGCGCTGCCGCCGACCTCGCTGCTGGTCTACGCCGCCGCGCTGGCCGCCACGGTGGTGCTGGCGGTCTACGCCACCGGCGACGGCCTGCTCGCGGCCTGGGTGCTGGGCGGGCTGACCGCGCTGGCCGCGCTCGCGGCGCTGGTCGGCAGCGTGCTGCTGGCGCTGCTGCGGCGCCTGCAATCGCGGCTGCGCGGGCCGTGGAAGCTCGGCCTGGCCTCGCTGACCCGGCGCCGCGCGCTGAGCGTGGTGCAGCTGGTGGGCCTGTCGCTGTCGCTGTGCGCGTTGCTGCTGCTGGCGGTGATCGGTCCCGGCCTGCTCGGACAGTGGCGCGACCGGCTGCCGGCCGATACGCCGAACTACTTCCTGATGAACATCCAGCCCGACCAGTCCGAGCAGGTGCTGCAGACGCTGCGCGGGCTGGGCGTGGCCGATGCGGCGGTGGAGCCGTTCAGCACCGGCAAGCTGGTGGCGATCAACGGCAAGCCGCCGCAGCGCCAGGACCAGGGCCCGGACGAGGACGGCGACGGCGTCGACCGGCCGATCAACTTCTCCTGGCGGCATACCTTCCCCGCCGCCAACACGCTGCTGTCCGGACGCTTCTGGGCGCCGGACAGCACCGCGGCCGAAGCCTCGGTGGAGGAAGGCTGGGCGCAGCGCTACGGGCTCAAGCTCGGCGACACGATCACCCTGTCGCTGGGCGAGCAGCAGCGCAGCTTCACCGTCACCAGCCTGCGCAAGGCCGACTGGGATTCGTTCCGGGTCAACTTCTTCCTGTTGATCAACGCCGGCGCGGTCGAAGACGCGCCCTACAACCTGATCTCCGCGTTCCACCTGCCCGGCGGCAACGCCGCGCCGCTGGCCGGGCTCACTCGCAGCTATCCGAACGTGTCGCTGCTGGACATCGACGCGATCCTCGGCCGCGTGCGCGAGGTGATCGACCGCGTCGCGCAGGCGGTGCAGCTGGTGATGGGCTTCAGCCTGCTGGCCGGCGCGCTGGTGCTGCTGGCCGCGTTGCAGGCCACCGCCGGCGAGCGCCGCTACGACAGCGCGGTACTGCGCACGCTGGGCGCGCGCCGCGGCCAGCTGCGCGGCGCGGTGCTGGTGGAATTCGGCACGCTCGGCCTGCTCGCGGCGATCCTGGCGGTCGGCGCGGCGGCGGTCATCGGCGTGGTGGTCGCCAGGCAGGCGTTCGAACTGGCGCTGTCGCCGCCGTGGCCGGCGCTGCTGCTCGGCGGCCTAGGCGGCGTGCTGCTGAGCCTGCTCGCCGGCTGGTCGGGCACCCGCCGCATCCTGCACACGCCGCCGGCGCTGGCGCTGCGCGAGAGCTGAGCGCCGCCGGCGCGGACGCGGCGGGGCGCCGACGCGGCTCGCCGCAGCGACCGGGATTCCGGCGCTGCTCGACCCCGCCGTTGGAAGCAGCGGTTCAGCCTGTCCGAAGGCGCCCACGGACGAAGGGCGCTGCCATGCGTGCCAACTTCAAAACGCCAGCTGGGTTTCAATGATGACGACCAGGATTGCATGAGGAACATCGGCCTGCTTGCCTACCAGGACATGCAATCGCTCGACCTGATCGGGCCGCTCGACGTATTCGGCATGGCCAATAGCGCGGCCACAGGGGAACCGCCCTATCACCTGCATGTCATCGGCCTGGATGCCGCCCCAGTTCGAGCCGAGAACAACCTCATCGTCACCCCCACCTGCACGCTCGACGACGCGCCACCGCTGGACACCATGCTCATCCCCGGCGGCATCGGCAGTCGCCGTTTCGACAGCGATGCACGGCTGCTTGCATGGCTGCGCCAGCGCGCCGCCACGACCCGCCGCATGGTCAGCGTCTGCACGGGCATCTACATCCTCGCGGCGACCGGTTTGCTCGACGGCCGTCGCGTCACCACCCACTGGCGCCATGCCACCGACGTGGTGCGCCGCTACCCGGCGCTGGATATCCAGCCGGATCAGCTGTTCCTGCGCGACGGCCGCTTCGCCACCTCCGGCGGATTGACTGCCGGCATGGACCTGGCGCTGGCACTGGTCGAAGAGGATCTTGGCGCCGCCATCGCGATGGAAGCGGCGCGCGATCTGGTCATGTACGTGAAACGCCCCGGCAATCAGGCGCAGTTCTCCATGCCGCTGGCCGCGCAGATCCGCAGCACCGGGCGCATGGCCGGCCTGCTCGAATGGCTGCTCGATCATCTCCCTGAAACGCTTAGCGTTGAGCGCATGGCCGAATACGTGGCGATGAGCCCGCGCAATTTCCGCCGCGTATTCGCGGCCACGTTCGCCACCACGCCGGCACGTTTCGTCGAACGGCTACGCCTGGAACAGGCATGCCTGCAACTGACGTCCAGGCACGATTCCATCGAACGCATCGCCAGCGTGGTCGGCTTCAACAGTGCGGACGCCTTCCATCGCGCATTCCGCAATCGCTACGGCATCACCCCTGGCGAGTATCGGCAACGCTTCGGGCCATGAAGCGTTGGCCGGATCTGTCGGCCATTTGGCCGCTCTCCGCCGAGCATGCCCCTAGAATCCCCCGAATGCATCCGACGGGCTGGGTCCGCCGCCCGCGTGCGGGCGCATGGCGCGATGCGGATGATTCGCGGAACGACGAGGATGAATGAATGAAGTGGGTTCTCGCTTTTTGCCTCCTGGCCGTCTCGACGGCGGCCGGCGCCGTGATCGTCGCGGCGGACGTGGAAGATGCCAGCTATCGGGTCCCGGCTGCGTCATTCCCCGCGCTGGTCGACCTGCCAGGCGAGGGACACGGCGTACTGATCGCGCCGCAATGGGTCGTCACCGCAGCGCATGCGGCGCCGATGCAGATGCAAGGCATGGAGGAAGAGGTCTCCATCGGCGGCATGGCGCGCAAGGTCAGACGTGTGGTGACCTATCCCGGCTACGAGAAACTGCCCGATCGGCTGGTCAACGAGGCCCTTGCGTCCGGCGACCTCTCCAAGCTGAGCGCCTTTCTCGCAGCGTCCAACGATATCGCGCTGATCGAACTCGTCTCGCCGGTGACGGATGCGACTCCCATCGCGCTCTATCGCGGCGACCAGGAACCGGGAATGACCGCCGAGCTGGTGGGCAAGGGCGCCACGGGCAATGGCGGCGCAGGCCAGGATCCCCACAGCCCGCATCGCACCGTCCTGCGCCACGCCTTCAACGTGATCGTCGGTGCCGACGCACGCTATGTCTGGTATCGATTCGACCCGCCACCGGCGGCCCTGCCGCTGGAGGGAATCACCGGAAGCGGCGACAGCGGCGGCCCCTTGCTGATCGGAGCCGGGCGTTCGAGGCAACTCGTCGGCCTGGCGTCCTGGAGCAAGTATCCGCCGGACCATCCATTCTGGAAGACATGGACACCGGATCGCCCATTCGTAGAAGGCCTCTACGGCCAGATCGTGCACGCCGTGCGCATCTCGCGCTACATCCCATG
Source organism: Xanthomonas sp. (assembly GCF_017163755.1). Lineage (GTDB taxonomy): Bacteria > Pseudomonadota > Gammaproteobacteria > Xanthomonadales > Xanthomonadaceae > Xanthomonas_A. Next base: position 38,091 of record NZ_JAFIWC010000007.1, read on the forward strand.
GATCGAAAGCGTGATTTCCGCATCCGCGGGCACCGGGAGCGGACAGCAGGCCGCGCAAGCGGAGCGCTCCGTCCAGCGGATGCGCGACGCGCACCCCTGATTCCGGCAAAGGCGCCGTGCGGCCGCCTTCCCCGCCCTGGGTACGTGGCGCCGCTCAGCGCGCGGCGGGTGCCGGCTCCACCCATTGCGCGAACACCGCGTCGATCTGCGCATCGTCCACCGTCTTGCCCTGCTGCAGCGACTCGGCCTGGGTGAACAGCGGCACGATCATCGCCATGCCGTCGAGCTTGGTCTTCAGCCGCACGCCCGGCGCCTGGCCGAGGAAGCGGTCCCAGCGCGCGCGCACCTTGGCCCAGTAGCCCTGCGTGGCCTTCCAGTAGGCGTAGGCCGGCTTGAAGTCCACCTCGCCGGTCTTGGCGTAGTCGTTGAAGCCGAACTCGCGCGCGATCGCCTGCTGGCTGCCGTCGGCCTGGCGCAGCAGCTTGGTGTTGAACTGCTCGTGGGTCCAGCCGTTGGGGGTGAGCGTGTGCCGGTTGACCACCGACAGCGCGTTGTAGTCGCTGCGCTTGGTGTATTCGCGACGCGGCAGCGGGCGCCAGCTCAGGTCGCTGGTCCAGGTCGGGTGGCCGTCGGCGTAGTCCCAGCGGCCGGTGCCGCAGTAGCGCGGGGCATCGCTGACCTCGTAGACGCACTGGGTCCACGCGCCGCGGGTCAGCGCCGCGGGCAGCGGCCGCACCGTCCAGGTCTGATCGGCGCTGAACTCGAAGCGCTGCGCCGCCTCGTAGATCCAGTCCTGGCGCCAGTGCTTGGTCACATGGCCGCTCTTCGCGTCGACCAGCAGGTGCTGCAGCACCACCTTGCGCGGGCTGTCCTCGACCACGATCACCACCTCGTTGGCGCCGCTGCGCATCGCCGGCGCGCGCTCGTAGCCGGGCTTGAGCAATACCGTCTCGTCGAAGGCGAAGTCGACGATGTATTCGCCCTGCATCGCCAGGATGCTGGCGCGGTCGCGCTGCGGCTCGGCGTCCTGCGCCTGGGCCAGGCCGCTGCCGGCGAGCAGCAGCGCGGTGATGAGCAATCGTTTCATGTCGGGTTCGGTTTCGCTGGAGGGAGAAGAGGATGCGCGGCGGCGGGGCCGTCGCCTACAGCCGCAGCAGCGGCCATTCGTGGTCCGGGTCGCGGCGCGGCGGCGGCTGCCCGGCGCGCGCGCAGCAGCAGTCGTCCACCAGCACTTCGCCGTCGGCGGCCTCGAGCCGGGCGATGCGGCGCGCCAGGGTGGCGCCGAGCGGCGACACCGTGGCGACGCTGGCGGCCAGCTCGCCCTCGGCCGCGTGCAGGCGCAGCGCGCGCGCGTGCCAGCTGTCCCCGCCCAGGCGCCGGGCCAGGCGCCGCCACAGCCGTTCGGCGACGCCGGCATCGGCCGGCGGGTGCGGATCCTGCGGCAGTCCCGACAGCAACGCGTCCCAGGCGACGAAGTCGCTGTCCGGCAGCAGGTACAGGCGCCAGCAGCACTGGTCGTGGCGGTCGAAGAACCACAGGCTCTCGCGCAGCCCGTCGCTGTCCACGCCGAGCTGCGAGGACGCGCGCACCGCGCGCGACCAGCCGACCAGTTCGGCGCCCAGCTGCGGACGGTACAGGCACAGCACGGTGCCCAGGCCGGCCAGTTGTGCCGGCCGCGGCAACGGCGCGGTTCGCGCGATGCGCGCGGCGGCCATGGACGCGGGCAGCGAGGCGGCCATCGGCGGCGCTACCAGTCCACCGCCAGGCTCACCGACAGGTTGCGGCCGGCGCCGGTGTAGCGGTCCAGCACCGCGCTGCCAACCGGCGTCGCGTTCGGCAGCGCGCTGCTGTCGATGTAGGTGCGGTCGGCCAGGTTGAACACGCCGACGTTGAGCTTGGCGCCGGGCGCGAAACGCCAGTGCGCCATCAGGTCCAGCGTGGCGTAGCCGGCCGGCGCGTAGTACGTCGGCAGCGCCGGACGCCGCTGGCGGTCGACGAAGGTGCCGACGAGTTCGGCGCCCCACGCGTCGCGCTCGTAGTTCAGGCCCACGGTCGCGCGCAGCGGATCCACCGAGTTCAGCGGCGCGTCGTCGGTCTGGTTGTCGCCGCGCGCATAGGCCGCCGCGGCGTGCATCGACCAGCCGCTCCAGCGCGCGTCGAGCGCGCCGAAGTCCACGCCGGCCTTGGCCTCCACGCCCTTGATCACCACGTGGTCCACGTTGCGCGACTGGTACAGCATCAGCCCGTCGGCGTTGAAGCCGACGAAGCTGTAGGACTCGATGAAGTCGCGATAGTCGTTGTAGTAGCCGCTGAGGCCGAAATAGCCGGCATCGCCGGCATAGCGCAGGCCCAGCTCGCCGCCCTTGCTGGTTTCCGGCTTCAGGTCGGGATTGGCGATGGCGGTATAGCCGACGACCAGATTGGTGAAGCCGATGTTGACGTCGTTGTACGGCGGCGCGCGGAAGCCGTGCGCGTAGTTGGCGTACACCGACCAGGCGTCGTTGAAGCGCCAGATCGCGCCGAGCTTGGGCGAGACGTTGCTGTCGGTGACCCGCTTCGCGGCCACCCCGGGATTGTCGCCGGCGAAGATTTCATCGACCTGTGGCGACAGCTTGTAGTAGTCCACGCGCACGCCGGGGATCAGGCTGAAGCGGCCGTCGGCCATGCGCATCTCGTCCTGCAGGTAGGCGCCGGCCTTGGTGGTTTCGGTGACCGGGAAGTCGCGCACCGGGAACGTCTCCAGGCCGACGGTCTTGCTGATCGCGCCGGTGGCCAGGTTCTGCGTGTGGCCGTCGCGCTTCTCGTGGGTGTCGCTCCACGACACGTCGATGCCGTAGCTGATGTCGTGGGCGACGCTGCCGTGGTCCACGTGCTTTTGCAGGTTCGCCTGCAACCCGTACACGCGCTGGTCGAAGTTGTGCTCCGTGTGCCGCAGCGTGTTGTTGCTGCGGCGCTCGTCGGTGCGCTGCAGGCTCTCGCTGTCCTGCCGGTACAGCTGCCATTGCAGCGCGTCGGCAAGGGTGGTGTCGAGCCGGTCGGCCTCGTGCGCCAGCGCCACGCGCGCGCGGGTCTGGTGATCGCGGCCGCGCTGGGACAGGATGGTGGCGCTGACGTTGCTCAGCGCGTCGATGCGCCCGTAGTCCTCGTTGCCGTCCACGGTCAGCTTGAAGCGCTGGTTCTCGCTCGGCGCGAACACCAGCTTGCCGAGCAGGCTGCGGCCATCGGTGCTGAGCGGATTGGGCGCGGTGCGCGCCGCGCCGACGCTGCGGTTGTCGCCCTGGGTCTCGCTTTCCTCGCCCTGGCGGTGGCTGACCGCGACCATGCCGCTCCAGCGCTCGCCGCCGAACGCGCCCAGCGCGCCGGCGAACAGGCCGTCCCATTCGCCTTCGTAGCCGAACTTCACCCCGACGTAGCTGTGCTTGTCCGCCGCCAGGTAGTCGGACGGGTCCTTGGTCACGTAGGCGACGACGCCGCCGAGCGCGTCCGAGCCGTACAGCGCGCTGGCCGGGCCGCGCACGATCTCCACCCGCTTCAGCGTCTCCAGGTCGACGAAGTTGCGGTTGGCGCTGAGGTAGCTGCCGAAGCTGAAGCCGTCGGAGACCGGGATGCCGTCGGTCTGGATCAGCACGCGGTTGCCTTCCAGGCCGCGGATGCGGATGCCGCTGACGCCGCTGAAGCGGCCGCTGCCGGTGGTCACCGACACGCCGGGCGTATAGCGCAGCAGGTCCTTCAGGTCGTGCACCAGATGCTCGTCCATCTGCTCGCGGTCGATCACGTCGACGCTGCTGGGCACATCGACGATGGCGCGTTCGGTGCGCGTGGCGGTGACCTGCAGGCGCTCGAAGTCATGGGGCGTAGGGGCGGCCTCGGCGGCCTGGGCAGCGGCGGGCGCAGCGGCGGCCAGGGCCAGCCACAGCGCGCGGGTCAGCGTAGCGGTACGTATCATCGGGTTCATCGGTGGTCGCGAGAAGACCCCCGGCAACGCCGGCGCAAGGCCGGCGCGGGCGCCGAGGGGGAGAGAACGGTTCGCGACTGCGGGGCGGCCGCGGCGGGACCGCGCGGGCCCCGCCAGGTGGCGGCAGTGTCGAATAGCGTCAGTGCGGCGCGCCGGAGCGCGCGGCGGGCTATTTGGTCAGGATCAGCTTGTCGTTGCTGGTATGGCGCAGGCGGTACACGCGGTCGCCATGCTGGATCAACACCTCGCGGCGGCCCTTGAGCAGGGCGTCGCTGCTGATGGTCTCTTCGGCCGGCACCGCGCGCGGCAACGCGCGCTCGCGCAGGCTGAGGGTTTCGGGGTGACGCAGCAGGACAGGTTGAGCGGTCATGATCTGGCTCCGTGCACAGGGGACGGATAAGATGATAATGATTCTCACTCGTTAATCAAGAGCAATTCTCGTTTGGACGATTCGAACTGTCGATGCGCTTGGCCGCGACGACAGGCGCAGCCAATGGCTACCCCAAAAAGCCGCCAGGACGACCCAATCCCAGGCTGAGAAATACCCATCCGAAAGATGCGCTCTGCAAGTCCCGAGTCCCGAGTCCCGAGGTCCCCGGTCCCCGGTCCCCGGTCCCCGGTCCCTGGTCCCTGGTCCCGGCTTCCCGGCCCCCTACTCCACCGCCGCCTCAACCCCAGCCCACACCGCGTCGTCGTAGCGCTCGGCCAGTTCCAGCGCGCCCAGGTTCTCCTGCAGCTGCGCCACCCGGCTCGCGCCCAGGATCACCGTCGATACCTGCCGATTGCGCAGGCACCAGGCGATGGCCAGCGTGGCCGGCGCCGCGCCCAGTTCGGCGGCCAGCGCGGTGAAGCGGCGCGCGCGCTCGATGCGGCGCTGCTGCGGCGGCCCGATCACCTCCTCGTGCAGCCAGGCATTGCCGGCCTGCCCCAGCCGCGAGGCCGGGTCGATGCCGTCGTTGTACTTGCCGGTCAGCAGCCCCGACGCCAGCGGCGACCAGATCGTGGTGCCCAGCCCCAGCTCGGCGTACAGCGGCGCGTACTCGCGCTCGACCCGCTCGCGGTGCAGCAGGTTGTACTGCGGCTGCTCCATCGACGGTCCCTGCAGGCCGTGCGCGCGCGCGATCGTCGCCGCCTCGCGGATGCGTTCGGCCGGCCATTCCGAGGTGCCCCAGTACAGCACCTTGCCCTGGCGGATCAGCGCGTCCATCGCGCGCACGGTTTCCTCCACCGGCGTGTCCGGGTCCGGGCGATGGCAGTAGTACAGGTCCAGGTAGTCCACCCGCAGCCGGCGCAGCGCGGCGTGGCAGGCGTCGGTGACGTGCTTGCGCGACAGCCCGCGCTGGGTCGGGCGCGGCTGCGCGACGGCGCCGAAGTAGACCTTGCTGGATACGCAGTAGCCGTCGCGCGGCAGCCGCAGGTCGGCGATCACGTCGCCCATCACCTGCTCGGCGCGGCCCTGCGCGTAGACCTCGGCGTTGTCGAAGAAGTTGACCCCGTGGTCCCAGGCGGTGGCGATCAGCTCGCGCGCCTCGTCGCGGCCGATCTGGCCGCCGAAATTGATCCAGGCGCCGAACGACAGCGCCGACAGCTGCAGCCCGGTGGCGCCAAGGCGACGGTAGTGCATGGAGGACTCCTGGAGCGGCGGTGGGCCCGCGGCGCGGTGCCGGCGGGCGGTGGCACAGTGTAGCCAGCGCGGCCGGCGCGGTCGCGCGGCCGCACCGCGCCTCGCCCCGACGCCGGTCCGCGGCGCTGAACGGGGTTTGCCTTGCCGCCCGTCACCCCCTGCACTAGGCTTCCTCTCTTTGTCCGGCGATCCAGGGGAAGCAGATGGTCGAGGGTTTGGGAAGGATCGGCTTCGGCCTGTTCGGGTTGGCCGTGCTGATCGCGATCACCTGGCTGTTCTCCAACAACAGGCGCGCGGTGGACTGGAAGCTGGTCGTCACCGGGCTGATCCTGCAGATCGCCTTCGCCGCGCTGGTGCTGCTGGTGCCGGGTGGGCGCGACGTGTTCGACGGGCTCGGCCGGCTGTTCGTGAAGGTGCTGAGCTTCGTCAACGAAGGCTCCGGCTTCATCTTCGGCAGCCTGATGGACGTCGACAGCAATGGCTTCATCTTCGCCTTCCAGGTGCTGCCGACGATCATCTTCTTCTCGGCGCTGATGGGCGTGCTCTACCACCTGGGCGTGATGCAGGCGGTGGTGCGGGTCATGGCCTGGGCGATCACCAAGGTGATGCGCGTGTCCGGCGCGGAAACCACCAGCGTGTGCGCCAGCGTGTTCATCGGCCAGACCGAGGCGCCGCTGACGGTGCGCCCCTACATCCCCAAGATGACCGAGTCCGAACTGCTGACGATGATGATCGGCGGCATGGCGCACATCGCCGGCGGCGTGCTGGCCGCCTACGTGGGCATGCTCGGCGGCACCGATCCGGCGCAGCAGGCGTTCTACGCCAAGCACCTGCTGGCGGCGAGCATCATGGCCGCGCCGGCGACGCTGGTGGTGGCCAAGCTGCTGGTGCCGGAGACCGGCACGCCGCTGACCCGCGGCACGGTCAAGATGGAAGTGGAGAGGACCACCAGCAACGTGATCGACGCGGCCGCCGCCGGCGCCGGCGACGGCCTGCGCCTGGCGCTGAACATCGGCGCGATGCTGCTGGCGTTCATCGCGCTGATCGCGCTGGTCAACGCGCCGCTGACCTGGATCGGCGAGGCCACCGGCCTGCAGGCGCTGCTCGGCAAGCCGACCAACCTGTCGACGATCCTGGGCTACGTGCTGGCGCCGATCGCCTGGGTGATCGGCACGCCGTGGGCCGATGCGACCACGGTCGGCTCGCTGATCGGGCAGAAGGTGGTGATCAACGAGTTCGTCGCCTACAGCGAGCTGTCGCAGATCGTCAAAGGCCAGGTGCCGGGCGTGAGCCTGAGCGACGAGGGCCGGCTGATCGCCACCTACGCGCTGTGCGGCTTCGCCAACTTCAGCTCGATCGCGATCCAGATCGGCGGCATCGGCGGCCTGGCCCCGGAACGCCGTCACGATCTGGCCCGGTTCGGCCTGCGTGCGGTGCTGGGCGGCTCGATCGCCACTTTCATGACCGCCACCATCGCCGGTGTACTGTCGCATTTCGGTTGAACGCTGTACCCGCTAGTCCCCCCGTCTTACTGTCGAGAAGTTGCATGTCTATGAGTTCGGTCATCGTCGTCGGTTCGTTCAATGTCGACCACGTCTGGCGCTGCGAAACCCTGCCCGCGCCCGGCGCGACCATCGCCGGCCGCTACAGCACCGGCCCCGGCGGCAAGGGCTTCAACCAGGCCGTGGCCGCGGCGCGCGCCGGCGCCAGGACCAGCTTCGTCTGCGCGCTGGGCGACGACGCCGGCGGCGCGATGGCGCGTGCGCTGGCCGCGCAGGACGGCATCGCGCTGGTCGCCGAGGCCAGCGTCGAACCGACCGGCACCGGCGGCATCTACGTCGACGGCCACGGCCGCAACACCATCGTGATCGGCGCCGGCGCCAACGCCACGCTGAGCACCGGCTTCGTGCAGGCGCAGCGCGCGCTGCTGGGCTCGGCGCGGGTGCTGCTGGCGCAGCTGGAATCGCCGATCGAGACCATCGAGGCGACGCTGGCGCTGGCGCGCGAGGCGGGCGTGTGCACGGTGCTCAACGCGGCGCCGGCCAACGCCCAGACCAGCATCGGCCTGCTCAAGCTGGCCGACGTGTTGACCCCGAACGAAACCGAGTTCGCGGCGCTGCTGACGCGCCACGTCGGCGAGCGCCTGGACGCGGACGACGTCGCCGCCACCGACGGCGGCAGCCTGCACGCGCTGTGCCGCAAGCTGCTGCCGGGCGGCACCGTGGTGGTGACGCTGGGTTCGGTCGGCGCGTTCATTTCCCATGCCGACGACCTGCGTGGCGACGCCCAGCCCTACTACCGGGTCGCCGCCGAGCCTGCGCAGACCGTGGACACCACCGGCGCCGGCGATGCCTTCAACGGCGCGCTGGTGGCGTCGCTGGCGCAGACGCCGAACGCGGCGTTCGCCACCCACGTGCGCTTCGCCAACCGCTACGCGGCGCGGTCGACCGAGGCCGAGGGCGCGGCGGCGTCGATGCCACAGCTCACGCCCGACGCGGCCTGAGCCTCGATCCGCCGGCCCGGCGGGCCGCGCCGGCCGATCGCCGCGTTTCTCCCGGGTCGTGTCCGGCCGCGGATCGCCGCATGGCCGGCCGCAGCGCGCGCCTCCTGGACTGACGGCGCGATCCTGACCGCCCCGCGCCGCGGCACTACAATGGCCGCATGCGCATCGGCCCCTACCTGATCGAACCGAAGGTGGTCCTGGCCCCGATGGCCGGGGTCACCGACAAGCCGTTCCGGCTGCTGTGCAAGCGCCTGGGCGCCGGCCTGGCGGTGTCGGAGATGACCATCTCCGATCCGCGCTTGTGGCAGACCCGCAAGTCGCTGCAGCGCATGGACCACGCCGGCGAGCCGGACCCGGTCAGCGTGCAGATCGCCGGCACCGAGCCGCAGCAGCTGGCCGAGGCGGCGCGCTACAACGCCGACCACGGCGCGCAGCTGATCGACATCAACATGGGCTGCCCGGCCAAGAAGGTGTGCAACGCCTGGGCCGGCTCGGCGCTGATGCGCGACGAGGCGCTGGTGGCGCGCATCCTCGGCGCCGTGGTGAAGGCCAGCCCGGTGCCGGTGACGCTGAAGATCCGCACCGGCTGGGATTGCGACCACCGCAACGGGCCGGCCATCGCGCGCATCGCGCAGGACTGCGGCATCGCCGCGCTGACCGTGCACGGCCGCACCCGCGACCAGCACTACAGCGGCCAGGCCGAATACGCGACGATCGCGCAGATCAAGGCCGCGCTGCGCATCCCGGTGATCGCCAACGGCGACATCGATTCGCCGCACAAGGCCGCGCAGGTGCTGGCGGCCACCGGCGCCGACGCGGTGATGGTCGGCCGCGCGGCGCAGGGGCGGCCGTGGGTCTTCGGCGAGATCGCGCATTACCTGGCCACTGGCGAAGTACTGCCGGCGCCGCCGCTGGCGTTCGTGCGCGACACCCTGCTCGGCCACCTGCAGGCGCTGCACGCGTTCTATGGCGAAGCGCAGGGCGTGCGTATCGCGCGCAAGCACCTGGGCTGGTACGCCAGGGACCGCCCGGAGAACGCCGCGTTCCGCGCCGTGGTCAACCGCGCCGAGACGGCGCAGGCGCAGCTGGCGCTGACCGCCGACTATTTCGATGCGCTGATCGCCGGCGTGCCGCCGGCGTTGTCCGCGGCGGCCTAGCCGCGACGCAGGAGCCCGCCCATGAGTTCGCCCGACGCCCCCACCTACCTGCACGGCTTCTCCGGCACCGAGCAGGCACGGCTGCTGAAACAGGCGCGCCTGCTCGAAGCCACGCTGTTCAACCAGATCGACTACACCGGCGCGCGGCGGCTGCTGGAAGTGGGCAGCGGCGTCGGCGCGCAGACCGAAGTGCTGCTGCGCCGCTTCCCCGACCTGCACGTCACCGGCGTGGACCTGAGCGAGGTGCAACTGCAGGCCGCGCGCGACAACCTGCAGCGCATGCCATGGTGCCGCGAGCGCTACACGCTGCAGCAGGCCGATGCCGGCGACCTGCCGTTCGAGCCGCGCAGCTTCGATGCGGCGTTCCTGTGCTGGGTGCTGGAACACGTGCCGTCGCCGGCGCGGGTGCTGAGCGAAGTGCGCCGCGTGCTGGCGCCGGGTTCGCCGGTGTACGTGACCGAGGTGATGAACGCCTCGTTCCTGCTGCATCCGTATTCGCCCAACGTGTGGCGCTACTGGATGGCGTTCAACGACTTCCAGTACGACCACGGCGGCGACCCGTTCGTCGGCGCCAAGCTGGGCAACCTGCTGCTGGCCGGCGGCTATCGCGACGTCAGCACCGAGATCAAGACGCTGCACCTGGACAACCGCGAACCGGCCCGGCGCAAGACCATGATCGCGTTCTGGGAGGAGGTGCTGCTGTCGGCCGCCGAGCGGCTGCTGCAGGCCGGCGCGGTCGGCGAGGACACCGTGGCCGGCATGCGCCGGGAGATGGCGCAGGTGCAGAGCGATCCGGACGCGGTGTTCTTCTATTCGTTCGTGCAGGCGCGCGCGACGGTCTATTGAGCGCACAGCGGCGCCGCCGACCGGCGCGCCGCGCTCAGCGTGGGCCGGGTTGCGCCGACGCGCCGACCGGCGTGGCCGCGGCCGGTTCGGTCCAGATCCGCTGCCACATCCGCGCCAGCGCCGCGCCAATCTGCCCGCGCGCCACCGGTGCGCGGTAGGCCGCCGACAGCTGCCTGGGCTCGATCGCCTGCCACTGCCCGCCGCGCTGCGCGGCCACCGCGAAGTTGAAGTTGTAGTCCGGCTCCAGGCCCATGCGCAGGTCGCTGAGGACCAGTTCGCCGTCCTTGACCTGGGCGCGCATGAAGCCGCGGTTGAACCAGCTCAGCCGCTGCACCGCCGGCAGCGCGCGCACTTCGCCCAGCGCCTGGGTATTGGACGGGTAGCCCTGGAAGCGCATCGGCCCGCGGTCGGCGACCAGCGAGCGCTCGCCGATCACGTAGCCCCCCGGCGTCATCGCCACCACCCGCCACAGCAGCGTGTTGAACGGCATCGGCACCGAGAAACGCGGCGCGTGCTGCAGGCCCATCGCCGCCAGCGCGCGGTCGGCTTCGCGGTCGACCAGCTGCTTGGCCAGCAGCGACCAGCCCAGGTAAGCGCTGCTCAGCAGCAGCGCGCCGAGCAGCGCCCGCTGCGCGACGCGCCGCTCGCGCGCCCACCACGCCACCGCGCAACCGACGATCAGCCACAGCGTATAGGCCGGATCGATGATGAACACGCTGGACCACATCGCCGGCGGCGGGCGCAGCGGCCACCACAGTTGGGTGCCGTAGACGGTGAACGCGTCCAGCAGCGGATGGGTGATCAAGGCCAGCTGGATCGCCCAGAACCAGCGCCGCGGCGCTTGCGCCACGCGGCCGTGGCCGAAGCGCCGGAACAGCCACCAGAGCAGCGCGCCGAGCAGCGGCAGCACGAACAGCGAATGGCTGAAGCTGCGGTGCACCGTCATCAGCGTCACCGGGTCGCGGGTCAGCGGCAGCAGGATCAGCGAGTCCAGGTCCGGCAGGGTGCCCAGCGCCGCGCCGGCGAGCAGCGCGGCGCGGCGGTGCGCCGCGGGAGTGATGGCGGCGGCGACGGCCGCGCCGAGAACGATCTGGGTGAGGGAGTCCATCGGCCGATGCTAGCAGGCGCGGCCGTCGCCGCCATGTGCGCTTGCCTGGAAGCGGCCTAGCCCTCCCCTGCCAACTCGCGGCCAGCGACCCGCACGACGCTTGCAGGAGGGGCTTCAGTCCCGACCGTCGGAGCCGGATGCGGTGCGGCTTCGGTGTCGCGACTGAAGTCGCTCCCACAGCGAGCGTTCGTTTGGGAGCAGCCACCCGACGCTTCGCACGCCAGCTCGGCGGTTGTCAGCCACGCGCTCTCGATGAGGGACTTCAGCCCGACTGCTGTTCGGAGCCGGATGCGGTGCGGCTTCGGCGTCGCGACTGAAGTCGCTCCCACAGCGAGCGTCTGCCCGGGAACGGCCAACTTACGCCCGCAGCAGACCAGCGCGTGGGAATGCCCTCGCCTGCGTAACGCTACCGCCGCGCGGTCACGCCGCCTGCGGCAGGCGCAACACGCGCGGCGCCAGGGTCTGCAGCACCTGCCCGGTATGCGACAGCAGCTGCAGGCGGCCCTGGTGGTCCTCGCCCAGCGCGGTCAGGCTTTCGACCCAGTCGCCGTCGTTGGCGTAGACCAGGCCGTCGCGCTCGAACAGCCCGGCGCGGTGCACGTGCCCGCAGACCACGCCGTCCAGGCCGCGGCGGCGCGCATCGTCCAGCCCGGCGCCGACGAAGCGCTCGATGTAGCGTTCGGCCGCCCCGCTCTGCCGTTTCAGGTAGTCGGCCAGCGACCAGTAGCGCATGCCGAAGCGGCGCCGCACCCGGTTGGTCAGCTGGTTGCCGGTGAGGATGCGGTAGTACAGCCAGTCGCCGAGCTTCTCCTGCAGGCCGCCGAACTGGGTGACCGCGTCGTAGTCGTCGCCGTGCACCACCAGCAGGCGGCGGCCGTCGGCGGTGACGTGCACCGCGCGCCGGCGCACCTGCATCGCCGGCAGCGCCAGGCCGCAGAAGCGGCGGATCGGCCGGTCGTGGTTGCCCGGCACGTAGATCAGCTCGGTGCCGCCGCGCGCCAGCGCGTGCAGCGCCTCGACCACCCGCTGCTGCGGCGCGCCCCACACCGCGCGGCGCTGCGCCATCCACCAGAAGTCGACGATGTCGCCGACCAGGTACAGCTGCCTGCAGTGCAGCCCGCCGAGGAAATCGGCCAGCTCGCGCGCATGGCAATGCGGCGCGCCCAGGTGCACGTCGGAGACGAACACCGCGCGTCGCGGGGACAAGCTGCTCACCGTGCTCATGCCATCACCTCTTCGCTGCGTGGCTGTTGCAGATAGCGCATGCGCTTCCTGGCGCGGATGCGCTGCAGGTCCACTTCGATCAGGCCGTCGACCGCGTCGCTGAACTGCGGGTCCACGCCGAAGGCGAGGAAGCGCGCGCCGCCGGGTTCGCACAGTTCGGTGTACTGCTTGTAGAGCATCGGCACCGCGGCGCCGAGCGCGTCCAGGTTGCCCTTGAGCACCTTGAACGCGGTCTCGGCATCCAGTTCGCCGCAGTCCGACGGCGCGTCGCGGTAGGCGAACGGGTGCGAGGACGCCGCCTCGCCGCGCAGGTCGCCGTAGTAGCGCGCGTAGTAGGCGACGATCTGTTCGCGCGCCTGTTGCGGCAGCGCGGCGCTGATCGACACCGCGCCGAACAGGTAGCGCACCTGCGGGTGCCGGCGCAGGTAGGCGCCGATGCCCTGCCACAGGTAGTCGATGCTGCGGCTGCCCCAGTAGTCCGGCGCGACGAAGCTGCGCCCCAGTTCCATGCCGGCGGCGATGCGCGGCAGCAGCGCCTCGCCGTAGCGGAACAGGCTGGCGGTATAGAAGCCGGCCAGCCCGCGCTCGGCCAGCACCTGCGCGCCGCGGGCGATGCGGTAGGCGCCGGCCACGCGCGCGGCGGCGGCGTCCCACAGCACGATGTGTTCGTACCAGGTGTCGTAGTCGTCCACGTCTAGGCGCCGGCCGCTGCCCTCGCCGACCGCGCGGAAGGTCAGCTCGCGCAGGCGGCCGATCTCGCGCAGCAGCGCCGAGCCGGCGCGCAGCCGGCCGACGCGGATCTGCTTGCCGTCGAAGGTGTCGCCGAGCGGCTGCAGCGCCGCGACCTCGGCGCCGACCGCGGCCGGATCGACCGCCTCGATCAACGCCTCCACCGCCGGCGCCGCAACCGCCTGGCCCGCGCCGCGGCCGCGTCCCAGCGCGTACAGCTCGCGGCGCAGCCGGCGCATCAGTTCCGCCTCGGGCACGTCCTGCGGCAGCGCGCGCGCGCTGCCCAGGGTCAACGCGATGCGCCGCTCGCGGCGCGCGAACATCTCCCGCGCCAGCAGCGCGGTGCCGGCCGGCTTGAACAGCGCCGAGGCGCCGTAGAACAGCGCCGAGTTGCGCGCATGGATGCGCACCGGCAGCACCGGGGTGGCGGTGCGCAGCGCGAAGCGCAGGAAGCCGCGGCGCCAGCGGCCGTCGGACACCCCGCCCCAGCCCAGCCGCGACACCTCGCCGGCCGGGAACACGATCACGCACTGCTCCTGCGCCAGCGCCTGCTCGATCGCGCGCATGCTCGACGCCGCCGGCGCGCCGCCGAGGATGCGCACCGGCAGCAGCAGGTCCTGCAGGCCGTCCAGCGCCGACAGGAAATCGTTGGCGACGATCTTCACGTCGCGGCGCACACTGCCGACGCAGTCCAGCAGCGCCAGCGCATCCAGCGCGCCGGACGGATGGTTGGCCACGATCAGCAGGCGCCCGCGCGGCGGGATCCGCCCGGCCGCCTCCGGCGCGACCACGTAGCGCGCCTGCAGGAAGTCCAGCCCGGCCTGGACCAGGGCGAAACCGCGCAGGTCGCGGTTGGCGTCGAGGAAGGTTTCCAGCGAATCCAGGCCCGACCACTTCTGCAGGCCGCGCAGCAGCGGCCGCACCAGCCGCGAGCGGCGGCCGGCGAACCAGTGCGGGTAGCGGGCCTGTAGGCGGCGTTCGAGTGCGAGCACGGCAAGTCCCCCTTGCTGACTGCGCACAGCTTGGGCCGCGGCGGCGACACCGATCTTGCAATACGGCTACGCCACGATGACGGCCGCCGCCCCCGTCCCTGAGCGGTTTAACCTTTGTCCGACCCCGCCGTGCGCACAATGCACGCAACCCCGCGCCCGTGTATCATGCGCGTCCATCTTTTCATCCGAATACAAGGATATAGCCGCGATGTCCAGCTATCTCTTCACCTCCGAGTCGGTCTCCGAAGGCCATCCGGACAAGATCGCCGACCAGATCTCCGACGCGGTGCTCGACGCCATCCTGACCCAGGACAAGCGCGCGCGCGTGGCCTGCGAGACGCTGGTCAAGACCGGCGTGGCGATCGTCGCCGGCGAGATCACCACCAGCGCCTGGATCGACCTGGAAGCGGTGACCCGCAAGGTGATCCTGGACATCGGCTACAACAGCTCCGACGTCGGCTTCGATGGCGAGACCTGCGGCGTGCTGAACCTGATCGGCAAGCAGTCGCCGGACATCAACCAGGGCGTGGACCGCAAGAAGCCCGAGGAACAGGGCGCCGGCGACCAGGGCCTGATGTTCGGCTACGCCACCCGCGAGACCGACAGCTTCATGCCGGCGGCGATCCACCTGTCGCACCGCCTGGTCGAACAGCAGGCCAAGATCCGCAAGAAGAAGAACTCGGCGCTGGCGTGGCTGCGCCCGGACGCCAAGAGCCAGGTCACCCTGCGCTACGAGAACGGCGTGGCGACGGCGATCGACGCGGTGGTGCTGTCCACCCAGCACGACCCGGACATCAAGCAGAAGCACCTGATCGAGGCCGTGCGCGAGGAGATCCTCAAGCCGGTGCTGCCGGCCAAGTGGCTGCACAAGGGCACCAAGTTCCACATCAACCCGACCGGCAAGTTCGTGATCGGCGGGCCGGTGGGCGACTGCGGCCTGACCGGGCGCAAGATCATCGTCGACACCTACGGCGGCTGGGCGCGCCACGGCGGCGGCGCGTTCTCCGGCAAGGATCCGTCCAAGGTCGACCGTTCCGCGGCCTACGCGGCGCGCTACGTGGCCAAGAACGTGGTCGCCGCCGGCCTGGCCGACCGCTGCGAAGTGCAGGTGTCCTACGCCATCGGCGTGGCCGAGCCGACCTCGATCTCGGTGACCACCTTCGGCACCGGCAAGATCGCCGACGACAAGATCGAGAAGCTGATCCGCAAGCACTTCGACCTGCGTCCGTTCGGCATCATCCAGATGCTCGACCTGATCCATCCGATGTACCAGCAGACCGCCTCGTACGGCCACTTCGGCCGCACTCCGAAGGCCTTCACCTACACCGACGGCACCGGCGCGCAGCACAACGCCACGGCGTTCTCGTGGGAAAAGACCGACCGCGCCGACGCGCTGCGCGCCGACGCCAAGCTGAAGTAAGTCCGCCGCGTTTCAGGGCGACGAAGAACGGGCCGCGATCGCGGCCCGTTTTTTTGCACGCCTAGCCAGCACCGGCGCCACCGCTACTAGGTGCGGTGGCGATGCGACCCGCATGCGGCGCAGGCCGTGGCCGCGCCTGGCCCTGCAGGCATGCGCTCGCCGAAACCGCCGGCGCCGGCGCCGGCGCTACAGCCGCACGTCGATCCGTACCGTGTCGCTGCCGGCGCCGCGCGCGACGACGATGCGCTCGCCGACCCGCTCGAAGCTCAGGTCCACCTGCCGTTCGCCGACCCGCAGCCGCTGCAGCTGCAGGCGGTTCACCCCGTCCGGCAGGCACGGCCGGTCGACGTGCACTTCGCCGCGCGCGGCATCGATGCGCACGCCGAGGCAGGCCTGCAGCAGCATGAACACCGAACCGGCCGCCCACGCCTGCGGCAGGCAGGCGACCGGATAGGCGATCGGCGCCTGCCCCGGCGAACGCGGGAAGCCGCAGAACAGCTCCGGCAGGCGCATGCCGAAGTGGGCCGCGGCCTCGAACAGTTCGGTCAGCAGCCGCGCCGCATCCAGGCGCTCGCCGTAGCGCGCGATGCCGGCCGCGCACAGCGCCACGTCGTGCGGCCATACCGAGCCGTCGTGGTAGGACATCGGGTTGTAGCGCGCCTGGCCCGAGGCCAGCGTGCGCACGCCCCATCCGCCGTCGAACGCCGGCGACCCCAGCTGCGCGGCCACCGCGCGCGCATGCTCGGCCGAGGTCGCACCGGCGAACAACAGGTGCCCGGCGTTGGAGGCGCGCACGCGGCAGCGCCGGCCTTCGCCGTCGCGCGCGATGGCGTAGAAGTTCAGCGCCGGGTCCCAGAACAGCGTCTCGATCTTCTCGCGCAGCGCCTGTGCGCGCGCATTCCAGCGCGCGGCGTCGGCATGCGCGCCGCGCGCGTCGGCCAGGGCCGCCAGCGCCTCCAGTCCGGCACAGGCATAGCCCTGCACTTCCACCAGCGCGATCGGGCCGGGCGGGATCGTGCCGTCTTCGTGGAACACCGAATCGCCGCTGTCCTTCCAGCCCTGGTTCAACAGCCCGCCCGGTTCGCCGCGGTGGTAGGCCAGCAGGCCGTCGCGGTCGGCGTCGCAGCTGCGTTCGATCCAGCCCGCGGCCGCGGTCAGCGACGGCCACAGCTGGTCGACGAAGGCCTGGTCGCCGCTGCGCTCGGCGTAGGCGCCGGCGAGCATCAGGAACAGCGGCGTGGTGTCCACACCGCCGTAGTACAGGCCGAACGGCAACTCCTGCAGCGCCACCATCTCGCCCTTGCGCGATTCGTGCATGATCTTGCCGGGCGTCGAATCGCGGAACGCGGAGGTCTCGCGTGCCTGGTGCTGGGCCAGATACGCCAGCACCCCGCGCGCCAGCGACGGATCCAGCCACAGCGTCTGCAGCGCGGTGATCACCGCATCGCGGCCGAACGGGGTGGAGAACCAGGGAATGCCGGCGTAGGGATAGGGCCCGGTGGGCAGGTCGCTGGTCAGCAGCGCGATGTCGGCGCGCGAGCGCTGCAGCCACGCATTGAACAGGCGGTTGCTGCTGCGCGGCTGCGCGCCGGTGCGGCGCCGGCGGCGCATCGCGTGCAGCGCGGCGGCCGCGGCGCGGCGGAAGCGCGCGCGATCGGGCTGCGCCGGATCGGCGCCGGCTTCCAGGTACAGGGTATGGCTGCCGCCAGGCGGCAGCTCCAGCTGGAAGTCGGCGCGGTCGGCGATCAGCACCTGCGGCGGCTGGGAAAAACTCAGGCACAACTGCCGCATCTGCCCGTCCAGGCCCACGTAGCTCAGGTTCGCCGCCTGCGCCGACAGCGCCGGCGGCAGCTGCTGGCCGCGGCCGTTGCGGCGCGCGCCGCGCACCTCGAACATGTCGTGGAAGTCGGCGCCGAACTCCAGCCCGATGGCGAAGCGCAGCGGTGCTTCGCCGTAGTTGCGGCAGGTGATGCGCTCGTACATGCGCGCGTCCCACAGAAAACGCGTGCGCTCGACGTGAATCACCCCTTCGGCCGGCGCCGTGTCGCCCAGCGGCGGCAGCGGGCGGTTGGTCAGGTGCACGGTGAGCAGCACGTTGTCGCCGCCCACGCCGGCGCTCAGCAGCGACGGTTCGGTGTCGCCGAGCCGCAGCCGCAGCCGCGACAGCACCCGGGTGCCGTCGCGGTACAGCCCGTCGCCGTGGCTGTCGACGATGTCGCCGCGGGCGTCGCAGACCAGGAAGGTGTCGCCGTCCTTCAGCGCGTGCCGTACCGCCTGCTGGTTGGACGCGGCCGCCGCGTCAGACATGGGCCGCCTCGCCAAGGCCGTGCGCGGCGCGGCCCATCCGACCCACGTGGCCGAGCAGCGGGCTGGCGTTGCCGGAGCCGAGCAGCTGCCGGTACGCCTCGACGTAGCGGCGCGCCATCACCTGTGCCGAGAAGCGCTGCTCGAAACGGCGCCGGATCAGGCGCCGGTCGAGCGCCTGCGCGCGCTGCACCGCGGTCAGCGCCTGTTGTTCGGAGTCGACGATGAAGCCGGTGACGCCGTCCTCGACCACCTCGCGCACCGAGCCGTGGTCCCAGGCGATCACCGGCGTGCCGCAGGCCATCGCCTCGATCATCACCAGCCCGAACGGCTCCGGCCAGTCGATCGGGAACAGCAGCGCGCGCGCGTGGCCGAGCAGCTCGCGCTTGCCCGCGTCGCCGATCTCGCCGACCAGCTCCACCCCGTCGCCCAGCAGCGGCTGGATCGCCTCGCGGTAGTAATGCACATCGGCGGTGTCGATCTTGGCGGCCATGCGCAACGGCAGCCCGGCGCTGCGCGCGATGGCGATGGCGCGGTCGGGCCGCTTCTCCGGCGAAATGCGGCCGAGGAACGCCAGGTAGTCGCCGCGCGGCTGCGCCGCCGGCGCGTACAGCGCATCGGGCAGGCCGTGCGGCACCGTCGCCAGCCAGTTGCCCATCGGCAACGGACGCCGCTGCTGGTCGGAGATCGACACCAGCGGGTACTGCGGCCAGCGCCGGTAGGCCTGGTCCAGGTCCTTCAGGTCCAGGCGCCCGTGCAGCGTGGTCAGGGTGCGCGCGGCCAGGTCCTCGAAGAACGGGAAATGCAGCAGGTCCACGTGGAAGTGCAGGATGTCGAAGCGTCCGGCCTGGCGGCGTACTTCCTGCAGCATCGACAGGTGCGCCGCCAGGTCCGATTTCAGCGGCGCCGGATCCAGGCGGATGGCGCAATCGCGCATCGGCACCAGTTCGGCGCGGGTGCGGGTGTCGGCGCTGGCGAAGACGCTGACCTGGTGGCCAAGGCCGACCTGCGCATCGGCCAGGTAGGCGACGATGCGCTCGGTGCCGCCGTACAGGCGCGGCGGCACCGCTTCGTAGAGGGGAGCGATATGGGCGATACGCATGGAATCTCGCAACGCAGGGCCGGCGCGGGCGGGCCGCGCCGGCGTTGATCGGGAGGGAATGGCGCAGCGGCGTGCGCGGCTCAGCTGGACGTGCCGACCGGTATCCGGATCGGCGCCGGCTGCGCCTGCAGGTCCTTGGGCAGGGTGACGGACAGCACGCCGTCGCGGAACTCGGCGCGCGCCTGCTCGGCCAGCACCGGCGCATGCAGCGGGATGCGCCGTTCGAAGCGGCCGTAGTAGCGCTCGCTCAGGCGCCGTTCGCGGTCGTGGCGTTCGCTCGCGCGCTCGCCGCGCAGCACCAGGCTGCCGTCGTCCAGGGTCACCTCCACGTCGTCCTGGCGCAGGCCGGGCAGCTCGGCGCTGACCACGATCTCCTGGTCGCGCTCGGCCACTTCCACGCTGGGCCAGGTGCCGGCCGGGGCCACGTCGCGATCGGCGGCGCGGCCATCGGCGGGCGCGAACAACGCGTCCGCCTGCTGCCACAACTCGTCGAACAGGCGGTTCATGTCGCGGTGCAAGGCGGCGAAGGAAGCACGTCCATCGCGCACGGGTTGCAGGCTGCGATGGCGGTTCCAAGGGATCAACTGACTGATGCTCATGACAGTTCTCCTCGAAAGGCGGTCGGGACAAGGACACCCTCGCCGGCCCAGGCCTCCGCTGCATCCACGACGGCACCCGCCGTGGACAGCGCGCGGCGGCCTTGGCGCGCGGCGCTGGGCGCGGCGCTAGTTGGGAATCGTCGCAGGCGTTTTCAAGCCGGGGCCGGCCACGGCGGAACGCGGCGAATTCAGCGGACGGTTAGCAACATCATCGCGCGCGCCGCCGCGTCTCCGCGCTCATCCATCGCGTGCGCAATGTGGTGCGGGGCACGGCACCAGTGCGGCCCACGGTCGCTGGATCCGGCCACCGCGGCGGCTATTCCGATGCGATCTGCTCGTGCAGGATGCGGCGGATCTCGATGATCGCCTGCGGCGTCTCCTGCACGCTGTGCCAGGACGTGATCACCTTCTCCGACGCGGCGCCTGGCATGTGCGCGCTGCGGTACGGCACCAGGCCGTCGTCGGCGTCGGCCAGCGGCACCGCGGGATCGCGCCGGGCGATGATCGAGTGGTAGCGCACCGCCGGCGACACCGGCAGGTCGGCCGCCGCGCGCACGAATGGATCGGTGTCGCGCAGGTTGTCGATGCTGTTGGGCAGGGTCGGCGGGCCGCCGTCCTGCCCGCTCAGCTCGCGCACCGCATCGCCGAACCGGTCGAGCAGCGTGGCCGGCAGCCGGATCAGGCGGCCGATGAAGCGGCCCAGCCGGCCTTCGGCGATCGCGGTGCCGCGCTGCGGCGCGGCGATGAAGATCGCGCGGTCGACCTGCGGCAGCGGCGCGAAATGCAGCAGCGGCTGCAGGCGCTCGCGCAAGCGCGCGCCGCGTTCGCCCGGCAGCGCGCGCCCGGCGAGCAACGCATCCCAGACCTGCTCGCCGGAGGCGGTGACCAGCAGGCGCGCGATCACCCCGCCCATGCTGTGCCCGACCAGCACCATGTGCCGCGACGCCGGCGCGCGCCCCTGCGGATCGAAATGCTGCAGGGTCTGCTCGAGCAGGGTCTCGATCTGCGCGCGGTTCCAGGCGATCGGCATGTTGGTCGGGTAGTAGACCTGCCAGATCTGGTAGTGCCGGCGCAGCTGCTCGTCGCCCATGATCTCGTTGGCGACGTTGACCCAGGCTTCCGGGCTGCTGCCCAGGCCGTGCAGCATCAGCACGATGCGGCGCTGCGGGTCGTAGGGCTGCATCAGGTACAGATGCGGCCGCTCGATGCCGCGTTCGCGCCCGAGCATGGAGCGCAGCGATTGCGCGGCGAAGCCCGAGCGCGCCAGCCACAGGCCGTAGGCGGCGGTGAAGTTGGCCGCCAGCGGCAGCCGCTGCCCGTGCACATCGACCTCGGCCTGGCGGTACGGGTCGTACGGCGCCACCACCGCCGTGCGCGTGGCCAGCACCTGCGCCTGGGTGTCGCCTTCGAAGCGCAGCAGCGCGGTGGTCGGCGCGAACGGCATCTCGCTGAACCCCGGCAGGTCGCGCGGCGGTGTCGCCGACGCGGCGGACGCGGCCGGCAGCGCGGTCGGGTCGCCGACCTGCGCCGGCGATATCTCCGCGACCAGTTCGGCGCCGAAACCGTCGCGCCGGTAGCTGCTGCGCAGGCCGTCGAAGCGCAGCGACGATGCCGGGATCATCGCCTCCGGGCGCGCCGCGCCGCCGGGCAGGCGGAAGCCGCCCATCTCCGCGCGCACCGTCCACCCGGCCAGGGTCAACGTATCGGCCTCGCGCAGTTCGCTGGCGCCGCTGGCGCGCCAGCGCTCGAACAGGCCGCCGACGACCTGCTGCACCGCATAGTTGTAGTAGTCGCGCACCTGCGTCTGCCGGTCCTCGAAGGCGCGGGCGCTGGCCGGGCGCGCGGTGTAGAACAGATAGGCGTAGGCATGCCGCGCCGCTTCCAGCCACGCCTGCAAGGCCGCATCGTCCAGCGCCGCGCCGGCCTTGTTCGCGCGCGCGCCAGGGGTGCGCGCCAGCGCCGCGCGCACCCACAGCTCCGACAGCGTCGCCAGGCGGCGCTCCTCGTCCAGGCCCTGCACTGTGCCCAGTTGCGCCGCGCAGGCGGGAATGTCCGCCTCGCACGCCTTGAGCTCGATCGCCACCACGCGCAGCGCTTCGCGGCTGGCGTCGCTGAGCTCGCCGGTGCTGAGCACGTCGCCGCGCTTGGTCGCGATGTAGTCGCCCGAGCCGCGCGACTGCACGGTGACCATCGCGCAGCCGGACGCGGCGAGCAGGGCGCCGACGGCCAGCGCGCGCGCGGCGAGGACCCAGCCGCGCCTGCCGTCCGCCGCGCGCATCAGCGCGGCGCTCCGGCCATCGCCTCGCCCGGCACGCCGATGCGGATGCGCCGGGAGAAGTCCTCGCCGTCGCCGCCGGCGCGCGCGCGCTCGGTGATGCGACCGCGCGCGCGTAGCGTGGCCAGCGCGTAGCCGGGCACGAAGCCGCGCTGCGCGTGCACGTACGACGGCAGGTAGCCCGACAGCAGCAGCCGGTAGTCCAGCGGCAGCTGCGGATCGATCTTGCGCACCAGTTCGAACACGATGGTGGTGCAGTTGCTGGTGGCGGTGTTGTAGAACGCGGGCTTGCGCTGCAGCTGCCGCGCCTGCGCCACGTAGCCCAGGAACAGGCTCCTGAGCTGCGCCGGCGGGATGTTGAGGCGGTACAGGTACACGTCCTCGCCGCGCACGTTGCTGCGCACCGCCAGGATGTCGCGCTCGTCGGCGGCGACCATCACCTGCTCGAAGTTGCGGAAGAACCCGGCCAGGGCCGAGAACGATTCGCCGCGTTCCTTGCGGATCTCCAGCGAGAACACCACGCGCTGGCCATCGTCGAAGCCGAACGACACCAGCGTGTGCGCGATCGCCGGCCCCATCCAGTACGACAGCGCCAGGTCCGCCGACACCAGCCGGTCCAGGTCGTAGCGGCGGGTCTCCCAGCGCGGGGTGTAGTCGCTGTCGCTGCGCCAGGCGAAGTTGCGCACGTTGTGCAGGGTGACCACGCTGCCGTCGACCTGCGGCTGCAGGGTCATCGCCACGTCATCGGCCCAGTTCCGGTCCTGCTCGGGCAACAGCCGCGCCCAGCCGTACACCAGCCCGGCGCAGCCGACGGCGAAGATCAGCGGCAGCACGCGGTAGTCGCGCGCGTGGCGCAGGCCCCACAGCGCCGCGCCGCCCATCGCCACCCAGCTGATCGCCGCGGCGTAGCGCACCAGCGCGCCGGTGTGCGGCAGGTAGGCCAGGAACAGCCCGCCCCAGACGCTGGCCACCACGATCGCCAGCGCCGCGGCGATGCGCAGCGCCCGGCGCATGCGGCTGCGCCGCCTGGCGGCGGCCGGCGCCTTGGCCGCAGGCCGCGGCCTGTCCTCCTGCCCCGGCGCGCTCATGCGGCGTCCAGCGCGGCGGCGGCCGCCGGCGTGGCCAGCGCGAAGCACAGCAGCCGCCAGCCGCGCAGCGCCAGCGCCTTGCGCTCGGTCTCGTCGCTGCCGCGCTGGCACGCGCCGAGCATGTCCATCAGCAACGTGAGGTCCTCGCCGTCCACGCCCGCGCGGCACAGGCCGGCGTCGGTGGCGCGGCGCAGGAACGGCAGCAGCACCGTCAGCAGCCGCGCATGCGCCGCTTCCACCGCCGGATGGTCGCGCGGCATCGAACGCCAGTAGTCGGCCAGCGGGGCGGACATCGCGATGTGCTCGGCGACGTCGCGCAGCAGCAGAAACAGGCCGTCCGGGCGCTCGCCGATGTCGCGCGCGCAGCATTCCAGCCCGTCCAGGCCGCGCTGCAGCAGCGCCAGCATCAGCTCGGCGCGGTCGGCGAAGTTGCGGTACAGGGTGGCGCGGCCCAGGCCGGAGCGCTCGACCACCAGCTCCAGCGGCGCGAGCACGCCGTGTTCGCAGAAGACTTCGTCGGCGGCATCGAGCAGCAGGCGGCGGCGTTGGGCGGCATCGGGACGGATGTTCATCGCCGGCATTATCGGACAATTTTGTCCGACAGTGTCGGCGCCGCGCCTTCGCCCCGACCGGCGGTATCGGCGCCGCTCCGCTGCCGGCGTCAGCCGGTGTTCTGCACGCCCTGCGAGACGCCGTTGACGCAGGCCACCAGCGCGCGCAGCAGCGCTTCGTCTTCGCCGCCGGTCTGCCGCCAGCGCCGCAGCAGGTCCACCTGCAGCACGCTGATCGGGTCGATGTAGGGGTTGCGCAGGCGGATCGACAGCGCCAGGCGCGGATCGTGCTGCAGCAGCGTCTGCTGCCCGGTCAGCGCCTTGACCCAGCGCTTGGTCAGCGCCAGCTCCGCGCCGATGCGCGGGAAGAACGCCTCGTGCAGCGGCCCGGCCAGGCGCGAGAACATCTCGGCGATGTTGAGGTCGCCCTTGGACAGCACCATCGCGATGTCGTCCAGGAAAGTGCGGAAGAACGGCCAGTCGCGGGCCATCTCGCGCAGCGCGTCCTCGTGGCCGGCGTCGGCGGCCGCCTGCAGGCCGCTGCCCACCCCGTACCAGCCGGGGATCACCGCGCGCGCCTGGCTCCATGCGAACACCCACGGGATCGCGCGCAGGTTGGACAGCGCCGCGTTCTGGCCCAGCCGCCGCGACGGCCGCGAACCCAGGGTCATGCACTCGATCACGTCGATCGGCGTGGCCAGGCGGAAGTACTGCATGAAGTCCTTGGCGCCGACGAAGTCGCGGTAGGCGCCGGAGCTGCGCTCGGCGACCAGGTCCATCACCGGCCGCCACTGCGCCTCGCGCGGCTCGTCCGCGCGCGGGCGCAGGCTCGACAGCAGCACCGCGCCGGTCATCTGTTCCAGCGAGCGCAGCGCCAGCGCGCGGATGCCGTACTTGCGATGGATCACCTCGCCCTGCTCGGTGACCCGCAGGCGGCCGTCGACGCTGCCGCGCGGCGCCGCTTCCAGCGCGCGCGTGGTCTTGCCGCCGCCGCGCACGATCGAACCGCCGCGGCCGTGGAAGAAGGTCAGGCGGATGCCGAGTTCGGCGGCGGCGTCGAGCAGCTCCACCTGCGCGCGCTGCAGGCCCCAGCGCGAGGCGGCGATGCCGCCGTCCTTGCCGCTGTCCGAATAGCCGAGCATCACCATCTGCACGTCGTCGCGCGCCGCCAGGTGGCGGCGGTAGACCGGATCGGCGAGCAGGTCGCGCAGCGTGTCGGTGCCGCCGCGCAGGTCGTCCACGGTCTCGAACAGCGGCACGATGTCCAGCGGCACCGCGCCGTCGGCGTCGACCAGGCCGCCGCGCCGCGCTAGGGCCAGCACGGTCAGCACGTCGGCGCGATTGTGCGCCATGCTGATGATGTAGCTGCCCAGCGCGTCGGCGCCGTGGCGCTTGCGCGCGTCGGCCAGCGCGGCGAACACCGCGTCCAGCCGCGCGTTGCCTTCGTCGCCGGCGGCGGCCGGCAGCGTGCGCTCGCCGCCGGCGTAGGCGCCGAGCGCGGCCGCGCGTTCGTGCGCCGGACGCGACTCCCAGTCCGCCTCGCCCAGCGCGGCGGCCACCGCGCGCGCATGCACGCTGGACTCCTGGCGCACGTCCAGCCGCGCCAGGTGGAAGCCGAAGCTGCGCACCCGCCACAGCAGCCGGCGCACCGCGAACCAGCCCGCGTGCAGGCCCTTGTTGGCCTGCAGGCTGTCGAGGATCAGCTGCAGGTCGTGCTCCAGTTCGGCCGGGGCGGCGTAGGCGCCCGGCGCGTCGTCCAGCGTGGCCTGCAGCCGCGCGCGCATCAGGTCGTTGAACAGCCGGTACGGCATGTCGCCGTGGCGCGGGCGCGAGCCGGCGGCGGCGTCGGGCAGCAGCTGGCGGTAGCGTTCCAGCTGCGCCAGCAGCGCATCGCTGACCGCCACCAGCGTGGTCGACTGGCTGAGCAGGCTGGCCAGCTGCCACAGTTCCTTCAGGTAGCGGTCGAGCACCGCGCGCCGCTGCGCGTCCAGGGTGGCGGTGATGGTCCTGGCATCGACGTTCGGATTGCCGTCCATGTCCCCGCCGACCCAGGTGCCGAAGCGCAGCAGCCGCGGCAGCGCCAGGGTCTGGCCGTAGGTCTGTTCGACCGCCTGCTCCAGCGTCTCGTACAGCACCGGGATCACCCGGTACAGCACCTGGGTCAGGTAGAAGCCCACGTGCTCGCGCTCGTCGTCCACGGTGGGCCGCACCGGCGAGGAATCGGCGGTCTGCCACGACGCGGTCAGCGCCATGCGGAAGCGCGCCGCATCGGTGGCCTGCTCGCCCGGGGTGCGCATGCCGTCGAGGTTGTCGACCAGGCTGGCGACCATCAGCTGCTCCTTCTCCAGCAGCGCGCGCCGCACCGCCTCGGTCGGGTGCGCGGTGAACACCGGCTCCACGTCGATGCGTGGCAGCCAGTCGCCCAGTTCCTGCAGCGTCACGCCCTGCGCCTTGAGCCGGCGCAGGGCGTCGTGCAGCCCGTCCGGCTGCGGGGTGTCGGCGCTGCGGCGCTGGTAGTCGCGGCGGCGGCGGATTCGGTGCACGCGCTCGGCGATGTTGACCACCTGGAAGTAGGTGCTGAACGCGCGCACCAGCGCCTCGGCCTCGCGCGGCTCGCGTCCGTACAGTTGTTCGCTCAGCGACGACGGCGGCGCGTCGCTCTCGCGGCGCGCGATGGCGGTGGTGCGAATGGTCTCGACCTCGTCGAGGAACTGCGCCGACACCTGTTCGGCGAGCAGGTCGCCCACCAGCGCCCCCAATCGGCGTACGTCGTCGCGCAAGGGAATGTCGGGCGTGGCAAACACGATGCTGCTGCGGTACTCGTTCATCGGAAAACGCATGGCTCGGCGGTGGGGGCGCGGCAAGACTAACCCAAAAGTATTAGGCGCCCGCCCGGCGCGGCGACGGTTTCAAAGCGAACCATTGCCTGCGCGCGTGTCGCCGCGGCGCCGGCAGCGGCGCTTGCCTGGCTGGACCCCGTCGCGACCGGCGCCCGAAGCGGCTGTTCGCTCCACCAGAGCGCCAGGCCGACGGCCGCGTGCAGCGGCGCGGCTTGCAGGCCGGATGAGCCACCGGCCCAGGTCCGCCCACGTTCGCGGACCCTCGGTGCGCTGAGACCTGCAGCCGATGCGGGCGTGGCGGTCATAGCCGGTCCAGGCCCGCCACCGTGGTGGTGTACAACGCCAGGCCCGACCTGTCGATGACCTCGATCTTTCCGTTCGCGTGCTTGACGTCCTTGAGGTAGGGCAGGAACGCCACCTCGTCCGGCGCCGTGCGCACGATCGGCGTGTCGAGGATGAGCGCGTCCTTCCTGCGCACCCTGAAGTTCATCAGGAAGTGCCCGGTCGTCAACGCGCATTCCAGCGCGCAGCGATAGTCGGTCCCGGCGATCTTCCTGTCCTTGAAGATCCATTCGTTGCGGTAGCGGTCGCGGCGAAAATCGTCGATCGCCTGGCGCAACCGCGCCAGAGGCAGCGCGGTGTGGCTGGCGGCCTTTTCCAGGCCTTGCAGCAGCATCGGGATGAAGAACCCGTTGAGTTCCTCCGGCGAGGCGCATCGCCGGTAGCGTTCCACGTCCAGGGCGACATCCACGCTCAGCGCGCCGCTCGAGTTCACCTGCACGCCATCGGCCGGCTGCCGTTTGCCGACGATGCAGATCTTCTTGAAGCCTGCGGCCACGAACTTCTCGGCGCCAAGGCTGCGCTGCAGGAAGTTGCAGAGCGACCGGCTCTGGTCGCGGAACGGATGGACGACGTCGTCGCCGTATTCGCCCAGGTCGGGGTACAGGTACATCTCTTTCAGGATCATGTCTTTCAGAATCATGACGGGTCTGTCTGCTGGTTTCGGTTTGCGTGTGCTCGTCTTGCGTTCTTGCTGGCCCGATGAGCCGCGGCTCGCGAGCGTCCTTGGGCCCATGCCGGCCGGTTCGCGTCCGATCCGGCCTGCGCACGGTCCGCCGACGCCGGTCGCTGCCGGCACCGCACCACCGGCGCCGGCCGGGACGGGTGCGCCACGGCGGCTTGGCCCGACGCCAGCCCGCGGGTCGCGCCGCCAGCACGCAGGCCGATGGCGCGCCGTGCGAGCCGGGATCCGTCGCCTTCGTTCACCTTACCCTGCCCCACCCACCGCAACGGTAGCAGCCCTTCCCGGCCCCAGGCCGGCCAGTGCGGTGCGGATGTGCGCCAGAATCCAGAACCCGCCCCGCCTGTTCAAGCGCGGCGCGCGACAGCCGTTATAATCGGCTACCCCTCCGCCGAGGGGCGCTGCGACCGTTCGATCCCGAGATTGCCTTCGCGATCAGACCGGCCAGGCTCGGCGGCAGGCATGAGCTACAACGGCGCCCGGACCATCGCGAGAACTCTCGCCATCGACCGGAGCACATGATGAACGCTGTTGCCAAGACCTTTTCCACCGAGGGCGACTACAAGGTCGCCGACATCTCCCTGGCCGACTGGGGCCGCAAGGAGCTGGACATCGCCGAGCACGAGATGCCGGGCCTGATGTCGATCCGCCGCCAGTACGCCGCCGCCAAGCCGCTGGACGGCGTGCGCGTGACCGGCTCGCTGCACATGACCATCCAGACCGCGGTGCTGATCGAGACGCTGAAGGACATCGGCGCCGACGTGCGCTGGGCCTCGTGCAACATCTTCTCGACCCAGGACCACGCCGCCGCGGCGATCGCCGCCACCGGCACCCCGGTGTTCGCGTGGAAGGGCGAGACGCTGGAGGAATACTGGGACTGCACGCTGGAGGCGCTGACCTTCACCCTGCCCGACGGCACCCTGACCGGCCCGGAACTGGTGGTCGACGACGGCGGCGACGTGACCCTGCTGATCCACAAGGGCTACGAGCTGGAGAACGGCTCGAACTGGGTCGACAGCGCGTCCGCCTCGCACGAGGAACAGGTCATCAAGGACCTGCTCAAGCGCGTGGCCGTCGAGCGCCCCGGCTACTGGACCCGCGTGGTCAAGGACTGGAAGGGCGTGTCCGAGGAAACCACCACCGGCGTGCACCGCCTGTACCAGCTGGCCGAAGCAGGCACCCTGCTGGTGCCGGCGATCAACGTCAACGACTCGGTGACCAAGAGCAAGTTCGACAACCTGTACGGCTGCCGCGAGTCGCTGGCCGACGGCCTGAAGCGCGCGATGGACGTGATGCTGGCCGGCAAGGTCGCGGTGGTCTGCGGCTACGGCGACGTCGGCAAGGGCTCGGCGCATTCGCTGCGCGCCTACGGCGCACGCGTGATCGTCACCGAGATCGACCCGATCTGCGCGCTGCAGGCGGCGATGGAAGGCTTCGAGGTCAACACCGTCGAGGACAGCCTGGGCCAGGCCGACATCTACGTCACCACCACCGGCAACAAGGACATCATCCGCATCGAGCACCTGACGCGGATGAAGGACCAGGCCATCGTCTGCAACATCGGCCACTTCGACAACGAGATCCAGGTCGAGGCGCTGTACAAGTACCCCGGCGTGCAGAAGATCAACATCAAGCCGCAGGTGGACAAGTTCGTGTTCCCCAACGGCAACGCGATCTTCCTGCTCGCCGAAGGCCGCCTGGTCAACCTGGGCTGCGCCACCGGCCACCCGAGCTTCGTGATGTCCAACAGCTTCGCCAACCAGACCCTGGCGCAGATCGACCTGTGGCAGAACAAGGACAGCTACGAGAAGCAGGTCTACCGCCTGCCGAAGAAGCTGGACGAGGAAGTGGCGCGCCTGCACCTGGAGAAGATCGGGGTGAAGCTCACCACGCTCAGCGACGAGCAGGCCGCCTACCTGGGCGTGTCGGTGGACGGCCCGTACAAGCCGGAGCACTACCGCTACTGAGCCGCCGCGCGCACGCCCGCGGGCGTGCGCAAGGAACTCGAAGGATGGACGGGTGCCGAAAGGCGCCCGTTTCCGTTTGCGGGCCTGGAGCGCAAGGCGCCTGCCGCGCGCCGGACGCGCGACGTCAGTCGCGGCGCTTGCGCGTCCGGCTTCGCGCCGGCTTCCGCGCGCCGATGGCGGCGCGTGGCGCGGCGACGGCCGCCAGGCCGCCGCCGTCGCGCAGCTGCTCCAGCCACGACAAGGTGTCGACGTAGGACAGGAAGTGCTGGAGATATCCGGGCGACACCTCGCGCATCAGCGTGATCGAGCGCTGCACCAGCACGCCGGAATTGAGCGGGCCGGCATCCAGCGGCAATTGCTCGAGCGACTGCCGCAGCTGGCTGTCGCTGCGCAGCCGGTCCCAGGTCTTGCGGAACGCGTCGAGCGCGGGCAGTTGCGGAAACGCGGCCGGTGCGCGACCGGGCGCATCGGCGGCGAACACCTCGCCCGCCCCCGGCGCGCGCGCGCCGATATGCGCCAGCAGCCCGCCGAGCGGACTGCCGGCGGCGGCGCGCGGCGCTGTCGCGCCGTCGCCGTCGCCGTCGCCGTCGCCGTTTCCGGGTTCGGCGGGCGCCTTATCGAGGTCTTCGGCATAGGCGGCGAGCAGCTCGGACAGCCGTGCGTCCAGGATGCGCCGCACCTGGCCCTCGTGGGCGGCGGCGCGCGACGCCAGCGCGTCGATGAAAGCCAAGCGCAGCGGATCGGCGCGGTCGGCGTGCTGCCGCCGCCATGCATCGACCATCGCCCGCGCGCCGTCGCCGTCGCCGTCGCCGCTCATCGGGGCGTGGCGCCCGCCTGCCGCGGTTTGGGGATGGGCGCGATCTCCACGCGCCGGTTCCTGGCCCGCCCGTCGTCGTTCGCGTTCGAGCCCACCGGCTGCTGCGAGCCGAACGCGGCGGCGAATACCGACGCGGCGGGAACGCCCTCGGCGATCAGGGTACGGGTCACGGTCAACGCGCGTTGCGCCGACAGCTCCCAGTTGTCGGCGAACTGGCGGTTGCCGTCCAGCACCGGCCGGTCGTCGGTGAAGCCGCTGACCATCAGCACTTCGTCGCGCGACTTCAGGTACCCGGACAGCGGTGCGGCCAGGCTCTTGAGCACATCGCGGCCTTCGGGCTGCAGCTGGTCGGAATTGAGCGCGAACAGCACGCTGCCGCGGATGCCGATGCGGCCATCGACCAGGGTCACGCGGCCGGCGGCGAGCGGCGCGGCCAGCGCCTGCTCCAGCGTCTGCCGCCGTTGCGCCTCGATCTGCCGCTGCCGGACTTCCTCGTCCAGCCGGCTCGACAATTGCAGTTGCACGCCGATCACCCCGACCAGGATCAGCACGAAGACGCCGAGCAGCACCGACATCAGGTCGCCGAACACCGCCCACACCGGCGCGCTGGCATCGGCCTCGATCTCGATCTCGTCGCTCATGCCGCCTCGGCCCCGGCAGCGGCCTGCCGCGCGGCGAGCTGCTGCAGTTCGTCGATGATCTGCTTCTGCGACAGCACGCTCAGGTCGACGACCTCGCGCGCCTGCGCCACGTAGTACGCCAGCTGTTCGTCGCTGCGCGCCAGCGAGCTGTCCAGCGCGCCGGCGATGTGCTGCAGGCGTTCGCCCAACGCGTCGGCGGAGGTGCCGAACAGCTGCACCGCGGCGCCGAACGCATCGCCCAGGCTCGCCACTTCCACCGCGCTGCCGGTGACCTGCGCGGCCACCGCGCCCAGGCGCCCGGTCTCGGACTCGATGTGCTCGGCGAAGCGCGCGCCGACCCGGTCGAGCAGGTCCGCCGACGTGCCGACCAGCGCGTCGATCGCACTGCGCTGCTCGGCCGAGGCCTGGTTCACGCTGACCAGCAGGGTTTCCAGCGTCGCCAGCAGGCGGCCGCGCTCCTCGAGCATGGCGGTGTCGCGGACCATGCTGTCGGAGAGTTTCTGGCGCAGCTCGGCGACCACCTCGGCCGCCGCCTTCGGCGCTTCGGAGGCGATCTGCGCCAGCCGCGAGATCTCGGCGATGGTGTCGCGGGCGTGCGCCTGCGCCTGCGCCGAGATGTCGCCGGCGGTGCGCGCGAGCGTGTCGCAGATCTCCTGCTGGCGGCTGGCGACGAGTTCGCCGATCCGCTCCCAGTTGCCGCTCACCTGCGCGCTCATCGCCGCGAAGGTGTCCGTCCACGCCGCCAGGCGCTGCTGGTCGCGCGTTTCCAGCAGCGCCTGCAGGTCCGCATGCGACTGCTGCACCACGCCAACTAGCGCGGCGGCGTGCGCCTGGAAAGTCTCCGCGGCGGCGGCGTGCGCCTGCTGGTTGCCCAGCGCCAGGCGCTCGTTGAGCGCCGCCTGTCGCGACAGCGCCTGGTCCCAGGCGCCCGCGGCGGTGTCGGCGGTGGCGTCCAGGCGCGCCGAAACCGCCTCCACCAGGCCGGCCGAGCGTTGCGCGAAGGTCTCGGCGAAGCGATCCAGCGACGCGTGCAGGTCCGCGCTCAGCGCCTGGTTGGCCCGATGCTGTCCGGCCAGCGCCGCGTTCCAGCTGGCGGCCGCGCCGGCGCTTGCCGTTTCCAGGCTGGACGCCAGCGCGTCCAGCTGCAGTTGCACCGCGTGGCTGACGGTGTCGCGCATCGACGCCGTCTCGCGCGCCATGCCGGCCATCGTCGCCTCCATCACCGGTTGCAGCGCGACACCGACGGCCTGCGCGCTTTCGGCCACGCCCGCCTTCAGCGACTGTTCCACCGAACCGGCCAGGCGCGTGTAGGCGGCCTCGGTCCTGGCGTGGAAGTCCTCGTGGCTGGACAGCAGCCGCTGGTTCGCGGCGGCGCTGTGCTGCTCGATCGTGGCCATCATCGCCTGCAACCGGTCGACCAGCACCGGCAACAACTCGGCCTGCCGCTGCTGCAGCTGGAACGTCTCGCTGCGTTGGTGCGCCTGCGAGTGGCGGTGCAGCGTGGTCGCCACTTCCGCGTCCAGCCCTTGCACGGCCTGCAGCCGTTCGCGCCTGCACAGCGCCGAGAGCAGCCCCAGCATCGCCGAGGTGGCCACGCCGGCGATCGAGGTGCCGAACGCGAACCCGAGCCCCTTGACCGGTGCGGCGAGGGAGCCGCGGATCGCCTCCAGGTCGGTCGCGCTTTCCAGCGCCAGGCCGGTGCCCCTGAGCGTAGCCATCATGCCCAGCAGCGTGCCGAGCATGCCGAGCAGCACCAGCAGGCCGACCAGGTACGGCGTCATCGTCGGCGCAGGCAGCGCCACGCGCTCGCCCTCGATACGCAGGCGCACCGGGTTGCGCAGGGCCGCAGGCAGGCGGCCGAGCCAGGCGCCCAGCTCCGCCTGCGCCGAGGCGGCGTCGGCGACGGCCTGCGCCAGCGCCGCGGTGGCGTTGCGGTAGCGGTGCAGTTCCAGCGCGCCGGCCACGTAGCAGGCGCCGATCAGCAGCGTGACCGCCAGGCCCAACGGATTGGAGCCGACATAGCCGGCGCCGATCCAGCACACGGCGAGCAGGCCCAGCAGGAATACAGCGAGATTTAGCGGATTTCTGAACATGTCTTCCCAGTTAGCGGGTGCGAAGCGCTGCGAGCAGGCCTTCGATCGGTTGAAAACGGACATCCAGCTCGGCGAGCAGCACGCTGCGCATGTCGCGGACGAACACCTCCCGCCATGCGCCCGGCGATGCCGCCGTGGCGCTGGCCGGCATCGCGGCGTCGCCGGCCGGCGCCGTCGCCTCGGCCTGCCGCAGGCGCTCGAAATGCGTGCCGAGCAGCACCGGCACCGTGCCGAGCAGCGCCTGTTCGCGCGGACTCAGGGTCAGCTCCATGACCGCATCGACCTCGGCGAGCCGGGCCATGTCCGCCGACCGGTGCGCGAGCATGTCGCGCAGGCGGCCGCGCAGGCGGCCGGTGGCGGCCTGCATCGCACGCTGCGTGTCCACGCAGCGCCGCTGGAACGGCGCGTAGTCCGGCGCCGTGTCCGCGTCGCCGCCCTGCCCGGCGTCTGGCCGGCTCGCCGGAAGCGACTCCAGCCCCGCGATGGTGCCGGCCAACGAGGCGCGTACGCGCGCGCATTCGTCTTCGACGCCGCTGTCGATGCCGGGCGCGTCGGCCGCGGGCAGCGCGCCATCGAGCGCTTTGAACAGGGCCACGGCGCGGGTCCAGTCGATCCACTGGCTCAGCCGGTCCGACAGCGCCGGGCTGCTTTGCGCTACGTCGAGGTCGGTGAGGCGCGCGAGCAGGCGGATGAAAGCCGGGCCCGGCACAGGCGTGCGTTGAGGAGCTTTCGCCATTGTTCCGGTTAAAACGCGGCATTTTACCCCTATTGCGCGGCCGGCGCCCGGCGCCGCCCAAGTCCCGGCCCAGCGCCGGCGCGCGTCGGCATGGCGCCCCGCACCGTTGCGTGCTGGGCGTATCCGGATCCTCGGTAGCGGCCTGCCATCGCGGCCGGTCAGGTTCATGTACGCGAACCCGGCCAGGGCGCGATCGGCTCGAGGAATCGCTGTCCATCGCCAGCACGCCGGTTCGTACCGGTTCGTGGCGCGGCTCCACGCGCGATCGAAGCGTGTCTGTGGCCGACGCGGCCGCGCGCCCTGCGCACTGCCCCTGCGCGATGCCGTCGACAACCAAGCCGGCGCCCACCGCCGCGCGGAGAACTCAACCACCGGCGGCAATGCGATCGATGCGACGTCGCACGCCGGTTGGGCGCGCCTGCCGACGCCGGCCTGCATGCGGTCCGGCGTTGGCAGACGATCGAATGCCGTTCGCCACAAACGCGGTCCATGGCGCCGCGTCGGCCCACTGCGTTAAGCACGCGTGGAGGCCGTTACGCGATCGGCTTGCCGTTCCTCACGCGATGGCGCGCCCGCCGTCGGCAGAATGCGCTCGGTCCCACTCGTCCGCGTCGCATGACCTCGATCAACGTCCTGACCGTCAACGTGCACATGGGTTTCAACCTGCTCAACCGGCGCTTCGTGCTGCCCGAACTGCGCGAGGCGATCGGCGAGGTGTCGGCCGAGATGGTGTTCCTGCAGGAGGTGCTGGGCGAACATGCCGGGCATGCGCGGCGGCACGCCAACTGGCCGTCCGGGCCGCAGTACGAGTTCCTGGCCAATACGCTGTGGTCGCAGTTCGCCTACGGCCGCAACGCGGTGTACCCGCACGGGCATCACGGCAACGCGATGCTGTCCAAGTTTCCCATCGTCTCGTTCGCCAACCGCGACGTGTCGGTGCAGGGCCACGAGCAGCGCGGGCTGCTGCACGCCATCGTGCGCATCCCCAGCCACGACGCCGACGTGCACACGATCTGCGTGCACCTGGGCCTGCGCGAAGCGCACCGGCAGAAGCAGATCGGGCTGCTGTGCGCGATCGTCTCCAACGAGATCCCGCACGATGCGCCGCTGATCGTGGCCGGCGACTTCAACGACTGGCGCGTGCGCGGGCATCCGCTGCTGCGCCGCTGCGGGCTGATCGAGGCCTTCGACCACCTGCACGGGCGCGTGGCGCGGACGTTCCCGTCGCGCTGGCCGGTGCTGCCGGTGGACCGCATCTACCTGCGCAACGCGCGCTTCGAGCAGGCCCGCGTGCTGTCCGGGCGGCCGTGGTCGCACCTGTCCGACCACGTGCCGCTGCTGGCGAGGATCGCGCTGTGAGGGGCGCCACGCGCATCGATTCGTGTTGGCGCCACGGCCACCGCCTGCGCCTGCTGGAGAACGGCGACGTCTACTTCGCGCGGGTGTACGACGCCATCGACGCGGCGCAGCGCGAAGTGCTGTTGGAGACCTTCATCTGGTTC
This sequence comes from Xanthomonas sp., assembly GCF_017163755.1. Classification (GTDB taxonomy): domain Bacteria; phylum Pseudomonadota; class Gammaproteobacteria; order Xanthomonadales; family Xanthomonadaceae; genus Xanthomonas_A. Next base: position 73,185 of record NZ_JAFIWC010000007.1, read on the forward strand.
GAGGACAAGGTCGGCGTGCGGCTCAAGGACCACCTGGTCGCCGCGGCGCGGCGCGGCGTGCGCGTGCACCTGCTGGTGGACGCGTTCGGCTCGCCGGACCTTTCCCCGGCGTTCGTGGCCGAGCTGCTGGATGCCGGCATCGAACTGCGCATGTTCGACCGCAAACCAAAACTGTTCGGCATCCGCCTCAACGTGTTCCGGCGCATGCACCGCAAGCTGCTGGTGGTGGACGGGACGGTCGGCATGGTCGGCGGCATCAACTATTCGGCCGACCACCTGGCCGACTTCGGTCCGGAAGCAAAGCAGGACTATGCGGTGGAGGTCGAAGGCCCGGTGGTGGCCGACATCGCCTCGTTCATGCGCCATGCGATGCGCACTCACGGCACCGGCGAAGGCTGGGAGCCGCCGCCGGCGGCAGCCACGCGCGACGCCGCCGGCCCCGCCGAGGTGTGCTTCCTGCCGCGCGACAACGCGCGGCGCTCGCGCAGCATCGAGCGCGCCTACCGGCTGGCGTTCGGCCAGGCGCGGCGCGAGATCGTCATCGCCAACGCGTATTTCTTCCCCGGCTACGGCTTCCTGCGCGACCTGTGCGATGCGGCCCGGCGCGGGGTAAAGGTGTGCATGGTGTTCCAGGGACAGCCGGACACGCCGCTGGCGCTGATCGCCGCGCGCGCGCTGTACCGGCACCTGGTCGACGCCGGCGTGCACATCTTCGAGTACTGCGAGCGCCCGTTCCACGGCAAGGTCGCGGTCATCGACGGCGAATGGAGCACGGTGGGGTCGAGCAACCTCGATCCGCTGAGCCTGTCGCTGAACCTGGAAGCGAACCTGTTCATCCGCGACCCGGCGTTCGCGCACGAACTGCGCGGCTGCCTGCGCCAGCTCATGGACCATCACTGCCGCCGGGTCGATCCGGCAAGCGTGCCGCGCGGGCGCTTCTGGCAGCCGTTGACCCGGCCGCTGCTGTTCCACGTGCTGCGCAATTTCCCGCAATGGGCGGGGTGGGTACCCGCGCATACGCCGCGCACGGCGCTGGTGCAGCCGCCGCGCAAGGGAGATCCGTCGCCATGAAGACTTCGCGCAAACGCTGGCGCCGCGTGCGCCGGATCGTGTTCTTCGCCTTCCTCGCGCTGGTGGCGTTCCTGCTGGTGCGCTACGGGCGCTCGGTCGACTGGGCGCAGGTCGGCGCGACCTTGCGCGGCTACGACGCCGGCACCCTGGCCATGGCGCTGGCGCTGGCCGCGGGCAGCTACCTGCTGTACTCGTGCTACGACCTGGCCGCGCGCCGCTACGCCAGGCACACGCTGGCCACGCCGCGGGTGATGGCCATCTCCGTGGTCGCCTACGCCTTCAGCCTCAACGTCGGCGCGCTGGTCGGCGGCGCCGGCTTCCGCTACCGGCTGTATTCGCACGCCGGGCTGGGGCTGGGGACGATCGGGCGCATCGTCGCCTTCACCATCGGCACCAACTGGATGGGTTACCTGCTGCTGGCCGGCGCGCTGTTCGCCTCCGGCCTGGTGCGCACGCCGCCGCACTGGCCGGTCGGCGGCGCCGGCCTGCCGTGGCTGGGCGCGGCGATGCTGCTGGCGGTGGCGGGCTATCTGCTCGCCTGCCACGTCTGGCGCGGACGCGTGCTGCACGTGCGCGGGCACCATCTGCGCCTGCCGCCGGTGCCGCTGGCGCTGCTGCAGCTGGCGCTGGCGGCCGGCAACTGGGCGTTGATGGGGGCGCTGCTGTTCGTGCTGATGCCGGCCGGCGTGGACTACGCCTCGGTGCTCGGCGCGCTGCTGGTGGCCGCGGTCGCATCGGCCATCGCCCACATCCCGGCGGGCATCGGCGTGCTGGAGGCGGTGTGCATCCCACTGCTGGCGCACCAGGCGCCGCAACCGCAGGTGCTGGCGGCGTTGCTGGCGTATCGCGCCTGCTATTACCTGGGCCCGCTGCTGCTGGCGTTGGCCGGCTACGCCCTGCTGGAAGCGCGCAGGCGACGCGGCGCGGCCGGGTCCGCTACGCCGCCGCGCGCGGCGCCGTAGCGATCCGCTGCGGCGGTTCCGCCGGCGCGGCGGTCAGTGCCCGCCGGCGCCATCCGGCAGCCGCGCGATCACCTTGATTTCCACGTCGAACCCGTACAGCCAGGTCACGCCGACGGCGGTCAGCGTCGGATGCGGCGCGGCGCCCCAGTACTCCGGCACCACCGCCCAGACCCGTTCGAAGATCGACGGCGGGTCCACCATGAAGACGGTGACGTCGACCACGTCGTCGAAGCTGCAGCCGGCCGCGGCGAGGATCGCATTGAGATTGTCGAACGCGCGCCGCACCTGCGCTTCCAGTTCCGGTTCGGGCGAGCCGTCCTCGCGGCTGCCGACCTGGCCGGACACGAACAGGAAGCCGCCGGAGCGGATCGCCGGCGAGTATCGGTTGCGTTCGTACAGGGCCTGCCGGCCCGGCGGGAATACCACGTCGCGTGTTGCCATCACAGCCTCCATTGCGGGTCGAGCGCCCCGTCAGAACGATGCGCAGACAGTAGGCGCTTGCCGCCCGCGGATAAACGCGCAACGCTGTCCAGCACTGTTTGTGGAATCCAAACAATTCTTCGGAGCGCGGATGGACCGGTTCGACGCGATGCAGGCGTTTGCCAGGGTGGTGGAAACCGGCAGCTTCACCAAGGCCGCCGAGACGCTGCAGATGAGCAGGACCAGCGTGACCCAGCTGGTGCAGCAGCTGGAGGCGCGGCTGCGGGTGCGCCTGCTCAACCGCACCACGCGCCGGGTCAACGTCACCGCCGACGGCGCGGCCTTCTACGAGCGCGCGGTGCGCCTGCTCGCCGACATGGACGATGCCGAGACCGACCTGTCCAGCGCATCGGCCGCGCCGCGCGGCCGGCTGCGGGTCGACGTGCCGAGCCCGCTGGCGCGCCTGATCCTGGTGCCGGCCCTGCCCGCCTTCCACGAGAAGTACCCTGACATCCAGCTGCACATGGGCGTGAGCGACCGCCGCGTCGACCTGATCGACGAGAACGTGGACTGCGTGGTGCGCGGTGGCGAGCTCAGCGAGCAGTCGCTGGTCGCGCGCCGCATCGGCGACCTGCAGGCCGGGATGTACGCCGCACCGGGTTATCTGGCGCGCGCGGGCACGCCGTCGCATCCCCGCGAACTGGAAGACAGCCACCACCGCATCGTCGGCTACATGCGCTGGGGTGGCGGCAAGGTGCTGTCCCACCCGATGCGCCGCGGCGAGGAGCGCATCGACGCGCAGGGCCGCCACGTGCTCGCGGTCGACGACGGCAACGCCTATCTGGCCGCCGGCGTCGCCGGCATGGGCGTGCTGTGGCTGCCGGACTACATGGCCGCGCCGCACGTGGCCGGCGGCGAGCTGGTGCGCGTGTTCGCGGACTGGCGGCTGGAGCCGATGCCGCTGTACGTGGCGTTTGCGCCGAACCGGCATGTCAGCGCCAAGCTGCGCGTGTTCATCGACTGGATCGCCGAACTCATGGCGCGGCATGCGCCGGTGATGGCGCATCCGGGCGGGTGAGGCGCGGCCGGGCGCATGCGGATGCGGCGCCCTTGCCGAGTGCTAGGTGCGGATCATTGATGGCCGCTCTCGGCCGCTAGCCATGCCGGGCCGCGCCACGGCACGAGCGGTCAGTGCAGCACGCCGCTACGGCCGCCAGTTCGCGTTGCGGTCCCAGAACGCGACGCTGCGCCGGTAGGCCTCGCGGTCCAGCGGCACGCCGGAGCCGCCCTCCTCCACGCCCAGCGCGTTGCGCAGCATCGTGATCGGCGCCATCGGGATTTCCTCCGGCTCGGCGGTGTACAGGCATCCCACCACGCCCCAGTCGGCCTGGATCGGCGCGCGCTCGCTGGCCAGTTGCTCGCGGCTGTAGAGGATGACCACGAAGTAGCCGGCGACCGGCGGCTCCACGCCCTCGAACCAGCGCACCAGCACCGGCAGTTCCTCCGGACTGCGCGCCTCGTACGCCGAACGCAGCAGATGGCGGTTGCCCTCGCCGATCGGCGCGGTGAGGCAGCGGGTCGATGTCCAGTTGCGGTGCACGTGCAGCTTGCAGAACGGCGCGTAGCCGTCGAGCACCTTCAGCGGCGGCTCGTCGTTGAGGCGGCGCTCGAACTGCTCGGGCGTGCAGTCCTGGATCGCGTTGCGGCGGCGATCGCGGGGAAACAGGCGGGTACGGGCGAAGGGGGTCAGGACGATGGACATGGCGGTAGGCGCGAACGGAGCGCGTCAGGGTAGCGGGTGGAAGCGAACCTAGCGCATTTCTGGTGCAGGCTCGCAGCCTTGTGGAACGGTTTCAGTCACGACCGGCCGGTCGGTAACGCCCGTCGCGACTGAAGTCGCTCCCACAACGATTGCGCTGGCTGCCAGCACCCGCGGTGAAAAGGCGCTAAGGCCTGTTAACCTATCGGGACAGCCCTAGTGGGCCAGCGCGTAGTCGATCGCGGCACGGATCGCCGCCACCTGCGCGGCATTGCACTGCGCCGGCGTGGCCTTGGGGCTGTCGGGATAGACTTCGGTGGTGGTGGTGTAGCGCGCGTCGGTGATGCCGGCGCACAGCCCAAGCCTGCGCAGCGGATAGAGGATGACGCCCGGCGCCACGACCGCCGAGCCGATGATCCGGCCATCGGCATCGGCCGGCGCGATATGGGTCACCTTCGCCACCGCCGCCACCACCGCCTGCTGGAACGCCAGCTGCGGATTCTCGCTGTCGCCCACCAGGTAGAAGCCGTCCGGGACCCCGTCCGCCTCGTAGGCCACGCCGTCGCGCGCGGCCAGCGCCGGGCGGAACTCCGACTCGTCGCTGTCGGTGGTTTCGTGCAGGTCGATATGCAGCGCCACCTGCGTGCGCAATGGCGCGACCAGCCGCATCAGCGCGGCCGACTCGGCCGCCGGGCTGTCGGCGCGGAACGAACGGTTCGGATCCACCGCCTCCGCGTTCCAGCGCTGGATGCGCTCGTAGGCCCACGGGCTCACGCACGGCGCCAGCAACACGTTGGCGCGGCCCGCATGGTCGCCGGCATGCCGCTGGGCGAACTGCAGCGCGCCATGCACGCCGCTGGTCTCGTAGCCGTGCACGCCGCCGGTCACCAGCATGCACGGCAACGCGTCGTCCCAGCCGCGGCTGCGCAGCGCCAGCAGCGGATAGCGCTCCGGCGCGTAGTCCAGTTCGCCGTATTGCACCACGTCCCATTGCGCGCGCAGCGGCTCGATCGCCGCCACCACGTCCGCCTGGTAGCTGCGCTGGCGGCGCTGGCGCGACAGCCATTGCGCCTTTTCCGCAGGACCCCAGGGCCGGCCGGGCACGCCGATCGGGTAGAAGGCTTGGACTGTCATCGCGTCGCTCATGCCGAAGGAAACCGTGAAGCGGGCGACTTTAGCACCGCACGCGCCTGCGTTCCGGGCCGCCGCACGTCGCGCGCCGCGTATGCGGCGCGGCGCGCGCATGCGCCATGCAACCGGCGTGCAACACGGATGACATATCGTGCCGCGGCGCGGAACCGTCCGCCACACCGCCGCCGGCCTTGCGCAAGCCGAACGGAATTCGCACTGGCGCCATGAAAGGAACCACCTCGATGTACCTGCACGCCGATCTCCGTCCATCGCCGCGCCACCGCGCACGCGACCCGCAACGCCCGTCCACGCTGCCGCGCAGGCACAGGCTCGCCCTGGCCTGCAGCTGCCTGTGGCTGGCCACCGCCGCCGCTTCCGCCCAGGACGCGCCGCCGCCGGCGACCGCGACCTCGCTCGATGCGGTCACCGTCACCGCCGAGCACCGCGAGCAGGACCTGCAGGAGGTGCCGGTGTCGGTGGGCGTGGTGCAGGGCGAGGCGATGCGCGACTTCACCACCGGCGGCGACGACACGCTGCTGGCGCTGTCCGGGCGCGTGCCCGGCTTCTATGCCGAGACCACCACCGGGCGCATCTTCCCGCGCTTCTACATCCGCGGCCTGGGCAACATCGACTTCTACCTGGGCGCCTCGCAGCCGGTGTCGATCATCCAGGACGACGTGGTGCTGGAACACGTGGTGCTGAAGTCCAACCCGGTGTACGACGTGGACCAGGTGGAGGTGCTGCGCGGCCCGCAGGGCTCGCTGTTCGGGCGCAACACCACCGCCGGCATCGTCAAGTTCGACAGCCTCAAGCCGGGCGACGAGTACAGCGGCCGGCTCAGCGCCAGCTACGGCAGCTACAACACGGTCGCGCTCGACGGCGGCTTCGGCGGCCCGATCAACGAGGTGCTGTCGTTCCGCCTGTCGGCGCTGTACCAGCACCGCGACGACTGGGTGGACAACACCTACGACGGCCCCAGCGCCGACGGCACGGCGACGCCGAAGAAGGATGCGATGGGCGGCTACGACGACCGCAACGCGCGCCTGCAACTGCTGCTCAAGCCGAGCGAGAACTTTTCGCTGCTGGCCTCGGCGCATACCCGCGACTACGACGGCACCTCCACCCTGTTCCTGCGCAACGCGCTGCGCAAGGGGTCCAACCAGGTCGACGTGGCGCGCGACCGCGTCGCCTACGACGAGGCCCACGACAACCCGCAGGCGTACAAGACCCACGGCGGCTCGCTCAAGGCGGTGTACGACTTCGGCGGCGTGTCGCTGACCTCGATCAGCGCCTACGAGACCACCTCCGGCTACAGCCGCGGCGACACCGACGGCGGCGCGGCGGCCGACTACCCGGTCAACGGCGTGGCCAACGGCTACGGCCAGTCGATGGGCCAGGTGCGCGACCTGGACCAGTACACCCAGGAACTGCGCCTGGCCAGCGAAGGCGACGCGGCGCTGCAATGGCAGGCCGGCGCGTTCTACTTCGACGGCCAGGACACCACCGACTTCTACCAGCGCGCCTACTTCCTGCAGGGCCCGGCGCGCAACCCGAACAACTGGGTGCGCCTGCGCAACAGCAACACCTCCTGGGCCGGCTTCGGCCAGCTCTCGTACAAGGCCACCGACGCGCTGACCCTGACCGCCGGCGTGCGCCAGACCCGCGACAGCAAGGAGACCAAGCTGCTCAAGAGCGCCGACACCGCCGCCGGCGCGGTCACCTACCGCGGCCGCCGCGACGTGCGCATGGCCGACACCCAGCCCAGTTGGGACCTGAGCGCGATGTACGCCCTCGACGACGACGTGAGCGTGTACGCGAAGGTCGCGCGCGGCTTCCGCGGCCCGACCATCCAGGGCCGCTCGGCGGTGTTCAATTCCGACTTCACCACCGCCGATTCGGAAACCATCCTGTCGTGGGAAGCCGGCATCAAGAGCAGCCTGTTCGACAACCGGCTGCGCCTGAACGTCGCCGGCTTCACCTACACCGTCGACGACATCCAGCTCAACGGCAACGACTCCAACGGCAACGGCGTGCTGTTCAACGCCGACAAGGCGCGCGCCTACGGCCTGGAAGCGGACCTGGACTGGCGCCCGATCCCGAACCTGTCGCTGAGCGCCGGCCTGAGCCTGCTGCACAGCGAGATCCAGGACAAGCGCGTGTACGCGCAGGTGTGCGCGCTCAACGGCGTGGTGGTGTGCACGGTGAACGATCCGACGATCCGGGTCGGCGCCAACACCTTCGCCCAGATCGACGGCAACCCGCTGCCGAACGCGCCCAAGTACAACCTGAACCTGGCCGCGCGCTACGACATCCCGCTCGACGACGGCGGCGCGTTCTTCGTCGCCACCGACTGGAACAAGCAGGGCGAGACCAGCTTCGTGCTGTACGACTCGGCGGAGTTCACCTCCAAGGGCAATTTCGAGGGCGGGCTGAAGCTGGGCTACAGCGGCGGCTACGGGGCGTGGGAGGTGGCCGCGTTCGCGCGCAACATCACCGACGAGAAGAACCTCAAGGGCGTGATCGAGAACTACATGGCCGCGGTCTACAACGAGCCGCGCATCGTCGGCGTGTCGCTCAACGTCAACTGGCACTGATCGGCAGCATCCGGCAGGGCCGGCGCGGCGGCGTCGGCCCTGCCGGGGCCGATCCACCGGCACCCTTCCTGCCCGGCGAACGCGCTGCCGGCGCAGTGCAGCGCGATGAAATCCATCGATCGCCCGGACACGGCCCCGCCCGGGGCCGGGATGGCGGACCCAGCCGAAGCGGATCGCGCTCCCAGTTCCGGTCACCGGCGCCATGAATACGTATGCACACCTCCGGTGCTGCGCTGCGATGCGCGCTTAGCATCCAGGCCGAACCGTGCGATGCGCCGGAACCGGGCCGCACGCCATGCCGGCAGCGCCGCCACCGTGATGCCGGGCCTGCCCAAAGGAGACTGTGTGATGCGCGACGAATCCGTTTTCCCGATCGCTCCGCTGCCGCGCCGCCCGTGGCGCCTGGCGTTCGCCGGCCTGCTGCTCGCGTCGCTGGCCGCCAGCGCGCAGGCGGAGGTCATCCTGCACGCGTTCAACTGGCCCTATGCCACGGTCCAGGCGCGTGCGGCGCAGATCGCCGACGCCGGCTACCGCAAGGTGATGGTGGCGCCGGCCTACCGCTCGCAGGGCCACGAATGGTGGGCGCGCTACCAGCCGCAGGACCTGCGGGTGATCGACAGCCCGCTCGGCGACCGCGAGGACTTCGCCGGCATGGTGCAGGCGCTGGCCGACCACGGCGTGGAGACCTACGCCGACGTGGTGCTCAACCACATGGCCAACGAGGCCGCGACGCGCCCCGGGCTGGACTATCCCGGCACCGCGGTGCTGTCGCAGTACGCCGCCGATCCGGCGCGCTACCAGGCGCTGCGGCTGTTCGGCGACCTGGGCGCCAACTTCCTCGGCGCCGCCGATTTCGGCCCGGCGCAGTGCATCGGCAACTACGCCGACGCCTACGAAGTGCGCAACTACCGCATCTGCGGCGGCGGCAGCGATCCGGGGCTGCCGGATCTGCTCGGCAACGCGTGGGTGGTGCAGCAGCAGCGCGCCTACCTGCTTGCGCTCAAGGGCCTTGGCGTCACCGGCTTGCGCGTCGATGCGGCCAAGCACATGCAGTTCGCGCACCTGCAGCAGGTGCTGGATCCCGGCATCCGCGCGGGCATGCACGTGTTCGGCGAGGTGATCACCAACGGCGGCGCCGGCAGCGCGGACTACGACCAGTTCCTGGCGCCCTACCTGCAGCAGACCGGGCATGGCGCCTACGACTTCCCGCTGTTCCACTCGGTGCGCAACGCCCTGTTGCCGGGCGGCAGCATGGACCTGCTGGTCGACCCGGGCGCGTACGGCCAGGCGTTGCCGGGCGAGCGCGCGGTGACCTTCGCCATCACCCACGACATTCCGAACAACGCCGGCTTCCGCTACGCGATCCTCGACCCGGTCGACGAGACCCTCGCCTATGCCTACCTGCTCGGCCGCGACGGCGGCGTGCCGATGGTCTATTCGGACAACAACGAAAGCGGCGACAATCGCTGGGTCGACGCCTACCTGCGCCAGGACCTGCGGCGCATGATCGGCTTCCACAACGCGGTGCAGGGCAGCGACATGCAGGTGCTCGCGCACGGCCCCTGCCACCTGCTGTTCCGCCGCGGCAGCCTGGGCATCGTCGGCATCAACAAGTGCGCCGCCACGGTCAGCGCCACGGTGGCGATGAACGGCAGCGTGCTGCACTGGAACGTGGACTACGTCGATGCGCTGGGTTCGGGCAGCGTCGTGCGCATCGGCAGCGCCGCGTACACCTTCAGCCTGCCGCCACGGCAGGCGCGGATGTGGCGGCGCTGACGACGCAGGCGGGCGTGCCGGCCTGCGTCGCGGGCAAGGCCGCCGGCTACCACTCGAACGGCGGCATCGCCTGGCGTGCGCCGAGCATGAAGGCGTCGGCCACGTGCACGAACGGGGTCACGTCCACCTCCGATTCGCCGGCGCGCACCAGTTCGACGAAACGCCGGTACAGGCCGGCGTACTCGTCCGACGGGCCGACCTGCTGCGCCTGCCCGTCGATGCTGAGCTTGGCGCCGCCCTCGCTGAGCCGCAGCACGCCTTCATCGGTCTCCACCTCGATGTCCCAGCGCTGCGGGCCGGTCTGCAGGAAATCCAGCTCGGCCGTCACCGGCGCTTGCGCGGTGTCGACGAAGCTCAGCGCCGCGTACAGCGGCGCCTGGCGGTTCTCCGGCATGTGCAGTTCGGCCTCGCGCAGCGCGAACGGGCGCGGCAGGATGCGCGTGGCGATCGACAGCGCGTTGATGCCCGGATCGAACACGCCCATGCCGCCCGGGGCCAGGATCCAGTCCTGGCCAGGATGCCACTGGCGGATGTCCTCCTTCCAGGCGATGTGCGCGCGGCGCACCTGCTTGTCCGCCAGCCAGCGTTGCGCCGGCGCCACGCCGGCGGCGCAGCGCGAATGCCAGCTGGTGAACAGCGTGCGGTCCACGCGCTGCGCCTGCCGCCGCAGGTCCTCGATCTCCGACAGCGTGGCCGCCGGCGGTTTTTCCAGGAACACATGGCGGCCGGCGGCCAGCGCCTCGTGCGCCTGCGCATGGCGGCCGATCGGCGGCGTGCACAGCACCACCGCCTCGATCTGCGGATGCGCCGCGAGCGCCTCGTGCAACGTCGTATACGTAGGCACCTCGTCGACCGATGCGTGGCGGCTGACGGTGGCGACCAGCTCGACGTCGTCGCGCGCGGCGATCGTCGGCAGGTGCTGGTCCCGTGCGATCTTGCCGATCCCGACCACGGCGATGCGCAGTGCATCTGGATGATTCATCGAAAGCTCGTCCTCATGCGGAAATGTTCGGTGCGGTGGCCGGCGCGCACCCGCTTGCCGCAAGGCCGCCGCGCCCGCCACCATGATCGCGCCGGCGCCTATGTGAGCGGCCGGTCGGACCGCCCGTGGCGGTCGCCAGAGTGTACTTGCCGCGCGCGAGGCAGCGAAACGCGCGCCGATCGCCGGCACCCTGCGATGCCGGTATCGGCCGCGCCGCGTCTCACTCCTCGCTTGGCGGCGTATCCGTGCCCAGGTACTGGCGGATCGCCTCGAACACCTTCGAGGTACCGTCGTCCTGGTCCTTGGGCAGGCGCTCGGTGAAGTCCCGCAGCAGCTTGTCGCCATCGACGCCCGGCTGCTCGGCCAGCGCCAGGGCCAGGTCGCCGACGGTGCGCGCCAGCGCGACCCAGATCCGTCCCAGGGATTCCGCGATCACTTCCATTTCTTGGTCCTGCATGTCGCCTCCGATCAGGTTGCGTGGGGTCCGGCCAGCTTACCCCCTGCGGTCGGCGCCGTAGGCGCCAATGCGCGGGCGCGGCGCGTTGCCTCCCGAGTGCAGCATCCAGAAGGCAAGACGTAGCGGGCAAGAATGATTATGCATTCATCGCGATGAAGCGATATTATGGACGCACGTTCCGCCAGGCCGCCGCGATGATCCCGATCAGCTTCGAGTTCTACCCGCCCAAGACCGACGAGCAGCGCGCGCAGCTTGACCGTACCGCGTCCCGGCTCAAGGCGTTCGCGCCGGAGTACGTGTCGTGCACCTTCGGCGCCGGCGGCTCCACCCTCAGCTACACCTCCGAGACGGTGCGCCACCTGAAGCAGCACCACAGTTTCGAGGCCGCGCCGCACCTGTCCTGCGTCGGCGGCAGCCGCGAGGAGATCCGCGAACTGCTCAAGCTGTACCGCGCGATCGGCTGCCGGCGCCTGGTCGCGCTGCGCGGCGACCTGCCGTCGGGCATGGGCCATCCCGGCGACCTGCGCTACGCCGCCGATCTGATCGCCTTCATCCGCGCCGAGCACGGCGATGCGTTCCACCTGGAAGTGGGCGCGTACCCGGAGACGCACCCGCAGGCCAGCGACGCGCTGAGCGACCTGAAGCACTTCAAGGAAAAGGTGGACGCCGGCGCCGACGCGGCGATCACCCAGTATTTCTACAACGCCGACGCGTATTTCCATTTCGTCGACGCGGTGCGCAAGCTCGGCGTGGACATCCCGATCGTGCCGGGGATCATGCCGATCTCCAACTTCAGCCAGCTGCGGCGCTTTTCCGAGCAATGCGGCGCGGAGATCCCGCGCTGGATCGGCAAGCGCATGCAGGCCTACGGCGACGATGCCGAGGCGGTGCGCGAGTTCGGCGCCGACGTGGTGGCCGCGCTGTGCGACCGCCTGGTCGCCGGCGGCGCGCCGTCGCTGCACTTCTACACCCTCAACCTGGCCAAGCCGACCCTCGGCGTGCTGTCGCGACTGAAGTGAACGTCGCTGGCGCGCTACCCGGTGCGCGTAGCGCCCGCATCGGAGGCGACAAGCGGAGCTGCAGGCCTGCCGCCTCCGGAAGCAGTCGGGACTGAAGTCCCTCCTTACAGCGAGCCAATGCACCTTCTTCGCGGAACGCTCTGCACGAGCGGCTTCGGCCGCGACGAGCGAAGTGGCGGGTCTGCCGCCACCACGAGCGGTCGGCGCTGAAGCCCTCCTGGAGGGCACGCCCAGGCGAACCCGCGGGGCGACGTCCTTGGCGCCGGCATACGCCGTCCCCACCCGGGACCTCCTGTAGCAGCGACTTCAGCCGCGACGAACGAAGCGGCACACGAAGCGGCACACCCGCCGGATCGCGAGCGGCCGGCACTGAAGCCTTTCCTACGGCAGTACGCCATCCTCGTCAGAGCCTCTTGTGGGAGCAACTTCAGGCGCGAACGCATCGGCGCCCCGCCGCGCGAAGCCATCGGGATCGAACCCCACAGAAGATCGCCTGCCCTCGCAGACCCGGCCAGTCCGGTGAGCGCGGCCGCGCGGCATGCCTTCGGTCTCCGAATGCCCAGATGGAAGGCTCGGTTCCGCGCATCGTCGCGACGGCCCAGCCAGGCGCGGATGAATCCGTTCCTGCACCCGGCGCCATCCCTGCGTCCGGGCAGCTTCCCAGACGTCCGGCCTGCGACTAGGCTGGGCCATGCGCGCGCCCCCGATTCTCCTGCTGCTGTGCCTGTGCGCCGCGCCCGCCGCCGCGCAGACGGTGAACCGCTGCACCGGTGCCGATGGCGCGACCGTGTACAGCGACCGCCGCTGCGAAGACCTGGGCGCGATCGACCGGCTGCCGCCGCGCGCCGCGCCCAGCGCATCGCGCGAAGGCGCCGGCGGCCTGTACCGGCCCATGTGCGTGCGCCGGCTCAGCGAACTGGCGCAGCAGATCCGCACCGCGGTGGATGCGCGCGACGTCAATCGCCTGTCCACGCTGTACTGGTGGAACGGCGTGTCCAACGCGGCGGCGCTGCGCATCCTCGATCGCCTGGACGCGATCACGCGGCGGCCGCTGGTAGCGATCGTGCCGGTGCTACCCGAGCAGGGCCCGGTGTATGCGCAAGCCGCTCCCGCCGCCGCGATGCCGGCGTACGACCCGGCCGCGCCGGCGCCGGCCGCACCGCCGCAGACCGACGCAGCCCCCTCGCCACGCGCGCGTGCGACCGCGCTGCGCCTGGAGCAAACCATGGGCGGCAGCGCCACGCCGTCGCAGACGGTGCTGTACCTGCGCCGCCAGTACGGGTGTTTCTGGATCAGCTTCTAGCGCCGTTCCAGTTCGACTGCCTGCGCCCGGTAAGCAACCGTGGGAGCGGCTCCACGGCGGCGCGCACTATCGCGACCGACCGTCGGGGCCACCAAGCCGCCTGAAGAAGCGACATCGTCTGAATCGAAACGCCCTGACGCCACAGCGGATGGCCACACCGAGGCAGCACCAGCATTGCACGTCGCATAGGTCGCGCTGGTGGCGCTGGCGGTCGGCGCGATGATGCCGGGGCGGGCGACCAGCCACGCCAGCGCGACCTGGGCCGGTATGGCGCGGTGCTTGCGAGCAGTACCCACGAACACGCTGCTCTCTCGACGTGCGGGCGCCGCATGCGCGCGGCGTGGCGGCATCGCGAGATTGCGCCCCTGTGTGCAGCAGGGAACGGCCAGCGCCGGCACGTCGCGCGATTCCCGCTACCGCAGCAGCCGACGTACGCGACGCCGTGTTTCCGATGACATCCGTCGCGGCACTGCCGCTCGAACGCAACTGGCCGGCTGCACGCCCGCCCTCGGCAGCCGCGGTGGCTAGGCCTCGGCCGGCCACAGCCCAGCGATCGCCGCGATGCCCTGGGCGCCGTGCGAGCGGGCCTCGGCCACCTGCGACGGCGACAGTCCGCCGATCGGGTACAGCGGCAGCGCCACCTGTTCGCGCAGGCGCTCGAACGCCTCCCAGCCCAGCGGCGCGGCGCCGGGATGGCTGGCGGTCGCCGCCAGCGGCCCGACCACCGCGAAATCGCAGCGCAGCCGCTGCGCGGCCTGCAGGTCTTCCAGGGTGTGGCACGACGCGGCGACGCAGCGGTCGGCCGGCAGCGGGCGCTCGTGGCATTGCGCCAGCTGCTCGGAGCCAAGATGCACGCCGACCGCCAGCTCCTGCGCCAGCGCCACGTCGCGATTGACCAGCACCTGCACCCCGCGCGCCGCGCACAGCGCCGCCGCCGTGCGCGCCAACGCCCGCCAGCGCTCGGCCGGCAGCGTGCGCGCGCGCAGCTGCACGCGTTGCACGCCATCGCGCAGCGCACGCTCCAGCGACGTCAGCCAGCGCGCATCGTCGAGCGGCTCGGGCGTGACCAGGTAGCGGTCGGGCTGGCGCAGCATCGCCACCACCGGCTGGTCCGCCGGCGGCATCGAATAGCGGCCCAGCCTTTCCGGCGCCACCCAGGTCAGCGCCTGGCCCTCGCGCCCGCGCGCCACGCCCTTCCACGACAGCACCCGGCGCATTTCCAGGCGCAGGCGTTTGTCGGGATAGCGTTGCGGCACTTCCATCAGCGGCGCGCCGACCACCGCCTCGATGCCCAGTTCCTCGCGCAGCTCGCGGATCAGCGCCTGCTCCGAACTCTCGCCGGGCTCGCGCTTGCCGCCAGGAAACTCCCACAGGCCGGCCAGGTCGCGGCCTTCGGTGCGCCGGGCGAGCAGGATCCGGCCGCGCGCATCGATGATGACGCCGGCCACGACATGGATGGATCTGAGAGGTTCGGACATGGCGCAAGCTTGCCGTCTTCGGCGGTGCCAGCGCAATGAACTGGGTTCACATCGCCGCCGATCGTCTCGCGCGGAAGCGATTCCATGCGCGCTCGGCCGATATCGCGACGGGGGCTGCACCCTTCCTGCACGGGTCCGACGTCGGCAATGGCGGAATGATCGCGTTCGGCCGACCACGGGCGCCCTGCGACCGGCGCCAACGGCCGACGGCAGAGCGGCGCGGCAGAACGAATGGAGTGCCGCTGTCAGGCTGGCAGGTCGTGCCCGATCCGCCACAACACACCACCCGGGTCGTGCAGGGTGAAATCGCGCATGCCCCAGGGCTGGTCCTGCGGCGCGCCGAGGCGCGCGCCGTAGCGGACCGCCAGGTCGGCGGCATCCAGTCGCCGCCACCATGCATCGGCGTCCTCCACCCACAGGTGCAGCATCAGGTTGTGCGCCAGGCCCTGGTCGTAGAAATCCTGCAGCAGGAACGCGCAGCGCTCGCCATGGCGGAAGCAGGTCAGTTCCGGACCGATCTCCTCGGGCACGAACCCCACCTCGCGGTAGAACCGCAGCGACAGCGCATAGTCGCGCGCGGGCACGAACACCTTCAATTCAAGGCTGGGCGAAGGCTCCACGGCAAGCTCCTGCGACGATGGCGACACGCACCAGCCTACTCCGCCCACCGCGAGTCGGTGGATCCAATACACGGTACCAGCCGCCAGGCTCCCCAGCCGGAACGTCCCGCGCAAGTCTGGCGTAAGCGGAATGGATGTTTGCCTGCCGTGACCACAGCCTTCGTCCCGCCCCGACCTCCCGTCTGGAGCCACAGCCCCCTTTAGTAAAGGGGGCGCGCCGACAGGCGCGGGGTTTTGGGTACTGATGAGCCGGGGCCCGCGTTTTGCGAAGCAAAGCGTGGGGCTGGTGCGCGAATGCGCAACAGCGCTAGTGCTGATGAGCCGGGGCCCGCGTTTTGCGAAGCAAAACGTGGGGCTGGTGCGCGAACGCGCAACAGCGCGCGCAACAGCGTTCCTCCCTTAGTTCAGCTGCCCATGGCAGTGCTTGTACTTCTTGCCGCTGCCGCAAGGGCACGGATCGTTGCGGCCGACCTTGGGCGCATCGCGGGTGACCTGGGTCACCGCCGGCGCCTCGGCGCCCAGCGCCTGCGCGGCTTCTTCATCGGCGCTGTAGCCGCCCGATTCCTGGTGCTGGAACTGCGCCTGACGCAGCTGCGCCTCCATCTGCTGGCGCTCCTGCGCTTCCAGCGCCGCCACCTCCTCCTCGCTGCGGATGCGCACGCGCGCCAGCAGGGTCACCACTTCGCGCTTGGCGTGCTCGAGCATTTCCGAGAACAGCTCGAACGCTTCCTTCTTGTACTCCTGCTTGGGCTGCTTCTGCGCATAGCCGCGCAGGTGAATGCCCTGCCGCAGGTAGTCCATGCGCGCCAGATGTTCCTTCCAGCTCTGGTCGAGCACGGTCAGCATCACGTGCTTCTCCAGCGCGCGCATGGTCTCGGCGCCGACCGCGGCTTCCTTCTCGGCGAAGTGCCGGTTCACCGCTTCGCGCACCGTCTCGGCGATGCGCTCGGCGTCCATTTCCTCCTGGCTCTTGACCAGGTCGGTCAGCGACAGCGGCATGCCCAGGTCGGTCGCCAGGGTGGCTTCCAGGCCCTGCAGGTCCCACTGCTCGTCGATCGAGTTCGGCGGCACGAAGCGCGACACCAGGTCGTAGACCACGTCGTCGCGGATGCCGTCGACGTTGTCCTTGACCGACTCGGCATCGAGCAACTCGTCGCGCTGGGCGTAGATCACCTTGCGCTGGTCGTTGTTGACGTCGTCGAAGTCGAGCAGGTTCTTGCGGATGTCGAAGTTGTGCGCCTCGACCTTGCGCTGCGCCTTCTCGATCTGGCGGCTGACCAGCTTGTCCTCGATGACGTCGTCTTCCTTCATGCCCATCATCCGCATCGCCTTCTGCACCCAGTCCGAGGCGAAGATGCGCATCAGGTTGTCTTCCAGCGACAGGTAGAAACGGGACGAACCCGGATCGCCCTGGCGGCCGGAACGGCCGCGCAGCTGGTTGTCGATGCGCCGCGACTCGTGGCGCTCGGTGCCGATGATGTGCAGGCCCCCGGCCGCCTTCACCGCGTCGTGGCGCTCCTGCCAGGCCGCCTTCAGCCGCGCGCGTTCGGCCTCGTCGATGCCTTCGCCGAGCGCCTGCAGCTCCGCCTCCAGCGAACCGCCGAGCACGATGTCGGTACCGCGGCCGGCCATGTTGGTGGCGATGGTCACCGCGCCCGGCTGGCCGGCGTTGGCCACGATCTGCGCCTCGCGCTCGTGCTGCTTGGCGTTGAGCACCTCGTGCTTGACCCCGGCCTTGCGCAGGTGCTCGGACAGCATCTCCGAGGTCTCGATCGAGGTGGTGCCCACCAGCACCGGCTGGCCGCGCTTGGCGCAGTCCTCGATGTCGGCCAGCACCGCGTTGAACTTGCCCTGGCGGTTGAGGAACACCTGGTCCGGCCAGTCCTTGCGGATGGTCGGGCGGTTGGTCGGGATCACCACCACTTCCAGGCCGTAGATGCTCTGGAACTCGTAGGCTTCGGTATCGGCCGTGCCGGTCATGCCGGACAGCTTCTTGTACATGCGGAACAGGTTCTGGAAGGTGATGCTGGCCAGGGTCTGGTTCTCGCGCTGCACCGGCACGCCTTCCTTGGCCTCCACCGCCTGGTGCAGGCCGTCGGACCAGCGCCGGCCCGGCAGCGTGCGCCCGGTGAACTCGTCGACGATCACCACTTCGCCGTCGCGCACGATGTAGTCCACGTCGCGCTGGTAGATCGCGTGCGCGCGCAGCGCGGCGTTGAGGTGGTGCACCACGCTGAGGTTCTGCGCGCCGTACAGGCGGTCCTCGTCGTTGGTCAGGATGCCGGCCGCGCGCAGCAGCTCTTCGGCGTGCTCCATGCCCGCCTCGGACAGGTGCACCTGCTTGCCCTTCTCGTCGACCCAGTAGTCGCCCTCGCCTTCCTCCGACTCCTGTTTGGTCAGCTGCGGCACGATGCGGTTGACGCGGATGTACAGCTCCGGCGAATCGTCGGCCGGGCCGGAGATGATCAGCGGGGTGCGCGCCTCGTCGATCAGGATCGAGTCCACTTCGTCGACGATGGCGTAGTTCAGGCCGCGCTGGTAGCGGTCGGCGCGGGACAGGGCCATGTTGTCGCGCAGGTAGTCGAAGCCGAACTCGTTGTTGGTGCCGTAGGTGATGTCGGCGGCGTAGGCGGCGTGCTTGTCGCTGTGCGGCATGCCCGGATACACCACGCCCACGCTCAGCCCCAGCCAGTTGTACAGGCGGCCCATCTGCGCGGCGTCGCGCCGCGCCAGGTAGTCGTTGACGGTGACCACGTGCACGCCCTTGTCCTCCAGCGCGTTGAGGTACACCGGCAGCGTCGCCACCAGGGTCTTGCCTTCGCCGGTGCGCATTTCCGCGATCTTGCCCAGGTGCAGCACCATGCCGCCGATCAGCTGCACGTCGTAGTGGCGCATGCCCAGCACGCGGCGGCTGGCCTCGCGGCATACCGCGAACGCTTCCGGCAACACCTTGTCCAGCGTCTCGCCGCCGGCGACACGCGCGCGCAGTTCGGGGGTCTTGGCCTGCAGCTGCTCGTCGGAGAGCCGTTCCATCTCCGGTTCCAGCGCGTTGACCTTGGCGACGATGCGGGTGAGCTGGCGCAGCTGGCGTTCGTTGCGACTACCGAAAACGCGGGTAAGCAGACTGTTGATCATTGAAGGAACCGGTTGGAAAGGAACGCCCGTACGGCCGGGAATCCAGGAGGACTCCACCCGCCGCAAACGAAACAGGGCGCGAGGCGCCCTGTCTGTGGCAAAGCGTATTGTAGCTTGGGGCGGCGTCCGGCGATTCAAGCGCCGGCACCGCGCCCCGCCGGCGCTCAGCCGCGGCCGCGACGCCCCACCGGGGTGGCGCCATCGCCGAGGAACTGCCGCGGGTTCATCACCCGGCCATCCTTCCACACCTCGAAATGCACGTGCGCGCCGGTGGAGCGCCCGGTGGAGCCGGCCTTGGCGACCTGCTGCCCGACCCGGACCAGGTCGCCCACCTTCACCGACAGGCGCGAATTGTGCGCGTAGCGGGTGACGTAGCCGTTGCCGTGATCGACCTCGACCACATTGCCGTAGCCGCCGCGCACGCCGGAGTAGCTGACCACGCCGTCGGCCACCGCCAGCACCGGATCGCCGACGTTGGCGTGGAAGTCGATGCCCTTGTGGTTGGCGGCGCCGCCGCCGAACGGATCGGCGCGGCCGCCGAAGCCGGAGGTGATGTAGCTGTTGCGGATCGGCATCCGCGACGGCACCGCGTTCTGGTCGAGCTGGTGGTCGAACAGCAGCGACTCCAGCACCGACAGTTGCTTGCCGGACGTGTCGAACTGCTTCTCCAGCCCGTCCAGGTCCTGGTGCAGCTGCGCTGCCGGCATGTCTTCGCTGGGCTCGTCGCCGCCACCGACGCCGACCGGCTGGTCGAAGTCGAACTCGCCGTCCTGCAGCTTGCCCATGCGGGTCAGGCGTTCGCCCAACGCGTTCAGGCGCGTGGCCTGGGCCTGCAGCTCGCCCAGCCGCGCGGCCAGCGCATTGACCTGGGTCTGCGCGTCGCGGCGCACCTGCGCCAGTTCCGCGTCCTGCTGTGCGACCTTGGCGCGCAACTGCGCCGATCCGGCGATCCCGGTGGCGGCGCTGACGCCGATGCCGAGTACCATGCCGATGCCCAGGACGGTGCCGAGCACGGTCAGGGGCCGATGTTCCGCCAATTCGCGAAGCCGCCAGGGCAGGTCTTTTATCCCCTTTTCACGTGAATTGATTACGATCTTCTTAAACGCCATATGAGTTTTCATGTCTAAGCGAAAGTCCGGCGAGGGCCATACCGCCACGCCGCAGCCGGCACTGGATGCCGCGCTGGCGGACAAGGCCGGCGACCCGTTGCGACGCGCCTTGTGGCTCGACGCGCTGGACCGTCAGTTGCGCCCCCATCTGCCACCGAACCTGGGCCCCCGTTGCCGGTTGGCCAATGTGAACGGCGAACAGCTCGTTTTTCTCGTTGACTCTCCGGTCTGGCACGCCCGGGTAAGGCTGGCCGAGGCCGACATCATCGCTGCGGCCCGCTCCATCGGGCTGAAGGCCACCAAGGTGACCGTCAAGACTGCGACTGCACCTGCGCATTCCCCAATGCAGCAAGCAAGAAGCAAGCCAGCACCAATGTCCGCGACGACGCAGAAGGGATTGCGCGACGCGCTGGCGTCCCTGCAGGACGTCGTCTCCACGACGTCTAAAACGCCCGGGGCCTCCGGCCGCGGTTCCGGCCGGTCCGCGTAGCAACGCGCAAACACCGACCGACCGGACGCATCCTAGCCGTGACCGGGCGCGAGGTCGTTATCGATTCGTTAACTTAAAGTTAAATTCAGGCAGCGGCACGGTGAAGATTCACGAATCCGTGACGTGGGCAGGTCCCCGGCCGGGGACCGTTGAACTTTAGGCGTAGGCCGGGGCGCCGTAGACCACCGGCGGCGGCAGTTCCCCGCCCTGGAAGCTCACCCATTCCCACGCCGCCTGGTCGGCGAGCAGCGCGCGCACCAGCTTGTTGTTGAGCGCATGGCCGGATTTGTAGCCTTCGTAGGCGCCGAGGATGGCGCCGCCGGCCAGGTACAGGTCGCCGATCGCGTCGAGGATCTTGTGCCGCACGAACTCGTCGGCGTAGCGCAGGCCGTCGTCGTTGAGCACGCGGAACTCGTCGAGCACGATCGCGTTGTCCATCGAACCGCCCAGGCCCAGGTTGCGCTCGCGCATGTACTCCAGGTCGCGCATGAAACCGAAGGTGCGCGCGCGCGCGATTTCCTTGATGTAGGCCATGGTGGAGAACTCGATCTCCTGGCGCGACTGCTTGGCCGGGATCATCGGGTGGTCGAACTGGATGGTGAAGCCCAGCTTGTAGCCGTCGTAGGGATCGAAGCGGGCGATCTTGTCGCCGTCGCGCACTTCCACCGCATGCTTGATGCGGATGAAGCGCTTGGCCTTGTCCTGCTCGACGATGCCGGCGGACTGCAGCAGGAACACGAACGGACCCGACGAGCCATCCATGATCGGCAGCTCGGCCGAGGACAGCTCGACGATGGCGTTGTCCACGCCGAGCCCGGCCATCGCCGACATCAGGTGCTCCACGGTCTGGATCTTGGCGTCGCCGCGGCTGAGCCCGGTGCACAGCGTGGTCTCGGTGACCAGCTCGGCATCGGCCGGCACTTCCACCACCGGGTCCAGGTCGACCCGCCGGAACACGATGCCGTGGTCGGCCGGCGCCGGGCGCAAGGTCATGTAGACCTTGTCGCCGCTGTGCAGGCCCACGCCGGTGGCGCGGATCGTGTTCTTGAGGGTGCGTTGCTGGGTCATGGGGACAGTCTGGGAAGATCTGCACAGACGGGAACTGAACAGTATCGAGAATATCATGCGCTTAGCCGAATTTTAACAATTCGGTTACAGCGTCCTGTTTATGCAACGCCGGGCACGGCCCTGCGTCGCGGTCGCAAGAACCTGCCGGGTCGCGACGACCCGGCAGCAAGGGCATGGCACGCAGACCCGGGGGAACTAGGCCCTGGCCTGCGCTTTGTTTCCGTCGGCGGCGCGCTGCACATCGCGCGGTGGCGGACCACCGCCCGGGCGCATGCATCCGGCCGCGCGGTCGGCCGGGCATCGCCCAGCACGCTCCGCGATCACCGCATCAGTCGGCCTGGCGGCGCAGGAACGCCGGGATGTCCAGGTAGTCGTTCGGCAGGTCGGCCGCGGCAGGCGCCGACGCCGGCGCCGAACCGCCCATCGCGTCGCTGCTCGGGCGCCGCAGGCCAAGGCCCATCGCACCGCCGACCGCCTTGGACACGGCATCGCCGCCATGTTCGAAGTCGCCGAATTCCGGCTGGCCGGTGGTGGCGTTGCGCACCAGCTTGATCGGCGCGCGCTGCTCCGGACGCTGCGACTGGCGCGACACCGCGCGGTTCAGGCCGGTGGCCACGACGGTCACCCGCACTTCGTCCTGCATGTCCGGATCGAGCACGGTGCCGACCACGACGGTCGCATCTTCCGACGCGAAACCCTCGATGGTGCGGCCGATCTCGTCGAACTCGGACATGGTGAAGTCCGGACCGGCGGTGATGTTGACCAGGATGCCGTTGGCGCCGGCCAGGTTGACGTCGTCCAGCAGCGGGTTCTGGATCGCCGCTTCGGCCGCCGCCTGCGCGCGGTCGTCGCCGCGTGCCGAACCGGTGCCCATCATCGCCAGGCCCATCTCCGACATCACGGTGCGCACGTCGGCGAAGTCGACGTTGATCAGGCCCGGACGCACGATCAGGTCGGCGATGCCCTGCACCGCGCCCTGCAGCACGTCGTTGGCGGCGCGGAACGCCTGGATCATCGTCGCGTTGCGGCCGAGCACGGTGATCAGCTTCTCGTTGGGGATGGTGATCAGCGAGTCGCAGTGCTGGCTCAGTTCCTCGATGCCCTTCAGCGCGACCTGCATGCGCCGGCGGCCTTCGAACGGGAACGGCTTGGTGACCACGGC
This sequence comes from Xanthomonas sp., assembly GCF_017163755.1. Taxonomy (GTDB): domain Bacteria; phylum Pseudomonadota; class Gammaproteobacteria; order Xanthomonadales; family Xanthomonadaceae; genus Xanthomonas_A. Next base: position 95,721 of record NZ_JAFIWC010000007.1, read on the forward strand.
CACGGTCAGGATGCCCATCTCCTTGGCCAGTTGCGCCACCACCGGCGCGGCGCCGGTGCCGGTGCCGCCGCCCATGCCGGCGGTGATGAACACCATGTCCGCGCCCTGCAGCGCGTCCATGATGCGTTCGCGGTCCTCCAGCGCGGCCTGGCGGCCGACTTCCGGATTCGCGCCGGCGCCCAGGCCCTTGGTGACGTTGGTGCCGAGCTGCAGCTGCAGCTTGGCGCCGCAGTTCTTGATCGCCTGCGAGTCGGTGTTGGCGGTGATGAACTCCACGCCGTCCACGCTGCTGCTGACCATGTGCGCGACCGCGTTGCCGCCGCCGCCGCCCACGCCGACCACCTTGATTACCGCGTTGGGTGCCATCTTTTCAATCAGTTCGAAATGCGCCATGTCCGTTTCCTCTGTTGTAAGCCGGGACCGGGGACCAGGGACCGGGGACCGGGAAAAACAGCTTTCCGATTCCCTGTCCGACCCACGGGCCGGCGATTTTTTTATGGATGTTGCTTATTGCTCACTGCGTTCGTCGGGACCGGGGACCGGGGACCGGGGACCCGGAAAAGCGGGTTCCCTGTACCTGTCCGACCCTGGAGCCGGCGATTCCTTTGACACGTTGTTGCCCACCACCTACCGCTTCACTGCTCTCTCTCGTAGTCCTTCCGCTCTCCGCACCTGCTCTTCCGGGTCCCCGGTCCCTGGTCCCCGGTCCCGGCGTCAAAACTCACCCCGGTACCAGTTCTTCAATTTCTTGAACAAGCTGCCGGCGCGCCCGGTCGGCAGCGACGGGCGGCGCGGGTGTTCGATCTGGCTGCCCATCAGCAGCAGGCCCACGCCGGTGGCGTGCACCGGGTTGCCGACCACTTCGCCCAGGCCGGTGACGTGCTGCGGGATACCCACGCGCACCGGCATCTGCACCATCTCCTCTGCCAGTTCGACCACGCCTTCCATCTTCGAGGCGCCGCCGGTGAGCACCATGCCGGCGCGCACCAGTTCCTCGAAGCCGGAGCGGCGCAGTTCGGCCTGCACCATCTCGAAGATCTCCTCGTAGCGGCCCTGCACCGCCTGCGCCAGCGAATGGCGCGGCATGCGCCGCGGCGGACGGTCGCCGACGCTCGGCACCTGGATGCTTTCCTCGGCGGTGGCCAGCTGCGCCAGCGCGCAGGCGTAGCGCACCTTGATCTGCTCGGCTTCCGGCGTGGGCGTGCGCAGCATGTGCGCGATGTCGTTGGTGACGTGGTCGCCGGCGATCGGCAGCGAGGCGGTGTGGCAGATCGCGCCCTGCACGAACACCGCCAGGTCGGTGGTGCCGGCGCCCATGTCCACCAGCACCACGCCCAGCTCGCGCTCGTCGGCGGTCAGCACCGCCACCGAGGACGCCAGCGACGACAGGATCAGGTCGTCCACCTGCAGGCCGCAGCGCTGCACGCACTTGCTGATGTTGGCCGCCGCCGACTGCGCGCACACCACCAGGTGCGCGTGCACCTCCAGGCGCACGCCGGTCATGCCGACCGGGTTGCGGATGCCTTCCTGCGAATCGTCCAGCACGTACTCGCGCGGGATCGCGTGCAGGATGCGCTGGTCGGCCGGGATCGCCACCGCCTTGGCCGCTTCCAGCACCCGGTCCAGGTCGTTCCAGGTCACCTCGCCGTCGCGGATCGGCACGATGCCGGGCGAGTTCTTGCACTGCACGTGGTTGCCGGAGATCGACGCGTACACCGAGCGGATCTCGCAGCCGGCCATCAGCTCGGCCTCCTCGACCGCGCGCTGGATCGACTGCACGGTGGACTCGATGTCCACCACCACGCCGCGCTTGAGCCCGCGCGATTCGTGCGAGCCGATGCCGATCACCTCGATCGGGTTGCCTGGCGAATACTCGCCGACCAGCGCGACCACCTTGGAGGTGCCGATGTCGAGTCCGACGATGAGGGATTTGTCGCCTTTGCGGTTCATGTCTGGGTACTGCGTAGAGAGGGGGAATTCGGTGCCGGGACCGGGGACCGGGGACCGGGGACCGGGAATGGCGGGTTCGTGGCGAATGCCGGGCGACGCGGCGCCAACGACGCGGTCCCGGCAGGCGCGGCTGGCGCCGCGGCACGGCCGGGCTTCCTGTCCCCGGTCCCCGGTCCCCGGTCCCGGCTCTCCACGGCCTTGCGGCTCACCGTGAACCCATTGGTGTAGCGCAGGTCCGCGCGCTCGATCGGCGCCTGTTCCGGCGTCGCCAGCTGCGGCAGCACGCGCGCGAAGCGCGCCAGGCGGGTGCGGGCGTCGTCGCGTCCGACCACCACCTGCACGCCGTCGCCGAGCTGCAGCGACCAGCTGCCGCGCGCGTCCATCGCCACGCCGCTGACCGGCATGCCGGCCGGGGCGAACAGCGCGCGCGATTCGTTGTACAGCGCCACCACCTCGGCGGCCTTGCTGTCCGGCCCGGCCAGCTGCGGCAGCGCGCTGCTGCCGCGCAGGTCGCGCGGGATCGCGAAGATCCGGCCCTGCTCGGACAGCATGCGGTCGGCGCCCCAGCGCGCGAACGGGCGGTGCTCGGTGACCCGCACTTCCAGCACGTCCGGCCAACGCTTGCGCACCTGCGCGCTCTCCACCCACGGCAAGCGCTCGATCGCGTCCTGCGCATCCTGCAGCCGCACCGCGAAGAAGCCGCGGCGCGCGTACGGCAGCACCACCTCGCGCAGCTGCTCGGCCGGCACGCGCTCGAAATCGCCGCTGACCTGCAGCCGGCTCAGCGGCCAGCGCTCGGCACCGACCCAGCCGTTGAGCACCGCCACCACCGGCAGCGCGACCAGCGCCAGCGCCAGCAGCCAGGCGACGATGCGCAGGATGGCGCTCATGCGTTCGCCTCGCGGCGAACGCCGGGACCGGGGACCGGGGACCGGGGACCGGGAAAGCAGCCGCACGGCGCTTCCCTGCTGCGGGCGTATGCGCGGTTTGTCCGCACGCATGGCGCCGTTGTTCCGGGTCCCCGGTCCCCGGTCCCCGGTCCCGGCTTCATAGCGTCTGCTCCAGCACCCGCCACACCAGTTCCTCGAAACCGATGCCGGCCTGGCGTGCGGCCTTGGGCACCAGCGAATGGCTGGTCATGCCCGGGGCGGTGTTCGCCTCGAGCAGGAAGAACTCGCCGCTGTCCCGGTCGCGCATCACGTCGACGCGGCCCCAGCCGCGGCAGCCGGCGGCGCGGAACGCGGCCAGCGCCAGCGCGCCGAGCGCGCGTTCGTCGTCGCCGTCCAGGCCCGGGCACAGGTACTGCGTGTCCTCGGCCACGTACTTGGCGTGGTAGTCGTACCACTGGCCCTTGGGCACGATGCGGATCGACGGCAGTGCCCGGTCGCCGAGGATCGCCACGGTCAGTTCGTCGCCGACCACCATCTGCTCCATCAGCAGCTCGCCGTCGTAGCGCGCGGCCAGCGCCACCGCCTCGTCCAGCTGCGCGTCCTCGAACACGCGGCTGATGCCGACGCTGGAGCCCTCGTTGGCGGGCTTGACGATCACCGGCAGGCCCAGCTGCGCGGCGGCGGCGTGGATCGCGCCGCCCTGCGCGGCGTCCGCCGCCGCCAGGCGCACGTAGCGCGGCGTCGGCAGGCCCAGCGACAGCCACACCTGCTTGGTGCGCACCTTGTCCATGCTCAACGCCGAACCGAGCACGCCCGAGCCGGTGTAGGGCACGCCGAAGGCCTGCATCAGGCCCTGCACGATGCCGTCTTCGCCGCCGCCGTTGTGGCCGTGCAGCACGTTGAACACGCGGTCGAAGCGCTTGTCCACCAGCGCCTGCGCCAGCGCCGCGATGCCGTCCACCGCGGTGGCGTCGACGCCGCGCGCGCGCAAGGCCTCCAGCACGTTGCGGCCCGAATCCAGCGACACCTCGCGTTCGCTGGAGGTGCCGCCGAGCAGCACGGCCACGCGCCCGAACACGGCCGGGTCGGTGTGGCGCGGCGGCGGAAAATGCATCTCGCTCATGCGCTGCCGCCTCCGACGAATCCGTCCTGCGCGATCTGCTGGGCGACGTAGCCGATGTCGCCGGCGCCCATCATCAGCAGCAGGTCGCCGTCCTGCAGCACGTCCGGCAGCACCACGCTCAGTTCGGCGACCTGCCCGACCACCACCGGCTCGCTGCGGCCGCGCGCGCGGATCGCGCGCGCCAGCGAACGCGCATCGGCGCCGGGAATCGGCGCCTCGCCGGCCGGGTAGACCTCGCTGAGCACCAGCGCATCGACTTCCGACAGCACCGCGGCGAACGCGTCGAACTGGTCGCGGGTGCGGCTGTAGCGGTGCGGCTGGAACGCGACCACCAGGCGCTTGTCCGGCCAGCCGCCGCGTGCGGCGGCGAACACCGCCGCCAGTTCGCGCGGGTGATGGCCGTAGTCGTCGACCACGCGCACGCGCGCGCCGTGCGCGGTGGTGACCTCGCCCAGGTCGTTGAAGCGGCGGCCGATGCCGGCGAAGCCCTGCAGCGCGCTGGCGATGGCCTGCGGGCTCACTCCCAGCTGCCAGCCGATCGCCGCGGCGGCCAGCGCGTTGAGCACGTTGTGCCGGCCCGGCAGCGCCAGCGTCACCGGCGTGCTGCTGCCTTCGGGCAGGCGCAGGGTGAAGCGCATGCGCGGGCCGTCCTGGACCACGTCTTCGGCGCGCACGTCGGCGTTCTCGCTGAGCCCGTAGCTCATCACGTGGCGCGGCGTCTTCGCCGCCAGCGCGGCCACTTCCGGATCGTCGATGCACAGCACCGCCAGCCCGTAGAACGGCAGGCGCTGCAGGAATTCGGCGAACGCGGCCTGCACGCGGGCGAAATCGTTGCCGTAGTTCTCCAGGTGGTCGGCATCGATGTTGGTGATCACCGAGATCAGCGGGTTCAGGCGCAGGAAGCTGCCATCGCTCTCGTCGGCCTCGGCCACCAGCCACTGGCCGCCGCCGAGCTTGGCGTTGGCGCCGGCGGCGAGCAGCTGGCCGCCGATGACGAAGGTCGGGTCCAGCCCGCCTTCGCTGAGCACCGCCGCGGCCAGGCTGGTGGTGGTGGTCTTGCCGTGGGTGCCGGCCACCGCGATGCCGCGGCGGAAGCGCATCAGCTCGGCCAGCATCGCCGCGCGCGGCATGATCGGGATGCGCTGGCTGCGCGCCTCCATCAGCTCCGGGTTGTCGTCGCGGATCGCGCTGGACACCACCACGCAGTCGGTGCCGAGCACGTTGGCTGCCGAATGCCCGCGCATCACCCGCGCGCCGAGCGTGGCCAGGCGCCGCGTCGCCGCATTGTCGGCGTTGTCCGAACCGGACACCTCGTAGCCCAGGGTCAGCATGACCTCGGCGATGCCGCTCATGCCGGTGCCGCCGATGCCGACGAAGTGCACCCGCGGGAACGCGCGGACCAGGTCGCCGGTGTCGTGGAGGCGGCGGATCATGCGGCGCCTCCTGCGGAGGCGGCGGGACTCGGGACCCGGGACTCGGGACTCGGGGAAAGCGAAGCGATGGCGCTACGCGCCACCCCGTTGGAATCGTCTGCTTGCATATGCTTTTGCTCTTGTTCTTGCCGGTTGCGAGTCCCGAGTCCCGAGTCCCGAGTCCCGGCTCCACCACGTCCCGAGTCCCGAGTCCCGGCTTCTTCCAAAATGATGTCCGCGATGCGCTCGGCCGCATCCGGCTTGGCCAGGGTGCGCGCGGCTTCGGCCATCGCCAGGCGCTTGCCCGGGTTGGCGAGCAGGTCGCGCAGCACGCCTTGCAGATTGACCGCCAGCGCCTCGTCCTGCTTCAGCAGCACGGCGGCGCCGCGTTCGACCAGGTATTCGGCGTTGCGGGTCTGGTGGTCGTCCACGGCGGCGGCGAACGGCACCAGCACGCTGCCCACGCCGACCGCGCACAGCTCGGCCAGGGTCGAGGCGCCGGCGCGGCACACCACCAGGTCGGCCCAGGCGTAGGCGGCGGCCATGTCGGCGATGAACGCTTCGACGCTGGCGGCCACGCCGGCCTGCGCGTACGCCGCCGCGGCTTCCTCGCGCAGCTTCTCGCCGCACTGGTGGCGCACCTCGACCTGCATCGCCAGCGCCGCCAGCGCGGTCGGCAGCGCCTGGTTCAGCACCCGTGCGCCCTGGCTGCCGCCGAGCACCAGCAGCCGCACCGCGCCGTCGCGCGCGCGCAGGCGCTGCGCCGGCGGCGCGAGCGCGGCGATTTCCTCGCGCACCGGGTTGCCCACGGCCTCCTCGCGCGCGGCGAAGCTGCCCGGAAAGCCGGTCAGCACGCGCCGCGCGAAGCGCGACAGCACCTTGTTGGTGAAGCCCGGCGCGCGGTTCTGTTCGTGCACCAGCAGCGGCAGCTTCAGCAGTCGCGCCGCCATGCCGCCGGGACCGGCGGCGAAACCGCCGAAACTGATCACTGCGCGCGGCGCGCGGTCGCGCAGGATGAAGCCGGCGGCGCGGATCGCGCGCATCACCCGCAGCGGCGCGCCGAGCAGCGCCAGCTTGCCCTTGCCGCGCAGGCCGCCGATCGCCAGCGTGTCCAGCGTGATGCCGTGCTGCGGCACCAGCCGCGTCTCCATCGCGCCGTCGGCGCCGAGCCAGGTCACCGGCACGCCGCGCGCGCGCAGCACCTTGGCCACCGCCAGCGCCGGGAAGATGTGCCCGCCGGTGCCGCCGGCAAGGATCATCACCGGACGCGCCTGGGCGCCGGACGCGGGCTGCGAGACAGTCGCGCTCACGAGATCCTCCCGAACGTCGGTTCCACGCGCGGCTGCATGCGGCTGGTGCCGCGCGCCGGCGAGCTGGCCTGGATCGCCGCGGCCACCGCGCTGGCGCTGGCGTCGCGCGCGGCCTGCAGGTCGGCGGCGCTGTCCACGGTCTGCGTGGCCACCGGCGCGGCGTCGCTGCGCACCCGCGCCACCTGGCGCTCAGCACGGTCCAGTTCGTAGGACACGCGCAGCAGCAGGCCCATCGCCACGCAGGTCATCAGCACGCTGGAGCCGCCGGCCGAGATCAACGGCAGGGTCAGGCCCTTGGTCGGCAGGATCCCCAGGTTCACCCCGACCGAGACGAAGCTCTGCAGGCTGATCCACAGGCCGATGCCGAAGGCGATGTAGCCGGAGAAGTGGCGCTTCATCTCCACGCAGCGCATGCCCAGCCAGAACGCGCGCCCGACCAGCAGCGCATACAGCGCCACGATCAGGCACACGCCGACGAAGCCCAGTTCCTCGGCGATCACCGAGAAGATGAAGTCGGTGTGCGCCTCGGGCAGGTAGTTGAGCTTCTGCACCGAGCCGCCCAGGCCGACGCCGAACCATTCGCCGCGGCCCACCGCCATCAGCGCGTTGGACAGCTGGTAGCCGGAACCGAGCTGGTCGGCCCATGGGTCCAGGAACGAGGTGATGCGGCGCAGCCGGTACGGTTCCAGGATCGCGATGAAGGCGAACACCGGCAGGCCGATCACGATCGGCATCGACATGCGCGGCAGGTTGACCCCGCCCAGCACCAGCATGCCGGCGGTGATCGCCAGCAGCAGCGTGGAGGAGCCGAAGTCCGGCTGCATCAGCAGCAGGGCGACCAGCGCCACGGCCACGCCCAGCGGCTTGAGCATCGCCGGCCAGGTCGCGTTGACCTCGTCGCGGAAGCGCACCAGGTAGCTGGACAGCCACACGATGTACAGCACCTTCACCGCTTCGACGGTCTGGAACTTGGAGATGCCCAGGTTGATCCAGCGCCGCGCGCCGTTGACGCTGCTGCCCAGGCCGGGCACGAACACCACGATCAGCAGCGCGAAGCAGGCCAGCAGCAACAGCTGGTTGTACTGCTCGATGTTCTTCAGCTCCGTGCGCATGGTCCAGAACGCCAGGCCGATGCCGATGCCGAGGAACAGCAGGTGCCGGGTCAGGTAGTAGAACGGGCTGACGGTCAGCTCGATCGAACTGGAACCGACCATCACCACGCCCAGCGAGGCCAGCGCCACCGCGGCGCCGAGCAGCCACGGATCGTAGCGGCCGCCGATGGCGTCCAGTCGGGTGGCCTGGCGCGCGGTCTCGTTCATCAGCGCACCTTCAACGTGGCCAGGCCGACCAGCACCAGCACCACCGAGATGATCCAGAAGCGCACGATCACCCGCGGCTCCGGCCAGCCCTTCAGTTCGAAGTGGTGGTGGATCGGCGCCATGCGGAACACGCGCTTGCCGGTGAGCTTGAACGAGGCGACCTGGATCATCACCGACAGCGTCTCGACCACGAACACGCCGCCCATGATCACCAGCACCAGTTCCTGGCGCACGATCACCGCGATGGTGCCCAGCACCGCGCCCAGCGCCAGCGCGCCGATGTCGCCCATGAACACCATCGCCGGGTAGGTGTTGAACCACAGGAAGCCCAGCCCCGCGCCGGCGATCGCCGCGCAGATGATGACCAGTTCGCCGGCGCCGGGAATGGCCGGGATCTTCAGGTATTCGGAGAACACCATGTTGCCCGACGCATAGGCGAACACGCCCAGCGCGCAGGCCACCAGCACCGTGGGCATGATCGCCAGCCCGTCCAGGCCGTCGGTCAGGTTCACCGCGTTGGAGAAGCCGACGATCCAGAAGTAGGCGATGGCGACGAAGCTGATCCCGGCCAGCGGCAGCGCGATCGCCTTGAACATGGGGATGTAGAAGGTGATCGCCGCCGGCACGTCGGCGGTGTAGTACAGGAACAGGCCCGCGGCCAGGCCGAAGATCGACTGCAGCAGGTATTTCCAGCGCGACTTCAGCCCGTTGGGATCGCGGCGCACGATCTTGATCCAGTCGTCGTACCAGCCGATCACGCCGAAGGCGATCATCACCGCCAGCACCAGCCACACGTAGCGGTTGCGCAGGTCGCCCCACAGCAGCACCGACAGCAGCACGGTGATCAGGATCATCGACCCGCCCATGGTCGGCGTGCCGGCCTTGGAGAAGTGGGTCTGCGGGCCGTCCTGGCGGATCGGCTGGCCGCCCTTGAACTGCGCCAGCTTGCGGATCACCGCCGGCCCCAGCCACAGTGACAGGAACAGCGAGGTCAACGCGGCGAGGATGCCGCGGAAGGTCAGATAGCCGAACAGCCCGAACAGGCTCTCCAGCTGCTGCAGCCAACGGGTCAGTTCAAGCAGCATGCGGCGTCTCCTCCCCGTGCGCCAGCAGCGCGCTCACGATCCGGTCCATGGCGCTGCCGCGGGAGCCTTTGACCAGGATCGTGGCCGGGACTCGGGACTCGGGACTCAGTGAAGCCGGGACTCGGGACTCGGGACTCGGGACTCGTAAAGGCGCAGCGCCATCTGCCGCCGCACCGGTGTTCTCATGCATCTGCTCTGGTTCCTGCTCTTGATTCCGCTGTTCCCGAGTCCCCAGTCCCGAGTCCCGAGTCCCGGCAACCGCGGCGATATCGCGCTGCAACGCCGCCACCAACGCCGCATGGCTGTCGAACACCCGGCCGTTCTCGCCGAAGGCCTGCGCGGCGATGGCGCTGAGTTCGCCCAGCGCGTACAGCCGGGTCAGGCCTGCGTCGCGCGCGCGGCGGCCGCCGCTGGCGTGCAGCGCCTCGGCCTCGGCGCCGAGCTCGCGCATGTCGCCGAGCACCAGCCAGCGTTCGCCGCCGGCCGCGGCCAGCGCGTCGATCGCCGCGGCCAGCGAGCCGGGGTTGGCGTTGTAGCTGTCGTCGATCAGCACCGCGCCGCCCGGCAGCGTGTGCGCGATCTGCCGCCCGGGCACCGGGCGCACCTGCGCCAGCCCGGCCACGATCAGCGCCGGCGCCACGTCCAGCGCCAGCGCCAGCGACGCGGCGGCCAGCGCGTTCATCAGGTTGTGCCGGCCCGGCAGCGGCAACGTCGCCTCCGCCTCGCCCTGCGGGGTGACCAGCACGAACTGCGAACGGTCCGCATGCATGCGCAGCTGCGTGGCGGTGACCTCGGCGCTGGCCTGCAGGCCGAAGCGCAGCAGCCGCGGCGCCACCGGCGACTGCAGGCGCTGTTCGAACCACAGCCCGAACGCGTCGTCGGCATTGATCACCGCGGTGCCGTCGGCCGGCAGCGCGGCGTAGATCGCGCCCTTGGTCTGGGCCACGCCGAGCAGGCTGCCCATGCGCTCCAGGTGCGCCGGGGCGACGTTGTTCACCAGCGCCACGTGCGGGGCGACGATGTCGGTCAGGTAGGCGATGTCGCCCGGCTTGCCGGCGCCCATCTCGTAGATCGCGTAGTCGGCGTCGTCCGGCGCCTCGATCACCGCCAGCGGCAGGCCGATCTCGTTGTTGCGGTTGCCCGGGTTGGCGTAGACGCTGCCGCCGCGCACGCGGCAGGCGTGCTGCAGGATCGCCAGCAGCAGCGCCTTGACACTGGTCTTGCCGTTGCTGCCGGTGATCGCGGCCACGCGGGTGGCGCGGTCGCGCTGCATGCCGGCGGCGATCCGCGCCAGCGCCAGCTGGCTGTCGGCGACCAGGATCTGCGGCAGCTCGATCTCCAGCAGCAGGCGCTCGACCAGCAGCGCGCCGGCGCCGCGCAGCGCGGCGTCGGCGGCGAAGTCGTGGCCGTCGAAGCGCTCGCCGCGCAGCGCCACGTACAGGCTGCCGGGCGCCAGCGCGCGGGTGTCGTGGGCGATCGCGTCGATCGCCGCGTCGTCGCCGTGCAGCTCGCCGCCGGCCCAGTGCGCGATCAGCGACAGCGGAAGACGTTTCATCGCCGTGCCTCCAGCGCCTTGGCGGCGACCTGGGTATCGTCGAACGGATGCTTGATACCTGCGATCTCCTGGTACGGCTCGTGGCCCTTGCCGGCGACCAGCACGATGTCCTCGCCCGCGGCCTGGGCGATGGCCTGGGCGATGGCCTGCGCGCGGTCGCGCTGCACGATCGCCGCCTGCGGGCGGTCGAAGCCGGCGAGGATGTCGGCGACGATGCGGTCGCCGTCCTCGCCGCGCGGGTTGTCGTCGGTGACCACGACCACGTCGGCCAGGCGCTGCGCGATCGCCGCCATCTGCGGACGTTTGCCGCTGTCGCGCTCGCCGCCGCAGCCGAACACGCACAGCAGCCGGCCCTGCACGTGCCCGCGCAGGCTGCCCAGCGCCTGTTCCAGCGCGTCGGGGGTGTGCGCGTAGTCGATCACCACCAGCGGCTGCCCCGGCTCGCCGCCGAGCCGGTTCATGCGGCCGTGGATCGGCTGCAGCTGCGACAGCGTCGCGGCGATGTGCGCCGGCGCCACGTCCAGCGCGTGCAGCGCGCCGGCCACCGCCAGCAGGTTGTCGACGTTGAAGCGGCCGAGCAGCGCCGAGCGCACCGGATGCCGCGCATCGCCCACGCACAGCTCGAAGGCGATGCCGCGCGCGTCCAGGCGCAGCGCCTCGCTGCGCAGCGTCGCGCCGGCCTGGCCGCGCGAGCTGACGCCGATGCGCTGCAGCGCCGGGTCCAGCCGCGCGAACAGCGCGCGGCCGAACTCGTCGTCCAGGTTCACCACCGCCGACTTCAGCCCGGGCGTGGCGAACAGGCGCGCCTTGGCCGCGCCGTAGCCGGCCATGTCGCCGTGGTAGTCGAGATGGTCGCGGGTGAGGTTGGTGAACACCGCGACGTCGAAATGCACCGCGTCCACCCGCCCCTGCTGCAGCGCGTGCGAACTCACTTCCATCGCCACCGCCTGCGCGCCGCCGTCGCGCAGCTGCGCCAGCAGCGCATGCACCTGCAGCACCAGCGGGGTGGTGAAACCGGTCGGCACCACCTCGCCGTACAGACCCACGCCCAGCGTGCCGATGCTGCCGCTGCGCGTGCCCAGGCGCTGCCAGGCCTGCGCGAGCAGCTGCACGGTGGAGGTCTTGCCGTTGGTGCCGGTCACCCCGACCATCGTCATCGTCTGCGACGGGTGGCCATGGAACTGGTCGGCCATCGCGCCCATGCGCGCGCGCAGCCCGGGCACCGCGATCGCATCGGCCGGCGGCGCGAGCTCGGCCGGCGCCGGCGGCTCGAACAGGATCGCCGCCGCGCCCTGCACGCGCGCCTGTTCGACGAAACCCAGCCCATGCGCGCCGAAGCCGGCGATGGCCACGAAGGCATCGCCCGGCTGCACCTGGCGGCTGTCCATCACCAGCCCGGACACCTGCGCATCGCGGTCCAGCGCCAGGTCCGGCAGCAACTGCGACAAGGCCATCGCCCGGCTCACTGGCGCACCTCCTGCAGCGGCGCCGGCAGCGGCGCGGCGGCGGCGCGCGCGCTGGGCAGCGCCGCGTCCACTTCCATCGCCGCGTCGGGCACGCTGGCCGGGTCCGGCTCGACCGCTGCCGGCGGCGGCGCATGGCCGCTCTTGCCGGCGGCCTGCGCCGCCAGCCACGCCTGGATGTCGTCCGGCGGCACGTCCATCAGCCGCAGCGCGCCTTCCATCACGTTGTGGAACACCGGCGCGGAGACCAGGCCGCCGTAGTACTTGGCGCCCTGCGGATCGTTGATGACGATGACCGTGGCGAAGCGCGGCTTGGTCGCCGGCACCAGGCCGGCGAACAGCGAGTTGTAGTGGCCGCGCTCGTAGCCGCCCGGCCCGGTCTTGCGCGCGGTGCCGGTCTTGCCAGCGACGTGGTAGCCCAGGATCGCCGCGCCCTTGGCGCCGCCCTGGGTCACCACCGTCTCCATCATCGCCACCACCTGCTTGGCCACCTCCGGCTGCAGCACGTCCTGGGTTTCCTCGTGCTGGCCCTTGACGAAGGTCGGCGTCACCAGCTTGCCGCCGTTGCCGAGCGCGCAATAGGCGCGCGCGATCTGCAGCGGCGTCACCGACAGGCCGTAGCCGTAGGACATCGTGGTCTTGGACGGGCCGCTCCAGCGCGCCGGCTGCAGCACCACGCCGGCCGACTCGCCCGGAAAGCCGCTGTGCGGCGCCGTGCCGTAGCCGAAGTTGCGGATCGACTGGTAGAAGGTCTGGTCCGGCACCTTGGCCGCGATCTTGGCCGCGCCGATGTTGGAACTGCGGGTGATCACCCCGGTCACGTTGAGCACGCCGTTGTTGCGCGGCACGTCGCGGATGGTGAAGCGGCCCACGGCCATGTAGCCGGGGTTGGTGTCGACCACGGTGTCCTTGGTCACCACGCCGGCGGTCAGCGCGGTGGCCACCGTCAGCGGCTTCATCGTCGAACCCGGCTCCACCAGGTCGGTGACCGCGCGGTTGCGGCGCGCGTCGGAATTGATGCCGCTGACCGAGTTCGGGTTGTAGGTCGGCAGGTTGACCATCGCCATGATCTCGCCGGTGGCCACGTCCATCACCACGATCGAACCGCCGGCGGCCTTGTTCTCGATCAGCGCGTTGCGCAGCTCCTTGTAGGCCAGGAACTGGATGCGGCGGTCGATGCTCAGGGTCAGGTCCTTGCCCGGCTCGGCCGGCTTGACCAGATCGATGCTCTCCACGATCGCGCCCTTGCGGTCGCGGATCACGCGCTTGGAGCCGGGCTTGCCGCGCAGCCATTCGTCGAACGCCAGCTCCAGCCCTTCCTGGCCGCGGTCGTCGATGTTGGTGAAGCCCAGCACGTGCGCCATCGCCTCGCCCTGCGGGTAGAAGCGGCGGAACTCACGCTGCGAGAACACCCCGGGAATGCCCAGCGCGACCACCGCATGCGCCTTGTCCGGGTTGATCCGGCGCTTGAGGTACATGAACTCCTTGTCGGCCTTCTGCGACAGCTTGGCGGTCAGCTCGTCGGCCGGCAGCTCCAGCGCCTGCGCCAGCTGCGGGATGCGGTCGGGGCTGCGCAGCAGCTCCTGCGGGTTGACCCAGATCGACTCCACCGGCGTGGACACCGCCAGCGGCTCGCCGTTGCGGTCGGTGATCATGCCGCGCGAGGTGGCGATCGGCAGTTCGCGCAGGTAGCGCGCCTCGCCCTGGCGCTGGTAGAAGTCGCTGTTGACCAGCTGCACGTAGGCGGCGCGGCCGATCAGCGTCACCGAGCACAGGCCCAGCGCCGCGCCGACCAGCATCAGCCGGCCGCGCAGGTTGAAGTGGCTGCGGGAACGGTTGCGGCCGGTCTTGTTCATGGCCGCACCACGACGATGTCGCCGGTCTCGGGGAACTTCATCCCCAGCCGCTCGCGCGCGACCTGGTCGACGCGGTTGCTCTCGGCCCAGGTCGCCTGCTCCAGCTGCAGCCGGCCGAATTCGATGTTCAGCTCGTCGCGGTCGTGCTCCAGCCGCGACAGCTCCACGAACAGCTGGCGATGGCGGTGGCGCATGTACACCACGCCGATCGCCGAGGCGACGGTGCAGGCGAGCAGGATGACGAGCAGCAGGCGGCTCATGGCGCGCTCCCGTGGAGCGGCGCCGGGACTCGGGACTCGGGACTCGGGACTCGTGAAAAGCTCAACCCGCGCGCCGACCGATCACTGCTGCTGTTGCTTCCACCGGGTCCCGAGTCGCGAGTCCCGAGTCCCGAGCTCCTGTCGGGTCCCGAGTCCCGGGTCCCGAGTCCCGGCTCTCCCAGCTTCTCGGCCACCCGCAGCACCGCGCTGCGCGCGCGCGGGTTGGCGGCCAGTTCGTCGGCGTCGGCCTTGATCGCGCCGCCGTGCAGTTGCAGCGTCGGCACGAACGCCTGCGCTTCGGGCAGGCGGCGATTGCTCGGCGGGGCCTTGGCGTGGCGGTTCATGAACTGCTTGACGATGCGGTCTTCCAGCGAGTGGAAGCTGATCACCGCCAGCCGGCCGCCGGGCCGGAGCTTGGCCAGCGCCGCGTCCAGCCCGGCTTGCAGATCGGCCAGCTCGCGGTTGATGTGGATGCGGATGGCCTGGAAGCTGCGCGTGGCCGGGTGGATCTTCTCGCCGCGAGGCATCACCGAGGCGATCAGCTCGGCCAGCTGCGCGGTGCGGGTCAGCGGCTGCTCGGCGCGGCGGGCCACGATCGCGCGCGCGATGCGCCGGCTCATGCGCTCCTCGCCGTAGGTCCACAGCACGTCGGCGATGTCGCGCTCGTCGGCGCGCGCCAGCCACTGCGCGGCGCTTTCGCCGCTGTCCGGGTCCATGCGCATGTCCAGCGGGCCGTCCTTGCCGAAGCTGAAGCCGCGTTCGGCCACGTCCAGCTGCGGCGAGGACACGCCCAGGTCGAACAGCACGCCGTCCAGCCCGTTCGCCGCGTCCCACTGCCCCAGCTCGGCAAAGCTGCCGCGGTGGATCGTCACGCGCGCATCGCCACCGAACCCATGTTCGGCTTCCGCGATCGCCTCGGGATCCTTGTCCATCAGCAGCAGCCGGCCTCCTGGGCCGAGTCGTTGCAGCACCCCGCGCGCGTGTCCGCCACGCCCGAACGTGCCATCCAGATAGATTCCGTTTTCGATCACCTGCAGCCCGTCCATGACCTGCGCGAACAACACCGGCAAGTGCGCCGCCGGCGGTTGCGTCCCCGGGAGGTGACCGGCCTGCGCCTGCCCGCGCATCCGGACACCCCGGCTCACAACTTCAGGTCGAGCAACCCATCGCTCAGATCCTCGTCAGACAGCGTCTGCTGGATCAGTGCGCGATGAGCCTGCTCGCTCCACAATTCGAACTTGTCGCCCATGCCAAGCAGCACGGCGCGCTTCTCGATGCCGACCGCGGCACGGTGGCTCGGCGGGATGGTGATGCGGCTGTTGGCGTCCAGCTCCAGCGCGGCCGACGAACCGACCAGCTTCTGCTGCAGGACCCGCACCACGCGCTGGGTGTTGGGCTTGGCCATGACGTCGTCACGGACCCGCTCCCACTCCTTCTCCGCGTACAGCCACAGGCAGCCGGCCTCGAACGGGTTGTAGGTCAGCACCAGGCGATTGCCGCTCGCACGCGCGACGAGGTCGCGGTACGCGGTGGGAACCGCCATACGCCCCTTGTCGTCCACTGTGATCGCGGTCTCGCCTTGAAACACGACGCCTACACCTTTCCAAATCCGCCTGGGCGGTCATTGAACCACGAAAAACCACAAAAACCCCGGTTTTCCCTCAGGTGCCCACCTTAGCAGCGCGCAAAAGGTTGTCAACAACTTTGCGACCCACAAATCGCCTGCCGCATCAATGGCTTGCGCCGTTCTTTAGAGACTTGTTCAAAGCTTATCCACAAGTTGCTGTTTCGTCTCATATTTTGAGATTGGGCTGAAATTCAGGGGTGTGTACGGGCCGTTAAGGCGACGCCCCGCCGCCGCCCTCCGGTTTCGCCGGCCGCCAGCGGACTGCGCAAAGCCGGCACAAGAACGGCACAATCGCGGCATGTGTCTGGTCGCCCTCGCTTTGCAGATCCACCCGCGCTGGCGCCTGCTGCTGGCCGGCAACCGCGACGAATTCCACGCCCGCCCGACCGCGCCGCTGCAGCGCTGGCCGGCCCCGCAGGCGCAGGTGCTGGCCGGGCGCGACCTGCGCTCCGGCGGTACCTGGGTGGGGCTGAGCGACGCCGGCCGCTGCGCGGTGGTCACCAACGTGCGCGATCCGCTGGCGACCATGTCCGGCGCCTCGCGCGGCGCCCTGGTCGCCGACTACCTAGGCGGCCACGACGCCGGCGCGGACGCCTTCGCCGCGGCGCTGGCCGCGCGCGCCGACGACTACCCGCCGTTCAACCTGCTGCTGGCCGACGCGTACGGCGCCACCTACCTGGGCAACCACCCGCTGGCGCGGCAACGCCTGTCCCCGGGCCTGCATGGCATGTCCAACGGCGCGCTCGACGCGCCTTGGCCCAAGACCCTGCGCCTGCGCGAGGCGCTGGCGCGCTGGCTGGACAGCGGCGAACAGACCCTGCAGCCGCTGTGGCAGGCGCTGGCCGACGAGACCGTGGCCGCCGACGCCGAGCTGCCCGACACCGGCGTGGACCTGGAGCTGGAACGCCGCCTGTCGCCGGCCTTCATCCGCGGCCGCGACTACGGCACCCGCGCCAGCACCATCGTGGCGGTGGACCACGCCGGCCGCGGCTGGATCCACGAGCGCCGCTTCGGCGCGGACGGGGTGTTTCTGGGGGAGACGAGGCTGGAGGGGCTCGGGACCGGGGACCAGGGACTCGGGACCCGGTAAGAGCAAAGCAACAGCGACGCGCGGCATTCCGGCTTTTCCGAGTCCCGAGTCCCGAGTCCCCGGTCCCGAGTCTTGAGGTCGGAACCGGTGACCGGGGACCAGGGACCCGGTAAGAGCAAAAGCAAGCGGCATTCCCGGCGCTTCCGGTCCCGGTCCCGCATCTGGAGCAAAGCCCCCTTTGTAAAGGGGGCGCGGCGAAGCCGCGGGGATTTGGCAGGCCAAGGGCCTGGGGCCCAAACTTTTGCTGCGCAAAAGTTTGGGGCTTTTTTTAGCGCGACGCGCGAAAAAAAGCGGCGGAGCCGGCCGATAAGCCGGGTTCTGTCGTGGACAGTCATTCTTCTAGGCGCACCATCACCGGTACGCTCGAGCAACCTACCCGGACCCGACGCGGGCAGCGCCATGAGGTCCCTATTTGGTCTTGCTCCAGGTGGGGTTTGCCGTGCCGGTCCGTTACCGGACTCGCGGTGCGCTCTTACCGCACCATTTCACCCTTACCGGCCTGCTTGCGCAGACGTAGGCGGTATCTTTCTGTTGCACTAGTCCGTCGGCTCGCGCCGCCCAGGCGTTACCTGGCACCTTGCCCTGTGGAGCCCGGACTTTCCTCGGCACCCCGACGCACCTAAATGCACCGGGATGACGCGACTGTCTGGCCGACTCCGCCGCGCGCATTGTCGCACGTGCGGCGGGCCGCATGTTCCCGGCGCGGCGCCGGGGAGTCCATGCGGCTCAGCCGCCGTACAAGGCCTTGCGCGGCGCGCCGGTGATCTCCGCGGCGAGCTTGGCGGCGGTGGACGGCGGCAGGTGCTCGCTGAGCTTGGCGTAGACGCGGCGGCCTTCGGCCAGCTGCGCGTCGGCGTCGTCGCCGGCGCCCTGCACCACCAGCACGAACTCGCCCTTGCGCTGGTTGTCGTCGGCCTCCACCCGCGCCTGCAGCTCGGCCAGGGTGCCGCCGAGCACGGTCTCGAACAGCTTGGTCAGCTCGCGCGCCAGCACCGCCGCACGCGCGTCGCCGAACGCGGCGCGGCAGTCGCCCAGCGACTCGGCGATGCGGTGCGAGGATTCGTAGAACACCAGGGTGCGGGTTTCGCCGGCCAGCCGTGCCAGGCGCTCGCGCCGCGCCGCGGCCTTGGCCGGCAGGAAGCCTTCGAAGCTGAAACGGTCGCTGGGCAGGCCGGCCACGCTGAGCGCGGCGATCGCCGCGCACGCGCCCGGCACCGGGCTGACCCGGACGCCGGCCTCGCGCGCCGCGCGCACCAGCCGGTAGCCCGGGTCGCTGACCAGCGGGGTGCCGGCGTCGCTGACCAGCGCCAGCGAATCCCCGCCGAGCAGCCGCGCCACCAGGCGCTGCGCCAGCGCGTCCTCGTTGTGTTCGTGCAGCGCCAGCAACGGCTTGTCGATGCCGAAATGGCTCAGCAGCTGGCCGCTGCGGCGGGTGTCCTCGGCGCAGATCGCGGCCACGCCGCGCAGCGTCTCCTGCGCGCGCGGCGTCAGGTCGGCGAGGTTGCCGATCGGCGTGGCGACGACGTGCAGGGTTCCGGGGCTGGCGCTCATCTGCGTGCTTTCCATGGTCAAGGGTAGAATCGTAGCGGTTTTCCCCGGCGCGCCTTGGCGCGTCCCGTCGAATGGACCAGAAATGAACAAGCGATTCGCAAGGATTTCCGCCCTGTCGCTGCTGGCGCTGCTGTTCGCCGGCTGCGCCACCACCCGCGTGACGCCGAGCGCGTCGCCGGCGCGGTCGGCGGCCAACGCGCTGCTGGAGCAGGGCAAGCCGCGCGAGGCGGCGCAGCAGCTCGAGGCGCAGGCCGCCACCGCCAGCGGCAGCGAGCGCAACTACCTGCTGGCCGACGCGGCGTTCGCCTGGTACGAGGCCGGCGACAAGGCGCGCGCGCGCAGCCTGGCGGCGCAGGTGCAGCCGCGCCAGCTCTCCGGGCTGAGCAAGGCGCGGCTGGGCCTGCTCGGCGCCGAACTGGCGCTGGCCGACCGCCAGCCGGCGCAGGCGCTGCAGGCGCTGGGTAACGATCCGCAGGCGCTGCCGCAGGACCTGCGCGCGCGCTGGCACCTGGCGCGCGCGCAGGCGCTGGAGGGCAGCGGCGACGCCAACGCGGCGCTGGACGAGCGCGCCCGCGCCGACGCCGGCCTGACCGGGCAGGCGCGCACCGACAACCAGCGCGCGATCGTGCGCCAGCTGGCCGCGTTGAACGACGCCACGCTGCAGGCGCGCGCCGCCGCGCTGCCGGCCGGCGACCCGCTGTACAACTTCGCCGGCCGCGCGCTGATCAGCCGCGGCCTGCCGCTGCCGCGCCCGTTCGACCGGGGCGAGCAGTGGGGCTTCGACACCAGCAAGCGGCCGCCGGCCGAGCGCGACGGCTACCGCCCGCCGGCCAGGTTGGCGGTGCTGCTGCCGCTGACCGGCACGCTGGCCACCGCCGCCGCGCCGGTGCGCGACGGGCTGCTCGCCGGCTACTACGGCGAGACCCGGCGCCGGCCGGACATCAGCTTCATCGACACCACCGGCACCCCGGCCGGCGCGCTGGCCGCCTACCAGAAGGCGATCAATGCCGGCGCCGACTTCGTGGTCGGCCCGCTGGGCCGCGACGAGGTCAGCGCGCTGTTCGCGCGCGATGCGCTGCCGGTGCCGCTGCTGGCGCTCAACCGCGGCACCAGCGCCCCGCCCGGCGGCAACGCCGGCTTCTCGCTGGCGCCGGAAGACGACGGCATCGCCGCCGCCGAATACCTGCTGGCGCGCGAACGCCGCAACGTGCTGGTGATCGGCAGCAACGACGACACCGGCCGCCGCGCGGTGGCCGCGTTCCGCGAACGTTTCAGCGAGCGCGGCGGCCAGGTCGCCGCCAGCGTCAACGTCGCCGACGCGCCGGGCGACATCGGCGCGCAGCTGCGCAACGCCGGCGCCGCCGATGCGGTGTTCCTGGCGGTGAAGGGCGCGACCGCGCGCGCGCTGGCGCCGCAGCTGGCGCTGGCCGGCTTCGCCGGCAAGAGCCGGGTCGGCACCTCGCAGCTGGTGCTCGGCACCGGCAAGCCGGAAGACGACCTGGCGCTCGACGGCATCGTCTACCCGAGCGAGCTGTGGAACACGCGCGGCGTCAACGGCCTGCCGGCGGCCGGCACCGTGGCCGAGATGCTGCCGACCGCGCGCGGCCCGGCCGCACGGCTGTTCGCGTTCGGCTACGACGCCTGGCAGATCACCGCCTACCTGGAAAAGCTCGCCACCGGCGCCGACAGCAGCCTGCGCGGCGCCACCGGCGTGCTGCACCTGGACGGCTTCGGCAACATCCTGCGTACCCCGGCGTGGTCCACCTTCAACGGCGGGCGGGCGACGCCGATCGCCGATGGGCGTTGACCGCCGGCAGCGCGGCAACGACGTGGAAGCGGCGGCGCGCGCCGAACTGGAGCGCGCCGGGCTGCGGCTGATCGCGGCCAACGTGAACTACCGCGGCGGCGAACTGGACCTGGTGATGGAGCATGCGCAGTGCCTGGTGTTCGTCGAGGTGCGCTACCGGCGCAGCGCCGCGTTCGGCGGCGGCGCCGCTTCGGTGGACCTGCGCAAGCGCCGCCGCCTGCTGCTCGCCGCGCAGCTGTTCCTGGCCGGCCACCCGCGCTACGCGCAGTGGCCGTGCCGCTTCGACGTGGTCGCGGCCGAGGGCGAGCCGCCGCGGCTGACCTGGCTGCGCGACGCGTTCCGCGCCGACGACTGCTGACATGCCCAGCATCTTCACCCACGCCGCGGTGCCGCTGGCGTTGTGGGCCGCCGCCGACCGCGGGCGCATCTCCGCGCGCCTGCTAGGCGCCGGCATCGCCGCGGCGATCGCGCCGGACCTGGACGTGCTCGCCTTCGCGCTGCGCATTCCCTACGCCGACGCGTTCGGCCATCGCGGCGCCAGCCATTCGCTGCTGTTCGCCGCGCTGCTGGCGCTGCTCGGCGCGGCGCTGCACCGGCCGTTGCGCGCCGGCGCGGCGCAGGCCGGCGCGTGGATCTTCGTCTGCGCCGCGTCGCATCCGCTGCTCGACGCGCTGACCTCCGGCGGGCTCGGCGTCGCGCTGGGCTGGCCCTGGAGCGAGCGGCGCTGGTTCGCGCCGTGGCGGCCGATCCGGGTCTCGCCGTTCGCCAACGGTTTCTTCAGCGCGCGCGGCGTGGCCACGCTGGCGTCGGAGCTGCGCTGGGTCTGGCTGCCGCTGGCGCTGGCGGTGCTGGGCTGGAAGCTGATCCAACCGCCGGTTTCCCCTGCCCGGTCCGCGCCATGAACACACCCTTGCCCGCTGCCCTCGTCCACACCCTGTCCCGCCTGCTCGGCGCCGATGGCTGGCGCAGCGACGCCGCCGCGCGCCGCGCCTACGGCGAGGACGATTCGCGGCGCTGGGCGCTGGCCGACGCGGTGGCGCTGCCGAGCACGCGCGAGCAGGTGCAGGCGATCGTGCGCGCCTGCCGCGCGCATGGCGTGCCGATCGTGGCGCGTGGCGCCGGCACCGGCACCACCGGCGCGGCGGTGCCGCTGCACGGCGGCGTGGTGCTGTCGTTCGCGCGCATGAACCGGATACTGGACATCCGCGCGCAGGACCGCTGCGCGGTGGTCGAACCGGGCGTGCTCAACGGCGAGCTGCAGCAGGCGCTGGCGCCGCACAAGCTGTTCTGGCCGCCGGATCCGTCCAGCGCGGAGATCTGCAGCGTCGGCGGCAACCTGTCGACCAACGCCGGCGGCCCGCGCGCGGTGAAGTACGGCGCCACCCGCGACAACGTGCTCGGCCTGGTCGCGGTGACCGGCGCCGGCGAGCTGATCCGCTGCGGCGGCGCCTACACCAAGAACGCCACCGGTTACGACCTGACCCATCTGCTGGTCGGCAGCGAAGGCACGCTGGCGCTGATCGTGGAGGCCACGCTGAAGCTGTCGCCGCGGCCGCATGCGCAGGCCGGGCTGCGCGCGTTCTATCGCGACGCCGGCGCCGCCGCCGCGGCGGTGTCGCGGCTGATGGCGCAGCCGACCACGCCGGCGATGCTCGAGTTCATCGACCGGCGCAGCCTGCAGCTGCTTCGCGCCCACGGCAGCGACCTGCCCGAGGCCGGCGCGATGCTGCTGATCGAGGCCGACGGCGACGACGACACCTTGCCGTTGGCGCTGCAGGCGCTGGGCACGGCCGCCGACGGCGACGGCCTGCTGGCGCTGGATGTGGCCACCGACGGCGCCGCGCGCGATCGGCTGTGGGCGGCGCGGCGCGCGCTGTCGCCGGCGCTGCGCACGATCGCGCCGGGCAAGATCAACGAGGACGTGGTGGTGCCGGTGTCGCGCATCCCCGAACTGGTCGCCGGGGTGGAAGCGCTGGCCGCCGAGTTCGACCTGGTGATCGTCGCCTTCGGCCATGCCGGCAACGGCAACCTGCACGTCAACATCATGTACCACCCGGACGATGCGTCCGAGAGCGCACGCGCGCAGGCCGCGCTGCCGCGGCTGTTCGCGCTGGCCCTGGCGCTGGGCGGCACGCTGTCGGGCGAGCACGGCATCGGCGTGGCCAAGCGCGACTACATGGCGCAGGCGTTCGACGCGGCCACGCTGGCGGCGATGCGCGCGGTCAAGCGCGCGCTGGACCCGGACGGCATCCTCAATCCCGGCAAGGTGCTGCCGGACGCCTGAACCACGATGGCCGACGCTGCGGCGCGGATCCTCCACGCGCCGAAGGCGGCGACGGCCCCGCATGGCGCGCGGCATGCACCACGCGATGCGCGGCGATCCTTGCCACGCCGCGCGCCCTACTCGGCCGGACGCTGCGCCCACGCGGCGACACCGCCGCGCCGGCGCGCGATGCGCCGCGTCCACGCCCAGCCGTCCTCCACGCAGGTGAACACGACCGGCACCACCAGCAGGCTGAGCAGCGTGGAGGTCGCCAGCCCACCGATCACCGCGATGGCCATCGGCTGGCGGAAGCTGGCATCGGCGCCCAGCCCCAGCGCGATCGGCAGCATGCCGGCGATCATCGCCAGCGAGGTCATGACGATCGGGCGGGCGCGCTGGCTGCAGGCCTCCAGCAGTGCCGTGGCGCGGTCCAGCCCATGCGCGCGCATCGCCTGCACGGCATGGTCCACCAGCAGGATGGAGTTCTTGGTCACCACGCCCATCAGCATGACCAGGCCGATCATCGCCGGCACGTCCAGCGCGCTGCCGCTCGCCAGCAGCGCCAGCAGCGCGCCGCCCAGCGACAGCGGCACCGCCGAGAGGATCGTCAGCGGCTGGAACACGTCCTTGAACAGCAGGATCAGCACGCAGAACATGCAGGCCACGCCGGCGCAGATGGCCATCAGGAAGCCGCTCGCCAGTTCCGCGGCAAGCTCCGAATCGCCGGCCTCGATCCGGCTCACGCCCTTGGGCATGGCGCGGCTCACCTGCAGCGCGGCCACCGCCGCGTCCGCATCGCCCAGCGGCATGCCGGCCAGGCCCGCGCTCACGGTCACGTAGCGGCGCCGGTCGTAGCGGTCGATCTGGTGCGGGCCGCTCTCGATCGAGAGGCTGGCGATGCTGTCCAGCGGCACCGAACCTGCGCGCGCCGGCACCCGCAGCCGGCCGATGGCCTCCAGGTCGTTGCGCAGCCGCGTCGGCACCTGCACCCGGATCAGGATCTGCCGGTTGTCCAGGTTCAACCGCGGCAGGTCGGTATCGAAGTCGCCGCCGAACGCGACGCGCACCGTCTCGGCGATGGCGGCGGTGTCCACGCCCAGCTCGGCCGCGCGCACGGTGTCCGGCCGGATCGTCACCTCGGGCTGCTCCATGCTCGCGGTCGAGGCGACGTTGACCAGGCCCTGGATGCCGCGCATCTGCCGCTCCATCGCCTGCGCGGTCTCCTTGAGCAGGCGGGCGTCGTCGCTGGCCAGGATCAGCGCCAGATCGCCGCCGAGGTTGTTGCCGCCCACGGTGAAACGCGCCCCCGGGATCGGCTCCAGCCGCTCGCGGATCGCCCGTTCGATCTGCGGCTGCGACGGGCGCGCGTCGCGCGGCTGCAGCTTCAGCGTCAACCGCGCGCGCCGCGCCTCCGGGCTCGAATGGCCTTCGTTGTCCTGCGCCTCGCCGACGCTGGTGAACACCGAGGCGACACCCGGCACGCCGTCCAGCGCGTGCCGGACCCGCTCCGCCGCGCGCAGCGTGTCCTCCAGCGCGCCGCCGGGCGCCAGTTCCAGCCCCACCTCCACGAAGCCCTGTTCGGCCGCCGGAATGAACCCGGTCGGCAGCAGCGGCAGCAGCGCGAACGAGCCGGCCATGAACGCGCCGGCGGCGGCGAGCGTGGCCTTGCGGTGCGCCAGGCACCAGCTCGCCGCCGCGAGGTAGCGCGCCATCCACGGCCCGCGGTGCTCGCGCTTGGCCGGCGCGTCCTTCAACCAGTGCACCGCGAGCAGCGGCGTCAGCAGGCGCGCCACCAGCAGCGACGCCAGCACAGCGATGACCGCGGTCCAGCCGAACTGCTCGAACAGCATGCCCGGCACGCCCGGCATCACCGCGGTGGGCAGGAACACCGCCACCAGCGTCAGCGTGGTCGCCATCACCGCCAGCGCGATCTCGGTCACCGCGTCGCCGGTGGCCTGCCGCAGCGGCTTGCCCTGGCGCCGGTGGCGCTCGATGTTCTCGATCTCCACGATCGCGTCGTCGACCAGGATGCCGGCCACCACCGCCAGCGCCAGCAGGGTCAGGGTGTTGAGCGAAAATCCCAGCCACGGCATCAGCGCGAAGGTCGGCAGGATGGACAGCGGCAGCGCCATCGCCGCGACCAGGGTGGCGCGCCAGTCGCGCAGGAACCACCACACCACCAGGATCGCCAGCACCGCCCCTTCCAGCAGCATCTGCATCGAGCCGTGGAACTGTTCCAGGGTGTAGTCCACGCTGCCCGCTATCCGGGTCGCCACCAGCTGCGGATGGCTCTCGCGCAACGCCGACAGCGCCCGCGCCACCTCCTCGGCGATCACCGTCTCGTCCATGCCCTTGGCCCGGTAGACGTGGAAGCCGACCACCGGCGCGCCGTTGAGCAGCGCGGCCTGGCTGCGGTCGCGATGGCCATCGACGACGGTCGCCACCTGATGCAGGTGCACCCGGCGGCCGTCGGACAGCGGAATGGCCAGGTTCTGCAGCTCGTCCGCCTGGCGCGCGGTGGCGATGGTCCGCAACGACTGCTCGCCGCCGCCCACGCGCGCCAGGCCGCCGGAGGCCTCCTGCTGCACGCGGCGCAGTCCGCGCGAGACGTCGGCCGCGGTCACGCCGAGCGCGGCCAGGCGGATCGGATCGACCTCCACCCGCACTTCGCGCTGCACCCCGCCGATGCGTGCCACCCGGCCCACGCCGGGAATCGCGCGCAACGCCTTGTCGATCGTATCGTCCACGAACCACGACAGCGCCTGCTCGTCCATCGCCGTGGACGCCACCGCATAGGTGACGATCGGACTGCCGCCGACCACTTCGGCGCTGACCGCCGGCTGCAGCACGTCGGCCGGCAGGTCCGAGCGGGTGCGGTCGACGGCCTGCTTGACCTCGTTCAGCGCCTCCTGCAGCGGCTTGCCGATCTCGAACTCCGCCGAGATCTGCACCGCGCCGTTGCTGACCTGGGTGCGCAGGTGGCGCAGCCCGACCACGCCGGTGATCGCGTCCTCCACCGGCCGCGCGACCTCGGTCTCCAGCTGCGCCGGCGCCACGCCTGGCTGCGCCAGGGCGACGTTGACGGTGGGAAGCTCGAAGTCGGGCAGGTTCTGGATGGGCAGGCGCCCGAACCCCAGCCCGCCGGCGACGGCCAGCAGCAGGAACAGCAGCACCACCGGCATCGGATTGCGGATCGACCAGGTCGCCGGATTCATGGCGCGACCGCCTCCACGCCGCCGCCCGGTACCGCCGATGCGACCGCGTTCGTGCCGATCCTCACCCGGTCGCCGTCGGCCAGGAATCCCGCGCCCAGCTCGGCCACGTGCGCGCCCTCGCGCAGGCCGGACACGATCTCCACCGAACGCCCCTGCCGGCGCCCGACCGTGACCGCGCGTGCGCTGGCCTTGCCGGTGCCGCCCTGGGCGCTGATCTCGAACACGAAACTGCGCCCATCGCGGATCACCACCGCCGCCGCCGGGACCACCAGCGCCGCCGAGGTCGCCTGCGCGATCTCGCCCTCGACGTACATCCCCGCCCGCGCGCCGCTGCCGGGGCGCAGGTCGGCATAGACCAGGCCCATGCGCGAATCGGTGCCGAGCGTCGGCGCCGCCTGCCGCACCGTGGCCACGGCGCGGCTGCCATCGGGCAACGCCAGCACCACCTCGCGTCCCGGCAGGATCTGCGCGATCTGCCGCGCGCCGACCTCGCCACGCCATTCCAGGCGCTGTTGGCGGATCAACCGGAACAACGGCTGGCCCTGCTCCGGTACCGCGCCGAGCGTGGCGGTGCGCTCGCTGATCACCCCATCGTCCGGCGCGCGCAGCACCGCGTACGCGATCTCCACCTGCTTGGCCCGCAACGAGGCCTGCGCCGACCGCACCGCGGCGGCGGCCGATTCGGCCTGGGTCAGCGACTGCAGGATCGACTGCTCGCTGAGCGCGCCGCTGGCGCGCAGCTTCACCGCGCGTTCGGCATCGCGCGCGGCCTGCGCGGCCTGCGCCTGCGCCTGGGCCAGGGCCGCCTGCAGCCGGTGCGCCTCGGCCTGCAGCAGCGCATCGTCGAAACGCGCCAGCACCTGGCCCCGGCGGACGCGGTCGCCGACCTGCGCATCCACGCTGGCCACGCGCAGCCCGCCCAGCGGCGCGCCCAGCGCCGATTCCTGCCACGGCACGATCGCGCCGGAGGCACGCAAGGTTTCCCGCCACGACTGGTAGGCCGCACGGGCGGTGGTGATGGTCATCGCCATCGGCGCGGCGTCGGCCGCGGGATCGGCATGCGGCACGGGCGGCTGCGGACCCGGCTGGGCCACCACGATCGAGGCCAGCACCGCCGCGCCGGCGGCGAGCGCACCGATCAGGCAGATGAACCACAGTTGGCCGCGTCCGCGCAGGCGGCGCCTGCCCGAACCGGGGTGGACGCCGCCGGCGCGGACGCGGGCGACGGCGTATCGATGGCGCAACGGTGCCATGCGGGATCCAGTGATGGAGGGGGATGGGCGCGGCGTGGCTCGGGCGCAAGCGCGCCGGGGGCTGCCGTTCGCCGCCGACTGTAGGGGCGGGCGAATTACCTGCTTCTTACTGCACCGGTGCGCGGATCGGTCCTGTTCGATCGGCGCGTTCGCCGCGCCGACCGGGCGCGCGCGCGTCTTCAACGCGACGCGTAAGTCGCGCGTAAGTCGCTGCCGGCAAGAATCATCCCCGCCCCCTTCCCAAAGCAGCCCAACCCCATGCTCAAGTACGTCGCGACCATCCCCTTCCTACTCCCCACGCTGGCCCTGGCGCAGACCGCCTCCAGCAGCAGCGACCTGCTGGCCCAGGCAGACGACGATCGCTGGTCGATCGGGGTGGGCGCCGCCGTGCGCCAGAGCCCCTATGCCGGCGAGGGCACGCGGATCCGTCCGGTGCCGCTGCTGACCTACGACGGCGAGCGCCTGTTCTGGCGCGGCCTGAGCGGCGGCATGCATCTCATCGGCGGCGACACCTTCAAGCTGGACGCGATCGTCGCCGGGCGCTTCGACGGCTTCGATATCGAGGACCTGGGCCGCACCGAGCTGGCCCGCAACGGCGTGGACGCCTCGCTGCTGG
This sequence comes from Xanthomonas sp., assembly GCF_017163755.1. Lineage (GTDB taxonomy): Bacteria > Pseudomonadota > Gammaproteobacteria > Xanthomonadales > Xanthomonadaceae > Xanthomonas_A. The sequence goes on from NZ_JAFIWC010000007.1 coordinate 123,366, forward strand.
AGGACCGCGACGACGGCCTGGATGCGGGCATGGCCGCGAGCTGGAGCGGCCGCGCCGGCGAGTTCAAGCTGCGCGCGCTGGTCGACGTGACCGATGCCAGCGGCGGCTACGAAGTGGCCGCCGACTACGCCTACCGCCTGCAGTGGGGCCGCACGACCGTGGTGCCGGGCGTGGGCGTACGCTGGATGTCCGACGACATGGTGGACTACTACTATGGCACCCTGGACGAGGAGGTCGCGCGCGGCGTGCCGTTCTACCAGCCCGGCGCGGCGCTGGTGCCGCAGGTGAGCGTGGGCTTCTCCCGTCCGCTGGGAGAGAAGTGGAAGCTGCAAGGATCGCTGGACTACAAGTTCCTTCCCAACGAGATCACCGACAGCCCGCTGATGGAACCGGACACCGACGGCTCGGCAGGCCTGATGATCGGCATCAGCCGCGGCTTCTGACCGGTACCACCCGCTTCCTTTTCCCGACCTCCATGTCCCAGCCCGCCACGCCCCTTCCCAACAGGATCGCCCTGGTCGAGGACCACGAGCGCCTTGCCGTGCTGGTGGAGCGCGGGCTGGGCGCTGCGGGAATCGCGGTGGACACCTTCCACACCATGGACGCGGCCTGGCACGGGATTTCCCAGCACGCGTACGCCGCGGCCGTCATCGACCGCGGCCTTCCCGACGGCGACGGCCTGAACCTGGTCCGGCGCATGCGCGCGGCCGACAACCGCGTCCCGTGCCTGATGCTGACCTCGCGCGATGCGCTGCGCGACCGCGTGGACGGGCTGGACGCCGGCGCCGACGACTACCTGCCCAAGCCGTTCGCGATGGAGGAACTGGCCGCGCGCGTGCGTGCGCTGATGCGGCGTCCGCCGGAACTGCGCGACCTGCAACTGGTCCATCACGGCCTGCAGGTCCTGCCCGAAGCCGGCTGCATGCGCTTCGGCGAGGAACAGGTCAGCCTGGCGCCGGCGGAACTGCAGATCGCGATCTGCCTGGTCCGCGCCGCCGGGCAGGTGGTGCGCCGCGGCGCGCTGGAGGCGGCGGCCTGGGGCGTGGCGGACGCGGTCACGCCCAATGCGCTGGACGTGGCCCTGCACCGGCTGCGCAAGAAACTGGCCGCCATCGACTGCGACCTGTCCGTGGTCAACGTGCGCAACCTGGGCTTCGCGCTGCGGCGTGCGGAGGCGGCGGCGTAGTCCTGCCGGACCGCGGTTCGACCATGGCGGCGAACGATGCGGGCGCGTCGCCGTTGCCGCGCGGCGGCCTCGCGGCAACGCGGGCATGACGATCCGGCCATGCGGTGGCGCCGCGCTTGCGCGACAGTGGCGGCGTGGCGGAGACAGCGCGGCGCATTCGCGCCGCGGTCGCGCCGCCTCGACAAGGGAGCGATTGGCATGGCGATCAGGTTCGGTATCGTGGCCGCCGTGGCGTGGCTGGCGGGCGGCGCTGTCGCCTCGGCACAGCCGGTGGCCGAACGCACGATCGAGACCGCCACGCTCTCGGCCACGCTGTACGCGCCGGACGACGGCGCGGCGCATCCGGCGGTACTGGTGCTGGGCGGCGCGGAAGGCGGGCGTGGCTGGGCCAAGGGGATCGCCCGGCGTCTGGCCGAGCAAGGCTATGTCGCGCTCGCGCAAAGCTACTTCAACGGCCCCGGCCTGCCGCCGCAACTCAGTGCGATACCGCTGGAACGGCTACAGGCCGGCATCGATTACCTGGCGCAGGCGCAACGCGGGGCGCCCTCGCGCATTGCCGTGCTCGGGCTGTCCAAGGGCGCGGAAGCGGCGCTGGTGCTGGCCGCGCACGACGCGCGCGTCGCCGCGGTGGTGGCGGCGTCGCCATCGGACGTGGTGTGGCAAGGCATCGACCGCAGCGGCGGCGCACCGGCCAGTTCGTGGACGTTCTCCGGCAAGCCGCTGGCCTATGTGCCGTTCGCGCCATGCCCCGACTGCAAGGGCCTGCTGGATCTGTACCGGCACAGCGGCGAGGCGGTGGCGGCCGACAGCGCCGCGAAGATCGCGGCAGAGCGCATCCGCGGGCCGGTGCTGCTGATCGCCAGCGCGCAGGACCAGGTGTGGCCGTCCGCGCAGATGGCCGCCTCGCTCGCCGGGCGCCTGAAGCGCGCGGGCTTCGCCCACCGCGTCGACGTGCTGCAGTACCCGCAGGGCGGGCATTTCGCGTTCGGCCCGCCCCCGACCGACGCCACGCTGCAGGAGGACATCGGCTTCGGCGGCGGCACCCCGTCCGGGCTGCGCGAAGCGCGCGCGCACAGCTGGGCGCAGGTGTCGGCCTTCCTCGACACCGCGCTGCGCGGCGACGACGTGCCGGCGGCGCCTACGAATTGACGGATTTCTTGCGCGCGCCGTGCTGCCGCTCGAAGGCAGGTTGCCGTTTCAGCGCCCATCCAGCCGTTCGGCGCAGCGTATGTAAGGCGGCCAAAATCCAGTGGCACCGCTGCCGATGCGACCACGGCGCATGATCAAGGATGCATCGGTCGCAGGTACCGCCACCGTCACTGGCGGTCACCCGTGCCGATGAAGCGCAGGCCCACGCCCGGTTCGGTGGCGATGTAGCGCGGCGCCACCGCGCTGTCGCCGAGTTTCTGCCGCAGCTTGCCGACCAGGATGCGCAGGTAGTGGGTGTCCTCCTGGTGCGTCGGCCCCCACACTTCGCGCAGCAGTTGCGGCTGGGTGACCACCCGCCCGCTGTGGCGCAGCAGCAGCGCCAGCAAGGCGTACTCCTTGCGGCCCAGCGCCAGCGCCTCACCGTCCACGCGCACTTCGCGCAGGCCCAGGTGGATATGCAGGTGGCCGTCGTCGAACACCGGCTCGGCCTCGCCGGCCACCGGCTGCATGCGCAACAGCACGCGGATGCGCGCCATCAGCTCCTGCACGCCGAACGGCTTGGTCACGTAGTCGTTGGCGCCGGCGTCCAGCGCCTGCACCTTTTCCGCCTCGCCGGCGCGCACGGTGAGCATGATCACCGGCACCGACGACCACTGCCGCAGTTCGCGCAGCACGCTGTGCCCGTCCTGGTCCGGCAGGCCGACGTCCAGCACCACCAGCTCGGCGCCGTGCGCGGCCAGCTGCGCCAAGCCGTCGGCGCCGGTGGCGGCCTGCAGCACGCGGTAGCCCTGCGCGCGCAGGCTGATGTCGAGGAAGCGGCGGATCTGCGGCTCGTCGTCGACGACCAGCACGCGCGGCGGCGGAATCGGATCGGCGGAGGAGTCAGTCGGCATCGGGATGGGGCGGCGGCGCGGCGGGTTCGATCAGCGGCAGGGTAATGCGGATCGTGGTGCCGCGGCCATCGGCGCCGGGCAGCGCCTCGACGCTGCCGCCGTGCGCGCCGATCATGCCCTGGCAGATGGTCAGGCCCAGGCCGGTGCCGTGGCGGCCGCGGTCGCCGCGCTCCACGCTGTAGAACATGTCGAAGATGCGCGCGCGTTCGTCCTCGGGAATGCCCGGGCCGCGGTCGCCGATGTCGATGCGCAGGCGCCCGTCGGCCATCGCCGCGCGCACGTCGATCGCCTCGCCCGGCGGCGAGAACTTGGCCGCGTTCTCCAGCACGTTGAAGATCGCCTGCTCGACCAGCGCCGGGTGCACCCACAGCGTCGGCAGGTCCGCGTCCAGCGCGATGTCCAGGCGCACCTGCGGCTGGTAGCGCTGCAGCCGCCGCGCGGCCGAGCCGATCAGCTCGTCCACGCCGATCCAGTCGCGGTTCAAGGTCAGCCCGGTGTGGCCCAGGCGGGTCATGTCGAGCAGATTCTGGATGTAGCGGTCCAGGCGCTCGCCTTCCAGCTGGATCGTCTCCAGCAGGCTGCGGCGGTCGTCGGCGTCCATCGCCTGGCCGTAGCTGGCCAGGCTGCTGGCCGCGCCGATCATCGCCGCCAGCGGCGAGCGCAGGTCGTGCGACACCGACGACAGCAGCGCCGAGCGCAGGCGCTCGGTCTCGCCGCTGACCCGCGCGCTTTCCAGGTCGGCCACCAGCCGCGTGCGCAGCGCGGCCTGGCCGATGTCCTCGACCATCGCCTCGGCCAGGCGCTGCTGCTCCAGGCCGGGACGCTGCACCCCTGGCGCGAAGCGCATTCCGACCACGCCGATCGCGCCGCGCTCGTGGCGCACCGGCAGGAACCACCAGCTGGCGCCGGCCAGGGTGTCGGTGAAGCGGCCGGTGGCCTGGCCGTGGCGCTGCGCCCAGTCGGCGGCGCTGCGGTCCACCGCCGCCATCGACGCCGGATAGCCGTCCGCGCCGTCCTGCGCGGCCTCCAGCGGCTGCAGCCGCAGCCACGCCTCGGCATCGAGCGTGGCGGCCAGCGCGCGGCGCCCGGCCTCCAGCACCTGGCCCAGGTCGGCGGCGCTGGTCAGCTGGCGGCCGAGCGCCTGCAACGCGGTGGTCTGCGCATTGGCCGCGCGCAGCGCCAGCACCTGCATGCGCAGCCGCGACGCCAGCCGCCCGGCCACCAGCGCGGCGACCAGGAACAGCATCACCGTGACCACGCCCTGGCGCGCGCCGATGTGCAGCGTGTAGCGCGGTTCGATGAAGAAGAAGTTGTAGGCCAGGAAGCTCAGCAGCGCCGACAGCACCGCCGCGGCCATGCGCGTCTTCGCCGCGACCATCACCACCGCGACGATGAACACCATCGACAGGTCGTCGATGCCGACCCAGCGCTCGGCGATCCACGCCAGCGCCACCGCCAGCACCGAGGCGACCGCGGCGAACGCCAGGTCGTCGCGCGACAGCCAGTGGCCGGGGCTGCGCCAGCGCCGCCGCGCGCGCGCGCGCGCCTCGGGCGAGCTGATGATCACCAGTTCGTAGTGCGCGCCGCGCTGCAGCAGCTGCTGGGTCAGGGTGCGGTTGACCATGCGCGCCAGCGGGCGCTCGCGGGTGCGGCCGAGCAGCAGCGTGGACACGCCGTTGCGCGCGGCGTGGTCGAGCAGGGTGTCGGCCACGCCGGTGCCGTGCAGCAGCGCCGCGTCGCCGCCGAGCCGCCGCGCCAGCGCGAACGCGCGGTCGATCTCCAGCTGCCACGCCGCGTCCGGCTGCGCGCGGGTCTGCACGGTCACCACCGTCCACGGCGCGCCGCGGCGTTCGGCCAGGCGCCGCGCCACCCGCACCAGGTACTCGGACTGGCCGCGGCCGTCGATCGCCACCATCACCCGCCGCCGCAACGCCACGCCCGGGCGGCCCTGCGCGGCCTGCACGTCGCGCAGGTCGTTGTCGACGCGGTCGGCCGCGGTCTGCATCGCCAGCTCGCGCAGCGCGGCCAGGTTCGACGGCGAGAAGAACGCCTGCAGCGCCTGCCCCGCCTGCTCTGGCAGGTACACCTTGCCCTGCTGCAGGCGTTCGATCAGCTCGCGCGGCGGCAGGTCGACCAGCACGATGTCGCGCAGCCGGTCGAAGATCGCATCGGGCACGGTCTCGGCCACGCGCACGCCGGTGATGCGGTGGACGACGTCGTTGAGGCTTTCCAGGTGCTGGATGTTGACCGTGCTGTAGACGTCGATGCCGGCGTCGAGCAGTTCCTGCACGTCCTGCCAGCGCCGCTCGTGGCGGCTGCCCGGCGCGTTGCGGTGCGCCAGTTCATCGACCAGCACCAGCGGCGGACGCCGCGCCAGCAGCGCGTCCAGGTCCATTTCCTCGAGCATCCGTCCACGGTACTCCACGCGCCGCCGCGGCTGCACCGTCAACCCGTCCAGCAGTGCCGCGGTCTCGGCGCGGCCGTGGGTCTCGACCACGCCGACCACCACCTCGCTGCCCTGCTGCTGCAGCTGCCGCGCGCGCGACAGCATCGCGTAGGTCTTGCCGACGCCCGGCGCCGCGCCCAGGAACACGGTCAGCCGCCCGCCGCGCTCGCGCTGGAGTTCGCAGATCAAGGCATCGGCCTGCTGGGTGCGGGGGTCGGGCATGGGCGGAATGATGGCGTGAGTGAGACGGGACCGGGGACCGGGGACCGGGGACCGGAAGAGCCTACAGCGTGCAGTCCCGGCTTTAGCGCTTTTGCCCTTCCCGGGTCCCCGGTCCCCGGTCCCCGGTCCCGGCTCCATCCAACGCCAGATTCAACACCAGCACATTCACCCGCGGCTGGCCGAGCACGCCGAACTGGCGGTCCTGGGTGTGCGCGGCGACCAGCGCGGCGACGCGCTCGGCCGGCAGGCCGCGCGCCTTGGCCACGCGCGCCACCTGCTGCTGCGCCGCGGCCACGCTGATGTCCGGGTCCAGGCCGCTGCCGGACTGGGTCAGCAGGTCGTCCGGCACCTGCGCCGGGGCGACGCCGTCGCGCGCGGCCACGCTGGCGCGCGCATCGGCGATGCGCTGCTGCAGCTCGGGATTGCTGCGCGCCTGGTTGCTGCCGGCCGCGGCCATCGGGTCGAACTTGGCCGCCGACGGGCGCGGCTGGAAATAGCCGGGCGCGGCGAACGGCTGCGCCACCAGCGCCGAGCCGCGCACGCGTCCGTCGCGTTCGAGCAGGCTGCCGTTGGCCTGCGCCGGGAACAGCGCGCCGGCGAGCACGGTGGCGAGCAGCGAATACAGCGCGGCGGCGCCGAGCACCAGCAGCGGCAGCAGCACCGCGGCGCGCCAGCGCAGCGGCTCGCGGCGGGAAGAAGAAACCGGGGAAACGTTCATCGCGGGAGATCCGGGAAAGAAGCGGAAGATCGGCGCCAAGGCTCAGCCCAGCGCCACCAGCAGCAGGTCGATCAGCTTGATCCCGGCGAACGGCAGCAGCACGCCGCCGACGCCGTAGAGCAGCATGTTCCGGCGCAGCAGCGACGTCGCCGTGGCCGGGGTGAAGCGCACGCCGCGCAGCGCCAGCGGGATCAGCGCCGGAATCACCAGCGCGTTGAAGATCAGCGCGGCCAGCACCGCATGCGTCGGGCTGGACAGGCGCATCACGTTCAACGCGGCCATCTGCGGGATCGAGGCGGCGAACAGCGCCGGCAGGATCGCGAAGTACTTGGACACGTCGTTGGCCAGCGAGAAGGTGGTCAGCGCGCCGCGGGTGATCAGCTGCTGCTTGCCCACTTCCACCACCGCCAGCAGCTTGGCCGGATCCGAATCCAGGTCGACCATGTTGCCGGCCTCCTTGGCCGCCTGCGTGCCGGAGTTCATCGCCAGGCCGACGTCGGCCTGGGCCAGCGCCGGCGCGTCGTTGGTGCCGTCGCCGACCATCGCCACCAGCCGCCCGCCGGCCTGCTCGGCGCGGATCCGCGCCAGCTTGTCCTCGGGCGTGGCCTCGGCGATGTAGTCGTCCACGCCGGCCTCGGCGGCGATCGCCGCGGCGGTGAGCGGGTTGTCGCCGGTGATCATCACCGTCTTGATCCCCATCGCGCGCAGCCGCGCGAACTTCTCGCGCACGCCGTGCTTGACCACGTCCGACAGCTCGACCACGCCGAGCACATGGCGGCCTTCGGCGACCACCAGCGGCGTGGCGCCGCTGCGCGCGACCTGCTCCACGCGGCCCTTCAGTTCCGCCGGCACCTGCCCGCCCAGCGCGGCGACGTGGCGGATCACCGTATCGGCCGCGCCCTTGCGGATCGCGCGCGGCGGCTGCTGTCCCTGGCCGGGCAGATCGACGCCGGACATGCGCGTCTGCGCGGTGAAGGCGATGAACTGCGCGCTGTCCGGTTCCTGCAGCGGCATGCCCTGCTCGCGCGCCAGGCGCACGATCGACTTGCCCTCCGGGGTGGGGTCGGCCAGCGAGGACAGCATCGCCGCCTCGCGCAACCGCGCCGCGTCGATCCCGGCCAGCGCATGGAACGCGGTGGCCTGGCGGTCGCCGTGGGTGATGGTGCCGGTCTTGTCCAGCAGCAGCACGTCCACGTCGCCGGCCACTTCCACCGCCTTGCCCGACTTGGCCAGCACGTTGGCCGACAGCGCGCGGTTCATGCCGGCGATGCCGATCGCCGGCAGCAGCCCGCCGATGGTGGTCGGGATCAGACACACCAGCAGCGCGATCAGCAGCAGCGGGTCGATGCGCACGCCGACGAAGCCGGCGATCAGCGGCAGGCTGGCGACCACGATCAGGAAGGTCAGCGTCATCGCCGCCAGCAGCATGGTCAGCGCGATCTCGTTCGGGGTCTTCTGCCGGTTGGCGCCCTCGACCAGCGCGATCATGCGGTCCAGGAAGCTGTGGCCCGGCTCGGCGGTGATCTTCACCACGATCTGGTCGGACAGCACCTTGGTGCCGCCGATCACGCCGGAGCGGTCGGTGCCGGCCTCGCGCAGCACCGGCGCCGATTCGCCGGTCACCGCGGCCTCGTTGATCGTGGCCACGCCGTGCAGGATCTCGCCATCGGCGGGGATCAGTTCGCCGGCGGCGACCACCACCAGCTCGCCGGGCCGGAGTTCGGCGGCGGCGACGCGGGTCTCGCCGTCCAGCCGCACGCTGGCGACGCGGCGCGCCACCAGGTCCTTGCGCGCGCGCCGCAACGACGCGGCCTGGCCGCGCCCGCGCGCCTCGGCCACCGCTTCGGCGAAATTGCCGAACAGCACGGTGAGCAGCAGGATCGCGGTCACCGCCCAGCCGAATTCGGGCGCGCCCTGCCCGGCCGCGGTGATCAGCGCCGACAGCACGGTGCCGGCGAACACCACCGCCATCACCGGGCTGCCGAGCAGGTGCCGTGGCGAAAGTTTCAGCACGCTGGCGCGCAGCGCCGCACGCAGCGCCGGGCCGTCGAGCAGGCCGGGCCGGCGCCCGGAGGAAGAAGCTTGCGGAAGCGGGGTACTCATCGTCGTCGGTCTCAGTGCGCGCTCAGGGTCAGGTGATCGGCGATCGGGCCCAACACCAGCGCGGGGGTGAATTGCAGGATGGTCAGCACCGCGATGACCGCGATCAGGGTCAGCGCGAAGGTCGGCGTCTCCACCTGCAGGCTGCCGCCGCTCTCCGGCGCCACCCGCTTGCGCGCCATCCGCGCGGCCACCATCAGCGGCACGATCAGCGCCGGGTAGCGGCCCAGGATCAGCACCGCCGCGCAGCTCAGGTTCCACCACGGCGTGGCGTCGCCCAGCCCCTCGAACCCGGAGCCGTTGTTGGCGAACGCCGAGGCGTACTCGTAGAACACCTGGCTGATGCCGTGGAAGCCGGGATTGGAATTGCCGGCGAGCGCCGGCAGCGCCAGGGTCAGCGCGGTGAAGCCGAGCAGCACCAGCGGCTGCAGCAGGATCAGCAGCGCCAGCAGGCGCACCTCGCCGGCCTCGATCTTGCGTCCGAACAACTCCGGCGTGCGCCCGGTCATCAACCCGGCCAGGAACACGCTGAGCAGCAGGTACACCAGGAACTGCTGCAGGCCGCAGCCGATGCCGCCCCAGATCGCGTTGACCAGCATGTCGACCATCGCCACGCCGCCGGTCAGCGGCGCCAGCGAATCGTGCATCGCGTTGACCGAGCCGTTGGAGGTCTGCGTGGTCAGCGACGACCACGCCGCCGACGCGTCCACGCCCAGGCGCACTTCCTTGCCTTCCATCAGCGCCGCGCTGGCGGTGCTGAGCGAATGGCCTTCGGACCACACCGACGCCGCGGTGGAAACCAGCGACATCGCCAGCATGCTGCCGAACACCAGCGCGGTGAATCTGCGCCGCCCGGTGAACGGACCGACCATGAACGCCACGGCCACCGGGATCAGGATCAGCGCGAGCGTTTCCAGCAGGTTGGAGAACGGGGTCGGGTTCTCCAGCGCCACCGTGCTGTTGGGCCCGTACCAGCCGCCGCCGTTGGTGCCGAGCTGCTTGATCGCGACCATCGCCGCGACCGGGCCGAGCGGGATCTTCTGCGCGGCCATGCCGGCGCTGGCGTCCAGCGGCGTGGCGACGGGGCCGGCGGCCAGCGTCGACGGCACGCCCTGCTGGGTCAGCAGCAGCGTCCACAGCAGGCACAGCGGCAGCAGGAAGCGCAGCGTCGGGCGGATCACGTCGGCCCAGTAGTTGCCGACGTCGGCGTCGGCGTCGGCGCCGAGCGCGGTGTGCTGCATTGGCGCTACGACGATGGTCGCATGCTGCCGTCCATGGCGCGACGGCGTCGGCTCCGGATCCTCCGGCCCGGTCGCGGCCGATGCCGATGGGGCATCGGCCGGGCGTGCGACCGGTCGCCCACCGAACAGCGCGCGCAGCGTCGCCGTCACCAGCGCCAGGCCCATCATCGGCGTGACCAGCTGCAGCCCGACCACCGCCACCATCTGCGACAGGTACGACAGCTGCGCCTGCCCGGAATAGTGCTGCTGGTTGGTGTTGGTCAGGAACGACACCATCGTGTGCAACGCGGTGTCCCAGCGCAGGTTCGGGATCGCGTCGGGGTTCAACGGCAACCACGCCTGGGTGAGGAACAGCACGAACACCAGCGCGCCCAGCACCAGGTTGCTGGCCAGGAACGCGGCGGCGTAGCCGCGCCAGCCCATGCCCCGCGCCGGATCAGTGCCGAGCAGGCGGTACAGCGGCCGTTCGATCCAGCCGAACAGCGCGTCGCCGCGCATCGGCGCACCGCGCATCACCCTGGCCAGGTACAGGCCCAGCGGCCAGCCCAGCAGCAACGCGAGCGCATAGACAAGCAATGTATCGATCATGGGAGCGGCACTCGGCTCAGAAGTCTTCGGGACGCAGAATCACGTACAGCAGGTAGGCGGCGGCGACGAGCACCGTCACCCCGCAGATCAGCGCTAGCCAGGCAGGCATGTCATCTCTCCCAGGGAATCAGAACGTGGCTTGCAGCGCGGCTTCGACGCGCGCGCCGGCCATGCCGGGGAACAGCCGCTCGGCGGCGTGGTCGGTGTCGTGCGCGGTCAGCCGCAGCTCCAGACCCGGGCCGCCCTCGCGGCCACCGGGCAGGGCGAACACGGCGCTGACCAGCCCATGCGTGTAGCTGTCTGCGTAGCCGCGGGCGAGCCGGTAATGGCCCACCGCCGCCTCGACGCGGACGCGTTCGTTGAACGGATAGCGCGCGCCCAGCTGCGCGTAGGTGCCGGTGGTGCCGCTGGCCAACGCGTCGTCGGACCAGCCGAGCTGCGCCCACACGCGCTGCTTCCAGGTCACGGTGGCGCCCAGCTCGGTCCAGTTCAGTGCGGCGGCCGAGGGATACTGGTAGCGGGTCAGGTTCGCATCCCAGGCCCAGTCCGGCGTCCACTGGCCGCGCCAGCCGAGTACGCCATCGACCTCGGTGCTGGCATGCGGAGCGCCGTCGAACGCGATCGACGATGCCCACAGCGACGCATACGCGCCGTGGTCGGCGGCCAGGGCCAGACCGGCCTGCACGGCCGGATCGCCGTCGCTCTGGGTGCTGCCGCGCCAGACGTAGTCGCTGGTCAGGGTCGCGTTGCCGCTGACCGCGGCGGCGGCGGCCGACGCGGCGGCGGCCAGGAGGGAAAGCGCCAGCGCGGCGCGCGGCAGCGGCCGGCAGGCGGCGCAGGAAAGCGGGGAAAGCATGAGATCGGATCCAGGGCGGAACCGTTCCGCCGACCTGGTCATGTTCCGGCGCGGGGCCGTAAAGTCGCTATCGGCCGGCACCGGGGCCGGCGTAAATTCCGCGTAATTTCTGCCGCGCGCCGGCGTCGGCGTCGCTCGCGGATGCCGGCGCGCGCCGGCATCCGACCCCCCGCTCAGTGCAGCGGCACGCTCAGGCTCGACGGCGCCGCCGCCGGCGAACTGAAGCCGACCGTGCCGCCGAAGCGGCTGGCCGAGGTGTAGCGCGGATCGGTGGTGTCCACCACCAGCACCAGGCGGCGTCCGGCCGGGATCTCGGCGGCGGTCGCCTGCAGCGCCAGGTCGACGGTGACGGCCGCGCCCGGGGTCGCGTTGCGCAGCGTGTACGGCGCATGGCTCAGCAGCTGCGCCACGCCCAGCGCGTCCATGCTGTAGAGGTAGGCGAACAGCGACACGTCGGCCTGGCTCGGGGTTACGGTCAGGCGCAGCGACGGGCTGCCGGCCAGGCGCCTGGCGCTGGCGTACACCGGCCCGGTCCACACCGCGGCGCCGTTGCGCGCCACCAGCGGAATCGACGTGGTCACCGGCTGGCCGAAGCCCTGCAGCAGGCCGCTCACCAGCACCACGCCCGAATCGGCCAGGGTCGGCACGCCGGTGGCGATGCGGTGGCTCCAGCCGGTGCTGGTGCCGCCCAGGGTGCCGGTCGGCGCCAGCAGGCCGCTCGGGCGGCTCAGGCCGTAGCGGGTCGCGCCGGCCTGCACGCTGTTCCAGTCGGCATAGCGCTGCCAGCTGCCGCCGAGGGCGGACAGCTGCACCGGCGGTTCGCGGTCCACGCCGTTGGCCCGGCCCTTGAGGTAGTGGTCGAACCAGCGCGTGGTGGCCGTGTACACCTCGTTGGGCAGTCCCAGCGCGCCCGGCAGTTCGGCGGTGGCGTGGTCGCCCTGGCTGAGCATCAGCTGCTTGGGCACGCTCAGGCGGTTGTACAGGTCGATGTACTGGTTGGGCGGGAACAGGCCGTCGTTGAACGCATTGGCCATCAGCACCGCCGGGCCGTTGCGGTTGAGCGCCTGCAGCTCGTTGATCACCCCGCGCTCGGCGGCCTTGGGCAGGAAGCCCTGCACCGCGCCGTCGTAGTCGCCGGCCGCCACCCGCGCGCTGATCTGCGCCAGGTCCGGGCCGGGCCGGCCGGTCAGCGCGCCGGCCGTCACCAGCAGCGCCACGCCCTGCTGACTGACCGTGGCGTTCGCGTACAGCGACGCCTGCAGGTCGGCCCAGCCGCTGAGCGCGGCGACCGCCTTGATCCGCGGATCGCGCGCGGCGGCGAGCAGGCTGGTGCCGGCGCCGTAGGAGATGCCGGACACGCCGATCGCCTTGTCGTTGGCCGGGGTGTTCGCCAGCGCCCAGTCGATCATCGCGCTGACGTCCTCCACCGTCGGCGCGCCGGCGATGTCGATCTGCCCGGCCGAATCCCAGAACCCGCGCGAGGTGTAGCTGACCACGACGTAGCCGTCGCTGGCCAGTTCGCTGGCGCGGCCCACGTATTCCAGGTTGGGCAGCGACCAGCTGGCCGGCATCACCACCAGCGGGAACGGCCCGGGCCCCTGCCCTTGCGGCACCAGCACCAGCGCGCCGAGCCGGGTGCCGTCCCAACTCGGGATGGTCTGGTACTGCTTGCTGAAACCGCCGGCGAACGCGGCGGCGGAGAAGAACAGCATCGCGCACACGGCGATGCAGCGGGACATGGACCTGCGCATGTACTGCCTCCCAGGCGGCGCCGGACCGGGATGGTCCAGCTGCCAATACGGTTGCGAGCACGCGACGTGGAGTCGAGCGCCGCGACCATACCAGCAGGTACGGACGGTTACACGCCGCAGTGCGGCACGGTATGGTGCGCCTTGGCCCCTCTGCCACCGGGAGAGGCGTGGGGTGAGGGTGCGGCGCGAAGCGGCTCGCTGATTTGGGTGCACGAGGCTGGGCTCGTACCCTCATCCGCCCCTGCGGGGCACCTTCCCCCGAAAAGGGGGCCATGGTCCCGACGGGAGAAGGGAACAGCCGCGGCGTGCCTTGGCCCCTCTCCCACCGGGAGAGGGGTTGGGGTGAGGGTACGGCGCGAAGCGGCTCGTGGATTTTCCCTACCCGGAGAAATGCTCGTAGCCGGCGCACGGCGGTCGCCATGCCCGCCCTTGCGCGTCGTGCACCACGATGCCGCTGGCGGCGGTGATGCGGCCGATGCGCGTGGCCGCCACGCCGGCGAATTCCGCCGCCAGCGCCACCGCGTCGCGGTCGCGCGGCGAGGCGGTGAAGCACAGTTCGTAGTCGTCGCCGCCGGCGCACAGCAGCGGCGCACGGTCGGCCGCGCCGACGCACGAACGCAGCGCGGCCGAGGCCGGCAGCGCCGCCAGCTCGAGCCGCGCGCCGACCTGGCTGCGCGCGCAGATATGGCCCAGGTCGGCGAGCAGGCCGTCGGACACGTCGACGCAGGCGGAGGCCAGGCCGGCCAGGCGCAGGCCGGCGTCCACGCGCGGGGTCGGCCGCAGCAGGCGCTGCCGCAGTCGCTCGGTCGCCGCATCGGCCGCGGTGGCGGCCACGTCCAGCGCGCCGCGCCGCCACAGCGCCAATGCGGCGGCGGCGTCGCCGAGCGCGCCGGTCACCCACACCTCGTCGCCGGCGCGCGCGCCGTCGCGGCGCAACGCCGCGCCGGCCGGCACCCGGCCCATCGCCGTCACCGAGATCGACAACGGCCCGCGGGTGGTGTCGCCGCCGACCAGGGCGATGCGATGCTGGTCGGCCAGCGCGAAGAAACCGTCGAAGAAGCCGTCGGCCCATGCCGGGTCCGCGTCCGGCAGCGACAACGACAGCGTGCACCACGCCGGCTGCGCGCCCATCGCCGCCAGGTCCGACAGGTTCACCGCCAGCGCCTTCCAGCCCAGGTCCTCGGGCAGGGTCTCGGGCGGGAAATGCACGCCTCTGTTGAGCGTGTCGGTGGTGACCACCAACTGCTCGCCCGGCGCCAGCTGCAGCAGCGCCGCGTCGTCGCCGATCCCGAGCGCCACGCCGTCGCCGGCACGCGCATCGCTGCGCTGGCGGATACGGTCGATCAGTTCGAACTCGGACATGGACGGACGCGCTGGAAGGATCGGGCGAGGCTGGCGCATGGCCCGCATGCGGTCAAGCGCGTCGAGCGGATCGGCGCCGGTCGCCGCGCGTGGGCCATGCATGCCGCGCGGTGCGATCGCCAATCCGTCGACTAGAACAACGCGACTGCATTGGCGTTTGACATGGCTGCAGATCGCCCCAAGGACTCTACAGTCCCGGGTCCCGGGTCCCGGGTCCCGAGTCCCGCACCTCGCCGCGCGGCTGCCGGCAACCCGGGTGCGAGATCGTACGACCTGCGCTTCGCAGCATGCGGCCTGCACCAGCCATTGCGCGGACGGGATCGCCCCAGGGCCTGCGCTATCGGAACAGACGCCGTGCCTGGGCGCGTGCAGGGCAAGGAAGCTATGTCGTCGCCCGTCACCGCGGCTACGGCACCGAGCCGTTCCCGGGCTGGCGCGTGGTGGCGCTGGCCTGCTCGGTGTGCTGCCCGGACTGGGGCCGGTGGCGCCGATCTTCATCGACATCGGCGACGGAGCTTGTGCCGACAAGCGACCGAGCGATGACGCCACACCGTGCGCGCCGAAGCGCGGCCCTGCGGGTTGCCGTGCCCAGCTCAGGCCACCGCGCGCGGCTTGGGCAGGCGGCCAACCTGCCGCGGCGCAATGCACAGCCATCGCCGGACACGGCAACGTGGCCTGTCCCACTCGCATCGACCGGCGCTAGTCCTCGAGCACGCCGCCGTACATCTGCACCGCGCTGGCCAGGCTCGACGCCAGGCTGTCCAGCCGCTGCAGCAAGGCGGGCATCGATTGTTCCGGATCGACATGGAACAGCTCGATCACGAAGCACAGCGTGTCGCCGAACTGCTCGGGCAGCGGCGGCAGGCCCAGGCTGCGGATCTGCAGCGGCTCGCCGCTGCGCGCGCAGTCGCGCACCCACCACGACACGAACTCCAGCGCGCGCAGGCCGCGCTCGTCGCGCTCGATCGCAAAGCGCGCGTACACCAGCATTTCGTCGGCGAGCCCGCCGCCGGTGCGGCCCAGCGTCGCCAGCGGCATGTCGCCGTAGATCGGCAGCATGAAATCGCCGTGCCGGATCGACGAGGCGTCGGCATTGCCCAGCGCCACGTCGACCAGCCCCGGCACCGCCAGCAACGCCTGTTGCAGGCGCAGCACTTCCGCCGGCACCTGGGCGTTCACGCGCCAGCCCTCAGGCGTGGCCGCCGCCCGCTTCGGCCGGGCGCCACTGCAGCGCGGCGCGGTCGAGCACGCCGTTGACGTAGGTGTGGCCGTGCTCGGAGCCGAAGCGCTTGGCGGTCTCGATCGCTTCGTTGATCACCACCCGGTACGGCACGTCGAGCCGGTGCAACAGTTCGTAGGCGGCCAGGCGCAGCACCGCGCGCTCGATCGCGTCCACTTCCTCGACCGTGCGGTCCAGGTAGCCGACCAGCGCCGCGTCCAGCTCGGCGCGATGCTTCAGCACGCCTTCGACCAGGTTCTCGAAATAGACCAGGTCGGCGATCTCGTGCGCCTGTTCGTGCGCGAACTGCGAGATCACCTGCTGCACGTTGCCGCCGGAGATCTGCCAGGCGTAGATCGCCTGCAAGGCGCGCCGGCGCGCGCGCGAACGCAGCACCGGATCGATGCCGTCGCGGCGCGGGTGGTGCTTGTGGCCAGCGGACTTGTTCACGGCAGCAGCTCCAGCAGGTTGACCATCTCCAGCGCGCTCAACGCCGCTTCCTCGCCCTTGTTGCCGTGGCTGCCGCCGGCGCGCGCCTCGGCGTCCTCGGCACGCTCCACCGCCAGCACGCCGTTGAGCACCGGCAGGCGGAACTCCAGCGACACCCGCATCAGCCCTTCCGCGCAACCGTCGGCGACGTGCTCGTAGTGGCGCGTGTCGCCGCGGATCACGCAGCCCAGCGCGATGATCGCCGCATGCCGGCCGGCGGCGGCCAGGCGCGCGGCGGCCAGCGGCAGTTCCCACGCGCCGGGCACGCGGATCACGTCCACCGCCTCGTCGGCGATGCCGTTGCCGGCCAGGCTCTGCCGCGCGCCGGCGACCAGCACATCGGTGATGCGTGCGTTCCAGCGGCTGGCGATGATCGCGAACCGGGCCGCTTCGGGAGCGCGGAGGTCGCCTTCGTAGTGGGTCATGGCGGTGGCGGGTTCAGGGGGTGGGAGAGTTTAGCAGTGCGGCCGGGACCAGGGACCGGGGACCCAGGACCCGGAAAAGCAAAAGCGCGCCGCGGACTTCATGCGGTTGGCTCTTGCCGTTCCCGGTCCCCGGTCCCCGGTCCCCGGTCCCGCTCGGGTCCCGGGTCCCGGGTCCCGAGTCCCGACCCCACCTCCACATGCTCCACCACCTCCAGCCCGAACCCGGCCAGGCCGATCTGGCGCCGCGGCGTGCCCAGCACGCGCAGCTTGCCCAGCCCCAGGTCGGCCAGGATCTGGCTGCCGGCGCCGTTGCGCCGCCACTGGCCCACGTCCTTGCCCTGCGCCGCTTCCGGCTGCGCGCGCAGCCGCGCCAGCAGCGCCTGGCTGTCGCGCGGCGCCGACAGCACCACCATCACCCCGCGGCCGGCGGCGTCGATCGCGCGCAGCGCGTCGCTGGCGGGCACGCCGAAGTCGTCGCGGCGCCAGTGCAGCAGGTCGGCCAGCGGGTTCTCCACCTGCACCCGCACCAGGGTCGGGGTGTGCGCGTCCGGCGTGCCGCGGACCAGCGCGAAATGCAGGTCGTGGGCGATGCGGTCGCGGTAGGTGACCAGGGCGAACGGACCGAACTCGGTCTCGATCGCGCGCTCGTCGATGCGCTCGACGGTGTGCTCGGTGGCCAGCCGGTAGGCGATCAGGTCGGCGATGGAGCCCATCTTCAGCCCGTGCTCGCGCGCGAACACCTCCAGCTGCGTGCGCCGCGCCATGCTGCCGTCGGGATTGAGGATCTCCACCAGCACCGCCGCCGGCTCCAGGCCGGCCAGCATCGCCAGGTCGACGCCGGCCTCGGTGTGGCCGGCGCGGGTGAGCACCCCGCCCGGCTGCGCGATCAGCGGGAAGATGTGCCCAGGCTGGCTGAGGTCGCTGGCCTTGGCGTCCGGGCGCACCGCGGTGCGGATGGTGTGGGCGCGGTCGTAGGCGGAGATGCCGGTGGTGACGCCCTCGGCGGCCTCGATGCTGACCGTGAAGTTGGTCTGGAACTGCGCGGTGTTGGTCTGCACCATCGGCGCCAGGCCGAGCTGCGCGCAGCGCTCGCGGGTCAGCGGCAGGCACACCAGCCCGCGCGCGTGGGTGACCATGAAGTTGATGTCCGACGGCTTGACCAGTTCGGCGGCCATGATCAGGTCGCCCTCGTTCTCGCGGTCCTCGTCGTCGACGATGACCACCATGCGGCCGGCGCGGATTTCCTCCAGCAGCTCGGGGACGGGGGCGAAGTTCAGGCTAGGGGTAGTGGACGGTGACATGGGGACTCGCAGCTATCGCGTGAGGTGGCGCCGCGCCGCGCGCCGCAGCACGAACTGCGGCGGCGACACGGCCGTTGGTAAGGAGCGGC
Organism: Xanthomonas sp.; assembly: GCF_017163755.1. Classification (GTDB taxonomy): domain Bacteria; phylum Pseudomonadota; class Gammaproteobacteria; order Xanthomonadales; family Xanthomonadaceae; genus Xanthomonas_A. The sequence goes on from NZ_JAFIWC010000007.1 coordinate 141,401, forward strand.
GCGGCGTCAGCCCTCGCGGCCCTGCAGCAGGCGTTCGACGTAGCGTGCGACCAGGTCGATCTCCAGGTTCACCGCCGCGCCGACCGCCGCATGCGCGAACGCGGTGTTGGCGACCGTGTGCGGAATCAGCGCCACCTCGAAGCCGATCGCGTCGACCTCGTTGACGGTGAGGCTGACCCCGTCCACGCAGATCGAGCCCTTCTTGGCGATGTAGCGCAGCAGCGCCTGCGGCGCGGAAAAGCGCCAGCGCTGCGCGCGCGCGTCGGCGTGCACGTCCAGCACCTGGCCGATGCCGTCGACATGGCCGCTGACCAGGTGCCCGCCGAGGCGGTCGCTGGGGCGCATCGCCCGCTCCAGGTTCAGCGCCGCGCCTTCGCCCAGGCGGCCGAGCGTGGTCAGGCCCAGCGTCTCGGTGGACGCATCGGCCTGGAACGACGCGCTGTCGTAGGCGACCACGGTCAGGCACACGCCGTTGACCGCGATGCTCTCGCCCAGGCTGACCTGGTCGAACGGCAGCGTGCCGGTGTCGAAGGTGAAGCGGACGTCGCCACCGCGCGGATCGCGTGCGGCCAGTCGGCCGACGCCTTCGATGATGCCGGTGAACATCAGCGCGCCTCCGGCCGGCGGGCGGCGCAGGCGCGCGAACCGGTGCGCGGCGCCGGCGCGGCGCGACGCGCCGGGCGGATACGGGCGCCGGTGCGGCCGGGCGTAGGCGAAACAGCTTGCATAGGCATATACGTTTCTCGCGGAAGTGAGCGAAAAACGCCACAAGGCAAACAGGCACGCGCACGGCTATGCCGCGCGAATGCCGTCTTCTTTCATCCGGACTATGACCGTCGGCTCCGGCATCTGACCGGATCTGCTGACCTTGCGCACGGGAGAGTCGCACCGGGAAGTGCGGGCTCTGCGAGGGGACTCGCATGCGTAAGCGCTCGCGGGCTCGTGCGCTGGCGCACCTACCGCCGGTGGGGAATCGCACCCCGCCCTGAAGACGTTTGTGGATGCCGGCGAACCGGCCCGCGCATTCTAGCAGCGCAGTCCGCCGTAGCGCGGCCGACACGCGCGGCACCGGCAGGACACTGCGTCGTGTCGGGAAATTCCCGATAGCCCGCATTGTGAAGAATCAGTTAAGGTGCGCGCCGCGACGGGAGACGTCGCTTTTTTCGCCTCGCAACGAGGCGAAGACACGGACATCAATTCGGAGAGAAGTACCCAATGCGTAACACCCTGATTCTGGCTGCCATGCTGGCGGCCGCACCGTTTGCCGCCCACGCCGAAGGCCTGAGCTACACCTATGTCGAAGGCGGCTGGAACCGTACCGACATCAACGTCGACGACGGTTCCCAGGACATCGACGGCGGCTACCTGCGTGGCTCCTGGCAGATCGCCGAGCCGGTGTATCTGTTCGCCGGCTATCAACGCGCCAGCGACGACTACACCGTCGCCACGTTCTACTCCAGCAAGATCACCGTGCAGCAGGCCAGCCTGGGCATCGGCTACCGCATGGAAATGACCGAGCGCGTGGACTTCACCGCCGACGCCGGCGTGCTGCGGGTGAAGGCCGAGGCCGACCTGCGCGAAAACGGCGATCGTCTTGCCCGCGCGTCCGACTCCAGCACGCTGGGCATGGTCAACCTCGGCCTGCGCGGCAAGCCCTCGCCGCGTACCGAAGCCTGGGTGAAGGCCGGCTACATCGACGGCAGCGACGTGGACCAGGGCGAGTTCGTCGGCACGCTCGGCGGCCAGATCAACTTCACCCGCACCTGGGGCCTGGTCGGCGAAGCGGAGTTCATCGACGACGCCAACCAGTACAAGGTCGGCGTGCGCGCCAGCTTCTGATCCAGCGCGTCAACGCGGGCGACCGCGATCGGCACGGGCCCGGCAACGGGCCCGTGCTTTTTTATGGGCGATGCCGCGGCCGGTGCGCGCGCCGAGGCGAATACCCGCCGCACCCTTACCGCGTTCCGGAGGTACCACAACGTGCCGGCGCGCCGCCGAAAACGCATGCACGGCGTGTTGGCGAGAGCTCCGCACGCTGCGCAACGAGAGCAACGCGACGCAGTAGACAGCGTTGTGGATGGAGAGGTTGCTGCAGTGCGCGGCGCCCGCTGCCGCGTTCGTCCTGCGACCGTATCCGGCCGCGACAGGGACCGCCGCGGGCGCCGAGGCGGCCGGCTAGCGCGCGACTCCGGCGTCGTCGCCCTGCGCCGCGAGCGGCCGCAGCAGCCAGCGCAGGTCCTCGCCGAGCACGCGGGTGTCGATCACCTGCAGCGCCTTGCGCTGCGCCATCGAGCCGATGCCCAGGCCGGCGAGCAGCGGCCGGGTGTCCTCGCCGAGCAGCAGCGGCGCCATGTACAGCAGCAGTTCGTCGACCAGGCCGGCGGCATACAGCGCACCGCCCAGGATCGGCCCGGCCTCGACCTGCACTTCGTTGATGCCGCGCTGGCCGAGCAATCGCAGCACCGCGGCCAGGTCGAAGCGCCCGGCCAGCACCGGCGCGACCGCGAACTCGGCGTCGGCCAAGGCCGGCGGCCGCACGCCGGGCGCGTGCAGGTACAGCGTCGGCGCGCCGCCTTCGCGCACCCGCGCGCGCGACAGCGTGCGCAGCTGCGCGTCCAGCACCACCCGCAACGGCGGCACGAACGCGACGTCCTCGCCCAGGCGCACGGTCAGCGCCGGGTCGTCGGCCTGCACGGTGCCGCTGCCGGTCAGGATCGCGCCGGCGCGCGCGCGCCAGCGCTGCACGTCCTGCCGCGACGCCGCGCCGCTGATCCATTTCGATTCGCCGTCGGCCATGCCGGTGCGCCCGTCCAGGCTCGCCGCCAGCTTCAGCCGCAGCCACGGGCGCCCGCGCTCGAGCCGCGACAGGTAGCCGCGATTGAGTTCGCGCGCCTGCGCCTGCATGAAATCGCTGCACACCTCGATGCCGGCCTCGCGCAGCTGCGCGAAACCGCCGCCATCGACCTTGGGGAACGGGTCGCGCATCGCCGCCACCACCCGCACCACGCCGGCCTGGATCAGCGCCTGCGCGCACGGCGGCGTGCGCCCGTGGTGCGCGCACGGCTCCAGGGTCACGTAGGCGGTGGCGCCGCGCGCGCGTTCGCCGGCCGCCTGCAGCGCGAACACCTCCGCGTGCGGGCCGCCGGTGCGCTGGTGGAAGCCCTCGCCGACCATCTCGCCGCCGCGCGCGATCACGCAGCCGACCATCGGATTGGGCCGCGCGGTATAGGCGCCGCGCTCGGCCAGGCGCAGCGCCTGGGCCATGAAGCGGTGGTCGTCGGCGGAAGGGCCGGGGACGCTCATCGCGCGTAGCGCCCGCGCTCGCCGCGTCCCGGCCATGTCGGCAGCAGCGTGTCGCCATCGATCCGCAGCCGCGTGGGCAGCGGCGGCGCGTCCATCAGCGCCGACAGCCGGAAGTCCACCATGAGCGGAACCGGCGCCGCGGCGTCCAGCGCGATCCAGTCGCCCGGCTCCAGCTCCGGATGCCGCAGGCGCAACGCGACCGGCCGCTGCGCGCGCGGCGCGAACAGCGCCACGCCGCCATCGACGACCGCCTCGCGGGTCTGCCCATCGGCCCAGCGCAGCGTCGCCACGATGCCGCTGGTGCTCATGCGGTACTCGCGCTCCACCACGTAGACCGGCAGTTTCGAACGGTGCTCGGCCGGCGCGTACTGGCGCCATTCGTCGAACATTTCGCGCACCTCGCCGCCGTCCTCCGGGCGCAACAGCACGAACGGCGACTGCCCGCTGCGCGGATCCGGCGCCAGGCCGATGCAGTCGCCGGCGCGCCACCAGCGCCCTTGCGCCGACTGGTCCACCGCCCCATAGGCCAGCATCCACTGGAACCTGCCATCGGGCCGCAGCAGCAGTTCCGAACCGGTTTCGCGGATGCCGCTCAGGTAGTAGTGGCCGGCGAACGGCTCCGCCTGCGGGTCGAATTGCGCTGCAGGACACTCGTCCGCCGCGGCGCTCGCCGTTGCGTCGGCGTGCGCCTGGATCGACGTGGCTTCGGCCGTCGCATCGATAGCCGCTTCGGCCGCCACCCGGGCAGCGGCGGCGGCGGCAGCCTCGGCCGCAGCGCGTCCGGTGGCGGTCGCCTGCGCCTGCGCCGTCGCGCTGCCGATCGCCGCGCACAGCAGCGCGGCGATCGCGCAAGACCGCACCAGGTGCGGGAACTTGAATACCGGCATGGTCGTTCGCTTCCGGAAGGCGGGACGGCTCAACGCTTCTTCGGCGGCTTGTCGGCGACGCGCTCGAAGGCCGCCTCGCCGAGCAGCGGCAGCTGCTCACTGCCCACCGGCAGGTCGCGCTCCAGCTTCTCGATCTCCTCGCGGAAATCGGCCACGTCCTCGAAGCTGCGGTAGACCGAGGCGAAGCGCACGTAGCCGACATGGTCGAGCTTGCGCAATTCGGCCATCACCAGTTCGCCGACCCGGATCGACGGCACTTCGCGCTCGCCGCACATGCGCAGCTGGTGCACCACCGCGCGCACCGCCGCCTCGATCCGCTCCTCGGACACCGGCCGCTTCTGCAGCGCGCGGTCGAAACCGGTGCGCAGCTTGCGCGCATCGAAGGCCTCGCGCCCGCCGTCGCCCTTGATGATCACCGGCAACTTCAGCTCGATGGTCTCCAGGGTGCTGAAGCGCTCGCCGCAGGCCTCGCACTCGCGGCGCCGGCGGATCGTCGCCCCGTCCTCGGACACGCGCGAATCGATCACGCGGGTGTCGGTGTGCTGGCAGAAGGGGCAGTACATCAGAGTAGCCGGGACCCGGGACTCGGGACTCGGGACTCGGGGGAAAACGCAATCCATCGACCGGCCGGTGTGACGGCCATGCCAGCGGATGCGGGAGCCGGCGCTTCGCCGAGTCCCCCGTCCCGAGTCCCGAGTCCCGCCACGTCAGCCATACACCGGATACGTCCTGCACTGCGCGGTGACCTTCTCGCGCACCGCGGCGATCACCGCCTCGTCGCCCGGGGCGTCGAGCACGTCGGCGATCCAGTTGGCCAGGTCGATGCTGTCCTGCTCCAGGTAGCCGCGGGTGGTGATCGCCGGGGTGCCCAGGCGCAGGCCCGAGGTCACGAACGGCGAGCGCGGGTCGTTGGGCACCGAGTTCTTGTTGACGGTGATGTGCGCCTTGCCCAGCGCGGCCTCCGCGTCCTTGCCCGATACGTCCTTGCCGATCATGTCGACCAGCATCAGGTGGTTCTCGGTGCCGCCGGAGACGATCTTGTAGCCGCGCGCGATCAGGGTCTTGGCCATCGCCTGAGCGTTCTTCACCACCTGCGCCTGGTAGGTCTTGAACTCCGGTTCCAGCGCCTCCTTGAACGCCACCGCCTTGGCCGCGATCACGTGCATCAGCGGGCCGCCCTGGATGCCCGGGAACACGATGCTCTGCAGCTTCTTCTGCAGGTCCTCGTCGGCGCCCTTGGCCAGGATGATGCCGCCGCGCGGGCCGCGCAGGGTCTTGTGGGTGGTCGAGGTGACCACGTGCGCGTGCGCCAGCGGGCTCGGGTAGACGCCGGCGGCGACCAGGCCGGCCACGTGCGCCATGTCCACGAACAGCCAGGCGCCGACCTTGTCGGCGATGGCGCGGAAGCGCGCCCAGTCGATCTTGCGCGAATACGCCGAGAAGCCGGCCACGACCATCTTCGGCTTGTGTTCCAGCGCCAGCCGCTCGACCTCGTCGTAGTCGATCAGGCCCTGCTCGTTCACCCCGTACTGCACCGCGTTGAACAGCTTGCCCGAGGCGTTGACCTTGGCGCCGTGGGTCAGGTGGCCGCCATGGGCCAGGCTCATGCCCAGGATGGTGTCGCCCGGCTGCAGCAGCGCGAAGTACACCGCCTGGTTGGCCTGCGAGCCGGAGTGCGGCTGCACGTTGGCGTAGTCTGCGCCGAACAGCTGCTTGAGCCGGTCGATCGCCAGCTTCTCGGCGATGTCGACGAACTCGCAGCCGCCGTAATAGCGCTTGCCCGGATAGCCCTCGGCGTACTTGTTGGTCAGCTGGCTGCCCTGGGCCTCCATCACCCGCGGGCTGCAGTAGTTCTCGCTGGCGATCAGCTCGACATGGTCCTCCTGGCGGCCGGCTTCGGCGGCGATGGCCTGGGCCAGTTCAGGATCGTAGGTTTCGATGCGGGCGTCGCGCGGGAACATCGGGTCTCCGGGGCATGGGCGAAAGGCAGAGCGCTAGTTTAAGCCCCCCGCGGGGTCCGCAGCGAACCGCAACGACGACGGCCTCCCGAAGGAGGCCGTCGAGGCGAACCGGGCCGCAGGCGCTAGCGGCCGTTGAGCACCAGGTCGGCGATGATGCCGGTGGCGATGGCGACCATCAGCATGTTGCCACGGTCGTCGCGCACCCAGTGGTAGCCGCGGGGCGGGCGGCGCAGCTCGTAGCGCGGGTAGTCGTTGACCACGTAGATCGGGCCGCGGTAGTAGTCGTGGTAGCGCTCGCCGCGCGCCCAGTAGTGCGGGCGCGGCGGTGCCGGGCGGTAGTAGCCGTAGCCGCGGTCGCGCTGGTACGACTGGCGGTAGCCGTCGCGGTAGCCCTGGCGATAATAGCGGCGATCGTCGCGCCGGTCGTCGCGGTAACGGTCGCGGTCGCGGTGGCCATGGCCGCGGCCGTCGTCGCTCCAGCCATGGCGGTCGCGGTAATCGCGGTCGCGATCGTGGTCGCGGGCGAAGGCCGGCGGCGCCATGAAGCCCAGCGCCAGCACGGACGAAAGGGCAAGGGTGGCAAAGCGTTTGGTGTTCATGGCATCTCCGTCACTTGGTGTCACGACCGCATTAATACGCCTGGCGTCTGAACCGCTTCCTGCTGGAACCGGTTACGTATTCAGGTTGTCGAAACCGCTAAGCCGGCATTAATTCGCCCGGTCCCGCCGGCGCGGCTGAATGGCCTTGCCGGTATACTGGCCGACATCCCTTTTTCTGCCGCCCCCGACCGTCCCGGCCGGGCGCCGGCATGCGCTACGGAGACCCCATGTCGCAATACATCTACACCATGAACGGCGTCAGCAAGACGGTGCCGCCGAAGCGCCAGATCATCAAGGACATCTCGCTGTCGTTCTTCCCCGGCGCCAAGATCGGCCTGCTCGGCCTCAATGGCGCCGGCAAGTCGACGGTGCTGAAGATCATGGCCGGCGTGGACACCGACTTCAGCGGCGAAGCGCGTCCGCAGCCGGGCATCAAGGTCGGCTACCTGGCCCAGGAGCCGGAGCTGGACCCGACCAAGACCGTGCGCGAAGCGGTCGAGGAAGGCGTCGGCGAAGTGCTGCAGGCGCAGGCCGCGCTGGACAAGATCTACGAGGCCTACGCCGAGGAAGGCGCCGATTTCGACAAGCTCGCCGCCGAGCAGCAACGCCTGGAGGCGATCCTGGCCGCCGGCGATGCGCACCTGCTCGAGCAGCAGCTGGAAGTGGCCGCCGACGCGCTGCGCCTGCCGCCATGGGACGCGGTGATCGGCCCGCTGTCCGGCGGCGAGAAGCGCCGCGTGGCGCTGTGCCGGCTGCTGCTGCAGAAGCCGGACATGCTGCTGCTCGACGAGCCGACCAACCACCTGGACGCCGAGTCGGTGGAATGGCTGGAGCAGTTCCTGGCGCGCTACACCGGCACCGTGGTGGCGGTGACCCATGACCGCTACTTCCTCGACAACGCCGCCGAATGGATCCTGGAACTGGACCGCGGCCGCGGCATCCCGTGGAAGGGCAACTACACCGACTGGCTGATGCAGAAGGAAGAACGCCTGAAGCAGGAAGACAACCAGGAGAAGGCGCGGCAGAAGGCGATCCAGAAGGAGCTGGAATGGTCGCGGCAGAACGCCAAGGGCGGCCGCACCAAGGGCAAGGCGCGCCTGGCGCGGCTGGAAGAACTGCAGTCGGTCGACTACCAGCGCCGCAACGAGACCAACGAGATCTTCATTCCGCCGGGCGAGCGCCTGGGCAATGCGGTGCTCGAGTTCAAGCACGTCACCAAGAAGTTCGGCGACCGCCTGCTGATCGACGACCTCAGCTTCCTGGTGCCGTCCGGCGCCATCGTCGGCATCATCGGCCCCAACGGCGCCGGCAAGTCGACGCTGTTCAAGATGATCATCGGCAAGGAGAAGCCGGACTCGGGCGAGATCGTGCTCGGGCCGACGGTGAAGCTGGCCTACGTGGACCAGAGCCGCGACAAGCTGGAAGGCAACCACAACGTGTTCCAGGAAGTCTCCGGCGGCCTGGACATCCTCAACATCAACGGCGTGGAGATCCAGTCGCGCGCCTACCTGGGCCGCTTCAACTTCAAGGGCCAGGACCAGCAGAAGCTGGTCGGCAGCCTGTCCGGCGGCGAACGCGGCCGCCTGCACATGGCCAAGACCCTGCTGCAGGGCGGCAACGTGCTGCTGCTCGACGAACCGTCCAACGACCTGGACATCGAGACCCTGCGCGCGCTGGAAGACGCGCTGCTGGAGTTCCCCGGCAACACCTTCGTCATCAGCCATGACCGCTGGTTCCTGGACCGCATCGCCACGCACATCCTCGCCTTCGAAGGCGACTCGCACGTGGAGTTCTTCCAGGGCAACTACCGCGAGTACGAGGAAGACAAGCGCCGGCGCATGGGCGCCGAGGGCGCGCAGCCCAAGCGCCTGCGTTTCAAGGCGCTGAAATAAGCGCGCGCGAAGCACGCGAATGTTCCTTTGCCACGGCCCGCGCACAGCGGGCCGTGTGCATTTGGGCGACCTGCTGCGGCTCGGGGTCCCTCAGTCGCCTTGACCTGTAGGAGCGGCTTCAGCCGCGACAGGCGTTACCGGGAAAGCCCGGTCGCGGCTGAAGCCGCTCCTACAGGTGGGAATCGCCCGATCGAAGCGCGCTAGCACGGCCGGCGCTACAACTCGTAGGACAACACATCCTCGAAGCCGAACTTGCCGAAGTCGCGGATCCGCGACGGGTACAGGCGGCCGATCAGGTGGTCGTGCTCGTGCTGCACCACGCGTGCGTGGAAGCCGTCGGCATCGCGCTCCAGCGGCGTGCCGTCGGGCGCGACGCCGCGATAGCGGATGCGGCGGTAGCGCGGGATCACCGCGCGCAACCCGGGAATGGACAGGCAGCCTTCCCAGCCGTCCTCCAGCTCGTCGGACAACGGCTCGAACTGCACGTTGGCCAGCGCGGTGCGCGGCACCGCCGGCGCGTCGGGATAGCGCGCGTTGCGTTCGAAGCCGAACACCATCAGCTGCAGGTCCACCGCGATCTGCGGCGCGGCCAGGCCGACGCCTCCGGCCGCGTCCATGGTGTCGAACATGTCGGCGACCAGCGCGTGCAGTTCGGCGCTGCCCAGGTTGTCCACCGGCTGCGCGATGCGCAGCAGGCGCTCGTCGCCCATGCGGATGATGTCGCGGATCATGAGAAGGCCCGGTTGCGGAAGGTATGGCGATTATCCGCGCGGCGCGCTCCGCGTGCAGCCGGCGTTCTTTCGCTTCGAGAACGCGCCCCCAAGCCGGAACGTTGCTTCGTGCGACGAGCCAAGCCCGGACCGGACACGCGCCAGGAGCCGCCGCGCGCTCCTGCGTGTCCGCGGGCGAACCGGACCGGCAACGGAATCCGCGCGCGGCGGTTCATGCGACGCTATGCGATCTTTCCCGGCGATGGTGTAGAACAAACGGTCTGGAACCCGCCGCATGCCGGACGCAATGAACGACGATCGCCCTGGATCCCGCCCCTTTTCGCCACGCCGCCGCGACCTGCTGCGGCTGGCCGCGCTGGCACCGGCCGCGTTCGGGCTGGGCATGCTGCCGGGCTGTTCGAATCCGCCGCACTTCGACGGCAGCTTCATCCAGCCGTGGCGCAGCCACCTGGAACTGGGCGCGCAGGACTGGCAGCAGCACATGGCGCTGGCGCGCAAGCTCGGCTGCCGCCAGCTCGTGGTGCAGTGGGCCGGGCTGTACGGCGGCGGCGGCGACGCGGACTGGAACCTGCCCGACAGCGTGATGCAGCTGATCTTCTCCACCGCCGCGGCCGCGGGCCTGCAGGTGCGCGTCGGCCTGCCGTATCACAGCGGCTGGTGGAAGGCGCTGCAGGCGCCGGACCTGGCCACGCTGGACGCGTTCCTGGCGCTGACCCTGGACAACGCGCGCGCCTACCTGCACGGCGCGCCGTGGGCCCGGCAGGCCAACTTCGCCGGCTGGTACGTCCCCTACGAACTGGAACAGTTCCACTGGGCGCAGGACGACCGCCAGCAGCGCCTGTGCGCATGGCTGGCGGCGCTGTGCGCCGCGGCCGGCACCGGGACCGCGCAGGTCACCGCGATCTCCACCTACTTCAGCCGCCTGCAGACCCGCGGTTCGCTGCCGCAGCTGTGGTCGCGCATCCTCGACCAGGCGCCGCTGCGGCCGATGGTGCAGGACGGCGTCGGCGTGGCCGGGCTTGCGAACCTGGACGGCGTGGATCCGCTGCTGGCGCTGCTGCGCGCGCGCCAGGTCGACTTCGACGTGGTGGTCGAACTGTTCGAGGAATTGCCGACCTCGGCCGCCGACGGCAGCCATTTCCAGGCGCAGGCCGCCGATGCGGCGCGCATCGGCAAGCAGCTGGCCTGGGCGCAGCGCAGCGGTGCCGGCGGGATCTTCGCCTTCGCGCTGGATCCGTGGCTGTCGCAGGACACCCCGCGCTCGCAGGCGCTGCGCCGGCAGTGGCGCACCGGGCGCCAGTAGCCGGCCCGCCGCGCGCCTACAGCGCGCGGCCGATGATCTCGCGCAGGATCTCGCTGGTGCCGCCGAAGATGCGCAGCGCGCGCGCGTCGGCCCAGGCGCGGCCGATGCCGTACTCGCTGCTGTAGCCGTAGCCGCCGTGCAGCTGCAGCAGCGCGTCGAGCACCTGGCCCTGGATTTCGGTGGCGTTGAGCTTGGCCATCGCCGCGGTGGTGGCCTGCAGCCGGCCCTGCATCTGCTCGCCCAGGCACTGGTCGAGGAAGCTGCGCAGCATCGCCAGCCGCGACGCCGCGTCGGCGAGCACGAAACGGGTGTTCTGGTGGTCGATCAGGTGGCGGCCGAACGCCTTGCGCTGGCGCACGTAGGCCACGGTCTCGGCGAGCATGCCTTCGGCCGATGCGGCCGCGCGCAGCGCGATCGCCAGGCGCTCGGCGGCCAGCTGCTCGCCGAGGTAGTCGAAGCCGCGCTGCTCCTCGCCGAGCAGGTGCGAGACCGGCACCGACACGTCCTGCAAGAACAGCTCGCTGGTGTCCTGCGCGTGCTGGCCGATCTTGGCCATCGGCGCGCCGCGGGTGACGCCGGGCAGCGCGGTATCGACGCAGAACAGGCTCAATCCGCGCGCGCCCAGCTCCGGGGCCACCGTGGCCACCACCACCACTACATCGGCATTGCTGCCGTTGGTGATCCAGGTCTTCTGGCCGTTGAGCAGGTAGTGGTCGCCCTGGCGCTGCGCGCGGGTGCGGATGGCCTTGAGGTCGCTGCCGGCGCCGGGTTCGGTCATCGCGATCGCGCCGATCGCCTCGCCGCGCGCCATCTTCGGCAGCCACGCGTCGCGCAGCGCGTCGCTGCCGTACTGCATCAGGTACGGCGCGACCATGTCCGAGTGGATCGAAAAGCCGATGCCGAGGAAGTTCGCCCGCGCCAGTTCCTCGATCACGCAGGCGGCGTGCCCGTAGTCGCCGCCCAGGCCGTAGGGTTCGGGCAGCTGGCAGTTGAGCAGGCCGGCGGCGCCGGCCGCGCGCCACAGCGCGCGCGGGGTGATGCCGTCGCGTTCCCACTGCGCGTAGTGCGGGCCGATCTGGCCGTCGATGAAGCGCCGCACCTGCTCGCGGAACAGGTCGTGGTCTTCGCGGAAGACGGGACGCCCCGGCATGCTCAGCGACCGGCCGGATCGGTGCCGCTGAGCTGCCCCTGCAGCACCGGTGCGCTGGCGCTGCCGGTCAGGAACAGGCTGTAGTGGTCGCCGGGCTGCAGCGGCGGCAGCGCCAACGGCGCGCTGTCCTTGCCGCCGCAGCCGGCCACCAGGCGCGCCTTGACCGGGTTGATCGCGCGCGCGCTGCTGTTGCCCGCGGCGACCGCGGCGAACACCACCGGTCCCTGGTCGGCCATCGCCAGCCGCGCCTGACCGCAAGCGCTGGCCAGGTTGTAGAAGCGGATCTCGGCCTTGAGCGCGTCGGTGCTGCCGCCGCCGTCGGCGAGCGCCGCCAGCGGCCGCGACGGCACGGCCGGGTCCAGCACCAGCGTGGTGAAGCTGCCGGCGGCGACCTGCGCCTGGTCGCGCGCCTTGCCGGCCACGCGCACCGCGAACGGCCTGCCGCCTTGGACGATCGCATAGCGGGTGGCGCGGGTGGCCGGACCGATGCTCTGCTCGGCGCCGCCGGCGATGCCGACCTTGAGCGCGGCGTTGCCTGGATTGAGCACGCGCACGAACGCCGAACCGGCCGGCGGGCGCGCCGCGTACAGCTGCGCCAGGCGGCCTTCCGGCGCGCCCTGCTGGGCGCTGGCGGCAAGCGGCGCGAGCGCCAGCACGGCGGTGGCGAGCAGGGTGAGGATCGGTTTCATCGTTTCGTTTCCTGGCTGCGGAGCGTGCGCGCCAGTGCGTAGCGCTGCTCCAGTTGTTTGCGATCGACCTTGTGGGTGGCGCCGGTGGGCAATGTGTCCACGGCGATCAGTTCGGAGGGGATCAGGTACGGCGGCACGCGGCGGCCGAGTTGCTGCTTCCAGTCCTGCAGCGCATCCGGCAGTGGCTGTACCGCGCCCTCGCCCGGCGCCGCCAGTTCGACGAAGCCGATCATCCGCACCAGGCTGCCATCGGGCCGCCGCAGCACCACCGCCGCGCCGGCGACCACGCCGTCCAGGGTGGACAGCGCCGCATCCACTTCCGCCAGTTCGATGCGGTAGCCGTTGAGCTTGATCTGGTCGTCCTTGCGGCCGCGGAAATAGATGCGGCCCTGCGCGTCGACCTCGCCCAGGTCGCCGCTGCGGTAGGCGCGCTTGCCGCCGTGTTCGAACAGCACGCCGCGGTCCAGGTCCGGCCGGTCCAGGTAGCCGCGCATCACGTGGTCGCCGGCCATGCAGATCTCGCCGTCGTCGATGAACACTTCGGCATACGGCTTGGCCACGCCGATCGGGAACGGATTGGGCGCGGCCGCGCGCAGCGCCGGATCGATCTCCACCCAGGTCGTCGAACAGGTCGCTTCGGTCGGGCCGTAGGAATTGACGATGCGCGCGTGCGGGAAGCGCGCCCACAGTTCCTCGGCCACGCGCGGGGTCAGCGACTCGGCACCGAACACGAATACCTGCAGCGTGGGCAGATGCTCGGCGCCGAAGCGCGGGTTGAGCATCTGCTGGCGCACGAACGAGGGCGTGGACGCCCACACCGCCACGTCGGACCGGCGCAGGTGCTCGACGAACCGTTCGCTGTCGGCGATCACCTCGCGCGGGCACAGCACGCAGCAGCCGCCCAGGCCGAGCGCGCCGCACAGGTCGAACAGCGAGAAATCGAAGCTGAAGAGCATCTGATTGAGGAACGCCGGCGCCGGCGCCAACGCCAGGCAGTCGCGGATCCAGCCGGCGAACAGCGCCACGCTGTCGCGGCCGATCTGCACGCCCTTGGGATCGCCAGTGCTGCCGGAGGTGAACATGATGTAGGCCAGGTCCGGCACCGCCAGCGCGCGCGCGTCGTCGGCCCCGGCGCCGAACGTATCGGCCGCCGCGTCGTAGACCGCGACAGCATGCACCAGCGCGGTGATGCGCTGCAGCCGTGCCGGCGGATTGATGGTATCCACCGGCACGTAGGTCGCGCCCATCTGCAGGCAGCCGAGCATGGCCACCACGAAGGCGGACTGCTTGTGCCCGGAGATCACCAGCGCATGCCCCGGGCCCACGCCAGCCTGTTGCGCGCGCGCGATCCAGTCCTGCGTGGCCTGGTACAACCCGGCCCAGTCCAGCACTCCGTCGGCATCGTGCAACGCGGGCGCATGCGCCGCCTGTTCGCGTTCGACGAAGCGGCATTGGTCGAAATCAAAGCGCATGCGGGCGGCTCCGGCCGGGGTCCAGGATCAACGCCGGTGCGCGGCGACGTAGTCGGCCAGCACCTGCACCGATTCGACCAGCGTGTCGATCTCGTCGATCGGCAGGGTCACGCCGAGGCGGTCCTTGACCTCGACCATCAGCTGCACCTTGGACATCGAATCGAACAGCGATTCCATGTACTCGTCGGCCTGCACGCGGGTGCCGATCACGGTCTCGACGATGTCGATCAGCTGGGTCTGGAGGGTCTGGGTATCCATGGGGTTCACCTTGTCAGAACTGGAAATAGAGGAAGCGCGATTCTTTGTGCAGGCTCAGCAGGCACAGCCCGAGCATCAGCAGCATCACCAGCAGCCACTGCCAGTTCGGCTGCCAGCGCATCCACGCGCGCGGCGCCGGGCTCGGCCTGGCCAGCGACGGCGAGTACACGCCCATGATCTGGTGCGCGTTGGGCGCCAGCCACACGATCGCCAGCAACGCCACGATGTACAGCAGCTGCACGTGGTGGCCCAGCAGCAGGCGCCAGCCGTCGGCCAGGCCGAACCCGGCGACATGGCCCAGGCTCCCCAGGCTTTCCCAGCCGCGCACGCCGGCCATGCCCTGCACCAGCCGCCATGCATCGCCGACGCCGTCGGCGCGGAAGAACGCCTGCGCCACCAGCACCGCGGCGAAGGTCAGCAACAGGTAGCCCACGTGCTGCAGCGGGTTGAGCTGGCGCAGCGCCGCCGGCTTGCGCCCGCCGACGAAGACGCGCCAGCCATGGTTGATCGCCAAGTAGGCGGCGTGCAGCAGGCCGAAGATCAGGAACTGCAGGCCGGCGCCATGCCAGATCCCGGCCAGGGCCATCGCCCACACCGTGGGCAACACGATCAGCGACGCGAAGCCGCCGGCCGAAGCCACCGCGGCCGGGCCGGTGGCGCGCCCGTGGCGGGTGCGCCAGCGCGTCACCGCCATCGCCACCGGATAGTACAGGTAGGCGGTGATGTAGCGGGTCAGGGTCATGTGCCAGCGCGACCAGAAGTCGATCACGCTGGTCGCCTTGTACGGCGAGTTGAAGTTGAGCGGGAAGCGGATGCCGAACATCCGCGCCAGCCCCAGCGCCATGTCCGAATAGCCGGAGAAATCGAAATACAGCTGCAGCGCGTAGCTCAGCGCGGTGGCCCACGCGCCCCAGAACTGCACCTGCCCGGTGCTGGCGAAACCGGCGTCGGCGTACGGCGCGATGGTGTCGGCCAGCAGCACCTTCTTGGCCAGGCCGATCACGAACAGCATGCCGCCGACGGACAGGTTGTCGGCGTGGAAGCGGTAGGTTTCGCGCCTGCTGAACTGCGGCATCATCTCCTTGTGGTGGAGGATGGGCCCGGCGATCAGGTGCGGAAAGAAGGTCACGAACAGCACGTAGCTGAGCGGGCTACGGTCGTTGACCACGCCGGCGCGGCAGTCGAGCAGGTAGCCGATCTGGGTGAAGGTGAAGAAGGAAATGCCCAGCGGCAGGATCAGCGCGTCCATCGGGCCGACATCGAAGCCCAGTCCGTGCACGAAGGTGACCATCGCCGCGAAGTATTTGTAGTGCACCAGCAGCAACAGGTCGGCGGTCACGCCCAGTGCGGTGACCAGCAGCTGCAGCCGCGGCCGCGCGGCCAGCGACAGGATCGCCAGGCTGACCAGGTAGTTGAACACGATCGAGCCGGCCAGCAGCACCACGAACTGCGGATTCCACCAGCCGTAGAACACGATCGAGGCCACGCACAGCCACAGCGCCGCCAGGCGCGGCCGCAGCGCGCCCAGCAGGTAGTGCACGCCCAGCGCCACCGGCAGGAAGATCAGCAGGAACAGGAAGGAGTTGAAAAGCATCGTCGTCGCGCTCAGTCGATCTCGGCCAGCGTCGCGCGCTCGCCGTCGGTCAACGGCAAGGACAGGGCCATTTCGGAGAATTCCCAGACCACCAGCTTCAGGCTGGGCGGCCATTGCGCGCGCTGCGGCCAGGCCGCCAGCAGCGCGCCGGAGAACTGGCCGCCGTCCAGGCTCTGGTTCCACACCTCGCGGCCCAGGGCATGGCCCAGCCGCTCGGCGAACAGGCTGCGACGTCCGTTGGAACTGCCCAGCAGCAGCACCTCCACCGGCGCGACATCGTCGAGCAGGCCGCCGCTGCGCAGCGGCGCGATCACCTGCTCCGGCTCGCGGTCCAGCGCCGGGCGCCAGGCCGGCGGCGCGTGTTCCAGCCCGGCCAGCACGATCAGGTCGCCCATCCGCGGCTTCGGCGCGCTGGGCGCACCGACCTCGAAGGCCTGCCCGCCACGCCCGCCCAGCAGCGGCAGCGCCGAGGCGGCCACCGCGTCGGCGGCGCGCTGCGCGCCGATCCGGTTCATGTGCACGTCGGTGCGGAAGAACACCGGTTCCTGCCCGGCCTGCAGCACCGGCAGCAGGTCGGCCGAGGCCACGCCGGCGGCGGCCAGCGCCTGTTGCCACTGCCCCAGCCGCGCGCGCATCGGCGCCGAATGACGCAGGCCGCAGGTGTGCGCCTGCTCGATGCGCGATTTGTCTGGCACCACCACCACCAGCAGGCGCACGCCCTGCGCCTGCAGCTGCCGCGACCAGTGCCGCATCAGGCGCACGCGCTGGGCGAACACCGCCTCGCCCGCGCCCGCGGCCGGACGCAGGCCGTCGCGGTAGAACAACCAGTCCGGACAGCCCATCGCGACCTGCGGGCCGAGATCGCCGAGCAGCCGGTAGCGCACCGCCGCGCCGGCCAGGTCGGCCTGCGCCTGCAGCGGCAGCTTCAGCGCCTGGTTGATCGCGCGGCCAGCCTCGCCATCGGCCCAGCGCGCCGGCGCCAGCGACGCCGCCGGCAGCTTGGCGCGGGCCAGCATCCAGCCGCCGGACAGCAGCCCGGCGACCAGCAACAGCACCACCACCACCGCGGTGGCCACGTGCGCGCGCGCAGGCGCCGCCGCAGGCAGGGGCGCAGGCGCGCCGGGACGTGCACTCATCGGCTTACTTTCCCAGGGCCTTGTGCAGGCGCGCCTGCCACTGCTGCGCGCTCATGATCGAGGCGTTGTCCCACTGCCCGCGCGCATCCGGGCCCTGCACATAGGAGGGCTCGAACATCTGCCACACCAGCACCTGCGGCTTGGTCTTCTGGAACTCGGGCGATTCCAGGTACTCCAGCAGCATCACCCAGGGGCCGACGTTGCCGGGCTTCCAGTTCACCGACACCGGGCGATCGATCAGGTTGGACAGCTTCTGCGGGAAGCCGAAATACGGCTGCACCATGCTGTGCCCGGTGACATGCAGCGGCGCCGGCGCGTCGTCCAGCAGCGATTGCTGCTCGGACTGGCGGCGCACGGTGAAGGTGTCGCGGCCCACCGCCTTGCGCTGCGCCTCGGTCAGGAACAGTTCGGCCAGATCGCCGAAGCGGCGCTCCTTGATCTCGCTGCCCAGGGCCATGCCGGTGCCATCCTGGCCCTGCAGCTGAGGCACCTGCTGGCGGACCTGCGCGGCGACCGCCGCGGCCACCGCGTCGGCGGCCGGCTGGGTCCAGTGCTGGTCGCTGCGGTAGAACACCTCCTGCCCGCCCTGCTTGACCTGGCGCAGCACCTGCAGCGCATCCACCGCCGGCACCTGCGCCTTGCCCAGGCTATCGTGGATCAGCGCATAGCGGCCGCGCACGGCATCGCTCATGCGCTTGCCGTCGGGCAGCTTGTCCTCGTAGAACAGGGCCTTGTCCGGCAGCACCAGCACGTCCAGCCTGACCCCGGCCGCCGCCAGCGCCGTGCGCGCCTCGGCGATCAGCGCGGTGTTGCGCTCGATCGCGGCACCGTCGACCTCGGTCAGGCTGCCCCATCCGGGGAACAGCCAGCCGTCCTTGCCGACCATCACGATCGAGGAATCCTGCGCGGCGCCGGCGGCGGCAGGCGGCGCCTGGGCCAGCGCCGGCGCGGCGGCGAAGGCGCACAGCAGGCCCAGCCACAGGGCGCGGGCCTGCGCGCGGGGGGGCGGGAAGACAGCAGCGGTCATTTCGGCTCCTTGCGGGAATCAGTAGTACAGGGTGGCGGTGGCGAACAGGCCCTTGGCGCGCTGGGTATCCCCGCCGCCGAGCGCGAAGCGGTACTGCACGCTCAGGTCCAGGGAGGAGCGCGCCGCGTTGTAGTGGTCCTCGCGGAACCAGTAGCGCACGCCCAGGCCCGGACCGGCGCCGACCGACCAGCTGCGGTCGGTGTCGGACAGCGCGAACGACTGCGCGCCGATCAGCGGGTACTCGATGCCGCTGACCCGCGAACGCTGGTCGAGCCAGTCCGCGCCCACCACCACCGACGGAGTCAGCACCCAGCGGGTCTGATCGGCGCCGAAGCGGTAGCTGCGGCCCAGGCGCAGTTCCGCGGCGGCGAACCATTGCGTGCGGTGCAGGCGGCCATCGGAGTCGAGCAGGCTTTCGACCGGGGCGCCGGTGGCGTCCAGCCGGTCCACGCTGAAGCGCGCGCGGTTGTCGTCCCAGCTGTAGCCGGCCTGCGCGTAGCCGCTCAGCGTCCACCACTGGTTCACGTCGGTGCGCACGCCGGTGCCGTGGTAGAAGCCATAGGTCAGGTACGACATCCAGCCGCCGGCGTTGCTGTCCAGGCGGTAGCGCGCCAGCGTGTTGACCTGCAGCGGCTGGTTCGAGTCGCGCTGGATGCGGCACTGGATCGCGGCCGCGGCCGGATAGACGCCGCCGTTGCGGGTGGCGGTGCCGAGGAACTGGCGGCGCTCGATGCCCGCGCTCAGGCCGGTGCGGCCGAACGCATAGCGCACGCCGAACGATCCGATGGTGGAGGGCCAGCCGGCGATCGAGCGCGAGCGGCTCAAGCGCTCGGCCCGCGCGCGCGCGTCCTCGGTGGCTTCTCCGGTGCAAGGATCCACCGCGCGCACCGATTCGAACGTGCCGCCCTCGTCGTACAGCGTGTTGGCCATGCGTGCGTACGCTTCCAGCGTGCCATGGCGGTTGTTGAGCGCCTCCGGCCGCCAGAACGCCTCCACGGTGCCGAAGGCCGAATCGCCCGGGGTGCTGATCGCCGACCCGCCCAGGTTGGTCGCGGCCTGGCGCGCGCCGCGGTAGCCGGCCGAGGCGATCAGGCCCCACTCGCGCGAGAGGTTGGCGATCGAACTGCGGGTGTTGTAGCGCTGCGCCTTGTCCAGCGGCAGCCGGCCCTGGTCGGCGCGGTCGATCGCGCTGCGCAGCAGCGCCACCGCCTGCGTGTTGTCGCCCTGGGCGGAGCTGGCATAGGCTTGGTCGAGCACCACGCTGGGCGGCGCCTTGCCGGTGGCTTCGGCGGCGCGGAAATCGTCCAGCGCCTGCGCCGGTTCGCCGATGCGCTGGTACAGATAGCCGCGCTGCATCAGCAGCCCGGCGTCGGCGGGGCGCTGGCCCAGGGCGCTGTCCAGGCGTTGCCGCGCCTGCGCCTGCTGGTCGCGATCGCCGGCGGCCAGCGCGGTGGTGAGCAGGTTCTGCAGACTGGCGTTGTCCGGGCTCTCCTGCACCGCGCGCTGCGCTTCGCGGATGGCTTCCTGGTAGTCCTGCCGTCCGTACGCGGCGTAGGCGCGTTGCGCGGCGCTGCCGCTACCCTGCAGGTCGGCCGGGGTCAGTTCGCACTGGGTGCCGTAGGGCGTATCGCGGCATTGCTGGAACGGCGCCGGGTACGACGCCAGGGTCAGCGACGGTGCCGGACGCGCCTTGCGCAGCGCCTTTTCGCGCTGGACGATGGCCTGGCCGATCTGCTTGCGCAAGGTCTCGTCCGCGTCGTCCAGCGGATCGGCCTGCAGCGGCTGCAGCAGGCGCGCGGCACGTTCGCGATCGCCTGCGGCGATGGCCGCATCCACCGCCAACAGGCGCACGTTGCGCTGCTGTTGCGCATCCAGCCAGTCCTGGCGCAGGGCGGCGTCGAAATCGGCGTTGGCCTGGGCGGTGCGCGACTGGCGCTGGCGCAGATACCCGCGCATGACCAGCGCCACGGTGTCTTCGCTGTCGTTGTCCAGCGCCTGGTCGGCGGTGGCCTCGGCGGCGGACAGCTGCCCGTCCAGCAGTTGCACGGTCATCAGCAGCAGGCGGTGCGAGGCCACGTCCGGCGCATACGCCACCGCTTGCCGGGCGAACCCGGCGGCGGCGCCGAAGTCCTGCTCGATCAACGCCTGGTAGCCCTCCTGCGCTGGCTTGACCGCGCGCTGGCGGCCCAGCGCCACGCGCTTGGCCTGCAGGTCGGCGACATTCGGCGCGCCCAGCTGGATCGCGGCGGCGGTCGCGGCTTCGGCCTGTTCGAGTTGCTGCTGGGCCTCCAGCGCGGCCACCCACAGGACCGCCCAGGCCCCCTGCTGCGGCTGCTGGCGGAAGGCCTGTTCGGCCTTGTCCGCCGCTTCGGCCATGCGGTCGTTGTTGTAGGCGTCGTAGGCCTGGGTGGCGAGCGCGAAGGCGCGTTGGTAGGCCTGCTCGGCCGCGCTCGGGCGCGCCGTGGCGCGTGGCGCGGGCGCGCCGCCGGCACGTGCCGAGGCAGAGGCAGAGGCAGAGGCCGGGGCGGCGGCCAGGCCCGGCAACGCCGGATCCTGCAGGCCGTCGGCCAGCGCGCGCCGCGCCTGCGCGCGCGCCTCGTCGTGGCGGCCCAGCTTCTGCAGCGCATAGATCTGCAGCAGGCGCAGGCGCGCCACGTCCGGGCGCAACCGCGCCGCTTCGGCGGCCTGGCGGCTGGCCTGCCGGTAGTCGCCGCGCGCGTAGGAGGCGTAGGCATCCTCGGCGATGCGGTAGGCGGCACCGGCCAGCGGCGGCTGTTGCGCGTAGGCGGGGGCGCTGCCCAGGCCGAGCAGGCCCAGCACGATGACAGCGGAGAGCAGGGTGGTTCTCATGCCTTCAGCTCTCCGCTGGCGCTGTATTGCGGTTGGCCGGAACGGCGGTGCTGCTCGCGCACGGCTTCGGCGATCGCCGCCTCGGTGGCGACGCCGTGCTTGACCAGGTAGTCGCCGATGCGACCGTCCAGGTGCGGCTTGTATTCGTCCAGCACGCGCTCGAACTGATCGCGCGCGATCAGGCGCATTTCCACCAGCAGGTCGCCCAGCAACGGCACCGCGTCGATGCGGTAGCTTTCGCCGCTGATCAGCCGCAGGCCGGCGTTGATCTCGCTTTCGCGCGCGATCGATTGCTTGAGTGCGCCGGCTTCCACGTCGCGCAGCAGCCGTGCCTGTTCGGCTTCGGACAGCGGGTTGGACACCGCGACCGACAGTTCGCCGGGCGTGTCCGACGGCAGCGGCAACAGGCGCCACTGCACGCAGGCCTCGACCGACAGCGGCAGCTCCCCGGCCTGCAGGTAACCGACATCGATCACCGCGCGCGGCAGCTCGCCCTGGAAGGCGATGGCTTCGGCCAGGGTTTCGTCGTCCAGCCAGCCCTGCGAGACCAGGATCCGGCCGAGCGGCTGCTGGCGCCCGCCCTGCTGCTGCTGCAGCGCCTGCTCCAGGCGCTCGGGCTCCACCGCCTGCCAGATGGTCAGCAGTTCGCCCAGGCGCCTGCGGGTGTGCACCAGCTGCGAGGCATCGGGAAAATCGTGCATGGTCTTGTCCCACACCATGCGCTTGCCGAACAGCATGTACAGGGTGAAGATCCGCCAGGCGCGCGCGGTGGCCATGAAGTTGATCATGTTGCCGACCACCATGCGCGGGATCGACATCAGCGCATGCTCCCACCCGTACAGGCGGTTGACGAAGTAGAAGCGCTGCACCACGCGCGTGAGCAGCGCGGCGGTGGTCAGCAGCGCCACGTTCATCTGCCAGGTGCCGTCCTGGAAGATGGTCGGGAACTGGGTGTCCCACAGCCCGATCGCCTTGAGCAGCCAGAACAGCATCAGCTGCAGGAAGATCAGGTAGGCGAAGACGCTGATGAACGAGGTGACGATGCCCTTGCGGTCGCGCGCCAGCAGGTACTTGGTCGCCAGCGAGCCGCGCCAACCCAGCGTTTCCCAGCTCTGCAGGCCGATACCCAGCACCCAGCGCGCCTTCTGCCGGTACGAGGCGCGGAAGTTGTCGGGGAAGTACTCGCGCACGCACAGCGGCATGCTCACGGTGCGCTCGCGCACCGGGCCCCAGCCGAACCACGACGGGCGGCGCACGCGGAACTGCACCGGGAAGCGGGCGAAGATCGAATGCATGCCCATCGCCGCCAGCCGCGCGCCGACGTCGTAGTCCTCGGTCAGGCTGTCGGTGCTGAACGGCTGCTTGTCGGTGGCCTCGCTCAGCGCCAGCAACGCCTTGCGCGAGAAGCAGGTGCCCACGCCGGCCGAGGGCACCATGCCGGACACGCTTTCGCGCACCACCAGGTCCTTGGCGTGCCATTCGGCGAACTCGTCCATGTACACGCCGGCGACCAATTCGTACCACTCGCGGTCCAGCGAGGTCACCGGCAGCTGGATCATGTCCTTGCGCGGCAGCAGGTAGTTGAAGAAGCGCAGTTCCAGCGGATGCAGCACGTCTTCGCTGTCGTGCAGGACCACGCCGGCGAACTCGATGCCGTTGCGCTTTTCGTATTCGAAGATCGACAGGATCAGCCAGTTCAGGCAGTCGGCCTTGCTGGTGGGGCCGTCGTGCGGCACCTCGACCCGGCGCATGCGCTTGTAGCGGCGGCGCATGCGCTCCACTTCGGCGATGGTCTGCGCATCGTTGGGATAGGTGCCGACGAAGACCACGTAGTCGTGGTAATCGAGCACGTCGATCATGTTCTCGACCATCTGCGCGATCACGTCGTACTCGGCCCAGGCCGGCACCATGATCGCCAGCGGCTGTTCCGGGCGCTGCAGCAGGTCCTGCTGGGTCAACGCCCGGTACTGGCTGCGATTCTTGACGGTCAGGCTGCGCCAGATCTCGCGCACCCAGTACCAGACGTCGATGAACAGGTCATCGAGGCTGGAGATCAGGATCACCACCGCGACCACCACCGCCGCCATTTCCAGGGCGGCGTAGTAGTTGGCCAGGTGGATGTTCCAGTACAGGCCGTCCACGTGCGGTCAGTGCCCGTTCTGCGCGGACTTGCGGCGACGACGGACCTGGGTCACGCGCGCGGCCAGCAGCATCAACACGATCACCGCCACCAGCACCAGCAGCCACACCATGTGCTGCTGCCAGACCGGCTGCGGGTCGGCCTGCTCGGCCAGCTGCGCGCCGCTCGGGTCCTGGCCGTCGAAGTCCTGCACCACGCCGCGCGCGTCCAGCAGCGCCAGGTTGCCGCGGATCAGCCGGAACGGCTCGTCGATCTGCGGCCCCTGCGCGCCCAGCTCGCGGTAGATCACCCCGGTGCTGGCGCCGCTGCCGACCACTTCGACCAGCGCGGCGCGGTCGAGCCCGGCCAGGTCCAGCAACACCTGGTCGCCCGGGCCGGACACCACCAGCTTGCCGTCGCGCACCGCCCCGCTCTGCTCCAGGCCCTTCGGGGCCAGCGCGAAGCTGAGGTAGGCGCCGGTCGGCGCGATCGCGGTCTTGGCCTCGCCGACCTTGAGCACCGCCTTCATCGGCGAGGCGCCGGCCGCGCTGGCGATGTGGATCACCTTGGCCAGCGACGCCGGCGCGTCCTGCAGCCAGCTCGAGGGCACGAACACCTCGTGGGCGCCGGCCAGCTGCGCGGCCGCGCCGACGAAATCGCCGCCGAGGCCGCGATCGGCCAGGCGGATGTGGCTGCTGGGCAGCACCGACACCGGATAGCCGGTGGCCGGATCGTGGCAGTACGGACGTGCCGGCTGGCGCAGGAAGCTGATCCGCACCTGGTTGCGCGCGGCCAGCGCGAAGGTCGGCACCTTCACGATCAGCCGCTGCGGCTTGCCGTCGCTGTTGAGCACCTTGGCGCCCAGCAGGTAGTCGTTGAAGAAGATCGAGGCGACCGCGCCCTGCCCGGCCGGGTTCGGCGCGGCGGAGACGTCGATCACCACTTCGCTGGGCAGGCGCCCATCGCTGGACAGCGCGCCCAGGTCGAAGTTGGCGGTGCGGTCGCCGCGGGTGACGATCTCCTGGGTGCCGGCCATGGCACCGAAGCGCCCGAGCAGCACCACGTCCTTTTCCGCCGGCGGCAGCACCGCGGTGCCCACCTGCAGCGAGCGGCCCAGCGCATAGGCGCGCCACTGCTCGGTCAACAGGCCGGCGACCTTGGCGCCGGCACCGGTGGCGACCAGCAGGGTCGGACGGCCGCCGACCAGCGCGACCTGCACCGACGCGGTGCCGGCCGGCTGTTCGAACCCGGCCATGTCGGCCTTGCGCCAGTCGGCGAACGCGGTGGCCGCGTCCGGCGCGGCGGCGGCGACCTGGGTCGCCAGGGCATCCAGCGCGGCGCGCACGCCGGCGCGCAGCGGATCGCTCAGCACCGCCACGTCCGCGGCCAGCGGGCCGGCCTCGCCCAGCGACAGCAGCGCGCCGACCTCGGCCAGGCTGCCGATGCGGTGGCTGGCACTGCCATCGGCCAGGGCCGCATAGGCCGGGATCCCGGCCAGGCTGGCCGGGATCGCCAGCCCGCGCAGGTCCACGCTCGCGCCCACCGCCGGCAGCGCGATCACCTCCACGCGCTTGCCGCCGTTCTCCAGCGCCGCGCCCACGCGCCAGGCCGCGTCGTAGCTCTCTACGCTGGTGGCGCGCCCATCGACGAGCAGCCGCACCTTGGCCGGCAACGCGCCCCAGGCCTTGGCCACGGTATCGATCGCGCGGCCATCGAAGCGGTAGCTGAAACGCGAATCCGGCGACAGCCGCAGCACGTTGGCCGGCGCGCTCTGGTCGGCGCACTGGTAGTCGGAGACCACCGACCACCAGCCCACGCCGAACCGCACGAAGCCGCTGGGGCGGGCGAAGCCGTCGATGCCGATCAGCTGGCTGGCGTCGCCCTGGGCATCGGTGATCGAACGCGCCGCCACCGGGTCGCCGTCGACCGACAGCAGGCTGGAGGTGCGCCCGGTGTGCCCGCGCACATAGCGCGCATCCACCTGCAGTTGCGCATCGCGGGTCGGCACGCCGGCCGGCACCGGCAAGTAGATCTCGCGCTGGCTTTCCTGGCCGCTGAGCACCAGCGGCGTCTTGAAGCCGAGCTCGCGCAGGGTCATCGAGCGCTCGACCGTGCTGTCGCCGGCCCACTCGCCGAACTGGCCGGCGACGGAGTCGGCGGCGGCGGCGGTCAGGGGATTCAGCAGGACCAAGGCCAGCGGTAATACCTTGGGGAAACGTGCGGCACTACGTCGGGTCTGGGTCATGGCGTCAGTTCTGAAGGAGAGAGGTGGGAAACCGCCGCGGCCGCGCCGGGCATGAATTCGTCGAACGGCAGGCCGCACAACGCGGCCACGATCCGCGCCGAGGCGCGGCCATCGCCGTAGGGACTTGCATCGGGCAGGAAATGCGCCGGCCGCACCGGCCGGTCGCAGGCCGCATCGACCGCGGCGACGATCCGCGCCGGGTCGGTGCCGACCAGCGTGACCACGCCGGCCTGGACCGCCTCGGGGCGCTCGGTGACGTCGCGCATCACCAGCACCGGCCGGCCCAGCGCCGGGGCTTCTTCCTGCACCCCGCCCGAATCGGTCAGCACCACGTGCGCGCGCTGCATCAGCCGCACGAAGTTGAGGTAGTCCTGCGGCGCGATCAGGTGCACGTTGTCCAGGCCGCCCAGTTGCGCGTGGATCGGGCCCTGCACGTTGGGATTGAGGTGCACCGGGTAGACGATCTCCAGGTCCGTGCGCTGCGCCAGTTCGGCCAGCGCGCGGCAGATGTTGGCGAAGCCCTCGCCGAAGCTCTCGCGGCGGTGCCCGGTGACCAGCAGCAGCTTGCGCTGCGGCGACAGGAACGGGAACTGCGCATCGACCGAGGCGCGCAGCGCGCCGTCCTGCTCGAGCCGCTCGACCGTCAGCTCCAGCGCATCGATCACCGTGTTGCCGGTGACGCTGATGCGCCCGGACAGGTTCTCCTGCTCCAGGTTGGCGCGCGAACTGGCGGTGGGCGCGAACAGATGGTCGGCGACCACGTCGATCACCCGCCGGTTCATTTCCTCCGGCCAGGGCCGCTGCAGGTCGCCGGTGCGCAGGCCCGCCTCGACGTGGCCGACCGGGATGCGGCGGTGGAAGGCGGCCAGCGCGGCGGTCATCGCGGTACTGGTATCGCCGTGCACCAGCACCCGGTCCGGCCGCACCTGCTCGTACAGCGCATCGAGCCTGGCGAACAACCGCGAGCACAGCCCGTTGAGGGTCTGGTCGGCCACCATCACGTCCAGATCGTGATCCGGCCGGATCTCGAACAACGCCATCACCTGGTCCAGCATCGCCCGATGCTGCCCGGTGATGCATACCAGCGATTCGATGTGCGGCGCGGCATGCAGCGCGCGAACCAGCGGCCCCATCTTGATGGCTTCAGGGCGCGTGCCAAAGACCGAAAGAACCTTCACCAACCCCGCTCCCTGTGAACCTAATCGTGATCTCCGTCACGCAAATAATAGGCCAAGTGGCGCGCGCTAGCCAGCGCAATGTGTCGTCCGTCGCATTTCCCCAGGAATAGTGACGCAAAACGTCACTTATTGACCCGGCAACGCCTCATTGTGGTGCTTTTGCGTCGTCCCCCGGCGGCAACTCGAACACTTGGCGCAGGTAGGCCAGGTACGCCGGATCGTCGCACAGGTTCTTGCCCGGCGAATCGCTGAGCTTGGCCACCGGCTGGCCGTTGCAGCGCACCATCTTGATCACGATCTGCAGTGGCGTGGGCCCCAGGTCGTTGGTCAGGCTGGTACCGACCCCGAATGCCAGCCGGCAGCGTCCGCTGAAATGCGCGTACAGGCGCATCACCTTGTCCATGTTCAGGCCGTCGCTGAACACCAGCACCTTGGCGCGCGGGTCCACGCGGTGCGCCTGCAGGTGGGCCAGGACCCGCTCGCCCCATTCGAACGGGTCGCCCGAATCGTGGCGCATGCCGTCGAACAGCTTGCAGAAGTACAGGTCGAAGTCGCGCAGGAACGCCTCCAGCCCGACCACGTCCGACAGCGCGATGCCCAGGTCGCCGCGGTATTCGCGCGCCCACGACTCCAGCGCGGCCACCTGCGAATCGCGCAGCCGCGGGCCAAGCGCCTGGAACGCCTGCAGGTACTCGTGCGCCATCGTGCCCAGCGGGGTCAGCCCGTAGGCGCGGGCGAAGTGCACGTTGCTGGTGCCGACGAACTGCGCGCCCAGCGTGCGCTGCAGCACCGGCAGCAGTTCGGCGTGCCAGGCACGCGAATAGCGGCGGCGGGTGCCGTAGTCGGCGATCGCGCAGCCGCCGTAGCCGTCGCTGTCGCGCAGCAGCGCGATCTTGGCCTGCAGCCGGCGCAGGCCCTCGTCGTGGTCGGCGCCGCCGGTGTTGCGGAACCAGACCTCGTTGACGATGGCCAGCAGCGGCACCTCGAACAGGATGGTGTGCAGCCACGGGCCGCGGATCTCCAGCTCGATCTCGCCCGGCGCGCTGGCCGACGCGCGCAGCTGCAGGTACTTGCGGTCCAGGTGGAACAGGCCGAGGAAGTCGGCGAAATCGGGCTTGATGAAGCGCAGCCCGCGCAGGTAGTCCAGTTCCCCGTCGCCGAAGCGCAGCGCGCACAGCGCGTCGATCTCCGCGGAGATCTGCTCGATGAACTGCGCCAGGTCGATGCCCGGCGTGCGGCACTTGAAGCGGTATTCCACCTGCGCGCCGGGATGCTGGTGCAGCACCGCCTGCATCATCGTGAACTTGTAGAGGTCGGTATCCAGCAGCGATTCGATGATCATCGCGGCATTATGCGCCCGGCGTGTCGCCGGCTTGCGCCTTTCCCCTGTAGGAGTGCGGAAAGCGTCAGGGCGCAGGACGCCGCGCCAGCACCGCCTGCGCCGGCTTGTGCTGCAAGGTGAAGTCGCTGTCGTGCGCGCCGCCCGCGTCCGGATCGGTGTACCAGCACCAGATCGCGATGCCGGCGATGGCATGCTCGCCGAGCACGCGCCGCCAGTCCTGCAGCACCTGCGCCTGCAGCGCGGTGTCCACCGCCGCGGTGCGCTGCTCCGGACTTTCCCACGGCGCGGCGAGGCTGCCGCGCGCCGAGCGCAGGCCCAGTTCGGCCACCCACACCGGGCGGCCGCTGCGCGCGCCCAGCGCCTGCACCCGCGCGGCGGCATCGCGCATCTGCGTTCGCCGCCGCGCCGGGTCCTCGGCCAGCGACGGATACAGGCTGGTACCGACGAAGTCGAACCGGTCCCAATAGCCGAATCGCTCGGCCTGCTCCAGGCCATCGGCGACGTAGCCCAGCGGGCCGCGATAGACCTGCCGCACCGCCGCCACCAGCGCCGGCCATTGCGCCGCGTCCTGCAGGCGGCGCAGTTCGGTGCCGACGATCAGCGCGTCCGCCCGCTCCTCGGCGGCGACCTGCGCCAGCTGCAGCAGCGCGCGCTGGTAGGCCGCGAACCACGCGGCCGCATCGCTGGGCGCCGCGTCGCCGGCCCAATGTCCGGGAATCCACAGGTGGACCTTCAGCACCGGGCGCAGCCCGGCCGCGCGCATCTGCCGCAGCCCGGCGCGCACCTGCGCTTGGCTGCTGTCGCTGCCCAGCACCGGATCGTTGGACTGCGGCGTGGCCTGCCAGACGAAGGCGACCAGCAGCGCGCGCTCGGCGCCGCTGTCGGCCAGTTGCCGCAGCGAGCGCTGCGCCGCGTCGCTGCCCCATGGCGCGTGCGCCGACACCTTGACGTTGGCGCCCATCCACGGCGCCGGCGCGGGCGGCGCGGCGCCGCAGCCGCACGCGCCCATCGCGAACAGCGCCCCGGCCAGCAGTCTCAAGGCGATCGACGCCATACGCGGTAGGCCCCTTGTCGGTAGACCAGACTGTAGCCCGGCAGGCCCTGCCGCCACAGCTGCGGCAGGCGGCGGTTGACGCTGTCCAGGCCGCCGGCCTGGCTCGCCGGATCGGCCACCACCACCTGCGCCGGCATCTGCCGCGGATCGTCCATGGCGCGCTTGAAGCGCGGATCGAACGGCAGGATCAGGCCTTGCGCATCGCCGCGCGCGGCGATCACCGCATAGCCGGCGCGATCGTCGAGCAGCGTCGGCAGCCGCGCCTCGGCCAGCCAGGCGCCCAGCCGCACCGCGTCCGGATGGCGCGGGGCGACCGGCGCCCACAGCGCGGCGACCCAGTCGCGGGTGGTCGACGAGCCGGTGCGCGCGATCACCCAGGCACTGGCGCCGGCGCCGGCCAGCAGCAATGCCAGCGCCAGCCAGCGCAGCCGCGGGCGCAGATCGCCGAGCACCAGCGCCGCCGGCGCCAGCAACAGCGCGAGGAAATCCAGCGGCTGCGCGGTGAAGCGCGCCCAGGTGGCCAACGCGCCGGCGCCGATCACGGTGCCGGCCGCGGCCAGCACGCAGCGCCAGGTGCCGCTCAGGCGCGTGGACCGCGCCAGCAACAGCACCGGCGCGGTGGCCACGCCGGCCAGCGTCAGCCACAGCGGCGGCCACCACGGCCGCGCCGCGGCCTGCTGCAGCCACGGCTGCAGCGCGGCCTGCGCATAGCTGCCGCGGAACGCCGAGCGCACGTCGCGCACGAACAGCAGCGCATCGCCGAAGAACAGGTAGTTCAGGTACATCCACGTCGCCAGCGCGAACAGGAACGGCAGGTAGCAGACCAGGTAGAACGACACCGGCGCGCGCCGCAGCATGCCGTCCGGCGCGATCAGCGCCAGCCACGGCGCCATCGCCAGCGCCAGGAAGCAGGCGCGTTCGTCGATGAAGAACAGCAGGCACAGGCCCACGGCCAGGCGCAGGTAGGCGAAGGCTTCCGGATCGCCGCGGAAATGGCGCAGCGCGCGGCACACCAGGTAGAACACCAGCAGGCCCAGGCCCTGGTTGCTGCCGGACAGCGTCGGCCACAGGAAGAACGGCTGCAGCACCAGCGCCGCGCACAGGCCCCAGGCCCAGCCGCGGCCCAGGCCGACGGCGATGTCGCGCCACAGCAGCGCGACCAGCGCCGCGCCGGCCAGCACGTCGACCAGGTACGGCAGCAACGGCGTGGTCGCCAGGCCGGGCACGCTGCCGATCAGCAGGCCCAGGTACAGCGACGCCTGCGCGTACAAAAAGCCCAGGTATTCGGTGCGGAACCCCGCCGCGTCGCGCAACAGCAGCAGCTTGGCGTACTGCGCCATCGCGTCGTCGCTCATGTAGCCGTGGCTCAGCAGGCGATGGCACAGCAGCGCCAGCAACGCCGCGGTGGCCACGAATACCGGCGCGCCGCGCGTGCGGCGCGGCGCCTCAGTCGTCGAGTGCGGCCCGACGTTCTTCGGCCATGTGCTTGCTGATGCCATGGGTGGTCTTTTCCCAGTAGAAGGGATTGCGGATGAGCTGCCACAGGCCTTTGTAGGCGGCAACGGATTGCAGCAGCCAGTAGAACGGCACGGTCAGCGCGTACGGCGCCAGCCGGAAGTAGTCGCGCTTGAACGCCGCCACCAGGGTCATGTAGATCAGGAAGCCGTTGCCGAGCAGCAGGTTGAGCAGGCTCAGGTACAGCAGCGCCGGCGGGAAGACCGGGTCGAAGGCGCGGGTGCCGGTCAGCGCCCAGATGCCGTAGACCAGCCACATCGGCGGCGCGATCAGCGCGGTGAAGAAGGTGCCGCCGACGAAGAACTGGAAGCCCCAGAAGCCGCGGAAGCCGATGGAGCGGTACAGCTGCACCGGGTCGCGCATGTGCACCAGCCAGGTCTGCATGTAGCCCTTGAGCCAGCGCGAGCGCTGCCGGATCCAGTTGGGAATGCTGACGTTGGCTTCCTCGAACGTGGTCGAGTTGACCACGCTGACCCGGTAGCCCTGCTGGGTCAGGCGCACGCCCAGGTCGGCGTCCTCGGTGACGTTGTACGGGTCCCAGGCGTGGACCTTGCGCAGGATGTCCAGGCGGAAATGGTTGGAGGTGCCGCCCAGCGGGATCGGGATGCGCAGGGTTTCCAGCGCCGGCAGGTAGAAGTCGAACCACAGCGTGTATTCCAGCGTGAACATGCGCGTGAGCCAGTTCTCGTCGGCGTTGTAGTAGTTCAGCCGCGCCTGGATGCAGGCCACGTCGGCCGGCGACTTGCGGAACGCGGCCACCGCGCGCTTGAGCTGGTCCGGCTCGGGCTTGTCCTCGGCGTCGTAGATGGTGAGCATCTGCCCGCGCGCGAACTGCAGCGCGTAGTTGCACGCCTTGGGCTTGGTCTTGGGCTGCGACGGCGGCACCCGGATGATCTCGAAGAACGCCTCCAGCCCCAGCGCCTTGGCCGCCTCGATGGTCTCGGTGTCGTCGGCCTCCAGCACCAGCTTCACGTCCAGCTTGGAGGTCGGGTAGTCGAGCCGGCGCAGCGCGTTGGCCAGGATCGGCAACACGTCCGGCTCCTTGTACATCGGCACCAGCACCGTGTAGACGGGCAGGTCCTCGTCGTCGAGCGCGGCCACTTCCGCGTCGGTGACCTTGATGTCGATGCGGCGGTGCGCGCCGCGCCAGGCCAGCACGAACTTGAGCAGGAACGTGGCCATGAACGCCACGCCGATCACGCTGTTGATCGCGATCAGCGTGGCCACCGGCCATATCGCCAGCGCCAGCAGCGCCAGCGCCGCGAGCGCGCACAGCGATCCCACCTGCTTGCGCGTGATCACCTGCTTTGCCGAATGCTCCGGCGCGTGTTCGGCGAGCAGGTTCAGCGCGTCGTGGGTCAGCTGCGCATCGGCCTGCTGCTGCAGGCCCCAGACGATGTCGAACTTGGAGGTGCCGACGAAGCGCACGTCCGCGCCGTACACGCTGCGCGCCCAGGCGAAGGTCTCCGGGCCCGGATCGGCCACCGCCAGCACCAGCCGGCCTTCTTCCTGGCGCCACGGCAGCACCAGGCGCTGCGCGTAGTCGCCCAGCCGCGCCGGCTCGAACAGCGCCGGGTCGATCGGCCGCTGCAGCAGGTTGACGAAATTCAGCCCGAAGTGCGCCGCCAGCACGGTGTAGAAGCGCAGCGCGGTGACCCCGCGTTGCGCCAGCACCACGTCGCCCAGCCGCGAACGCCAGCGCGCCTGCAGCGCGAGCGCCTCCTGCAGCTGCGCCGCGTCGATCACCCCGGCCTCGACCAGCGCCGCGCCGATCGGCGTCTGCCAGCCGCGCGGTTCCGGCACGCTGCCCAGCGGGCCGATATCGCCGGCCGTGCCCGTGGTCGCGCTCGTGGCCGTGGTCGCCGTCATCGCTGCGCGCCTAGAACCGCCACCAGGCGGCGGCGAACGGGCCGCCGGCGCCGCCGGTGTTGCGCCCGGCGACCGGCTGCTGGTAGCCCAGCTGCAGTTGCGTGCCGCCCGGCAGCGTGTGCAGCAGCGACAGTTGCAGCTTGGTCAGGTCGTAGTCGGTGGTGTCGATGAAGTTGGTCGGATTGCGGCCGCTGCCGTTGCCCAGGCCCTGGATCGCGTTGGCTTCGCCGATCAGCATCCAGCGCGGGGCCAGCGCCACGCCGCTGGACACGTCCAGCCGCGCCTCGTCGGCCGCGCTGCCGCCGCGCAGGCGCACGGCGGCACCGGCATCGACGTAGGCGTCCAGGCCGCCCAGCGTGTAGCCGCGGCCGACGCTGTAGCGCAGCTCCAGGCCGTAGTCGCCCAGGCCCAGCGCCGGCTGATCGTCGCGGTCGTAGGCCGGCACGCTGAGCAGCGCCTGCACTGCGCCCTGCCAGGGACCATCGCCGCCGTCCGGATCGAGCCGGTAGCGCAATCCCATCTCCTGGTCCGCCGGGCCGCGCGTGCGGCCACGGAAGGTGTCGCTGCGATAGGCCGCTTCGGTGACGTAGAAATTGCCGATGGCGGTCAGGTCCGCGTTGAGACCGTATTCGATGTACAGGTTGAGCTGGTCCTGGCGGCTGCGGCCGCCATCGGGAAAATGCGTGCGCCTGCCCGAATCCGTATAGACCGAGCCGTCGTCGGCGTGGCTGGCCTTGAGGATCGCCAGCGTGGCGCCGTCGTCCTGCACCCAGGCGCCGGCGAAGCACGGCGCGGCCGCCAGCAAGGCGGCCAGGCCGACGCCCAGCGCCGGCAACGCGGGCCAGCGGCGGCACGCCTGCGCCGACGCCGCCGCAGCGCTGCCGCCATCGCGACCTGCCGCTGCCGTGCGCCACGGGTCCTGCGCCACGCGCGGCCGATGCGGCGGCACGCGCTCGGGAGCGGCACATGCGCCCGGCCGCGAGCGCGGGCGCTCGTCGTGAGACTGGTTCATTGCGGTTTGTTTCCTGGTGGGGGCCCCCTGGACGGGGCAGGAAACGACCCCAGGCGGGATCGCGAATGGACCTTAGCACTTTTTTAACGTGATTCAACGCACGCGATAAATGAACCACTCATCACGCATTTACCTATCGATCCCGCGCGCGCGTCTCAGCCTGGCCGCCGCCAGCACAGCCGCGCGAAGGTCGCCCCGGCATGCAGCCAGATCACCGCCCAGACCGCCACGCGCACCGGCCACGCGCGCGCGGGCGCCTCGAACTTGCGGAAGTAGCGCCACAGCCCGCGATGCTTGTGCCATTCGACGAACCACGGGCGCGCGCGGCTGGACACGCCGCGCACGTGGGTCACGCGCAACGTGTTCAGCACCGCCACGGTGGCGCCGGCCTGGCGCGCGCGCCGGCACAGGTCCAGGTCCTCGGCGTGCAGCCGGTAGCCGGCGTCCCAGCCGCCGATGCGCTGGAACAGCTGTCGCGACAGCAGCATCAGCGCGCCGGACAGCGCATCCACGCGCTGCAGCGGCTGCGCCGGATCGGCCGCCAGCGCCAGCCGCGAGCCGGCCAGCGGATGCCGCAGCATCGCCGCGAAATCCGGATCGCGCCGGCGCACCGCCGCATCCGGCCGGCCCCGCTCGTCCACCTGCTCCACGCCCAGCAGCGCGTCGCCGAGCGCGGCGGCCTGCACGCGCAGCGTGGCCAGCGTGTCGGTCTCCACCAACAGGTCCGGGTTGACGAATGCCAGCCACGGCGCGTCGCAGTCGGCCGCGCCCTGGTTGCATGCGGCGGCGAACCCGGGGTTGTCCGGATTGGCGATGAAGCGCACCCGCGCATCCTCCAGCGCATGCCGCTGCACGATCGCCAGCGTGTCGTCCTGCGAGGCATTGTCGACGACGCGGATCTGCGCCACCCCGGCCGCCGCGCGCAGCCGCTGCAAGCACGTGTCGATGGTGCTGCCGCTCTCGTAGGTCACCACCACCACGGCCATCTGCTGTTCGCTCATCGGCCGATTATCCCGCAACGCGGGCCGCCGACGCGCGGGCATGGCGCCGCGCCCCGCTTGCCGCGCATAATCTGCGCCCGTTCGACGTGCAGCCTGCCTGGCAGCCGGCCGCCGTCGACGGAGGAGCGGAACCGTCCGCCTCCTTTTCCTTCGCATAGTGCAGATGCCGGCCAGCGCTCGTTCCTGTCCGCGGCTGCCGCCACGACGCAACCACCGCGCACGCCGCTCCGGCATGCGCGCGTACCGACGGCCCGGCGGCGCCGTCGCCCATTCAGCCGATATATCGATCGGGCGTATCCATAGGACCGCAGATCATTGGTCTAGACCAGACCGCGGGGCAAGCATGCGCTTCCCTGTCCCGCCGGCTGCCTCCGCCATGCGCCCGCTGCGCGTCATGCTCGAATACTTCCATCCGTGGCCGAACTCGGCCGGCTTCTACCTGGCGCGCGAGCGCGGCTGGTACCGCGACGCCGGCCTGGAGCTGGTGCTGCAGTTGCCCGACCCCTGGCATGGCGACGGCCTGGCGCACTTGCTGCGCGGCGACTGCGACTTCGCCGTGTTCCCCAGCAACCGGCTGCTGGTACGCCGCGCCGCCGGACAGCCGCTGCGCGCGATCGCGGCGATCAACCAGTGCGGGCTGGAGGCGATCCAGACCCTGTCCGACCTCGGCATCGGCCGCCCGCGCGACCTGGCCGGGCGCCGCCTGGCGATGAACCCCACGCCGCGCGGATTGGCGATGGTGCGGCACCTGGTCGCGCACGACGACGGCGATCCGCAGGCGGTGACGATCGTGGATGCCGGCACCCGCGAACTGCGACCGGAGGACCTGGCCGCCGGCGTCGCCGACGCCAGCTTCGGCGGCTACTGGGCCTGGGAAGCGCTGATGGACAGCCGCATCGATGCGGCGCGGCGCGTGACCTGGCCGGTCGCCGCGCTCGGCGCGCCCGACTACCACAGCTATCTGCTCGGCGCGCACGCGCGCACCCTGTCCGCGCACGCGCAACTGGTTCGCGCGTTCCTCGCCGCCACCGCGCGCGGCTTCCTGGCGGCGGCGGCGCAACCGCTGGCGGCGCTGGCGGCCTACGAACGCGCCACGCCGTACTTCCCGCGCAGCCTGCTGGCCGACTCGCTGCGCGCGATCGCGCCGACCTGGCTGCACCGCGGGCAGTGGGGGCAGATGCGCCAACCGCTGCTGCAGGGCTATGCGCAGTGGCTGGCGCAGCATGGCGCGCTCGCCGACGCCCAGGCCTGGCGCGGCGCCGCCGACCCGCGCTTTCTCGCCGAGGCCGCGACATGAGCGCCTGCCACCAGATGCACGGCATGGCCGCCACCCCCGCGGCCGCCGACTGGCCGCCGCTGCGCGCCGACGAAGTGGAGACCGTGCTGCGCCACTTCGCGCTGCCCGCCGCGGTGCGCGCGCTGCGCTGGCACAGCCCGCGCCCGTTCTCCGCCGCCGCGGAGGTGGAGACCGAGGCCGGCATCGTGTTCGTCAAGCGCCATCACCGCCGCCTGCGCGACGTGCGCACGCTGGGCGAGGAGCATGCCTTCATCGCGCACCTGCGCGCGCGCGGCGCGCCGGTGCCGCGGCTGCTGCGCAGCGCCGCGGGCGCCACGGCGCTGGCGCTGGGCGAATGGACCTACGAAGTGCAGCACGCCGCCGAGGGCGATGACGCCTATCGCGAGGCCGCATCGTGGACCGCGTTCGCAAGCACCGCGCACGCGCACGCGGCCGGCCGCGCGCTGGCGGAGCTGCACCGCGCCGCCGCCGGCTACGCCGCGGCGCCGCGCAGCACCACCCTGCTGGTCGCCAACCTGCGCCTGTTCGGCCAGGCGCAGCCGCTGCCGGCGCTGCAACGCGATCTCGCACGGCGGCCGGCGCTGGCGGACTGGTTGCGGCGCCGCGACTGGCAAGCGGACCTGCGCGCGCACCTGCTGCCCTGGCACGCGCAGGCGTGGCCGCTGCTGCGCATGCCGCCGCCCGCGCTGTGGACGCACGGCGACTGGCACGCCTCCAATCTGCTGTGGCGCGGGCACGGCGCCGCCAGCGCGGTCAGCGCCGTGTTCGACTTCGGCCTGGCCGACCGCAGCTTCGCGCTGTACGACCTGGCCACCGCGATCGAACGCAACCTGGTGCCATGGCTGCACCTGGACGACGGCCGCCGCGCCGTCGCCGAACTCGACCAGCTCGATGCGCTGCTGCGCGGCTACGCCGCGGTGCTGCCGCTGGACGCCGCGCAGCTGCGCACGCTGGCCGCCCTGCTGCCGCTGGCGCACGCGGATTTCGCGCTCAGCGAGGTCGAGTACTTCGCCGGCATCACCGGCTCGGACGCCAATGCCGACATCGCCTACCGGCGCTACCTGCTCGGCCACGCCGACTGGTTCGGCGACGAGGAAGGCCAGCGCCTGCTGCAGCGCCTGCACCGGCACGCGGCGGCCGCGCCGTGAGCGCCGGCGCCGCAGCGTTGATCGACGTCGCCGGCCTGGCGGCGCGCCTGCACGACCCGCGCCTGCGCCTGCTCGATGCCAGCGTCGTCCTGCCGGCACCGCGCTTCGACGGCGACTACCGTCCGGCCAGCGGCGCCGAGGACTGGCGCCACGCGCACATCCCGGGCGCGCGGCATGCCGACCTGCTGCACGCGTTGAGCGATGCGCAGGCCGGGTTCGGCTTCGCCCTGCCGCCGTGGCCGGCGCTGCGCGCCGCGCTGCAACGGCTGGGCATCGGCGACGGCTGCCAGCCGGTGCTCTACGACCGCAGCGACGGCTTCTGGGCCGCGCGGCTGTGGTGGATGCTGCGCAGCGCCGGGATCGACGCGCAGGTGCTGGATGGCGGCTGGCGCGCCTGGCAGGCCGCCGGCCTGCCCGAGGCCAGCGGCGACGCGCCGGCACCGGCGCCGGCAGCGCTCACCGCCGCGCCGCGCCCGGACCTGTGGGTGGATCGGCATCGCGTCGAGGCGGTGCTGCACGGGCGCGCCGCCGGCACCCTGGTCTGCGCGTTGTCGGCGCCCCTGTTCGCCGGGCACGCGCCGAGCCGCTACGCACGCCGCGGGCACATCCCCGGCAGCCGCAACCTGCCGGCGCGCGCGGTGTTCGACGCCGGCGGACGCTACCTGCCGCCGGCGCAGCTGGCGCGCACGCTGGCGCCGCTGCTCGCCGCGCCACGGCCGTTGTTGCTGTACTGCGGCGGCGGCATTAGCGCCGCTGCGCTCGCGCTGGCGCTGAGCCTGCTCGGCGAAACCGAGCTGGCGCTCTACGACGGCTCGCTGCAGGAATGGGCGGCCGATCTGGCGCTGCCGCTGACGGTGCTGCCGCCGGCCGTGGCGGACATCGCCGGCACCGCCACCGACGCGGCGCCGATCGCGCCGACCGCGGCGGACATCGCCGCCCTCGCCACGCCGGAGCCGCGCCGATGAGCCGCCGCGTCCGGCACGACGCGCGGCGCGCCCGATGTCGCCGCCGCCGATGACGCCACCGCCCTTCCCCATCTTCCTTCGCACGAGGTTCCGCATGCCGCTTCCTTCCCTCTCCCCCGCCCCGCTCGCCCTGGCGCTGGCGCTCGCCCTGGCCGGCGCCGCGCCGGTGCGGGCCGTCGCCACGGACACCGCCGTCGGCGATGGCGCGGCGCGCACGCCGGTCGAACTGGATGCGGTCAACGTGCAGGGCGAGCAGCCGCGCAACCGTTCCGACCTGGCCGGCTACGGCGACGCCGCGCTGCTGGACACGCCCGCGTCGATCGGCGTGATCGACCGCGCGCAGCTGGCCGACCGCCAGGCGCGCGTGCTCAGCGAGGTGCTGCGCGCCGATGCCTCGGTCGGCGATGCCTATGCGCCGATCGGCTACTACGAGAACTTCGTGGTGCGCGGCTATTCGCTCAACGCCGCCAACAGCTACCGCATCAATGGCCTGAGCATCGCCGGCGAGCAGAACGTGGCGCTGGAGAACAAGGAACAGGTGCAGGTGCTCAAGGGCCTGTCCGGCCTGCAGTCCGGCCTCGCCGAACCTGCCGGGGTGATCGACTACGCGACCAAGCGCCCGCAGCAGGTGCGCACGCTGGTGCTCGGCACCGACGACGAAGGCGGCCGCTATGCCGCCGCCGACGTGGGCGGCTGGTTCGGCAGCGAGCGCCAGTTCGGGTTGCGGGTCAATGCCGCGCACGAGGGCATCCGCAGCTACGTCGCGCATGCCGACGGCCACCGCAACTTCCTGTCGCTGGCCGCGGACTGGAAGATCGACCCGCAATCGACCCTGCAGCTGGACGTGGAGTACCAGGACCGGCAGCAACGGTCGGTGCCCGGCTACCAGTTGCTCGGCGGCGAGCGCGTGCCCGGCGACGTGTCGGTGCACCGCCTGCTGGCCTACCAGCCGTGGTCCAGGCCGGTCGGCATCGATGCGCTCAACGCGCAGGCGCGCTACCAGTACCGCGTCAACGACGCCTGGCGCGTGGAGCTCGCCGCCGCGCACAGCCGCGCGGTGATCGACGACTACTCCAGCTTCGCCTGGGGCTGCTATGGCGCGGCCAGCTGCGCCGACGACGCGGTGCCCAACTACTTCAGCAGCGAAGGCGAGTACGACCTCTACGACTACCGCAGTCCCGACGACACGCGCCGCAACGACCAGGTGCAGGCGACGGCGAGCGGCGCGTTCGCCACCGGCCCGCTGCAGCACCAGGTCAGGGTCGGCGCGGACTACCTGCACCGCACCGTCGACCGCCACGGCTCGATCAACGAATGGATCGGCAGCGGCCGCATCGATGCCGACCCGCCGGTGTTCGCCCAGGCCGATGCCGAACTGGATCCCAAGCGGCGGCGCCTGGACAGCACCCAGACCTCGCTGCTGGCCAGCGACCGCATCGGCATCGGCGAGGCGTGGCAGGTGCTGCTCGGCGCGCGCCAGGTGCGCTACGACGAGCGCGCCTGGGACCGCGACGGCGCCCTGATCCGGCGCACGCGCCGCTCCGAACTGCTGCCGCAGGCGGCGGTGCTGTTCAAGCCGCAGGACGCCTTGTCGCTGTACGCCAGCTTCGCCAAGGGCCTGTCGCCCGGCGGCACCGCCTCGTGGTTCGCCAGCAACGCCGACGAGATCCTCGCGCCGACCAGCGCCTACCAGAGCGAGGCCGGGCTGAAGTACGAACGCGACGGGCTGGCGCTGGGCGCGGCGCTGTTCGACATCCGCCAGGCCTACCAGTACGCGCAACCGCAGGACGACGGCACGTTCCTGTACCTGCAGCAGGGCCGGCTGCACAACCGCGGCATCGAGCTGTCGGCCGACGGCGCGGTCGGCGGCGGGCTGCGGCTGCAGGCCAGCGTGGCGGGCATCCGCGCGCGCGCCGAGGACACCGGCACGCCGGCCTACGAAGGCCACCAGGCATTGAACGTGCCCAGGCTGCGCGCCAGCGCGCAGGCCACCTGGGACGTGCCCGGCATCGCCGGCCTGGCGCTGCTGGGCGGCGCGCAGTACAGCGGCGCCAAGCATGCCGACCGCGGCGGCCGCGTCGAGGTCGGCGGCTACACCGTGTACAACCTGGGCGCGCGCTACGCGACGCGGCTGGGCGCGGTGCCGACCACGCTGCGGCTGAGCGTGGACAACGTGGCCGACAAGCGCTACTGGCGCGACGTCGGCGAGTACGCCGGCGACGACTACCTGTTCCTGGGCGCGCCGCGCACGGCACGGCTGGCGTTGCAGTTCGATTTCTGAGCGGGACTCGGGACTCGGGACTCGGGACTCGGGACTCGGGACTCGGGACTCGGGACTCGGGACTCGGGACTCGGGA
>NZ_JAFIWC010000008.1 GCF_017163755.1 Xanthomonas sp.
GAGCTGGGACATGCTCCTGCGGTCCCCGGTCCCGCGCCACCTCAGTTCTTCAACCCATCCACATCCAGGATCAGCGCCAGCCGGCCGTCGCCGATCAGCGTGGCGCCGGCGTAGCCGGGCAGGCCGCGCAAGGCGCGCGGCAGCGGCTTGATCACCACTTCCTCGCGGCCGCGCACCTGGTCCACGACCAGGCCCACGCGCGATTCGCCGGCCTGCAGCACCACCACGGTCAGCAGCGGCAGCGGCGGCGCGTCGATGCCCAGCCACAGGCGCAGGTCCACCAGCGGCAGGGTGTGCGACTGGCGGTCGAGCACGGCGCGGCCGTCGAACCAGCCCAGCGAACGCAGCGGCGCGTGCAGCACTTCCACCACGCGCGCCAGCGGCAGCGCGTAGACGGTATCGCCGGCCTGCACCAGCAGCGTCGGCAGGATCGCCAGGGTCAGCGGCACGCGGATCAGGAAACGGCTGCCGCGGCCCAGTTCCGACTGGATCTGGATCTGTCCGCTGAGTTCGCGGATGCGCGACTGCACCACGTCCATGCCCACGCCGCGGCCGGAGATGTCGGTGACTTCCTGCTTGGTCGAGAACCCGGGCAGGAACACCAGGTGCAGGCATTCCTCGGTGGTCAGGCGGGCGGCGGCCTCCGGATCGATCAGGCCCTTCTCGCGCGCCTTGGCGCGCAGCCGTTCCGGATCGATGCCGGCACCGTCGTCCTGCACCTCGATGCTGACGTAGTCGCCTTCCTGCTGCGCCGACAGGCGCACGTGGCCGCTGCGCGGCTTGCCCGAGGCCTCGCGCAGCGCCGGCGCCTCGATGCCGTGGTCGATCGCGTTGCGCACCAGGTGCACCAGCGGATCGGCCAACGCCTCGACCAGGTTGCGGTCCAGCTCGGTGTCGGCGCCGATCAGTTCCAGTTCCACTTCCTTGTTCAACGAACGCGCAACGTCGCGCGCGACCTTCGGGAAGCGCGAGAACACCTTGCCCACCGGCTGCATGCGGGTGCGCATCACCGCCGACTGCAGGCGCGCGGTGGCGATGTCCAGGCCGCTGACCGCGCGGTCCAGCTCTTCGTCGCGCAGGCGCACGCGCAGCGTCTTGAGCCGGTTGCGCGCCAGCACCAGTTCGCCGATCAGGTTGACGATCGCGTCCAGGCGCTTGGTGTCCACGCGCACGGTGTGTTCGGCCTCGGCGGGCTTGGCCGGCGCGGCGGCGGGCTTCGGGGCGGCCGAGGCCGCCGGGACTCGGGACTCGGGACTCGGGACTCGGGAAATCTGCGGTTCGGCACTGGGCGCGGCGCCGCCGTGCAAGCTGTCCAGTAGCGCTTCGAACTCGTCGTCGCTGATCAGTTCGGGATCAGCGGACTTCGCCGCAGGCGCCTGGCTTTTCCCGAGTCCCGAGTCCCGAGTCCCCGGTCCCGCAGCCGGCACAGCCGGCGCATTGACGTCGAACTGGGCGATCAGTTCCGGCGGCGCGTGCGGCGGTTCGCCGCCGCTGCCGAACGCGTCGAGCATCGACTGCAGGTAGTCCAGCGACTGCTGCGCGGCGTCGAAGTGGTGCGCCTGCAGCGTCGCCTGGCCGGCGCGCGCCATGCCCAGGGTCTCTTCCGCGGCGTGGCACAGCTCGACCATGGCGTGGATGGCCAGGAAGCCGGCGCCGCCCTTGAGCGTATGGAAGCCGCGAAACACCGCGTTGAGCTGCTCGGTGTCCTGAGGCGCCTGCTCCAGCGACACCAGCTGCTCGCCGAGCCGGTCCAGGATCTCCTGGGCCTCGATGATGAAGTCGGCAGCGATGTCGTCGGGTACGGCGCTCATATGGTTACAGTCCCAGTCCGGACAGCAGGTCGTCGGCGTCGTTCTGCGACACGCCATGACGGTCCAGGCCCGCCAGCGCGGGGCCGGCGAGGCTGCCATCGGGTTTCTTTTCTTCCTTCGGCGGCAGGCCCAGCGCGCCGAAGCCTTCGTGGACGCGGCGCACGATGCCGGCGACGCGGCGGATGATCTGTCCGGTCAGGTCCTGGAAGCTCTGCGCCAGGGCCATCTCGGTGAGGTTGTGGCGGATCTTGTCGAGGATCTCGCCCTGGTCGCCGGTGAGGCCGCCGGCGCGCAGCTGTTCGGCCAGCGCGCGGCATTCCTCGGCCAGGTCCAGGGTGCGGTGGCTGGCC
Source organism: Xanthomonas sp. (assembly GCF_017163755.1). Taxonomy (GTDB): domain Bacteria; phylum Pseudomonadota; class Gammaproteobacteria; order Xanthomonadales; family Xanthomonadaceae; genus Xanthomonas_A. The sequence goes on from NZ_JAFIWC010000008.1 coordinate 2,162, forward strand.
TCCTCGGTCATCGCCACCACGTGGTCCAGCCGCGAGCAGGCGTCGTCGAGTTCGCCGGCCTCGGTCGGCACCGTGGGCAGCTCGCCCAGCGCCTGGCCCAGGTCGCGCGCCAGCCGGCTCAGGCCCTGCATCATCGGCCGCGTGCGCCACGCGGCCAGGGTGTCGATTTCCTTGCGCCAGCCGGCTTCGTCGCCTTTCTCCAGCGCGTCCAGCGCGCCTTGCAGGCGTTCGATCAGGGCGCTGCGTTCGGCCGTGGCTTCCATCAGGCGGTCGCTCCCATGCGCTCGAAGATCTTGCCGAGCTTCTCCTGCAGGGTCTGCGCGGTGAACGGCTTGATGATGTAGCCGTTCACCCCGGCCTGCGCCGCTTCGATGATCTGCTCGCGCTTGGCCTCGGCGGTGACCATCAGCACCGGCAGGTGCTTGAGCTTGTCGTCGGCGCGGACGTTGCGCAGCAGGTCGATGCCGGTCATGCCGGGCATGTTCCAGTCGGTGACGATGAAATCGAAGGGCGCCGAGCGCAACGCGGTCAGCGCGCTGTTGCCGTCTTCGGCCTCTGCAGTGTTGGTGAAGCCCAGATCGCCGAGCAGATTCTTGACGATGCGCCGCATCGTCGAGAAATCGTCCACGATCAAAATCCGCATGTTCTTGTTCACCGCAAACTCCCTTGGTCTTATTCTTGGTCTTCCAGCCCGGCGTCGGCCGCTTCGAACGCTTTCAAGCGTCCGCGCAACCGCACCGTGGCCTGGCCGTGGATCTGGCATACGCGCGACTCGCTGACACCGAGCACCGCGCCGATTTCCTTCAGGTTCAATTCCTGTTCGTAGTACAGCGACAGCACCAGCTGTTCGCGTTCGGGCAGCAGGGCAATGGCCTTGCCCAGTTCGCGCCCGAACTCGCTGCGCTCGAGCATCTGCTGCGGATTGGGACCGCCCTTGGCGATGGTGTCCAGTTCGCCGTGGTCCTCGATCCGCGACTCCAGGCTCAGCACCTGGCCGCGGGCGGCGTCTTCCATCAACCGCAGGTAGTCCGGCAGCGGCATGTCCATCGCCGCGGCCACTTCGTTGGCGGCGGCGGCGCGGCCGGTGCTCTGCTCGATCTTGCGGATCGCCGAGGCGGCGTCGCGCGCGCGGCGGTGCACCGAGCGCGGCACCCAGTCGCCGCGGCGGATCTCGTCGATCATCGAGCCGCGGATGCGGATCGAGGCGTAGGTCTCGAACGAGGCGCCCTGGTCGGCGTCGTAGCTGCGCGAGGCCTCGATCAGGCCGATCATGCCGGCCTGGATCAGGTCGTCGATCTCCACGCTGGCCGGCAGCCGCGCCGCCAGGTGGTGGGCGATGCGGCGCACCAGGTCGGCGTGCTGGACGACGTAGTCGTTGTCGTTGTTGCGCTGGACGGCGCGGTACTGGGCGGCGGCGTTCATGCGGCGACCCCCCGCTGGATGATCCGTTCGACGAAGAACTCGACGTTGCCGCGCGGCGCGGTCGGCGCCTGCCAGCGCGAGGTGCGGCGCGCGATCTCGGTGATCGCCTGCGCCGACGGGCTGGACGGGTAGGCCTTGACCACCGGCTGCTGGCGCTGCACGGCCAGGCGCAGCCAGTCGTCCTGCGGCACGCAGCCCAGGTAGTTCAGCGACACGTCGCCGAGGAACTTCTCGCACACCCGGCTGAGCTTGTCGTACAGCAGGCGGCCTTCGTTGGGGTCGCGGACCATGTTGGCGACGATCTGCACCCGGTCCACGCCGCGCTCGCGCGACAGCACCTTGATCAGCGCGTAGGCGTCGGTGATCGAGGCCGGCTCGTCGCAGACCACCACCACCGCGTCCTGCGCGGCCTGGCAGAAGGTCAGCACGCTGTCGGTGATGCCGGCGGCGGTGTCGATCACCATCACGTCCAGCTCGCGCTTGAGCTCGGAGAACACGTTGACCAGGCCCACGTGCTGGGCCGGCGGCAGCTCGGCCATGTGCCGGCGGCCGGAGGCGGCGGGGACCACCATCAGGCCGTTGGGCATGTCGACCAGCACCTCTTCCAGCGTGCAGCGCCCGGCGACCAGGTCGGCCAGGGTGAACTTCGGGGTCAGCCCGAGCAGCACGTCGACGTTGGCCAGGCCCAGGTCGGCGTCCAGCAGCAGGGTGCGCTTGCCGAGGTCGGCCAGCGCCATCGACAGGTTGACCGAAATGTTGGTCTTGCCGACGCCGCCCTTGCCGCCGGTCACGGCGATGGTGCGCACCGGCCCCAGGGGCTCGGTACGGGTCGCCGACAGGGGGAAGGCGTTGGTCAGCTTGGCGTAATCACGCGACGGCATGGTTCTGCTCCGGAGTACAGGGCTTATCGGCAGCGCGCCGCAAATCTTCAAGGCGCAATACGAGGCTGGCGGCGTTGGCGCGGTGCAGGTCGTCCGGCACGCGCTGACCATCGGTGACCCAGGTGATGGGAAGCCGGTGGTCCGCGACCACCGACAAGGCACTGCCAAACCGCCCGGTTTCGTCCAGCTTGGTCAAGATCACCCCCTGCGGATCGGCGCCGGCGAACCGGCGCACCACCTCGTCCAGGTCGGAGAAATGAGCGTTGGCAGGGAGTACTAGCAAGGACCGGACCACTCGCGAGGCGCGCAGCCAGTGCAGCTGCGCGGCCAGGGCGCGGTCGCGCTGGCCCATGCCGGCGGTGTCGATCAGCACCAGCTTGTAGTCGCTCAGGCGCTGCAGCAGCTGCTGCAGCGCCGCGTCGCTGTCGGCCTCGTGCACCGCGATGCCGAGCTGTCGGCCGTAGCTGTGCAGCTGTTCGCGGCCGCCGACGCGGATGGTGTCGGTGGTGACCAGGGCCACGTCGCGCGCGGCATGGCGTTCGACGAAGCGCGAGGCCAGCTTGGCGATGGTGGTGGTCTTGCCGGCGCCGGTGGGGCCGACCAGGGCGATCACGCCGCCTTCCTCGAGCGGGTCGGTGGGGGCGATCGGCAGGCGCTTGGACAGCAGCCCCAGCATCAGCCCGCGGCCGCGATGCAGTTCGATGTCGGCCGGGATCTGCATCACCACGTCGCGGGTCAGGCCGGCGTCGAAGCCGTAGTCGTCCATCAGTTCCAGCGCCTGGGCGCGCACCGGCGAGCCGCGCAGGCGTTCGTCGGTGAGGCGGTTCATCTCGCGCTCGATCATCTGCCGCATCAGCGCCAGTTCGTCGCGCAGCTGAGTCAATTGTTCGTCGTTCTGCGGCGCGGCGAAGACCGGCGCGGGCGCCGGTGCCGGCGTGGCCGGCGCCGGGATTCCGGCGGCGGGGGCGAGCGGGGCGGCAACGGCCGCGACCGGCGCCGGGTTTGGCGCGGCCGGGGTCAGCGACACCGCGGCGATGCTGTCCAGCCAGGCCGGGACGGTATCGGCGGCGGCCGGCGGCGTGGCCGCCGCGGCGAACGGGCTGCTGGCCATCGGCACGCGGATCGGCGCGCTGCGGAACACCTCGTCGGGAATGGCGAATTCGACCGGAGCGGCGGGACGCGGCGCCGCGGCGGCAGCGGCCGGCCGCTGCAGCCGTGGCGCCGGGGCCGGGGTCAGCGCCAGCGCCGCCTGCAGCGCGGCATCCTGCGGCGAGGCCGGCATCGGCGGCGCCGACGCGCGGCGCTCGCTGATCGCGGCCATCATCGCCATCGCCGGGTTGGCGGTGGCGCGCGGCGCCGGATGGGCGGCCGAGACCGGCTGGCGCGGCGCCTGCTCGTCCGGCACCACCGCATCCAGGGCGCGCTGCACCAGCGCCTCGTCGTAGTTGTTGGCGGCGACGATCTCGATGCCCTCGTCGGTGCGACGGTTGGACAGGATCACCGCATCCGGGCCGTGCTCGTCGCGCACCATGCGCAACGCGGTGCGCATGTCGGGAGCTACGAAGCGTTTGATCTTCATGCGGACACCTTGGGGGCGGGACTCGGGACGCGGGACTCGGGACTCGGCGAAAGCAAGCGCATGGAGGCTGCACCTTGCAATGGCGTCGGGCTGTGGATGTGTTTGCGAGCATTCATTTGTCTATTCCGATTCCTGACCGTTCCGATTCCTGACCGTTGCGCTTTTTCGAGCCCCGAGTCCCGAGTCCCGGGTCCCGGGTCCCGGGTCCCGGCTTCAACTAATCGTCCCCACCAGCTTCAAGCGCTTGTCTTCCGGCACTTCGCTGTAGGACAGCACCGACAGCGAGGGGACGCTGTGGCGGACCAGGCGGGCCAGTGCGGCGCGAACCTGCGCCGGCACCAGCACCACCGCCGGCTCGTTCCTGGCCTCCTGCTTGCTGACGCAGTCGGACAGGCTCTGGTGCAGCCGCTCGGCCAGACCCGGCTCGAGCGCGGCGCCGTTGCCTTGGGTAGAGTCTTGCAAGACGCGTTCCAATTGCGGGGCCAGGGTGAAAACCGGCAGTTCGGCGGACATGCCGGCGATTTCCTGGACGATGAACCGGCCCAGCGAGTTGCGCACCGCGGCGGTGAGCGCGCCGGGTTCCTGACTCTGCGGCGCGTGTTCGACCAGCGCCTCGACGATCTTGCGCAGCTGCCGTACCGGGATCTTCTCGATCAGCAGGTTCTGCAGCACGCGCACCACCACCGACAGCGGCAGCGCCTTCGGGGTCAGGTCCTCGACCAGCTTCGGCGCGCTCTTGGCCAGGGTGGCCATGAGCTGCTGCACTTCCTCGTGGCCGAGCAGTTCCGGGGCGTGCTCGCGGATCAGGTGCGACAGGTGGGTGGCGACCACGGTGGCCGGGTCGACCACGGTGTAGCCCATGGTTTCGGCGTGGGCGCGCTGGTGCGGCTGGATCCAGATCGCGTCCAGCCCGAACGCCGGGTCCTTGCCGGCGATGCCGTCGATCTTGCCGAGCGCGCCGCCGGGATCCAGCGCCAGTTCGCGGTCCGGATGGATGTCGGCGGTGGCCACCGGCACCCCGTGCACCAGCAGCCGGTAGGCGTTGGCGGGCAGTTCCAGGTTGTCGCGGATGTGTACTGGCGGTATCAGGAAGCCGATGTCCTGGGTCAGCTTGCGCCGCACGCCCTTGATCCGCGCCATCAGTTCGCCGCCCTGGGCCTTGTCCACCAGCGGGATCAGCCGGTAGCCGACCTCCAGGCCCAGCGGGTCGATCGGGCGCAGCTCGTCCCAGCCCAGTTCGGCATTGGCCTGCGCGGCGGCGGCCGCGGCCGGCTGCACCGCCTCGGCGCCGGTTTCCTCGGCGACCAGGCTGCGCTTCCACATCTTCCAGGCCAGCACGCCCAGGATCAGCGCCAGCGTCAAGAAAGCGACGTTGGGCATGCCCGGGACCAGGCCGACCAGGCCCAGGATCGCCGCCGACACCGCCAGCGCTTTGTGCTGGCCGAACACCTGGCCCATCATCGAGGCGCCCATGTCCTGCGCGCGCGAGGCGCGGGTGACCAGCATCGCCACCGCCGAGGACACCAGCAGCGCCGGCAGCTGCGCGACCAGGCCGTCGCCGATCGACAGCAGCGTGTAGGTGGAGGCGGCCTCGCCGACCGGCATGCCGTGCTGCAGGATGCCGACCGCGAAGCCGCCGAGCAGGTTGATGAACAGGATCAGGATGCCGGCGATGGCGTCGCCGCGGATGAACTTGCTGGCGCCGTCCATCGAGCCGTAGAAGTCCGCTTCCTCGCGCACTTCCTCGCGCCGGGCCTTGGCTTCCTCGCGGGTCAGCAGGCCGGCGTTGAGGTCGGCGTCGATCGCCATCTGCTTGCCGGGCATGGCGTCGAGGATGAAGCGCGCGGTCACTTCCGATACGCGCCCGGCGCCCTTGGTGATGACCACGAAGTTGATGATGGTCAGGATCGCGAACACCACGATGCCGACCGCGTAGTTGCCGCCGATCACGAACTCGCCGAACGCGGCGATCACCTTGCCGGCGGCCTCGTGGCCGTTCTGGCCGTTGATCAGGATCACGCGGGTGGAGGCCACGTTCAGCGCCAGGCGCAGCATCGTGGTCATCAGCAGCACGATCGGGAAGATGCTGAATTCCAGCGGCCGCTTCACGTACACCACCGCCAGCAGCACCATCAGCGAGATGGCGATGTTGAAGGTGAACAGCGCGTCCAGCACCGGCGCGGCCAGCGGCACCACCACCATGGCCAGCATCGCCATCACGATCAGCGGGGCGCCGAGCCCGTGCTTGACCATGTCCATCATCTTGCGCGCGTTCATTTGCGATGCGGGCTTGCTCACGGCTTGCTCCCCGGGGCGAATTCATCGACGTCCAGCGGCGGCAGCGGCGGCATCGGGCCGCTGCGCCAGGCGCGCAGCTGGTACACGTAGGACAGGATCTGGGCCACGACCGAATACAGTCTCACGGGGATTTCCTTGCCGAGTTCGCCTTCCCTATACAAGGCGCGTGCCAAAGGCGGCGCGGAGATCACCGCGACCCGGTGTTGCTCGCCGATCTCGCGGATGCGGAAGGCCAGTTCGTCCACGCCCTTGGCGACCACGGTCGGCGCGCGCATGCGCCCGCTCTCGTACTTCAGCGCCACCGCGTAGTGGGTGGGGTTGACCACCACCACGTCGGCGCTGGGCACCGCCTCCATCATCCGCCGCTGCGACAGCTGCATCTGCATCTGCCGGATGCGGCCCTTGACCTCGGGGCTGCCTTCGCTTTCCTTCATTTCCCGGCGCACTTCGTCGCGGGTCATCTTCAGTTTGCGGATGTAGTTCCACTTCTGGTACGGCGCGTCGATCGCCGCCAGCAGCGCCAGCGCGCCGGCGGTGTACAGCAGCAGGCGCTGGGTGAAGCCCAGGCCGTGGCCGATGGCCTGCTCCAGCGGCTCGTGCAGCAGGCCGCGCAGGTCGTCGAGCTTGCCCCAGGTGCACAGCACCGCGGCGCCGCCGACGAACAGCAGGCGCAGCATCGACTTGAGCAGCTCGGCCAGGCTCTGCGGGCCGTACAGGCGGGCCAGCCCGCTCATCGGGTTGAGCCGGTTGAACTTGGGCATCAGCGCGGCGCCGGAGAAGCGCAGGCTGCCCATCAGCGCCGGGGCGATGAAGCCGGCCAGCAGGCACACGCCGACCAGCGGCACGGTGATCTTCAGCAGGCCCAGCAGCAGCACGCCGACATGGCCGAACAGGGCGTCGGGATGGCCGTACAGCCCGGGGTCGGGGCGCAGCGCCAGCTTCATCCAGGCGACCGCGCCGGCGGCCATCGAACCGGACATCGCCATCAGCGCGAACACGCCGGCGCTGAACACCGCCGCCGTCGCCAGTTCCCGCGACTGCGGGATGTTGCCCTGCTCGCGCGCCTGTCTGAGGCGTTTTTCGGTAGGTTGTTCGGTGGGTTCGCCGGCTTGTTCGTTTTCGGACATGGCAGGGGCTGGCCGGAAGGGATCCCGTCGGCTCTTGCAAGGACTGTTCCGTTTCGCCGCAGGCGCCTAGGCCCTAGTCCAGGCGGGCGTGGCCGTCCACGTGGCGGCAGCGGCCTGCGCCAGTGGAATGCCGCGGGACGCTCAGCCGCCGGCGAGCCCGTGCACGGGCGCATCCGGCGCCGCGCCGGGAACCGCGTCCAACTGCATTTCGATCCGATTGCGGCCCAGGTGCTTGGCCCGGTACAGCGCATCGTCGGCGCGGCCGAGCAACTGCTGCACGGTCTCGCCCGACCGGTACCAGGCCACGCCGATCGACGCGGTGAGCGTAAGCGTCTGGCTGCCCAGGCGCAGGGGCTTGCCGCCGATCGCCTCGCGCAGTTCCTGCAGCCGCTCGTGCGAGGGCATCGGCAGCCCGGGCAGCACCCCGAGCAGCTCTTCGCCGCCGTAGCGTCCGATCAGGTCGGCGCCGCGCAGGTTGGCGGTCAGGCGCTGCCCGACCATGACCAGCACCGCATCGCCGACCAGGTGGCCGTGCTCGTCGTTGACCCGCTTGAAATGGTCCAGGTCGATCATCGCCACCGCCAGCGGGCGGCCGTCGGCCTGGCTGTGCCCGATCTGCTCGATCAGCGCGTCGAGCACGCCGGCGCGATTGGGCAGGCCGGTCAGTTCGTCGTGCGAGGCCTTCACCGCCAGCGCCGCGCGTGCTTTCTCCAGCTCGCGCTTGTCGTGCTCCAGCTCCCGGGTGCGCAGCGCCACCAGGGCGGCCAGTTCGCGTTGTTGCCGGCGCAACTGGCGTTCGCGCCAGCGCACCAGGGCGATCGCCAGCCCCAGCGCCGCCAGCGCGTACAGGCCGAGCATCGGCGCGCTGCGCCACCACACCGGCGCCACCGAGAACGCCACGCGGGTCAGCGGCGAGGCGCTGCGCCGGTAGCTGTCGAGCAGTTGGATCTCGAACACATAGTCGCCCGGCGCCAGCGGCGGATGTTCGATCTCGAAGTTCGGGGTGGAGATCCACTGGCTGTGCTGGCCGGCGAAGCGGTAGCGCAGCGTCGCCCGGTGGCGGTCGTCGTACAGCGCCGGCGTGGTCACTTCGATGTGCAGCGGCTGCTCGCTCCACGGCAGCCGCGCGCCGGCGCCGATGGCGCGGTCGCCGCGGGTGAACCGGCTCAGCGTCACCGCCGGCGTGTCGCCCTGGAACAGGCGCTGCGGGTCCAGGACATGGCTGACGCCCTTGCTGTTGCCGATCCACACCGAGCCGTCGCGGTCCTCGAAATAGGCGCTTTCGGAGGTGTCGTCCCACAGCAGGCCCTGCGACTGGCTCAGCCGCGACCAGCGTCGCCCGTCGTACACGTCCAGGCCCTGGTTGTGGCCGACCCAGATCCGCCGCGCGCGGTCCTGGCGGATCAGGTACACGCGCAGGCCCTTGAGCGGGGCGTCGTCCACCTGGCGCAACGCCAGGCCATCGCCGTCCACGCGGCCCCGCCACAGCCCGGGGCGCGACAGCGACGCCCACACCGTGCCGTCCCCGAGCACCAGCAGCTTGTCCACCGCCGGCCGCGCCGGCTTGCCGTCCAGGCGCAGCTGCAGCGGCGACCAGTGCGCGCCGCGCAAGCGGTAGGCGCCGGCCGCGCCGGCGATCCACAGCGTGCCGTCGGCGCTTTCGTGGATGTCGGTGTACTCCACCATCGGCAGCGCCTGGACCCGATGCGGCCGGGTCTCCTCCTGCGGCCGCGGCAGCAGGTAGACGCCCTTCTGCGAGAGGAACCATAGCCTGCCGGCGCGATCCAGGTACAGCCGCTTGACCGCGCTGCCGAGGCGCGCGACCAGGCGGCCATTGCCGCCGTCGCCATCGTGGTGGCGCAGGTCGCCGAGCGAATCGGCGCTCCACAGCGAGCCATCGGCGGCGACCTGCAGGCCGACCAGCTGGATGCCGGCGTCGTCCAGCCAGGGCCGGAAGCGCGCGCCGGCACCGGACTGGCGGCTGCCGCCGCCCTCGTTGCCGAGCAGCAACGCGCCATGGCGGTCGCGCTGGATCGCCCAGGTCGGGGCCATGCGCATGCCCTGCGACACGTCCCAGTTCTCGATCCAGTCGTAGCCGCTCCAGCGCACCACGCCTTCGCCGTCGACGGTCATCCACAGGTCGCCCTGCCGGTCCAGCAGCAGCGCGACGATGGCGCTTTCCGGCAGTCCGTTGCGGCGGTCGAACAGGCGCCAGCGGCCGCCTTCCCAGCGCGCCAGGCCGGTGTTGGTACGCAGCAGCACGCGGCCCTTGGCATCGAGCAGGAGCTGCGCCTGGCGGCTGAACATCGCCACGCCGGCGCCGTCGACCGGACGCGGCACGAATCGCGCCGCGCCGGCCGGCAGTTGCATCAGCTGGTGCTGGCCGCGCACCCACAGCGCGCCATCGCGGTCGTGCAGCACGCTGCGCCAGACGTCCTCGGGCAAGCCCTGCGCCTGGCCGAATACCAGCACCGAACGGTCCGCGCCGATCCGGCACAGGGCGCGGCCGCAGCCCAGCCACAGCGCATCGCCTTCGGCCTGGGCGCTGACGATGCGGCCGAGCTGCGGGACGCGCGCCAACGTGGCGGCATCGAACAGCGGCTGCAGCCGCCAGCGTCCGTCGGGCTGGCGCTGCGCATGCAGCGCGCGTTCGCCGTCGATCACCACCGTGCCCCAGCGCGGGCTGGCCAGTTGCAGGCCGCCGTGCTGCAGCGGCCCGGTTTCCTGCACGCTCAATCGGCGCAGTCCCTGGCCTTCGTCGACGTACAGGTGTTCGGACGAGGCCACCCACAGGCGTTGCGCGGCGTCCTCTTCGGCATCGGCGATCAGGTGGCCGCCCTCGCCGTGCAGCGGCACCTGCTGGAAATCGCGTCCGTCGAAGCGGTACAGGCCGCTTTCGGTGCACACCCACAGCATGCCCTGGCGGGTCTGCAGCAGACAGGTGCCGGCCAGGCCGAGCAAGCCCTGGTCGTGGGCGTAGCGGCGCAGCGGAATCGACTGGGCGTGGACGCCGTCGCTCGCCCCCGGGCCCAGCCACAGCCATAGCCACAGCAACGTGCCGCACAGCCGCCAGGTCCGCCGGTTCGCGCGCATGCCGGTGGCGTCAGCCGTCGCCGGCGTTGCGCGCACCGGCGCGGTGGCCGGCGCGGCGGCGGGGAGTGCCGGAAAAAGGACGGTTCATGGCGTTCCGGTGGCGGAAGGTTGCGCAGCAGCAGTCGCGATGCCGCCAGCGCGCTGGCGGGTCCATTCGGATATCGGCCGCGCGCCGCCTGCGCTTGAGCCGGCGCCACGGTTGCGGGGTATTGCGCACGGCCGGCGCGATCGCGGCGCGTGCCGGGGCAGGGAAGGGCGAGGGCCGACGGGTGTGGAGGGCGTGCCGCACCGTAGGCCCTGAAGCTTGCGCATCGACGCAGGAACCTCGCCAACGCATCGATCATGCAGGAAGGGCGCGCCGCACCCGTGACGACGCAGCCGACCCCTGGCCTCCCAGGAGGCTGCATGCCGGGCGCGCGTACATCCGCGAGCACGGCCATCGCTGCACTGGCCGCACCCGGCGCCGGAACGGCTACGGCGCGCTGCGCTGCGCCGCCTCCAGATGCAGTTCGACCCGGTTGCGGCCGCCGTGCTTGGCCCGGTACAGCGCTTCGTCGGCGCGGTTGAGCAGCTGTTCGGCGCTTTCGCCGGGCCGGTACCAGGTCACCCCGATCGAGGCGGTGACCTCGATCACCCCGCCGTCGGTGATGAACGGCGTGGCGCCGATCACCTGGTGCAGCTCGTGCAGCCGCGCCCGCGCCGGCGGCGCCAGGCCCGGCAGCACCGCCAGCAGCTCCTCGCCGCCGTAGCGTCCGATCAGGTCCGAGCCGCGCAGGTTGGCGTTCATGCGCTTGCCGACCCGCGCCAGCACCGCGTCGCCGACCAGGTGGCCGTACTGGTCGTTGACGTGCTTGAAGTGGTCCAGGTCGATCATCGCCACCGCCAGCGGCTGCGGGTCCAGCGCATGCAGGCGGATCTGCGCGGACAGCGCATCGAGGATGCCGGTGCGGTTGAGCAGGCCGGTCAGGTCGTCGCGGATCGCCTTCAGCGCCAGCGCCGCGCGCGCCTTCTCCAGCTCGCGCTTGTCGTGTTCCAGTTCGCGGGTGCGCTCGGCGACCAGCCGCGCCAGTTCGCGCTCGCGGGCGCTCAGCTGGCGGATCCGCCAGCGCCACACCAGGTGCACCAGCAACGCGGCGGCGAGCGCGTACAGCATCCACGCCAGCGGGCTGCGCCACCACGGCGGCATGACCTGGAAGTCCAGGCGCACGACGTTGCTGCGCGTGCGCTGGCGTTCGTCCAGCGCCTGCACCTCCAGCGTGTAGCGGCCCGGCGACAGCAGGGTGTAGGTGAGATGGCTCTGCTGGGTGGTGGCCCAGCGCGACTGCAGGCCGCTCAGGCGGTAGCGGAACTTGATGTGGTCGTCGCCGCCGACCGCGCCGGGGACCGCGAAGGCGACCTCGATCGGCTGTTGCGACCACGGCAGTTGCGCGCCCTGGGCGACCGTGCGGCCGTCGCGCGAGGCGCGCAGCAGCTGCAGTTTCAGCGGATGGGCGGCGAACAGGCGTGCCGGGTCGAGCACCTGGCTGAGGCCCTTGCTGCTGCCGATCCACACCGAGCCGTCGCGGTCCTCGAACAACGCGAACTCGGAGATGTCGTCCCACAGCAGCCCTTCGGCCTGGGTGACGCGGATCCAGCGGCCCTGCGCCCACAGGTCCAGCCCCTGGCTGCTGCCGACCCACAGCCGCTGCCGGCGGTCCAGGTGCAGCACGTAGGGCAGCACCCGCGACAGCAGCGCGTCGTCGACCTTGCGCAGGTCCAGGGTGGCGGACTTCGCGTCGAGGCGGCCGCGCCACACGCCGACGTCGCCGAACGACAGCCAGGCCTCGTTGCCGCCCACGCTGAACTTGTCCAGGTCCGCGCCGGGCAGCGCGCCGCGCAGCCGGATCGGCTGCCAGCGCTGGCCCTGGTGCAGGTACAGGGCGTCGCGCGCGACCAGCCACAGCCGGCGCTGCGCGTCGTAGCCGCCGCCGACGAACTGCCCGGACGGCACCCCGGCCGCCGCTGTCGCGGCACGGGCGCCCGGGGCCAGCTGGAACAGGCCGCGGGTGGTGAACAGCCACAGCATGCCGGCATCGTCGAAGAACATCGACTTGAGCGTCGACGGCACCTTGATCACCTCGCGCATGCGGCCGCGGCCGCGCTCCAGGCGCCAGACCCGCCCGGACGACTGCCCCAGCCACAGCGTGCCGCTGGCATCGTCCAGCAGCTGCACCGACTGCAGCAGCGCCTGGCCGCCGTCCCCGGTCAGCGGCAGCATGCGTTTGCTGCGTTCGTCGAGCACGTTGGCGCCCATCTCGCTGCCGACGTACAGGCGACCGTCGCCGCGGCTGCGCAGGATCGCCCAGGTCGGCCCCACCGCCAGGCCCTGCGGTTCCTCCCAGTGCTGGATCAGGCCGTAGCCGAGCCAGCGCTGCACGCCCAGGCCGCGGGTGCCCAGCCACAGCCGGCCCTGGCGGTCGGCGAGCAAGGCGCCGAAGTTCTGCGCCAGCTTCAGCCCCTGGCTGCGGCTGAAGCTGCGCCAGCGCCCGCCCTCCCAGCGTACCAGACCGCCGTCGCTGCGGGTGAGCACGCGGCCGTCCGCGTCCTCGACCAGGTTGACGCCCACCGACAGCGTGGAGAACGCCACCCCCGGGGGCGGCGGCCGGTCGGCGAAGCCCGCCGCGCCGGCCGGCCACGCCAGCACGTGGTGCACGCCGCGCGCCCACACGGTGCCGTGGCGGTCGCGCAGCACGCCCAGCCACAGGTCGTCGGGGACGCCGTCGGCCACGCCCAGCCGGCGCACCCGGCCGTGCGCGTCCATCCGGCACAACTGGCGGCCGCACCCCAGCCACAACGCATCGCCGACCGCGCTCACGCTGGACACCTCGCCCAGCGGAGCGCCGCTGGACTGCAACGGCGCCACGCGCCAGCGCCCACCCTCGCCGCTGCTGACGCGCAGCGGGCGCTTGTCGCTGAGCGCGACGATGTCATCGCCGAAGCGCGCCAGCGACTGGCCGATGTCGATCGACAGGCGTTGCCCGTCGGCGCCGGGCACCGGCGCGAAGCGCACGCCGTCGCCGACGTACAGCGCGTTGGACGCGCCGACCCACAGCCGTTGCCGGCTGTCCTCGCTCATCGCGTAGACCAGCGGACTATCCAGGCCGGTCTGCGCATCGAGCCGCTCGAAACGCTCGCGTTCGTAGCGGTGCAGGCCCAGCTCGGTGCACACCCAGACCACGTCGCGATGGTCCTGGAACAGGCAGTTGGTGCTCAGGCCCTGCAGGCCGTCGGCCTGGGCGTAGTCGCGGAAGCTGTAGTCCTGCGCCAATGCCGTGCCGCCGAGCGCGCCGAAAAGCGCCAGGCACGCGCCGGCGCGTCCCAGCGCCGCGGCGCGCAGACGGGACAGCCACGGCGGCAGGTGATCGGTCAGCACGGCGAGAACGGACGTCCCAATTGGAAGGCGCGCGCCGGTGGTCGATGCCGTCCGCACCGGGCTCATGCCGTTATCGGCGCGGGACGGCGGGGCTTGAACGGCTCACGCGGTGACCTGGCGCGCGGCATCGAAGGCCGCATCGAACAGCCGTTGCACCGGCGGCCCCAGTTCCCCGGCCAGCACCGCCAGCAGCCCCAGGCCCAGCAGCACCGCCACCGGCAGGCCGAGCTGGATCGGGTTCAAGGCCGGCGCGGCCTTGGCCAGCGCGCCGAAGGCCAGGTTCACCGCCAGCATCGCCACCATCACCGGCAGCGCCAGCGATACCGCGCCGCGCATCATGGTCATGAAGAAATCCGGCGCCACCGCGGCCATCGCCTGCGCGTCGGGCACCGCGGTGCCGATCGGCAGCGCCTTGTAGCTGTCCACCAGCAGCGCGACCAGCGCCAGGTGGCCGTTGGCGGTGAAGAACAGCAGGCCGAAGGCCAGGTAGAACCATTGCCCGATCACGCCGGAGGTGACGCCGCGCAACGGGTCGGCCATCTGCGCAAAGCCCAGGCCGGTGCTCTGCGAGACCAGTTCGCCGGCCATCGCGCCGGCCTCGAAGATCAGCCGCAGCATGAAGCCCATGCTGGCGCCGACCGCCAGCTCGCGGGCCACGCTCAGCACCACCGCGGCGTTGAAGCCGTCCCAGTCCGGCACCGGCGGCAGCAGCGGCGCCAGCGCCATGGCCAGCGTCGCCGCCAGCATCACCCGGATCCGCGCCGGCACCGCGCGGGTGCCGACCAGCGGCATCACCAGCAGCAGCGCGCCGATGCGCAGCATCGTCCACAGGATCGCGCCGACCATCGCGAAGGCCTGCTGGCCGTCGATGACCATTTGGGTTGCCGAATCCATCAGGCGGGGACCGGGTAACGGGGACCAGGAGCCGGGACCAGGGACCAGGGACCGGGGACCGGAAGAGCGCGTACGGGGAAAGCCCCGAGGTTGCCCCTGCTTTTCCCGGTCCCCGGTCCCCGGTTCCCGGTCCCGCGCCAGCCCTTGCCATTCACGGCGCTAGCCCCCGATCAGATGCGGAATGCGCTGGAACAGCATCGTGGTGTACTCGACCAGGTGCGCCAGCAGCATGCTGCCGGTGGCGAACAGCATCGCGGTCAGCGCGATCACCTTGGCGACGAAGGCGATGGTCGGCTCGTTGAGCTGGGTGGCGGCCTGGATCACGCCGATCACCACGCCGACCACCAGCATCGCCAGCAGCAGCGGGCCGGCGACCCACAGCACGGTGACCAGGCCGCCGCGCAGTTCGGTCAGGGCAAGTTCGGGGCTCATCGGCTCAGACTCCGTTGAAGCTGGCGGCGAGCGTGCCGACGGTCAGCACCCAGCCGTCGACCAGCACGAACAGCAGGATCTTGAATGGCGCCGACACCAGCATCGGCGACATCATCATCATGCCCATCGACATCAGCACGCTGGCCACGACCAGGTCGATGATCACGAACGGGATGAAGATCAGGAAGCCGATCTCGAACGCGGTCTTCAGCTCGCTGGTGACGAACGAGGCCACCAGCACCGGGAACGGGATCGCGTCGGGACTGCTGTAGGTGCCGTCGCCGGCCATGCCGGCGAAGGTCATCAGGTCGGCCTCGCGCACCTGCGCCAGCATGAACGCGCGCAGCGGCTGCGTGGTCAGCGTCCACGCGGTCTGGAAATCGATCTGGCCGTTGAGATACGGGCTCATGCCCTGGCCCCAGGCCTTCTCCCACACCGGCATCATCACCAGCGCGGTCAGGAACAGGGCCAGGCCCATCAGCACCTGGTTGGACGGGGTCTGCCCGGTGCCCATCGCCTGGCGCAGCAGGCCGAGCACGATGGTGATGCGGGTGAAGGCGGTCAGCACCAGCAGCATCGACGGCAGCAGGGTGATCGCGGTCATCAACAGCAGGGTCTGCAGCGGCAGGCTCACCGGCTGCGCGCCGACCTTGCCGACGTTGACTTCCGGCAGCGACGGCAAGGTCGGCGCGGCGCCGGTCGCGGCCGGCGCGGCCGGTGCCGCAGGCGCGGCCTGGGCCCAGCCCAGCGACGGCAGCAGGCTCAGCGTCAGCAGGATCAGCAGCAGGCGCAGGCAGCGGTTCCAACGGGTCCAGCGAGGCAACATGGTCATTTGTCCTTGCGCAGCTTCTGTGCCAGCAGCTGGGCGAAATCGGGAAGATGCTTGAGGTTCTTGAAGTTCGGCAGCGTCGGCGACGGCGCCTGCGGCAGCGGTTCGGGCAGCCTGTGCAGGGCCGAGATGCCGCCGGGCGACACCCCCAGCAGCAACTGCTCGCCGTTGACGTCGACCACCACCACCCGTTCCTTGGCGCCGACCGACAGGCTGGCGACCACGCGCAAGCCGTCGGCGGGGCGGAAGCCGCTGCCCGGCATCCGCTTCAGCAGCCACGCCAGGCCCACGATCAGGCCCAGCACCAGCAGCAATGCAAAGAACGCGCCAATCAGCCCCGGCGGGGAAGGGGCGCTGCTGGCGGCCGGCGCCGCGCTCTTGGCGGTCTGCGCGGCGACGGCCAGCAGCAGGCTCACCGCAGTCTCCGGATGCGCTCGCTCGGGCTGACCACGTCGGTCAGGCGCACGCCGAAGCGGTCGTTGATGGTCACCACTTCGCCGTGCGCGATCAGGGTGCCGTTGACGTAGACGTCCAGCGCCTCGCCGGCGCCGCGCTCCAGCTCCACCACCGAGCCCTGGTTGAGCTGCAGCAGGTTGCGGATCGGGATGCGCGAGCGGCCCACTTCCAGCGACAGCGTCACCGGCACGTCCAGGATCACGTCCAGGTTGAGGTCGTTGCCGTCGATGCTCTGCTCGGGCTGCAGGGTGTCGAACTGGGCCGGGGTGGCGCTGGGGATTTCGGTCTGGCTCATGAGGCGTCTTCCTGGAGGGCGGGACGGCGCGGCAGGGCGCCCGGAGGTTGGTTGGAAACGATCTTGACCGCATTCTGGCCGCGGGAAACGCCGAACTCGCCGGTGAACACCGGGATGTTCTCCACGCACAGCGGCACCTGCTTGGGCAGCTCGATCGGCAGGACGTCGCCGACCTTCAGCCGGGTCAGTTCGCGCAGGCTGATCTGCTTTTGCGCCAGCACGCTGGACAAGGTGACCTCGGCGTTGTTGAGCTGTTCGCGCAGCATGATGTTCCAGCTCTCGTCGCGGTCCACGCGGTCGCTCTGGATGCCGGCGTCGAGCAGTTCGCGGATCGGCTCGAGCATCGAGTACGGCAGGGTGATGTGGATCTCGCCGCCGCCGCCTTCCAGCTCCACGTGGAAGCGGCTGACCACCACGTACTCGCGCGGGGTGACGATGTTGGCGAAGTGCGGGTTGATCTCCGAGTTGATGTACTCGAAGTCCACGTCCATCACCGGCGCCCACGCCTCGTGCAGGTCGGCGAAGGTCTGCTTGAGCATCAGCTGGATCACCCGCATCTCGGTCGGGGTGAACTCGCGGCCCTCGATGCGGGTGGGATAGCGGCCGTCGCCGCCGAAGAAGTTGTCGACCACGGTGAACACCAGGGTCGGCTCGAACACGATCAGCCCGGTGCCGCGCAGCGGCTTGAACTTGATCAGGTTGAGGTTGCTCGGCACGTACAGCGAATGCATGTAGTCGTTGAACTTGATCAGGTCGATGCCGCGCACCGACATGTCGGCCGAGCGCCGGATCAGGTTGAACAGGCCGATGCGCCACAGCCGCGCGAAGCGCTCGTTGACCATCTCCAGCGTGGGCATGCGCCCGCGGATGATCCGGTCCTGGCTGGAGAAATCGTACTGGCGCGCTTCGCCCGGCGCCGGCGGCGCCGGGCCGGTATCCACCGCGCCGGCATCGACGCCATGCAACAGCGCATCGATTTCGTCTTGGGAAAGCAGGTCGCTCATCGTCGGGCGCCTTACTGGGTCACGAAGCTGGTGAACAGCAGGTCGTCGACGCACTTCTTGCCGGTCTCGGCGGTCATCAGCTTCTGCGCCTCGGCCAGCGCGGCGGCCTGCAGCTTCTTGCGCCCGGCGATGTCGGCGATGTCCTGCGCCTGCACCTGCGAGAACAGCATCAGCAGGTGCGCGCGGATCGCCGGCGCGTTCTCGGTGATCGACTTCAGCTCCTCCGGGTCGCGGGTCATCAGCTGCACTTCCAGCTGCAGGTAGCGCGGGCCGTCTTCGGCGCCGTTGAGGTTGACCACGAAGGCCGGGTCCATCGCGAAGTACTGCGCCGGCTTGGGCAGCTCGGCGTGCTTGGCCTGCGCCTTGCCGTGCGCGGCCTCGGGCTTCTTCAGGAAGAACCACGCGCCGGCACCGCCGCCGCCGAGCACCAGCACCGCCACGGCGACGATGATCAGCAGCTTCTTCTTCGACTTGCCGCCCTCGGGGGCGGCCTTGGCGTCGGCGGGTTTCTTCGATTTGTCGGCGGCAGCTGCCACGGGGTGCTCCTGGAGGGACTCTTGGCCCTACAGATGCAACCGGCGTGCCGAAACACGGGGATGGCGGCGGCGGATATTTGACGGCGGCCGCCGCGGCCGCGAATGCTTTGCGGGAGGGGCTTCAGGCGGACCAGGCGTCGCCGGCGGTACCCGGCCGGCGACGAATCCGCGCCTGCGCTGGCAGGCGCCTAGCGCTAGGCGTAGGCGTCGAGCAGGCCGCGCTGGCGCAGCGCCGCTGCCGGAATCCCGACGCCGGCCAGGCCGTCGTCGCCGCCGTCGCCGGTGCCGAAGCCCGGCTGCGCCGGGTTCTGCGACGAGGCGTTGCGCTGCTGGCTGCCGACGTCCGCCTGACCCAGCTGGAAGCCCTGCTGGCCGAGCAACTCGCGCAGCCGCGGCAGGCTGTTCTCCAGCGCCTGGCGCACGTCGGCCTGGGCGCTGCTGAAGCTGGCGTTGACCTGGTCGCCGCTGAGCTGCAGGCGCACCTCGACCGGGCCGAGTTCGGCCGGGTTGAGCTTGATGTGGGCGTGGCCGATCTTCTGGTCGGCCAGCCAGCTCATGCGTGCGCCGAGCGCGTCGTCGAAGTCGTCGCCGTGCAGGTCCGGGGTCGGGGTCGGCGAACCCGTGAACGGCGCGGCGCCGTCCGCGCTGCGCGCCACCGACACCGCCGGGGTGTTGCCCAGGCCGAGCAGGTTCGACGGGTCCGGGCTGGCGATGTCGCCGCCGGCCGGTTGCGCGCCGTCGCCGGCGCCGGCCAGGGCGGCCAATGCCGCGGCCGGTGCCGCCGCCTCGGCGGTCGCGGCGTGCGCGGTGGCGCTGGCGGCCTGCGCCAGCAGGCCGGTGAAATCGCCGGCGGCGACCGCGGCGCTGGCGCCGGTGGCGGCCTGCGCGGCGCCGGGCAGTGCGCCCGCGGCGCCGGCGGTGGCTGGCGCGACGTCGCCGCCGAGCACGCCGGCCACGCCCTTGGCCGCGGCTGCGGCCACACCGAGCGCCAGCCCGGCGGCACCGAGCGCGGTGGCGGTGGCGGGCAGCGCGGCGTTCAATGCCGGCATGATCGCCATGCCGAAGCCGGCCAGCCCGGCCGGCGGCCAGCCGGCATCGTCGTCGCTGTCGGCCCTGGTGTCCTTGTCGGCGCCTTCGGGCTTGTCGCTGTCGCGCACCGCCTGCTCGCCGGCCTGGGCGTCGCGCGTCGGTTCGGCGGCGCCGTCGGTCTGGGCAGGCGGCTTCGACGCGCCGCTGGTGTCGGCCGGCGCCTGTTGCTGGGTCTTGTCGCTGCCCTGGGCCTTGGGCTTGGGGGCGCTGTTGCCGTCGCCGTCCAGCAGCTTGGCGAAGTCCTGGCCGGACCCGCCGGCGGCCGGGGCGTTGCCGTCGCCGCCGGACACCTGCGGGGTGCGGCCGGCGCCGCCGAGGGCGGACAGGGCATTCATCGGCTGTCTCCGTTCTCGTTCTCGGCCGCGGCCAGGCGCACCCGGCGCGCGCCCAGGTCGTCCATCTCGCGCTGGCTGCGGCGGTCGTCCACCTTGCGCTCCTGGGCGCGGTAGCTGGCGGCCAGCTGCTCCAGCACCTGCTTGTCGCGGCTGGCCAGCAACAGCCGGCTGCGCTCCATCTCGACCTTCTCGCGGTTGCGGTCCACGGTCTGGCACTGCTGCTGCACCGCGCTTTCCAGCCGGTCCAGGAACGCGCGCCGGTTGGCCAGCTGCGCCAGGCTGGTGGCGGACATCTGGCTGTTGGCGTATTCCTCGGCGTAGCGGCGCAACTCCTCCAGCCGCGACTCGTGGGTCGCGAGCGCGCGCTGGCGCTCGGCCAGGTCGCGCGCGACCTCGTCCTCGTGCTGCTGGGCGCGGCGGAGCAGGGGATCGATACGTTGCGATTGCATCATGGCTTAGTTCTCACGTTCGACCAGGCGCTTCAACGCGGCCTGGCTGTGGGGCAGATCTGCGGCCTTGGCGACGTCCTGTCCGAGGAATTCCATGATCTCCGGCCAGCGTTCCAGCGCTTCGTCCACCGCCGGATCGTTGCCGCGCTGGTAGGCGCCGATGGTGATCAGGTCGCGGTTGGAAGAGTACGCCGAGACCAGCCGCTTCAGCGCGCGGATGCGCAGCCGCCACGGCTCGTCGGCGATGTCCTGGACCACGCGGCTGACCGAGGATTCCACGTCGATGGCCGGGTACAGGCCGCTGTCGGCGACGCGGCGCGACAGCAGGATGTGGCCGTCGAGGATCGCGCGCGCCGCATCGGCGATCGGGTCCTGCGGATCGTCGCCTTCGGTGAGCACGGTGTAGAAGGCGGTGATCGAGCCGCGGCCCTTGGCGCCGTTGCCGGCGCGCTCGACCAGCGCCGGCAGCTTGGCGAACACCGACGGCGGGTAGCCGCGGGTGGTCGGCGGTTCGCCGACCGACAGGCCGATCTCGCGCTGCGCCTGGGCGAAGCGGGTCAGCGAGTCCATCAGCAGCAGCACGTTCAGGCCCTGGTCGCGGAACCATTCGGCGATGGCGGTGGCGCGATAGGCGCCGTGCAGGCGCGCCAGCGGCGGGCGGTCGGCCGGGGCGGCGACGACCACCGCGCGGCGCAGGCCTTCCTCGCCCAGCGTGGTCTCGACGAAATCGCGCACTTCGCGGCCGCGTTCGCCGATCAGCCCGACCACGATCACGTCGGCGGCGGTGTAGCGGGTCATCATCCCGAGCAGGGTGGACTTGCCGACGCCGGAGCCGGCGAACAGGCCCACGCGCTGGCCGCGGCCGATCGGCAGCAGCGCGTTGATCGCGCGCACGCCCACGTCCAGCGGCATGGTGATCGGCTCGCGCGCCAGCGGGTTGATCGATACGCCGGCCATGCCCACCGAGCCCTCGGCGCGGATCGGGCCCTTGCCGTCCAGCGGCACGCCGTCCGAATCGATGACCCGGCCGAGCAAGCCTTCGCCCACTTCCACGCCGCCGCGGCGGCGCAGCGGCACCACCCGCGCGTTGGGCAGCAGGCCGTGGGTTTCGGCGCTGGGCATCAACGAGGTGCGGTCGCCGGAGAAGCCGACCACCTCGGCGTCGACCCAGCCGCCGTCGACCTCGACCTTGCAGGTGGCGCCCATCGGCGCCTCGCAGCCGACCGCTTCCAGGGTCAGCCCGACCGCGCGGCGCAGGATGCCTTCGCGGATCAGGCCGCGGCCGGCGGCGGGGTCGAGGTCGAGCTTGCCCAGGCGCGCGGACAGGCGCAGGTTGCGCGCGTCCAGCCAGTCGCCGGGATGGGTGCCGGACAGCGCGCTCACAGGCCCGCTCCGGACTTGCGCATCACCGTTTCCAGCGCCGCGCGCAGGCGCGCGTCCAGGGTGCCGTCGATGCGCACCGACTCGGCGTGCACGCGCAGGTCGCCGCGGCTCAGGGTCAGGTCCGGCACCAGCCGGGTGCCGTCGGCCATCAGCGCCAGCAGCGGGGTCAGCGCGGCGATATCGTCCGGGTGCAGGCGCACCTCGACGTCGCGGCGCGCGCCGCCGACCGCGTCCAGCGCCTCGCCGACCAGGTCCGACAGCAACGCCGGGTCGGCCTCGTAGGCGCGCCCGACCAGGCTGCCGGCGATGCGCACGGCCAGCTCGCCGAGCGCGCCGACCACTTCGTTCTCCAGCCGCGCCAGCGGGCGCGAGAAATTGTCCAGGATGCCTTCGATCTGCGCGGTCAGGCGGCGGACCTCGGCCTGGCCCTGGGCCAGGCCCTCGCTGTGGCCGCGTTCGAAGCCTTCGCGCTGCGCGGCTTCCTCGATCGCCTGGATCTCTTCCAGGCTCGGCGGACGCAGCACCGGCGCCTGCGGCTCGACGGGCTCGAGCGCCGGCGGCGGCGGGGCCGGATCCAGGTCCGGCGCCAGCCAGCGGACCACGTTGCCGCTCATACCATCGCCTCCGCGCCGGCGCCGCCGAGGCTGATCACGCCTTCATCGGCCAGGCGCCTGACGATGGACAGGATCTCCTTCTGCGCCGCTTCCACGTCGGCCAGGCGCACCGGCCCGCGCGCTTCCATGTCCTCGAGCAGGATCTCGGCGGCGCGCTGGGACATGTTCTTGGTGATCTTCTCGCGCACCTTGATGTCGGCGCCGCGCAGCGCCAGGCCCAGGCGGTCGCCGGAGACCTCGCGCAGCAGCGTCTGCAGCGCGCGGTCCTCCAGCTCGACCAGGTTGTCGAACACGAACATCAGGTCCTGGATGCGGCTGCTCAGCTCGGCGTCGATCTTGCCGATCGCCGCCAGCACGCCCTGGTCCTGGCCGCTGTCCATGAAGTTGAGGATGTTGGCGGCGACCTTGACCCCGCCGACGTTGGACGACTTCAGGTTCTGGTTGCCGGCGAACTGCCGCTCCATGATCTCGTTGAGCTCGCTCAGCGCGTTCGGCGGGATGCCGTCGAGCGTGGCGATGCGCATCAGCACGTCGGCGCGGGTGCGCTCGGGCAGCAGCTTCAGCGCCTCGGCGGCCTGGTCGCTGTCCAGGTGCGCCATCACGATGGCGATGATCTGCGGGTGCTCGTTGCGCACCAGGTCGGCGACCGCGCGCGGGTCCATCCACTTCAGCGTGTCCAGGCCGGTGGTGTTGCGCCCGAGCAGGATACGGTCGATCAGCCCGCCGGCCTTGTCCGCGCCCAGCGCCTGCACCAGCACGTTGCGGATGTAGTCGTCGGCGCCCACGCCCAGCGAGGTCTTGCTGCCGAGTTCGGCATTGAACTCGTCCATCACCTTCTCGACCTGGTCGCGCGAGATGCCGCTCAGCGTCGCCATCGCGATGCCGATCTTCTGCACTTCCTTCGGGTCCATGTGCTTGAGCACTTCGGCCGCATCGGACTCGCCGAGCGACAGCAGCAGCACCGCGGCGCGCTGCACCCCGTTCATCGCACTCGCATCAGCTTTCATTGGCGACCCATCCCTTCACGACCTGCGCGACCCGCTTGGAATCCTGCTTCACCGCTTCGCGCGCCAGGCGCAGGCGCTCTTCGTATGCATCGGGCAGGGCGATGGCGTGCTTGGCGCCGCCGGCGAGGCTGGCGGTGTCCTCGGCCAGCGACGGCAGCAGCGGGTCCTCGTCGTCCAGCATCGACACGCTGGCGCTCTGCGGTTCCTTGTCCTTGTCCTTGGCCGGCGCCGGGCCGGCGATCTGGCGCAGCGCCGGGCGCAGCACGCCGAACAGCAGCGCCAGCACCACCGCCGCGCCGAGCAGCAGGCGCAGCGCGTCGCGCATGCGCGGATCTTCCCACCAGCCGGGCTTGTCCGCCGCTTCCGGCGCCTGGCGCACGAACGGGGCGTTCATCACCGATACGGTGTCGCCGCGCTCGGTGTTGAAGCCCACCGCCTGCTTGACCAGGCCTTCGATCCGGGTCAGTTCGGCGGCGCTGAGCGGCTGCTCGGTGATCTTGCCCTTGGCGCCGGGCCGCGGCACGTTGTCGACCAGCACCGCCACCGACACGCGCTTGATGCGGCCGGGCGGCTGCCGGGTGTGCTGCAGGGTGCGGTCCAGCTCGTAGTTGCGGGTGGCGCTCTTGGAGCTTTCGGTCGGCGTGGCGGCGGCCGCGGTCTGCGCATTGGCCGGCGCGCCGGCGGCGTTGGGCTGGCCGGCCGCCGGCGCGGCGGCGCCGGGGCCGGGCGGGCTGTTGCTGGTCGCGCCGGGCACGCCCTGCGGGCCGCCGGCATTGCTGCTGCTGTCGCTGACCTGCTCGCTGCGCAGCTTCGGCGGATCGCCGTTGTACAGCTCGCGCGCTTCCTCGACCACCGAGAAGTCCATGTCCACGCTGACTTCCGGATTGACCCGGCCGGGGCCGGTCATCGGCTCGAGCAGTTCGCGGATGCGCTGGTTGTAGGAGCTTTCCTGGCGCCGCACCTGCTCGAACTGGGCGGCGTTGAGCGCCGCGTCGCTGTTCGGGTCGGCGATGGTGAGCATGCGCCCGCTCTGGTCGACCACGGTGACGCGTTCCGGCGCCAGGTCGGGAATGCTCGAGGCGACCATGTTGACGATCGCGTCCACCTGGTTGCGCTCCAGGGTGTTGCCGCCGCGCAGTTCCAGCACCACCGAGGCGCTGGCGACCTCGCGCTGGCGGGTGAACGCGCTGGGCTTGGGAATGGCCAGGTGCACGCGCGCCTCGCGCACCGGGCGCAGGCTGCCGATGGTGCGCGCCAGTTCGGTCTCCAGCGCGTGCTGGTAGCGCGCGTTCTCGACGAACTGGCTGACGCCGAAGCCCGGGTCCTTCTCCATCACCTCAAAGCCCATGCGGCCGGTCTCGGTGAGCCCGGAGCCGGCCAGCTTCAGCCGCGCGTCGTACAGCTTGTCTTCCGGCACGGTGATCGCGCCGGTGGCCGGGTCGATCTTGAACGGGATCTGCGCGGTGCGCAGCAGGTCGGTGGCCTCGGCGGTGCCTTTCTCGTCCAGGCCGGTGTACAGCGGGGTGAAGGCGGGCTTCTGCGACCAGAAGAACACGAACAGCCCGGCCGCCACGGCGACCGAGATCATCGCCATCAGGCCGATGCGACGGGTGATCTGCAGGCTGCGCAGGCGGTCGAACCAGGCGCCTGCCTTTTCGCTGCTGAGGGAATCCTTGGTGAGCGCGAGGGCCATCGTCTTCTACCTTACAGCGGCATGTTCATCACGTCCTGGTACGCCTGGACGAGTCGGTTGCGGACTTCCACGGTGGCGCGGAACGCCACCTGGGACTGTTGCGCGGCGAGCATGACCTTGGCCAGATCGGCGTTGGGGTCGCCGAGCTCGAAGGCCTTGGCGAGGTTGCCGGACTTCTGCTGGGTCTCGTTGACGCCGCTGAGCGCGCTGCGCAGGGTCTCGCTGAAGTTGGGGGCCTGGGTGCCCTGGGTTCCGGTCAGGCCCTCGATCGCGTTGCTGCGCGCGGCGTCGCCGACCTGGGCCGGCGCCGTCTGGCTGACCTGGCTCTGGTAGGTGCGGATCTGCGACAGGATTGAACTGATGGAATCGCTCATACGGGAAGGTCCATGCCGGTTCGGCTTACCCGGTTGTGATGCAAGGGGCGTGCCGAAACGGGTGGATCCATGCGGTCGGGCTGCCAGGCGGTGTGCAACCGCCGTGCCGGCGCGGTGGGCGGGCGCTGGCCGGGTTTCCGACGCGCCGCCGCGCGTGCCCCGGGCGGCGCGCCGGCGAATTGACGCCGGGCTGCCGGCGTCGTCATGGCGGGGCTGGACTCCGGCCGCTTACCGGCCCGCGCGACCCGGGGCGGCGAGGCGATGGCCGCTGCGGCCGCCGGCGGCCGGGCTCAGTCCGGCAGCCAGGCGCTGCGCCAGGCCTGCAGGTGCGCGCCCTGCAGCATCCAGTCGCGGCGGACCGCCTCGCGCAGCGCATCGCCGGCGGCGGCGCGGCCCGGCGCGTCGGCCAGGTGCATGCGGATCGCCTGGATCCAGTCGCGGTAGCGGTTCTTGACCCGGGTCACCGGCAGCGCGCCGGCATAGCAGCGCAGGTCGCTGGCGACCACCGGGTAGCCGCAGGCGCCGTACTCGAGCAGGCGCAGGTTGCTCTTGCACTCGTTGAACAGGTTCTGCTCCAGCGGCGCCAGCGCCAGGTCCAGGTCCAGCGCGGCGAGCGCGCGCGGGTAGCGGGCCAGCTCGACGCCGGCATGGACCTCGTGCACGTAGGGACGCAGCTTGTCCGGGCACAGGCCGAAGAACACCCAGGTGACCTCGTCGGCCAGGTCGCGCACCACGTCGGCCAGCAGTTCCAGATCGCCGGTGTGGCTGGAGCCGCCGGCCCAGCCGACCCGCGGCTTGGCGCCGGCGTTGCGCCGCGACGGCGGCAGCGCGCCCCACCACTGCGGGCCGAGCCGGTTCTCGACCACGCGGATGTCGGCGTGGTAGCCGGCATAGGCCTCGGCCAGCGCCGCGGTCGAGACCACGAACCGGTCCATGTACGCCAGCGCCTTGCGCACCGAGCGCGCGATGTCCTTGGGCATGTGTTCGCGGTGCACGCTCTTGGGCGGCAGCTTGGGCAGGAAATCGTCCAGCTCGAAGACCTTGAACGCGCGCGAATGCCGGTGCATGCGCTGCATCAGCCGCAGCGCGTCGTCGCCGACCCGCCGCAGCACCACCGCGTCCGGGGCGAAGCGGTGCAGTTCCACCGTGTCCAGCAGCCTGGCGTGGTACGCGCCGTCGATCAGGCCGGCATCGCGCAGCGCCAGGAACGGCTGGATCACCCGGTAGTGGCCGCTGCCGAACGCGTCGTCCGGATGCGCCAGCACCACCGGCAACGGGCGCCCGGGCAGCGGCCGCCACGAGAACTCCGATTCGTCCAGCCTGAAGCCGCCGGCACGGTCCAGGCGCAGGTTCGGGTTGTAGGCCGGATCGTGCGCCAGCTGCGGCAGCCAGCGCTCGAACAGGCGTTCGTGCACCGCGTCGGGCGCGCGCTCGGCGGTTTCGCCGCGCAGCAGCAGCGCGTGCGGGGTCCACACGGTCAGGTAGCCGAGGACGCCCGCGCGCAGGCACAGGTCGATGTCCGCGCCCTGCTGCGGGAACGTCTCGGCGTCGAAGCCGCCCAGTTCGGCGAACAAGGCGCGGCGCAGCAACAGGCAGGCGTCGGACACCGCGCTGTAGTTCTGGTCCACCTGCAACCGGCCCATGTAGCCCGGCGCGGTCATCGCCTCGCCGACGAACGCATGGCCGCCGCCTTCGAGCAGGCCCGGCAGCAGCCCGGCATGGGTGATGGCGCCGTCGCCGGACACGGTGCGCGCGCCGACCACGCCCACTTCCGGGCGTTGGCCGTGGTTGAGCAGCGCGTCCAGCCACTGCGCCTGCACGACCGCGGTGTCGGCGCGCAGGAACAGCAGGTAGTCGCCTTCGGCCTGCGCGGCGCCGAGATTGCAGGCCTGGGCATGGCCCAGCGGCTGCTCGGCGCGGATCACCCGGATCCGCCCGGCGGCCAGCCCGGCGACCGCGTGCAGCCACTGCCGGGTATCGGCGCCGGCGCTGGCGTTGTCGACCAGCAGCACCTCGTAGTGGGGGTGGGCGGTCTTCTCCAGCAGGCCGACCAGGCAGCGCTGCAGCCGCGCCAGGTCGTCGTGCGCCACCAGCACGATCGACACGCTGGGGCGCTGCCCGTGCGCATAGTCGATGCGGTACAGGCCGGGCTGGATCGCCGCCACCAGCGCGTCGGGGTAGCCGCGCTGCTGCAGGTGCTGCTGGATCGCGCGCATCTGCGCCTGCGGGTCGTCGCGCAGCGTGGCATCGCAGGTCAGCAGCGGCTCGGGCAGATGGCCCAGGCCGGCCAGGCCGCCGTGCTGGATCAGCTGCAGGATCAGGGCCAGTTCCAGCGCGCCGGGATGGTCGGCGGAAAAGCCGCCGGCCGCGAGCACCGCGTCGCGGCGGAACACCCAGTGCCGCGCCATCGCCGCCGGGTTGCTCAGCAGCAGGTCCAGGTTGACGTCCGGGCGGAACACCGCGCCCAGGCCGCCGTCGCCGCCGCGCTGCCACTCGTCGGCGTAGAGCGCGCGCAGCGGCGGTTGCGCCTGCCGCAGCTCGAGCAGCAGCCGCAGCAGGCCGCTGGCGGCGAATTCGGTGCCGGCGTCGACGCGCACCAGCCAGTCCACGTCCCATGCGCCGATCGCCGCGTTCAGCGCGTCGGCCGGATAGGCCGGGTCGAACGCGACGCTGCCCAGCTCGCCGCTGCCGATCGCCGCGCCCGGCGGCACCGCCGCGCCGAGCAGCCATACCGACAGGTTGGCGTACAGCGCGCCGGGCAGCGCCAGGCTGGCCAGCGTGCGCTGCAGCGCGGCGGCGTCGCCGTCGCGCGGCGCCGACACCAGCACGCCCAGGCGCGGGCCGGGGCCGGCCTGGCGCAGGTGCGCGTCGAGCAGGGCCTGCTGCGCCGGCAGCAGCGTGCGCCGCGCCTGCCAGTCGCGCAGCTGGCGCTGCGCCAGGTCGCGCGCCAGCGCGGCGCGCAGCGCCTGCAGCAGATCGACCCGGGCGAAGCCGGCGCTGCCGTCCAGCGGCGCCACCGCCACCTCGCCGGCGCTGCCGTCGTCGCGGCTCCAGCCCAGGTCGCGGATCGCGCGGCGCAGCGCCTCGTGCCCGGGCGTGCCGATGCCGGGCCGGTCGCGGCCGAGCTGGCTGAACTGCTCGCGCGAGATGCGGAAATCCAGCAGCGGCCGCGCCAGCATCGCCAGCGGCCCGTCGCGCAGCAGCTTCACGTACAGCGCCAGGTCGGCGACCCAGGTGATGCGCACGCCGTTGAGCGTGGCCAGTCCGTCGCCGAGCGCCAGCAGCGGCGCGCGCCGGCACAGCACCGCGCTGGGTTCGCCGATGAAGTTGACCGTGTGCTCGGCGAGAAACGCGGTCAGCTCGCGGCCGTCGATCAGCACGTCGTGCGCGAACGGGAAGCTGGTGCTCAGTTCGTCCGGCAACGGCGCGCCGTCCGCATCGACCAGGCGCCGCCGCGCCGCCGCCAGCGCGGCGTTGGGCGTCGCGCGCAGCGCCGCCAGCAGCGCGGCGATGCAGTCCGGATGCAGCACGTCGTCGTCGTGCAGGAACTTGATGTACTCGCCCGAGGCCAGCGCCACGCCGCGGGCGGTGCTGCGCACCTCCCACAGCCGGGTCGGGTTGCGCCGGTACAGCACCGGGAAGTCGACCTCGGCGGCGAAGGCCTCGACCATCGCCTGGATCTGGCCGTCGTGCGAATCGTCGCAGACCACCAGCTCCAGCGGGCGGTGGGTCTGCGCGCGCACGCTGTGCAGCGCCTGCGCCAGGTAGCGCGCCTTGTAGGCCGGCATCACCACGCTGACCAGCGGCGCTGCGGGGGAGGAGGGGGCGTGGCTCATCGGTGGGCTCGTTGCGCGATCGCCGCGCGCAGCCGCTGTACCAGCCGCTGCGAGTTGTGCGCGTCGCGATGGTTGAAGAACATCCGCTGCGCGGCGCGGTAGCGCGCGTCCGGCGCCTGTCCGCGCTGCTTCAGCGCCGCGTCCAGCGCCTCCAACAGCGTGTCGAAGTCGGTCGCCACCGGCCCGGGAAAGGCCAGCGCCATGTCGTACAGCAGGCCGTTCTGGCGCGTGCGGTAATGCTCCAGGTCCCAGGCGAAGCTCAGCACCGGCAGGTCCAGGTACATCGCGTCGATGTATACCGACGAGTAGTCGGTCAGCACCACCGCCGCCTCGCGCAGCAGCGGCGCGATCTCCGGGAAACGCTCGTGCTCCAGGTCCAGCAGCACGTCGTCGTCCAGATGGCGCTGCGGGTCGAACGGCGGCGCGGCATTGCGCAGGTAGTGCCCGCGCACGCCGAGCACCGCACCGGCGGCCTGCAGCAGCTCGCGCAGCCGCGCCACTTCGCCGTCGCTGAAGGCATGGCTTGGCGTGGCGGCTACGCTAGTGTCGCGGTAGGTCGGCGCGTACAGCACCAGCGGCCGCCCGCGCCGCAGCTGCCGCAGCCGCTCGGTCTGCTCGCGCAGCGTCGCTGGCAGCGCGTCCTCGGGCATGCGCAGGAAGTCGTTGCGCGGCAGGCCGGTCACCCATACCCGGTCGGGCGGCAGCGGATGGAAGATCGCCGCCATCGCGTAGCTGTCCACGTCCGACGAGGCCACCAGCCCGGCGTAGTGGCGGCGTTCGCGGCGCCGCGCCGCGTTGCGGTCGCCGTGCCGGCGCTGCTCGGGATTGGCCAGCGCGAACAGCCGCTTGAGCGGGATGCCGTGCCACAGGTTGACCACCACGCGGCGGCGCAGGCTCGCGCGCGGCGCGTCGTAGCTGCCATCGCGCCAATGCAGCGACAGGTCCATGGCCACCGAATTGGTCAGCAGCAGCACGCCGCAGCGCGCCAGCGCGAGCAGGCCGGCGATGCTGCCCAGTTCGAGCACGCGCGTATTGCACGCCGCATCCAGGCGCAACGGCGGCGCCGCGCCGCGCACGAACACCAGCTTGTAAATGCCGGGGTCGGCGCCGACCTGCTCGAACACCGCGCGCGCGTTCTCCACGAACTGCGTCGGTTTCAGCGGGTGGGCGAAGAACGCCCAGTGGTCGTCGCGCTTGGGCAGCAGCCGGTCCAGGCACCACCACAGCGCCAGCACCGCGCGGCCCAGCCGGACGCTGCCGATCCCGCGCCGCCACCATGGCGCGTCGCACGATGCCGGCATCGCCGCGGACGCCTGCCGCTGGGTCATGCCGCGCGGCGCCGCGCCGGGGCCAGCAGCACCTCGCAGATCCGCTCCACGTCGTCTTCGCTCAGGTCCGGGTAGATCGGCAGGCACAGCACCCGGCGCGCGGCGGCGTGCGCGACCGGCAGGTTGGACGGCAGCGCCGACGGCAGCCCGCGGTACATCGGGAACTCGCTGATCAGCGGGAAGAAGTAGCGCCGCACCAGGATGTCGTGGTCGCGCATGCGCTGGAACAGCTCGTCGCGCGACAGCGGGTACTCGTCCTGGACCATGATCGGGAAGTAGGCGTTGTTCGGGCTGATGTGGTCGCTGGCGCGCAGGCAGTGCAGCCCCGGCACGCCCGCCAGCCGCTGCCGGTACAGCGCGTCGATCTGCGCGCGGCGCGCCAGCGCCTGGTCGATGTGCTGGAGCTGGAGCAGGCCGAACGCGGCGCAGACCTCGTTCATCTTGCCGTTGATGCCGGGGGCGACCACGGTGACCTCGTCGACGAAGCCGAAGTTCTTCAGGTGGTTGATGCGCTGGCGGGTGCGCGCGTCCGGGCAGATGATCGCGCCGCCCTCGAAGGTGTTGAACACCTTGGTGGCGTGGAAGCTGAGCACCGACAGGTCGCCGTGGCGCAGCACGCTGCCGCCGGCGTCGCGTACCGAGAACGCGTGCGCCGCGTCGTAGATCACCCGCAGGTTGTAGGTGTCGGCGATGCGCTGGATCTCGGCCACGTCGCACGGGGTGCCGTAGCAGTGCACCGGCATGATCGCGGTGGTCTTGGGGGTGATCGCCGCCTCGATCCGGGCCGGATCCAGGTTGAGGGTGACCGGGTCGATGTCGACGAACACCGGCTTGATCCCGTTCCACAGCAGCGAATGCGCGGTGGCCACGAACGAATACGGCGTGGTGATGACCTCGCCGGTGACGCGCAGCGCCTGCAGCGAGGTCAACAGCGCCAGCGTGCCGTTGGCGAACAGGGCGATGTGCTCCACGCCCAGATAGTCGCACAGCGCCTTCTCCAGCGCCTGGTGCATGCTGCCGCCGTTGGTCAGGATGCGGCTGTCCCAGATCCGCTGCAGGTACGGGATGAACTCCTCCAGCGGAGGCAGCAGCGGGCTGGTGACGGGAATGGGCTTGGCTTTCATCCGGACGGCTCGGCGGCAGGCGACGGCGCCGGCGCGGCACCACCCCGATGATGATGCAAAACCCATGCCGCCGGGCGGCGGGCGGCGGCCGTCACCCGCGCAGGTCCAGCAGTTGTTCGATGGCGTCCAGGTCGAACACCGGCAGGCCGTGGACCCGGTGCACGTCGGCACGCTCGCGGAACGAATCGTCGATGAAGATCGCCGCCACGCCCGCTTCGATCGCCGCGCTCTTCGGCGAGCCGTCGCGCAGGTGCACGATCTCGGCGAACAGACCGGCGCCGATGTGGTGGCGCGCCAGCGTGGCCAGCGGGTCGGCCGCGTGGCGGGTGAGCATGACCACGTCGATCCGCTGCGCGTGCCACTGGTGGAGCAGGGCGATCAGCCACGGGTTGACCCGGTCGCCGGCGATCAGCGTGTCGTCCAGGTCCAGGTACACCCGGCCGTAGCGCAGCTCGGTGCGGTAGCGGTTGCCCAACGCGCGGTCCAGGACCAGCGGCCATTGCTGGTCCAGCACCCGGAACGGCCGGCCCATGTGCGCCAGCAGCCCGAGCAGGCTGTGGTTGACCCCGCGCATCCTCGCCAGCGCCATGGACCCGGCGATCCGCGGCGCGACCTCCAGCAGCTTCGGTTCGCCGTGCCGGTCCAGCTTGAGCTGGAAGAACCAGGCGCCGCGCAGCCGCAGTTCGCCGGCGATGGCGCGGGCGATGGCCGCCACGCGCGGGTCGGCCGCGGCCGGCTCGGTACGCACGCTGATGCCGGACTTGATCCGGGCGCGGCGGCGCGCGGCGACGTGCAGCAACTGCCCCTCGGCGTCGGACAGGCAATCGACGGTGTATTCGGCGCCCGGCAGGTACTCGCTGAAAACGTAGTCGACCCCGCTTTCGCGCAGCCGACGGTGGTGCCCGGCGTCGTCGACCCGCTGCGCGCCCTGGCTGCCCTGGCCGATCGCGGGCTTGGCGAAGATCGGATACGCACAGCCGTCGCCATCGGCGTCGGCGTCGGCGTCGGCGGGCACGATGCCGAGCGGCCGCAGCCGCGCATGGGTCAGCCGCTTGTCGCGGCAGATCGCGGCGATGTCCGGATCCGGTACCGCCGCCTTGGCATGCAGGCGCCCGCCGGCGGCCGCGAGCACGGGAATGACGTCGTCGTGCGCCGGCAGCACGATGTCGATGCCCCATTCGTCGATCAGCGCGTTGAGCTGGTCGATGAATCCAGGCGCGCGCGCATGCGCGCCGATCTGGCGGTAGCGCGCGTAGACGAACTCGCCATGGTCCTCCGCCGACGATGCGCCGTACAGGCACACCTCCTTGGCGTGGCGCAGGGCGGCGTGGATCTCCAGGCCGATCTCCGAGCCGCAGGGAAACACCAGCACGTTCATGCGCATCCGTTCGCCGGTCATGCTTGGTCGGCGGGCGCGACGATGCGCTCGAACTGGGCCAGCGCGCTGCGCGCATAGGCCTGCGCGTCCCAGGCCTGGCCGGCGGCCGGCGCCGCCAGCCAGCGGCGCATGCCCTCGAGCAGGCCCTGCGTCGAGTTGTCGACCAGCCGCTGCCGGTCGCCGGCCAGCACGCTGTGCGGACCGGGGATGTCGGTGGACAGCACCGGCGTGCCGAGGGTCAGCGCTTCCAGCAGCACGATCGCCTGGCCTTCGTACAGCGAAGGCAGCACGAACAGGTCCAGCTCGCGCATCAGCGGATACGGATTCTCCAGCGCGCCGAGCAGGCGCACCGTGTCGGACAGCCCCAGCCGCGCGATCTGCTCGAGCAGCGCCGGTTTCTCGGCGCCTTCGCCGGCGATCGCCAGCAGCGCCTGCGGGAACTGGCCGCGCAGCGCGGCGAAGGCGTCCAGCAGGCGCGCATGCCCCTTCTCCGGCGACAGCCGGCCGACGCTGCCGATCAGGACGTGGCCGCGCCGCCAGGCCAGCAGCGCTTCGGGCACGGGTGCCTGCGCATGGGCGCGGATGAAGTCCGGATCGATGCAGTTCTCGGCCACGCGGAAGCGCTGCGCATCGTAGTCCACGCAGTCGGCCAGGGTGCTGGCGTTCACCTCGTGCAGGCTCTGCGACACCGATACCAGCGCGTCGCAGTAGCGGTACTGCCGGAATACGCGCGCCAGCTGCGGGTGGCGGGTGGCCGCCTCCTGGCGCATGTCGTTGTGCAGGTAGGTCACCGCGCGCACGCCGTGCGGCCGGCCGCGCGCGAACAGGCCGGTCCAGAACGCGGTGTAGCCGGCGAAGTCGATCGCCGCGTCGATCCGCGCCGAGCCGAACTGGCGCCGGTACTCGCGCGCCAGGATCCGGTCGAGCTGGCGCTGGGCACGCTCGGCCAGGGTGTCGGGCATGCCCAGCCGCTGGTGCAGCCACTGGTCCTCGACGCTGGTCACCGGATGGCTCACCCGTCCCCAGCGCTGCACGTGCGCAGGCAGTTCGCCGTAGCGCTGCAGGCGCTGCGGGTAGCTCTCCATGCTCCAGGGATCGGCGACCACGGCGACCGAGAACTTCGCCGGGTCCAGCTGCGATACCAGCCGGTTGAACGAAGCGGTCACGCCGTTGGGATTGAAGTTGCCGGCCTGGAACAGCAGGCTGCGCTTGCCGGTCGGCGGCAGCGCCACCTCGCCGGGGACGCGGGCGTCGTCGAAGAAGAAGTCCAGGACGCGTTCGCCGGCGGCGCCGTCCTCGTGCGCGCAGTACTCCGCCAGCGCCTCCTGCAGGGCGGCGGCCGGCGCCGCGCCGGGCGCCAGCGCCTCGGTCAGCGCCGACGCCAGCGCCTCGGGCGTGCGGCTGAACCGCGCGGGCAGGGAGGCGATGTCGCGGTACAGGCCGCGTTCGCGTGCGTACTGCTCGGCGTCGGGGACGTGCAGGATCAGCGGACGCCGCGACGGCAGGTAGTCGAACAGGATCGACGAGTAGTCGGTGACCAGCACATCGACGATCGCCAGGGCCTCGGTGATGTCCACGCCGTTCGGGAACGCGCGCGCGCCGGCCGGCAGCGGGCCGAGCTTGCGCGCCACCAAGTGGTGCGCGCTGAAGAGCAGGGCGACGCCGGGGCGCGCCATGTGCTCGATCGCCGCGGCCACCAGCGCCGTGTCGAGCGATGCGCCGCCCAGGCTGCCGCGCCAGGTCGGCGCGTACAGCACCACGCGCTCCCCGCTGGCCACGCCGAGGCGCTCGCGCAGGCGCGCGCGGTCCGCGTCGGTGGCGTTGAGCATCAGGTCGATGCGCGCGTGTCCGGTCGCGGCCACGCGCGCGGCGAACACGTCGCGCACTTGGTTCGCATGCAGCAGGGTATGCCAGGTATGGGCGTTCGGCGCGGCCAGATGGGTGACCTGCAGCAGGTTGCGCGTGCAGTTCTTGTGGTCGAACAGCGCGCCGGGGATGTCGGCGCCGAGCTTCTTCAGCGGCGTGCCGTGCCAGACGTTGAGATAGCGCTGCCGCGGCCGGCGCACGAAATAGGGCATGAACGTGTTGTTGTTGACCAGCCAGCCGGCGGTGGCCAGATAGCGCACGTACAGTGCGCTGCCATGGCGCACGAACAGCACGTCCGGCAGCGCCGCGTACTCGGGCGGCACGCTGGCGTCGGATCTGACCGCCCATACGTGCAGCCGGCCGCTTCCGGCGAAGCGCCGGTATGCGCGGCGGAACACCGCCAGCGGATTGCAGCTGACCGAGGCGCCGTGGAAGCTCTCGTACAGGACGATGCCGTCGTCGACCTCCAGCGTGTCGAGGAATTCGGCGTAGGTCGTCTTGATGTCCTCCGGCGGCTGCGGCAGGTGCGAGAAATCGCGCCTGTACAGGCGCGTGTCCTGCAGCGCATGGCAGGCCTGGGTCAGTTCGCCCAGGCGGTACAGCACCGCGCCGAGCCGGTAATGGTCGCAGGCGCGGTGATCGCCGCGGCGCCGCGCCGCGCCGCGGTAGGCGTCGGCCGCCTCCGCCAGCAGGCCCAGGCGCTCGCAGACGGTGCCGAGCCGGTAGTGGGTGTCGGGGTCGAGCTGGCTGCCGGCCAGTTCGGCGCGCAGCGCGTGGCGCCGCTCGTGCAGCGCCGACGGGGCTTCGTCCATCGCCAGCTGTTCGGGCTGGTCCGGCAGGCAGCGCAGCCACGCGGCGATCGCGGCGCGGGCGTCGCCGGCGCCGAACAGGCTGCTGGCCTGGCGATAGCGCCAGTCGGCGTCCTCGCGCAACTGCAGCGCCTGCGCGTAGGCGTCGGCGGCTTCGGCATGGCGCTCCAGGCGCTCGAGCATGTAGGCCCGGCGGTAGTGCCAGTCGGCCTGGCCCGCGTCGGCCGCCAGCGCGCGGCGGTAGGCCGCCTCGGCGTCTTCCCAGCGCAACAGCATTTCCAGCGCCAAGCCGTGGGCGAAATGCAGCGCTGCCGGCGCCGCTGCGCCGGCTTGCCCGGCGCGCCGCGCGTAGGCGGCCTCGGCGGCGCTCCAGTCGTTCTCCTGTGCGTGCAACGCCCCCACGCCCAGCTGGGCGATCTGCGGATTGATCGCCGCCAGCCGCTCGTAGCAGCCGGCCGCGTC
The DNA here is from genome assembly GCF_017163755.1 of Xanthomonas sp. GTDB lineage: Bacteria > Pseudomonadota > Gammaproteobacteria > Xanthomonadales > Xanthomonadaceae > Xanthomonas_A. The sequence goes on from NZ_JAFIWC010000008.1 coordinate 38,167, forward strand.
CTGCGCGGCGCCGCGTTGTTCGTACAGGTAGCCGAGGCGGTACAGGGTGTCCTCGCGCGCGTCGTCCAGCGCCAGCGCCTTGCGGTAGGCGTCGATCGCCTCGTCGAGCCAGTCCAGGCGTTCGCAGGCGTAGCCCAGTTCGTGGAACCAGGCGGGGTGTCGGTCGTCCAGGCGCGTGGCCTTGCGCAGCGGATCCACCGCGCGCCGCCAGCCGCCGCGCTTGGCCACGATCCGCGCCAGCAGGACCAGGTTGGCGGCGTCGTCCGGATCGAGCGCGCAGGCGCGCACGGCGATCATGTCGGCCACCTCCCACAGCTCCATGCGCGCCAGGTTGGCGGCGATGCGCGCCAGCACCTGCGGCGGCGCCTCCAGCCGCTTGAACAGGGCCAGGCTGCGGGTATTGAATTCGGTGCGCTGCGCGACCTCCAGCCGCTGGCTGGGGAGCAGGGTGGTGCTCAGGCCCAGCGCCTGGCCGTGCGCTGCGTAGTGGGCGCCGGGATCGCGCTCCAGGTCCGAATCCAGGTGCCGGATGCAATACCACCACAGGTCGAAGCCGGCGGACGGATTGCGGAACTCGCGCCAGCCGCGCTCGCGGAAATGCGCGTAGGGCGTGGTGCCCGCCATGTCCACGTCGGGGTTGTGCAGCAGGTAGAAGTCCGCATCGAACCACGCCGGCGCCGACTGCGCGGCCACGGCGGGCCGATGCCCGGGGATCGGCAGGTCGGGGGCGGGGACGGCCGGGTCGCTTGGCTGGCTGGAGATCACGTCCGCGCCTGTTCAGCCATGCGTGCCGGCGACTGCCAGCACCGGTGGCGGCTCGGCTCCCTGGCGGATCAGCGACTTGAGCGAGGAACTGGAGATGTCGGCGGTGCGCGGCAGGTAGCGCACCTGGCACAGCGTGGACAGCGCATCGAAATGGCCGCTCCAGTCCGAGCCCATGACCAGCAGGTCCGCGCCGAGCCTAAGGATGTCCTCGGCCTTCTGTTCCCAGGTGTGTTCCGGGAACACGTCGTCCACGTAGCGGATCGCCCGCAGCACCACTTCGCGGTCGGCGTAGCTCTGCGTGGCGCGCTTGTGCTTCAGCGCGTTGAAGCTGTCGCTGGACAGCCCCACCACCAGGCGGTCGCCCAGCGCGCGGGCGCGGCGCAGCAGGTTGACGTGACCGACATGGAGCAGATCGAAGGTGCCGTACGTCACGACGAGTGCCATGGTGGAGTTTCCGCAAAGTGGAAGGGAACGTCGCTACGTGATGCAAACGGTGTGCCGCGGCGCCCGGCGCGGCGCGCCCTATCGGGTGATGCGGATGCCGACCTGCACCCATTCGGTCTTCCACAGGTACTCGAAGTCCCGGTCGTAGGTCCGGCACCAGTCCAGCAACGCGCGATGCTCGTCGTCCTGGAAGCGGTCGCCGACCTGCATGAAGTATTCATCGAACACGATCACCGTGCCCGGCGCGATGCGCGGCTCGAGCCCGGACAAGGCCTCCAGGGTCGAGCTGTACAGGTCCGCATCGGCGTGGATCATGGCCAGCGGCGCATCCAGCCCCTCGGCGAGCCCCGGGACCGTGTCGCGGAACCAGCCCGGCACCACCTTCACGTTCGGCGCGTCGAACGTCGGGATCTCGTCGCCGGCCAGCGAGAACGCGCCCTTCTTCCACGGCCCCATCCAGTCCTCGGGCAGGCCCTCGAAGCTGTCCAGCAGGTACAGCGTACGCTCCGGCGGAATGAGCCCGGCCAGGAACCTGGCGCAGTGTCCCTTGTAGACGCCGAGCTGGAGGTAGTCGCCCGGCAGCGTGACTTCGCCGACGCCTTCGTACAGCGAGGTCAGCTTGTAGCTGTACCAACGGTCCTCGTTGTCGGCGAACGTGCGCGTGCGCAGTTCGGGAACCCCGGGCAGCCGTTCCCGGATCTGCTGGAACTTCTCCGACTGCGTGGCACTGGCCATGCCCGCCGCCTCAGACCGCATGGGCCGCGCGCAGCGCGGCCAGGTGCCGGTCGTCGACGTCGATGCCGCAGAGCATCAGGTTCAACAGCGCGACCTGCAGTCCCATCGACCAAGGCGCCACGTCCGGATGATCCTTGATCGCCGGGCTTTGCACGTCGATGAAGGCGATGTCCTTGCCCCGCGACGACTGCATGGCGATGTCGCGGATGTAGGGGAACTGCGGCGACTTGTCCGAATAGATCACCACGCGTTCGGCCGGCGCGCCCTCGGCGGCCAGGTGATGGGCGAACAGCGCCTGCTTGCTGCGCGGGAACAGCCCCTGGGTGAAGTGCGAGTCGCGGTAGCGATGCAGGTAGTAGTCGTCCGACAGGATCGGCTCGACGCAGACCAGCTTCATGCCCGAGCGCAACGAATGGAGCAGGGCGCCGGACGCGCCTTTCGATGCGCCGTACAGGACGATGTGCTGCGGCGCTATCGCAAGGTCCAGCGCGACCTTGGCGATGAGCGCGGCGACGCGCTCCTCGTTGTCCGGCTGCGCATTGGTGTTGGTGTAGAACGCGCCGACCACCCCGCCGAGGTCGGCGATGCGCAGCACGGCGGTATCGAAGGGCGTGTATTTCGCCGCCTGGTTGAGGTTCCGGGCGAAATACCGGGCGGAGAAGCCGGCCTCGTACATCTGGTCGACCTTGGAGATGCAGGAAAAGACCACCAGCAGGCGGCGCGCGACGACGTCCTGCTGCTGCTCCAGCTTGTAGCAGACGCCGTTGTATTCCCTCAGCCCGAAATCGGTTTTCTCGGCCCAGAAGCTCGGCGCGATGGACGCGTGCACGAACGAGGTGACCGCCGCGCCGTCGTTGGCGTATTTGTAGACCAGGAAGCCCTGGTCGACCAGCGACACCAGCGATTCCTTCAGCTGTGGGTCCCTTCGCGAGAGCCGGATGCAGTTGTCCTCGCCCGGGTGGCGCAGGTGCACGAACCGGGCCTGCCCGAGATCCGCGCCGGCCAGCTCGCTTGCGTCAATCTTCACCGCTCCACTCATCGATCGTCCTCTGGAATGCTTGCAAGCGCCCGGCCGGGACGGCCCCATGCCGCATGACCGGCGCCGTGGCGCGCGCGCTCTCGGGCGCACGGCACCCTGCCTGGGATGCAAGCAGGATGCCAATCGAAGTCGAAAAAGGGGCGCCGGGAAGGCCGGCTCAGCTGGCCAGTTCGGTCTGGTCGCGGTCGATGCCGTACTTGCGCAGCTTCTCCACCAGCGTGGTGCGGCGCAGGCCGAGCAGCTGGGCCGCGTGCGCGACCACGCCCTGGGTGCGTTCCAGCGCCTCGTTGATCAGCGCCAGTTCGATGTTGGCCATGTGTCCGCGCAGGTCCATGCCGCTTTCCGGCAGCGTCACCGCCGCCGGGCTGACCGTCGGGTCGCCGCCGGCGAGCAGCGGCTTGCCGCTGGCGTGCAGGTCGACCACGTTCGGCTGGCGCCGCGGGTCGGCCGGCACCGGTTCCGGCGGCGCGGATACGTCGATCGACGAGGCGAAGTCGCCGCGGTAGCGCGCCGGCAGGTCCTGCACCCGCACCAGCCCGCTGGGGTGCAGCACCGCCAGGCGTTCGACCAGGTTGGTCAGTTCGCGCACGTTGCCCGGCCAGTCGTAGCCGCGCAGCGCCAGCAGCGCCTCCTCGGAGAAGCGCACTTCGCCGCGCCCGGTGCGCGCCAGCTGCGCGGCGATGGTGTTGACCAGCGCCGGCAGGTCGTCGCTGCGCTCGCGCAGCGCCGGCATCTCGATCGGGAACACGTTGAGGCGGTAGAACAGGTCCTCGCGGAACTGGTTGCCGGCGATGCGCTCTTCCAGGTTGCGGTGGGTGGCGGCGATGACGCGCACGTTGCAGCGGATGGTGACGTTGCCGCCGACGCGCTCGAAGCTGCGCTCCTGCAGCACGCGCAGCAGCTTGACCTGCATCGGCAGGCTCATGTCGCCGATCTCGTCCAGCAGCAGGGTGCCGCCCTCGGCCATCTCGAAGCGGCCCTTGCGCGCGGTCAGCGCGCCGGTGAACGAGCCCTTCTCGTGCCCGAACAGCTCGCTCTCGAGCAGGTCCGGCGGGATCGCGCCGCAGTTGATCGCCACGAACGGGCCGTCGCGGCGCGGCGACTGCTGGTGGATCGCGCGCGCGACCACTTCCTTGCCGGTGCCGGACTCGCCCAGCACCAGCACGGTGGTGTCGAACGCGGCCACCTGGTCGATCAGCCGTCGCAGCCGGGTCACCGCGGCGCTGTTGCCGGTCGGGCCGCTGTCCTGCACGGCGCCGGCCTGGTGCTCGGCGTCCAGGCGCTTGAGGCTGGCGCGGCGCAACAGGGTCTCCAGCTGCGCGTGGCGCAGCGGCGCCTCCAGCTGCCACACGTTGGCCTCGTGCAGGCCGTGGCGCTGGGCGAAGGCCTGCGCGTCGCCGCACAGCATCAGCACCGGCGGCGGCAGCGGACTGCGCGCGACCCAGCCGAAGAACTCGTCGGCCTGGGCCTCGTCGTCGAGCCCGCCGACCAGGATCGCCATCCATTCGGTCTGCCGGTGGCGTCCCGGGTTGATGTCGGCCACGTCGGTGACCCAGCGCGGGTTGAGGTCCATGAACTCGAGCAGGCTCACGGTACGTTCGGCGCGCACCGCGTCGCCATCGATCACCAGGATGCGTGACTCGCTCATGCCGGTACTCCTTCGGTGCGTAAGCCCTCCAGGATCGGCATCACTTCCTGGATGTAGGACAGCTTGCTGACGAAGTTGTCGGCGCCGGCGCGCATCGCGTGCTCGCGGTGCTCGGCATCGTCGAAATGGCTGGCGATCACGATGTACGGCGCCTGGTCCTGGGTCTTGATCAGGCGCGTGGCCTGCAGACCGCCCATTTCCGGCATCGCCAGGTCCATCAGCACCACCTGCGGGCGCAGCGACTCGGAGCGTTCGATCGCCTCCAGGCCGTTGGCGGCGCTGCCGACCACTTCCATCCAGTCCAGCTTGCGGAAGTGGCGCATCGCCGCGTTGATGAAGCCTTCGTGGTCGTCGACCAGCAGTACGGACAGTTTGTTCATGTGCAAGGGTTCCTTAGCCCGCGCGGGCCAGTAGCGGCTTGGCGCCGCGACGGCGTTCGCGAGCCGGGGCGATGTCCAGTTGTTCACGATACTTGGCCACGGTACGCCGCGCCACGTTGACGCCCTGTCGCGACAGCAGCCCGGCGATGGCCTCGTCGGCCAGCGGACGGCCGGCCGGCTCCGATTCGATCAGGCGCCGCACCATCGCGCGCACCGCCTGCCCGGACACCGTGGCGCCTTCCAGGCGCACGGCGAAGAAATGCTTCAGCTCGAAGGTACCACGCGGCGTCTGCAGATACTTGCCGGTGGTGATGCGCGAGATGGTGGACTCGTGCATGCCGATCTCGTCGGCCACTTCCTTCAGGGTCAGCGGTGCCATCGCTTCCTCGCCCTTGACCAGGAACGCGGCCTGGCGCTCGACGATGGCGCGGGTGGCGCGCAGCAGGGTCTCGTAGCGCATCGACAGGCCGCGGGTCAGCCAGCGCGCTTCCTGCAGCATCTCGCGCAGCGGCTGCGCGGCGTCGCCGGCTTCGGCCAGGGCGCGCTCGTGCATGGGGTTGATGGTGACGCGGTGGGTGGTGGCCGGGTTCAGCGCCACCCGCCAGCTGCCGTCGGCGTGCCAGGCGATCACGTCCGGGATCACGTGGCCCAGGTTCTCCGGCTGCAGGCTGTCGCCCGGGCGCGGCTGCAGCGACAGGATCAGCCGCACCGCCTCGCGCACGTCGTCGGCCTCGGCGTCGAGCTGGCGCGCGATCAGCGGATAGTCGTGGCTGGCCAGCAGGTTCAGGTCGCCGTCGAGGATGCGCGCGGCCAGGTGGCGGGCGGCGACGCGGCCGGGCAGGGCGGCCAGCTGCACGCTCAGGCATTCGCGCAGGTCGCACGCGGCCAGGCCGGTCGGGTCGCCCTGCAGCAGGCGCTGGCGCACCGCCTCCACCCGCGCGGCATCCAGGTCGAAGCGCGCCGAGGCGAGCAGGGTCAGCGTGTGCAGCGACTCACTCAGGTAGCCGGCGTCGTCGGTGTGTTCGAGCCAGAACGCGGCCACTTCCAGTTCGCGTTCGTCCAGTTCCAGCGCCAGCCGCTGCAGCACCCGCACCTGCGGGTCGGTGGACTCGCCGGCGGCGATGCGCTGCATGCGGTCTTCGTCGCCTTCGCTCCAGCCGGCGGCCGGGGTATCCCACATCGAGGTTTCCGGCAGCTCGTCGAAGGCGGCCGTGTCCAGCGCCGCGTCGTGCTGCACCACCGGCTCGAGCGCGCCTTCGGACTCTTCCAGTTCGAGCAGCGGATTGGTCTCCAGCGCGCGCCGGATCTCCAGTTCCAGCTGCATGCCGTCGAGCTGCAGCAGCCGGATCGACTGCAGCAGCTGCGGGGTCAGGTGGAGTTGCTGGCCAAGCTGGACGGAGACGGTCGGCTTCATGGGTCGTTCCTTGGGTGACGCCAACTCTCCGGCGCCTTGGAACGCATATTGCTTGCCGCCTGTCGGGAAGAGAATCAGGACGTTCCTGAGGCGTGTAGTCAAATTCCTGACGGGGTGTAGGGAATTCCCTTACAGAGGTGTCAGGAGCGCCGGTAGTCCGACGGCGCAATCCCAGTGCTGGCGCGGGGTGCCGGTCCGGCGTCGCAAGCTGACCGGTTTATGCAAGCCTGGTGCCATTCGTAGACGGCGGGATCCCGGCGGCGGCTCAGGTCAGCTCGTTCTGGTGCCGCGCGGCCAGCAGCACCAGGTCGTTGGCGCGCCGGCAACCCAGCGATTCCATCATCCGCGCGCGGTGCGTCTCCACTGTCTTGACGCTGATGCCCAGGTCCGCGGCGATCTCCTTGTTGCTCTGGCCGCGGCCGATCTGGCGCAGGATCTCGCGCTGCCGCGGCGACAGCGCGGCGATGCCGACCGGGCGCTCGCGGCCGAGCATCGGCGCCATCATCTTCGAGGAGATCTGCGGGCTCAGGAACAACTGGTTGGCGCTGGCCGCGCGCAGCGCCAGCTCCAGTTCCAGCGGCGCGGCGTCCTTGACCACGAAGCCGGTGGCACCGCGGTCCAGCGCGTCGCGCACGTGCGCCGGGTCGTCGTGCATCGACATCATCACCACGCGGGTCTTGGGCGAGATCTGCAATACATCGGTCAGCGCGTCCAGGCCGCTGCGCCCGGGCAGCGACAGGTCCATCAGCACCAGGTCGGGGCGGTGCAGGGTGGCCAGGTCGACCGCCTGCTGGGCGTTGCTGGCTTCGGCGACGACATCGACGTCGGCAAACGTCTGCAGCAGCCGGCTCAGGCCTGCGCGGACCAGATGATGATCGTCGACGATGATGACTCGCACGTTGGAAAGTCCCTCTCTCTAGTCCCGCACCTTAGCCGAGCGCGCCGCCGCCGCCAACCATGGCCGGCCACGCGGCGGCCGGCGCGCGCGCTCAGCGCAGGCGCCGGCTCTCGGCGATCTGGCGCCGGTGCATGCGGAACAGGTGCCGTTCCAGGGCTTCTTCGAGCGCGGCCGGCTGGTCGTCGAAGCGCAGCCACAGGTGGAATCCGGCGCCAGCGCCGGCATCGGCCTCGGCCACCACCCGTACCGGCAGTTCGAGATAGTCGGGCAGCCAATCGGAGGGTTGCAGGCGCACCAGGCCGGCCGCACCGGGCGAAGCGCCGCTGCGCGAGCCGAGCTCCAGTCGCAGGCCGCGGCGCGACCAGCGCAGCGGGCGCAGCGGCAGGGCGTCCTCGTTCTGCCGCGCCAGGCGGCCGAGCAGGACCAGCATCAGGTCCAGCTTGGCGTCCATGCGCTGCAATTGCAGCGGCAGTTCGCCGCGCTCCTCGTTGCCGTCGTCGCTGCGCATGTCCTCGACCTGGGCCAGGCCGCGCAGCAGCGCCTCGCCGGCGCTGAAGCGGCCGACGCCGTTGCCGACCCGGAAGTCGGCCGGCAGCGCCAGGTCGCAGCTGAGCGTGTCCTGGAACAGTTCGGTTTCGGCGGGGTGCTGGATGCCGCCGTCCGATGCCGCGTTCATCGCAGCGATCCGGCCTGCGAATAGGCGCGCGCGGCGTTGTTGGACTGGCGGCTGGCGCGCAGCCAGGCGCCGGCTTCGTCGCGCGCCTCGCGCATCCGCGCCATCAGCCGCTGCTGCAGTTCCAGCAGCGAGGCCATCCCGGCGATGGACGCCTCGCGCCCGGCCTGGGCGATGTACTGGCGCAGGTGGCGGTCGTGGTCGGCGACCATCTGCGCCGCCAGCGCGTGCTCGTCGCGGTCCAGGGCGTCCTGCAGCGCAAGCAGCTCGGCATGCAGCGACTCGATGCTGGAAGCGGCCGCGTTCATGACGCGACCGCGGCCGACAGCTCGCGCTGCTGATGCGGAATGGCGTTCCACGCCGCGTCGATCTCGCTGAGCAGTTCCAGCGACTCGACCAGCGCGCTGTCGTCGTTGTGCAGGTTGGCCTCGGTCAGGCGGTGCATGACGTAGTCGTACAGCGCCGAGAGGTTGTTGGCGATCTCGCCGCCGGCCTCGTGGTCGAGCGAGCCGTTGAGGTGGCCGACGATGGCGCAGGCCTCGCCGATCGCCTTGCCCTTGCGCGCCTGGTCGCCCTGCGCCAGGCATGCCTGCGCCTGGCGGATGCGCTGGCAGGCGCCGGCGAACAGCAGCGAGACCAGCTTGTGCGGGTCGGCGTCGGTGACGCTGGTGGACACGCTCATCTTGCGATATTGCTCGGCGAATTGGCGAGTGGAACCGTGCATGAAAAACTCCCTCGGGTGACGTGGCGGCCGCTTGCCACGGCGCGTGGCGATGGCGCCACGGCGGCGGTACTCGGAGCCGGTCCGGAATGACTGTCGATACTAAAGTTATCGGCCACTAGGCGGTTCGACTTGAGTCCGGTGAAGGGCATATCGATAACGATTATCAGCTGTTGGTGGCGAACTGCTGCGCCAGGTAGTTGCTGGTGGTCTGCATCTGCGCGACCAGCGTGTCCATCGCGGTGAAGCGCGCGGTGTACTGCTTGGTCAGCGTCTCCATGCGCTTGTCCAGCGCGTCGAGCTGGTCGGTCAGGTCCTCGATGTGCTTGCTCAGGCTGGCGGTGCGCTGGCTCAGGGTGCCGTTGGTCGCATCCAGGTTGCTGTCCAGCACCTTGTCCAGGCCGCTGGCGAAGCTGCCGTCGGCGCCGAACATCGCCTGCGCCGCGGCCGGGTCCTTGGCGATGGCCGAGTCGAACTTGGCGCCGTCGAAGCTCATCACCCCGTCCTTGGAGATGGTGACGCCCAGTTCCTTGAGTTCGTAGACGTTGCCGGTGACCTGCGCGCGCAGCGACTGCTGCAGCCCGCGCACCAGCGAGTCGCCGGTCAGCGCCGAGGCGGTGTTGGTGGTGGAGTTGTAGGCCGTGGACGACTTGAGCACGGTGTTGACCGCGTTGTAGGCGCTGGCGAAGGCGGTCAGGTTGGCCTTCAGCGCGGTGTTGTCCTTGGCGATGCTCAGGTTGTACTTGCTGCCCTCGGCGGCCTTGGTCAGGTTCAGCGTCACCCCGGGCACCAGGTCGCTGACCGCGTTGCTGCTGGAGGTGCGCTCGAAGCCGTCCACGCGCACCACCGAGTCGGTGGCCGGCACGGTCTGGGTCATGCCGCCGGCGGCGCCTGCGCCGTAGGTCAGCGCGCTGAGCCCGCCGTTGCCGCCGGAGGCGGTGATGGTCAACGCGCCCTTGGTGCCGGAATCGACCGCGTTGAGCACCAGGTGGTCGCCGTCGTCGGCGCTGACCACGCTGGCGGTCACGCCGCTGCCGTTGGCGGCCTTGTTGATGGCGCTGGCGATGTCGCTGAGGGTGCTGCCCTGGGCGACGCTGACGTTGAGCGAGCTTTCGCCGTAGGCGATGGTCAGGGTGCCGTCGCCGACCACCGCATCGTCGGCGAACGCGGCCGAACTGAGCTTCTGCCGCTCGGCCAGCCTCACCACTTCGATGCTGTAGGTGCCGGCGCTGGCGCTTTCGGTGACGCTGGCGGTGTAGCCGGCGCCTTCGGCGACCGTGGCCTTGTAGGCAGCCTTGGTGCTGGCCGTGGTCAGCGCGGTCAGCGCGGTCTGCAGGTTGGTCAGTCCGCTCTTGATCGTGCCGAGCGCCGAAAGTTTGGCGCTGGAGGCGGTGCCGTCCTTGTTGATGCGGTTCTCGGCCGGGGCGCGCTCGGCCTTGACCAGGTTGGCGACCAGGGTGGGGATGTCCAGGCCGGAGCCGACAGCGCTGAGCGATGAAGCAGCCATAACGAGCGTCCTTACGGTAGCTGGCACGGGCGGAACCGCCAGCAGTTGATGGTCCTATCGGCCGGTGGCGCGCAAGCTTTAGCGCGCCGGTCGCCCGGGTAGGGATTGTCCCTACCGCCATGCAAGTCCCGTACCTGGAACCGCGCCCAAAAGGCCGGCGCAAAAAAAAAGCCCCTCCGAAGAGGGGCTTTGGATCGCGCCGCGGGTGCGGGCGAACCGGGCCTGTTACTGCAGCAGGCTCAGCACGTTCTGCGGGACCGACTTGGCCTGCGCCAGCATCGCGGTACCGGCCTGCTGCAGGATCTGCGTGCGGGTCAGTTCGGCGGTTTCCTTGGCGTAGTCGGTATCGCGGATGCGGCTGCGCGAGGCCGACAGGTTCTCCGAGGTGGAGCTCAGGTTGGCGATGGTCGAGGTGAAGCGGTTCTGCACCGCACCCATGTCGGCGCGCGAGGAGTTGACCGAGGTCAGCGCCTTGTCGACGATTTCCAGCGCCTTCTGCGCGCCGGAGAAGGACGAGATGTCAAGGTCTTCCAGGGTGCTGGTGGTGCCGGCGACCGCGGTGGCGGTGGCGTTGATGCCGCCGAACGCTACGGCCAGGCCGGTGGCGTCGCTGGTGCCGGCGGTGAACGAGAAGTCCTTGCCAGCCTTCAGCGATTCCAGCTTCAGCTTGCCGGCGGAGTCGATCGAGGCGTACACGCCGGTCTGGTCCAGCTTGTCGTTGATGGCCGCGGCGATCTTCTTGTCGACATCGGCGGCGGTGTCGCCCACGGCGACCTTGACGCTGGCGATGCTCTGGCCGTTGACCTGGACGCCCGAGACGCTGCCCGAAGCGGTAGCGGTACCGGTGACGAAGTCGGCGGTGCTGGTCTGCGCGGCGGCGAAGCCGGCCTTGCCCAGCGAATCGACGTTGGCGTCGACGATCGAGTTGATGCCGATGGTCTGGCCGGCGTCGGCGCCGACCTGGAACAGCGCGCCGGAGAAGTCACCGTTCAGCAGCTTGGTGCCGTTGAAGCTGGTCTGGTTGGCGACGCGGTCGATTTCCGACAGCAGCTGCTTGACTTCCGAGTTCAGCGCCTCGCGGTCGGTGTCGGAGTTGGTGGCGTTGGCCGACTGCACCGACAGCTCGCGGATACGCTGCAGGTTGTTGCCGATTTCGACCATCGCGCCTTCGGCGGTCTGGGCCAGCGAGATGCCGTCGTTGGCGTTGCGCGAGGCGACGTCCAGGCCGCGGATCTGGGTGGTGAAACGCTCGGAGATCGCCAGACCGGCGGCGTCGTCCTTCGCGCTGTTGATGCGCAGGCCCGAAGACAGGCGCTGAATCGTCGTCGCCATGCTCGAGCTGGTGCTGTTGAGGTTACGCTGAGCGTTCAGCGACATTACGTTGGTGTTGATTACCTGTGCCATTTTGATATCTCCTCTAAGCGATTTATCCGGCCACCTGTCGGTGCCTGGAGCCTCCGCAGGGGGGCCATCAATTGGCCGTTGCCGCTGCTGAGATAGGTAACGGCGCCGTGTCAACAACCTTTAGCGATTTTCTGCGGAATATTCGCGATTCGCTGCATCGGGCAGGGCGGTCGCAGGTTGCGCGGGCGGCGCGAAGAGCTTGTTTCGGCCGCGGATTGCCAAACTTTAGAGTTGCTGCGCAGGCGCCACCCGCGGCCGACGGCAATGACGAACCCGGTATAAAGGAAGCGTCGCCTCGCTTCGGGCCGAGGAGGACTTCACCCGATTGCGGATAAGCGGCAAGAACGCCGTCCGGAAGGTCGGCGCAAGGAAACAACGCGTAAGGCGCAAAGACCATAAAGGCGGCCAAGAGGATCCGGCCAGGCGCGGGTAAGAACGCTACGCCAGGAAGGGCATCGAGAGCGGTACGAAGAAACGCCGCAGGCAATGCGCGGCGGTGTATCCGTGGCCCCCGCGGCCCAGGAACAGCGCAGCCTGGGCGATCAGCGCGCCGCGGCGGGCACCGGCGCCGGTTTCGCCGCCGGTGCCGGGGCCGGGCGCTTGGCCGGCACCACCCCCGACTGCAGCCGGCGGATCGAGGCGATCGGCACCGCTTCGGCGCGACGTTGCGTGGGCCACCACAGGAATACGAACGCGCTGCTGGACCCCAGCAGTTTCGCGTTGCCCGGCAGCGCCGCGCGGTCGCCGCTGAGCATCACCTGCACCGGCGTGCCCGCGCGGCCATCGCGGATCTTCTCGGCCGTGTTCGAGGCATACAGTGCCGCACCGATGGCCATGAAGCAGACCACCGCCATGCACATGCCGGTCAACGGCCGCAGCCCGGACAGTTCCCAGCTCATCCACGGCGAATGCGAGAACAGCAGCCGCCAGCCCCAATGCCGCGCGCGCAGGCGCTCCACCTTGGCCGGGTTGCGGCGGCGCAGCGTCTCCGGCCAGCCGAGCACCACCGCGATCAGGATGCCCAGCAGCAGGATCAGGATATAGGCCGGATCGCGCAGGCCGGCGACCAGGAAGTCGCTTACCTGCAGGTAGTCCAGGATCGACAGCTGGAAACGCCGGTAGAAGAAATAACTCGACCACAGTCCCAGCGCGGACAGAAACACGTAACCGGCACTGACCATCAGCGCCGGCTCCTGCCGCAGCAGGCGCCAGATCTCCGCGACCATCGAGTCCTGGTTGACGTGCTTGACCGGCAACAGCGACCAATCGGTCGGCGTCTGCTCGATCGCCCCGGCATCCTGCCCGCCGCCAGCGGCGACCGCCGCCCCATCGCGGTGGATACCGTCCTCTTCCCTGGTGCTCATGCGCTTCTCCCCCGTTCGGCAGAGCATCGCGCAATTTCGTGGCCGATGAAAGCCACCCTCGGCGCCGCAGCGGCGCTGCGGTCGCACATCGGTGCGTTGAGCTCCGCCGGAACCGTGGCGCCGTCGGCACGGACTGTCATGCGCGCAGGGGTCAGCGGATCGAGTTGAACAGCGACATCGACTGCATCTGGGTGAAGATGGTCTGCGCCGCCTTCAGCGCCGCCTGTTCGAGCTGGTACTGGCCGATCGCCTCGGCGTAGTCCAGGTCGCGCAGCGACGACAGCGTGGTCTTGAGCGTCACCGTGTTGGACTCGCGCAGTTCGCTGGCGTTGTCCAGCGCGGCCAGCTGCGCGCCGCCGGAGGCGCGCGCGTCGATCATCTTCGCCGAGGCCTGGCTGATGTCGCGCATCGACGACTGCAGGGTGTTCTGCAGCGCGGCCTTGTCCGCGGCGGTCAACGGATCGGAGCCGAGCGCGTCGACCAGGTCGGTGATGGTGGCGAACACGTCCTTGTTGGTGGATGCGCCGATGTCGAAGCTGTCGCCGGCCGCCGGCGCGCCGTCCAGGCGCAGCGTCAGGCCGTTGAAGCCGATGCTCTCGCCGGCGACATAGGTGCCGGTCTGCAGCACGGCGCCGCCGCTGTCGCGCACTTCATAGGTGTCGGCGGCGGTGAACGCGACGCTGTAGCTGCCGCCGTTCCAGGTGCCGGAGCTTGCGTCGCGGCCGTAGCTGAGCAGCAGCCCGGTGCCGGTGTTGGCGCCGGCCGCGTGCGCGTCGACGGTGCCGTCGCCGGTGCGGATGCGCATGAATACCTCGCTGCCGGGCAGGGCGTCGGCGACCTTGGTGTCCGGCGCCACTTCCACGCTGCGCTGGGTCTGGTCGCCGTTGTAGACCACCTGGCCGCCGACCACCGCGAACGGCGCGCTGTCGTCGGCGGTGCCGGCGAACAGATAGCGGCCGCTGCCGTCGGTGCTGTTGGCCAGGCTCAGCAGGCCGTCGTGCAGCGACTTCAGTTCCGAGGCGATGGCCTTGCGGTCGTCGCTGGTCAGCGCCGAGCTGTTGGCCTGGATGGTCAGCTCGTTGACCCGCGCCATCAGTTCGCCGGCCTGGGCCAGCGTGTTCTCCTGCAGGCCGAGCCGGTTCTGCACGTTGTTGGCGTTCTGGCCGAAGCGCTCCAGCTCGGCGACCGCGCGATCCAGATTGACCGCGGTGCCGGCGGCGACCGGGTCGTCGGCGGCGGTGACCAGGCGCTTGCCGCTGGCCAGCTGCGCTTCCAGGTGCGAGATCTTGGCCTGCTTGCCCAGCATGGTGGACACGGACTGGTTGAACATCATGCCGGTGGAGATGCGGTTCATCGGATTGCACTCAGGATGGACTGGAACATCGTGTCGGCGGTGGAGATCAGCTGCGACGCGGCCTGGTAGGCCTGCTGCAGGCGCAGCATGTCCGAGGCTTCCTCGTCCAGGTTGACGCCGGAGACCGAATCGCGCGCGTCCTGCGCGTTGGTGTGGATGATCTGCTGCGCCTCGGCCGAATACGAGGCCTGCCGCGCCGCCGAACCGATCGAGGTGGTCAGCCCGGACACCGCGCCGTTGAGGGTGATGGTGTTGCCGTTGAACGCCTTGGCGTCGTCCAGGTTGGCCAGCAGCAGGGCGTTGCCGTTGTCGCTGGAGCCGGCGCCGGTCGGGCCGACGCCGAAGCTGTCGCCGGCGACCGGGGCGCCGTCCAGGGTCAGGCTCCAGCCGTTGGCGCTGATGGTCTGCCCGGCGGTGTAGGGGAACGGTCCGGCGCCATCGATGGTGTACTGGTTGGCGTCGATGAACTCGATGTTCGCCGGAACCAGCAGGTTGGCGTTGCCGGCATCGGTGGCGCGCACCTTGCTGACCACGCCGGTGCCCAGATTGGCCAGGTCGGTGGTGGCCTTGATCGGCGTGGCCGCGGCGATGCGCGAGGGATCGGTGATCGCCACGGTCAGCGTGCCGGCCACGCCGGCGGTGGGCTGCAGCAGGAACCTGTCGCCGGCGGCGGCGGTGCCGGACAGCTGCAGTTCCACGCCGTTGACCACGAACGGGTCGGCGCCGGTGCCGGTGCCGGTCAGCGCCACGCTGGCGCCGGTATCGGCACGGTTGGCGGTCCAGGCGCTGCCGTCGAACTTGAGCACCAGGTTCTGCCCGTCGAGCTTGCTCAGGTCGCCGACGCTGGCGCTGAAGCTGGCGCTGCCGGTGTTGGCGCTGTGGCCGTTGACGGCGGGCGAGGGCAGCGAGAAGAAGTCCCCGCCCAGGTTGCCGTACAGGTCCATGCCGCCGCTATGGGTCTGGTTGTAGGTCACCGCCAGGCCGGTGGCGATGCGCCCCAGGTCGGCGATGGCCGGATCCAGCACGCTGCTGCGGAACTCGAACAGGCCGCCGATCTGGCCGCCGAGCGCGTTGCCGTTGAGGGTGATGGTGCCGCCCTGCGCCTTCAGCGCGACCTGCAGCCGCCCGGGCTGGTACGGATCGGCGACCGTGGTCAGGGTCGAGGCGGTGGTGCCGACCACCATCGCCTGGCCGCCGGTGGTGTAGACGTTGATCGCGCCGCCGTCCTGGCTGACCGCGGTGCCGCCGGTGTAGCCGACCAGCTGGCTGATCAGCTGGTCGCGGCGGTCGAGCAGGTCCGGCGCCGCGCCGGCGGCGTTGCTGCCGATCGTGCCGTTGAGCTTGGCGATCTCGGTGGCCAGGCGGTTGGCTTCGGCGGTGCTGGACAGCAGGCCGTTGTTGACCTCGTTGTCGAGCGCGTCCAGCTGGCCGTCGAGCTGCTTGAAGCGGGTGGTCAGCGCGGTGGCGTTGTCCAGCAGGCTCTGCCGGCTGGCGGTGGAAGACGCGTTGGACGACAGCCCGCTGCTGGCGTCGAAGAACTTCGACCACAGGCCGGAAATGTTGGTCGCGGTGTCGGAGAACAGCCCGTCGACGCGGCCGGCCAGGCTGGACAGCTGCTGCAGCCGCGCCAGTTCGCCGCCGCTGTCGAGCAGGCGCGAGGTCGCCAGCTGGTCGGCGATGCGGCTGATGTCGGTGATCTGGGTGCCGTTGCCGATGTAGTCCGAGCCGTACCGGGTCGGCGTGGAGGTGGCGAAGGACACCCGCTGCCGGCTGTAGCCGTCGGTATTGATGTTGGCGACGTTGTGGCTGACGGTGGCCAGCGCCCGCTGGAAGGCGATCAGCGCGTTGGTGCCGGTGGAAAGTACGGACATGGTCGGCTACCTCAGCGGCGGTTGATGCGGGACGCATCGGAGTTGCTGGCGAACACGCGCTCGACGCCGGCCACCGCCGCGCTGCCGATCGCGGCGACGGCGCGGCCGATGGTCGGGCCGCCGGCGATCGCGGCGATCTTGGCCGCGTACGACGGGTCGGTGGCGTAGCCGGCGCGCTGCAGGCCCTGGGCGAAGCCGCGGATATCGGTACCGGCCTTCAGCGCCTGCTGGTAGCGCGGGTTGGTCTTCAGCAGGCGCACGTAGTCGGCGAAGCTCTCCGCCGCCGAGGCGTAGGCACGGAAGTCGGCGGTCTGCGACTGCTTGACCCCGTTGACGTATTCGTGGGTGCCGGTGGTGGCGCGCTCGCCGCTCCAGCCGGTGGCCTTGATCCCGAACAGGTTGTTGGAGCTGCCGCCATCGTTGCGCTGGATGCCCTTGCGCCCCCAGCCGGTCTCCAGCGCGGCCTGCGCGACCAGCGCGCGCGCGTCCACGCCCAGTTCCTTGGCCGCCTTCTGCGCGTGGGTCCAGATCTGCGCGACGAAGCCTTCCGGGGTGCGCTCGCCCAGGCTCGCCGCTGCCGCCGTGGCGGCCGCGCTGGCGTCGGCATCGGTCTGCGCGCCGGCGCCGTCGGTGGCGGCCAGGTCCTGCCAGCGGTCGTCGGCCATCGGCCAGGCCAGCGGCACGTTGCCTTCGGCCGGGCTGCTGCCGATCGCATCGTGCATCGCGCTGGTCTCGCGGCCGGCGATCAGGTCCAGCACGCGGTCGATCTGGTGCTGCGGCGCATTGCCGGCATCCAGGCCGGCCAGCGCGCCGTCGTCGTTGCCGCTGGCGGCGGCCGCGCCCGCCGCGGCGATGCCGTTGCCGCTGCCGGCGCCTTGCCCGGACACCAGCGAGTACGCCTTGGCCGCGGCCTGCGCGTTGCCCAGCGAGGTGTTGACCGGTGGCGCCGGCTCGTTCTTGCCGCCGCCCAGCTGCTTGGCGATCATCGCCGCCAGTCCCAGGCCCTTGCCGTCGGTCAGCGACTTGGCCATCTGCTGGTCGTACATGTCGCGGAACGTCTGGTTCTCGCCCGGGAACAGCGAGTCGCCGAAGCTGGCGTCGCGCATGCTCTTGACCAGCATCTGCGCGAACTGTCCTTCGAGCTGGCGCGACACCTTGTCGATCCGGGCCGGATCGTTCTGGGTGGTCGGGTTCAGCTCGATGGGAGAGGCGGAGATGCGCATGTCAGATCACCTCAAGCTCCGCGCTCAGCGCGCCAGCCTGCTTCAGAGCTTCCAGGATCGCGATCAGGTCGCCGGGGGCGGCGCCGACTTCGTTGACCGCGCGTACGATCTCGTCCAGCGAGGTGCCGCCTTCGAACTTGAACATGCGGCTGCCTTCGTTGGTGGCGGTGATGGTCGACTTCGGCGCGACCACGGTCTGGCCGTTGCTCAGCGCGTTGGGCTGGCTGACCTCGGTGCCCTCGCTGATGGTGACGGTCAGCGAGCCGTGCGAGATCGCCGCCGGGCTGACCCGCACCTGCGAGCCGATCACCACCGTGCCGGTGCGTGCGTTGACCACCACCTTGGCCGGCGCCGCGCCCGGCGACAGCTCGATGTTCTCGATCCGCGACAGCAGGCCGATGCGCGCGCCCGGGTCGGTCGGCGCGCGCACCGCCACGGTGACGCCGTCGACCGCGCGGGCGCTGCCGGCGCCGAATGCGTTTTCCAGCGCCGCGACCATCCGCGACACCGTGGTGAAGTCGTTCTGGTGCAGGTTCAGGGTGATCTCGCCGCTGGCGCCGAACACGTCCGGCAACGCGCGCTCCACCGTCGCGCCGTTGGGGATGCGGCCCACGCTCGGCACGTTGACCGAGATCCGCGAGCCGTCCTTGCCCTGCGCGCCGAAGCCGCCGACGATCAGGCTGCCCTGCGCGACCGCGTAGATCTGGCCGTCGGCGCCCTTCAGCGGCGCCATCAGCAGCGAGCCGCCGCGCAGCGAGACCGCGTTGCCGATCGAGGACACGGTGATGTCGATCGGCTGGCCGGGCTTGGCGAACGGCGGCAGCTCGGCGTGGATCGCCACCGCGGCGACGTTCTTCAGCTGCGGATTGACGTTCGCCGGGACATTGACGCCCAGCTCGCCAAGCATGTTCTTCAGGCTCTGCACGGTGAACGGCGCCTGGCTGGTGCGGTCGCCGCTGCCGTCCAGGCCGACCACCAGGCCGTAGCCGACCAGCGCGTTGCCGCGCACGCCGCCGACCTGGGCCAGGTCCTTGATGCGTTCGGCGGCGGCCGGAGCGGCGACGCCGCAGCACAGCACGAAGGCGGCGAGCAGGCGGCAGGGCAGGGAGGAGATGCTCATGGAAGCCTCAGTACGGCGAGAAGCGCGAATTGAAGAAGCGGCTCAGCCAGCCCATCGCGTTGGATTGCGCGATGGCGCCGCGGCCGCCGTAGGCGATGCGCGCCTCGGCCACCTTGCTGGAGGGAATGGTGTTGTCCGGGGCGATGTCGGCGGCGCGGACGATGCCTTGCACCTGCACCAGTTCGTCGCCCTGGTTCAGGCGCAGGTTCTTCTGCCCCTGGATCACCAGGTTGCCGTTGGGCAGGCGCTGCATCACGGTCACGGTGATGCTGCCCTGCATCCGGTTGCTCTGCGCCGAGTTGCCCTTGCCGGCGAAGCTGCGGTCGCCATTGGTGGAGTTGCTCAGCACGTCCAGGCCGCCGACGGTCAGCGGCGCGCCGAGCAGCGTCGGCGAATCCATCGTCACCGTGTCGGCCTTGCTGATGCTGGTGTTGGCGCTGGAGCTGGCGGTGGTGCTCTCGACCAGGGTGATGGTCAGCAGGTCGCCGACGTCGCGCGCGCGGCGGTCCGAGTACAGCTGCAGCCCGGGGCCGGCGGCGTAGATCGCGCCGGCGCTGGCCTGCGCCATCGGCGCGACCACCGGCACGATCGGCGCCATCGGCGCGTACGGGCGCACGTCGCCGGCGGCGACGCCGATGCTGGCGCAGCCGCCCAGCAGGGGCAGGGCGAGGGCGACGGTGAACGGGAGAGCGGACAGACGCGACATGGCAGGTTCCAGGAAAGTCGGGATCAGACGTTGTTGTTCAGATAGCCGAGCATCGAATCGGTGGTGGAGATCGCCTTGGCGTTCATCTCGTAGGCGCGCTGGGTCTCGATCATGCTGACCAGCTCCTCGACCACGTTGACGTTGCTGCCTTCCAGCGAGGCCTGCACGGTGGTGCCCAGGCCGTTGAGGCCGGGCGTGCCGTTCTGCGCCGGACCGGAGGCGGTGGTTTCCGCGTACAGGTTCTCGCCGCGCGCCTGCAGGCCCGACGGATTGATGAAGTCGGTCAGGGTCAGCGAGCCGATCTCCAGCGCCGCGGCGGTGCCGGCCATCTGCACGCTGACGGTGCCGTCGGTGCCGATGGTCAGCGACTGCGCGCCTTCCGGGACCTGGATGCCGGGCTGCACCGGATAGCCGCTGTTGGTGACCAGCTCGCCCTGCGCGTTGATCTGGAAGCTGCCGTCGCGGGTGAACGCGGAGGTGCCGTCGGGCATCAGCACTTCGAAGAAGCCGCGGCCGTTGACCATCACGTCCAGCGCGCGGCCGGTCTGCTGCGGGTTGCCCTGCTCGAAGTCCTTGGAGGTGGAGACCACGCGCACGCCGGTGCCCAGCTGCAGGCCCGACGGCAGCTGCGTCTGCGCCGACGTGGAACCGCCGGGCTGGCGCACCTGCTGGTACAGCAGGTCCTCGAAGCTGGCACGGTCGCGCTTGAAGCCGGTGGTGTTGGTGTTGGCCAGGTTGTTGGAGACGACCGACATGCGCGTCTGCTGCGCATCCAGTCCGGTCTTGGCGACCCACAAAGCCTGATTCATGACCCGATTCCTCTGATGGTGGCCCCGAACGCTGCGACGGGGCACTGGGACTGATGCATGCGCCGTGCCAAAGCGGTCGCCGGGTTTCCGGCGACCGCCGGCGTCAGCCGTTCAGGCGCAGCAGGGTGTTGGCGGACTGCGCGTTCTCGTCGCCGTGCTTGATCACCTTCACCTGCATCTCGAACTGGCGCTGCAGCTGGATCATCTGCACCAGCGCGCCGGCCGCATCGACGTTGCTGCCTTCCAGCGCGCCGCTGTTGACCGCGCGGCCGGTGGCCTGGACGAAGGCCTGGGCCGGATCGGTGCTGATGTTGCGCATCAGCCCGTCGGGGCGGCGGGTCAGCCGTTCGGCCGGCGCCTGCACCACCTTCATCTGCCCGACGATGGTCATGGTCTGCGGGCCTTCGCCGAGCGGCACGATCGAGATCGTGCCGTCGCTGCCGATCTCCATCGACTGGTTCGGCGGGATCGCCATCGGGTTGCCGTTGGTGTCCAGCACCGCGCGGCCGCTGGCGGTGACCAGCTGGCCGTTCGGGGTCAGCGCCAGTTCGCCGCCGCGGGTGTACGCCTCGCTGCCGTCGGCCGCCTGCACCGCCAGCCATGCGTCCTGGCCCAGCGACACGTCCAGCGCGTTGCCGGTGACCTGCTGCGCGCCGACCTCGCGGTCGAAGCCCTGGTCCACGTGCATGGCGTCGATCCGCGACGGATAGCCGGCGCCGCGGATGCGGAACGCCTCGGTATTGGCCAGCGCCGCCTTGAACCCGGGCGTATCGACGTTGGCCAGGTTGTGCGACACGGTGCCCTGCGCCTGCAGCGAGGCGCGGGCGCCGGTCATGGCGACGTAGAGTGCTTTGTCCATCGGAAGCTCCTGGGGGCCGGGACTCGGGACTCGGGACCCGGGACTCGGAAAAGCGCGGAGATCGGCAGGTGTGCGTTATGCCGCCGCTGCCGTCGCTTTTCCGAGTCCCGAGTCCCGGAACCCGAGTCCCGGGTTCACCATCAACGGATATTGATGATGGTCTGCGTGACCTGGTCCTGCGTGGAGATCATCTGCGAGTTGGCCTGGAAGTTGCGCTGCGCGACGATCATGTTGACCAGCTGTTCGGTGAGGTCGACGGTGGAGGATTCCAGCGCGCCGGCCTGGATGTCGCCGAAGTCCGAGGTCGCCGGCGCGCCGGTGCGCGCGTTGCCGGAGGCCGAGCTCTCCGCCCACACGTTGTCGCCCAGCGAGGTCAGCCCCTGCGGGTTGACGAAGTTGGTCATCGCCACCTGGCCCAGCGCGCGGTCGGCGTTGTTGGAGTAGCGCGCGTAGACCACGCCGTTGGCGTCGATGCTGATCTCGTTGAGCTTGCCGCTGGCGTAGCCGTCCTGGCGCGCGTCGCGCAGCGCGAACGATTCGCCGTACTGGGTGGAGCCGCTCACGTCCAGGCTCAGGTTGAGCACGCCGGCGCCGGTGCTCGGGGTGAACGGATCCAGGGCGATGCGGCCGTCGGCCGGTGCGGTCAGCGCGCCGTTGCCATCGAACTGCAGCGTGCTCGGCGTGCCGACCGCCGCGCCGTCGACGTAGTTGTGGACCATCCACTGGTTGGGGGTGGCGGTCTTGACGAAGTACGAGGTCTGGGTATGGCTGACGCCCAGCGAGTCGTAGACGGTGATGCCGCCGGTGGAATGGTTGTAGCTGTTGGCGTCGGTCGGGCTGAAGGTGGCCACGGTCGGCGCGGTGGCATTGGCCGGCAGGGTGAACATCAGGTTCACCGCGTCGGTCTGCTTGGGCGAGCTGTCGGTGGTCAGCAGCTGCAGGTCGGTCAGGGTGCCCACGGCGAAGCCGTTGCCGTTGGCCGCCGGCGGAAACACCTGCAACCGCGCGCCCTGCGGATTGACCACGTAGCCGTTGCCGTCGGTCTGGAAGTTGCCGGCGCGCGAGTACACCTTGGCGCCGTTGGAGGTCAGGGTGAAGAAGCCCTCGCCGGAGATGGCCAGGTCCAGGTTGCGCCCGGTCGGATCGACGTTGCCCTGCGAGAACTGCTGGGCGACGTTGCTGACCCGCACGCCGGCGCCGACCGCGTTGCGCGACAGGCCGTAGCCGGTGGTCGAGAACAGGTCGGCGAACTCCGCGCGCGATTCCTTGAAGCCGGTGGTGTTGACGTTGGCGATGTTGTTGGCGGTGACGTTGAGGTCGGTATTGGCCGCTTTGAGGCCGGACAGCGAAGTGTTGAAACCCATGATGGACTCCTGTGGATTGACCGGCTCAGCTGATGCGGAGCACGTCGGCGATCGGAACTGTGCCCAGCCCCGTCAGATCGAGATAGATGCTGTCCGAGCCGAGCGTTGCGCTCTCGACCGGGGCCTGCACGAAGGTGGAGAGCTTGCTGTCGGTGCCGGAGCCGTCGGTGTGGACCGCGGCGATGGTGTACTTGCCCGCCGGCAGGCGGTTGCCGTTGGCGTCGGTGCCGTCCCAGCTGAAGTTGGTTTCGCCGGCCTTGCTGGCGGTGACGCTGATCTGCTTGACCGCCACGCCGTTGGCGTCGGTCACGGTGAGGTTGACGATGCCGGCGCTGGGCGCGGCGACCAGGCCGTTGGCATTGCCCTCGGCGTTCAGCGGCACGGTCGCCGACGGCACCAGCACGTCGTGCCCGACCAGCGCCGCGCCGCGCAGGATCTGGTCGGCATTCATCGACGCCGACAGCGCGGTCACGGTCTTGTTGAGGTCGCCGATGCCCTGCACGGTGGACAGCTGCGCCATCTGCGAGACCATCTGGCTGTTGTCCATCGGCTTGAGCGGGTCCTGGTGCTGCAGCTGCTCGGTCATCAGTCGCAGGAAGTCGGCCTGGTTCAGCGACGACGACGACTCGGGGGTCTTGGTGGTACTGGCGGAGGTCAGCCCGAGGCTGGCGTACAGGTCGCTGGAAACGGTGCTCATCGGATAGGTCCTAGGCCGCTAGGCGGCGGGGGTGAGGGCGCTCAGCGGCCCATGGTCAAGGTGGCCAGCGCCAGTTCCTTGGCGGTGTTGAGGACTTCCACGCCCGCCTGGTAATTGCGCGAGGCGGAGATCAGGTTGACCATCTGCGACACCGGGTCCACGTCGGGCGTATAGATGTAGCCGTCGGCGTCGGCGAGCGGATGGCCCGGTTCGTAGCGTTTGAGCGGCGGGTCCTTGCTCTGGGTGATCTCCTTGACGTTGACCGAGGTCAGGCTGCTGTCGCGTGGGTTCTTCACCGCCTGGAAGATCGGCTCGATCGGCTTGTAGGCCGCCTCGGCCGAGCCGGCCACCGAATCGGCGTTGGCCAGGTTGCTGGCGATGGTGCTCAGGCGCACCGACTGCGCCTTCAGCGCCGAGCCGGCGACATCGAAGATCGGGAGGTTGCTCATGGCTTATTGGCCTGTGATCGCGGTGAGCAGGGTGCGCACCTTGGATTCGACGAAGCTCAGCGAGGCGCGGTACTCCAGCGCGGCGCGGCCGTAGGCGGCGCGCTCGGCATCCGGATCGACGGTATTGCCGTCCAGGCTGGGCTGGGCGGCCTGGCGTGTGATCTGGAACGGGTTGAGCGCATCGCCGCTGCCGCCGACCGCAAGGTGCCGGCTGTCGGTCACCGCCAGCTGGCGGCCGTCGCGCTGGCCCTGCGCCTGGCGCATCGCCGCGTCGAAATCCAGGTCCTGCGCCTGGTAGCCGGGCGTGTCGACGTTGCTCAGGTTGCTGGCGATCAGCTTCATCCGTTGCTCGCGCAGCGGCAGGGCGTCGCCGTGGACCCCCAGATAGGATGAAATCAGATTGGACATGGCGCGCTCCCGCGGTGTGGTGCAAGGAGACAGGCAAGTGCTGTGCCAAACAGCGCCCCGGGAGCGGGCAGGGGGCGAATCGGAGGCGGGCCTGGGCCCGTGCACTGCCGCTGCGCGGCAATGGGAAGCGCCGCCGGCGTTGCGCCGGCGGCCGCGGAAACTCAGGCCGCCTGGGCCTGCGCGACCACCCGCAGGCGCGCCAGCACGTAGTCGGCCAGTTCGTGCGGGCTGTACTTGGCGACGAAGGCGTTGGCGCCCACGCGTTCGACCATCGCGTTGTTGAACACGCCCGACAGCGAGGTGTGCAGCAGCACGTACAGGCCGGCCAGGCCCGGATGGCGCCGAATTTCCGTCGTCAGCGTATAGCCGTCCATCGCCGGCATCTCGATGTCCGAGATCACCATGGCGTAGCGGTCGGCCGGATTCTCGCCGCCGGCGTGGATCTGCAGGAGATGGTCCAGCGCCTGGCGGCCGTCGGACAGCAGGGTCGCGCCGACCCCGAGCTGGTCCAGCACGCTTCGGATCTGCTGCCGGGCCACGCGCGAGTCGTCGACCACCAGCACCTGCAGCTGCGGGCCGTTGGAGGACAGCGCCAGCGACGGGTCGATCTTGGCCTCCATCCGGGTCTGGGCGATGTCGGCCAGCACGCTTTCCACGTCGATGACCTGGATCAGCTCGCCCTGGAAGCGGGTCACCGCGGTCAGGTAGCTGGCCTCGGCGCCCATTTCCGGCGGCGGATGGATGTCCTCGACCGCGATGTTGACTATGCGCTCCACGCCGCTGACCAGGAAGCCCTGCACCGAGCGGTTGAACTCGGTGACCACCAGGTAGCGTGGCGCCTTGTCCGGGTCGGTGTCGCGCTCCGGGTGGCCGATCGCCAGGCCCAGGTCGAGCACCGGCACCGAGCGGCCGCGGACGTCGGCGACGCCGGAGAATTGCAGCGGCAGCCCCGGCACCTGGAACAGGTCCGGCCGGCGCAGCACTTCCTGCACCTTGAACACGTTCACGCCAAAAAGCTGACGACCGCCCAGCCGGAACAGCAGCAGGGCCAGCCGGTTATGGCCCGCCAGGCGGGTGCTCTGTTCGATTCGGTTGAGCAGATCATGTGACATGGCGTTCTTATCGGCGCATCGGCGGCGGAACTTGAGCAGGACCGCGATGCGCGGCGCCGGCCAATCGCGGCACGGCGATTGCATGGCCCTGGACGACCCTATCGTCTCTGCGGAGTGCCCGGCCCCATGCGCCTGATCCTGATTCTGATCCTGTTGGTGGCGGCACCGGCCTGGGCGGCCGAGTTCCAGTCGGTCGAGTCGATCCGCGCCGCGGCGCTGTCCACCATCGGCGCCGACGCCGAAGCCGACGCCACCTTGGACCCGTCGCTGCGGCTGCCGCTGTGCCCGGGCCCGCTGCAGGCGCAGCCCACCGGCACCACGACGGTGGAGGTGAGCTGCCCGCGCGAGGCCGGCTGGCGCCTGTTCGTGCCGGTCAAGGTGCGCCGCTTCCAGAACGTGCTGATCCTCACCCGCGGCCTGGCCGCTGGAGAAACCGTCGGCGCGGCCGATCTCACCTCCGAGCGGCGCGACGCGGCGCGCATCGTCGGCGCGGTGCTGACCGATCCGGCCGCGGCCGTCGGCAAGGTGGTGCGGCGCACGCTGCCCGCCGGCAATCTGTTGTCGGCCACCGATCTGGTGCCGCAGCGGCTGGTCCGGCGCGGCGACAATGTGGCGCTGGTGGCGCGCCGGGGCGGCCTGGAGGTGCGCATGGCCGGGCGCGCACTGGCCGATGCGGGGGAGAACGAGCGGATATCCGTCGAAAACCTGTCGTCACGGCGGGTCGTTCAGGGAACGGTGTCACAAAATGGCGACGTTTTCGTGACGCGGTGAAATTTCCTCCTAAAGTTCGGACGGAGGTCGCCGTTACCTTCACCGAACCCGTTAGCAGGACTCCGCCATGAGCCAGAAGATAGAAGGGAACTCGCCGACCCCGGCCGCCCTTCGCACCACCGCCGTCAACACCAAGGCCGCCACCGGCGTGTCCGACGACGGCCGTACCCGCGCGGTGGACGCCACGGCCGCGGCCGACAGCCTGCGCCTGACCGGCGAGGCTTCCGGCCTGCAGACGTTGCAGCGCGAACTGTCGACCGCCCCGGCGGTGGACGAGGCGCGCGTGCAGTCCGTGCGCGACGCATTGCAGAACGGCAGCTACAAGATCAACCCGGACGCCATCGCCAGCCGCATGCTCGACCTGGATCGACAACTCAGCGCATGAACACATCCGTGACCCACCCCTTGCAGCAGCTCAGCGACGCACTCGCCGGCGAACGGCAGGCGTTGTTGGATCACGACGTGGAAGGCCTGATGCGCGCGACCAGCGAAAAGCTGGCCGCCTTGCGCGCGATCGAGGCCGACATGCCGGCCGGTGCCGAAGCCGAGTCGCGCCTGCGCGAGCTGGCCGACGCCAACCGCGCCAACGGCGCGTTGCTGTCGCGGCGCCGGCGCGAGGTCAACTGGGCATTGCGCCACCTGGGACGCAGCGAAAGCGGTTCGTCCTACGATGCCAAGGGCCAGTCCGACACGCTGCGCTCCAGCCGGCCGCTGGCGGTCGCCTGACGCAGCCGCGTGCGCGCCCGCCGGCAGGCGAGGCCGCGCACGCCATCGGGGCAACGGCGTATATTGGGCGTCCGCTCATGACCTGCGCCTCTTCGTGAACTTCGCCGACCCGCATTCCTCCGACCCGGTTCCGTTGCCCTCGCGCAAGACCTTGCTCGCGCTGAGCGAGCTGATGTACGAAGGCCTGATGGTGTTCCGCGCCGACGGCCGCCTGGTGCTGGCCAACAGCGCCTCGCGCGGCCACCTGTGCAGGTCCGACGCCAGCGACAACCGCTCCCTCGGCGAACGCCTGACCCAGCTGCTGCCCGGCGACGCGCTGTCGCAGGCGCGCAGCAGCGGGCGCTGGACCGGCAGCCTGCCCACCGAGGAGCACGTGGTGCTGGCGCACCTGTACTTCTACGCCGATGCCGGCGACGGCGACGGCGCCGACCCCGGCCACTACCTGGTGCTGATCCAGGGCATCGAGGGCCAGCAGGACTACGAACAGGAACTGCAGCAGCGCCATGCCGAGTTGCGGCAGGCCTACCTGCGGCTCAACGGCGCGCAGGAAAAGCTGCTGCAGTCGGAGAAGATGGCCTCCATCGGCCAGCTCGCCGCCGGCGTGGCGCACGAGATCAACAATCCGATCGGCTACGTGCATTCCAACCTGGGCAGCCTGCAGGAATACCTGCGCAGCCTGTTCACCCTGATCGAGGCCTACGAGCGCGCGTTGCGCGCGCCCGACCCGAAGGCGCTGATCCCGGAGATCGACGACATCCGCACCCGCTTCGACATCGACTTCATCAGCCGCGACCTGCCGCAGCTGATGGCCGAGTCGCGCGAAGGCATCGAGCGGGTCACCCGCATCGTCCGCGACCTGAAGGACTTCTCCTATTCCGGGCGCGACGAGTCGTGGAAGCTGGTCGACCTGCATTCCGGGCTCGAATCGACCATCAACATCATCTGGAACGAGCTCAAGTACAAGGTCACCCTGGACCGCCGCTACGGCAACCTGCCGCTGGTCGAGTGCCTGCCGTCCGAGCTCAACCAGGTGTACATGAACCTGCTGCTCAACGCCGGCCAGGCGATCGGCGAGCGCGGCACCATCGTGGTCAGCACCGGCCAGGACGGCGAGGAGGTGTGGATCGAGTTCAAGGACTCCGGCGCCGGCATTCCGGCGGACCTGCTGCAGCGCATCTTCGACCCGTTCTTCACCACCAAGCCGGTCGGCAGCGGCACCGGCCTGGGCCTGTCGATCTCCTACGGCATCATCAACAAGCACCACGGCCGCATCGACGTGACCAGCACCGTCGGCGAGGGCTCCAGCTTCCGGATCGTGATCCCGGTGCGGCAGCCTAAGTGAGGCCGGGACCGGGGACCGGGGACCAGGGACCCGGAAGAGCAAGAGCAACAGCACGATAACGACAGCACGCCAGAGTCGCCGCTGTTCCGGGTCCCCGGTCCCTGGTCCCCGGTCCCGACTTCATGCCTGCCCATCCCGCCGCTGCTCGTCATGCGTGCGGAACGCCTGGCGGATGTGCTCGCGCAGTTCGTCGTCGTTCCACGGCTTGGTCAGGAAGCGGTAGATCGCGCCGCGGTTGATCGCGTCGGTGACCGTGGCCAGGTCGGTGTAGCCGGACAGCACCAGGCGGATGGTGTCCGGGTACAGCATCTTCACCCGGCCCAGGAACTCGGTGCCGCTCATGTCCGACATGCGCTGGTCGGACAGGATCACCTGCACGTCGTTGGTGGCCAGCAGGTCGAAGGCGTCGCGCACGTTGCCCGCGGCCAGGATCCGGTAGCCGTCGCGGCGGAACAGGCGCACCAGCGAGCGCAGCACGTTCTCCTCGTCGTCGAGCAGCAGCAGGGTGCGGTCGGGCCGGGTCTCGGCGAAGGACTCCGGGCGCAGGTAGCGGCGCCGCAGCGCCATGCCCGCGGCCTCGGCCGACATCGGCTCGCCGAACAGGTAGCCCTGGAAGATGTCGCAGTCGTTGCGGCGCAGGAAGCCCAGCTGCGCCTGCGACTCCACGCCGTTGGCGATCACCACCATGCCCAGCTGGTGGCCCATCGCGATGATCGCGCGGGCGATCGCCGCCTCGCGGTTGCCGGCCGGCGCGCTCTTGATGAAGCTGCGGTCGATCTTCAGCTTGTCCACCGGGTAGCGCACCAGCGCGCTGAGGCTCGAATCGCCGGTGCCGAAGTTGTCCAGGCTCAGGCTGATGCCTTCGCGGCACAGGTTGGCCAGGGTCTCGTGGACGAAGTTGACGTTGTTGGTCAGCGCGCTCTCGTTGATCTCCAGCACCATCATCTGCGGCGGCACGCCGGCGGCCTGCAGCGCCGACATCACCTCGTTGAAGAAGGTCGGGCGCAGCAACTGCAGGGTGGAGACGTTGATCGCGATGGTGAAGTCGTCGAAGCCCTGGTCGCGCCACAGCCGCGCCTGGCGCAGCGCGCCTTCCATGACCCAGGTGCCGATCTGCACGATCACGCCCAGGCGTTCGGCGGTGCGCATGAAGCGCTCCGGCACCAGCATGCCCAGCGTCGGCGACTGCCAGCGCAGCAGCGACTCCATGCCGACCACGCGCCCGTCGCGCGCGCTGACCATCGGCTGGTAGCGCAGGCGCAACTCGCCGTTGGGGATCGCATCGACGATCTGCCGCGAGATGATGCTCTCGCTGTGCGCACTGGGCGGGCCGTCGGCCGTGTACATCCGCACCATGTTGCCGCCTTCGCGCGCGGCTTGGTAGACCGCGTCCTCGGCGTAGTCCAGCAGCGTGGACAGGCGCGAGGAGTGCTCCGGGCACAGGCTCACGCCGATCTTGCCGGTCATGAACAAGGTGTACGGCAGCACCGACAGCGGCAGCTCGATCTGCTGGCGGATCTCCTCGGCGAACGCCTCCGACGGCGGCACGTCGGCGGTGCGCGGCACCGCCATCACCAGTTCGTCGCTGCCGTGGCGCCACAGCAGCCCGCGCCCGCGCAGGTGCGCCTGCAGCCGTTGCGCGAGCAGCGCCAGCGCCTGGTCGCCGACCTCGGCGCTCATGTTCTCGTTGATCGAGGAAAAGTGGTCGATGTCGATGTGCAGCAGCATCACCCCGGGGCCGCCGGCCAGCGCCTCGGCGATCATGCCGCTCAGCGCCGGATGGCCGGCACCCAGGCGCGAGGGCAGTTCGTCGCCTTGCGGCGCGGTTGCGGGATTCCACATCGCTTCAATGTCCACGGCTGTCGGGTGGCGTCGCCGCCGCCGTCGTGTAGGGCAGGCACAACGTCACCCGCGTACCGGCACCAGGGGCCGACTCGATCTGCAGGGTACCGCCTGCGCTCTGCGCGCGCTCGCGCATCACGATCAGGCCCAGGCCGCGCGGCCCGGCCGGATCGAAGCCGTCGCCGTCGTCGACCACCTCCAGCCGCAGCTGGCGGCGCTGTTCGTCGCGCAGGCTCATCCGCACCTCGCCGGCGCAGGCGTGGCGCAGCGCGTTGGTCAGGCTTTCCTGGGCGATGCGGAAGCAGGCCTGCTCGACCTCGCCGCTGGGCCGCGAGGGCAGGGCATCGATGTCCAGTTCCAGGCGTACCGGCGAGGCGCGGAACAGCATGCCGGCCTGCCAGCGCAGCGCCGCCTCCAGGCCCAGCGCGTCCAGTTGCGGCGGACGCAGCAGCGTGGACAGGTTGCGCAGCTTGGTGATGCTGGTGTCGGCCAGCTGCACGATCTCCTGCAGGTCCTCGCGCCGGCGCTCGGCATCGGGCTCGTCGAGCGCGGCGTGCGCGGACAGCTTCATCGCGGTGATCGCCTGGCCGATGTCGTCGTGCAGGTCGCGCGAGATCGCGCGGCGTTCGTCCTCCTGCAGCGAGAACAGCCTTCGCGCCATCGCCTGCAGCTCGCGGTTGCTCAGCGCCAGCGCGTCGCGCATGCGCTCGGGCTCGCTGAGGTCGCGCACGATCAGCAGCTTGCAGTCGCGGCCGCTGTAGCGCACGTCGCCGAACGACAGCCCGGCGTGGAACAGCGAGCCGTCCTGGCGCCGCATCCGCGCCGCGGCGCCGCGCTCGCCGCGCTCGCCGCGCTCGGCGGCGTTGCGCATCTGCTCGCGGACCCGCGGCAGGTCGGCGTCGAACACCAGGCTCTGCAGCGGCTCGCCGAGCAGGTTCTCGCCGCCGTAGCCGAACTGCCCGGCGCAGGCCGCGTTGGCGTAGAGCACGTGCTCCTGGTGCAGGATCGCCACGCCATCGGGCAGCACCCGCACCAGCTCGCGGAACTGCTCCTCGCGCTCGTGCAGCAGGCGCCGCGAGCGCTCGTGCTCGGTGACGTCCTGCAGCGTGCCGCGCACGCAGGTGCCGCCGCGCTCGTCGCTGGCGGTCTCGGCGCGCAGGTGCAGCATGCGCTGCTGGCCGTCGGCAGCGAGCACCGGCAGCAGCATGTCCAGCTGCAGCGGCGCGGCGCCGCACATGTCCTCGATCAGGCGCTGGATGCGGGTCTGCGCGGCGGGGTCGGTGGGCACCAGCAGCTCCTCGAAGCGGTGCGCACGCGCGCCCTCCGGCGGACGCCGGGCGAGCATCTTGTAGACCTGGTCGGAATAGCTGCCCAGGCCGGTGGCCGGATCCAGCTGCCACGAACCCAGCCGGGCCGCCGCCTGCGCCTCCTCCAGCCGCGCCAGCGCCTGGTCGCGGCGCTGCTGCGCCTCGTGTTCGGCGCTGCGGTCGTTGATCACCACCAGCCGCGCCGCGATGCCGCGGTACTCCAGCCCGGTGCTGCGCGCCTCGACCATGCGCTGGCTGCCGTCGCGCAGGCACAGCGGCTCGGCGACCACGCAGACCTTGTCCGGCGCCTCGCGGATCGTCCGGATCACATCCAGCAGGCGCTCGCCGACCGAGGGCGGCCACAGCCGGCCCAGGGCCATGCCGACGAACTCGTCGCGGGTCCAGCCGAAGAAGGTGACCGCCGCCGGGTTGACGTCGATGATCTGCAGCCGCTCCAGGTCGTAGACCAGCATCGGGCTGGGGTTGGCCTCGAACATCTCGCGGTAGCCGGCCTCCGACATCGCCAGCCGGTCGTGGGCCTGGACCGTGCCGCGCACCAGCGGCCGCAGCAGGCAGTACAGGGCGACCGCGGTCAGCAGCAGGAACAGCACGCCGTTGACCAGTTGCAGCACGGCCAGCGTGCGCGCGTCGGTCACCAGCTGCGCCAGCATCAGGTCCGTGCCCAACGTCCACAGCAGGCCCAGCAGCAGGTACAGCAGGGCGATCTGCCAGATGCCGCGGTTCAGCCGTTGCGCCAGGCGCATGCCCGACAGCGGATGGGGCTGCGCGGAAGAATCGAGGTGTTGTGGTTCCATGCCCCGCAGCCTGGTGTGGCGGTGTTCGTCCATGGGCATCTTAGCGGCAACCGGCCGCCGCGGCCCAGCCGCGCGCCGTGCCGGCGCTCAATAAATGCCGCCCGATGCCGTTATCACCTTCGTCCGCCGGCCCCCAGGGCGGTTGAATCGGAGCACTACGGCGTGGATCGAGGCGTCATCGCAAGCTTGCTGCAGCACCCGCTCACTTCGGCCCTGGTCCTGCTGGACGCCGAGGGACGGCCGCTGGCTGCCAACCGGGCGGCGCAGGCGCTGGAGCTGCCGCGGACCGTGGAGGCGTATGCGGACCTGCTGCGCGACGTGCGCGAGCGCCTGCACGGCGATCAGCACATGCTCGCCTGCGCGTTGCCCGGCACCGCCGGACGCCGCCTGGACGGCTGGCTGCGGGCGGTGCACGACGACGCCGGCGCGCTGCTGGCGTATACGCTGAGCGTGCCCGAGCCGGTCGGCAGCGACGGCGCCACGCGCTGGGAAATCGCCCTGGACAGCGCCGAGCACGGCCTGTGGGACTGGGACATCCCCAGCGACACCACGTTCCGCTCCGAGCGCTGGAAGCGCATGCTCGGCTACGAGGGCGAGGCGCCGGCGGTGGGCCTGAACGCATTGATGTCGCTGGTGCACCCGGACGACCAGGCACGGCTGCGCGAGGCCATCCGCGCGCACTTCGAGAGCCGCACCGCCACCTACGCCTGCGAATTCCGCCTGCGCCAGCAGGACGGGCAGTGGCGCTGGATCCTGGACCGCGGCCGC
The DNA here is from genome assembly GCF_017163755.1 of Xanthomonas sp. Classification (GTDB taxonomy): domain Bacteria; phylum Pseudomonadota; class Gammaproteobacteria; order Xanthomonadales; family Xanthomonadaceae; genus Xanthomonas_A. Next base: position 70,702 of record NZ_JAFIWC010000008.1, read on the forward strand.
ATCGTCGCCCGCACCGCCGACGGCAGCCCGCTGCGCATGGTCGGTACGCATACCGACATCCACGAACAGAAGCTGCTCGAGCAGCGCCTGCGCGACCAGCAGACCCTGCTGCGCGAGGCGCAGCGCATGACCAGCATGGGCACCTGGTCGTGGGACCCGGGCGCCGACCAGGTGTCGTGGTCGCGCGAGGTGCTCGCGCTGACCGGCATGGACGAAGGCCAGCTGCCGAGCAGCCGCGGCTGGCTGCGCATGCTCAGCCGCGAGTCGGCGGCGCAGGCGACGGCCGCCTGGCGGCGCATGAAGCGCGACGGGCGGCCGGTCCACTTCGAGGTGGAGATGCTGGCCGGGCGCGAGTCGCCGCTGCACCTGCGGGTATGGGCGCAGCCGATGCTCGACGAGGGCGGGCGCATCCATCGCATCCTCGGCCAGGTGCAGAACATCACCGAACAGCGCCAGACCGACGCGCTGATCCGCTGGCGCACCGAGCTGCTCAACCGGGTCTCGGCGCTGGGCAAGATCGGCGGCTGCGAGATCGAGGTCGGCACCCGGCGCATGCAGTGGACCGAGGAGTGCTACCGCATCCACGGCCTGCGCAAGGAATCGATCAGCCTGGACCAGGCGCTGGCGCTGTACACGCTGGATTCGCGCGATGCGTTCGAGTCGGCGCTGGCGCGCATCGCCCACGGCGCGCTGCCCGAGCAGCTGGACCTGTGCTTCCACCGCCCCTCCGGGCACCGGGTCTGGGTGCAGGTGCTGATCGAACTGGACGACCGCGACGGGCTGCCGCCGCGCTTCGTGGTGCTGTTCCGCGACATCACCCGCGAGCGCGAGGCCAGCGAGCGCATCGAGTTGCTGGCGCACTACGACCTGTTGACCGGGCTGCCCAACCGCTCGCTGCTGCGCGACCAGGCCGAAAAGGCCATGCACGACGCGATCGAGCGCGGCAGCACGCTGGCGATGCTGTTCATCGACCTGGACGGCTTCAAGAGCATCAACGATTCCTTCGGCCATGCCACCGGCGACGCGCTGCTCAAGCTGGCCGCCACGCGCATGCACCAGCAGTTGCGCACCAGCGACCTGTTCGGCCGCTTCAGCGGCGACGAATTCGTGGTGGTGCTGCGCGACCTGGCCGAGCCCGGCGACGCCGGGCACGTGGCGCGCAAGCTGATCGCGGCGCTGGCCGAGCCGCTGCACAACGGCGAGAGCGTGATCAAGATCGGCGCCAGCATCGGCATCGCGCTGATGGAGGAGGGGCGCCAGGACTTCGACAGCCTGCTGCGCGCCGCCGACGCGGCGATGTACGCGGCCAAGGAATCCGGGCGCAACACCTGCCACTACTACAGCCAGGACGTGCTGCTGCGCGCGCAGCGGCGCCTGGAGATCGAGCACGCGCTGCACGGCGCGCTGGACCGCGAGGAGTTCTCGCTGGTGTACCAGCCGCTGGTGCATACCACCGGCGAGCGCGCCCCGGCGATCGAGGCGTTGCTGCGCTGGCATCGCCCCGGCCACGGCCACTGCAACCCGGCCGAGTTCATTCCGATCGCCGAGGAATGCGGCGAGATCGTGCGCCTGGGCGATTGGGTCATCGGCGAGGCCTGCCGCCAGGCCGCGGCCTGGGACGCGGCGGGGCTGAACTTCGACCGGATCTCGGTCAACGTGTCGGCGATGCAGTTGCGCGATCGCGGCTTCGCCGAACGCGTGATCGAGCTGTGCCAGCGCAACGGCTGGCCGCCGCGGCGGCTGGAGCTGGAGCTGACCGAGTCGGCGCTGATCCGCGACAGCGAGTCGCTGCGCCGCTGCTTCGAACTGTTCGAACAGGAGGGCGTGCTGCTGGCGGTGGACGACTTCGGCACCGGCTTCTCCAATCTGCACTACCTGCACCGCTTTCCGGTGCAGCGGCTGAAGATCGACCGCAGCTTCGTGCAGGACATGCTGCACGACAGCGGCACCGCCAAGGTCACCCAGGCCATCGTCCAGCTCGGCCACGCGCTGGGCATGCAGGTGGTGGCCGAAGGCGTGGAGACCGTGCAGGAAGAGGCTCTGCTGCGCGAGCAGGGCTGCGACGAGATCCAGGGCTACCTGTACTCGCGCCCGCTGCCGCCGCGCGAGCTGGCGGCCTGGCTGCGCACCCGCCACGCCGCCGCGCCGGCGTCGCTGCCGCGCCTGGTGCTGGCTGGCCAGTGAACGCGCCTCGCGCCTGCCCGCGGCGCGGTGTCGCGGCGCCGCAGCCGCTGGCTATATTGCGCATCCATCGCTCCCGGGCAGAGGCTACTTCCGGCTTGGACAGTCATCCTGGACCGAGGCTGCAGCTGCCGAGCTGACAGGACCGCCAAGGTCTGGGTTCGTCCCGGATGGACTCTGTCCGCTCATGATGGGATCGTTCGCTCTCGCCGCCGCGGCGCTGACCTGGTTCCCGCAATATGCATGCCCGATCCGCGAGGACCCCGCGCATAGCCACTGGCGCTTGCGCAGCCGGAGCCACGGATGCGTCCGTCGTCGTGGCTGTGCGCCTTGACGGCGCGGCCGGTCGCACCGCGCATGCCGGTGCCGGTCTGTGGCTGCACGCCGCCGCGACCACGCATGCCGGCCAATGCCAATGGGAATGTTGGCCGGACATCGCAACGCCACCCTGGCTGATGCTGGGTCTGGATCTCTCCTTGCCGGACCGAGCGGCTGCCTGGCGCGACGCCACGCCGTTCCTCCTTCCATTTCCGCGACGCCACGTCGACCCAGGCGATCGGCGACATCGCCATGATGTTCCAGAGCTTCGCGCGGTTCCCGCGGCGGCCGTGCTGCAGAGCGTGGAAGTCGGCCTGGAGGCGCAGGGTGGCTTGCCGACGAGCGGCGTCGGCGGGACGCTGGCAGCGATCGACCTGATCCACCTGATCCACCTGATCCACCTGATCGGCCTGGACGGCTACGGGCGTCTATAACGAACGGACTTTGCGGCCGCATGCGCCAGCGTGGGTCTGGCGCGCGCGCTGGTGGTGCGGCAACCCGCAACCCGCAACCACGCAGCGCCTGGCGCCAGCATTCCGCGCCCTGGTGGACGACATCTACGTGCACATGATCACCAGCGCGCAGCTGCCGCCGGCGCGCGAAGACGTGTTCTCCGGCAGCGGCATCGCCATGGTGCTGCCGCGGGGGTCGAGCAACCTGATGGCCGGGCTGGCTGGAAGACCGCAGGTCCGAAGCCTGTGCAGGGGAAACCGTGCAGGCGGTGGCCAGCTGGGCGCGCTGCGCCGAGCATTTCGCCTACGACAAACAGCGGACCTGTTCTCGCTGCAGACCCCGGCTAGCGTCCTTCATTCGATTCGCAGGCGCCGGGACCTTGCATCCGGGACCTTGTAGGAGCGGCTTCAGCCGCGACCGGGCCTCACCGCAGGCGCGGGTCGCGGCTGAAGCCGCTCCTACAGAATCCGCAGCGCGAGCAGCGGAAACGCGACGACGGGAGATGCACTCGATGTGGTGCCGCAGCCGCGGCGCGGACCGCGCGGCGACTATGTCGACCGGTCAGTCGCGATCGTCAAGCGCCAGGTAGCCAGGCAGCGGCGCCGCCGTGCCAGCCGTATCGATGGCGGTGCCGTTCAGGCCCATGTCCCAGGCCAGGCCGGCCCAGACCGGATCGGCGATGCTGGCGTGGTGCGCCGCGCGCCCACGCGCGGCCAGCAGGTGCTGCAGTTCGCCCATGACCGCCTTCTCCAGCTGCCGCAGCGCGCTGCCCGGCTGGCGCCGCGCTGGGGTTGCCGTGGCGCCGGCAAGCGGCGTCGCGGGTGCGTTGCCGGGGGCGGCATCGGGCAGGGCGGTCAGGTCGTCGCAGGGCATGGCCTCGACTCGGGACGGGGACTGGAAAGGCATCGGCTCGGCCGGGCAGGGAAGGGCAGAGACGACAAGCCCCGGCCGGGGCCGGGGACTCGTCGTTTCATGGAGCGGCGGGCGGCACGGCGTTGGTCAGAACAGTTCGACCGTGCCGGCGCCCATGCTCTGCTGCGCCACCGCCTTGTGCGGCGGACGCTCCCACTCCACGCGCATCTCGCGCAGGCGGGTACCGACACGCTGCAGGGCCTCGACCAGTTCATTGTCGAACACGCCGCCGTTGCGATGCAGCAGTTCCTGCAGGCCCACCGCCTCGCGGTTGATCGCGGTCAGGCGGTCCAGGTGGGTGTGCACCCCGCCCAGCGCCTGGGTCGCGATGTCCTCGAACTGCAGGGAACGCACCGCTTCGGCGACGCTGCTGTCGATCGCGCGGCCGCATTCGGAGATCTCGCGCATGCCGTCGCCCAGCGAGCTGTTGATCGCTGCCACGTTGTCCAGCATCGCCGCGGCCTCGGCGCGCGCTTCGCGGGAACGGTCCATGTCGCGCGAGGCCATGTGCGAGACGGTCTCGCGCACCTTGGCGATGGCGTCCTTGGAGCTGTGCGCCAGCTTGCGGATCTGCTCGTTGAAGGTGGTCGAACGCTCGGACAGGTTGCGCACCTCGTCGGCGACCACCGCGAAGCCGCGACCGGCCTCGCCGGCACGCGCCGCTTCGATCGCCGCGTTCAGCGCCAGCAGGTTGGTCTGGTCGGCGATCGACTTGACGTCCTCCAGCAGCGCGAAGATGCCGTCCAGGTGCTGGGACATGTCGTCGATGTAGTGCACCGTGGCGCTGCTCTGGCCGCTGACCTGTTCCAGCGCCTCGACCAGCTGCTCCATGCGCTGGCTGGCATGCTGGGCGAAGCGCGCCACGTCGACCCCGGCGCCGCCGTCGTCGCCGGCCCGGTCGACGATCCGCGCCAGCGCCTGGCTCTGCTGCCGCGACTTGCGGTTCATCGCCTCGAAGCTGCCGCCCAGGCCGCTGACGGCCTGGCGGATCAATTCGCGGGCGCGCTCGATCTCGCTGCGCGAGCCGTCGATCTCGTTGCCGACGAAGCTGCGCAGCTCCGACAGCAGGTGATCCTGCTCGCGCATGATCTTGGCCTGCTCCGGCGAGCGCCGGGTCTGGCTGTAGGCGGTCCAGGCGGCGAAGCCCAACCAGCTCAAGGTCATGGTGGTGAGGATGGCCCAACGGACCGGGGCCGGCCAATCGAAACCGGCGGCGATGGGGAACAACAACGTCAGGGCGAGCGGGGCGGCCAGACGGATCAGGAGGCGTGAGTACATGGACGTTCTCGGCAGAGTCACGGTTGCTGTATCGGCCGTACCCCCCGGGTCTTTAGTCGCCGCGCGTGCCCGATCGCACCACGCGCGGCGCAATGCCGCACCGTTCAGCGCAGCGCGCGGTCCACCGCATCGATCATGCGCCGCTTGGCGAGCAGGAAATCCCACAGGCTGCCGCCCATCTGCCGCCACAGCACCGCCGAGCGCACCGCGGCCAGCAGCAGCGCGCGGATCTCCGCCACCACCCCGGCCTGGCCCAGGTAGTGCGGATTGCCCTGCACCATGACCCGCGGCCGCAGATGGCTGATGGTGTCGGCGTACAGCTGGCCGAGCGCGCCGATCACGTCCGGGTGCGCGCTGTCGCCGTGCTCGGCCACCTGCGGCGCGATCCGCGCGATGCCCGCGGTCACCTGCTCGGAGGTGGCCGCGTCGCGCACGAAGCGCCGCTCCAGCTGCAGCACCGCCAGCGCCAGCCGCGGCAGCGCCTCGTCCTGGGTCTGGTTGTTGAAGTAGTTGTGCAGCAGGCGCAGGCCCGGCGCCACGTCCTCGACCCGGCCGTAGACCGCCGCCGGCGTCTCGGCGTCGGTGCGGAACACGCTGTCCAGCAGCGTGCGCACCAGCGACGCCTCCGACTGCCCGGTCTCGGCGATGCGGCGTACCTGCTGCAGGGCCTGGGCTACGCCGGCCAGCGCCAGCACGCGCGCGTCCATGGAATCGGTCATCGGATGGTTTCCTCGTGTAGATCGGTGCGCTGCGCCAGGCGGCGTTCCAGCGGGGCATCGGTGGTGGCGATCACGGCGCCGCCCAGGCACTCGTCGTCCTGATACAGCACCAGCGACTGGCCGGGAGTGACGGCGCGCTGCGGGCGGGCGAAGCGCACCGCCAGCCGGCCGTCGTCGCCGACCTCGACCGTGCACGGCTCGTCGGCCTGGCGGTAGCGGGTCTGCGCGGTGCAGTCGAAGCGCCGCGCCGGCGCCGCGCCGGCGATCCAGTGCGCAGGCTCGGACTGCAGCCGGGTGGACATCAGGTAGGGGCTGTCGTGTTGCTGGTCGACGTACAGCACGTTGCCGGCCACGTCCTTGCCGACCACGTACCACGGCGCGGCCGCGCGCCCGCGCACCCCGCCGATGTTCAGGCCTTCGCGCTGGCCCAGGGTGAAATAGAACACCCCGGGGTGCTCGGCCACGACCTGCCCATGCGGATCGCGGATCTCGCCGCGCCGGGCCGGCAGGTAGCGGCCCAGGAACTGGCGGAAATCGCGCTCGCCGATGAAGCAGATCCCGGTCGAATCCTTCTTGGCATGGGTCGGCAGCCCGGCGTCGCGGGCGATGCGCCGCACCTGTTCCTTCGGCAGCTCGCCGATCGGGAACAGCGTCGCGGCCAGCTGCGCCTGGCCGAGCTGGTGCAGGAAGTAGCTCTGGTCCTTGTTGCGGTCCACGCCGCGCAGCAGCCGCCAGCGTCCGTCGGCGAAGGCCACCCGCGCGTAGTGGCCGGTGGCGATGCGCTCGGCGCCCAGTTCGCGCGCCGCGTCGAGGAAGTGCTTGAACTTGACCTCGCGGTTGCACAGCACGTCCGGGTTCGGGGTGCGGCCGGCAGCGTATTCGGCCAGGAAGTGCTCGAACACCCCCTGCCAGTACTCCTGCGAGAAATCGCGGAAGTGGAACGGCAGGCCGAGCAGGCCGCAGACCGCGACCGCGTCGCGGCGGTCGTCCTCGGCGCGGCAGCCGGTCGCTTTCGGCGTCCTGCCTTCAGCGACACTCGCGCTGTCCTGCACATCGCCGCTGCCGTCGTCGGCCCAGTTCTGCATGAACAGCCCGGCCGCGCGCTCGCCCTGCTGGACCAGCTGCCAGGCGGCGACCGACGAATCGACGCCGCCGGAGACGCCGACCATGACCCGTGCGCCGTTCATGCCACCTGCCGCACCAGGTCCAGCGGATAGCGCCGGCCGGCGAGGAAGTCGGCCACCACCTGCCATACCAGCGGGCTGCGCAGGCGCTCGCCGGCGGCCTGCAGTTCGGCCGGGGTCATCCACAGCGCCTGCACGATGCCCTCGTCCAGCGGGCGCAGCGGGTCGTGCGCGAGCGGCTCGCCGGCGAAGGCGAAACGCAGGTAGTGGCGGCCGTTGTCGGCCTTCCACTGGTAGGCGCCGATGAACGCGGTCAGCCGCACCTGCCAGCCGGTCTCCTCGAGCGTCTCGCGCAGCGCCGCCTGCAGCAGGCTCTCGTCCGGCTCCAGGTGGCCGGCCGGCTGGTTCAGCACCAGCTTGCCGGCGATGGCTTCCTCGACCTGCAGCAGGCGGCCGTCGCGGACCACCACGGTGGCCACGGTGACGTCGGGCTGCCAGGGAGCGGGGGCCGACGCCATCAGAACGCGTCCTTGCCGTCGTTCAGTTCCGCATCCATCGCATCGGCGGTGCGCGCGGCCGCCTCCAGCGCCTCGCGCAGCGCGGCGTCGCCGGCGTCGGCGGCGACCTTGACCACGTACACCGCGGTGCCGCCCTGGCGCACCCAGCCGCCGAGGATGCTCGACTGCGCATCCTCCAGCAGGCGGTTGGCGACCGCCGCGGACAGGGCGTCGCCGTCGGTGCGGTAGGCCGGCGACCAGATCTCGCGGATCCGGTAACTGCCGAAGCTTTCCACCGGCGAGCGCACGTAGGCCAGTTGGCTGCGCTCGGCGCCCTGGCCGCGCAGGCCGAACAGCACCTGGTAGTCGCCGTTCGCGTCGGCCTGGGCGTCGTAGCCGAGCGCCCGCAGGCGCTGGCCCAGGGCCGCGTCGGGCGGCGCGGCCAGCGCCAGCGACGGCGCGGCGCAGACCGCCAGGCAGGCGGCCAGGCGGCAGATCGTACGGAAGCTCATCGAATGCATGCGTTGCGCCATCTGAAGAGGGGGAATTGTGCGGGCAGGGGCGGCGATCGTCCAATCCGGACGGATCGGGACCGTATAATTGGCCCATGCCTCGCAAGAACTCCCCAGACCACGACCACGGCGTAATGGTCGAGACCGGCAAGCCCGAGATCGCCCGCCCGCCGATGTACCAAGTCCTGCTGCTGAACGACGACTACACCCCGATGGACTTCGTGGTGACGGTGCTGCAGCAGTTTTTCTCGCTGGACCTTGAGAAGGCCACCCAGGTGATGCTGCACGTGCATACCCGCGGACGCGGCGTGTGCGGCGTGTACACCCGCGAGGTGGCTGAATCCAAGGTAGCTCAGGTGAACGAATTCTCGCGGATGAACCAGCATCCGCTGTTGTGCACGATGGAAAAAGCCTGATAGTGGGAGGCGTCGGTGCCCGGTCATGTCCGGACTAACGCTGTCTGAACACACTGATCCGATAGGGTTGTGGAAATTCGCAATCCAAGCCGCATATTGTTGGCAACAGACGTCGGAGTGAACCATGTTCAGCAAAGATCTCGAGCAGACCATCGGCCAGTGCTACAAGCGCGCCCGGGAGGCCCGTCACGAATTCATGACGGTTGAGCACCTGCTGTTGGCGCTGCTCGACAACCCCTCCGCGCAGGCGGTGATGAAGGCCTGCGGGGCCGACGCCGAGCGCCTGCGCGGCGAATTGGACCAGGCCATCGAAGCGTCGGTGTCGCGCCTGGCCGAAGACGACGGCCGCGACACGCAGCCCACGCTGGGCTTCCAGCGGGTACTGCAGCGCGCGGTCTACCACGTGCAGTCCTCGGGCAAGAAGGAGGTCACCGGCGCGAACGTGCTGGTGGCGATCTTCGGCGAAAAGGACTCGCATGCGGTGTATTTCCTGAACCAGCAGGACATCACCCGGCTGGACATCGTCAACTACCTCTCGCACGGCATCGCCAAGCTCGGCGAGGAAGGCGAAGGCCCGGCGCCGTCGGACGGCGAGGCCAAGGGCGAGGCGGGCGAGGGCGAGTCCAAGGGCGACGCGCTGGCCGAATACGCCACCAACCTCAACGAACAGGCGCGCAACGGCCGTATCGACCCGCTGGTCGGGCGTGCCGACGAGATCGAGCGCACCATCCAGGTGCTGTGCCGCCGGCGCAAGAACAACCCGCTGTACGTGGGCGAAGCCGGCGTGGGCAAGACCGCGATCGCCGAGGGCCTGGCCAAGCGCATCGTCGAAGGCAGCGTGCCGGCGGTGCTGGCCGACGCGGTCATCTACTCGCTGGACCTGGGCGCGCTGGTCGCCGGCACCAAGTACCGCGGCGACTTCGAAAAGCGCCTGAAGGGCGTGCTGACCTCGCTGAAGAAGGTGCCCAACGCGGTGCTGTTCATCGACGAGATCCACACCATCATCGGCGCCGGCTCGGCGTCCGGCGGCACCATGGACGCGTCCAACCTGATCAAGCCGGCGCTGGCCTCGGGCGACCTGCGCTGCATCGGCTCGACCACGTTCCAGGAATACCGCGGCATCTTCGAGAAGGACCGCGCGCTGGCGCGGCGCTTCCAGAAAATCGACATCGTCGAGCCCACCGTCGGCGAAACCTTCGAGATCCTGCAGGGCCTGAAGCCCAAGTACGAGGCGCACCACGGCGTCACCTACGCCGACGACGCGCTGCAGGCGGCGGTGGACCTGTCGGTCAAGCACATCGGCGACCGCCTGCTGCCGGACAAGGCCATCGACGTGATGGACGAGGCCGGCGCGCGGCAGCGCCTGCTGCCCGACGGCGTGCGCAAGGAGCTGATCGACATCGAGGAGATCGAGACCATCGTCGCCAAGATGGCGCGGATCCCGGCCAAGCAGGTCAGCGCCACCGACAAGGACGTGCTGCAGCACCTGGAGCGCAACCTGAAGATGGTGATCTTCGGCCAGGACCCGGCGATCGAGACGCTCGCCTCGTCGATCAAGCTGGCGCGCTCGGGCCTGGCCAACCCGGAGAAGCCGATCGGCAACTTCCTGTTCGCCGGCCCGACCGGCGTGGGCAAGACCGAGGTGACCAAGCAGCTGGCGTTGCAGCTGGGCATCGAGCTGGTCCGCTTCGACATGAGCGAGTACATGGAGCCGCATTCGATCAGCCGCCTGATCGGCGCGCCTCCCGGCTACGTCGGCTTCGACCAGGGCGGCCTGCTGACCGAGAAGATCGTCAAGACGCCGCACTGCGTGCTGCTGCTCGACGAGGTGGAGAAGGCGCACCCGGACATCTTCAACATCCTGTTGCAGGTGATGGACCGCGGCGTGCTGACCGACACCAACGGCCGCGAAGCCAACTTCAAGAACGTGATCCTGGTGATGACCACCAATGCCGGTGCCACCCAGGCCTCGCGGCGCTCGATCGGCTTCACCAAGCAGGACCACTCCACCGACGCGATGGAGACCATCCGCCGCAGCTTCACCCCGGAGTTCCGCAACCGCCTGGACGCGGTGGTGCAGTTCCAGCCGCTGGCGTTCGACCACATCCTGCGCGTGGTGGACAAGTTCATCATCGAGCTGGAGATGCTGCTGCAGGAGAAGCACGTGACGCTGTCGGCCACGCCGACCGCGCGCGACTGGCTGGCGCAGCACGGCTTCGACCCGCTGATGGGCGCGCGGCCGATGGCGCGGGTCATCCAGGACAAGGTCAAGCGCCCGCTGGCGGACGAACTGCTGTTCGGCAAGCTGGTCCACGGCGGCCGCGTCACCATCGACGTGCGCAACGGCGAACTGGTGGTGGAAACCCAGTCCGAACCGGAGCGCCTGCTGCCGGCCACCGTCGAATGACGGCAAGGCTGGCCTGCCGAAAGGCAGGCACGACAAAAGGCGGCTGCAGCGTGCTGCAGTCGCCCTGGGTAACCACCGATGCAGATGAAAAGGCGGCCAATGGCCGCCTTTTTCACGACCGCTGCGTGGCGGTCACTTCATGCGGTAGGTGATGCGACCCTTGGTCAGGTCGTACGGGGTCATCTCGACCTTCACCCGGTCGCCGGTGAGGATGCGGATGTAGTTCTTGCGCATGCGTCCGGAGATGTGGGCGATGATCTCATGCCCGTTTTCCAGCTTGACCCGGAAGGTGGTATTGGGCAACGTCTCGCTGACGGTGCCTTCGAATTCGATGGAGTCGTCTTTCGACATGTAATCCTGTGGCGATTTCGCGGACGGCCGAAGGGCCTTAAGAGCGGGGATTTTACGCGCCCCGGCCGCTGCATGCAAAGTTTGCGTTAACCAGGGCTCAGGGCTGCGCCAGATCGGCGGCCGCCAGGTCGCCGAAACGGGATGTCCAGCCCAGTGCCGGCTCCTCGTGCCGGACCAGTTCGGCGACCGCGCGCAGGAACGCCTCGCGCGGCCAGCGTTCGGCGCCGAGGCTGAGCAGGTGCTCGTTCTCGACCTGCGCATCGAGCAGCGGCCAGCCCCACTGCCGCAGCCGCAGCGCCAGCGCGGCCAGGGCGACCTTGGAGCCGCCGCTGCGCGCGCTGAACATGCTCTCGCCGAAGAACATGCGCCCGCGCGCGACCCCGTAGATGCCGCCGACCAGGTTGTCGCCGTCGTACACCTCCACCGAATGCGCGTGCCCGGCGTCGTGCAGCGCCTGGTAGGCCTGGCGCATCTCGTCGGTGATCCAGGTGCCGTCCTGGCCGGGCCGGGGCGTCTGCGCGCAGGCCTGGATCACCTGCGCGAAGGCGGTGTCGGCGCGCACCCGCCACGGCGAACGGCGCAGCGAGCGGCGAAAGCGCGACGACAGCCGCACCGCGTCGCTGCGGAACACGGTGCGCGGGTCCGGGCTCCACCACAGGATCGGCTGGCCAGCCGAGTACCAGGGAAAGATGCCCTGGGCGTAGGCGTTGAGCAGCCGGGTCGGCGACAGGTCGCCGCCCAGCGCCAGCAGGCCGTCGGGGTCGCGCAGCGCCGTGGACGGCGCGGGAAAGGGCGCGGCGGGGTCGGCGGAGAGCAGGGCGGGCAGGCGACGCATCGGCGGGCGCGGCCGGGTTCAGTCGCGGCGGAACGGCGAGTGCCGTTCCAGCGTGGCCGCATAGCGGGCGACCGCGGCGCCTTCTTCCGCGCACCACTCGGCCAGCGGCAGGCGGAAGCCCGGGTCGGCGATCCAGTGGCGGCTGCGCACGAAGCGCGGCAGGAAACCCCGGGCGATCTTGTGCTCGCCCTGGGCGCCGGGTTCGAACCGGGTCAGCCCTTCGCGCAGGCAGTATTCGATGCCCTGGTAGTAGCAGGTCTCGAAGTGCAGGCCGGGCAGGGCATCGCCGCCCCAATAGCGCCCGTACAAGGTATCGCCGCCGCGCAGGCAGAGGGCGCCTGCGATCGGGGCTCCCTCGAGTGTTGCAAGAAATATCAGTAAGTTACGCGGCATTTCTCGCGCAACATGGCAGAAAAACTCGAAGGTCAGCGCCGGCGAGTTGCCGTAGTCGTCGAAGGTGCGCAGGTAGAAGCCGTACATCGCCTGCAGGTCCGCCTCGCTCGCCTCGTCGCCGTGCACGACACGAAAGCCGATGCCGGCCCGCTGCACCTTGGCGCGCTCCTGGCGGATGTTCTTGCGGTGCTTGTGGTCCATCGCCGCCAGGAAGGCGTCGAAATCCCGCCAGCCGGCGTCGTTGTGCCACTGGTACTGCACGTCGGTGCGCGGCAGCCACTCCTCGGCGAAGGCCGCGTCGTCGTCGGCGCCATGGAAGTTCACGTGCGCCGAGGACAGGCCGCTGGCGCGGGTCAGCGCCTGCATCGCCTCGAGCAGCGCCTGGCGCCCGGGCAGGTCGCGCGCGAGCAGCCGCGGCCCGGTGACCGGCGAATAGGGCACCGCGCACAGCCACTTCGGGAAATAGTCCTGCCCGTAACGCGCATAGGCATTGGCCCAGGCGTGGTCGAACACGAACTCGCCGTGCGAGTTGGTCTTCAGGTAGCCCGGCGCCGCCGCCACCAGCTGCTCGCCGTCCCACAGGGTCAGGTGCAGCGGCGACCAGCCCCAGTCCGGGCGCAGGCAGCCATGCCGCTCCAGCCCTGACAGGAACGCATGGGCGACGAACGGGTTGCGGCCGTCGTGCAGGGCGTCCCAGGCCGGCGCGGCGACCTCGTCGAGCCCGCGCAGCCAGCGCGCGGCGGTCATGCCGGCGCGCGCCTGCCGCCGGCGGCGGCCATCACCGTCACCGGCGCGCTAGCGGCCAGGCCCGCCGCGGACTCAGGCACCCTTGTCCAGGAAACGCTCGGCATCCAGCGCGGCCATGCAGCCGAAGCCGGCCGAGGTGATCGCCTGGCGGTAGTGCTGGTCGGCCACGTCGCCGGCGGCGAACACCCCCGGCACCGACGTCTCCGTCGCCGCCCCGCCCAGCCCCGAGCGGATCTCCAGGTAGCCGTTGTTCATCGCCAGCTGGCCATCGAACAGCTGCGTGTTCGGATGGTGCCCGATCGCCACGAAGAAGCCGTGCGCCTCGAGCTCGCGCGTGCGGCCGTCCAGCGTCGACTTCACCCTCACCCCCGTCACCCCGGCCTCGTTGCCCAGCACCTCGTCGATGGCGTGGTGCCACACCGGCTCGATCCTGCCCGCCGCCACCTTGGCGAACAGCTTGTCCTGCATGATCTTCTCCGCCCGCAGCGTGTCGCGCCGGTGCACCAGGTACACCTTGCGCGCGATGTTGGACAGGTACAGCGCCTCCTCCACCGCGGTGTTGCCGCCGCCGACCACCACCACGTCCTGGTCCTTGTAGAAGAACCCGTCGCAGGTGGCGCAGGCCGACACGCCGCGGCCCTTGAACGCCTCCTCCGACGGGATCCCCAGGTACTTGGCCGTGGCCCCGGTGGCGATGATCAGCGCATCGCAGGTGTAGTCGGCGCCATCGCCGCGCAGCGTGAACGGGCGCTGCGACAGGTCCGCGGTATGGATGTGATCGAAGATCACCTCGGTGTCGAAGCGCTCGGCATGGGCCTGCATCCGCGCCATCAGGTCCGGGCCCATCAGCCCGTGCGCATCGCCCGGCCAGTTGTCCACCTCGGTGGTGGTCATCAGCTGCCCGCCCTGCTGCAGACCGGTGATCACCACCGGCTTGAGGTTGGCGCGCGCGGCATACACCGCCGCCGTCCACCCGGCCGGGCCGGAACCCAGGATCAGCAGGCGGGAATGCTTGGCGGAATTGACGGGAGAGGGGCTCATGTATACTCGCGAAGAGGGTGAAATGGCGACGGAATGGCGGCGTTTCGCAGCATCCGGCGAAGCCGCATAGAGTGGCGGCCGGGCCGGGACGAATCAAGCGCGTGGCGAGAACGCTGCGGCCCGCGACGCCCCGATCCCACCGAGCCTGCCTCGCGCCGTGCCGCCGCCCCGGCGCCCGCGCCGTGGCCGGCAAGGTGCCGCCAGGGTTCAGATGCCACAGCTGAAAAGCCGGGCCGATTCGTTTATTATCAAATACTAACGATGCATTTCTAAGGTCTGGTCATAGCGTGGCGAAGCAGGTTCCGGAACGCGGCAAATCCCAGGGCGCCAACGCCGCCGCACGCAAGCAGGCGGCGGCCAACCCGCGCCGGCAGAAACTGTGGCGCGACCTGGCGCTGATCGCCATCGCGCCGCTGCTGCTGTATCTGCTGGCCAGCCTGGCCACGTATTCGGCGGCCGATCCGGGTTGGTCGCAGACCGGCAGCGTGGTCGCGCCGATCCACAACATGGGCGGCCGGGTCGGCGCCTGGCTGGCCGATGTGCTGCTGCAGCTGTTCGGCTACGTCGCGTTCCTGCTACCGGTGGTGATCGGCGCGATCGCGTGGATCGCGCTGTTCGGCATGGACAGCGACGGCGATGGCGAAGCCGACCTGGGCCCGGCGCTGCGCCTGGTCGGGATCGTCGGCTTCCTGATCGGGGCGACCGGGCTGCTGCACCTGCGCCTGTTCGGCGGCGACGTCGCCAGCGCCGGCGGCATCCTCGGGCGGCTGGTCGGCAACTCGCTCAGCGCCGGCTTCGGCACGCTGGGCAGCAACCTGTTCGTGCTGGTGCTGCTGCTGGGATCGATCACCCTGGCCACCGGCCTGTCCTGGTTCGCGGTGATGGAGCGCATCGGCAAGGCGGTGATGACCGTGCCCACGCTGCTGCGCCGCGGCAGCCAGCAGGCCAACGAATGGCAGCAGACCCGGGCCCTGCGCGAGGAACGCGAGGAAGTGCGCAAGGTCGACGCGGTGCAGCGCGCCAAGCGCGAGCCGGTCAAGATCGAGCCGCCGCCGGCGCCGGTGGTGGAGAAGAGCGAGCGGGCCAAGCGCGAGCAGCAGATCCCGCTGTTCCACGGCACCGGCGGCGATCCGTCCGGGGTGCCGCCGCTGGCGCTGCTGGACGACCCCAAGCCGCAGGCCAAGGGCTATTCCGAGGAGACCCTGGAGACCCTGTCGCGGCAGATCGAGTTCAAGCTCAAGGACTTCCGCATCGAGGCGCAGGTGGTCGGCGCGTATCCGGGGCCGGTCATCACCCGCTTCGAGATCGAGCCGGCGCCGGGCATCAAGGTCAGCCAGATCAGTTCGCTGGACAAGGACATCGCGCGCGGGCTGTCGGTGAAGTCGGTGCGCGTGGTCGACGTGATCCCGGGCAAGTCGGTGGTGGGCCTGGAAATCCCCAACGTCAGCCGCGAGATGATCTACCTCAGCGAACTGCTGCGCTCCAAGGAATACGACAAGTCCCCCAGCCACCTGACCCTGGCGCTGGGCAAGGACATCGCCGGCCGCCCGACCGTGGCCGACCTGGCGCGCATGCCGCATCTGCTGGTCGCCGGCACCACCGGCTCGGGCAAGTCGGTGGCGGTCAACGCGATGGTGCTGAGCCTGCTGTACAAGGCCTCGGCCAAGGACCTGCGGATGCTGATGATCGACCCGAAGATGCTCGAGCTGAGCGTCTACCAGGGCATCCCGCACCTGCTGGCGCCGGTGGTCACCGACATGAAGGAGGCCGCCAACGGCCTGCGCTGGTGCGTGGCGGAGATGGAGCGCCGCTACAAGCTGATGAGCGCGGTCGGGGTGCGCAACCTGGCCGGCTTCAACAAGAAGGTCAAGGACGCCCAGGACGCCGGGCAGCCGCTGATGGACCCGCTGTTCAAGCCCAACCCGGACCTGGCCGAAGCGCCGCGTCCGCTGGACACGCTGCCGTTCATCGTCATCTTCATCGACGAATTCGCCGACATGATGATGATCGTCGGCAAGAAGGTCGAAGAGCTGATCGCGCGCCTGGCGCAGAAGGCGCGCGCGGCCGGCATCCACCTGATCCTGGCCACCCAGCGCCCGTCGGTGGACGTGATCACCGGCCTGATCAAGGCCAACATCCCCACCCGCATCGCGTTCCAGGTCAGCTCCAAGATCGATTCGCGCACCATCCTCGACCAGTCCGGCGCCGAGACCCTGCTCGGCCACGGCGACATGCTGTACCTGCCGCCGGGCACGGCGATGCCCGACCGCGTGCACGGCGCCTTCGTCAGCGACGAGGAGGTGCACCGCGTGGTCGAGCACCTGAAGGCCAGCGGCCCGGCCGACTACATCGAGGGCGTGCTCGACGAGGTGCAGACCATGGGCGACGGCACCGTGGTCGGCGCCACCGGCCTGCCGGAGAGCAGCAGCGGGGGAGGGGACGAGTCCGACCCGCTGTACGACGAGGCGCTGCGCATCGTCACCGAGACCCGCCGCGCGTCGATCTCCGGCGTGCAGCGGCGGCTGAAGATCGGCTACAACCGCGCCGCGCGGCTGATCGAGGCGATGGAGGCGGCCGGGGTGGTCAGTCCGCCCGAGCACAACGGCGACCGCAGCGTGCTGGCGCCGCCGCCGCCGAAGTGAGCATGGCGCCGCGGCCGCCGGCGCCGCGCCCATGCGATGCTGTGCGCGGCTCCTGACGATGCTTTCGACGATGTCCCGACTGTTCGCGCTCGTGTTCCTGCTGCTCTCGCCGTGCCTGGCCGCGCCGCTCGCCGCGCAATCGCAGGCGGCCGCGCCGGCGGCGGCCGCCGAGCCCGAGGCCAGCAACAACTTCAGCTACGTGCGCTACCGCGCCGACTACGAGGTGCGCGAGGACGCCACCAGCGTGGAGACCGACGAGTACGAGCTGCTGCTGAAGACCAAGGCCGGCGTGGACCAGTTCAGCCAGGTGCGGCTGAGCTACAGCGAGAAGCTGGAGACGCTGGAGGTGCTGGCCGCCTACACGATCACCGCCGACGGCCTGCGCCACGACGTGCCGGCCGACAAGATCTACACCCAGGAAAGCTATTCCAGCGCGTCGGCAGCGATGTACGCCGACCGCAAAGTCAAGGTCGTGGTGTTCCCGAACCTGGCGCCGGGCACGCGGCTGGTGTATCGCGTGCGCCGCACCCAGAACGTGCCGTACTTCCCCGGCTACTTCAGCCTGTGGGAGACCTTCAGCGTGTTCGCCCAGTACGACGACGCCGTGGTGACCCTGGTCGCGCCAAAGCGCCTGCCGATGCACCTGTACACCCGCGGCGTGGAAGGCGGCGACAAGCCCGAGGTCAGCGGCGACCAGGCGCGCTGGCAGTGGCGCTACCAGCGCCGCGAGCCGATGAAGAGCCAGAACTGGACCGCGGCGACCTGGGAGTTCAGCCCGACCATCATGGCCAGCACCTACCGCAACTGGTCGCAGATGGGCCTGGCCTACCAGATCAAGGGCGGCCAGGCCGCGCAGGTCACGCCGAAGGTGCGCGAACGCGCCGAGCAGATCACCGCCGGGATACACGACCGCCGCGCGCAGGCGGCGGCGCTGTACGAATGGGTGGCGCGCAACATCCGCTACGTGGCGGTGTACCTGGGCAACGGCGGGCTGGAGCCCAACAGCGCCGACAGCATCCTCGACAACCATTACGGCGACTGCAAGGACCACACCGTGATCTTGGAGGCGTTGCTGGCGGCCAAGGGCATCGCCAGCACGCCGGTGCTGATCGGCGCCGAGGGCGGGCCGACCCTGCCGCGGGTGCCGGTGCTGGGCCGCTTCAACCACGCCATCACCTATCTGCCCGAGTTCAAGCTGTACGTGGACTCGACCAATCCGTACGCGCGCTTCGGCCAGCTGCCGGCCGGCGACCTCGGCGTGCCGGTGCTGCACACGGTCGACGGCAAGCTGGCGCGCACCCCGCCCAACGACGCACGGGTCAACCGCTACCAGGCGCAGGCCGACTACCGCTTCGCCGCCGACGGCAGCCTGACCGGCACGACCCGGCTGGACAGCGGCGAGATCGGCGAGATCGGGCTGCGCGCGATGTTCGTGCAGCTCAACGCGCAGAACCGCGCGCGCATCGAGGAATCGATCATCGCCGCGTCCGGTTTCGACGGCAGCGGCGAACTGGTGCTGCAGGGCGCGCCGCAGGACCTGGGCAAGCCGTTCGGTTACGGCTACCGGTTCCGCGCCAGCGACTACGTGGACTTCGGCGTGGTCGGCGGCATGACCCTGCCGGACATGCCCGGCGCCGATTCGGTGCGCGGGGTCTACGCCACCACCTCGGCCGAGAGCAACCTGACCCCGTTCTACTGCAACGACAACGCGCGTACCGAGACCTACCGGCTGACCTTCCCCGACAGCGTGCCGATCATCGCCATCCCGGCCAACACCCGCTTCCGCAACGCCGCCGGCGAATACAGCGCGGACTGGGTCCGCGAAGGGCAGACCGTCACCGCCACGCACCGCTTGCATCGCCGCGCGGTGCACGGGCCCGATGCGCTGTGCCAGGCGCAGGACTATCCGGCGTTCCGCGAGCTGTACCAGCAGGTGCGGCGCGGTTTCCGCGGCCAGATCCTGTACGGCGACCTCGACCGGGTCCAGACCGAACGCTGACGCGGACCCTGGTCGCCTATTCAGCTTGGACGCGGCACACTTCCACCATCCCATCCGGAAAACCCCTCCGATGCTTCGCTCACTTCGCTATACCGTTCTCGCCACCGCCTTGCTGGCCGGCAGCGCCTTCGCCGGCGCGCGCGACGAACTGAACACCTTCACCCGCGGGCTCAAGGGCCTGGACGGCCAGTTCTCGCAGCAGGTCTATGACGGCAAGGGCAAGCTCAAGGAAAGCTCGAGCGGCCGCGTCGCATTGGCGGCGCCGCGCCTGTTCCGCTGGGAGTACACCAAGCCGTACGAACAGCTGATCGTCGCCGACGGCGGCAAGGTCTGGGTGTACGACCCGGACCTGCGCCAGGCCACGGTGCGTACCCAGGGCCAGGAAGAGCAGAACAGCCCGCTGACCGCGCTGATCGACCCGGGCAAGCTGGACCGCCAGTTCGACGTCAGCGAAGAGGCGACAGCGCGCGACGGGCTGCAGTGGCTGTCGCTGACGCCCAAGGTGGACACCGAGGCCAGTTTCCAGATCGCCAAGCTCGGCTTCGGCGCCGACGGCCTGGCGCGGATGGAAGTGGTCGACGCGGTCGGCCAGCGTACCGAGATCAGCTTCAGCGGCTGGAAGCGCAACCCGGCCTTCGCCGCCGACACCTTCCGCTACACCCCGCAGCAGGGCGTGGACGTGGTCGGCGACCGCTGAGGCGGCGCCGCGCGTCGATCCGCCGGCGGGTCGGGTCGGCCTGGTGCGTCGCGGCCGGTGACTTCGCGGTCACCGCGGCTGCCCTGCAGGAGCCGCGCGCCGTGCCTGCCACTGCAGGAGAGGCCTCGGCTGCGAGCGGAATCCGCAGCCTGCGCCTGGGGCCTGTTAATGCCATCGGGACAGGGCAACCCGAAGGGCCGCGCTTGGGCGCTCACGGGGCGGCGTCATCGCTCGGTCGCTTATCGGCATAAGCTCCCTCGCTTTTCCTTGCCCCGCGCGCGCCGAAGCACGGCGTGGCCTATCCCGATAGCGTTAACAGGCTCTAGTCCGGGCAGGTCTGCACTTCGATGCTGACGTGTCCCAGCGTGGCCACGCCCTCCAGGCGGGCGTGGTAGAACGCCGCCGGACGCGGCCGGTGGGTCACCACCGACACGATCGCGGCATGATGGCCGGGACCGACCCGCCACACGTGCAGGTCGGCGATGCGGTCCTCGTCCTGCTCCAGGCGGCCGCGGATCTGCTGCTGCAGCGCTTCGGGCGCCGAGGCGTCTAGCAGCACCGCGCCGGTGTCGCGGATCAGGCTCAGCGACCAGCGGGCGATGACGACGGCGCCGACAATGCCCATCAGCGCGTCCATCCACAGCCAGCCCATCCATTTGGCCAGCAGCAGGGCGACGATGGCCAGCACCGAGGTCAGCGCGTCCGCGAGCACGTGCAGGTAGGCCGAACGCAGGTTGTGATCGGCATGCGCGTGCCGCTGCTGGGCATGCGCGTGGGCGCCGTGCGCGTGGGCATGATCGTGGTCGTGATGGTGATCGTGGTCGTGATCGCCATGGTCATGGCCATGCCCATGCCCGTGCGCATGGCCGTGCCCGGAATGGGCGTGGGCATGATCGTGGCCATGGTGGTGGTCGGCGCCCAGCATCCAGGCGCTGACCAGGTTCACCAGCAGCCCCAGCGAGGCCACCCAGATGGCCTCGTCGTACGCGATCCGCACCGGCTGCGCCAGCCGCACCGCCGATTCCACGCCGATGCCGACCGCGATCAAGGCGAGGATCAGCGCGCTGGAGAAGCCGGCGAGGTCGCCGACCTTGCCGGTGCCGAAGCTGAAACGGCGGTCGTGGCGGTGGCGCAGCGCGAACCAGTAGGCGAATCCGGCGATCGACAGCGCCCCGGCATGCGTGGCCATGTGGATGCCGTCGGCGAGCAGCGCCATCGATCCGGTCCAGATCCCGGCCGCGATCTCCACGACCATCATCGCCGCGGCCAAGCCGACCACCGCCCAGGTCCGGCGCGCGTTGCGCTCGTGGCGCTCGCCGAGGAAGTCGTGGCTGTGGGTGAAGGGTTCCAGGGTCTGGTGATGGCTCATCGCGGGCGGTCCGACAGGGGGCGGGGCCGATTGTAGGGCAGCCGTCCGGCCCATGCGGCGGGCGCCGCAGGAGAGACACGCACGTGGCGCCATCGGCCGCGCGGCGAAGCCTGGCGGCTTTCCGCGAGCGTGGCGCAGGCGGGCATCCGCACCGGCTACCTGCCCGCGGCCGATCGGGCGCATCTTCGCGCCGCCGCCGCACCCACCGTGCCGAACGCGCGCGCCTGCGGGGCCGCGGCGATAGAATACGGCGGTGGCCAAGCGCAGACTTCTCGATCCCGAAACGCCCGACCTGCTGAGCGTCGACCGTGACGCGATGCGTCCGCTGGCCGAGCGCATGCGCCCGCGCACGCTCGACGAGATGGTCGGGCAGAAGCGCCTGCTGGCGCCGAACTCGGCGCTGCGCCGTGCGGTGGAGTCCGGGCGCGTGCACTCGATGATCCTGTGGGGTCCGCCGGGCTGCGGCAAGACCACGCTGGCGCTGCTGCTGGCGCAGTACGCCGATGCCGAATTCAAGGCCATCTCCGCGGTGCTGTCCGGGCTGCCGGAAGTGCGGCTGGTGCTGGCCGACGCGGCGCAGCGGTTCGCCGACGGGCGCCGCACCGTCCTGTTCGTCGACGAGGTGCACCGCTTCAACAAGGCGCAGCAGGACGCGTTCCTGCCGCACATCGAGCGCGGCACCATCCTGTTCGTCGGCGCCACCACCGAGAACCCGTCGTTCGAGCTGAACTCGGCGCTGCTGTCGCGCTGCCGCGTGCACGTGCTCGAGGCGGTGTCGCCGCAGGACATCGTCGAGGCGCTGCAGCGCGCCTTGCACGATGCCGAGCGCGGCCTCGGCGGCGAGACGCTGCGGGTGTCGGATGCGTCGCTGCTGGAGATCGCCAGCGCCGCCGACGGCGACGTGCGCCGCGCGCTGACGCTGCTGGAGATCGCCGCCGAACTGGCCCAGGGCGAGGACGGCGAGATCACCCCGCAGACGCTGCTGCAGGTGCTGGCCGACCGCACCCGGCGCTTCGACAAGAGCGGCGAGCAGTTCTACGACCAGATCTCGGCGCTGCACAAGTCGGTGCGCAGTTCCAACCCCGACGCCGCGCTGTACTGGCTCACGCGCATGCTCGACGGCGGCTGCGATCCGTCCTACCTGGCGCGGCGGCTGACCCGCATGGCGATCGAGGACATCGGCCTGGCCGATCCGCGCGCGCAGCAGATGGCGCTGGAAGCCTGGGACATCTACGAGCGCCTGGGCAGCCCGGAGGGCGAACTGGCCTTCGCCCAGCTGGTGCTGTACCTGGCCAGCACCGCCAAATCCAATGCCGGCTATGCGGCGTTCAACCTGGCCAAGGCCGAAGTGCGCGCGACCGGCACCCAGGAGGTGCCGCTGCACCTGCGCAACGCGCCGACCAAGCTGATGAAGAACCTCGGCTACGGCAAGGACTACCAGTACGACCACGACGCCGACGGCGGCATCGCCCTGGACCAGACCGGCTTTCCCGATGCGATGGGCGAGCGCGTCTACTACCAGCCGGTGGAGCGCGGCCTGGAGATCAAGCTGAAGGAGAAGCTGGACCGCCTGCGCGCCGCACGCGAGCAGGCGCAGGCCGACAAGGCCAAGCCGCCGCGGCCATAATCGATGAAGGAGATGGCATTCCTGCTCGACCGCGCGCAGCCCCTGTGCGCCGATGATGCCCGCCCATCCGCGCCGTGGCGGCGGCACCGCGCCCCGGCATCGCCCCTTGTGGAGCAGCCCACGATGCCGACCTTCGTTTTCGCCGCCTCAGCCACCGCCGCCGCGCGCCGGAGCCGCGCATGAACTTCGCCCTGTGGTGGCAGCAATTGCTGCTGGCGATGGCCGGCGGCGCGGTCGGTTCCGGGCTGCGTTTCGCGGTCGGCAGCGCGTTGCTGCAGCGCTACGGCGCCGGCTTTCCGTGGGGCACGCTGACGGTGAACCTGGTCGGCGCCTTCTTCGGCGGCTTCCTGCTGGTCTGGATCGACGGCAGGGGCGCCAGCGCGCCGTACTGGCGGGCGTTGCTGATCGTGGGCCTGCTCGGCGGCCTGACCACGTTCTCCTCGCTGATGATGGAGAGCCTGGTGTTCGTGCGCGGCGGGCGAGGGGGCATGGTGCCGCTGTACCTGGCGATCACCCTGGTGGCCGGATTGCTGCTGGTGTTCGGCGGCGCGCGCGTGGCGACGGAACTGCGCCCGCCGGCGGCCAGCGCCGCCAAGTGAGCGCGGCCGCGCCTGGGCGCGGGCTCAAGACAGCAGCGTGGCGGCCAGGCCCAGCGGCGGTGCCGCGAACGCCAGCGGCACGATGATGCGGGGCCGGTAAGGGAGCAGGCCGAAGGCAAGCAGCACCGCGCTGGCGGTGAGCGTGCCCAGCCACAGCACCGGGCCGATCGCCCAGCCGCGATCGGACACGCACAGCGCCAGGGCCGCGCCGAGCGCCAGCCAGCCGGCCAGGCGCAGCTGGCGCATCCGCTGCGGCGAAGCGCGGCGAGGGCCGTACAGTTCGAGCTGATGTTTCTCCATCGCCAGGCACAGCGCGGCGAAACCGGAGAACGACAGGGCCAATGCGGGCGCGATCACGGCGACTCCAGCGCGGCGGGCGCGTCCGCCAGCGGCGCCGCGCCCGCGGCGGCGCGCTCGCGCGCGCGGCGTTCGGCCGCCGACAGCGGCGGTTGCCAGCGCTGCATGCGCCGGCCGGCGATCGCCAGCGCTACGCCCAGCCCGGCGCACACCAGGTCCACGCTGGCCAGCGCCCAGTCGCCGGCGGGCACGGTGACGCCGAGATGGATGCCGGTGGTCAGGGCATTGAGCGGCGGCAGCAACGCGAACAGCGCCGCGCCCGCGTACAGCTGCCACGCCCACATCGCGCGCCTGGGCCGGACGAAGGCGGCCAGCAGCGCCAGGCCCCACGCGGCGAAGAACGCCGCCACTTCGCGTTCCGGGCGCTCGGCCACCTGCACCGGGATCAACCGGTTGGCCCAGAAATACGCCGCGAACGCGATCGGCAGGCCGGCCACCGTGCCGATGTTCAGCGCGTCGACCAGGCGCAGGCCGAACCCGGTCCTGCCGGCCTTGGCGTGCTTGGGCCGCTCCTTGACCGCCCACAGGATCACGCCGCTGGCGACCATCAGGCAGCCCAGCAGCCCGGAGCCGAAGAACAGCCAGCGCAGTCCGGAGCCGGCGAAGTGCGCCAGGTGCAGGCCGTACATCACGTTGCGCGTCTGCATGGCGGCCCCCGGCGCGCCGCTGCGGCCGAGGATCCGGCCGCTCGTCGCATCCAGCATCAGGGTCGGCGCGTCGTAGGCCAGCCGCTGCCCGTCGCCCTGGCGGATCTCCACCGACGACGCGGCGTCGCCAGGATGGTAGACGGCGAAGCCGGCGATCGGCGCATCGCCCCATTCGCGGCGCGCCACGTCCAGCAGGCGCGCGATCGGCAGCTGCGCGCCGGGCTGGCCGCTGGCTTCGCGCGCCTCGCCGGCCTGGTTGAACGCCTCGACGAAGAACCGCTCGCTGTCGTTCGGATAGGCGGCCTTGATGCCCCATGGCAGGTACAGCAGCATCAGCGTGACCAGGCCGGTGTAGGTGATCATCGCGTGGTAGGGCAGGGCCAGCACCGCGCTGACGTTGTGGAAGTCCAGCCACGAGCGCTGGCCCTTGGCCGGGCGGAAGGTGAAGAAGTCCTTGAAGATCTTCTTGTGGGTGATGACCCCGGTGATGATCGCCACCAGCATGAACATCGCGCAGAAGCCGACGATGTAGCGCGCCCAGATCGCCGGGATGTAGTGCAGGTCGAAGTGCAGCCGGTAGAAGAAGTCGCCGCCGCGGGTCTCGCGTACCGTCGCCTCGCGGCCGCTGGCCGGATCGACCAGCGCGCTGCCCAGCGCCTGCCGGCGGCTTTGCCTGCCGCCGTCGGCCGGCGGCGGATTGCGCCAGTACAACTGGGTGAACGGTGCGCGCGGACTGGGCAGCGCCACCGTCCACTGCGGCGAGTGCGGCGCCTTCTCGCCGAGCAGCGCGATCGCGCTTTGCGCGGCGACGACCGCGCTCACCTGCGTGCGCGGCAACTCCGGACGCATCCAGCGGCTGATTTCGCTGCGGAAGTAGCTGGCGGTGCCGGCCATGAAGATCAGCAGCAGCACCCAGCCGACCAACAGGCCGGTCCAGGTGTGCAGCCATGCCATTGATTGGCGGAAACCCTGTTTCATGCGTGCCGCTTCATGCGTGCGACTGCAGCCAGGCGATGCCCAGCGCCATCGGCGCCAGCAACGCGGCGATGCCGAGCCAGGCGCGCGTGGCGGTGCGCGTGGCGAACGCCCACAGCGCCGTGCATGCGCAGACCACGATGCCCAGCATCATGCCGCTGAGCACCGCCTGCGCGCGCAGCGCCGGCCATAGCAGCGGGATCAGCGCCGAGGTCGCCGCGGCAAGCGCATAGCCGCCGAAGATCGCCGCCAGCGTGCGCGACAGCACGCCCAGCCAGGGCGGGAGCGGGCGCCGCGAGGCGGCGGGAGCCGGTCGGGACGAGACCGGGGGCGAGGTGGGATGCATAGGCCTGTCGGGTGGAGGCACCGGCATGGCGTCAGGCTAGCGGGGCGCGGCAGAGGAACGACTGTCGCGTTAATGATACGCATTCCTATCTGTGCGTTGCAATGCGACGTTCGGTTCGACCTTGGGAATTTGTGGGCGATGGCTCGGCCGCCCCACTGCAACGGCATACATGCAGGAAAGCGGACATCGCCTTTCTTGTGGCCGCGGTCCGAGTTCGGCCCAATGCGGTCATTCCGAGGCTAATCTCCATATTTCTTTGATGAGGGGGGACAGGACCGGGAGCTTTTCGGCTCTCAAGTCGGATAGCTGTCATTCGATATCAACGAAGCCTGTCCTTCCGCTACCAAACGGAGCGACCACTCCCGAACGTGATTGCTCCGAATGGTCTGTCCTGTCAGACAGCTGCGACGCCACCATCCACGAACAGTTCGTGGCCAGCGACGAAGCTGCCATCTTCGGATGCCAAGAAGAGCACCGCCCGCGCCACTTCGTCCGGCTGTCCCAATCGCCCAAGCGGCACCCCCTGGGTCAGGACGTCTTCCGCTCCCGGTCGCGCGTCGAGATAGCTGCGAATAAGGCGTGTCTCCGTACCGCCAGGTGCCACGACGTTGACGCGAATGCCTCGCTCCTTGAGGTCGGTCGTCCAGCTTCGCGCGAACGAGCGAACTGCTGCCTTGCTGGCATTGTAGAGCGACTGACCTGGTATTCCTTTGGAGCCGGCGATCGAGCCATTGAGGACGATCGTACTTCCGTCGGTCATCAGCGGCAGTGCTTTCTGCACGGTGAAGACCATACCCTTGACGTTCAGGCCGAATACGGTGTCGAAGTGGGTTTCGTCGATCGCCTCGAGCGGGACGACCTCGTGAATTCCGGCATTGGCGAAAACAACATCGACTTTGTTGTGGTCGCGCTCGATCCGTTCGTAGAGCCTGGTCAGGTCGGCGAGGTTGGAGGCATCGCCTCGTACGCCGATGGCGCCGTGGCCGATATGTTTCAAAGCTTCATCGAGCAGTTCCTGCCGGCGTCCGGTAATGTAAACCTGGGCGCCTTCCTTTGCGAAGAGTTTTGCCGTTGCCAAGCCGATACCGTCGCTGCCGCCGGTAATTACTACGACCTTGTTTTCAAATCGCCTAGTCATCCGAATGCCTTCATGCGAAAATGGAGGGTTACTCCACTTATGATATGGAGGCACTCTCCACTTAGCAAGGTCGTGTAGGAAAAAATGAGCGACGAGTCTGGGCTGCGAGCCGATGCACAACGCAACCGCGAATGTATCCTCGTCGCGGCGAAGAATTGTTTCTCGAAAGGGGAGCGGGATGCGCTGAGGGCGCTGGCGTGCACCGATTGACGCAGGGGCAGGGCAGGTGGGCGGCATCCGCAGCAGTCCACGCGCCTGCCATGTCGTCCAGGCAGTGGCATCGATCGACACGCCGATGGCGCAGCATCCGACAACAAGGAAAGGCCGGGAGCCTATGAACGTATTCGACCTTCTTTCGTACAAGCTGGAGAACTTCCTCAACATCCGGCCGTGCGCAAAGGCGCAGGGTCCGGTCTTCCATGAGCACGACGAGATCGGTCTGCTCCTGGTCGCCGCCAGGAAGAGCGACGGTTCGCGCTTGTTCGTGAGCCGCTGGCACGAGCTGTTTTCCGTGAGCGCTTTCGAAAGGTCCATGGCGAAACGCGGCTTCAGCGAGCCTGACTGCCACGCGATCCTCGTGGTCCTGTCGCGCTTGGGCCATCTGCTCGAAATCGACAACCGGCGGCGGATCAACAAGGACTACTTCGTCTTCTTCTATCTGATCCAGTTGATCCGGTTGAAGAACAGCCGGATCGATGCCGACGGGCGGATCAGGAACCACATGCTCAGGTTCCTTCTCTTCGAACTGGGCATCGACGACGAGGCCTACCGCCGGTTCGGCATCAGGGACGAGCGGATGGCGATGGCCACCGATGCGTTGGGGTCCGTGGACTTCCTGCGCGTCATCGATCTGGTCTACGACGCGCTCGACGCGGCCGGCAGGAAGGAACATGCATTGCTGGCGACCTTGAAGGACTACCAGGCCAGCGTCGTGCGGCTGTTGGCGCAGCCCGATGGCCTGGACCACCGGCTGGCCATCGACGACCGGAACAGTGAATTCATGTATCCGGACATCTTTCTGGAGGCCTACGCCAGGAACGACAAGCGGATCTTCATGGCGCTCGCCGATACGGTAGACCCGCTCCAGTCGACGGAGAATCTGTTCGTCTCCAACATGATCCTGATGAACTACTCGTTCCATGTGTTGAAGGAACGGCCCCGGGAGATCCTGAAGCTGAAACGGCGCATCGGCGACGACGGCCGGTTCGGCAAGCTGCTGGAGGCGCTGATCAGGCGCCGGATGGAGGTCGACCGGGCGACGTTCGACGGTATCGACCTCGGCCATGACCTGTCCGCGATCGAGGACGATCGCGCGTCGTTCTACAACATCCTATACAGCCGATAGGACGATCCATCGGCCGATCGGCGGCGCGCCTGGGCCGTGCCAGGCCTGCGCTGCTTCTGCCGGCAATGGACCTGCCCGTTGCAGCCGACGCTGCAGACGAGTGCCGTTCCCGGCAGCGGCAGTGCGAGTGGCCGTGGGGAACGATCCGCAACCTGCGCGAATGTCGATTCCGCTGCGACTGCTTCGTCGTACGGAGGACGACCTTGCCGAGCTATCGCCGATGAACGACTCCACGGACACTCCCGCCATGGCCATGGATCGCAACTGGCCGCTGGTCGCCGCCGGCGCGCTGATGGGTTGCGTGGCGGTGGGCACGGTGTTTTCGCTGGCGGTGCTGCTCGGGCCGATGAGCGCGGCCACCGGCTGGTCGCGCGCGGGCCTTTCCAGCGCGATGACGCTCGCCTTCCTGAGCATGGGCGTGGCTGGTTTCGGGTGGGGCATCCTGAGCGACCGCTTCGGCCCGCGGGCGGTGGTGCTGGCCGGTTCGCTGCTGCTGGGCCTGGCCTGCGTGCTGGCCAGCCGCGCCACCAGCCTGCTGCAGTTCCAGCTTGCCTACGGCGTGCTGCTCGGCGCCGCGGCGGCCAGCTTCTTCGCGCCGGTGATCGCCGCCACCGCGGCGTCGTTCGAGCGGCGCCGCAACCTGGCGGTATCGCTGGTGTCGGCCGGCATGGGCGTCGCGCCGATGACCTTGTCGCCGCTGGTGGCATGGCTGGTGAGCGAACACGATTGGCGTACCACGCTGCTGATCGTCGGTGCGCTGGCCTGGACATTGACCTTGCCGGCGGCCTGGTTCGTGCGCAGCGCCTGCGCAGCCAAGGCCGCCAGCGACGACGGCGGCGCGACGCAAACGCTGTCGGCCGGGCAGGCGCTGCGCTCCAGGCCGTTCATCGTGCTGGCCACGACGTTCTTCGCCTGCTGCGCCGCGCATTCGGGGCCGATCTTCCACACCGTGAGCTATGCCATCGGCTGCGGCCTGAGCGTGACCGCCGCCGTCACCATCTACAGCATGGAGGGCGCGGCCGGGCTGGGCGGGCGGCTGCTGTTCGGCGTCCTTGCCGACCGCGTGGGGGCCAAGCCCGTGCTGGTGGCCGGCCTGCTCGTGCAGGCGCTGGCCGCGGCCGCCTACCTGCAGGCGAGCCAGCTCGGCGGCTTCTATGCGGTGGCGATCGTGTTCGGCGTGGCCTATGGCGGCACCATGCCGCTGTACGCCTCGCTCGCGCGCGAAGCATTCGGCCCGCGGATCCTCGGCACCGTGCTCGGCGCGGCGAGCCTGCTGTCCAGCCTGGGCATGGCGCTGGGGCCGCTGGCCGGCGGCTGGCTGTACGATCGCTACGGAAGCTACACGTGGCTGTACCTGGGCTCGATGGCGGTAGGCCTGGGCGCGGTGGCGATCGCGCTGCTGTTTCCGGCCGCGCGACATCGCCGGCTGGCGCAGGCGACGTGACGGGAGGTGGCGACGAGCGGCCAGCCCGGCTTGTTCTTCCGCACGGCTCTAGTGCGGACCAGGCGGGTCTTCGGTCTGTCGAAGACGTCTCCTCACGCGTAGGGCGGCGCGTTGTGTTCGCGCCGCCCGCGCCCGACAGGCGGGACGGCGATGGCCCCCGTACGTCTTCATCGCCGGAAGCGATGCATGGCCGCGCCTGCCGGCGGCGTCCAGCACGACGTCGATGCGCCATGCAACGCCATCTGGATGATGGCGCCCTTCGCAAGGCGGTGGAGCGATCCGATATCGGCTTTCAAGCCTTGGCAATCGTGGCGAGCTGCGCGATGAGCGCGGCCGCCGCTTCCGAGGACGAGGCAGGGTTCTGGCCGGTGATCAGCAGACCGTCGCTGACGACGTACGAACCCCAGTCCGGACCCTTCGAGTAGAGGCCGCCGTTGGCCTTGAGCGCATCCTCGACCAGGAACGGCACCACCTCGGTCAGGCCGACGCCGTCCTCCTCGGTGTTGGTGAATCCGGTGACCTGCTTGCCTTCGACCAGTGGCCTGCCGTTCGATGCCTTGACGTGGCGGAGTACGCCCGGCGCGTGACACACCAGCGCGACCGGCTTGCCGGCTTCGATGAACGACTCGATCAACGCGATGGAGTGCTGGTCTTCGGCAAGGTCCCACAGCGGGCCGTGGCCGCCCGGGTAGAAGACCGCGTCGAAGTCCGCCTGCGAGACGCTGTCGAGGCGAACGGTGCTCGCCAGCTGCGCGTTCGCGGCCGGATCGGCTTCGAACCGATGCGTGAGTTTGGTCTGGAAGGAGGGCTCGTTGCTCTTCGGATCCAGCGGCGGTTGGCCGCCCTTGGGAGAGGCGAGCACGATCTCGGCGCCGGCATCCTTGAGCGCGTAGTAGGGCGCGGCCAGCTCTTCGAGCCAGAAGCCGGTCTTGCGGCCGGTGTCGCCGAGTTCGTCGTGCGAGGTCAGAACGATGAGGACTTTCATGGTGATGCTCCTGTAGTGGATTGTAATAGACCGGTCGTCTGGAAAGCGGTCGTGGAAATGCACCTCGACGAGGAAGTGCGTGCAGCGGTCCCCGGTCAGGGCGAAAGGTGAAGAATCCGAGCCGTCGTGCCCAGTGCTGTTTCGAACGGTTGGGTGTTGCGGACGATCTTGACCATGACACTGGCGCCCAGCCAGAGTTGGTAGAGGCTTTGCGCCACGGTATGCGGCTCGCCGTCGATGGACAGCGAGCCCTCCGCCACGCCTGCCTCGATCGCGCGCGCCAGGCGGTCGATGATCGCCGAGGTCCCGCGCTTCAGGCTGGCGCGCATGGCTTCGGACAGATCAGCGACCTCGGCGCCCAGCTTCACGGCCAGGCACTTGCCCTGGCAATCCTCGAAAGATTGGTTGTCCTTCCAGGCCAGGAAATAGTTGCTTAATTGCTGCGCCTTCGTCTGGCCTGGCTGGCGAAAGATGGTGTCGATCTCGGCGAGATAGTCCTCGAAGTAATCCTCGAGCAGCGCCTCGCCGAAGGCGTCCTTGGACGCGAAGTAGTGGTAGAAGGACCCCTTCGGCACGCCCGCGGCCGTCAGGACCTCGTTCAGCCCGACGGCCGAGAAGCCCTTGCCACCGATGATCCGTTGGCCTGTGACCAGGATCTTCTGGCGGGCATCGACGGTGTCAGTGGCTGTGGCGGAGTTCATGGGGGCACCATACACTCGATTAGACCGGTCGTCTAGTGCCAGGTCCGTGGGTGGTTCGATCAGTACAGGCCGATGGCGCTGCTGATGGTCCCATGCGCAGTCGGCGCCGTCGCTAAACGCGTAGCGGGCAATGCAGAGCCGGTTCTTGTCATGCTTGCACTATCTGACGATCAGCACTTCGATGGTTGGTAGCGCAAAACTGCGGTCGTGGCTTGGCACGAACGAGCACCCAGGGCGGGACCTCGGTATGCAGGCTCGGTGTGCGGGGGGGTGTCCAGGTACGATTTGAGCGTTCGATTTGAGCGAGGTGCATGGGTCTTTGCCGCTGTGGCACAGAGCTACCAGTGTGTTTTACATAATATACATTATGCGAACTCGCATTGCTGGTGCCCGAAGCCACCGTGCTGCAGTTCGTGGTCGACCACGTGCAGCGCCGCTCGACTGACGAAGCAGGTAAATCTGCTACCACGCGCCATGTAACTGTGCTACTTCTTCGGGCGCAACGAGTGTGCAACCAGGTGTTGAGCGCACCAAATTGTGAGCAGCCGCCCCGCTGTCGCACAATTAGTCTCGACTAATCCTGCGACTTGTAAGTTAGCCGTGACAGCCTATCGCTGAGACTTTCTGTGAGCGGCCCGTGTTCATAGCCGGCGAGCCAAGAAGGCTCCGGGACCTGCTCGTCGACGCCTAAGGCGCGCGCCAACTGCTTGGTCATACTGAGCGTTGGATAGTGACGGACCAATCTGCACGCTTCTTGGCGAACTTCACGTGGTAAGTCTTCGTTGAGAGCCAGCTCAACGAGGAAGGCTCCTGCCTGTGTGATATGGCGGACTGTTTCGGCTGCGGTTGTCATGGGTAGATGAGGATCCGGCAATGTGCTTCATATATGGAATACGCGCTGCGAAATCGCGGACGTCTGGCTCCTAGTAGAAGTCACTACTGCTTCGTCGGTAGACCTGAAAAGCCTGCTCGATCTGCGAATCAGTGGGATCTTGGTAGAGTGAGCCACTGGGCTGCTGCAATCGATGAGCTACCCGGTACCAGCCCTGAAAATCGTCATAGGAAAAGACGAAGCCCGACTTAGCAACAATGGCCTCTGGAGAAAGCAGAGGTTCGTCCTTTAGCTTTTTCACCACGCCTGCGGCGGCATCAGCTGCCGTGACTGCCGCGTCTTCGCCTTTATCAAGATGGAGAGCAAACGTCGCAGCCCACACTCGCGGCGCGGCCTGAGACAACAGCCATGATCGGTATGATGGATCTAGATGGTCTGCGAGGTCACCCATACTGTTCTCCAAGTGTGGTGGACACTCATAGCTTGAACATACCATGCACTTGTTGTCTAACGTGCGGCTCGGCGTGGCTTGCGTGCAGCCGGTGTGGCTGAATTCTGACGTGAAGTGGGGCGCCCTGAGGTGGTCATCCGCAGCGTTACACAGGTGTACAACGCCTGAGCTTATCGGCGGCAATCCTTGCAGCAGCGAGCAGTCCTTCGGCCAACTGTTCGGCTTCAGCGATTGAGAGCTCCAACTCGACGTTGTCTGTGACCTCGTCACCTTGGTAGTCTAGGCGACCGTCCAGTGAGAGCTTGGCGTCCACATCCGGATCAACGCGCCATATTTCCACTGCAGGACGCCCTGCGCATCCGGCGGATGAGAGGATCTAGGTTGCCACACGTGACTTACGTGCTCGTTTTGGCTTTGCTGCCACCGGTTCGGCCTCTGGCCCATGCTTCCGCCAAGCGGCCTCCAGAGCAGCAGGTAGATCTCGTAAATGCATCAACTGAGTATCGAGCGCATCCGCTCGAGCTCGCTGTGCAATGAGCTCCTGTTGCAAACTGCCGGCTGTTGCAGCCGCTTCGCTGAGCGATTCGCGATGGTCTCGTTCTATGGCTGCCAGATTGTGCCGGAGCGCGGCCAGCTGATGGCGCAGCTCGTTAGCGTCTTGCCGTGCACGATCAATCTCTGCGTGAGCGCGGTCCTCTATTGCGCGTACATGGCTTGTCAAATCCTCGCGCTCGACGCGAGCCGCTTCCTGTAGGTTTTGAATCTGGATCTGTAGAGCATCACGGTTGGCTTCTACGTCGACGACTCGTGCTAGTGCGGCATCGCGCTGTCTGCCTAGCTCAGCCACCTGATGCTTCAGCTGTTCGACAAGACGTTCTAGCTCGCCGCCGCGTGCTTCCGCAAGCCGCTCCGCCTGACGGGCGGAGTCAGCCTGCGCGCGGATGTGGACAAGTTCTGCGTCCATACTTTGGCGATCGTGATCCAATGCCTCCCGCGCATCCAACAGAGCGGTGTGCTCGCTGGCTAAGGCCTCGTCAGCATGCATGCGCGCATGGTCAAGCGCCAATGCCCACCACTGCCCCGCCAGGTTAGCGATAGCCTCCGGTACGTTAGCCGTGGCAACGCGGGCTTGATCGCTATTTGCGAGGCGCTTGCCCAGCGCTTTCCACCAGGTCTCGAGGTGCCGCACGAC
The DNA here is from genome assembly GCF_017163755.1 of Xanthomonas sp. Classification (GTDB taxonomy): domain Bacteria; phylum Pseudomonadota; class Gammaproteobacteria; order Xanthomonadales; family Xanthomonadaceae; genus Xanthomonas_A. Next base: position 104,232 of record NZ_JAFIWC010000008.1, read on the forward strand.
AGTGTTCGGCGATCCGGTGCCTAGATGAGCACGGATGCGTTCCACGGTCGGACGTTCGCCAAGCGCGACAAGCGTGTCGGCGGCGGCGTGGACGTCTGATTCTGTGATGCCTCTGGCCATTGAAGTGCCTCCCGGATTGGCGCCCTGCCCTGCAGTTGACGTACTCGCGATAAGTGATGATTATCGTGGCTACGCCTGCTAATTCGTAGCGTACATTACATACTATGAATGTTAATTCCACTAGTGCCGCCCTCGTCCAGACCGTCCACCAGCTGGTACTGCCCGAACAGCTGGCGCAACAGGCGGCGGACGCGGTGCGCGAGCTGCTGGCCGAAGCAGCGGCAGAGAACACCACCCGCAGCTACACCAGTGCCCTGCGCTACTGGGCCGGCTGGCATGCGGCGCGCTACGGCATCGAGCTCACATTGCCGGTGCCCGAAGCCACCGTGCTGCAGTTTGTGGTCGACCACGTGCAGCGCCGCTCGACTGACGGTGAGCTGGCGTGGGAGCTGCCGCCGATCGTGGACCAGACCTTGGTGGCCGCCGGCCTGAAGGCCAAGCTTGGGCCCTGGACCTTGGCCACCGTGCGGCATCGGGTCGCCGTGCTGTCGACCGCGCACCGGCTCAAACAGGTGGCCAATCCCTGCGAGCAGCCGGCGATCCGCACGGTGCTGAGCCGGGCAGCCCGGGCCGCGGTCAAGCGCGGTGAGCGACCGCGCAAGAAGACCGCGATCACCCTACCCGAGCTGGAGGCGATGCTGGCCACCTGTGACGACAGCCTGGAAGGGATCCGCGACCGCGCCCTGCTCTGCTTTGGGTTCGCCAGCGGCGGCCGCCGGCGTAGCGAGATCGCCGCGGCCGACCTACGCGACCTGCGCCGGATCGGAGAGGCGGGCTACCTCTACCGCCTGGAGCACAGCAAGACGCAGCAGGCTGGCGTCACCGCGAGCTCGACCCCGGATAAGCCGGTGCTGGACCGCGCTGCTGTGGCCCTTGAGGAATGGATCGCCGAGGCGGGCATTAAGGAGGGGGCGATCTTCCGCCGTCTGTGGAAGCGCCGCGTGGGCCCTGCCCTGTCCCCCGCCGCCGTGGCCGAGATCGTGCAACGCCGGGCGAAGCTCGCGGGAATCGAGGGAGACTTTGGGGGACACAGCCTTCGCTCGGGCTTCGTGACGGAAGCCAGCCGCCAAGGCGTGCCGCTGGCCGCGATCATGCAGATGACCGAGCACCGGGCGGTGTCGAGTGTTGTAGGGTATTTTCAAACAGGCGGAGCTACAGCAAATCCAGCTGCTCGATTGCTTGAAGACTGAAGGCCAACGCCATTAAGGCTCGTCGATGGAGCGGGTACCACGGTCCGGACAAGCCGCTGCTGGGCCGGTCGCTGTCGCCCTGCAGGCCTGGCTCACCGAGGGGCGCTGTTCCGACGGGTGTGGGCTCGCTGCCGCCGCTGACGGTGGATTGCTGTGGGTGAAGGTGTAGCGGCCCGAACGTGTGCGGGCCGCAGTACAATCGGACTGAGCACCATGTGCGCGGAGTTCGCACCGAAGGGGGGGAGGTGGATCCATCGGGCTTCATGCATCAGTACTACGACTGGAATGCGTTCGAGCGGTTCATCAAGGAGCTTCATGCCGCCGACGGGGATGTCATCGTCCAGCACAATGTCACCGAAGTTGATCGGTACGGTGCCAAGCGGCAGATTGACGTCAAAATCGTTCGAAAATCTCCGCTCTACACCTTCACTACGCTGGTGGAATGCAAGCGCTGGAAGGAGCCCGTGGGGCGTGACCGTGTCGACGTGCTTGCGGTCAGCCTGGAAGGCTTGGCAGCCAATCACGGTGCCATATTCACGACCACGGGGTTTGAGGAAGGGGCGGTCGCGTATGCTCGTAGCAAGGGCATTGAGCTGTACCTGGTTCGTGATCTTTCGGATCAGGAGTGGGGACTGCCGGGCAGGCACCTGCACTTCCACGCGCATCTGGCTGCGGCCGAACTGCGACATGTGCACTTCGCTGCAACCGCCATTCCACTCATCGACGAGTTAGAGCCGGATCTTGAGTTACACATCGATCTTCGGCCCGAGAAGGCATTGGATCCTCAATTCGATCTGTTTTCAACACGCACGGGGGAACACGGCGCGAGCTTGGTAAGTCTACTGGGGGAGGCCCATCGCCTGCTTCTGTCATTTGTCAGCCAGCTCAAGCCGGCGCGTGACTGGTCACAGCGCGGAATACTGCAACTGTCCGCCCGTGCTGAACTTGACTTCACTGGCACACCTTTCTGCCAGTTGCGGCTACAGAAGGCAGCCGTTCGCATTGAGCGTGTGGGCTTTGAGTTCATTACCCACATAAGCCGATCGGAAATCAGCGTGGATCGTGGCGCGAACCTTGATTTTGCTGTGATGGTCGAGAGCTTCGTCAGCGAGCAGCGGTTGATCGCCCAGCGCGGAAAGCAGGATTCTCGAATTCACATGAATGCGCATCAGCCGAATACCTCGACCGACGCGCCGCTGGAGAATGGAAACATCTTCAGGATGGATTGCTCCCCCTGGACGGGCCTCGGTGCCGGGGTGCCCGCCGAGCGCATGGCCATCGGCGAACTGCTCTGCGCTGTGGTTAGCCCTGATGCGGCGCTGCCAGGACTGAAGCTGAAGATAGGGTCTGATCTGCACACAAACCGGTGAAGTCCACGCAGGCGCATCTGCTTGGCTTCGTCCGGCGCGAAACGTTGGCAGCGATATACAACTACGAGAACAGGGGAGTTCAGTGATGGATCGTACGTCGCAAGGGGCGCTGTGGAGAGTGTGGGACTTCCACTGTCACACACCGGCATCGTATCAATGGAATGGTTCACCCAACTTGCGTGGAGCCATTGGCGAGGCCAGGCAGGCGATCGTCAAACAGACCGTCCTTTCACTGAAGAATGCCGAACCGGATGTCTTCGTAATTATGGACTACTGGACATTCGATGGTTACCTGGCGGTGGCCGACTATGTGCGCCAGCACCCGGATGAGCTGCCGAACAAGCAGGTCTTCCCCGGTATCGAGCTGCGTGTAGAGAGCTCGCTGGACAAGCGACTCAATGTGCATCTGATCATCGATCCTACGGTAGAGCGCCAAGTCCTCCAAGACGTGTTGAACGACCTGAAACTAAGCCTTCGTGGAGGCGAACGAGGGCTGAGCGAGGCGTGCCTCGTGCAGTACGCCCGAGAGCTGGGCGCAGACAAACTCACCCCTTCCGGCTTCGACCCTACACTTCTAGCCCAAGACGCCGAGTACGCATTGAAGGTTGGGTGGCAAACCGCAATGGTGACGCCCCAGTCCCTGACCAAAGCACTGGACACGCTGGGCTCGCGCGGACTGCTTCTGATGCCTTGGGACACCTATGGCGGTCTCAAAGATATCAAGTCGGGGCCGCACTATGCGGAGGTCAGGCGTCACATGACCGCCGCGAGCATCTTCGAATGCAAGGACCAGGGCAACCGCGACGCCTTTCACGGCGTCAGGTCGGCTGCCAATGAGAAGTACTTTGACGCATTTTGGGAATCGCTGGGGTCGACCCCGCGATTGTGTGTGCGTGGTACCGATGCCCACAAGCATGCAGACTACGGCGTGTTTCCGAACGGCATGAAGACGTGGATCAAGGCCGAGCCTACGTTCCAAGGCATGTGCCACGCGATCAAGGAGCCATCCTTCCGTTCCTTTATCGGCGACATTCCATCCAAATTGGCTCAGGTGAGAGACAACGGCCGCCTGTTCATGAAAAGGCTGGAGGTCACGCGCAAACCCTCGGCCACCCTTACCGAGGCGTGGTTTGACGGCACGGACATTGAGCTGAACCCGGATCTGGTGGCGATCATCGGCAACAAGGGCTCAGGCAAGAGCGGCTTGGCAGAAGTATTGGCCTTGGCCGGCAATTCCAAAGCCCATGAGTACTTCACCTTCCTGATCGATGATCGCTTCAAGAGCGGGGCGACCCAGCGGGCCACAGCGTTCGAGGCAGCGCTGACTTGGTGCAACGACGATGTAGGGCAAGTGTCGTTGGACCAGCGGTTCAAAGAGGATCAACCCGAGCGCGTAAAGTACATCTCGCAGGACTACTTCGAGATGCTCTGCAACGATCACATCAACGGACAGTCCGATCAATTCAGCGCAGAGATTCGGCAAGTACTTTTCTCGCACTTGGATAGCGCTGACAAGGGTTCACACGCCGGCTTGGATGAATACCTGGCGGACAAGGAGCGCCCTACGCATGAACGCGTCAGTGCTCACAGAATCGCGCTCGGCGAGATCAATAACGCGCTCGCTGACCTGGAGCGTCAAGCTAGCGCAAGCCACCTCAATGAGCTCAGGGAGCGGCTGGCTTCAAAGGAGCTCGAGCTCGGTGATCACAACGCCAAGATGCCCGTCGAGGTCCTGAAACCTGAAACCAGCAGTGATGACGCATCCCCGGAAGCGGAGCGACTGAAGGTCATTGCCGAGGAGCTGGCTACCAGAGAATCGATACGTCAAAGCTCCGAGGCAACCCGGCGCATGCTGGCGTCACGACGCACTAAGGTGGTCAGCGTTGCACAGCGCCTGGACGACTACGCCGCACAGGCCACGCAGCTAAGTGCAAGCCTGGAAAAGGAGCTAGAAGAAGTAGCTGTCAACATCCAGTCTCTGATCACAGTTGACGTCAAGTCAGCTCTTTTGCGAGAGGTGGCGGCAGAGGATGCGCTTCACGTCGAGCAGCTTGTTAGACAGGAGCTGGAGCATCAAGTGGTTCGGCAGACGCTGGAAACCGAGCAGAAGCAGCTTCAGGAAAAGCTAGACGGCCCGTCCAAAGCCTACCAGCAGTACTTGGCTGCGAGTGCGTCATGGGAGCGCGTTCGCGCACAGATTGTTGGCACAGATAGCCAGACAGACACCATAGCTTTCTACAAGGCCAGAATTGCAGAGCTATCCACCCTGCCCCACCGATGCAGGGAGCTGCAGGTGAAGCAGGATGAGCTTGTGCGTCAGATTCACCAAGAGCTCCTTTCAATTGCGGAGTTGCGTCGACCGCTCTTCGATGGCGTCGAAGAGATTGTCAGGTCAGTGCCTGGCGTCGCTGAGGAGCTCAAGGTCGCGTTTCAGAGCGCCCTGTTCTTCGATCGAAACGCATTCTTTGAAAGCTTCTTTGGGCAGGTGAAGCAGAACACAGGTGGCTTCCGGGGCGAGGAGGAAGGCGCATCGAAACTTACCCGGCTACTTCGCAGTATTGACTTCAACGACACAGAGAGCGTTGTTGCCGGGCTACGAGGAATTCGCAACGAGATCACGCAAAGTGGCGATACCGAATTGCCCTTATTGCCGATTCTGAGAGCAAAGGTTGAGGCGGCGCATTTCTATGATTCCCTTTTCGATCTTCGCAATCTGGAGGCAAAGTTTTCTCTCAGCCTGGCAGGTACAAGCATCCAGCAAATGTCGCCTGGTCAAAGGGGGGCATTGCTGCTGATCTTCTATTTGCTCGTCGATACTGACCCCACACCCCTTATCCTCGATCAACCCGAGGAGAACCTTGATAACCAGACGGTCTACTCAATGCTGGTTCCGATCATCCAGCGGGCCAAGCAGACCCGTCAGATCGTGATGGTTACTCACAATGCCAACCTAGCCGTGTGCTGTGACGCCGAGCAGATCATCCACGCGGAGTTTGATCGTGCTGGAGGATATGCGTTGCGTTACCAAAGCGGAGCCATTGAAAGCATGGAGCTGAATAAGTCCGTCCTCAACGTGCTTGAGGGCACCACCCCGGCATTTGAGAATCGGCAGGCAAAATACCTGCATTGAACACAGGGTTTGCCTGGTCAAGTCTCGTGCAGGCAACCGGTATACTCTGCCAGGGAAACAGGCAATCGTGACAGGAGCGATTGGGTGAGTCGGGATCTGGACATCGAGCGCACGATCCGGGATGGCGAGCGTAACCAGGAAGCCAAACGCCTGATCCACAACTGGTGCCGTCATGCCCGCGTGCAGAAGTTCGGCGGCACGGGCATGATCGAGATGCAAACCGGCCTGCCCATCGGACACCACTCCATGGTTTGCGATTTCGCTCCGGCCTCCGGGATGGCGACCTGGCTACTGGAAGAATCCGCGGTGCGCTTCCATGACGCCAATTGCGTGAGCTGCCCGCATCGCATGCCGGTCGGGTTGCCCAACCTCGCCATGCTGGTGGCGCAACGCGACACCGATCGCCAAGATGCACAGACGCGTAAGCAGGAAGCGCAACGCACCAAGGAGGCCGCGCTGGAAGCCCGCGTAGCCGTCCGCGCCGAGCTGCGGACGATTTTGCCGGTCCTGGCCAAGACCTTCATGGAAGATCTGGATCGGCTCGATGCCGATCGCAATGACGAGGCGGCGACCCGCGTTATCGAGAGCGCCCGCCTAGCGCCGGAAATGCTCGTGCCCGCGCTGACCGAATACCTGTTCTCGGTCTTAGAAGGTGACGACCACTGGCTGGATGCGGTCGGGATGACCCTTCTGGCCGACACGCCAGACCAGCCTCGACTGGTCCGCTGTGCGATGAAATGCCTGCGACAGGGGTATGCGCTCGATCTCGCCGCCGCGACGGTTACGCAGCGACTGGACGACATCGATGCCGCCGACGTCACCGAGGCGGTCATCGGCTTGGCGTACGTCGCGACGCCACCTCGTTCGGAGTTTGGCCACCAGCACCACGACGATGGCGATTCGAAACCGTTAACCCAATTGGCGGATCGCTTTCCCGAGGCCGTTGAGCGCGGCCTGCTCGCCTTGCTCACACGCCGCGATCAACTCCGGGTAGGCGTGACAACCCGGGCCATGGGCCAGCTGATCGCTCGAAGCGAGCGTTGGATCCGCCCCTTCCTGCGTCCGCTGGCGGGGCACCTGTCCCGGCTGGACGTTCTGGTCGAGATCGAGCGCGACTCCGAGCTGCGCAAAATCGCCCATGACCTCCAGGTGGCTTTGGCCAGTGCTTTCTTGGCCGCGCCCGACTTGGCAGATGAAGAACTAATGCGCCAGTTCGAGAGTGCCTCGGACGAAGGCGAAGGTCGCGTGGCGGGAGTCTACGAGCACGTGCTGCGTCTCGCGCATCGCACTCGTGACACCCCGCTCGTCGTCGGGCCGGCCCACACCCATGCGTTCGTCGTGGCGATTCGACGGCTGGCGGCGCTGTCGGGGACCTCGGACAACAGCGAGGTCACCCAGCAGGTCCTGAGCGCATTTCGACATCCGAGTGCCGCGCTCGCACAGGCCGCGAAGGCTGCGATGGATGTGCTGCTGGGCACCGCCGCAGTACTCGATTCCAAGCTGCAGGTGCCAGAGCCAAAGCCCAGCGTCCTCACGCCCCCCCATCCGCTGGCGGACATGGAGAAAGCCAACCGTCGCTCGAATCTGTGGTATCTGCGTGCTGCGCTGCTCAAGCTGGCCATCCAAGGCGCGCTCGCCGATGCCGAGGGACTGGCCCGCTTTGAGGCGTTTCTCAGCCAGCGCGGCCTGCTCGGCGACTCGTTCGAGGCGGCGATCGTGCGGGAGATCGCTCCGCTGCTCGCGACCAGCGCCGGGCTCAAGGCCATGCTGCCTTACCTGTACGGCGCGATGGTCGGTGCCTCGGTCGTCGGCCGCGCCGCGGCCGCCGACGCACTCAAGGACATCGGCAGACAGCGATTCGCCGATCTGCCAGACCTGGTCGCCGACAGCCTGGTTCTGATGCTCTTCGATCCCTACGTTGTCGTGCACAAGGCGGCGGTGCAGGCGCTGGGGCGACTTCGGCTTCCGGCCCATTTCCACCGCTTGGTGGCCGCCGCCCTGGATAACCTCATCGTCGCCTATCGACATGGCAATGATTCCGAGTTCTTGCTCGAGTGCATCGAGGCGAAGGTGGCGATGTACCGAGGCGAAGGCCCTATGCCCCAGGAGCAGGGCCAGCTCCTGCTGGCCCTGATCGCGGAGCTGGAGCCGTCGGTGCTCTTGCGTAGCGGACACCAATACTTCCTCAGGGAGTTTCAGCACCTCGATGGATGGGCAGCGTTGGTGTTAGGTTGGGTCGCCCAATCCCGGGAAGACTACGAACTCGAGCATGCGCTGGAACTGGCGGCGGATCTTCCCCTAGGCGCGTGCGCACCCCACGTGCCGGCGATTTTGGAGGCGGTAGCGACCGACCCAACCAACCTCCAGTTGTGCTGCACATTCGTGGAGCTCCTCTCGCGCGATCGCGCTTGGTTGGGCGCAACGCAGGTCGCCGCGTTGCATGTGGCCGCCTTCCCCGACACCGTGCGCGAACGTGTGCGCCGACTGCAGGCGCAGCAGCTCGAGCGCCGTATCTGCTTCGAATACTTGATCAGCGAGCGCCAACTGGAAGAGGCCTTGGCTTTGGGTCAAGCCTGGATGCAGACCGACGCCGAGCTGGCACAATTGTTTGAGAACGATGAAAAATTCCCTCTCTTCTGAGTCCTTGCAGCCGCGCCTGCAGGCCGTGGAGGCCTTGGCGGCCATCGCCCAGGGCCAGTGGCCGCCGCATGATCTGAAGGCGCTGGCTGTGGCCCTGGATTCGGTGTCGGTGGCCTTGTCGAGTGCGGCGGCCGCAACGGCATACAACGCCTTCGGCGGCGTCGTGCGCATTGTCGACATGTTGGCGCATTGGCGCCGGGCCGTCCTCGACGCCGAGCCGGATGCCGATCGGTATCTGCGCAGCGCCCGCGAGCGTCATCGCCTATGGTTGGAAGACTACGGCCACAGCGATGCCGCGGCGGATCTGTGTGCAGCCGCACAAGGCCTGGCAAGCCTGGAATCGACTAATCAGGTCGCCGACATCGCCCGGGCGCTGACCGCCGTGCCGCTGCCCATCGGCATCTTCGCGCAGCCGATACGACCGGACTGGGCCATCAAGGCGGACTTGGCTGCCCCGAAAGAGGAACCGCTGGTCGACCTGACCGTGGCGTTCTTGAAGTTCCAGTTCGACGGCCAACCTGCCGCGGAAGTACACCAGCTGGTGGCGCGAGAGGTTCACGATCTTGAGATCGAAGTGCGTGTGTCGCGCTGGCCGCAAGACAAGCGAGAGCTGCGGCTGACGCCGATCTCCGTCGAGCCGAAGTCCACCTATGACTTCCCCAGCTTCCAGTTCGAAAAGCCTGACGGCGAGGCGCCGTACACGATGCGGCAAAGTGGTCGCGCCGCCTTGTTGCTACCCCAAGGCATGCAGGCGCGCCCCTTCGAGTTCAAATACACGGCCGAGTTCATCCCTGAACGGGGGGATCAACCGGTGGCCGTCGTAGGACACCGCACGCTGATCGTGGACGGTGCCGACGTCACGAAGCTACAGATCTGCGGTTACCCAGGGCTGGACCAAACGCTGTTCGCACTTCGGGAGGCGCTGCGTCGCCGCCCGGGCGTGCCGCAAGCGGAAACTGCCGATGCGCTGCTCGTGCTCGCCACGCTCTGCAATTTGGCTGGCCGCGCGGTTCAGGACGCCGAGTTTAAAGGGCAATGGGACGAAGCTGCATTTCAACGCCACGTGCGCGCAGAGTTGCGTCGCCACCCACCGATAGGCGCGGATCTGGACGAACACGCCCATGCCGCCGGCGGCATCACCGATTTGTCATTGCGCGGAATACCGATCGAACTGAAAGTCGTCGACACGCTGATCACCTCTGTCGACCAGTGCGAACCATTCCTCGCCCAAACCGCTAGCTATGCCGTAGCCAAATCCAAGCGCACGGCAATTTTGTGTGTGCTCGACAGTAGCGATAAGAAGACGGCGCCGGTGCCGCCAGAAACGCTGCTTGACATCCGCACTCATGCACACGGCGCCGTGTCGATCTGCGTACTGGTGATCCAGGGCAATCTGGCTCGACCGAGCGCGTTATCGCGCTGAGCACGCATCGGCTTTGCTCTCATGCGTGAAGTGTCAGCCTAAGTGTGTTCTGCAAGCTGGGTAACCGCAAGCGAGTGATGGCGTGCTCCGCCCATGTCCGCTATGGGTCGAAAAGTCCCCTTCCCTACCCCCGATAAATCAGTCTTATCCCCTTCTCCGTCAATGTCCGCCGCTAGCCAGGAGCAGACGTGTGCGGACCAGCACCGGTGGGTTGGTTGAGGTCGAACGGCGACTCATTAGGAGCGGCGTACGCAGTTTGAGAAACAACTCTATGCCCGACGATCGTTTCGAGCATGCCGAGCGCAGCACAAAGCAGTCGCGGCCGCCCGTCTCTGCGAGTACACAGTCAACCAAGAGCTATCAAGAGAAGGCGCATGGTGCTTCAACGCATCAATCCAGCAGGTCGTTAAATACCTTGAACACCTTTTCGGCCCGGTCAAGCGTCCGTGTCACGGGAGCGGACTTGCCGTCGAGCACCTTAGGGTTGCGCAGTAGCCACGCAGCAGGCGCGAAATGGTCGAACTCTGCCACCTCCGGGGGCATCAGCTTGAAGGCATTCTCGGCGCGTTTGACCAGTCGCGTAGTGTCGGGCGCGGCGGCCTCAAGCTTGGGCGGGTCGAGCCGGAGCTCGCCTTCCAGTCCGTACGTATCGTTGAGGACGGTCGCGAACACCTCGGGGTCGAACAGGTCCTCGATGTCGGCCTCCGGGCGATCTAGTAGGTCGGCCACCGTGTAGAACTGCCCTGACTTGAGGATCTGGGCACGCTTGAGATCCTCGATCTTCTTTCGGTCACCGGCCGCCTGATCGGACAATGCCGCGATGTTGAGCTTATTGCCGGCAAAGAGCGATGCGAACGGGCGGATCTTGTCGATGCCCCCGGCCGGGCAAATTATCCAGCGCGGATCCAGGCCCTGTCGTCCACGCTTGCGCAGTGCTTCGCTGAAGGCATGGATGTAGAGGATGTCGCCCGGGCCTTCGACGAGCAGGGTGTTCTTTCCGACGAATAGGCTCTGGGTGATCTCGTAACCGAGTGCGCCCTGCAACGGAAACAGCGTATCGGCATCGCGGCTCAGCACGTCCGAGCGCACCTTGGTTCCCAATGGCGTGCGCCGGGGACGTTCGGCGACCTGGTCCTCGACGACGAGCACGGACGCCAAGTCGTTAGCTGGGACCATGAACGGGGAATGGGTCGTATAGACGACCTGGTGGTGAGGTGCGAGCTTCTCCTTGAAAAAGCGCAGCAGGTCCGCCTGTGCCTTACCATGTAGCGTCAGGCCCGGCTCATCCAGCAGCAGTACGACAGGGTGCTCGTCATTCTTGACCTGCGCGAACTTCACCAAGAACGAAAAGAACCAGACGAAACCCGCGCTGCGTTCGGAGAACGGCGTATCGACGCGGTGCAATTGGTTGTAGATACGCGCCCGAGCCACGGTGCCCGTATTAAACGGTGGGCGATCACCAGGGCGGGCTTGAGAAATGTCGACATTGACCACGAGGTCTGGGTTCTGCGTCCAGTACTCCATGACCTGATCTGTGATGTTGTTGGACGCGCCCTGAAGCTTGGCGTTGAACGTCTCATACGTCTGCACGCCAGTGATCTCGTTCAGCGATACCCCGGCGAAGTCCAGGAACTCAACGAATAGCTGGTCGCCGCGGTAATCGTCCTGCTGCAGCTGGCCTTTATTGCGGAGCTGCAACGTCTGCTCAATCTGGATCGCGCCGGACATGGTGTCGTACGCCGAGAAATACATGAAGCGAGGCAGCAAAGCTTTGATCCGCGCCTTCACCACGGCCGTCAACGACCCGATCGAAGTGAGGTATTTCCGAAGCTGCACCAGGGCATCGCTGCGGTCGTCCAGGCCATCGATAAGCGTGCCCAGGTTCGAGCTCGTATCAGCTTTGACCACCCGCGCCCGATCGGCCTCATCGAGTTGGAATCTGTCGTAGAGCCAGTTGAGGCCAATCTTGAAGTCCATCGGCGGATCAATCGACACGTCATGCGCATAAGCGCGGGAGATCTGGACGCGGTTGGAGCTGAGGATGCCTTCGCAAAGCTCGCCTTCGATCGCCAACATGTCGTCGTCACTGAGTTCCCATGTGGTCTGGATCGCCGTAGCGGCCTCGCCGCCATGACGCTGGTCGTAAGCGGTCAGATGCCGACGGGGATAGTCGCGCTCCTTATCGAGCACCGCCGGCGTCGCCGGGTGCGGGTTCAGGGCGGCAAGAGCCATCAGAACGGCACTCTTGCCCGCCTCGTTCTTGCCGACCAGGCAGGTCACGCCATGAATCTCGAAGCTTCCGCTGTCGTCGACGGACCGGAAGTTGGTGATATGGGCGGAAATCAGCTTCATTGCGCGGCGCCTAAAGGGTTTGGACTGATCTGGAGGACGATGCGCCGGATTCAAGGGGGTGACGACCGTCACATCCGCACCCCATGCCGGTGTGGGGTTCCCAACCCGCCGCCGGCCACCGGTCGCTGTAACGTACGGCCCGCGCCGCAATGGGCAACTGCGGTTCGGTCGCATTGCCGGTACCGGTATTGACGCAGCATCCGGGCCGCGACAAGCCGATCGAACCGCGCCGCCGAAGCGGGGACGCAGCGCTCGGTTACGCGACCTATTGTCGACATCCAGCTAGAGCCGAGACCGGTCCAGACGCTGCGCGTCCAGGACAAACACCGTCGTTATCAACACGCGCACCGCAGTAGCAGCGTCTGCTTTGTGTCGAAATCGGACGTTGCCTGGTCGGCCCGTCCGGCGAAAGGTGGGAGCACCCGCAGTGGTCAGAAGACCACCGTATGGAGGCACCCATCGAAATCGGAGCTCGATGGAACTAGAGCAAGCAATTTAGGCGGGAGACTCTAGCTGCAACAAGACAGATCGCCACTGATGAACCGCCCCGGCGATCGGCACGACCACCTCACGCTCAGCTCCCTCCTTCATGGTCTTATGCTTGGCTAGCACTTCCGCGCGAAGTTCTCTGATCTTCTTGAGCGGCCCCTCAGAATCCTCGTTCTTGCCCCGACTATGACGCATACCGTTATCGGTGAAACTTGCCTCGAAGTATGTACAATCACACTGATGGCAACCACATCGACTTGAAGTGGTGATCTGCGACACGCCGGCAATTACTCGATCCCATTTCGCCATCAGCTCACTGGCCTGCTCGCCCAGGATGCGATTCGCCAATTCGACATGCGATCTGACGTTCTCGATTTCCCGTCTATCGATCTCGTTCGTCCTGACTACGAGCACAAGGAAGTACACGTTGGCCGCGGCAAAGAACTGCGGAAATGCCTTCAGTCCAAACGGTTGAAGACGATTTAAGGCGTACCGACAATCCTGCTCGGCAAACTGAAGACGGTACTCAGAGCTTGGGCCAGTAGCGTTTCCGTACGCACGAAGATTGTCAAACGCACTTTGCACGCGGGCCTGGACATCTCGAATCACAACCTCGTCGAGCGCTTCCCGAATGTACTGTTTTAGCTCATTCACCATGGCCATGATAGCGGCAATGATCCGTTGCTCATGACGCTGGAGGGTATCGCGCAGCTGCTTATTCTTGAGATAGTCCTGCGCCATCGACGCCAAAGCAACGACGACTGGATTCTGAAGGTCCAGCTCCAATGCCGTTTTCAGATCCGTCTTCTCGCTCCTAGACGTCAATCCGGAAACGGTGAGGGTGAGGCCCGCATCTTCCTGAAGGACGCTGTGGATCACTGGCGTTACGTAGATGTCATCAGCTGGCATATCGTAGATTTCCATGAATGGCGCGTTAATTCGACTTTAAGAGCGCCTTGCGCACTCGTCAACTAGAGCATTGAGCATTTGCGCGGGGACTGATCGCTGGCGTCACCTGCGCGACGAATGTCCACGCGTCGTCGTGGTAGCGAGGTGGGTGCCGGCTAATGATCGCCCCCTTCTGATGTCCGCTTACGGCCAGAAGCCGACATCCGCTCTACCCCCAATAGACATTCCTAACCCCATCCTCTACTCAACGCACACTACCGGCCAGCACAGGCCCTTCACGGGCGACCGCAATCGGTGGACTTGGTCGTTGGGCGGCCTTGAACATAGCCAACCTGTCCTGGTCAAGTTTTAGTGGACACCGCGATAGGGGATTTCAGGTCGCCGCGTTCTCGTAGTCGGCCGGTGATCGATAGCCGAGGGTGGAGTGCAGCCGTTGGGTGTTGTAGAAGGCGACGATGTAGTGCGTGATGTCGGCACTGGCTTCGGCGGGGTTGGCGTAGCGGCGCTGCCAGACGCGCTCCATTTTCAGGTTCAGGAAGAACCGCTCCATCACCGCGTTGTCCCAGCAGTTGCCCTTGCGGCTCATGCTGGCGATCAGGCGATGGCGGGCCAGCAGGTCGCGATGGGCCTGACTGGCGTACTGGCTGCCGCGGTCGGTGTGCACGATCAGCCCGGGTTTGGGCTGGCGCAAGGCAATGGCCATCTGCAACGCCGTGCACACCAGTTCGGCCGTCATGGTCGGTGCCATCGCCCAACCCACGACCTTGCGCGAGTACAGGTCCAGCACCGCGGCCAGATACAGCCAGCCGCGTTCGGTGCGGATATAGGTGAGGTCGGCCACCCACGCTTGATCGGCAGCGGCGGGCTTGAAGCGCCGGTCCAAGACGTTGGCGGCCACGGGCAAGTCGTGCCGGCTGTCGGTGGTATGGACGAACTTGCGTTTCCAGCGCGCCTTCAAACCATGGTGCTTCATCAGCCGGCGGACCCGGTGGCGGCCAGCGGGCAGGCCTTGGGCCTTCAAGCTGGCGCTCAACCGCCGGCTACCGTAATTGGCGCCGCTGGCCTGGAAGGCGGCCTGCAGCGCTGCCGCGAGCGCGCCAGTCCGTGGGGCTGACCGCCGCCGGTGGGCCGCATACAGACCCGAACGACTCACGCCCAGCAACCGGCACAGCCGGGCGGTCTGGGCCTTCTCCTGCCACTGCTGGATCACCTGCTGGATCACTTCAGTTCTCGGGCGAAGAAGGCCGATGCTTTTTTTAACAGGCTGTTGTCCTCGCGCAGCCGCTGGTTCTCCCGCTCCAATTCACGGATGCGTTGCTGCTCGGGGGTCAACGGCCGGCCTTGTCCCGGCTGGCCGGCCTGCTCAGCCTGGTACTGGGCCAGCCAGCGACGTACGGCGCTATCGACCAAATCCAGGTCGCGGCATACCTGGCCCACGCTCAGGCCTTGGTCGCGGATCATTTGCACCACCTGCAGCTTGAAGGCGGTATCGAAGTTTCTACGCGGGCGGGATGTCATGTCGGGCTCGTTCCTCGTTGGGGATGATCATCCCCTATCGAGGTGTTCACGAGAATTAGACCAGGACAACCTGACATGCCGTCCTATGCGGCACCTCGTGATTTCCTTGCAAGGGCGCCTATGTATAGAAGGCGAGCTGATCGAGGGTCAGGATTGCTTGCAGAGCCCGTGTCATCGTGTAGCTGTCCTGCGCGGCTGCTCCGTGACCAACGGCATGACGCGATCCCGCGCTACCAGCCCCTGTCAAGGGGTCGAAATTCGCGAACGCGCGCGTAATAACGCCCTGCGTCTCCACTTCATCACCACCGCCCGGAGCCCAGCCGGGGGCGTGGCACCCATGTCCTAAAGTAGGGATGGGGCCGCAGACCTCTCTTCATCTTCCGCCGAGAATCGAGCCGCACAAGAATGGATGTGCGGAGCAAGAGGCGTATCTACAACTTCAGAATCCCCAGGTCCTGCCGATATGTCCATGTGTTTGCTTGCGGCCACGCCCTCCACAAGGACGAAAGGATGACCAGTTTACGAGCCCAGTGCGCCGCTCAATTCGAGCTCATCCGAAAGGCAGTCTTCAATGCAAAGGCTACCGCTCAGGCGAGTATTGATCAGGCCCAAGCCAATCTGGACGCGACACCAGACGAGAAGCCTAGGAGCGTTGCACAACTGTTGCGTTCAGATCTCCACGCCGAACACGAGACTCTCGCGGCTGCGGTTAGGGAGCGTGACGCTATTAGGGGGTTATCTTGGTGGAAGCGCTCTGCCTTGATTTGGGGGGCGAAGCGCAGGGTCAGCGAAGCCACCCGTAATCTTGCGGCCGCGACCCAGCAACAGCAGGCACCCGACCAAGTTCTGCGGCGTGAAGCGGAGTCCAGGCGAAGAGCCGACCAGCACGCTGCCCATGAAGCATGCAAAGAATCTCTCCAAAGCGCGCGAAATTTACTGGCACTACATCGTCAAGCTGATGCTGATCTGGAGCTGAAATTTGCCCCCCTGGGTGACGCCATCAACCGCGGCGGGTGGCTTGCCAAGGACGCAGCATCCTTGCTGGCCGTTGCCGCAGTGGATGCGAAGAACTGCCGGTGGAACGACGTCGCTGAAACGATGGCAAAGGTCTCCTTCCAAGCGCTTCCTTCCAGAGCTCGACTTCAGGAATGGGAGACGGAGTGCAATGCCTTCTTCAAGCTTATCAACGTCAAGTCCTATGGCTTTAACGCTGTTGCGCGCTATCCAGGACTTGTTGGACCATCGCTGAATCTTGCCAGAAGCAGATGCCGCGCTCAGGCATGGATAAGTGCAATGGAAGGCCGTCAATCCCCAGCCGATCAGTGGCATGCACTTCCCGGATGTGTTGCACCCACCACTGCACTTGTGGAGCCGGTCCAATGGGTCTTGTACTGGGCATTTCTAGAGGAGTGCCAGCTTTTCGCCGAAAGGCAACATCAGGCAAAGGCTCATGAGGACTACCTCAGCGGAGTGTTGTTTGGCGGCTTGGATAGAAAGCTCTCTGGTAAGGCAAAAAGTCAACTTCTTGAGTTGGGATATCCGCGCGCCAGGGTCAACCTCGGCATTGTTCAGCTGGCCGGGCTCAAGCCAGAGGCTACCACAGGAGCTGATGTTGGCCTCGTGGTCCGACTGAACGTCGGTGATCTACATGTACACAAAGTTGCGTTGCTGCAGGCAAAGGTTAGTGAAGGTGGCCGCGCCAATATTGGCAGCAGACTTACCGGTCCGAACAAAAGGACGCAGCTGCAGAAGTTGAATGAGGCAGAGAGGGACTTTTTCCTCTTCTACCACGCAGGCAACGGCACCACCCCCACGCCTCTACCAACGGTCACATCAGTCCAGCATTTCGTGAATGCGGGCCAATTGAGCGGCACAGCGATGAAGGATCCGACCATCCGGGTAGCCACGCAGGACGAAGGGTGGGAGTTTGCGTGTTTTGTTGCGTTTGGCCTGTGCACGCCAGCCAACGGAATAGGTAAGGAAGTTCCAGTCGGCGGCGCCCCTCTCGATGTGCTGACGGTCGGGGGAGCAACTTCATTGCCCGACTACATGATCGTCGTATCCCTGGGCGATGATGATTTGGGACATGAGAACATTATGGAGCCGCTTAAGCGCCGTGGCTATCGTGCGGTAGAGAGAAAACGAGGAGTCAGCTTGACCCTCAGACCGACCCCGAGGACACAGGATCACGACGGCCACAGTTTAGGGTAGGCTCCGGAGAAGTTGAGCAAGTGCCGGCATGTCGATTTCTCCTGAGCAGTCTGTACGTGGGAGGCATTCAAAACACTCAAAAATCCTGTGATTCCTTAGCCTCCTAACCCTTGAATAAGCGGTGCCGCGAAGCGGAATCGGCTTGAATGCATTGTTAGGTCTTACCGGCCAGATCATCCAGAAGTTGATAGCCATACTGTGAGAGGCCCTTGCAGATGACCGAAGTGCAGCGACCGAGCTCTCCATCTCTTTCGGTGGTGATGATCCGGATGGAGGCCTCTAGCACCCCTGCCCCCTCATTGTCCAAGATGCGAATAATGTCCGAGAATCTGTGATCGTGCTCATCGAAGGCAAGCGCCCCGCCCTGGACTGCCTTTAGTAAGTCAAAAAGCTGCATGGAGATTCCTTGTAATAGCAAGTCCGGTTATACGACTAATCCACAGCGCACCGTATAGTCGCCATTCCATTAATACGCTTGATCATAGACAACCTGAGTTCGCCGACAATCCGAAGTATCACCTTATTTGCGAGACCTGCACTAGACTCACCACCCGGGGCTTTCTTTTGTTCCCAAGGGGAGCTCTAACGAGAAATCCGCTCCATCGGGAGCGTCCGCTCAACTGGCCGCGTCGCTCTGCAGCACGGGCAACGGCTGCCCCGCGGCGGAGCCGAGAGGCAGTCGGGATTCGGCGCCAGGAGTGACGACGATGACCGTAATGACATCGTCCCGCAGCGAGTTGATCTGAACGAATTTCAGACCCGCCTTCTCGAACACGTAGGCCTTGAACAGCGGCGAAAGGCTGACGTTTTCTTTGCCGGCCGGCACACGCGCCCCCATGCCCTCGATGACGTCGGCTGGGTTCAATGTCGGCTCCGCCGCCTTGGCGAGCGAGGGCAACCCGGAGGCTATCATGGCCACTCCAATCACTATCGCGGAAAAGGATTTCATCGTTCGTTCCTTGAAGGTGCAGTCCGTTAGACGCTACTGCTGGGCCGAAGGAGCCGCAAGCGCCGCTCATAGGTGCCGAAAAATCGTCTACAGAATTGGACAACGGACCGACAAGTCGCGGGCTGCGCTCTCTGGCTGACCTCGACGGCCACAATTCGATTGGGCGAAAAGCAAAGGCCCCGCATGCGGGGCCTTTGATCGTCGGCGCTTAGGTGGAGGTTCTAGCCTCCGTCCCCCAGCCATGGTGGGTGAAGTGGCCTGGACGATGAGGCCACATTGCCATCAATGACGTAGACATGCGATCAGTTGAGCGCCAATCGCAGCATCAGAAAAATCCTACGCGCAAGCGTACGCCGGAAATCGCTTTCCCAAGTCGAACACTACTTATCGGAGACGGCTTCAATCTGCTTGATCAGTTCGCGCTTTTGCTGCTTGGTCAATGAGCCCCAGCGAAGCAGCAACTTGGCCAACAACTCGTCGTTGGTATACAGGAACGCAGCCGGAACGCCCAGCGCCTCGGCCAGGCGCTCGGCTGTCTCCAGCTTGGGCTCGTGTTTGCCACGCTCGTACTGGTTGATGCGGGGGCTGGCCACGTGAGGATCCAGTCCGGCCCGGATGCCTAGCTCCTTCTGGGAAAGGCCCGCGTACAAGCGGGCCTGCTTCAGGCGTTGGGCAAAGGTCGGGTTTGAGTCGAAGGATACAGACACGTACACACCCCATGGGAACCCCATAAGGATGGCGTATGTGCCTACCGTTGCATACTAAGTTATTCTTAGTTTTTTGGGCAACCGCTACCTTGGTTGGTGCCATGACCCGAGCAACATGCTGTCCAGCCGGCCCTGACTCATCGGCACGCGTCCTCACCCTTGAAGAATTGAGCCTGCGCGAGACTCTCTTCTTGGCTGCCCTACTGAGAGCCCAAGCCCTGCGCGTCCAAGTAGCCCCGACCCGCCAGGCTACCTTGAAGGTGCTGGACGTGCTTAGGAGCCAAGCCCTGATCCAAGTCCCTTGGCCGGCGGACCGCTGGCCCATCCGCCCCGATGCAGAGGTGACGCCGCTTGAGGACATCCAGTGGGCATTCGCGTGGGCTTCATACGAGCGCGAGCGCTTGTTAATTGCCTTGGAGGATCAACTTGCCGAACTGTCCGCCGAGGAAGACCTCGCCGAACAACGTAGCGCAATGTGGGGCGAGTTGGCGCTGTGGGAAGCCGAACAATTTCTCGAGCAACAACTGCGCAAGCACCAGTTTGATCCAGCCTGGGCTCGTGATCTTGGTTTCATCTTTCGTCCTGCTGCACCAGGGCTCCCTATAGCAAGATGGCGCTACTGTTGTTGGGCTGCTGTCCGTCAAGGTGCCTCGGTGGCGCTGCGTCAGAGCGCCCCCGACGTTTCAGGGATCCGCGAAGCGATATTCCTAGAACTACAGAAGCGCCTTCGCTACGTGACCCATGGTGCCAACCAGTTGGGCATGTTCACACCGTTTCAGCCACTGCCCAGTTCGGCATTAGCACAGCTGTTTGTATCACATGTCATGCCGATGGCCTGGGACTACTGGACGGCAGACCGTTCGGTTTCGCGGGGCTAGCAGGGTATAAGGCGAGGTAGCTACTTGGCGTCTACTACGCACCCGCATGCACGAAGATCTTTCTTCGGCCCCGGAGGGGCCATGCCACTGTGTCATCGGTGACGCTTATGTCGTCGCTTTCGCAGGAAAGATCTATCCAAGCATCACGCCAAAGGGCTAGTTGGGGAGCGCGGTGCCTGGCAGTGCGATGGGCGTATGCCCTACCCGGCCCTCAGATGTCACCGGGACTCAAGTTGCGAGAGTATCTCATCCAGCTCGTCCAACTGCGCCTCAAGAAGTTCCTCGGCAGTCTCATGAACTTGCTGATCTCGTTTAGTACCCTGGCGAAATGATTGTAAGAACTGCCCGAGGATGAACGTGCAGAGGTACTCGTAGTAGAACTTGCTCTCCTCATCCTTGTAAGAGAGCTTGCCCAGCAGGTTGCTAATTCTATGGTGAAGGTGTGGGTGGCGCATCTGCCGAAGGCCGCCCGGATCCGCCACCAGATACAGCGAGGAAAGTGCCGGCACCAACACGGCCCAGCCCTTCAGTCGCTTGACACTATCATCCTCATGTAGGGCGACCATTACTCGATAGGCAAAGTCATCCGCCTCCCGCTCCATCTCAATGGACGTCGCCAACGCTTCCGCAGTCATATCGTGCGGCGCGACCACTCCAATATGCCCTTGGCGTGCATGCGCGAACTCGTGATACATGAGGAACGCCACGGCGTACTGAAAGATCCCATTCACCTTATCGCACATGTTCTTTTCGGCATCCGATGTGCTTGTCACAGGTGACGGCAAACCATCAGGCCAGCGGGTATAGCCGCCTCTGAGCGACGAGGCCCAATTCAGAAGATGCTGGGATCTCTGAAGAAACGCCGTATTGAACTCCAACACGCCGTCAAAGGATTTATCAATCATTCGCCGCTGGACCTCCTCATGCTGGACGAGCCAGCCGTAGGTGAAAGCCCAGAGAAGCTCCAGGTGAGGGAGATGAAGCTGAATGAACGCGGGCTCACCATCCCGCTTTACAACGCGAGGCCCTCTTGGGCCGCTCGCGTCGACAACCAAATCGATTTCACTCGAGACGTACTTCTGCTCAATTGCCTCCTTCAGCAGATCCACTGCGCTGCCATTGGGATTCTCGAATGCATAGACGATGTTGTGCCTGAGGCTATCAATCGGGGATATCACTAGCGAATGTCCTTCTCTTGTAATTCTCGCAGCCCCGTTGATGGCATATGCACGGGTGCATGGATGGAATTAGGTTGTTAACGGTGCGACCGATGGGATACTGAAGTTCACCAGTGCGCGTGATCTAGAGGGCCGTATTTCTCGCTAGCCGCGCGCTCGATTGCCGTCGCATCACCGCCTTCAGCGCGCCGGCGTCCCTGCCGACGCGCCACGGATCTGGTCAGCCGCCTAGGGCGTGGGCATGGGCTGTACAAATCGCACGCCGAACTTATCCAGCCGCTTGTAGATCGTTCGCAGCAGGGCCGTCTTCACGGTGTTGAGGTCGGCCCTGTGGCAACCCTCCTGTCCGTGTGGGTACAGGTCGCACAGCCACAGCCCATCGACGAAGGTGCCGCCCATCTCTCCTTCCCCGAAGTCCGGGCTTTGGAAGCCGTAGCCCGGTTCGACCACAAAGTACCAGCCTTGTTGGCGCGGCAACCGGAACGAAAACGACCCGGCCGCAAGACGCTTGAGGATCTGCGGACTCAACCGGATCACGATCCGGTAGGCCCCAACGTCATACCCCTCCGGCCAGTAGATCTGGCAGTGCACACCCGGAGCGACGGCGGCCAGCAGGCCGCGCGACAGCGCTGCGGTGACATTGCGGCGACACTGCGCATCGTCCTTTTGGTCCTGCAACGAGTAGACGAACAGCCCGCCTGTCCAAGTACCATCTTTGAGTTTGGCCACCAGCGTGTTGCGACCCGGTGCCTTGGCACGCGGCCGAAGGCCGGCTTTTTCAAGTGACGCGCGATGCCAGTAGGCCGAGTCGACGCGGAAATTTTCCACGCCCTTACCGGAGAAGAACTCGGGGAGGGTGATGAAAAGATCAGACGCCGCGGTCTGGGGTTCGACGCCCATCAGTTGGGCCGTCACGTCATACGGCACATCCAGATACTTCTCGGGTCGTTGTCGCTGGCTCGGGTACTGGGCGATGGTCAGATCCAGTCGCACCCCCAGCGCAATCGACCAGAGCGCTTGCGCGGTATCCCATGAGCCGGTCAGCGTGGCCATGCGCTCGGCAAATGCCACATAGTCGAAGCGTTCTGCCCGCCACTGGGGGTTCTGCCGGAGTTTCTGTTCCCAACCGGCAACGGTCCCCAGCCCCAAACCGCGTACAACAGCCTGGCGAAGCTGACGAAGGTTGACTTGGAAGTATGGGGCCGCGCCGCTGCGGAGATGATCCGCAAAGTCGTACACGCCCGTGCTGTCTGCAGTAAGCATGATGCTCTCCTAAGTTGTAATTCGAAGTACTGTCCCGGCTACGGTTTCTTCGTGGACACTCCGAATACAACGGGAGGATGCAGAAGTGGATCTTGGAGTCCGTAGCAGCTCAGGTGAATTGCTCCACCTCGGGCTATTGCCCTATCTCAACTCTGATCCAGCGTGTTGTGGAAGTCAAGCGCATCGGCTGCATCGCGATTCCGTGGGCGCGCGGCCATCAACCGGTTGCGTGTTATCTGTTCCGGTCAGACAAGGAGTGATCGGCGCAGTCGCGCTCGCACGCAAGCGCGGCGTTAGCACGCCCCTTAGGCTTGCCCGCTGATCATCGTGCCCAACGCGCAGGGCACGCCCAGGGCGGGCCATGCGCGCCGATCCACCAGATCATCCCGCTTACGGTGGCCAACGCCGGCTATATCAGTGCCGTGAGCAGCACCCTCAGTGAGAGCTTGCGTTCGATTCAGGCTGACCGTGCCGACGCCAGCGCTGGTGGCAATCGTGAGCAGGGCATGATTGAGGGCGCCGCTCCCGCCCAGCCCCACCGGTCAGCAGCTGATACGCCGCACGGACATATGTGGTCGCAATGTGCTCATGGCGAGGAGCAGGATCGCAAAGGGTGTGAGCAGAACCATGCTTCACCGGCGCCCCACCCTCGCCTAATTCATTCATCTCGCGCTGTATTGCGGCGAGTCCAGCAACCGCTGCCGAGGCATCGAGCAGCCCACGCACGTGCGCATGATCGGCGCTGTGCTGGGCTGCACTGACCTAGTCGGGCTTCCAGCCATGGGTGGAAGCCAGCCTTGAAAGGGACGATAGAGGTTTTGGTACTGCAGCACGATGAAGCCTGGGCGCCGCAAGACGGCCGGGAGCCGGGGATCTGCACGCGCTCGATATACAGCGCCTGCCAAGGGATCAAGGATCGCACAGATCCAGAAAGCCGATGAACAGCCTTGCCCTGAAAGCGGCGATTGACCTGGATGTTGCTCTAAGTTGAGCACCGTCACGTTATCGCCGAAGCCGGTCAGATCGCGGCGGGGCGCTTGATCCAGATCCGCCATGAACGACCACCGCTCGATCGCCAGCGTGGCCACGTATTAACAAGGAGGCCGCGCAAAAGACAATCCTGCATCGCGACTATTGGACGGAGGAAAGACCCACTAAAGAAGATCAGCGCCGTTGGGCCGGCGAAGCTGCGGGTGTATCAGCGCTAATCCCAGATTTCTCGTCCACGTCACGTGCAACGCGCCAACGAGCCACGCAATCATCGGCGAACGAGTACAGCACCACGCCCTCTACACCTTGAGCCGTTCCTTGGATCATCAAGAGCAGCGTGTTCACCCTTGTCAGGGAGGCCGCGCGCAGAAGCCCCATCGCATATAGATCGGTCGTAGACGCGCTCGGAGCGGTTTCGGGGTGGGTATGCCACTCGCCTAGGTAAAGAAAGCCCAAACGCGCGTGTTCATCGATGCAGCGTTGGGCTGCGTCAGAATTCGAGCGGTAGGTATAGCGACGACGCGTATCACCAGCATACGGGCCGGACGCCGTGGCTATCACCACCTCTCCGTCTACGATGCTGCCGAATAGTTGCCCGCCCGCCTCGCGCGCGCTCCAGTTGAGCTGACGAAATCGGGCCGTATGATCGAGCACCTCTTGCGCGATGACAACTCGTTCGGCGTACTCCGCAAATGTCGCGCGATACATCAGTTACTCAGCCCACTTACGTGAGATCTCGCAGTAGGATTTGTCAAAGGCAGGATCAATCGTGCAGCGGCCATTGACTGCAACCTCGCGATTGCCTAGCCACGACCGGATAACATTGTCTCTCACCTTACCGAGAAGGATATCCAGAGCCAAGCGATGCGCCACGTTGATGGTGCCCATCATGTCTGATGTGCTGTAAGGCTGGTACGCAACGCCGCACCCAGCTTCAACGGCCTGCCCTTCTCTAGGGGGCCAATTAGATGTCAGCCGCATTGCAAATTGTGCATCAGCGTCAAGTGAGGCAGCGATGTCGGTCGCATCTACGATGCCGACCGCATGCCCGGTCACTGCCATTTCTTCAAGCCATGTCCACAACAGCGCTGGGGGGCATTGCAGCCCTAAACGCCAGCGGTTCAATGCCAATTCGCCAGCGATGCTAATGCCGGCCGCGATGACAAGGTCACAGCGGGACAGCACTTCCTGCTGCTCCGCATTGGCGTGCTCAATTGAGCCAATCCACGCGTCAATTGCCACCACGCTGGGGAAGTCCCCTAGCAACTGCTTGGCCAGTGCAACTGACTTGGCCAAACCCACCGATTGCATGCCCAAGACGTGGCGCCCGGTATTGCTGGAGCTCAGGCGATCCATATCTACTAGATACAAGGAACCTATGCCGGCCTGGGCCAACGCTCGTGCGAGATAGCCACCAAGCGCCCCACAGCCGACAACGGCCACGCTCTTGCCGCGCAGGGTCTCAACATCTGTGCTCATCCCGCGCCCATGTACCGCTCGATAGTCGGCACGCTGGACATTCCTACGGACAGCAGGCTTGGCGTTGAAGCTCATTGCTACCCAAGCTGCAGGCCGAGGCTGGGATGGACGGAAGCCCTTCCTGGCCGCCGCCTCGCTCATGCCTTCGATTTCCGCGCATACGTAGACCGGCGCGCCTTCGATCTCGCAACCCAACACCACAGGAAGGACGCTGCCTGCTCGCATGTGAGAAACCAGGGCACCCGCGTCATCCAGGGCAATGACATCCCTTCCCGCAGCCGGGAACTCGACGGGTAACAGGGGTCGGTCCAGCCAGATCAGGCGTGTGGTGCTCGCGGCATCTGGCGCTGACGAGCCTGTACGCGACAGCCACATCCGGAGCTGGTCGGCCGACTCAGCGAAAACCAGCCCGCGTTTCGTATCGCCGCTGTAGACAATGTCTCGGGAGGCGCGCACGTCTTCCAGTACCGATCGGTAAGGCATCGAAGACTCCTTGCCGAGTTGAGACCAGTAGGCGATGAACTCCCGCCTGTGCTCGGCAGCGCGCTCTTCCTGCTTCATGTCGAGAACGAACAAGGCATCCTGGAGGGTGGTTAAGATCCGCGTTGAAGCACTGGAAGAATAGCGAAGCCTGCCCAGACAAAAGCCGCCGCATGGATCAATATGGGGCCAATACGGCGCCCCGGGGGAAATCCCCTGCAATGCCACAGCCACAGGATCGGCGAAAGGGAAGCGCGCGGTAATTCCAATGATCAGGTGATCGATCAGCGGATGACAGTGCCATTCCTTTGGCACATCCACTCTCCACGCGGCAATAAGGCCAAAGTGTGAAAGGGCAGCTTCTTCATTGACCTTGACCCGACGCCATCCGCCCGCCCTTGCACCAACAAGGGCGTGCTCGATTTCCTCAACTTGGCTGGTCGAAAAATCCAAGTCGCAAGCCTTAACCGAACCGTCCATTGCCGTCATTTCTCACGTCAGACCGTGTCTCGGGCGCAATGAAGAACGCTCGGCTGGCCTCAGCCTTCTGCACAGGCTCGGGAAGCTTCTGGAAGTAGTTAATGTCAAACACCTCGTCCCATGCCTTGCGCGCCTCGCCACGCGTGCAATTATCTTCAAGCACCGCGAGCTGCTGAATAGCCCAGCCCAGCTTGTCCCGGAAAAACCGAACCTTTGAGTTGCCGGCTTCGGCAAGCTTGGAGGTATTTACTGGGTGCGCTACTTCTGTCGACCAGTCCAGCTGGGCCTTGATCGCCTTCCACGTCTCAAGAAGTGCCTCGTCATCGCGACCAGTCGAAGCAACAAAGTGATCAGCAACGAGTTTGGTGATCACAATGCCACTGGTGGTCTCATCCTTCCAGTCTGAGCGACTGCGCGCATACGCTTTGGTGAGCCGGATGATCCTGCGCATCTGATCGCCCTCCCCGGCGCTCTCACCATTTCGATCCGAGACCTGCTGCTTGAACCAGCGGGTCGTTGCGCGTGCATCGGAGAGGTCCCACGTGCCATCACCTGCGAGCTCGAAGATCTCACACGTCCCGCCGTGGCCATCGTCTTCCTTGCGGATGCGATAGACAGGCATGTCAATGTGATACCCCTGGTGGTAAGCCTGCCTGACGCACTTGGGAAAAACCTCTGCCGGATTGGCAAATCGTTTATCGCGTGACAGGGCCGCGCAGACGCGCTCCTTAGACTCCAAGGGCGTCAGGGGAAAGCCATACTGATCGACAAGCGCTGCTTCATCAAAGTAGACGCCGTCATCGATGTCGTAGTCGAGGTCGGGATCCTGGACCATTGTGTGCATCGCGTATGAGCCCTGCGTGCACATCATCTTCGGCTGGGTGTGCTCCTCGTCGTCCAGACCGATCTCAAGACGGCGGCGCCCCGTATCCCGGCGCTCGCGCATCGCAGTGCGCTCCCCGCTGCTGAGCGTAACTTCATCCCCATGAAACTTCCGCATGTCGCTACCGCAGTCAAAAACGCTCACTTTTGTTCTCCTTGCTGCTCACGTAGGCCATCGGTCAGGGCGGCGCGGAATAGCGCCATTTCGCTGTCGGGCTTGACTGATTGAGCCCACGCGTAGTCAACGTCGGAGGTCGCCTGGCGCCTAAGTGCGTTCAGCACCTTGGGCCTAGCGTCATCCATGTTTTGGATGTATTTCAGCAACTTCTCTGATGGGCACTGCGCAGGCATGCGGAATGCCATGCTGCCGTCTTTGCGCAACTGCAGGATCTTCTTGCTGAGGTAGTCGTAACCAACGGCCTGCGAGTTGAGACTCGTCGTGATCGCACTGACGCCACCGCGCCAGCCCCAGGCGCCGCGATATCGCTGGCGTTCAGAGATTTCTTCCCCACCTTGCGCAGGCAGTGCCCCGAGCATGAAGAGGTGAACTGGTCGGTTCTCGCCCAGGTCATCCAATATCTCCACGGCTTCTATCGCGCCAAGTGCCCCCGGGTTGTTGGCCCACAGCCCGCCGTCCGTGTACACAACTCTTGCTTGCCCATCAGGCTCCACCAAGCGCGCTAGCGCACGCAGAATGGGGGCTGCCGTGGTCGCCATGCACGCATCAACGAGCGTTCGGTTGTCATCGCGTCCATTCAGTCGGGCCAAGTGCCGTGTCTTGAACACGACAGCAGCATGGCGCGCCATGTCAATCGACGTCAGCGCCAGCCGAATGCCTCGACCGTCATGCACATCCCGAAAGGTTCTCTGGCCGAAGGTGTGCTCAAGTGCGGCCCTGAGCGCGGCCTCTCCCCGACGGATGCCAAGTCCAAGAAGTGGGACAGACTGCCCAAGGAGTGGGATACGTCTCAACGTCTGGAACGGAAATATCTGGCCGCCGTGTTCCTGGTAGAGCTGGTCGACCTTGGACAGAGACTCTCCTGCCGCCAATGCGGACGCCACGATCCCCCCAGTGCTAGTTCCGATGATTAGGTCGAAGCAACGCCCTACATCCAAGTCCACACCGCGATCGTGGCAGACGCGCGCAGCAAACGTCCGCAGGTACGTCGCCTGGTAGACCCCTCGCATACCTCCGCCATCCAGGCAAAGAACTCGAAATGGCTTCATCGTGTCCTCCAATGCCCCTAGGACACTAGATATGGGATTTCTTGACCCCTACACCCCAAGGAGTAGTGGCTACCGAAGGGACGCCCCTCCGGATGGCAAGCTAACATCGACATGAACCAGAATCAAGAAACTTTTCTAATAGATTGAGAGATACTAGTCCTTTGATCCGAATTGCCCATATGTCTGAACATTTTCCGCCCCCATTCAGCTCCAAGACATGGAGTCAACGCCAGCGCTACGCCTTCATCGAGAATCGGCTGTACTGGGAGGGGGAGCTAACCCGCTCATCGCTCATGGAGCGCTTCGGCATATCAGCGCCACAGGCTTCAGACGACGTCGCGAGGTATCTGGAGCTGGCCCCCCAGAGCATCGAGTACGATCGGGTCAGAAAGGCGTTTGTCCCCACCCGGCACTTCCAGCCACGCGTAGCCAAGCCTGATGCGCGCCAGTACCTGACGCAGTTGCTGCTATCAGCTGATGACGCAATTGCGTCCGGTGACTCTTGGTTAGGCGATGTACCAATGCACGCCGTCATGCCTAGAGTGCGCAGGCGACTGGATACGGAGACGCTGAGGCCGGTCGTGTCCGCAATCAGACACCGTCGAGCTATTGAGATTCGCTATCAATCGATGTCGACACCAGATCCGGTCCTGCGATGGATTGCACCGCATGCCTTGGTCTACGACGGGGCCCGATGGCATATCCGAGGCTGGTGCTTCAATAGGTCTCGCTTTACCGATTTCGTCCTGGCCCGAATCCTCCAGATCGGCGATAGCCGCGTGTCACCAATGAACCCCGCGCTGGACCGAGAGTGGGAAGAGTTTTTCACCGTCGAACTAGCACCTCATCCAAGCCTTTCGGAATGGCAACGTCAGGCAATTGAGATGGACTATGGGATGGAGGAAGGAGTGGTCGGTATTCGCATGCGACTGTGCATGACTTGGTACTTCGAGCGGCACTATGGGTTGGATATCCCCGTAGAGTCCCTTCCAGCGGCTCGTCGGCAGATTGTCATTCGAAATCGAGCTGAGCTGGAGGCGCTTCGGCTTTCCTGCGCTACCTCTGACGATTGAGAGCAATGGACTGAGTTCGCCGGCGCATCGCGTCCGGCATGCGACCGGCCACTCCTGAGGGGCGCAGGGAGGGTGCGCCCGAAAAGATCCTTGAAGTTGGGGTTGGAGCTCCCAACCGGGGCTTGCGGGTATGAATTGGATGTCAGCCTGCATGCAGCACGCGTTGATGGGCGCTGTTGATGCGGGAGACCGCGATGGGTTCACAGCGGAATATCCAGCGGCCCTGGCCAGTGGCTACGTCGCGGCCTATCGAGCCTAGCCAGAGTGCGGCCCCTACGCAGTCCCATAGCTATGACCAATTCGAAATCCTCCTTGCGAACGCGCCCCTTGTCGCAGAGGCCAAGACCGTTTTCACCGAAACGCAGGTGCGTAGGGCAGCTCCAAGTCGTACCGGGCTGGTGCAACGCCCAATGCGTAGAATAGTTGGATGGGTCACACAGCATGGGCTGCCTGTTGGTGCGTGGAACCAGCGATTGCAGCCGTGCAAGATTGGCGATCCACGCCTCAAAAGAACTGATATAGCTAAGAGCAGCCGCGCTCAGGCTTGGCAATCGCACTGGAACCGCGCAACGTGAAAATCCGTCTATTATCATGTTTTGGGTGATGTCGTGAAGCTCTACGCGCCGCTGTAGCAGCCAAACTGCGTACGCTTGGGCGACGCAGCAAAGATGTGGCTTGAGCGTAATGGGAGCCCAACCATTTTTCCGAACGGCAGCAGTACCCACTGATCTCATCGCATGGATTCTGCACCCGGAGTGGCCCCTGAGGTATGTTCTTCTTATTTGACGCGCGACGCACCTGAGAAGTTCTTGGTAAGGCGCGATAGCATCTTGATGGTTGTCAGTCGGGAGTGGCAACACCAGTGGGGTCGCTGGAAACTGCCTGAAGGAGGCAGGGATCGGCGATAGCGCATGCTGGACAATCGAATCTGGCATGTGAATGAGCGCGAACCAGTAAGCACCCGCGTGGTCATCAGCTCGATGGCCGTCCCAGCAGATCGCCGAACTTCCACTGCAGGCTCTTTGGTATCCAACGAGTGAGTCATTGGCAGCTTGCAGCCAACGGTGCACTTGTTCGAGAGAGCGCGCATGCGACGCTTTCTTTCGGCTACTCAATACTCCAGGGACTGCGTCCTTCAGAAGGATCCCTCCACATGACTTACATGTAAAGCTTTGCATCTGGGAACCTTTCGTATCCAGCGCAACACCGCAGCTGGGACAGCCCTTCCTCAATCGCGCCCGATGCAGGATGCAGCGAACGAACCGATCATCCTGCTGATACTGATAGTGTCGCCCGACTTGGATACAGGCTGGGCAGTAACGAAGCGCTTCGTCTCGCAACCACCTGCACCTCTCGCTCAACGCGGAATGAACGTCGAAAACTTGCTCCGACTCATCGGGCGGCCTATCGTCGGAAAGCCTTTTCTCCGACAGATGTAACGCTGCACGCACGAGCGGAAGCCTCCAGTAGCTGCCTACCGTCATCCACCTAGTTTCGACGTTGTTGAGCCACTCCAGTGTCTGGATGATGGTCCACGAGGAGGAATAGGAGTCGATCAGGCTTCGGCTCCATGAGATCACGACGACCTCCGTGCGCGCCCCCTCCCCATCGCCGTGGCAGCCAGCGCGGAAGGTGTCCTGCTCCGATAGCCTGAATCAACGATGGCGCGCTCCCACGTTTCACGCGGAATCTTCAACCCTTCGACATCACAGCTTTCGCCGTCCTGACCCACCAACATAAGTGCCTCGGCAACCCATTGCATGCTGATTCCCTCGTGATCGACCGTACCCGCGGACTGAGCCCGAAATGCGTTGTACATATCCGTTGCACAGTTGGCTAGGCGAAATCCATTGGCATGGGCGGTAGGCCACAGGTACTGCGTATACGACCAACCGGATCCGCGGGGGTACTCAGTCTCATCGTCACACGACTTGAGAACCATGCGAAGATCA
The DNA here is from genome assembly GCF_017163755.1 of Xanthomonas sp. GTDB lineage: Bacteria > Pseudomonadota > Gammaproteobacteria > Xanthomonadales > Xanthomonadaceae > Xanthomonas_A. The sequence goes on from NZ_JAFIWC010000008.1 coordinate 135,122, forward strand.
GCGGCATCCTGCAGACTTCTAAACTCAATTAGCTCTGCCATGAACCTGATGGTCAGATCTGGCATTTCGGCCATGAACCGCTGGTGCATTGTGCACAGCTGACTTTGCCCAAACAGCACCACCGTAACCTTGATCTCGCGGGTGTTCAGCCAGTTGACGACACGCTTCAACCATCCCAGGTCTTTGACGTGAAGGTTCTGCGCTTCGTCAATCACCAAAAAGAGATGCCTGCCAGAGATCGACATTGCATAGAGAGCTCGCAGCAACTGGTCGCGCTTTCCTGCAAGGGAACGGAGCACGCGCGGCTCAAAGTCGATGATCGAAAGTAGGTCTTCAATCAAGGCGCCTTCAGCTGCCACTTCCTTGGAGGACGGCTCGTAGATCACGAATGCAGAACCAGGGTACTGAATAGGGGCCAGCTTCTGGAGTGCGTAAATGCAAGAAGACTTCCCACACAATGGATGGGCCCAGAATGCAATTGAGGACCGAAAGCGCTGTGCCCGGTCAAACACCAAGCGAGCCACTTCTTTGACTGGCGCGGTAGGGAGTACGGCCGCTGCCATGAGCAATGGGTGCTTGTCCCGCAATGATGCATAAGTCGCTCGGATCGTGGCTATGCTTTCCTGGATTTCCATTGTCGACCTCATCATTTCCCGATTACGGTAAAGTCGATGTTTCTAGACGTGCGAACGCGGGAGGCCAGGGTCTTTGTATTGGGTCGCTTTCCGGAGGGCTCTGACGAGGCCTCTGGTGCATACCCTTTCCTACCCTCTTCCGCCAGAAAGGTCGCAGCTTGCGTAGATCGGGGCGAGTTCACGCAGGCATCCAAGGCCTTCTGAGCCAATTTTCCAAGCTCCTCACTGGCGACGTTGGTGTCGGGCTCATCACGTGCGTTCATGATCTTGGATTTGAGAAGGCGTCGAATCTCTATGGAGTGCGGGTGCCGCCATCGCGAATCCAATGGCACGAGATTGCCTAACTCCCTACCATCGCGCGTATACACATGGATGTGGGAAATGTCGTAGGGATCCGCGTGGATCGTGATCGCCTGTCCGATGAGATCCCATCGAGCAGCCAGGATGGGAGAGCCGTACTCTACACTGGAGTAGCAAACGCGCGGCAACCTACCTTTCTTTTGAGAGCCACGAACTGTGGCTGCGGTCACCTCGACTCTTAGTCGGGGTACCAGCGTAGATCTTGGCGGCCCTAATGGAGCCAGGCACCCCGAGCCGGGAGCGTAGTACTCAAGCATCTGGGCGGCAGGACTGCTCCCGTAGTTTGCTTCCGTGGGTTTCGAGTTCCACCGCGCAACAGCGATCGAAGTCGCCTCCATTACCTGCTCAAGGGTTACTTTGTTCCTGACTGCCTGAAGCTCCGGGTGGTTTCGCCGAGTGTCCACCGGGCTATTACCTGTGGTAGACGGCGACCGGTGGAAAACATTCGCCGCCATCCAGCCAAACACTCGCTCAACCACTGATCGACGCTGCGGTTGTTTGATCGCTCCGAAGGAAATTGCAGCGCCCGTCTCCGCCCTGACCCTGTCGCCGACGCAGTCAGATAGATGCGCAAGCGCATTGTCAACGAAGAGGCTGCCAAACCCGAGTCGCAGCTCCGACATCTCCACTGCCGTCGCAAGCGTGCCTTCTAATGCATGCCGGATCTCCTCCGAGAGGCACTGCCCTGCGGCCGCATGATCAATGCATCTGAGGAAGTCGTACTTGGCAATTTGCCGGCGCACAACGATATCCCAGCCAAGAATGTAGTTGGTGAACCTATCAACGACCAAGATGAGCGTCATGCGATGGCTTGGTACGTATTTGGTTCCCTTGGGAGTCCTGACGCCAACGGTAAAGATGATGTCCGCTGTATGCTCATCAGCCTCCACGATTTCAAAGGGTGCGACGGCTGTGGGACTCTCGGGTCGACTGCCCGGCCGCCTTGAACGTTGCTTGCATTCTTCTCCGTACTGCAAGAATGAAACCTTCTCGTGGTGAAGGGTAAGGAAGTGCTTTACGTATTCGGCAATGGCTTCTCTGCCGCGTCTGCTGACACAGAATGGCCAGGCGTTCGAGCCAAGCCCTGCGCGGCGGCAGAGTTCAAGGAAGATTTCATGGGCTTTTTTCTTGCTAACGCGCCCCTCTTTCGCTCCATCAGGACCGATGCCAGTGGCCAGATACATGTCCAGCGCAATTTGAACATTCGGGTGCGAGACGAACAAAGCTGAGAGGGCCCCTGTATAGCCACCAAATGACTGGCGCGGCATTGCACACACAGGTTTGGATCGAGTGGGCTTCTGCTTCCGGAATCCTTTCAGAAGGCCCGCCCAGCCGGCAATGCGGCCATCATTCATAACAGCAATACATCGATTGAGGTATCGCAGTAGCTCGCTGGTTTCTATCCCGAACAGCGAGGCGATCTCGGCAGTCGGACGTCCGCTCAGATATGCAACGAGCCCTTTCCTTCTTCTCTCAAACAGAGCCAGGTCCGCTGGGTCCAACTGACTGGTGTCACAAGGCGGCCACTCATCACAATTGGCGAGCTCCTGCGGGAGCGTTCTCCGATTGAAATTAAGGTTTGAAGTCATGTTGACACCTGAGAAGCCTTGTATGCGTGCACCATGGATTAGCATCCATGTCCGAGGCGATCGCGCGAGCACGCAACACAAGCACGGTAGCCCCTATCACAACCGCCGGATGATTTTGGCGGTGACATTGCATCACTTCGCCCAAAGTGGCCCTGCCGCGCCGCCGGACGATCAGTTCAACGTCTTCTGCTACCGAGGTCAGGTCCGCATCGCGGCTGCGATGGAAAGCGGAGATTGCTGCTTGCCAGTTGCGGATTCTCATTTCGGACCGGCCGAAGTCACGTATGCTGAGTACGTACATGGAGTAGCCGCACCCAGCGCTCACCGCTTCGATGTCACGCCTAGCCCGATCTGATCCATCATCGATCATTCGCGCCTGAATCGATCCATCAATCAAAGTAACCAAGGCGTCAACGCAGACTGGACCGCCACTCAAGGGTACCTCTAGCTCCTGCTCTCGGTACTCTGCATCTCGGACGGTCGGGTCGCCCTCACAATGGAAGAATAGCTTCATCCGCAGGTCACCACTCAGCGTCACCGGAAGCTCAGCTGTCGGCGATTGCAACGTCCAGAGGTTTGCCGAGTTACTTGTCCGCGCTTGACGCACGCCCAGCCGGCGTTGCCTGGCCTTCGTAGTAACACTCATTCCCTTGCTCCTGATAGACCCCGCTAGAGCGAGGATCTAGGCCTCCACGGGATGCCTTCGGGCTTGGTCATCGTTCCTGGTCAATATAGGCCTAGGCAGTTGCCTGAAAGCGGCGTCAGGAATGCCACTGGCACGCTCAGGAACGCTACTCCCGCAATGGCAGGGGCGCAACCGTTTCTTGTCCCCCACCAGCAATGGAATCCGAACTAGTAGCAGATATACAAGCCATATTCGAACATGTAGCACATATACCTGTTCGCATCATCCTATTCAGCTTGTTAGGGAAGGATGTCTCGACTCCCTAGACTCTTGAGGTACAAGGTGTCCGAAGTAGCACAAATACCTGCTCCGTCACCTGTATCTCTACTATTCCAGCAGGCGCTATCTCCTTCCGGCGCTGCGCGCCTTCATCGACTGCCTGCTCGAGCGCGATCTTGGCGATGACGTCGCGCCTAACCGAGGGTGCCCTATCTGAGGGGCGAACGCGGCCATCGGTACTGGATCCGCGTTGGGTCGGAAGCTGCCGTTTGCGCGCGACCCCGCGAATGCTTGGCGGCGTTGCTGGCGCGGACGGAAGCGCCCGGCGAGCCAGATACGCCTTTCAGGATCCGCTGCGATCGCCGGCATCGGCCGGATCGACCGCCGGTTCCGCCGACGCGAGAATCAGGACTCCGGGTCGTACATGATCTCGCGCACTTCCTGGGCGCAACGGCAGGCCGAGGCCAGCTTTGCCGCCCACATGAGCGCTTCGTCGCGGGACCGCACCTCGAGGATCGAGAAGCCGCCGATGACCGCCTTGGTCTCCGGGTAGGGCCCGTCGGAGACCGAGCCGTCGATGGCGACGACGCTCGCCTGCTGGGTCAGCAGGCCACCACCGAAGATCCACGCGCCAGCCGCCTTGGCCTCGCGCACCACTGAGCGCGCCGCCTCGGCAATAGCGGGAAGATCCTCTTCGGGAAACACCATGGATCCATCATCGAACGAGATCAGGTATCGCGCCATCTCTGTTTCCTCCTGACTGACCATGCCCGCCACCGCCGATCGAACCGCCGATCTGGGCGGCGTGAGCGCCATAGGCACATGCGACATTCTCTGGAATGGTACTGCGCCCTTCGGGCACCGCAGCGTGGGTCGCCACGGCTTTCGCAACCCGGACAGCGTCGCGAGGAAGATATCCGTGGCTGAGCCTGGCCGGGCCGAGACCGTGGGCATCACTCGCAAGCGCGCACGCGCACGCCGTCCGGGCGGAGCATTCCCATGAAGAAGGCTCGCTTGGCACAGGATCACCTAGTCGAGGCCTTTCAACCAGTTGCCGGGGCGTTGATCGCCAGTTGCGCGGCGAAAGCGCGGCGATAGGCCGGGCGGGCCTCGCCTCGGGCGACATAGGCGGCCAGGTTCGGATATTCGTCCAGGATGCCCGACATCCTCAGCCGGAGCAGCACCGACACCATCAACAGGTCGCCCGCGCTGAACGCGCCATCGAGCCAGTCGGCGTCGCCCAGCCGGGCGGACAGTGGCTTCAGCCGGGCGCGGATGCGATCGGCGACCAGCGGCCTGCGCGCCTGGCTCCAGGGCTCGTCGCCCTCGATTATCCTGGCAGTGACGAGATCGAGGATCGGCGGCTCTACCGTATTGAGCGCGGCGAACATCCACGCGATGGCGCGCGCCCGGGCATTGGCGTCTTCGGGCAGCAGGCCCGCATGCCGCTGCGCGATATGGAACACGATCGCGCCCGTCTCGAACAGCGCAAGGTCGCCCTCCTCATAGGTGGGAATCTGGCCGAAAGGATGCAGGGCCAGATGCGCCGGCCGCTTCATTTCGGCGAAGGAGACCCGGCGGACGTCGTAGGGCTGGCCGGCTTCCTCGAGCGCCCAGCGCACACGCGTATCGCGCGCCAGCCCCTTGCCGCCATCGGGCGAGCGTTCAAAGGCGGTAATGGTGCAGGTCATCGTGTCTGTCCCCTCGTTCGATCCACTGATGGGTGCCACAAGGTGGCGACGAACGAGGCGGCCGGACATCGACATGCGCTTTGAAACCCATCGCCGCAGCCCAGGGCGCCGCTGTCGCATGGCACAATCCCCGCCCGACCCTTCGGCCCAAGGACGCCAATGAAATCGGTGCTTTCCGGTCTTCTGTCCGTTGCAAGCGTTTGCCTGCCCCTGGCTGCATCCGCAGCGGCGGCGCCCGCCCCGCACGACCGCAAGGAGGCGGTCGAGATCGTGGCGAACATGCGACGGATCGTGGCCGACAACGGAGTCGAGCGCCTGGAGAAGGTCCGCATCGGGGGAATCGATCAGTGGATATCGATCCGCGGCAATGACCGCCGCAACCCCGTGCTGTTGATGCTGCACGGGGGGCCGGGATGGGTGTCGATGCCGACCAGCTGGTATTTCCAACGCGGATGGGAGGAGTATTTCACCGTGGTGCAATGGGACCAGCGTGGCGCTGGGAAGACCTATTCCGCCAATGATCCGGCGCAGGTCGCCGCCACGATGACGCGCGATCGCATGATCGCCGACGCCGTGGAGATGGTGGGCTGGCTGCGCAACGAGTTCGGGAAGGAGAAGATCTTCGTGCTTGGACACTCCTGGGGCAGCTACCTGGGACTCGAGCTGGCACGGCGGCGGCCGGAGTGGCTGCACGCGTACGTGGGTGTCGGACAGATATCGAACTCGCCCGAAAGCGAGCGCCGTGGCTGGGCATGGACCCTGCGGCAAGCGCAGCAGGATGGAAACGCGCAAGCGATCGAAGAGCTGCAATCGATCGCTCCCTACGCTCACGACAACGCCCCCATTGCGCTCGCCAGCCTGTTCAAGCAACGCAGATGGCTGAACCACTACGGCGGCATGGTCCATAACCGCAAGGGCGGCGATGCGGAAGCCGCGGCCATCGGACTGGCGCCGGAGTACTCCGATGCCGAACTGGCCGGTGTGTGGAAAGGCAACGATTTCTCGATGGAACACCTTCTCGCCGAGGTGCTGACGCTGGACATGACCGCGGTCCGCGAGTTCAGGACCCCCGTGTTCCTGTTCCTCGGGCGCCATGACCACAACGTATCCTCCGAAGTGGCGGCGGCATGGTTCGAATCGGTGAAGGCTCCGCGGAAACAGTTGGTCTGGTTCGAGCACTCCGCGCACGAGGTCATGAACGAGGAGCCGGGCAAGACCTTGGTCACGCTGGTGCAGGAGGTCCGTCCCATCGCCGAACGCCATGGCGATATCGCGCCTTGACGGCGCCGTCGCGGTTGGACCGGAGCGCATGCAGGCGCGCGCTCCACCAGGGGCCGATCTCGGCGCCTTGCCGTCCGCACGAAGTCTTAACCACGTCTCCCTATCCTGGCGGCGCGCTGGACGACGTCTGCCGCGCCCTACGACGATCCTTACGGCGCAGATCACGCTGCCTGACGATCACGGACACTGCAAAGGAGATTCCATGAAGAAGCTGCACGCCCTCATGTTCGCCGGATGCCTGCTGGGCATGGGCACGCCGGCATTCGCCGAGACCGTCAACCTGGCCAACAGCGCGGACGGCGCGAATCGCGACGCCGGCATCGCCGCGGTGAAGCAGAAGCTGCAGGACGCCTGCAAGGAACGCAAAGGCACGGCGAACCTGGACTCGTTCGAGGTGGTGTTCGAGAAGACCAGCCAGAACCCGGATGTCCCCAAGCCCTACTACGTGGACGCCAAGCTCAAGTGCGAGCTGCCATGAGTTGTCGCTGACCGGCGCCGCTTTGCGCCTGCACCGGTAGGACCCGGAACGAGGCCCCGCTGACGCGGGGCCTCGCTTTTCCGGCCGGGCGGCGCGCGATCGGTGCGCGTCGCGGGTCCACGAAGCCGCGGCACGCAGCCGGACGTCCCCCTCCTTCACGCCCTGCCCGCTGCTGATATAGTCCGGCGAGATGATGGGCATGGTTGCCCGTCCACGAATCGCAGGGAGTTTGTCATGGGTCTGGTACAGGCGGTGGCGGGTGCGGTCGGCGGCGTTCTGGCCGACCAGTGGAAGGACTTCTACACCGTGCCGGACGGCCTGCCGTCGACGGCGGCGCTGTTCGCGGCGGTTCCGCGCGGGACCAACGCCGGGCGTGGCTCCAACACCAGCGCCTCCTCCAACATCATCAGCAACGGGTCGAAGATCGTCGTGCCCGAAGGCTATGGGCTGCTGCTGGTCCAGGACGGCGCGATCACCGGGTTCGCCGCCGAGCCGGGCGGCTACGAATGGCGGTCGGACGACCCGAACTCGCAGTCGATCTTCGCCGGCGACGGCCTGGTCACGCCGCTCATCCGCCAGAGCTGGGAGCGTTTCAAGTTCGGCGGCCAGCCGGGCTCGCAACAGGCCGCGTTCTTCGTGTCGCTGAAGGAACTCCCCGACAACCGGTTCGGCACGCAGTCCGAGATCTACTGGGACGACGGCTTCCTGGGCACGCAGGTCGGCGCGGTGACGCGCGGCTCGTACACCTTGAAGATCGTCGATCCCATCCTGTTCGTGAAGAATTTCGTGCCGGCCCGCTACCTGCAGCCGGGGCAGGTGTTCGACTTCACCGACCTCGACAACGCCGCCGCCAACCAGCTGTTCAACGAGGTGGTGGGTTCGCTCGCGCCGGCCTTCAGCCTGTACACGAACGACCCGGGCAAGGGCAACCGCATCACCAAGCTGCAGCAGGATTCGCTCGGCTTCGCCAAGAGCCTGTCCGATGCGGTCGAGCAGGCCTACCAGTGGAACTCCGACCGCGGCCTGGCCATCGTCAAGACCGCCATCGTGTCGATCGAGTACGACGCGAACACGCGCGAACTGCTCAAGACCGTGCAGCGCGCCGATGCGCTGTCCGGCGCGCGCGGCAATTCCAACCTGCAGGCCAGCGTCGCCCAGGGCATCCAGTCGGCGGGCGAGAACGGCGGCGCCGCAGGCCTGGTCGGCCTGGGCATGGCGACGGGCATGGTCGGCGGCGTCGGTGGCCTGCAGCAGCCGGTCGCGCCTGCCGCGCCGGCCGCCGACGACGCGGTCGCCAAGCTGAAGAAGGCCAAGGAGATGCTGGACCTGGGCCTGATCACCCAGGGCGACTACGACGCGGCCAAGGCCAAGGCGCTGGGCCTGTAACCGCAGGCGCGCCGATCATGTCCAGCCCCAACACCCCGCCGCCGTTGCCGCCGCGGCCGGCGGCGCCTGTGACCGGCCCCGGCTCGCCGCAGGACGTGCCGCCGCTGCCGGGCAGCCTGCCGCTCGATCCGGCGACCCTGCCCGATCCGATCCGCGACGAACTGCAGGCCCCCGACCCGCTCGCCATCGACACCGCCGCCGCCGAACTCCGCGACGGCCTCAACCGCTGCCCGAAGTGCGGCGCCACCGACATCCGGCCCAAGCTGGGCACCGACCTGCTGGTGTGCCAGTACTGCCGCAACGAGTGGCACGGCGTGCGGGTCGAGGAGCAATTCGGATTCGGAGAAGGCGTCGGCGAACTGCGCGGCACGGTCATCGCCTCGGGCGCGCGCGACATCGAAGCGGACGCCGCCAGCCTGATGAGCTTCAAGTGCACCGGCTGCGGCGCCGAGGTCACCATCAACACCGAAAGCGCGATGACCGCGCGGTGCCACTGGTGCCGCCATGTGTTCGGCGTCAACGAGCAGGTGGCCAACGGCGCGGTGCCCGACGCGGTGCTGCCGTTCCACGTCAAGAAGGACGATGCGGTCGCGCGCATCCGCCAGTTCGTGGACAAGCGGCGCCTGTTCGCGCTGAAGGCCTTCAAGGAGCAGTTCACGCCCGAGAACGTCCTCGGCGTCTACCTGCCCTACATGATCGTCGACGGCAATGCGAGCGCCAGCGTGGCCGGCCACGGCGAGATCAAGACGCGCGAGTACACGCGCGGCACCGAGAAGAACAAGCAGACCTATTACGACGCCGACGTCTACCGGGTGGAACGGCACGTGGACTTCACCGTGGACGACCTGCCGCTGGAATCGTCCTCCGATCGCGGCAACCTCGATACCCGGGTCAACACCAACAACATCATCAACACGATCCTGCCGTTCGACACCAAGAACGCGGTGAAATGGAACGCATCGTACCTGGCGGGTTTCACCTCGGAAAAGCGCAACCGCGACGTCGAGCACCTGCTGCCGCGGCTGGAGGACCAGCTGCTGTCGATCGCCCGCGCCCAGGTCGAAGGGTCCGTGCGCCGCTACGACCGCGGCGTGCGCTGGGAGCGCGAACGGCTCGACGTCCACGGCACGCGCTGGGTGTCGATGTACCTGCCGGTGTGGCTGTACTCGTACCACCAGCCCGGCCGCAACGGCGGCATGCTGCACTACATCGCGGTGAACGGGCGCACCGGCGAGACCATGGGCAGCGTGCCGGTGCAGCAGTGGAAGCTGCTGCTGGCCGCGCTCACCGCCGGCACCTTCATCGAAGCCATCGCACTCTGGATCGTGGTAGCCACCTCATGAGCGACGACAGTGGACTCTGGTTGCTGCTGGCCGGCCCGGCCGGCGCAACCGCGCTGTACTGGACCCTGTACCGGTACTACCGCAACACCGACAAGTCGCACGCCTTCGAGCGGGAAACGATAGTCGAGGCCAAGCCGGTGACCGGCTCGGACGCCAAGGTCGACACGGTGACCGGCACGCAGGAGCGGCGCATCCGCGGCGACAATGTGTCCGCGTATCGGGCGCGCGTGCAGCGGGACACGGGCTGAAGCCCGGCCGGCGCCTGGCGGGCGACGCCCGCATGGATACGGAGCGGCGGGCGCGATGGTCCGGTCTGCCGATGCGCCACTGATAACCGCGGCGCTTGGCTACGGCAAACCGACGCGCGTGCGGCCGATGCGTAGGCAGTGCGCCCGCACTTCGAATCCATGGGCGGACAGTCCCGCGTCAATCGCTGCCCGCGAAACATACCCCGCGAAGTCTGCGGACGAGTCGACGCGGCTCAGGCAGGCGAACGCGAGCGTCGGCATCCGGCTGGCCTACGTTGCCCACCGATATCGGGTGCCGACCCGCCGATTCATATCCCGGTTCCCAACGCCCACCGCGATGCCTCGACTTGCTCGCCATTGGTAGATACCATCCGAGATCAATCAAATACCAATCCGAACTGGAGATTTCGATGCGACTCACCCGATCCGCTCGCGTCGATAACGTGCTGGCCGCATTGGCGCTCGCGCTCGCGTGGCTCCCAGGCAGCGCGGCGGCCGCCACCGCGCCGGCCATCTTCCCTGCCCCGGCCTCGGCAACATTGATCGGACCGGATTTCGCGCTCGGCCGGTCGGTGGTGATCGTGCGGCCGAAAGGCACCGATGCGGCCGCCGAGAAGCGGGTACGCGAGGTCCTCGCCGCCGCCGGCGTGGAACGGATCCGGGTCGCGTCGACGCTGCCGGCGCAGCTGGACACCGTGCATGTCGTGCTCGGTGTCGCCGACGCGGCGCCGGTGCGCGAGGCGCTCGAACGGACCGGCGCGTCGGTGCCGGAGCGCAAGGAAGGCTATGCATTGGGCAGCGTCGCCAATGGCACCGGCGCGTTGATCGTCCTTGCCGGCCGGGACGGCGACGGGCTGTATCACGCGGCGCAGACCTTGCGCCAGATCGTCGCGCGCGGACGCGTGGCCTCCGTCGCCATCGCCGATTATCCGGCGATGCCGGTGCGCGGCACGATCGAGGGTTTCTACGGCAAGCCATGGACCATGGCCGAACGCGCGGACCATATCGCGTTCCTGGCGCGCTTCAAGGCCAACACCTATATCTACAGCCCGAAGGACGACGTGTTCGCGCGCGAACGGTGGCGCGAGCCCTATCCGTCCGACACGCTCCGCGCCCTGGGCAAGGTCGTGGAGGTGGCCAACCGCGAACACGTCAACTTCGTCTACGCGATCTCGCCCGGGCCGTCGGTCTGCTACAGCGATCCGGCCGACCTGGACGCGATCCGGCGCAAGTTCGCCGCGCTGCGCGCGCGTGGCGTGCGCAGCTTCTACGTCGCGTTCGACGATATCGAATACACCAAGTGGAACTGCAAGGGCGACGAGGCGGCGTTCGGTCCCTCCGCGGAGAAGGCGGCCGCCACCGCCCAGGCCACGCTGCTCAATGCGGTGCAGGCGGATATCGCCGCGGCAGGCCACGGCTCGCTGATCATGGTGCCGACCGAGTACTTCAACGTGACCGAATCGCCGTACAAGGCGACGCTGCGCGAGAAGCTCGATCCGCGCGTGGTGATTCAATGGACCGGCACCGACGTGGTGCCGGCCTCGATCTCGGTCCTGGATGCGCGCACCGCGACCAAGGCCTTCGGCCGCAGGACGCTGCTATGGGACAACTACCCGGTCAACGACTTCGCCGAATCGACCGGGCGTCTGCTGATGGCGCCGTACGACCGCCGGCAGGCGGGTCTTTCCGCCGAGCTGAGCGGCATCGTCTCCAACCCGATGAACCAGGAGGTGGCGAGCCGGCCTGCGGTCGCCGGGCTGCTGGCGTTCGCGTGGAACGATGCGGGCTACGACGCGCAGCGAACCTGGCGCGCCGCCGCGCGCGATCTCGCCGGGGACGACCCGCGCGTGGCCGAGGCGCTGCTGACCTTCTTCGACACCCAGCACCTCGCCCCCACCTTCGGCCACCTTCCGTGGCAGCCGCAAGCGCCGCGGCTCAAGGCGCTGGTCGACGATGCGCGCGATGCGCTCGCCGATGGCGATCCGGCGACCATCGCTGCCGCGCTGGATGCGCTAGGCCGCGCCGCCGACGCACTTGCGGCGGCGCCGGACCGGATCCGTGCCGGCGTGGCCACCCAGCGCTTCGCGAGCGAAGCCGGTCCCTGGCTCGACGCGGCGCAGCTGTGGGGACGTTCCCTGCGGCTGAGCGTGGACGGGCTTGCGGGCGCGCTGGAGGGCGACCCGGCCGCGTCGCGCGCCTTCGAAGAGGCCAGGCGGCTTGCCGACCAGGCGGCCGCGATCCAGTCCATTCCGGGCGCGACCCGCTTTGCGGGTCCGGTCAAGGTGGCCGACGGCGTGCTCGACACCTTCGTGATGGACGCCCCTCGCCTCATCTACCGTCCGCAGCCGCAGCAATAGGCGCAGCTTCGGCCGAACTCGCGGCGATTCGGCTGAAGCCCCTCCTGCAGCGCCCGCGAATTGCTGCCGAACATTGTAGGAGGGGCTTCAGCCCCGACCGTGTCCGACGCCTGTGGCCTGTCCGGCCTTACGCGTCCGAATGAAGTCACCCTGCACAGGCAAGGACTGTGCGTCCGCCACTGCAATCCAGGTGTGCTGGTCCCGGACGGGTGACGCGGCGTCTGGCGTCGGCGCGAATCGGTGTCGGCACACAAGCCGAATCGGCCAGTTGGAAGACACCGATGTCTCTGTAACCAAGGTGATCGCGAACCAAGTGCCCACGCGCTCGCACCGAGCCAGGCCTAAAGGCGTTGCCCCACCGGGGACGGACCGTCGACGATCGGCTGCTGCGGCTCGCAGGTCGTCAGCAACCTGCGGACCGCAGCATCGACCGCGGCGAACCGGTGCCGCTGCATGAGATAGCTCACCCCGAGCAGCAACGCCACGATCGGCACCGCCGCGGGCTTGGCGGCCAGTGCCGCGATGAGGGTGCCGAGCGCATACAGCACCGTCCAGTTGCACCAGCCGACCACGCGGATCTCGCGGCGTTGCCGGTCGATCACGATCAGCCCGCGCATGATCGGCGGATAGCGCCAGCCGAAGTGGATGCCGAGGCTTTCGCGGAATGCGCAGCTGCGCTTGGACAGCGGCTGGAACAAGAGCTCCGGCCATTTTTCCGACGCCACCTCCGCCTGCAGCCGCTCGAAGGGAAAATGCACGAGTGCCGAGGTCGGCACCGCGATGCGCCGGCTGAACAGCGGCAACCCCCAGGCGAAATACGCGCGGTTCCACGAGACCAGCAGAACGGCTTCGATCAGTAGCAGGGCAAGCAGTGCAATGGTCATCGTTCATCCGTTGGCGAGCCTTCCCGTCGGGCCGCGCATCTCCTCATACCCTGCGTAGCCTTACGCCGTGTTGCGCCATATCGGCAGGCATCGCCGCTGCCATCGAGTTGCGCGGATCCCCATCCGCGATCCGATCATGCCATATCGCGCAAGCGACATCGCGCCTGCGCTGCGGGTCTGGCGCGCTTGTCCAAGCGCAGGCCATCGTCGACCGCCGAGGAGTACGTGACGTGATCGAGTCCGCGACGCGGCGCTGACGCGGCGATCACGAGCGCTGCGTATCGTGGATCGGCAGTCAGGCAACGGAGTCTTCAATGCCCAGCGCACGCACCCTGCCCCTTTGGTCCCTGGGCGCCGATCCCGCCGCGCACTTCGCGCAGACCCCACCCACCGATGCGCAGGACGTCGTCGTCATCGGCGCCGGCGTGGCCGGGCTGGCCACGGCGCTGCTGTGCGCGCAGCGCGGGCGCCGGGTGCTGGTGGTGGACCGCGCCGGCATCGGCGAAGGCGAGTCGATGCGCAGCACTGCGCACCTGGCCTCGGCGCTGGACGATCGCTACTACGCGCTGGCGCAACTGCATGGCGAACACGGCGCGCGCCTGGCGGCCGCCAGCCATGCCGAGGCGATCGACTGGATCGAGGACTTCGTGGCCGCCGATCCCCTGCGTTGCGGTTTCCGTCGCCTGCCGGGCTACCTGTTCGCGCACGACGGCGATGCCGACCGGCTGCGCAAGGAAACCGAGGCCGCGGTCGCGGCCGGCCTGGCCGCGCAATTCCTCGACGCCGGCATTCCCGGCCTGCCCCAGCTCGGCGCGGCGGTGCGGTTCGACGACCAGGCGCGCATCGACATGGGCCGCTTGCTGTCCGCGCTGGCCGCCGCCGCCACCGGGCATGGCGTGCGCTTCTGCCTGGGCGAGGCCGTCGACGTGCGTGGCGGCGCGCCGGCCACCGTGGAGCTGGCCGGGTCGGGACCGTTGCGCGCCAACGCGGTGGTGGTCGCCAGCAACGTGCCGTTCCACGAGCGCGTCGCCATCCACACCAAGCAGGCGCCGTACCGCAGCTATGTGGTCGCCGGCCCGATCGCCGACGACGCGCTGCCGGACGCGCTGATCTGGGACGACGGCGACCCTTACCACTACGTGCGCCTGACCGAGGACCACGACCACGGCGGCATGATCGCGCTGATCGGCGGCGAGGACCACAAGACCGGCCAGAGCGAGGATCCGCAGGCCTACGTGCGGCTGCAGGCCTGGGCCGACGAGAAACTGCCGGGCGTACGCCGCTACACGCACGACTGGTCCGGGCAGATCATCGAGCCCGCCGACGGGCTGGCCTACATCGGCGCCGATCCCGGCGGCGAGGACAACGTCTTCATCGCCACCGGCGATTCCGGCAACGGCGTCACCCACGGCGTCATTGCCGGCCTGCTGCTGTCCGACCTGATCGACGGCCGCGCCAATCCGTGGACCTCGCTCTACGATCCGCGGCGCAAGCCGTTGCGCGCGGGCAGCGAATGGGTCCGCGAGAACGCCAACGTCGCGGTTCAGTACCGCGACTGGATCGCGCGCGGCCAGGCCGGCGGCATCGACGAGCTGGCGCGCGGCGAAGGCGCGGTGGTGCGTCGCGGCGTGCACCGGGTCGCGGTCTACCGCAGCGGCGACGGCGCGCTGCACGCCTTCAACGCACGCTGTCCGCATCTGGGCTGCGCGGTACGCTGGAGCCCGCAGGAGAAGTCCTGGGATTGCCCGTGCCATGGCTCGCGCTTCGTCGCCGACAGCGGGGCCGTGCTCAACGGCCCGGCGAGCGCGCCGCTGGCGCCGTACGCCTGGCCGCGCGAGGACGACTGATCCGTCGCGCCGGGTTCCGGTTCAAACGCGGGCGATAGCGGCGCCTCTCTACGGCGCGCGGCCGTCCATCCCTGGCTGCACTTCGAACCGCGGCCGCGGCCATGTGGCGCGCGATCGGCGCCAGCGGACAGCCAGGGCGAGCCGGACGCGACGCGATGACCTGGGAGGTTATGGCGTCGCCGCCGGCGCTGGCTATGATGCGCGCCATGAAGCGCCCCGATCCCGTCCCGCCGCACGCCGCCAACCCGCTGGGGCAGATGCTGCGCGAGTGGCGCGCGGCGCGGCGCATCAGCCAGTTCGACCTTGCGCTGGACAGCCGCATCTCGGCGCGGCACCTGAGCTATGTCGAGACCGGCAAGGCCCATCCCAGCCGCGAGCTGCTCGGCCAGATCGCCGACGCGCTGGACATGCCGCTGCGCGAGCGCAACGCGCTGCTGCTCGCCGGCGGCTACGCGCCGTCGTTCCGCGAGAGCGCGCTCACCGCGCCGGAGATGGCGGTGGTCGCGCGCGCGATCGAGATGATCCTCGCGCAACAGGAACCCTTCCCCGCCTTCGTCGTCGATCGCCACTGGAACGTGTTGATGGCCAACGGCGCGATGGCGCGCCTGCTGCACTCGCTCAAGCCCGGCGGGCCCAAGCATGCCAACCTCCTGCACCAGGTGTTCGATCCGGACGACCTGCGGCCCTGCATCGCGAACTGGGACACGGTGGCCGCCGACCTGATCCGCCACCTGCACGACACGATCGCGCGCGCGCCGTCCGACCGGACCGCACGCACGCTGCTCGACGAGGTGCTGCGCTATCCCGATACGCCCACGTCCTGGCGCCGGCGCGAGGTGGGCGCGACACCGCTTCCGGTCATCACCACCGTGTTTGCCGGACCGCACGGCCCGTTGGGTTTCTTCTCGACCCTGACCACGTTCGGCACCAGCTGGGACGTGACCGCCGAGGAAACCCGGATCGAGTGCATGCATCCGCTCGACGAGCAGACCCGCGCGCATTGCCGTGCGCTGGCGCAGGCGGCGCCGTGACCGTCCCGCGCCAAGCGGCGTCGCGCAAGGCCGACGCGCTGTCGTACCGCGTCTTCGCCCGGCGCGCAGCGCGCGTCCCGCGCGGCATCGGCCGCGGTAGCGGCGTGCCGCCCGGTCCCTAGCCGTCTAGATCCACGATCCGATGCCGTGCATGGCGTCGGATCCGAACGTTCTGCGGGCGCTCAGCGCGCCGCCGAATCCCTCATCACTCCCTGCCACCGAAGGAATCGCCATGAACCCGAAGGCCGCCACGTTCCGCGCACTGCATGCCTCTGCCGACCCGCTGATCCTCTACAACATCTGGGACGCCGGCAGCGCCGTCGCGGTGGCCAAGGCCGGAGCGAAGGCGCTGGCCACGGGCAGCTGGTCGATCGCCGCCGCCAATGGCTTCGCCGACGGCGAGAAGATCGACGCCGAGCTGATGCTCACGACGATCGCGCGTATCGCCCTGGCCACCGAGCTGCCGCTGACGGTCGATCTGGAAAGCGGCTACGGCAGCGAACCCGCCGCGGTCGGGTCGACGGTCGCACGCGCCATCGCGGCCGGTGCGATCGGCTGCAACCTGGAGGACAGCGTTCCCGGGACGGGCGCGCTGCGCGACACCGCGGCGCAGGCCGAACGGATCGGCGCGGCGCGCATGGCCGCCGCCGACAGCGGCTTCTTCATCAATGCGCGGACCGACGTGTTCTTCCAGCATCCGGCGGACCGGCACGACGCCGGCATGGCCGATGCCGCGATCGCGCGCGCGCACGCCTATGCCGAGGCCGGCGCCGACGGCCTGTTCGTCCCCGGCCTGAGCGACCTGGCGCTGATCGCGCGCATCGTCGCCGCCTCGCCGCTGCCGGTGAACGTCATGCGTACCGGCGATACCCCGGCCATCGCCGACCTGGCCAAGGCCGGCGTCGCCCGCATCAGCCACGGCCCGGCGCCGTACCTGCTGGCGATGGCCGCGCTCGGCCAGGCGGCCAGGGGCGTGTACGGCACCACCGGCGGCTGATCACGACGGACGCTGCGCTGCCCGGGAGCGCAGCGCCGCCCGAGCGCAACGCAGACGCAGACGCAACGTACGCGATCAACCGCATGATCTCGACCCTCTGCCGCGCGCCACCCGTTGCGCTGCGCGCATCCTGCGGCGGATCGTGGCCAGGCGCGGCCGCGACGGAGCCGGGCATATGCGCCGGTTCGAGCCGCCGGCACGGCCGCGGCATGTCATTCGCGCAGGTAGTACGCCATCGAATCCGCCTCGGGGATCGACACCGTCACCCCGCGTACCTCGCCCCAGGCGTCGCGGCGGAAATCGAACCGGTACGTGTACAGGCCGGCATGCACGAACTGCGCCGGCCCCAGCGCAAGCAGCCGCTGTGGCTCGGCCCTGCCGGGCAGCGCGAGTTCGACCGTATCGCCGGACACGCTCACCTGGAACGCCGCATGCTCGAAACTGTCGGCCAGTGCGCGGCGCAGTTCCATCGGCACGGCGGCGTCCAGGCGGTAGCGCCCGGCATAGTCCGGCGACGGCGGCAGCCGCGGCGCCACGGTGCGCAGCAGCGGATGCGCGCCGAGGCCGATCGCGTCGGCCAGCGCATTGCGGATCTCCAAGCACAGCTCGCCGCCGTTGCTGCCATTGGTCAGGATCACGAAGCCGTCGCCGCTTTCCGGGTAGCCCTCCATGAAGGCCAGGTAGCTTTCGTTGGCGCCCATGTGGAAGAAATGCCGGCCGATGCCGGCGCCGCCCAGGCGCGGCCCGAGACCGAACATGCTCGGCGACACCTCGGTCAGCATCGCCGTGGCCAGCGGCTGCGGCAGGAACCCGCCGGGTCGCTGGTAGCTCTCGATCAGCGCGCCGACGAAGCGGCCCAGGTCGTTGGCGCTGGTCCACAGTCCCGACGCCCCGGCCTCGGCAAAGCTCTCCCAGCCGCGCGGCAATGCGGTGGTCGCGCCGTCGCTGTCGTGGGCCTTGGCGATGTTGCCGCGCGCGGCGGGCAACGGATTGTCGAAGGTGCTGCGGCGCATGCGCAGCGGCGCGAACACCTGCTCGGCGGCCAACCGTTGCAGCGACGTACCGGTCGCGTCCTCCAGGACCATCTGCTCTACCGTCACGCCGCCGCCGGAGTAGTCGTTGACCCGTCCGGGCGCGTGCTTGAAGCGCACCGCCTCGCTCTTGGCCGGGGGCTGTCCGTCGAGCACCTGCGCCAGCGTCGGCAGCGGCTCGCCTGGCTGGTAGTCGGCGAACCCGTGCACGCCCAGCCCGGAGGTGTGCGACATCAGCATCCGCAACGTCACCTGCGGCTGCGCCAGCTCGGCCGATGCCGGCAGCTTCCAGCGCTTGAGGTAGTCGCCGACGTCGTGGTCCAGATCCAGCCTTTCCTGCGCGACCAGCCGCAGCGTGGTCGCCGCGGTCGCCACCTTGCTGATCGATCCGACCGAGAACAGCGTGTCGCCGTCGACCTTGTCGTCGGTGCCGGCCTCGCGCACGCCGTAGCCGACCGCCTGCACCACGTCGCCATTCCTCAGCACCGCGATCGCGACCCCGGGCACCTTGTGGTGGCGCATGCGCTCGGCCAACGACCACCGCGGCACCGGCTCGGCCGCCGCGCTCACGCTGGGCCGCAGGCCATGGTCGAGCGCGGCGAGCGGATCCGGGGTGGCCTGCGTTTGCGCGTTCGCGGCCGCGGCGCACGCGAAGGCGCACAGCGCCAGCCAGCGCAGGCCCTGCATGCGAACGCGGACCGCAGCGGGATCGGGCATGTACCGAACGAAGATGGCGGCCACCGCGGTTCCTTGCGAAGAGGGTCGCGCCAGTGTCGTCGCGGCTCCTCGCCTTGACCATGTGCTTTTGGTAATGCGGCGCGTGCCGCCGCGGGTCGCCGGCCTACGGCGCCCGCCTCACCGGCCGCGGGCAGGCAAGCCGCGCGCCGGCAGCGCCGCGATAGCCAACGCCCCGGTTCCTGGTGTCCAATAGCGCTCAGTCCCTCGGCGCGGCGTCCGGCCAACAGTCGAGGCCGTCGCCGCCCTCTCGCATCGCCGTTGCATCCACCCGAGCAGTTGCCAGCCATGGCGTCACCTCCTCCACCCCTACCCACGCTCCCTCGCGACGCCGGACCGGCCGAATGGAAGGCGATCGAGCAGGCCGCCGCCGCGGAACTGGCGCGCAGGGCGCAGCAGGCGCACGCGCAGATCGTGGCGATCCTCAGCGACCACGCCCGGTTCTTCAGCGATGCGCAACGCAAGCAGCTTCGTCGCCGGCTCGACAGCGGGCGCCGCCGGCGACAACGGTAGGCCGCGTCCAGGCATCCGGAAACTGCGCAGGCGCGCCCGCACTGGGCTGAGGTCCGTGCAGCGGCAGCAACCCAGCCGCGATGCCGCGCCGCGGCAACGGCCGCTCGACTCGGCCGGCCGGTAGCGCTACCGGCGCTAGGCGGACGCCGAAGGCGCCGCGCCGGCGCGCAGCAGGCCCAGCAGTTGCGTCAGCCGGTACGGCTTGGGCAGGAACTCCACGTGCGGCGGCAACGGCGGCAACTGGGACTTGGCGTAGCCGGATGCCAGGATCACCCTGGCCTGCGGGAACGATTCGGCCACGTGCAGGCTCAATTCGATGCCGGACATCCCGTTGGGCATGCTGACGTCGCTGAAGACCACATCGTAGGCGCCCTGCTCCCGCAGCATGCGCAGCGCAGCCTGGCCGTCGTCGGCGATATGGGTCTCGATGCCCAGGTCGCGCAACGCCGCGCCGATCAGTTCGCGCAGTTCGCGCTGGTCCTCGACGAACAACACGCGCAGCGCATCACTCATGCTCGATGTCCTCGATGTCTTCGAACGCCGGAAGCAGCAGGCTGACCCGCGTGCCCCGCCCCGGCGCGGTGTCCAGGTCGACGAATCCACCGGATTGGGAGGCGAAGCCGAACACCTGGCTCAGGCCCAGGCCGCTGCCCTTGCCCACTTCCTTGGTGGTGAAGAACGGCTCGAAGACGCGTTCGGCCACCTCCGGCGGCATGCCGTGCCCCTCGTCCTGCACCGAGATGCTCACGTAGGTCTTGTGCGAACCCTGCGGGTCGTCCGGCACCAGCTGGCGCTTCGCCGACGTGCTGAGCACGATGCGTCCGCCCTGGGGCATCGCGTCGCGGCCGTTGACCACCAGGTTGAGCAGCGCCGCTTCCAGCTGCCCGGCGTCCACCCAGATGTCCGGCAGCCCGTCGTCCATCTCCACTTCAAACCGTATCGTCCCGGAACAGGCGCGCCGGAACAGCTCGAGCGAACGGCCGACCACTTCGTTGACGGCATGGCGTTCGGGCGCCAGATCCTGCCCGCGCGCGAACGCCAGCAACTGCCGGGTCAGCAGCGTGCCGCGGTCGGCGGCGCCCTGCGCCACCTCGATCAAGGCGTGGGTGCGCGCGTCGGCGTCCGGGCGCATGCCGATCAGGTCCAGGCTGTTGACGATCACCGTGAGCAGATTGTTGAAATCGTGCGCCAGGCCCAGGGTGAGCCGGCCCACGGCTTCGATCTTCTGCGATTGCATCAGCGCACGCTGCGCCTGCTGCAGGATCTTCTGCGCCTCGTAGCGCTCGGTGACGTCGCGGGTGACCTTGGCGAAGCCGATCAGCTCGCCGCGCTGCCAGATCGCCTCGACCACCACCGACGCCCAGAACCGGCTGCCGTCCTTGCGCTGGCGCCAGCCTTCGGCCGAGAACCGTCCCTCGGCCCGTGCGGTCGCCAACGAGCGCGCAGGTTCGCCGCGCGCGGCGTCCTCGGGGGTGTAGAAACGCGAGAAGTGGGTGCCGATCACCTCGTCGGCGCGATAGCCCTTGATCCGCTCGCCACCCGCATTCCAGCTGCGGATGTGTCCGACCGGGTCGAGCATGTAGATCGCGTAGTCGGAGACGCTCTGCACAAGCAGCTTGAACTGCCGGCTTTCGTCAGCGAGCGGCAATGCCAAAGATGTACCGGCCGTTGTCACCGAATTATCAAATAGGACCCCTGTAACGGCGAAAGCCTAGTGACGGTGGCGTGAAGGAGATGTAAAGCCCGCGTCTGGCCCACCCGCCGCTAGATCCACTTGCGGTGGCGGCCGACGGCCACCGCGACCAGCCCGAGCACGATCATCAGCGCCACGGCGGCCCAGAAGCCGAAGGAATTGCTGGCGAAGAGGCCGGTGTCGAAATTCATGCCGAGGATGCCGGCGATGACCGCAAGCATGCCGGTCACGACGGTGACGAAGGTCAGCAGCTTCATCCGTTCGTTGGTCTGCAGCTCGGTCTGCGTAATGAACAGCTGGAAGCTGCCGACCACCAGGTCCCGTGCGTTCTCCACCACGTCCATCGCACGCTCGAACCGTTCGTCCAGTTCCTGGAGATGGCGCAGCGCCGGGGCCTTGTCGTCGGGCAGGAAGTCCGGCCGCGAGAGGCCGTCGAACACGCGGCGGTGCGGCGCCAGCATGCGCCGGAGGCGCGACGCGGACCGCCGCAGCCGCCCGAGTTGCGGCAGGCAGGCACGCCCAGGGGCGCTGTCGGCCAACAGCTGCACCTCCAGCCGCTCGATCTCCATCTCGAACGCCGCGCACGCCGCGAAATAGGTCGACAGGTGCCCATCCAGCAGCGAGGCGACGAAGCTGGCTTCGCCGAGGCAGCCGATCTGCGCGGTGCCCTGCTCCCTGGCCAATAGCTCGTCGATGAAGGCGATGGCCTCTTCGTGCACGGTGACCACGAAATCCGGCCCGGCCACGATCGTCAGCACCGCGCCGTCGTAGCGGTGGCCCACCGCGTCCTTCACCGCGACCACGCGCACGCTGAAGTGGCCATCGTGCTTGCCGATCGCCGGATGGGTCTTCGACGGCCGCGCCGGGAGGGCGTCCCGCGCCAGGTTCAACGCCGACCAGACGGTGGCGATATCCCGCTCCTGCGCATTCTGCAGGTCGACCCAGAGCAGTTCGTTGCTGGCCAGACGCAACCGCTTCAGGTCGTCCAGTTGCAGGCCAGCGGCATCCTCGCGTCCGTACAGGGCGATGCTGATCCGCGTCTGCGCGTTCGGTGATTCGCTGCCGTCGGCCATCGCTGTCTCCTCGGCAAAAGGATCGGAGTTCCCTCGATGCGAGGGTGATCGGGGGCGCCGTCGCCGCCTGCTCCGTGTTGCGCTGCCACGATCCAGGCCGCGGTCCTGAGCGTCGACGGACGCGACACAAATTACCTGCCCGAGCCTTAGCGGATACTGCCTGGCGTCGGCGATTTTCGCTGCAAGCCTGAACCGCGGTTCATCGACTTCACGCAACTTAACCTGTTTACATTCTAAGACTGACCACTGACACGCATGGGCGACATGCCCAGAGTGGGGTTGGATGGTAAGGAACCTAGGCGAGTACGTGCTGACAGGTCATCTGGTGGACGTCGATCGACAGGTGGTGACGGAGATCGAGGTAGCGACATCGGGCGGCGCGGTGCTCTATCGCCACCGCTTCGAAGGCGTGTATTTCGCGGACCGCGCGGCGGCGACCTACTTCGTCGCCCAGCGGCTGGCCGAAGCGAGGATTTCGGCGGCGGGCGTGCCGGTGTGGTGAGTTTTTGACCGTCCCGATCGACGGTTCGCCACGCCTTTACGTCCTCTGGACGCCGCGCATGCAACGATGAGCGCAGTCGCAGAGACTGGCGCAGCCTTCGCGGTGCGGACCGATGCCGCGAGCGTCTGGTGCTTGGGCCGGTTTCTGCTGATCGTAGCGTGCGTATCCGTCCGCGCCGCATAGTGCCAGTCGTCGAGGCGTGTACTGCATCGGCGCCGCATGGGTCCCGGTTCGCCCACGTTGCTGGAGCGGCGCGGACCAGCCGCCTCCTCGACCACCGCCGCCGGTCCGTGCCTCCACCGAGGCGGGTCGTCCATCGTTCATACGACCGCGGGCCGCGTTCCGCCCCCTTCAGACGGTCTTCTAGCATGCAGCCGAACATCACTGCGATCTATCAGATCGACCCCTACCTGTTCCGCGACTCCGACGGCCACGGCTGGGGCACGCTGGACGGGATCGCCAGCAAGCTGGACTACCTGGAGTCCCTGGGCATCAGCCACATCTGGCTGCTGCCGTTCTTCCGCAGTGGCGGGCGCGACGGCGGCTACGACGTGATCGACCATTGCCGGATAGATCCGCGCCTGGGCGATGAAGCGGCGTTCGACCGGCTGGTGCGCGCCGCGCGCGAGCGCGGCATCGAACTGATCGTCGAGCTGGTGATGCAGCACACGTCGGACCTGCACCCCTGGTTCCAGGGCGCGCGGCGCGGCGACGCCGCGCTGGCCCGGCACTACGTCTGGGCCGAGGCGCCGCCGGCACGGTCGCCCGGTCCCATGTTCCCGCCCATGGAACCCACCATCTGGACCTGGGAGGGCGACGTGCGGCGCTACTACCGCCACATGTTCTACGCGCACGAGCCGGATCTGGACCTCGGGCACGCGCCGGTGCGCAGCGAGATGGCGCGGGTCATGCGCTTCTGGCTGGAACGCGGCGTGTGCGGCTTTCGCGTGGACGCCGCGCCGTACATGGTCGAACGCGCCCGCTGCGCCAATCCGCAGGACGACGGGCTGTGGCTGTTTGAGGAAATGCGCCGCACGGCGAGCGCGTACCGCAGCAAACCGGTGCTCATCGGCGAAGCGGACGTCAAGGCCAGCGACTACGGCACCTACCTCGGCGCGGGAACGCGCCTTTCCCATCTGCTGGACTTCCACCTAAACAATCACTTCTTCCTGGCCCTGGCGCGTGCCGACGCAGGCGAGATCACCCGCACGTTGGCCGAGTACGGCAGCGGAGCGCCGAGCGGGACCCGCATCGCATGGCTGCGAAACCACGACGAACTCGACTTGGAGCAACTGGAACCGCACGAGCGCGAAGAGGTGATGGAACGCTTCGCGCCGCGGGCCGACATGCGCCTGTATGGTCGAGGAATCCGGCGAAGGCTGGCGCCGATGCTGGATGCCGATCCCGACGCACTGGCGATGGCGCACGCGGTCCTGCTCTCGCTCGGGCAGGTGCCGGTGCTGCGCTACGGCGATGAAATCGGGTTGGGCGAAGACCTGGCGCTCCCCGAGCGCAACGCGGTACGCGTGCCCATGCAATGGCACGGCGGAGCGGGCGCTGGCTTCACCGACTGCCCCGAGCGCGCATGGCGGCAGCCGCTGCGCGATGGCCCTTTCGGCTATGCGCGCATCAACGTGGCGATGCAGGAAAGAGGCCGCTCATTGTTGAACCGCGTGCGGCAGATGCTGCATGCCCGGCGTTCACTCCCTCAGTTCTGCGGCGAGCCCGAGGCGCTGGAGCTGGGGCCTTCGCATGTGCTGGCGCTGCGCTTTGCCGGCAACGAGCGGCATCTGCTCGCGCTGGTGAACCTGTCCGCATCGCCGACGTCCGTGGATATCGGCGCACCGGCGGCGGCGATCGAGGTGCCGATGGCCGATCGCATCGAGCTCGATGGCAGCCAGCTGCGCATGCGGGGATACGGCTATGCCTGGCTGTGTGTACCGGCTTAGCGCGCCCGAAGATGCGGCAGTACGCGGCTGCCGAAGTCGTCGATGAAGCGCGCCTGCTCGCGGTTCACGTTGTGCAGGTAGAGCCGCGAGAACCCGAGTTCGGTATAGGCCTGCAGCCACGCGACATGCCGGCCCAGGTCCGCGGAGACGTTGACCCGGGTACAGAAGTACGCCGCATCGACCGCTGCCGCCGCGGCTTCGAACTGCGCCGGCTGGCTCAACGATTCGACCACCGCCGGCGCAAGCACGTTGGTCCGCCATTGCTGCATCGCGCCTTCCAGCGCCGCGTCGTGCGAATCGGCGTAGGACAGCTTCACCTGCAGATACAGCGGCTTGTCGGCGCCGCCGCCGTCCTTGAACGCCTCGACCACGCCGCGCAGCTCCTGCATCGGCATGCTCACCGTGATCAGCCCGTCGCACCAGCTTCCCAGCCAGCGTGCGGTTTCCGGCGTAAGCGCCGCGCCGAAAACCGGGATCGCGCGGCTGGGACGCGTGTACAGGCGCGCGCCCTCGATCCGGACCGCGCCGTGCCGGGTGACGGTCTCGCCCGCCCACAGCGCACGCATCGCTTCCGCCGCCTCGCGCAGGCGCGCATGCCGCTCGGGCTTGGCCGGCCACGCAGCGCCGGTGATGCGCTCGTTCAGCGCCTCGCCGCTGCCGACCGCCATCCAGAACCGGCCGGGATGCAGCTGGTCCAGCGTGGCGGCGGCCTGCGCGACGATGGCCGGGTGATAGCGCTGGAACGGGCAGTTCACCAGGCCGAACGACAGCCGGCTTTGCGCCATCGCCGCGCCGGTCCATACCCAGGCGTGGCCGGACTGTCCTTGCGCCCGGCTCCAAGGATGGAAATGGTCCGAGCACATCGCCGCGTCGAAGCCGCTCTGTTCGGCCCTGCGCACATGACCGAGCAGCGCTGCGGGATCGAACTGTTCGTGCGAAGCGTGATAACCGATCACATGCATTCCCGTTGACCAAGGCTTGACGGAATCGCAACACGCAGGGAGCTAAAACCGCGTCATGAAGCCGCCGATCGGAAAAACGACCTGGGCCATCGCCGAAGGCTATATCCCCGGCTGGAGCAATGGCCCGGAGCCGCAGCTGGAGAGCCACGAAACCTGTTGCCTGTTGAACGCCGGCGACAGCGACGCGGCGGTGGAGTTGACGATCTTCTTCGAGGATCGCGATCCGGTGGGGCCCTACCGCATTGCCGTTCCCGCCAGACGTACACGCCATGTGCGGTTCAACGACCTGGAGGACCCCGAACCCATCCCGCGAGGGGTTCCGTTCGCGTCGCTGATCCGATCCGACGTGGAAATCGTGGTGCAGCACACGCGACTGGATTCGCGCCAGGCGGCCAATGCGCTGATGACCACCATCGCCTACCCTCTCTAGGCGCTGCACATCGGCGCCGCATGGTGCGGCAGCGCCGAGATGCATCGCCTGTGTCCCACCGTTTCCGCGACCAGCCAACGGACAGAACAGGCGACAAATTCCCCCGCTGCGCCAGAGCGGATACGCAGGGGCTCATGGCAAGGCGGCACCCGAGTCGCGCTTGCGAACGCTCATCCCGAGCGCGCGGCGCGTGCCATCCAGGAGTAGCGCAGATGGGCCAGCGGCATACAACCCGGCCACCTTGGCTGGAAGACTGGTTAGGCATCGTGATCCCCGTCGCGGAGATCCTTGCCATCCTCGGCTGCGCTTGGCTGCTGGTGCGGCTGGTCGAGGCGACCATGCATCGCGTATGCCGCCGGTACGGGATTCCGCCCGAACTGGCTACCGGGGTACGGCGCCTGGCGGCGAGCGTGATATACGCGGCCGCGACGCTTCTTGTCCTGGAGCGGCTCGGCATGTCTGCGAGGGTGTTGTGGACCGCGTTGACCGGGTTCACCGCAGTGGGCGCCGTCGCGTTCTTCGCCGGATGGAGCGTCCTGTCGAACATCTTCTGCTCCTTCCTCATCTTCGCCACGAAGCCCTTTCGCCTGCACGACAAGATCGAGGTGATCGACAATGCCGATAAACCAGGCATCTGCGGACGCGTGATAGACATCAACTTCATCTACACCACGCTGCAGGACCAGCGCGAGGCCACGCGCGGATCGATCCTGCAGGTGCCCAACTCGCTGTTCTTCCAGCGCATGACCCGCCGCTGGCACGACAACGCCGACCAATAGCCGGTCCGCCGACATCCGCCCTCGCCCGCAGGCGCAAGGGAAACGCCGAGCGGCAGGAATCGAGCTCCATGGTCCAGTCACGCAGTCGTCGAACCTCGCGGCCGCGGCAGGCGCGCACCTTGCAACGTTAAGTCGGATTGCGCCATTTGCGTCAGCTATCGCTGCTGGAAGTCGTTCGGAAATTCCTATCGAACCTGCACTGCGGGTGCCCTGAGCGTGTCGATTAATGTGCTGCGGTCCACACGAAGGCCGAAACCCCGGATGCGCAGCCGCATTTCGTCGCGCCGCGCTCACCGCCTGCTGAGGCTTCAATAACGATCGCGCGAATAGATTCGCCGTACACACCCGCGCTGGAGAGAAACAAGACCCAGGACCACAAGCAGGCGAATCCCAACGGTCGAGGGGACGACCTTGAGATGCCAGACAACGCTTCCACGCTCGGCAGCGACGACCGCGCCGCAGCGATCCCGACCGTTCCACTTCCAAGGCAAAGGCACGCTGATGCCATACACCCACCGGCCGCAGCTGAGCTGCGGCGCAGAAGGAGACACCTGAATGTTCATGCACAACAAACGCCTCATGTACACGGTACGCGTCGAGCGGCCAGATCCGGTATTGGCCTCGCTGATGCTCGAGCAGTTCGGCGGCCCGCAGGGCGAACTGGCTGCGGCCATGCGCTATTTCACCCAGGGCCTGGGCGAAGAGGATCCGGGCCGCAAGGACCTGCTGCTCGACATCGCCACCGAGGAACTGAGCCATCTGGAGATCATCGGCTCGATCATCGCGATGCTCAACAAGGGCGTCAAAGGCGAGCTGTCCGAGGGCATGATCGAGGCGATGGAGATGCGTGGACTGACCCAGAACAGCACCAGCCAGACCCAGGCGATCCTTTACGGCGGCGGGCCGGCGCTGGTCAACTCCAGCGGCGTGCCGTGGACGGCGGCGTACATCGACACCATCGGCGACCCCACTGCGGACTTCCGCTCCAACATCGCCGCCGAGGCCCGCGCCAAGCTGGTCTACGAGCGCCTGATCAACGTGACCGACGATCCGGGCATCAAGGATGCGCTGAAGTTCCTGATGACGCGCGAGGTCGCGCACCAGAAGTCGTTCGAGAAGGCGCTGTACTCGATCGAACCGAACTTCCCGCCGGGCAAGCTTCCGGGCGACCCCGCGTTCACCGATCTGTACATGGACATGTCGCAGGGCGAAGGCGACATGGAGGGCCCGTGGAACAGCGGCGAGCAATGGAACGTGGTGTCCGCGCGCGACGAGCAGGCGGCACTGGACGGCAGCGACGGCAGCGCCAGCGTCGCCGGCCTGAGCGACCGCCAGTCCGTGGCGCTGGAAGCGCTGGCCACGCGCACCGCATCGGACGTCACCTCCAATCCGATGACCGGAGCCGAACTTGGCGCGGTCCCGAGCCCTGCGGCTCCCGGCAAGGGCAAGCTGTAGGCGGGCAGCGCGGCAAAGAGCGCCTGGCTGTAGAACAATGGCCCGCCGATCGGCGGGCCATTTCGTTTCGTTCCATGCCGGCGCGGACAGGATCCGCCTCGCCGGCTATTTCTTGGCGGTGACGCCGGGCGTCGCATCGCGGACCAGGAACTCCTCGGTCAACTGCGGCAGATGGTCGAGTATCCACTTCGCCATCGCCTGCTCCTGCGGCAGGATCTGCTCGCAGGCGCGCTGCGTCTCGATATCGCCGGCCGTCCTCGCCGCGGCGATGAGCGAGGTATACGAGGCGATCTCCAGGTTCTCGAACACGTAGCTGGCCATCGCGCCCTTGACGATCTCGTCGGAATTGGCCATGCCCCCCACCGCCTGGCCGAACGCGGCGACCTTGCCCATCGTGTCCTTGATCAGCGACGGCGAGCTGCCCAGCCGCTCGATGCACGCTTCGAGCAGTCGCTGCTGCCCGAGCGTCTCCTGCAGGTGCTCCTCGATCCGCGCCTTGAGCGCGGGATAGTGTTCGATGCGCGCCGCCTGGGCCTTGAGCATCTGTTCGGCCTGCTGCTCCATCGCGTGCGCGTCGCGCAGCCAGTTCAGCAGGTTCTCTTTCGGTTCGGTCATGACGGATCCTCTGGTTGGTCAGGGAAGCGATACGCGGGCGTCATCGAAGAATCGGCAACCCGGCGTGAAAGCGCCGTCTGCGGCGCAACCCGGATCGCGCAGCGCACGCCGCAGTCGCCTGATGAAGAACGCGCAGGCCAAGGCCTGGCGCGATCCGAATGGGTTTTGCTCCGGCCGCCTCAGCCACGGAACGCCGTTTCATGGCTGCGATAACGGCCGCTTCGCGAGGTCCTTCCGTGCAGGCGGCGCCAGCAGCGGGCGGCCAGCCACGCCGCCAGCGCCGCATCCATGGAACCGGCCGGCAGCTGCAGCTGCTGCAGTACGCTGCGAGTGGCCTCGCTCTCGGACAGTCCCGGTTCGGCCGCGAATATCTCGCAGACCTGGCGCACCGTGGCCACAGGCACCGCATCGAAGTCGCAGTAGCCCAGCTCGCCATGGCGGTGTTGCTCGCGCCAGTAGCGTATTTCGTCATCGACCCGCACATCGGACAGCAGGCCGGTTGAGGACCCTTGCATCGGTGTTGCTCCCGAACAGTTCAGCGTTGCTAGGCCTGGATGGTCCGTACCATCGAGGAACGACATGCAGCAGTCAGTCGCCGGTCTGGGAATGCGGCGCCTGTACCGCCTTGGATTGCGGCGAGTCCTTCTGCCGCAGCCAGATGGTGAGCAGCACCAGGGCGAGCACGGCAAGGAACTCGCTTTGCCAGTTCTGGAACGACTCGAACCAGAACTCCGCGCTGCTCAGGTGCTGCCAGATCGAGATCGGGCCCTCGCCGCGCATGGCGCGCTCGTCGACCTCGCTGCGCCAGCTGCCGGCCAGATGCAGGCAGAAGCTCATCGCGAACAGCAACCCGAACGCGATCGACAGCGAGTTGTTGTACACGCGCAGCCACCACCCGCCGACCCTGACCGGCCATGGCCGCGGTCCCGGCTGGATGTTCTCCTGTTCTTCCGCAAGGTCGATCGGACGGGATTCGGCCGACCCTTTCTGGCGCAGCTTGACGGTCAGCAGTACGTACATGCCCATCTGCAGGAACTCGCTTTCCCAGTTCTCGAACGTGGCCGACACGAAATGGCCCGAACGCAGGTACTCCCACATGCTGAGCAGCGCCCAGCCATGCTCGGCACGCTCCTGATTCAGCACATCAAGGCCCGCGACCGCCTGGCCGGCGACGAACGCCAGCATCAGGGCCAGCAACACGATCGACAGACCGTTACGTTTCCACATTCCGTTCTTCTTCCTTCAGGTAGTGGCGCATGCCGGCGCCGGGTTCAAGTCCTACAGAAAAGCCCTGCATGCGCAGGGCTCTCCGCTCCAAAAGGGAACATGCGCCGCCAGCCGCGGCTGGCGCGCGTTGCGGCCGTCAAGCGGCCTTCTTCGACGATTGCGCCGCCTGCACGTTGCCGCCGGATTCGGCCAGCAGGGTCAGCTTCTCGTCGGTGGCCTTTTCCTCTTCCAGCGTGCTCAGCAACAGCGGCAGCGCGTCGCGGTAGCCGAGCTGCTTGGCGATGGCCGCGAGGGTGCCGTAGGCGGCGATCTCGTAGTGTTCCACCTTCTGCGCGCCGCCGATCAGCGCCGCGTCGCGCAGCGGACCGGCCTCGATGGAGTCGATGATCTCCTTGCCCTCTTCCACCAACCCCTCCATGGCCGCGCACTTGATGCGCTTGAGCCGGATGCCGAGCACTTCCACGACCCGGTCGATGCGCTCGATCTGGCCGTTGGTCTCTTCCAGGTGCGCTTCGAAGGCCGCGGCCAGCGCCGGATTGGTGGCCGCGCGCGCCAGGCGCGGCAACGCCTTGGTGAGCTGCTTCTCCGCGCTGTAGATGTCGGAGAGCTCGTGGATGAACAGGTCTTCGATGGTCTTGATCGCCATGACGGGGCTCCGTGTTGAGGAAGTTGAAGAACCAGCCGAAGCCGACCCTACCCCAGCAAATGTTAGGGAGGGCACAATGCGGCGTGATCGGGCCGTCAAGGCGCAACGGCCCGGCAAAAGGGCCGCGCGGATGGCGCGATTTCCGGTGTCTACACGGAGCTTGCACAACCCGGTTTCCAGGATAGCCGGGCATGGCCGCAGCCAACCAGGAGAACGCGCATGAGATCGGGCATCTTCAATACGATCGCCAAGAAAGCCGCGTACGCGGCCGGCACTCCGTGGGTGTTCTGCGGCGCGGTGACGATCGTGATCGTCTGGGCGTTGTGCGGGCCCGTATTCGGCTTCAACGACACCTGGCAGTTGGTGATCAACACCGGCACCACCATCATCACCTTCCTGATGGTGTTCCTGATCCAGCACACCCAGAACGCCGACACCGCCGCGATGCAGATCAAGCTGGACGAGCTGATCCGCGTGGTCCGGGATGCGGACAACATCCTCCTGAACCTGGAGGAGATGGACGAGGCGGAACTGGAGAAGATCAGGAAGAAGTACGAGGCGCTGGCGTCCAAGGCGGCGCTGGAGCGCCGGGCCCGAAGCGGGTCCAGCGCCGGGGCCGAGGAAGCGCGCAAGGCGCAGGAGCAGTTGCGCGATGACGAGTGAGCGTCCGGGCAAGTCCGCGCTGCTGATCGTGGACATGATCAACATGTTCGATTTTCCCGAGGCGCCCGCATTGGCGCCCGCGGCCGTGGCCGCCGCGCGGCAGATCGCACGCCTGCGCCAGGCGTTCCAGTCGCGCCGGGCGCCAGTGATCTACGCCAACGACAATTTCGCCCATTGGCAATCGGATTTCAGCGAACTGGTGGCGATGTGCTGCGGCGCCGGCGGCCCTGCGCAGACGGTGGCCGAACTGGTGAAGCCCGGCAACCAGGACTACTTCGTGCTCAAGCCGAAGCACTCCGCGTTCCTGGCCACGCCGCTGGCGATACTGCTGGCCAAGCTGGAGGTCGGCACCCTGTACGTGACCGGCATGAGCGCCGAGTCGTGCGTGCTCGCCACGGTGATCGATGCGAAGGCGCGCGAGTACCGGGTGCGGGTGGTGCGCGACGCCGTCGCCGGCAGCGAAGGCGGCATGCGCAGCGCGCTGCAGGCCATCACCGCCTCCAAGGCGGGGGAAGTGCTGAGCGCACGCGCGGCGATCGCTGCGCTGAGCCGGTCGCGCTAATGCGCTGATCGACACGATCGGATCCAGACGGTCGCAAGCCGGCGCTGGCGTGGATGTTGAGGCGGACCTCGGACAACGCGGTTGCGTGCCGGTGGAGCCGCCCGCTCGACAGTAGATCCTGAGTAGGGCCGTCTGCCTGCCGCGGGCTTGCCGCGAAGTGGCTAGCTCATCTCGCCAAGCGATGGGCGGGGGCTCGAGCCAGCCGGGGCCGGCCGGTCCGGACCGGCCGGGCCTGTCCCCGGTTCAGTGGTGGCCGCCCTTGCTGCCTGTATCGGACAGGTGTTGCCGGTGCTGGCTCATTGGCTGGCCGCCTCGCCAGCCGGCGTCCCGTGCGGGGTTCGAACCGACTTCATGCCTTTGCCGTGCTCGCGGGCTGTCTCCGCCCCGCTGGCAGGCGCGCGAATACGCGCCTCATCCGCATGCGGCGGCGTCGTGGAGGCGTTCGCCGCAGATGGCCTGCATGGCCTCGGCGACGATGCCCAGGGCGATCGTGTGCGGCGACGACGGGCCGAGCCGCCAGCCGGCCGGAAGCCGCAGCCGTGCCAGGTCCTCCTCGCCGTGGCCCAGTTCGCGCAACCGCTGCAGGCAGTCTTCGCGCTTGCGGCGGCTGCCGAGCACGCCGATGCAGGCCGCGCGCGACGCGAGCCCGCGACGCGCTACCTGCAGGTCCGCATGCAGGTCGTGGGTGAGGCTGTACAGCGCGCAGTACGGATCCAGCGCGAGATCGTCCAGCGCCTCGGCCAACGCGCGGCGGTCGTAGTGCTCCGGCGCCAGCCCGGGCGGCGGCTCGGCGGGTCCGTGCGGCCGGATCACGCGGACCTCGAACCCCAGGCGTGCCGCGAGCGCGACCAGTACCAGCACCGCCGGGTCGGCGCCCACCAGCACCAGCCGCGGCGGCGGACGATGCACCTGCAGGAACTCGGAGGCCTGCGCCGCGTCGGGCGACGGCAGGTAGCGCACCGCGCCGCTGCCGCGGTCGATCGCCACATGGAACGCGCGCCGCTGCTGCCTGGCGTTGCGCCAGCGGGTCAGGTATTCGCCCAGGTCGGTCAGCGGCCGCAGCAGGATCCCGATGCGGCCGCCGCAGCTGAGCTGGATGTCGACGATGTCGCTGCCTTCGCCGTAATCCAGCCAGCGCACGCGCCCGTCGCGCAGCGCCGCCCGCCCCTCGTGCGCCACCGCCGCCTCGACGCAGCCGCCGGACACGTAGCCGGCCACGCGCCCGTCGCCGCAGATGGCCATTTCGCTGCCAAGCGGTCGCGGCGAGGAGCCGCGCACCTCGACCAGCGTCGCCAGCGCGACGCGCTGGCCTTCGCGCTGCCAGCACGTCAGCGTCGGCAGCAGGTCCTCATCCAGCGCGTACGCCGGCCATGCCGGCCACGCCGGCACGTCCGGCGCGTCCGGCAGGGTTTGCGCGGCGACGGCTGCGCTCAAGCGCGCACCCGCCACTCGGGCATGCTCGGCAGCAGCTTGTCTAGGGTGATCGGGTACTCGCGCACACGGATGCCAGTGGCGTTGTACACCGCGTTGGCCACCGCCGCGCCGACCCCGCAGATGCCGAGCTCGCCGACGCCCTTAGCCTTCATCGGCGAGGACATCGGATCGGTCTCGTCGAGGAACATCACCTCCTGGTGCGGGATGTCGGCGTGCACCGGCACCTCGTAGCCGGCCAGGTCGTGGTTGACGAAGAAGCCCAGCCGCGGGTCGATCGCCAGTTCCTCCATCAGCGCCGCGCCGGCGCCCATGGTCATCGCGCCGATGACCTGGCTGCGCGCCGACTTCGGATTGAGGATGCGTCCGGCCGCGCACACCGCCAGCATGCGGCGGATACGGATCTCGGCGGTCGCGGCGTGCACGCCGACCTCGACGAAATGCGCGCCGAAGGTCGACTGCTGGTACTTCTTGTCCAGGTCGCCGTATTCCATGTAGTCCTCGGCCACCAGCCGGCCCTGCGCAGCCGCCTGCGCCAGCGGCACGCTGCGGCCATCGGCGCCGACCTTGCCGTCGGCGAAGCTGGCCTGCGCGGCGGCCAGGCCGAGGCGTTGCGCGATCGCCTCGCGCAGCTTCACGCAGGCCGCGTAGACGCCGGCGGTGGCGCTGTTGGCGCCCCATTGCCCGCCCGAGCCCGCCGAGACCGGGAAGCTCGAATCGCCCAGCTTCACCGACACTTGCTGCAGCGGCACGCCGAGCATCTCCGCCGCGGTCTGGGCGATGATCGTGTAGGAGCCGGTGCCGATGTCGGTCATGTCGGTCTCGACCGTCACCTGCCCGTCCGGCTCCAGCGCCACCCGCGCGCCGGAGCGCATCACCAGGTTGTTGCGGAACGCGGCCGCCACGCCCATGCCGACCAGCCAGTGCCCGTCGCGCACGCTCGCCGGCTCCGGTTTGCGCCGGGACCAGCCGAAGCGCTGCGCGCCGTCGCGCAGGCACTTGACCAGTTGCCGCTGCGAGAACGGCCGCTGCGGATGTTCCGGGTCGACCTGGGTGTCGTTGCGCACGCGGAACTCGATCGGATCCAGGCCGAGCTTCTCGGCCATCTCGTCCATTGCGATCTCCAGCGCCATCAGGCCCGGCGCCTCGCCCGGCGCGCGCATCGCGTTGCCCTCGGGCAGGTCCAGCACCGCCAGGCGCGTGGCGGTCATGCGGTTGGCGCCGGCGTACAGCAGCTTGCTCTGCGCCGCAGCCACTTCCGGCTCTCCGCCCGGCAGGTCGCCGGACCAGGTCTCGTGGGCGAAGGCGGTGATCTGGCCATCGGGGGTCGCGCCGATGCGGATGCGCTGGATCGTGGCCGGACGATGGGTTGTGTTGTTGAACATCAGCGGGCGTTGCAGCGCCACCTTCACCGGCCGCCCGACCTGGCGCGCGCCCAGCGCCGCCAGCACCGCATCGGCACGCACGAACAGCTTGCCGCCGAAGCCGCCGCCGATGTACGGGGAAATCAGCCGCACGTTCTCCTTGGGGATGCCCAGGGTCAGGGCGACGTCGCCCTTGCCCCAGTCGATCATCTGGTTGGAGGTCCACACGGTGAGCTGGTCGCCGTCCCATGCGGCGATGGAGGCGTGCGGCTCCATCATCGCGTGGGAATGGTCCGGCGTGCGGTAGGTGGCGTCGAACTGCACAGGCGCGCCGGCGAAGGCGCCGGCGAAATCGCCCGCGCCGCTGTCCGGGTTGCTTTTCGTCGGCTGGGCGGAGGGCTTGGCCGCGGCCAGGTCGTAGGCGCCCTGCTCGCGCGCATAGTCGACCTTGACCAGCTGCGCGGCCGCGCGCGCCTGTTCGAAGCTCTCGGCCACCACCAGCGCCACCGCCTGGTGGTAGTGCTGGACGTCGGGCCCGGCGAGCAGCCGGGCGGTGTTGAACTTGCCCTTGCCCAGCTTGCCGGCGCTCTGCGCGGTGACGATGCCGAGCACGCCCGGCGCGTTGCGTGCCGCGCCCAGGTCGATGCCGCGGATGCGGCCCTTGGCGATGCCGGCGCCGACCACGTAGCCGTATGCCTGGCCGGGCGCGACGTCGTGCCGCTCGTAGGCGTAGGGTGCGCGGCCGGTGGTCTTGAGCGGGCCGTCGATGCGGTCGACGGGCTTGCCGACGATCTTCAACTGGTCGATCGGATTGGTGCCTGCGGGCGTATCGAATTTCATCTCATGCCCTCGCTTCGTCCAGGACCGCGGCCAGGGTGCGTTCCACCAGCGGCAGCTTGAATGCGTTGTGTTCGGTGGGTTGCGCGCCGTCGAGCAGGCGCGCGGCGATCGCCTTGGCGCCCTGCGCCGACTGCGCCTCGGCCGCCTCCACGCGCCACGGCTTGTGCGCCACGCCGCCCAGCGCCACGCGCGCGCGGCCGTCGCGCTGCACGACCGCCGCGACCGACACCAGCGCGAACGCGTACGAGGCGCGGTCGCGGACCTTGTGGTAGACGTGGGTACCGCCAAGCGGCTCGGGCAGCGTCACCGCGGTGATCAGCTCGCCGCGTTCCAGCGCTGTTTCCAGGTGCGGGGTGCTGCCCGGCGCGCGGTAGAAATCGGCGATCGGGATGCTGCGGGTCTGGCCGTCGGCGCGCACGGTCTCGATCCTGGCGTCGAGCGCGCGCATGGCCACCGCCATGTCGCTGGGATGGGTGGCGATGCAGGTCTCGCTGGCGCCGATCACCGCCAGCTGCCGGTTGACGCCGCCGATCGCCGCGCAGCCGCTGCCCGGCAGGCGCTTGTTGCACGGCTGGTAGGTGTCGTAGAAGTACGGGCAGCGAGTGCGTTGCAACAGGTTGCCGGCGGTGGTCGCGCGGTTGCGCAGCTGTCCGGAGGCGCCGGCCAGCAAGGCGCGCGACAGCAGCGCGTAGTCGCGCCGCACCCGCGGATGCGCGGCCAGCGCGGTGTTGCGCACCAGCGCGCCGATGCGCAGCCCGCCTTCGGACGTCTCCTCGATCGTGTCCAGGCTCAGCCCGTTGACGTCGATCAGGTGCGCGGGCGTCTCGATCTGCAGCTTCATCAGGTCCAGCAGGTTGGTGCCGCCGGCGATGAACTTGGCGCCCGGCATGCGCGCGGCCTTGGCCGCGGCATCGGCCGGCGATGCGGCGCGTTCGTAGCTGAAGGATTTCATGCGCGGTCTCCCGCCACTTCGGTGATGGCCTCGACGATGTTGGAGTAGGCGCCGCAGCGGCAGATGTTGCCGCTCATGCGCTCCTGCAGCTCCGCGGCGGAGAACCTGGGCCGCGCGCGCAGATCGGCGGTGACGTGGCTGGGGATGCCGTCGCGGATCTCCTCCAGCACCGCGACCGCCGAGCAGATCTGCCCGGGCGTGCAATAGCCGCACTGGTAGCCGTCGTGCTTGACGAACGCCGCCTGCATCGGATGCAGGCGCTCGGGCGAGCCCAGGCCTTCGATCGTGGTGATCTTGGCGCCCTCGTGCATCACCGCCAGCGACAGGCACGAATTCATGCGCTGTCCGTCGACGATCACGGTGCAGGCGCCGCACTGGCCGTGGTCGCAGCCCTTCTTGGTGCCGGTGAGGCGCAGGTGTTCGCGCAGCGCGTCGAGCAGCGTGGTGCGGTTGTCCAGGCGCAGGCGTACCGGCTCGCCGTTGACCTCGAACGCGACGTCGCTGGACGCTGCTGCCGGCTCGGCTGCCTGTGGCGACGCCACCACCCGGGCGGCGCCGCCGGCGACCGATTGCGCGGCGGCGGCGCCGGCGGACACCGCACCGGTGATCAGCACCGTGCGGCGGGTCATCTTCAGGTCTTTCATGGCTGGCATCTCCTCGGTGCTGGCGTGACGATCGCAACGAGCATGCGTGGTCGCGGCTCACGGGAAGGTGAGTCCACGCCTCGGCGGATCGATCGTGTTCGATTCTATGCCGCCGAAGCTAACCAATTCATCTTCCAGCGCGCATGCCCCTATGAGCTGCGCTCATCAATGCAGGCCGAGCTTTTGACATCGCCTTAACCTCGCGGCGGCCAGCGGACGGTGCGAGCCCGCCGCCGCCAAGGCTTGACCTTGGACCTCGCTCCAGGGTCCACAATCCGCGCACGCCCTTCTCCACAGGCCGCAGACCATGAACATCGGACAGCTCGCACGCCAGAGCGGCGTGCCCATCGACACCGTGCGCTACTACGAACGCCAGCAACTGCTGCCGCCGCCGGCGCGCAGCGCCAGCGGCTACCGCATCTACCGCGCCGACGACGTGGCCCGGCTGCAGTTCATCCGCCGCGC
This sequence comes from Xanthomonas sp., assembly GCF_017163755.1. Classification (GTDB taxonomy): domain Bacteria; phylum Pseudomonadota; class Gammaproteobacteria; order Xanthomonadales; family Xanthomonadaceae; genus Xanthomonas_A. Next base: position 172,684 of record NZ_JAFIWC010000008.1, read on the forward strand.
CAAGGCGCTGGGCTTCACCCTGGAGGAAATCGCCGACCTGCTCGACATCAGCGACCGCCGCGACGGCGAGATGGCGCAGGTCAAGCGCGCGGCGGCCGAGAAGCTCGCGCTGATCGACGCGCGCCTGCGCGACATGCAGCACATGCGCGATGCGCTGGCGCAGCTGGTCGACGCCTGTCCGGGGCACGGCCCGCTGGGCCAGTGCCCGATCATCGCCGCGCTGAACCGGGAGGCGCCATGAACCGGTCCGCTCCTGAATCGGCGTGCTGCGGCGGGCACGCCACCGCCGCCGCGCAGGCGCGCGATCCGGTCTGCGGCATGCAGGTGGATCCGGCGACCACGCCGCACCATGCCGAGCATGCCGGGCAGGCCTTCCACTTCTGTTCGGCCGGATGCCGCGCCAAGTTCGTCGCCGACCCGCAGCGCTACCTGGCGCCGCCGCGCGACGCGACGCCGCCGCCGCCGCCGGGCACGCGCTACACCTGCCCGATGCACCCGCAGATCGAGTCCGACCATCCGGCCAGCTGCCCGCTGTGCGGCATGGCGCTGGAACCGATGCTGCCGAGCCTGGACGAGCCGGAGAACCCGGAGCTGGGCGATTTCCGCCGCCGCTTCTGGTGGAGCTTGCCGCTGAGCCTGGCGACGATGCTGCTGGCGATGCTGGCGATGACGCCGCTGCTGCGTGGCCTGGCGCCGGCCCTGTTGAGCGGCATCGAGCTGGCGCTGGCCACGCCGGTGGTGCTGTGGGCGGGCGGGCCGTTCCTGCAGCGCTGGGCGCAGTCCCTGTGGCGGCGCAGCCCGAACATGTGGACGCTGATCGGCACCGGCGTGCTGGCCGCGTACCTGTACAGCGTCGTCGCCACGCTGTGGCCGCAGTTGTTCCCCGCCTCGTTCCATGCGCACGGCCGGGTCGCGGTGTACTTCGAGGCGGCGGCGATGATCGTGTCGCTGACCCTGCTCGGGCAGCTGCTCGAGCTGAAGGCGCGCGCGCGCACGTCCGCGGCGATCAAGGCCTTGCTGCGGCTGGCGCCGCGCAGCGCGCGCCGCATCGGCGAGGACGGCCGCGAACAGGACGTGGCGCTGGACCAGCTGCGCATCGGCGACCGGGTGCGCGTGCGCCCCGGCGAAACCGTGGCCGCCGACGGCAGCGTCGTCGAAGGCCGCTCGTCGATCGACGAATCGATGCTCACCGGCGAGTCGATGCCGGTGCCCAAGGCGCCCGGCGACCGGGTGATCGGCGCCACGCTCAACGGCAGCGGCGGCCTGGTCGTGCGCGTGGACAAGCTCGCTGCCGACAGCCTGCTCGCGCAGATCGTGCAACTGGTGGCGCAGGCGCAGCGCTCGCGCGCGCCGATGCAGCGCATGGCCGACCAGGTCGCGTTCTGGTTCGTGCTCGCGGTCATCGGCATCGCGGTGGCCACCCTGCTCGGCTGGGGCCTGTGGGGGCCTGCGCCGTCGTGGACGCATGCGCTGCTCAACGCGGTGTCGGTGCTGATCATCGCCTGCCCGTGCGCGCTCGGCCTGGCCACGCCGATGTCGATCATGGTCGCCAGCGGCCGCGCCGCGCACAGCGGCGTGCTGTTCCGCGACGCGCAGGCGATCGAGTCGTTGCACCGGGTCGACACCCTAGTGCTGGACAAGACCGGCACGCTGACCGAGGGGCGGCCGTCGTTTCGCGAGGCCATCGCCCTGCCCGGCTTCGCGGTGGACGAGGTGCTGCAGCTGGCGGCGTCGCTGGAGCTCGGCAGCGAACACCCGCTCGCCGCGGCGATCGTCGGCGAGGCGCGGCGGCGCGCGTTGCCGACGCTGCCGGTGCACGGCTTCGCGTCGATCGCCGGCGCCGGCGTCCGCGGCGAACAGGGCGGACGCGAGCTGGCCTTGGGCAATGCGGCGCTGCTGCGCGAGGCTGGCGTGTCGGTCGCGCCGCTGCAGGAACAGGCCGCCGCGTTGCAGAGCCAGGGCGCCAGCGTGATGTTCCTGGCGGTCGGGCGGCAGCTGGCCGGGCTGCTCGCGGTGGCCGACGCGATCAAGCCGAGCACGCCGGCGGCGATCGCGCAGCTGCGCCAGGCCGGCCTGCGCATCGTGATGGCCAGCGGCGACAGCCCGCGCACCGCGCAGGCGGTGGCCGCGACGCTGGGCATCGACGAGGTCGAGGCGGAGATGACGCCGGCGGGCAAGGCGGCGCTGGTCGAACGCCTGCGGGCGCAGGGGCGGCGGGTGGCGATGGCCGGCGACGGCGTCAACGACGCGCCGGCGCTGGCCGCGGCCGACGTCGGCATCGCGATGGGCACCGGCACCGACGTGGCGATGTCCAGCGCGCAGGTGACGCTGGTCAAGGGCGACCTTGGCGCGATCCGGCGCGCGATCGCGATCTCGGCGGCGACGGTGCGCAACATGCGCCAGAACCTGGCATTCGCCTTCGCCTACAACGCGCTCGGCATTCCGATCGCCGCCGGCGCGCTGTACCCGCTCGGCGTGTCGCTGTCGCCGATGCTGGCGGCGCTGGCGATGAGCCTGAGTTCGGTGTCGGTGATCGCCAACGCACTGCGTTTGCGCATCCAATCGCCCGGGAAACAAGCGCCTGCGCCGCATTGTTAAAAAAACTTCAAAAAAGGCTTGCGCATGAACGGGGCCGTCGCTAATATTCCGCTCCTCGCAGCACACGTGGGGCCATAGCTCAGCTGGGAGAGCGCTTGCATGGCATGCAAGAGGTCGCCGGTTCGATCCCGGCTGGCTCCACCAACTTTTCGGGCATTAGGCCTGTCCGGCAAGTGACATCGTTAAATGCGTCCCCATCGTCTAGAGGCCTAGGACATCACCCTTTCACGGTGGCGACCGGGGTTCGAATCCCCGTGGGGACGCC
>NZ_JAFIWC010000009.1 GCF_017163755.1 Xanthomonas sp.
CCCCCCACGCCTTCCAGATGACCGAAAAGCCCGTGCCACGCGGCGCCACCGCCTCCAAGCTCGATCGCCACACCCTGGCCTACTGGGGGGCGGCGTTGGGCCTGCTGTGCCTGCCTGCGCTGGTGGTCAGCATCCCCGGTGGGTTGCTGCCGTTCGGCATCGCGCTGCTGGCCAGCAGCGTGCTTGGCGCCGACCGGCTGCGGCGCGCGGTGCCGCAGATGCGCCCGGCGCTGCGCTGGCTGACCGTGCTGGCGCTGCTGGTGATCGGGCTGTCGCTGTTCTCGCTGGGCTATTTCGGCCAGGAGCTGAAGGACATCGACAACCGTACCCGCTTCCTGGTGCTGCCGTGGGCCGCGCTGTGGGTGTACGCGCTGCAGCCGCCGCGGCAGCTGCTGTGGTGGGGGGCGCTGGTCGGCATCTGCGCCACGCTGGCGGTGGCGGTGATGCAGGTGCTGCAGGGCGATCCCCGCGCCGAAGGCTGGACCAACGCGATCGTGCTGGCCGACGTGATCCTGGTGCTGATGGTGGTGGCGGTGTTCTGCCGGCCGCACGGGCGCTGGCCATGGACGATCCTGGCGATCGTCTGCGGGTGCGCGACCATCCTGCTGAGCGGCAGCCGCGGCGTATGGTTGGGCATGCTGCTGTTGCTGGTGGTCACCGCGCTGTGCCTGCGCTGGCGCAGCGGCGGCGCACGGCTGATGATCCTGGTGACGCTGACTGCGCTGGCCGCGACCCTGGTACTGACCGTGCCGGCGCTGACCCGGCAGACCCGACTGGCCGAACTGCGGCATGACGTGCAGCGCTACGAGCGCGGCGACAGCGACTCGTCGGCCGGCGCGCGCATCGAACGCCTGCAGGTGGCCGCGGACACCTTCGTCGAGCATCCGCTGCTCGGCGTCGGCGTCGGCCGTTTCGACAACGCGATGCTGCGCCTGCCGGCCTGCCAGGGCGAGTGGGTCAAGCGCTGCCACCTGGGACATGCGCACAACGACCTGGCCGAATGGGCGGCGACCCAGGGCCTGCCCGGGGCGCTGCTGCTGATCGGGATCTACGGCGTGCCGATGTGGCTGTTCGTGCGCCTGTACCGGCGCCGGCCCGGCCGCAACTTCCACGGCCCGGCCGCGACCGGGATCATGGTGGTGGCGGCCTACATGCTGTGCGGGCTGACCCAGTCGATGTTCGCGCACCAGGTGACCACCGGGTTCTACGTCTCGCTGGTCGGCGTGCTGATCGGCCTGGCGCTGCGCGACAGCCAGCTGCCGCGCACGCGCGCCGCTGAAGGCGCCGAGCGAAGCCGGTAGACTGCCGGTCCCGCATCGTCCGCCCAACGGCCGCGCCGCCTGGGCGGGCCTGCAACGCCCCTGGAACCGAGCGCCATGGCCGACGCCACCGCGACCACCCTGCCGCTCAGCCTGGTGGTGATGACCTACAACGAAGCCGCCAACATCGCCCGCTGCCTGGACAGCGTGCCGTTCGCCGCCGACAAGCTGGTGGTGGACTGCGGCAGCAGCGACGACACCGTGGCGATCGCGCGCGCGCATGGCGCGCGCGTGGTCGAGCAGGCCTGGCTGGGCTTCGGCGCGCAGCGCAACTTCGCTTCCACCCAGGCCGCGCACGACTGGATCCTGGTGCTGGACGCGGACGAATTCCTGTCCGACGCGCTGCGCGCCGAATGCCTGGCGCGGCTGCCGGCGCTGCTGGCCGAAGACCGGCTGGATGCGGTGTGGCTGCGCCGCAGCACCTGGTACATGGGCGCGCCGATGCGCTGGTACCGGCCGATGGTCGGCGAGCGCCTGGCGCGGATCTACCATCGCCGCCGCGCCCGCTGGAGCGATGCGCGCGTGCACGAATCGCTGCAGTTCGGCGGCGCCAGCGCCGAGTTCGCGCCGCCGTTCAACCATCTGCACAACCCGACCCTGGTGCACAAGCAGCTGAAGGTGCTGCGCTACGCCGAACTGAAGGCGCTCGGCTGGCGCGACAAGCGCAAGCCGGTGAAAATGTGGCAGAGCCCGTTCGTGTTCGTCGGCGCGTTCCTCAAGGACTACCTGCTGCGGCTGGCGTTCCTCGACGGCTGGCGCGGCTTCGTGGTGGCGCAGATCGCGGCCAACTACGCCATCTACAAGCGCATGCGCTACTACGAGATGCAGTTCAATCCGGACTCGGTGGAACAGGCGCGGGCGCAACTGCACAAGCACGATCTGGAGCACTGATGAGCAAGCATTATCTGCTGTACGGGTCCGAGCGCTATGCGCTGGCGATCCTGCGTCCGTTGCAGACCGCCATCCGTGCCCGCGGCGACGAGGCGGCCTGGTTCTTCGACGGACCTGGCGCCGAGGATCTGACCGCCGACGAGCGCCACCTGGCCACGGTGGAGGACGTGCTGGCGTGGGATCCGTACGCGGTGATCACCTCCAGCAACGCGGTGCCGCACTTCTTCCCCGGGGTGAAGGTCGAGACCTTCCACGGCTTCGACGCCGGCAAGCCGCGGCACATCTACATCCGCGGCTTCTTCGACCTGTACTGCACCACCGGCCCGCGCGATACCGCCGCGTTCGGGGCACTGGCGCGCAAGCTCGGCCACTTCGCGGTGAAGGAAACCGGTTTTCCGAAGATCGACCCGTTCATGCGCGAGATCGGCGGCGAACTGGCGCCGGTGCGGCAGCCGCCGGTGATCCTGTACCACTCCACGTTCTCGCCGTCGTGGAGCGCGGCCGGCATCCTCTACGACGAGGTCGCGCGGCTGTCGCGCAGCGGCGAGTGGCGCTGGATCGTGACCTTCCATCCGAAGATGGATCCGGACGTGGTCGCGCGCTACCGCGCGCTGGAGAACGACTACCTGCGCTTCGCCGACAACGACAACATCCTGGAGCTGTTCCCGCAGGTGGACATGATGTGCTCGGACACCTCCTCGGCGCTCAACGAGTTCCTGCTCACCTACAAGCCGGTGGTCACGTTCAAGAACCGGCGCCCGGGCCCGCAGCTGATCGACATCGACGACCCGGCGCAGTTCGAGCCGGCGATCCGCCGTGCGCTGGCGCGGCCGCCGGAACTGATGGCGGCGATCCGCGAGTTCGCCGACGGCCTGCATCCCTACCGCGACGGGCAATCCAGCGAGCGCGTGCTGCGCGCGATCGACGACTTCGTCGCCGAGGGCGCGCGCAACCCGCGGCGCAAGCCGTGGAATTTCTGGCGCAAGCTGAAGATCCGCCGGCGCATCGGCTACTGGGGCCGCGGCGCGCGGTGAGGGCGGTGGACGCGCGCGGCAAAACGCGCGCGGCTGCGATCGAAGCCGCCTGGCGGCTGGCCGCGGCTGTACGAGGGGAGTGGCTTCCGAGCGCGGCGGCACGTCAACAGACAGCGAGCCTCGTGCGAGCAGCGCGCAAGGCTTCGCCCGCACCCTCGTCCGGCCCTGCAGGCCGTCTGCTACAGCCCCTCTCCCGTCGGGAGAGGGGTTGGGGTGAGGGTATGGCGCGAAGCGTCCCGCCGAGCTTGGGTGCACGATGCTTTTCCCGCACCCGCATCCGGTTCTGCGGGCCGTCTTCCCCCCAAAGGCGGCGATGCCCGGTGAGAGAAGGGAGCAGCCCGGCGCGCTTCGGTTCCTCTCCCACCGGCAGAGGGATTGGGGTCGGGCGCGCAGCGCGCGCAATCGCTGCACTGGTGGCCGTACCCTCATCCGCCCCTGCGGGGCACCTTCTCCCGATGGGAGAAGGAAGAGCGGTTAGCCCTCTCCCATCGGGAGAGGATTGGGCGAGGGGGTGCGTTAGCCGCGGCCGCGCTCACCAGCGCAAGCGCCGCCGCGCCAGCGCATGCCCCAGCTGCAGGTACAGCGCCTGCGCCTCGGCCACGGGCAGAAAGCGCAGCCGCAGCGGCGGCGCGCTGGCGCTGGCGCCGGCGGTGTCCAGCCGCAACGTGGCAGTGCCGCAGCGGCGGTCCAGCGGCGAACGGATCAGCTGCAGCGCCTGCAGCTTGTCGAGCTCGGCCAGCCGCCACCAGCGTGTCCACCAGCCGCCGCGCACGACCAGATAGTGCGCATCGAGCGCATAGGCCATGCGCCGCGCCTGCTGCCGCGCCTGCAGCGCCGACCACGGCAGCAACAGCAACGGCAGCGCGCCCCAGGCGCCGAAGTTCGCGCACAGCGCGATGCTCGCCGGCGCCAGCACCAGCACTGCCGGCAGGCACAGCCGCCACCAGTTGCGCGCCGCGACCGGCCGCCATTGCGGCGGCGGCCAGGCGATCGCCGGCAGCAGCCGCTGCAGCAGCGCATCGCAGGCCGCCGGCGTGGCCAGCGGCGCCAACTCCTTCAGCGCGCGGCCGTCCTCGCCTTGCGGATCGACCACTGCGGTGTCGATGCGCAGGCTGCGGCGGCCGAACAGGCGGTGCAATGCGCCCTCGTGCAACGTCCACGCCTGGATCCGCCGCTGCGCCACGCTGGTGCGCAACCGCGCCAGCAGGCCGCGCTCGACGGTGAGGCGGCGCTGCGTCTCGCTGAGCCGGAAGCCGTGGTATTGCAGCAGCGCCAGGATCACCGACAGCGCGCGCATGGCCAGCAGCAGCGCCGCGGCCAGCAGCGCCGCGCCCAGCGCGCTGGCCGTCGCGCCGAGCTGCAGGCCGCTGGCGTAGCCGAGCAGCTGCGCGCCGTAGCGTTCGACCGCGTCGGCGATGGCGTCTTCGGGAAACAGCTGGTACACCGCGCCGAACGCCGCGGCCACCACCACCATGCCGCGGTTGGAGATCAGCCCCAGGCGCAGCACCTCCGGCAGCGGCAGCGCCAGCAGCAACTGCTGCGCGTCGACCGCCGCGGGCGCATCGGCGGCGGACACCGCGCCGGCGCGGGCACGATGGCGCACCTGCTGCTCCAGCGCCAGCGCCTGCTCCAGTCGCAGCACCCGCATCTCCGCTTCGGGCTTGTCGCCGCCGGCCGATTCCAGGCGCACCTCGGCCACGCCGAACAGCCGGTGCAGCAGCGACTGGTGCACCACCACGTTGTGGATGCGCGCGAACGGGATCTCGCGCCGGCTGCGCTGCAGCAGGCCGCTGCGGATGCTGATGCCGTCGTCGCCGATGCGGTAGCGGTAGGTCAGGTAGCGCAGCACCGCCACCGCGACCAGCGCCGCCGCCACCGCCACGCCGATCCATTGCTCGATGTGCTCGCCGCGCCCGCTGCGCCCGCCGAACACCGCCAGCACCAGCAGCGGCAGCAGGAACTGCCTGAGCTGCTGCAGCAGCACGAACAGCCACGACCAGGGGTGCAGCCGTCGCTCCGGCGCCGCCTCGAGGTCCTGCGCGGCGCTCACAGCGCGTCGTCGTCGTGGTCGAGCTGGCGCGCCAGGCGGTCGCGCAGGCGTTCGGCATCGGCCTGGTCCAGCCCGGGCACCGCGACCGCGTTGAGCCGGGTGCCGGCGGTGTGCACCACCAGCGTGGCCAGGCCGGCGGCGCGCTGCAACGGGCCGATGCGCAGGTCCAGGTGCTGTACGCGCGAGATCGGCACCTGGGTTTCGCTGTGCCACCAGTGCTCGCGGCGCAGCGCCAGCGCTTGCGCGTCGAGCCGCCAGCGGATCCGGCGATGGCGCTTGAACCCCAGCCAGGCGCCGAGGCCGGCGCCCACCACGGCGGCGGCCGCCACGCCCGCTACCAGTTCCAGTCCGCGGTCCATGGCCAGGCCGAGCACGGCGCCGGCGATCGCCAGCGGCACGCCGAACAGCGCGGCACCGCCCAGTGCGGCCAGCCACGCGCCGCGCGCCGGCAGCGGCTGCCAGTCGTGCTCGGGCGGCGGCGCAGCCGGCGGCAAGGGCGAATCGGGTTCGGGCGGTGCGGTCACGGACGCGTCTCGAAAGCGAAGGGCCGTCGCCGTACGGGCGGCGATGCAGGTTCGCCGGGACAGCGATCGTAGCGCGGCTGGCGGCGGATCATTGCCACGGCGGGCGCACCGCAATGGCGCGGTGGCGCCACAGCCAGCGCACGTCGAGCGCGAACGAGGCGCCCAGCAGCGCCAGCGCCAGTGCCGCCGGCAGCGCGCTGTAGGGGTGCGGCACGATCGGGGCCAGCGCCACGCACAGCGCGATGCCCTGGACCACGCAGATCGCCTGGCGCCGCCGCGACGCCGGCAGCTTCGCAGCCAGCCACGGCCAGGCGCCGCCGGCGGCGACGAAGCCGTAGCGCATCGCGCCGATGGCCAGGACCCAGGCGCCGGCCTTGTCCAGCCGCCAGGCCGCCAGCGCCAGCAGCAGGATCAGCAGCGCGTCGATCTCCATGTCGTAGCGCGCGCCGAAGTCCGAACTCAGCCGCAGCTGCCGCGACAGCCAGCCGTCGACGCCGTCCAGCAGCAGCGCGGTGGCGGCCATGGCGACGAAGGCCCACAGCCAGCGGTCCTGCGGATCCAGCGCCGGCGCCACCGCGGCCAGCCCGCCGCACAGCGCGGTCAGCGCGGCGCGCACGCTGGTGACGCGGTTCGGCGCGCCGAAGCGCGGGAAAGGATGGTGGCCGGGGAGGCGGCCGAGCACCGCCAGCGCGATGGCGGCGAACAGCAGCGCGGCGCAGGGCAGGAACGCCGGCCCCAGCCTGGCCGCGCGCGCCAGCGCCAGCGCCGGCAGCGCCAGGCACAACGCGATCGCGACCAAGTTGCGCGCGGCATCGCCGCGCAACGCCGACGCGCCGACGGCGGGCGCGGGATATTCAGAAGGAGGGGACGCCATCGCCTCGCCCCGTGGCGCTCAGCGCGATGCGTGCAGCAGCGCGTCCACGTCCAGCGCATGGCCGGCGCGTGCGGCCTTGGTGCGCAGGTAGTGCTCGTTCTCGGCGGTGATCTCGCCGGTGACCGGAATGCGCCCGACCACGTCGATGCCGGCCGCGCGCAGGTGCTCGGCCTTGGACGGATTGTTGGTCAGCAGCTGCACGCGGTGGATGCCCAGCCCGTGCAGCATCGCCACCGCGCTGCCGTAGCGGCGCTCGTCGGCGCCGAAGCCGAGCTGCGCATCGGCGTCGATGGTGTCCAGGCCATCGTGCTGGTAGCCGTAGGCGCGCATCTTGGCGGCGATGCCGGTGCCGCGGCCTTCCTGGTCCAGGTACAGCAATACGCCGCCGCCCAGTTCCTTCAGCTTGCTCAGCCCGCGCCGCAGCTGGTCGCCGCAGTCGCACTTCAGCGAGCCGAACAGGTCGCCGGTCAGGCACGAGGAATGCACGCGTACCGGGACCACGCCGGCGGGGTCGGGATGGCCGACGATGATCGCCACCTGGTCGCGCTGGGCCACGCCGCCGCGGAACACCGCGAACTGGGTCATGCCGATGTCGCGCAGCGGTACCGGGCTGCGGGTCACCAGTTCGTAGCCGCCGGAGGACTGCGCCACGCCCTGCGCCAGCTCCGCCAGCGACAGCCGCTGGCAGCCGTCGAAGGCATGATCGCCGGCGTCCACCGCCACCGCGACCATCGCCGGCAGCAACAGGCCCAGCCGCGCGATCTCCACCGCCGCCGCGTCCAGCGCATCGCCGGCGGTCCACGACGCCGGCGCGGCCGCATCGCGCAGATAGCCGAGCTCGGCCAGCGCGGTGTAGTCCAGCCCGGCCAGCGCCACCCGCGCGCCGGCCGGCGCGTCCAGGCCCAGCACGCGCGCGCGCTGCGGGGTCAGGAACAGGTAATGGCGCTCGTCGGCGACCCGGGCGAAGGTGTCGAAGCTGCCCTGGGTGCTGCTGTCCAGCGCGATGTAGGCGCGCACGCCGAGCGCCGCGTCCTCGACCAGCACCGGCCGCCCCGCACGCAGCTCCGACGCCGCGCGCTCGCAGCGGATCGCCGCCGGATCGCCGAACGCGCCGGCGGCGTGGGGGGGAGCGGGGGCGAGGGGCGAAGTCATGCAGGCTCCTAGTGGGGGGGATCGGCCGCGGATTCAAGCGGCCGACCGCGTCGATCTTCGCATCCGCGGCCGTGGCCGCCTACCGCAAGTAGAAGGCCGGCGGCATGAACGCGTCGCGAAGCATGCGCGACAAGCGTCCGCCGGTGCGGTTTCACGCCTGCGACACTGTGTCGCGCCTAGCGTGGCGCGCATGGAACTGAGCGTGCCACCCCGTCCCGCCGCGCCTGCCGGCGGCCATGAGCCCAGCCACGAGGCGTGGGCCACGCTGTGCACGCTGCGGCGCACGCCGCTGCCGCACGAGCGCCGGCGCCGCCTGCTCGAGCGCGAGCTGGGGCGCGAACCGGCCTGCGCGCTGTACGCGCCGCTGGCCGAAGCGTCGCGGCTGGTGCTGGCCCAGGTCGGGCAATCGCTGGACGGGCGCGTGGCCACCGTCAGCGGCGATGCGCGCGACATCTCCGGCGCCGCCGGCCTGCGCCACCTGCACCGGTGCCGCGCGCTGGTCGACGCGATCGTGATCGGCGTCGGCACGGTGGTCGCCGACGACCCCTCGCTGACCGTGCGCCTGGTGCACGGGGTCAATCCGGTGCGGGTGATCGTCGATCCGCACGGGCGCATTCCGGCCGCCGCCAAGCTGCTGCACGACGGCGCGGCACCGACCCTGCTGATCCACGGCGACCATGTTCCTGCCCCGGACATCGGCGGCCGGTGCCTGGCCCTGGCCACCGATGCGCACGGCCACATCGCCCCGCAGGCGATCCTCGATGCGCTGGCGCAGCGCGGCCTGCACCGGGTGCTGGTGGAAGGCGGCGCGCGCACCATCGCCGCGTTCCTCGAGGCGGACTGTATCGATCGCCTGCACGTGGCGGTGGCGCCGCTGATCATCGGCGCCGGCCCCAGCGGCATCGCGCTGCCGCCGGTGCAGCGCCTGGCGCAGGCGCGGCGCCCGCTCACGGTGGCCTACGACCTGGGCGGCGACGTGGTGTTCGATTGCGATCTGCGCGCCACCTCACCGACCGCCGCGGCAGAATCGTAAGCGGCGCGGGCCGGCGCAAACCTGCAGCCGGCCTGTGCGGCCCGCCGTTCGGCGGCCTCGGCCATCCACCTCGATGGCGGGCTGCGGTGAGCAGCAGAACCTTACCGCCGGCGACCCGTCGCGTGCGCGGGGTTCGCCGCGATCCAGGCGGGAGCACTGTCTCCTCCGACCTAGGCAACCCGTTCTTCTGGACGGGACTGTGTGCTTGACCGGGCCATCAGTCGGGCATGACCAAGGCTACTCGGAGCCGCACAGATGTACCTGTCTGTAAGCGCCTGGTTGAAATGCTCCACGCAGAAGCGCCTCAAGGCGCGACCGCAACCGAGTCCCCAGTCCCCAGTCCCGAGTCCCGCCTATTCCAACACGATGGAACCAGGCCCTACTATTCCGGAACCGCCGCCGGAGCCGAAGTGGAATGCGTATCGTCGAGTGCACCGAGCAGCGCCATGCGGCCGCGATCCTGGAGATCTTCAACGATGCGATCGCGCATTCGACGGCGTTGTACGAGTACCGCCCGCGGCCGCCGGAGAGCATGGCCGGCTGGTTCGCCGGCAAGCGCGCCGGGAGGTTCCCGGTGATCGGCGTGGAGAGCGAGGCCGGCGATCTGCTGGGCTTCGCCAGCTACGGCAGCTTCCGCGCGTTTGCGGCCAACAAGTACAGCGTCGAGCATTCGCTGTACGTGCAGCGCGACCACCGCGGGCAGGGCCTGGGCCGGGTGCTGCTGGAACGGATCGTGGCCGAGGCGCAGGCGCGCGACGTGCACGTGCTGATCGGCGGCATCGATGCGCAGAACCAGGCCAGCATCGCGATGCACGAGAAGCTCGGCTTCGTCCATGCCGGCACGCTGCGCGAGGTGGCGTTCAAGTTCGGACGTTGGCTGGACCTGGCGTTCTACCAGCGCGTGCTGGCCACGCCGGCGCAGCCGGTGGACGGCTGAGCGCGGCGCAGGCGCCTCAACGCCAGGCGAACAGATCGACGTGGCCGACCACGCATTCGGCGCGGTCGGCCAGCGCCAGCCGCTGCGCCAGCCACGCCTGCAGCGCGTGGTCGGGCAACTGGCCGGTTTCGCGCACCGCCTCGGCGATGCCGCGCAGCAGCGCGCGGTGCAGTTCGGCCTGGTCCGGCCGCAGCCGCCAGGGGCTGGGCGCGCTGCGCACCTGGAAGCCGCGCGCGGCCAGGCGGCGTGCCAGTTCCCGCGCCGCGTCCGGCCCCAGGGCCTGCCCCAGCCCCTTGTCGCGGCGCTGGTGCGCGTTGAATGCCGCCAGCACCGCCGCATCGTCGTCCAGCGCCGGCGTCCACTGCATGGTGCCGTCGTAGTTGAGTGCCGCGTACAGCGCCGCGCCGGCCTGCTGCAGCCGTGCCGCGAGCGCGTCGATCCAGTCGTGCCCGGCGAGGTCGAACAGCGCCGACGCGGTGACCAGGTCGGCGCTGTCCAGCGGCAGCGCATCCAGCGCGCGCAGATCCTGCGCGTGCGCCTGCACCGGCACCGCATCGCCGATGCGTGTGCAGGCCAGCGCGAGCAGCGCCGGATCGTGGTCGAGCAGGCGCCATCGCTGCGTGGCCGGCAGCGACGGCGCCAGCGCGCGGACGCTGGCGCCGCTGCCGCAGCCCAGGTCGAGCACGGTGACCCGCGAGCGATGGTGCAGGTGACCGGCCACCGCCTGCAGCAGCGCCGGATCGCGCGCGGCGCGGTCGGCGGGCTCGCGCAGGTCCAGCCAGGCGGCGGAGAAGCCGCTCATGCGGCCAGCGCGCGGGCGAGCGCGGCGGCACTGTCGCGCCACTGCGGCAGCGACCGTGCCGCATGGCGCGCGCCGGTGGCCAGGCGCGCACGCAATGCGGCGTCGGTGATGAGCCGGCGCAGCGCGTCGCCCAGCGCGGCCACGTCGTCCACCGGCACCAGCAGCCCCGCATCCTCCGGCACCACTTCGGCCACCGCGCCGGCATCGCAGCCGAGCACCGGCAAGCCTGCCGCCAGCGCCTCGGCGAAGACCATGCCGTAGCCCTCGTAGCGGCTCGGCAGCACGAACACATCGGCCTGCGCGTATTCGCACGCGACGTCGTCCACTTCGCCGACCAGCTCGATGCGCTGCTCCAGCCCGTGGCGCGCGACCTGCGCGCGCAGCGCGGCCGCGGTCGGCGCATCGCGCGCGGCACCGACGATGCGCAGCGTCCACGGCAGCTCGCGCAGCGGCGCCAGCGCGTCGACCAGCAGGTCCAGGCCCTTGCGCGGAATCAGCGCGCCCACGCTCAACAGCCGCACCTGCGCGGACGCTTCGCGCGGCGCGGCGGATGCGGCGCGATCGCAGCCCGGCGGCGCCACGTGCACGCGCTGCGCCGGCAGCCCGAACAGCGCCTGCAACTGGCGCGCGGTGCTGTGGCTGGTGGCGACCACCGCGTGTGCCAGCTGCAGCGCCTGCCGCTCGCTGTCCAGCAGCTGTTGCGCGCGTGCCGGGTCCAGCCCGGTTTCCAGCGCCAGCGGATGGTGGACCAGCGCCACCAGGCGCAGGCGCGCATGTTCGCGCGCGGCCAGTGCGTGCATCGCGCCGTAGGCCAGTCCGTCGACCAGCACCACCGCGCCGTCGGCCAGCGCGGCGAAGCGCGCCTCGGCCTGCGCGCATTCCTGCGCCGATGGCGCCGGATAGCCGCCGCCCAGCGCGAGCACCCGCACCTGCCAGCCTTGCGCGCGCAGCTCCTCGATCATGCGCCGGTCGTAGCCGTAGCCGCCGGTGCGCGCCTGCAGGTCGCCGGGGATGGCGAACACCAGCGCGCGCACCGCCGGATTCACAGTGCCGCCTCGTACCAGGCGCGGGCGATGTGCGATTCGTGCAGTTGCACGCGCAGCCGCTGCACGCGCGCGCCGGCCGCGCCGAGCCGGCCGCCGCGCAGGTCGTCGGCCAGCGCATCGAAGATGTACTTGGCCAGGAACTCGGTGGTGGTGGTGCGCCCGGCGAAGACCGGCAGCGCGTCCAGGTTCTGGTAGTTCAGCGGCGCCAGGACCTCGCGCAGCAGCGCGGTGGCCAGGCCGATGTCCACCACCAGCCCGTCCCCGTCCAGCGCCGGCGCGAAGAACGCCGCGTCGACCACGAAGGTGGCGCCATGCAGGCCTTGTGCGGGGCCGAACACCTCGCCGGGCAGGCTGTGGGCGATCATCACGTGGTCTCTGACTTCGACGGCGAACATTCGGTTCTCCAGGGCTAGGAATCAGGCGTCTTCGTAGTCGACGCGATGGCACAGCGTGGCCGGGTCGGCGAGCACGCGCGGGTAGTCGCCGGGCAGCGCCGCGAACGCGCTGGCGCTGGCGACCAGCGCGTCCAGGCGCGGATCGGCGAGCAGCGCCAACGCGCTGTCCATGCGCCGCGCATGCGACCAGCGCGCGCGCCGCCCCGGCGGCAGCTGGCCGACCTGCGACGACACCAACTGCAGGCGCCGGCTGTGAAAGGCGCCGCCGAGCGCGACCGGGACCTCGCGTGCGCCGTACCAGCTGGCCTCGACCACGCGCGCCTCCATGCCGGCGCACGCCAGCGCGGTGGCCAGGCCGGCGGCGCTGGCGCTGGCATGCACCACCACGTCGCAGTCGCGCGGCGCCTGCGCCGGTACGGCGAATGCCAGGCCGAGCGCGGCCGCCACCGTGGCGCGGGCGGGCGCGATATCGACCACGGTCACTTCGGTGCCGACGATGCGCGAGGCCAACTGCGCGACCAGCAGGCCGACCACGCCGGCGCCGATCACCGCGACCCGGTCGCCCGGGGCGATACCGGCGTCCCAGACCACGTTGAGCGCGGTCTCCGCATTGGCTGCCAGCACCGCGCGCGCCGCCGGCACGGACACGGGCAGCAGCGCCACGCGCCCGGCGGGCACCACGAAGCGGTCCTGGTGCGGATGCAGGCAGAACACGCTGCGGCCGAGCAGCGCCGGCGGTCCGGCCTCGACCTCGCCGACGCAGGCGTAGCCGTACTTGACCGGGAACGGGAACTCGCCAGCCTGGAACGGCGCGCGCATCCGCGCCGCCTCGGACGCCGGC
Organism: Xanthomonas sp.; assembly: GCF_017163755.1. Classification (GTDB taxonomy): domain Bacteria; phylum Pseudomonadota; class Gammaproteobacteria; order Xanthomonadales; family Xanthomonadaceae; genus Xanthomonas_A. The sequence goes on from NZ_JAFIWC010000009.1 coordinate 12,899, forward strand.
ACCGCGCCGGCCAGCACCAGCGCCTCGGTGCCGCGGCTGATCCCGCTGTAGCGGGTGCGCACCCGGACCTGGGTCAGCGGATCGCAGCCGGGCAAGGCCTCGCGGCGCAATTCGGCGCGTCCGGCGGCCACGATCCACAACGCCCGCGCATCGCCGGCATCGTCGGCAGCAGGCGTGGCGGCATCGCGGCGGTGGCTGGGCATTGGACAGGCCGTGGGGAGTGGCGACCCATCGAAGTTACGGCAGCCGCCGCGAACACCAGGTCACGAACGCCACCACTCCCGAATCCCCAATCCCCAATCCCCAATCCCGGCTCAATGCGGATGCCGCGCCGTGGCATAGGGATTGGGTTCGGTCGGATCCGGGCGTAGCGTGTAGCGCTTGTAGGTCCACTGGTACTGCGCCGGATCGCGCCGGGCCACGCGCTCCACGCCCTGGTTCAGCGCGGTCGCGGCCACCCGCGGGTCGGGATCGGCGATCGCCGCCGGCGCCGGCTGCACGTGCAGCGCGAACTGCAGGTCGCTGTCGACCCGCTCGCACCACGCGAACAGCACGATCGCGCCGGTGCGCTCGGCCAGCCGGTTGACCAGGGTCATGGTCAGCGCCGGCACGCCGAAGAACGGCGCGAACACGCCGTCGCCGGCCTTGGGCTGCTGGTCGGGCAGGATGCCGACCGCGCCGCCGTCCTTGAGCACCTTGAACAGCTGCCGCACCGCCGGGCCTTCGGCGCGCACCTGGCGCACGTTGTCGCCGCTGCGCACCTGCTGCAGGAACGCGTCGCCGACCGCCGAGGCCGGCGCGCGGTAGACGATGGCGATCTGCCCGCGCGAGGCCAGCCACTGATTCAGCAGCTCCCAGTTGCCGAAGTGCGGCGCGGCCACGATCACCCCGCGGCCCGATGCCAGCGCCGCGTCGTACAGCTCCTGGCCGTAGCGCTGGCGCAGCCGGGCCAGGTTCTCGGCCGGCGGCCGCGTCCACAAGCGCAGCGTCTCGGCGGCCTGGCGCGCGGTGGACCGCAGCACGTCGCGGTGCAGCGCGGCGCGCTCGCTGGGCAGCAGCTCGGGGTAGGCCAGTTCCAGGTTGCGCCGGGTCACCCGGCTCTCGCGCGCGTCCTGGCGCAGCCACAGCCAGGCCAGGCCATCGGCCAGGCCCCGCAGCCACGGCCAGGGCAGGCGCGCCACGGCGGCGGCGCAGCGGTACAACAGGGCGGCGGATGTCGCAGGTTTCATCGACCCAGTTTATCCGCTGGCGCCGCCATGCCAGGATGACGGCCGCGGCGCGGCAACCGGCGCATTGCGTGTCGCGCCCTCCGCGCCGAAGTCGGGAGCCAACGGATGACAGGCAGCCATCGAAGCCGGATGCTTCCGAGTCCCGAGTCCCGAGTCCCGAGTCCCGAAAAATGCTCTCCCTGATCCAACGCGTCAACCAGGCCTCGGTCAGCGTCGAGGACCGGATCGTCGGCCGCATCGGCCCCGGCCTGCTGGCGCTGGTGGCGGTGGAGCCGGGCGACGACGAAGCCAGGCTGCAGCGCATGGCCGAGCGCTTGCTGGGCTACCGGGTGTTCGCCGATGCCGGCGGGCGCATGAACCGCTCGCTGAGCGACACCGGCGGCGGCCTGCTGCTGGTCAGCCAGTTCACCCTGGCCGCCGATACCGGTTCGGGGATGCGCCCCAGCTTCAGTACCGCCGCGCCGCCGGCGGAGGCTGAACGCGGATTCAACCGGCTGCTGGAAATCTGCCGGCAACGGCATCGCCCAGGGGTGGAAACCGGGCGCTTCGGTGCCCATATGATCGTCAGCCTGGTCAACGACGGCCCGGTCACTTTCCTGCTCAGGCCCTAGCCTGGGCGCGACCTAGCGGAGCGGTTCAGGCTCCTTGCCCGGCAAGCGGCGGTCCGGGCTGTTATAATGCTAGGTTCTCTCATTCATCTACCTGCCGGTGGCGCGAGCACTCATGGCCAACGAACGTCCTGCCCAGCAATCCGACATCAAGCAACTGATCAGCAAGGGCCTGGAACAGGGCTATCTGACCTACGCCGAAGTCAACGACCACCTTCCCGACGACCTCGTCGATCCCGAACAGATCGAAGACATCATCGGCATGATCAACGGCATGGGCATCGACGTCCATGAAGTTGCCCCCGACGCCGAAACCCTGCTGCTCAACGACGGCAACACCGGCAACCGCGAGGTCGACGACACCGCGGCCGAAGAGGCCGCCGCGGCGCTGACCGCGCTCGACACCGAAGGCGGCCGCACCACCGACCCGGTGCGCATGTACATGCGCGAGATGGGCACGGTGGAGCTGCTGACCCGCGAGGGCGAGATCGCCATCGCCAAGCGCATCGAGGAAGGCCTCAGCCAGGTCCAGGCCGCGCTCGGCGCGTTCCCGCTGGCGGTGGAGACCCTGCTCGAGGACTACGAGCAGCACAAGGAAGGCAAGAAGCGCCTGGCCGAGATCGTGGTCGGCTTCAACGACCTGATCGAGGAAGAGCCGGCGCCGGTCGTGGTCGCCAGCGACGACGACACCGCCGCCGATGCCGATGCCGACGACGACGACGAGGAAGTCGAAGCCGCCGAAGAGGAAGCCGGCCCGACCGGCCCGGATCCGGCCGAGGTCGCGCGGCGCATGGAAGTGCTGGCCACCGAATACGCCAAGTTCAAGAAGGCGCACGCCAAGAACGGCGCCGAGCACAAGCTGGTCACCAAGCTGCGCAACGACATCGCCGAGGTGTTCGTCACCTTGAAGCTGCCGCTGCCGCTGACCGACGTGCTGGTGCGCAAGCTGCGCGACACCATGGCCCAGGTCAAGGACCACGAGCGCCGCGTGCTGCACCTGGCCACCCACGTGGCGCGCATGCCGCGCAAGGATTTCATCCGCTCCTGGGAAGGCAACCAGACCAACGTGGCCTGGGTCGACGACGCACTGAAGCGCAAGCAGAAGTGGTCCTCGGCGCTGCGCGACGTCAAGGACCAGATCGTCGCCGAGCAGGAAGCCACCGTGGCGGTGGAGCGGGCGACCTACCTGAGCCTGGCCGAGCTGAAGGAAATCAGCCGGGCGATGGCCTATGGCGAAGCCAAGGCGCGCAAGGCCAAGAAGGAAATGGTCGAGGCCAACCTGCGCCTGGTGATCTCCATCGCCAAGAAGTACACCAACCGCGGCCTGCAGTTCCTGGACCTGATCCAGGAGGGCAACATCGGCCTGATGAAGGCGGTGGACAAGTTCGAGTACCGTCGCGGCTACAAGTTCTCCACGTATGCGACCTGGTGGATCCGCCAGGCCATCACCCGTTCGATCGCCGACCAGGCGCGCACCATCCGCATCCCGGTGCACATGATCGAGACGATCAACAAGTTGAACCGCATTTCCCGGCAGATGCTCCAGCAGTACGGCCGCGAGGCCACCCCGGAGGAGCTGGCCAAGGAAATGGACATGCCCGAGGACAAGATCCGCAAGGTGATGAAGATCGCCAAGGAGCCGATCTCGATGGAAACCCCGATCGGCGACGACGAGGATTCGCATCTGGGCGACTTCATCGAGGACACCAACGTGGAGTCCCCGATCGAGAACACCACCAACATCAACCTGTCCGAGACCGTGCGCGACGTGTTGGCCGGCCTCACCCCGCGGGAAGCCAAGGTGCTGCGCATGCGCTTCGGCATCGACATGAACACCGACCACACCCTCGAGGAAGTCGGCAAGCAGTTCGACGTCACCCGCGAGCGGATCCGCCAGATAGAGGCCAAGGCGCTGCGCAAGCTGCGTCATCCCAGCCGCTCCGAACAGCTGCGCAGCTTCCTCGACATCGACTGATCGAGCGCGGTTCGCGGCAACGAAGAAGCCCCGCCATGTGCGGGGCTTCTTCGTGGGCGCAGGCGTGGGCCAGGTGGTGCGGTGCGGATAGCGGCGGCCGATGTGGCGATGCGGCCCGGCGCAGCCGGCCAACCCTTGTGGGAGCGACTTCAGTCGCGACGCGGCTCTACCGGGAAGGCCCGTCGCGACTGAAGTCGCTCCCACAGTGCACCTATGCCCCTACACCAACGCGCGGCTGCTGCGCATCACCGCCAGCAGCTCCTCGACGCTGATCGAGCGCGGTTCGCGGCAACGAAGAAGCCCCGCAAGTGCGGAGCTTTTTAGTGGGCGAACACCGTGCCGTGGCCGCGATCGGACAGTGCTGCGCGCGACCCACCCCTGTAGGAGCGAGGCCGGTGTGCCGTATCGCCCTACGCGAACGCGCGGCTGCTGCGCATCGCCGCCAGCGAGTCCCGAGCGCGGTTCGCGGCAACGAAAAAGCCCCGCCATGTGCGGGGCTTTTGTTGCCGCGGCGTCGGTCGTGTTGCGGACAGTGCCGCTGGATGCTGCAGCCTAGCGCTGCCTGTCCGTAGCCAGCCAAGCCACTGTGGGAGCGACTTCAGTCGCGACGGGCTTTCCTAGTAACGCCTCGTCGCGACTGAAGTCGCTCCCACCAACGCATCTCCGCGCCTCTGCCCTAAGCGAACGCCCGGCTGCCGCGCATCACCGCCAGCACGTCGTGGCAGGCGCCCATGGTGTGGTAGTCGGTCTTGCCGGCCGGGCTCTTCTCGTCGCTGTAGCTGCGGTTGTCGCGGCTGAGGATGCGGAACCAGGCGCCGTAGCGGTGGTCGACCAGGTGCTCCCACGAATACGCCCACAGCCTGTCGTAGGCGGCGCGGTAGGCCGTATCGCCGGTCGCCGCCAGCAGCCGCGCGGCGGCGGCGATCGCTTCGGCCTGCACCCAGAAGTACTTGTCGTCGTCGCAGAAGTAGGTCGGACCCTGCGCCACGTCGGGCACGCCGACCACCGGCTCGGCTTCGGTGCCGGAGGCGAAGCCGTAGACGATGCCGCCGTGCTGCGCGTCCCAGCCATGCGCCAGCGCGGTGTCGAACAGGTGGCGCGCGGTCGGCAGCAGCCAGTCCGGCGCGCTGCCGGAGGCGGCCTGCAGATGCCCGTGCAGCAGCACCAGCAGCTTCGACCACTCCACCTGGTGGCCGGGCTGGAAGCCCCATGGCCGGAACAGGTCCTTGGGGTTGTCGCGGTTGTAGTCCCAGTCCACCTGCCAGTTGGCGTCGTAGTGCTCCCATACCAGGCCGCCGGCCAGCGCCGCCTGGCGGCGGGTGATGTGGTCGGCGAGCAGCAGCGCGCGCTGCAGGTAGCGCGCCTGGCCGCTGGCCTCGTACGCGGCGATCAGCGCCTCGCACAGGTGCATGTTGGCGTTCTGCCCGCGGTAGCCGGAGAACTGCCAGTCGGGCGTGGCCTCGTCGCGGTACAGGCCGGCGGCGGCGTCCCAGTAGCGGGTCTCCAGCAGCTGCCAGGTCTCGTCCATCCACGCGTCGGTGTCCAGGCCGGCCTTCTTCGCGGTGGCGTAGGCCAGCATCACGAACGCCGCGCCATAGGCATGCTGGGTGCGGTCTTCCGCCGCGCCGTCGCGCAGCGTCCATACGTAGCCGCCGCTGGCCGCGTCGCGGTGCGCCTCGCGCAGGTAGCGCAGGCCGTGGCGCGCGGCGTCCAGGTACTCGGCGGCCAGCGGCGAATCGGCGAACTCGTTGGCGGCCATCGCGTAGTTGAAGACGAATCGGGTGCTGCTGACCAGGTGGCGGTGGCCGGCGTCGTACACGCTGCCGTCGTCGCGGAAATAGTGGAAGAAGCCGCCGGACGGGTCGATCGCGCGCGGATGGTAGAAGGCCATGGTGTCGGCGATATGCGCGCGCAGCACGGCGGCGTCGGCGAAGTCGGGCAGAGGCGTGGAGGGCAGATTCATGCGGTCGCTTGCAAGCCTAGGGAAGGGGAAGGGGGAGGAACGGCCACGCGCAGGCGGCGGCAGCGCGCCGCCGCGCCTGCGCCGCGGATCAATGCATCGCGCGCGCCACCGGCGCGGCGCCCGGCGCGTCGGCCGGCAGGTTGGACGACAGCCGCGAGCCGCGCACGCCGTACCAGAGGATGTAGGCGTAGCACAGCAGCGGGATCACGAACGCGTGCTGGATGCCGACCGTGTCGGCCAGCGCGCCCTGCAGCAGCGGGATGATCGCGCCGCCGACGATGCCCATGATCAGCAGGCTCGACGCCTTGCTGGTCAGCGGCCCCAGGCGCTCGATCGCCACGGTGAAGATGGTCGGGAACATGATCGAGTTGAACAGGCCGATCGCGATCACGCTCCACATCGCCACATGGCCGGTGCTGATCATGGTCACGATCAGCAGCAGCGAGGCGACCCCGGCGAAGGCGGCCAGCAGCCGGCGCGCCGGGATCACCTGCAGCAACGCGGCGCCGGCGAAACGCCCGACCATCGCCCCGCCCCAGTAGAACGCCAGGTAGCGGCTGGCGGTGGCTTCGCTCAGGCCGCCGGTGGTCGGGCCGGAGATGTAGTTGATCAGGAAGCTGCCGATCGACACTTCCGCGCCCACGTACATGAAGATCGCCACCACGCCCCACAGCAGGTGCGGCTGGCGCAACGCGTCGGCGAAGCTGTGGTGCGACTCGACCGAATCGCCGGCGTCCTCGCGCAGCGACGGGATGCGCATCACCAGCACGAACACCGCCAGCAGCAGCAAGCCGCCGGCCAGCAGCAGGTACGGCACCTGCACCGACTGCGCCTGCGCGCTGCGGTAGGCGGCCTGCTCGAGCGCGCCCATCGCCGCGATCTTGTCGGCCGACAGCACCGCGCCGGCCAGGATCAGCGGGCCGATCAGCAGCGGGAAAATGGTGGTGCCCAGCGAGTTCAGCGCCTGGGCGAAGTTCAGCCGGCTCGGCGCGGTGTCCGGATTGCCGATCAGGCTGATGTACGGGTTGGCCGCCACCTGCAGCAGGGTGATGCCGCTGGCCAGCACGAACAGCGCGGTCAGGAACAGCGGATACGACGGCAGCCGCGCCGCCGGGTAGAACATCGCCGCGCCGATCGCCGCCACCACCAGGCCGATGACGATGCTGCTCTTGTAGCCCACCCGCGACACCACCGCGCCGGCCGGCAGCGACATCAGGAAGTACGCGCCGAAGAAGGTGAACTGGATCAGCATCGACTGCGCGTAGTTCATCTGGAACACGGCTTTCAGGTGCGGGATCAGCACGTCGTTGAGGCTGGTCAGCCCGCCCCAGGTGAAGAAGATCATGCTGACCACCGCGATGGCGGCGGTGTTGGACAGCGGGCGACGACTCATGCGGCAACTCCGGGGACGGGCGATAGGACGACACGGCTGCTGGCACGCAGGCACAGCTGCGCCGGGGCGATGGTAAGCGGTGGAAGCGGCTGCTGCTGGCGCACGGCGGCCAGCACCAGCCGCGCGGCCTGCATGCCGCGCTCGCGCGGGGCGACGGCGACGGTGGACAGCGGCGGGGTGGCGACGGCGGCCTCGGGGATGTCGTCGAAACCGACCAGCGCGTAGTCGTGGCCGGCGTAGCGGCCGCGTTCGGCCAGGCCGCTGGCCAGGCCCAGCGCGACCACGTCGTTGTAGCAGACCAGCGCGGTGGGCACCGGGTCGCGCGCGAACAGCGCGCCGGCCTGGCGCGCCGCTTCCAGCCGCGTCGGCGCGCATTCGATCAGCCACGCCGGGTCCGGCGCGATGCCGGCCGCTTGCAGCGCGTCGCGGTAGCCTTCGCGGCGCTCGTCGCAGGAACTGGAAGTGCGGTGCCCGCCGAAGAAGGCGATCGCGCGGTGGCCCTGCGCCAGCAGGTGTTCGGTGGCCAGGCGCGCGCCGCGGCGGTTGTCCAGCGCCAGCAACGGCCAATCGTTGCCCAGCGCGCGGTTGAACAGCAGCACCGGCAACGCGCCGAGCAACTGGCGCAGCCGCGACGGATCGCTGTTCTCGGTCGGCGACAGGATCATCGCCGCCGGCTGGTGCTCGATCAGCGACGCCAGCACGGTCTGCTGCCGCTCCGGCGACTCGCCGGTGCTGCCGATCAGCATCACGTAGCCGGCCTCGGCCAGCGCCGCGTCGACGCCGCCGGCGAACTCGGCGAAGAACGGGTTGGACAGGTCGTTGACCACCAGCGCCACCGCGTTGGACGCGCGCCCGCGCAGGCTGGCCGCGCCGCGGTGGTACACGTAGCCCTGGCGCGCGATCTCCGCCGCCACCCGCGCGCGCGTGTCCGCATGCACCAGCGGGCTGTTGCGCAGCACCAGCGACACGGTCGCCCGCGACACGCCGCAGGCGGCGGCGATGTCGGACACGGTGACGCGTTTGTCGGCGGGGGGCGACGGCACGACGATTTAGACCGGTTCAAAAGGCCACCCATCCTGCGCCGTCACGCCCTGCGGCGCATTTTGCAGTGCAGCAAAGCCTGTGGCCAAATTTGTGTTATCGATTTGGATCGATTCGGTCGGGGAACTCAGATGCGGACAACCTGGATGCGGCGCGCCACGGCACTGCTGGCGATGACCCTCAGCCTGGCCGCCCACGCGGCGCCTGCGGGCGACAGCGCAGGCGCGCGCGCGGTGGCGGCGGTGGACCCGTTCATCGGCACCGGCGGCGAAGGCCACACCTACCCCGGCGCCACGGTGCCGTTCGGCATGGTGCAGCTGAGCCCGGACACGCGCATCCAGCCGCGCAAGGATGCCTACGACTGGGCCGCCGGCTACCGCTACGACGACCGCAGCCTGGTCGGCTTCTCGCACACGCATTTCTCCGGCACCGGCCACTCGGACCTGGGCGACGTGCTGCTGATGCCGATCAGCGGCGCGGTGCGGCTGGAGCGCGGCGACCCGGACAAGCCCGGTAGCGGCTACAGCTCGCGCTTCCGCCACGACGACGAACGCGCCGAACCGGGCTACTACGCGGTGACCCTGGACGACTACAAGGTGCGCGCCGAACTCACCGCCAGCGCCCGCGCCGGCGTGCACCGCTACACCTTCCCCAAGGGCCAGCCGGCGCACGTGCTGCTGGACCTGCGCACCAGCATGTACGACTACCCCGGCAAGATCAGCTGGTCGCGGCTGCGCCTGCGCGCCGACGGCACCGTCACCGGCTTCCGCGAGACCCGCGGCTGGGCGCCGGGCCGGCAGCTGTACTTCGCCATGCGCTTCTCGCAGCCGCTGCGCGGCCACGCCTTCCACAACACCGAACAGGACATCCCCTACAAGGGCTTCCCGCCGCCAGGCGAGAAGGACCCCACGCAGCGCGCGCAGATCGAGGGGCGGCAGCTGGTGGGCAGCTTTGACTTCGGCGACGCCTCGCGCGAGCCGCTGCTGGTGAAGGTGTCGATCTCGCCGGTCAGCGAGGACAGCGCCATCGCCAACCTCGACGCCGAAGTGCCTGGCTGGGACTTCGACGGCGTGCGCCGCGCCGCGAGCGCGCAATGGGCGCAGGCGCTGGCCGCGGTGGACGTGGAGGCGCCGGCCGCGCAGCGCACCCAGTTCTACACCGCGCTATACCACAGCCTGCTCGGCCCCACGCTGTTCATGGACAGCGACGGCCGCTACCGCGGCCCGGACAACGCCGTGCACCAGGCGCAGGGGTTCACCAACTATTCGACGTTCTCGCTGTGGGACACCTACCGCGCGCTGCACCCGCTGCTGACCCTGGTGCAACCGCCGCAGCGCACCAACGACTTCGTCAACTCGCTGCTCGCGCATCGCCAGCACAACCCCTACGGCGTGTTGCCGGTGTGGTCGTTCCAGGGCCTGGAGACCTGGTGCATGATCGGCTACCACGCCGTGCCGGTGATCGCCGACGCCTACATGAAGGGCATCCGCGGCTACGACACCGACGCCGCGCTCGAGGCGATGGTGGCCAGCGCCAACTACGGCCCCTACGACGGCATCGCCCAATACCGCGAACTGGGCTACGTGCCCATCGACGAGGAAGGCGAGGCCGCGTCCAAGACCCTGGAATACGCGTTCGACGACTGGACCATCTCGCGCATGGCGCAATCGATGGGCCGCAGCGACGTGGCCAGCGAGTTCGCCAAGCGTGCCGGCAACTGGCGTCACGCCTTCGACGCCAAGACCGGCTTCATGCGCGCGCACAAGCGCGACGGCAGCTTCCGCGAACCGTTCGACCCCAGCGCCAGCGGCTACGGCAGCGACTACACCGAAGGCAACGCCTGGCAGTACTCCTGGTACGTGCCGCAGGACGTGGCCGGCCTGGCCCAGGCGCATGGCGGCGCGGACAGGCTGCTGGCGCGGCTGGACCAGGTGTTCGACGCCAAGGTGGACCCGTCGGTGTTCGAGCACATGGAGGACATCACCGGGCTGATCGGCTGGTACGCCCACGGCAACGAGCCCAGCCACCACGTCGCCTACCTGTACGCCTACGCCGGCCAGCCGTGGCGCACCCAGGCCCGGCTCGGGCAGATCATGCGCAGCCAGTACGCCGCGCGCCCCGACGGCCTGGCCGGCAACGACGACCTGGGGCAGATGTCGGCCTGGTACGTGTTCACCGCGCTGGGCTTCTACCCGGTGGCGCCGGGCAGCAACCAGTACATCATCGGCCGCCCGTTCCTCAAGCGCGCCACGCTCAACCTGCCCAACGGCAAGCGCTTCACCGTCGTCGCCGACGGCCTGGACGACGCCCACCCCTACATCGGCAGCGCCACCCTCAACGGCCAGCCGCTGCAGCGCGCGTTCCTGCGCCACGAGGAGATCATGGCCGGCGGCGAACTGCGCTTCACCCTGCAGGCCGAGCCGAACAAGACGTGGGCCGCGGGCGACGGCGCGCAGCGGGCGTATTCGATGAGCGACGCCGGGCAGGGCGCGCAGAAGGGCGAGTAGTCGCGACCCGCCCAGTGGCCCGTGCCGTGGCTGTCCACTACACTGTGCGGCCGCAGCGGGCCTATAGCTCAACGGTTAGAGCAGAGGACTCATAATCCTTTGGTTCCAGGTTCGAATCCTGGTGGGCCCACCACTCCTTACGGAAGTGCGGTTATCTCCCCCCAGGCTGAGAAAACCCCTTATTTTCGAGGGTTTTCGTGAAGAGTCCGTGGTTTCGGAGAGCCGGCGAAAAACGCCGTTTGGCGATATTTTAGCCAGTCAGTTCTCTCTCTTCTCCCTACCTGTGGTCTCGGAACCAAAGGCCCGAAAATTCGGTCCTTACGAATCAACGGGTTAGCCGTGGACTTTTTTGCGAGTGTTTTGCGATCAACAGGTCAACCAGAACGCAAAACCCGCTCTCCGAAACCACAGGTGCGGCGAACGGAGAGTGATCGGTGTCGACGCCGAGTTGTAGAGACAATGCGCTGGATTCCGGGTGCTTCGTCGCTGGCCTGTGGACGGAGCGAACGTCCACGCCCCTTGGGGCGAGAATTTCGCCGAATCTTCCATGTCTTCCCTTGCTGTAGGCTGGAAACCAGGGGCTTGGTTTTGCAAGCCTTGCGGATCAGTCAGTTACACGCGGACTGTTCTATGGGTTTCATGGCGATCAACCTGTCGGCCAGGATTCCAACCCGGCACCACAGGCGGGTTGCCTGTCGAGGATTGACGATTGGTCCACTCCAATAAAACAACCGCCCGAAATGCGCCGATCGTGGGGCATCCATCTGAGCGCGTGGCGCGTGAGCCCATCTTCCAGGAGGTGCTCGGCGAGGATTGGAACCGTCTCGGCGAGGTCATCCGGCGCCATTACTTCCTGCGCGCTTTCAGCGACGACTCCATCTGCGTCAAGGGCCGCATGCGCGAGGTTTGGCACAGCGCGATCGCCAAGTGCCTGATTCCGGCCGCGCGAATATTCGGTGCGCTGGTGCCTTATCGCGGGACGGACGTGCCGATCGAGGTCCACTACAACGCCAGGCCCGACAGCGGCGCTCTGCATTGGGACCGCGTGTTCCATTTCGCCGGACGTCCGCCGTTCCATTTCCTCTCGCACATGGAGCATGTCGGCGGCAACGGCGTGATCGAATTCATCCGCTTCGGGGTGGGCATGCGGCTGAAAGTGACCACCGAGGACGGCGCGCTGGTGTTTCGCGACGAGGGCTATGTCTGGCGGATGTTCGGCGTCGATGTGCCTTTGCCGTTGGGGCTGCTGCTCGGCCGCGCCTATATCGAGGAGCGGCCGGTGGACGACGAACGCTTCAGCATGCGCATGACGCTGACCCATCGGCTGTTCGGTGAGCTGTTCCGTTACAGTGGCGGCTTTACGCTCGGCGACGTCGAGCCGGGTTCCGGGGCTGGCGAGATCAGGTATCCGACGGTCTATTGACGTGCCTGTCATCATGGTGACGGCTATCGGTGATGAGTCTGACAAACTCGGCGCCTTGCGCTATGGCGCAAATGACTACGTCGTCAAGCCATACAGCCCCAAAGAAGTATTAGCCCGTATCCACGCGGTCTTGCGTCGAACCCTCCAGCGCGACGATCCAGTCCCCCTGTTTTGCAACATGAAGGACTCCGTGGGTCTGGAGGCTCGAACGGCGACGATCAGTGACCCCAGTGGTCTGCCGAGGTCACTAGACCTGACACCCACTGAATTCGCACTGCTAGTCAAACTGCTGAAGAGGCCATTCAAGGCCTGTCATGCATCGTACGGCTGCTCTTGTTCAGGCATTAGGCGAGGGAAGTCCCCGCGAGTTCTGCACAACATCGGTTGGGGAGGAATGTGCTCTTCGGTTGATTGGGAACGTCCGCTCGGCGCAGGCGGTGTGGGCCACGCCCACGGTGGGGGACCACAAGGACGCATCGAGCGTTGGCAGCGCACCGCAGAGCTGCGGCATCGCACCTGGTTATGTGGGCGATGTATCCGTTGTACTTCGCCAAACCATTGCAACGAGCCAAAAAGAGAATAGCTGCGCCATTTCTACAACTGTACTCTCGCATCTCACCTCTGCCTTGCGAGTGAGTGGATGCTCTGGCTCGATAGTGCCAACTACCGTGCCCCCAATGAATATGTGGTAGTCCCTGGTCAGGAAGGTTTGTGGCTTCAGCAGGAACGTAGCTCCGTCGCAGACAAGATCGAACGAGCGCCCCCGAACGCCGCGTTTTTTGGCGGCGGCGACTGCGCTCCCGTCGCGCTCAAGCGTCCACCGCGCGTTGACCCATCCATCCTTTCGGACGTTATACATGTTGCCCTCCCATGCGATGGCGCCCTGATCGGAAAACGGTTCGAGTGTCAGTTGTGCGTTTCCAGAGGTCAGGCCCGAGACCGAATAGTTCCAGGAGAACACCGACAGCGGCGTGCATTTCAGCATCGGCATCGGACTCCACTCGACGCGGGACGTTCCAGACTGTCGAGTCGAGACCGGGCTGCGGTCTCAGCATCGTTCAGTCTGGATTCGACCGAGCCGTTCGCCGTCTGCGACGCACCAGTGGCGCCGGTTGCGCCAGTTCCGTTTGCGTTGCCGGCATTGCCGGAGGCGCCTGAAGGACCATCCACCGCCATAATTTTCACTCCTGTGAAGATGGGGGAGCTGGCGCCATCGATCACGCCGGTTCTCCGAACCCAAGATTATGAGCGTGACTTGCCTACCTGGGGCAATCCCAGGGCTACGAAACGAGCTGAGCGGATCTTGATGCCGACGAGATCCACAGAAATGGACTCGGATCCATTCTTGCAACCAGCTCTATCTGACAGGTCGGCGCTTCGAATGGCGCATGTCCCGCCCGGGTCGACATCCGCGTTCTACTTCTTAAGCGGGGCACGCCGGCAGGGTCCATCGGCGGATGGGAACTCGATGGCAGTGACAGAGGCAGGCGATGGAGCAGCTGCGGAATGCGAAAGACAAAGCAGCGGTTGACGGACATCGGCGAGAGATTCTTAGCCGGCTCCGTCCGCCATTGCGATGTCGCTTCCAGTGGCCACGTTTTGATCCATGCGCTGAAGGTCGGTTGACGACCCCTCGGCCCAAGCGGACGTTTTGATGGACAACGGTGGCGTGGTCAGTGAGCAGCTATCACTCCACCGATCCGGGACTGGACCGCGGCGCCAGGAGCAAGCAGCCGCACCCCGAGCGGCCGGCCCGCCCATCGCGGACGGGGTAGAATCGTTGGGAAGGACCGTGCCCGCCATCCCGCCCAACTCAACGGTCCGGCTTCCAGGACGTCGTCATGTCCCCCAACGCCGCCGCATTGGTCGATCTGCTGATCCGCGAGCGCACTGCCTTGTTCCGATTCCTTGGCCGCTACCTTGACCCGGCCGCGTCCGAGGACACGCTGCAGAACATGTACTTGAAGGCCTGCGCCGTCCCCGGGGACCCGCCGATCGCCGACGTACGCGGGTATCTCTACCGCATGGCCTACCACCATGCGCTCAATCGCAGCCAGGCCGAGGCACGCGAGCGCAGGCAGCTGGTCGCCGCCATCGACCTGGGCGAGTTGCCCGGTGTCGACGGCGAGGACGTCGGCATCGCCCAGGCGCAGTTGCGCGAGATCGGCCAGACCATCCTCAGCCTGCCCGAGCCCGTCCGCCGCGCCTTCGTGCTCAACCGCTATCTCGGCCTGTCCGAGCGCGAGATCGCCGCGCGGATGGGTATTTCCAAGACGCTTGTCGCGCGCCACGTGCTGCGCGCGGCCCTGCTCATCCAGCGCCATCATGGCCGCTGAACCCGAAAAGGAGTGTGGGCAATGCCCGCTCTCCAACTGTCTATGAAAGTAGTGCCATTGATCGGCCGCCCATCGGACCCCGCCCATGAGCCAATCGCCATTGCCGTCGCCGCGTCATGCCAGGCAAGCCCTGCGGTGGATCCTCCGCCAGGGTTCGGGCGAATTCACCGAGCGCGACCGGCTGAAGCTGTCCGCATGGCTGGAGGCGGACCGGCGCCACCGCATCGCCTACGAGCAGCAGCAGGTCTTCTGGCGAACGGTGGACCAGGCGCGGCCGATGGTGTTGGCGGCGTTGCCGGACCTGGCCGAGCAGGCCGCCGCGCCTGCTGCATGTCGCCCGCGCCGCCGCCGCTGGCCTGCACCGGCGCTGGCGGTGGCGGCCGCGCTCGTGCTGGCGGTCCTGCTCGCGCCATATGGATGGCTGGTCGTACGCAGCGACCTGCGCGCCACGGCACAGCCGCAGACATTCGTCCTGGAAGACGGAAGCGAGGTCGCCCTGGATGCCGATAGCGCCATCGCCCTGCAGTTCACCGGGGACCGGCGCCAGGTCCGATTGCTGCGCGGTCGGGCGTGGTTCCAGGTCGCGCACGAGGCGCGTCCTTTCCGGGTGTCCGCGCTGGGAGGCGAGGTCCGCGATATCGGGACGGCTTTCACGGTGGCGCTGGATGCCGACCAGGTGACGACTTCCGTCAGCGAGGGACGGGTGGCGGTGGCCGCCATCGCGGGCGGCAGCGAAGTGCAACTGCGCCAGGGCCAGCAGCTCCGGTACCGGAAGGGCGGCCCGTGGCTGTCGTCGCCGCAACCGGTCGCGATGGCCGATGTCGCGCCGTGGCGGCAAGGCGAGATCCTGCTCGACGCCGTGCCGGCCAAGGAAGCGATCGCCCGCATCGCCCGCTATCGGCCAGGGCCGGTCTGGGTCCTTGGCGGACCCGGCGAACCCATCACCGCGACGTTCCATACCCGCACCGCGGACGAAGCCATCGGTGCGGTGGCCGACCAAGCCGGCATGGCGGTACGCGCACTGCCGGGCGGTGCGTTGTTGCTGACGCCGCGACGGCGCTAGCGACGTTGCAGCCGCTGCGTCCTTGATCCGGGCAGCCATGCGCGCCGGCGCCTCGGCTCAAGAAGTTGGCTTAAAGATGAACCTGGAATAAACAATCCTGGCCCGATCCGGCGCCAGGCAGCCGGGTCCGTGCATTCGGTGTGGACAAGAATCAATCGCATTTGTCTTTAGGGGAGTAGCCAGAGAAAACGCCGTTTCCTCAAGCCAGCCGTCACGCCGCTACCGCAGGTCCCGCAGCGCGGCGCCATCCACTTGAGGAATCCGAGTTCATGCAGCCTGCTTCGCCTGCGTCCGTTGGGCGCGCTTCCGCGCCAGCCACCCTCGCGCTGTGCATCGCCTGCGCGCTGTCGCCGGTCATGTTCGTCCCCGCTGTCCTTGCCCAGCCGACGCAGGCCGACGTCCGCCGTTACGACATCCCCGATCAGTCGTTGCTGACTGCCGTGCGCGAATACGGGCGGATCTCGGGCGTGCAGGTGGTGTTCCAGACCCGCATCGCCACCGATCTGCGCGGCAATGCGGTGAGAGGGGAGTTGGACGCGGAAGAAGCCTTGCGTCGCTTGCTCGCGGGAACGGGCCTGGCGGCCCGGCGCATCGGCAACGGCACGGTGGCGCTGGAGGCGACGCAGCCCGTGGCGGCGCAAGGCGACGTACTGAGCACCGATGCCTTGAGCGTGTCCGGCGACCGGGGCCGCGGAGGCGGCGCGGCGCGCGACCAGCGCGGCTACGACGACGTCTACGATCTGGACGTCTCCACGTCCTACATCGGCCGCGCCGAGGTCGAGCGCTACAAGGGCAAGACGCCCTCGGACCTGGTCAACGGGGTGCCCGGCGTGTTCAGCGGCGACGCCCGCAACAGCGGCGCGCTGGACTTGAACATCCGCGGCATCCAGGGCCGCGGCAGGGTGCCGGTGCTCATCGACGGCACCGAGCAGGCGCTGACGGTGTGGCGCGGCTACAACGGCGCCACCAACCGCAACTACATCGACCCGTTCCTGATCGGCGGCATCCAGATCGTCAAGGGGCCGGCGATGGTGCGCAACGTCAGCACCGGCGTCGGCGGCGCGATGGTGGTCAAGACGCTGGACGTGGACGACATCGTGTCCGAAGGCACGGGCTTCGGCGGCGAATTCAGGGTCGAAGGCAGCAGCAACGCGGTCGCCCCGCGCCTGCCGACCCTGCACACCGGCGAGGACTATCGCACGGTGGACGGCTATCCGCAGAATTCCGGCATCACGCCCAACGACGACTTGACCCTGCGCGTCGCGCCCAGGACCGGGGGCGGGGGCTACGACGTCTTCGGCGGCGAGGACTACGCCTACCGGCTGGCGCTGGGCTGGAAGTCCGAGCGCGTGGACCTGCTCGGCGCCTACGCCTATCGCGAACGCGGCAACTACTACGCCGGCAAGCGCAATGCCGGCTACTACTCGCACGAGCAGGCCAGCTGGTCCGACGACGTCATCTCCTGGCTGGCCACGCGCCTGCCGCCCGGCAACGAGATGACCAACACTTCCAGCCAGATGGAGTCATGGCTGTTCAAGGCGACGTGGCGGCCGACCGACGACCAGCAACTGGAACTGGGCTATCGCGACAGCCTTTCGCACTACGGCGAGATCATGCCCTCGCGGCTGTTCGCGTCGTCCGCGCCCGGTTCGGTGCAATGGCCGTTGAGCCGGGTCGACGCCCAGGCCTGGAACCTGGAATACAAATGGCAACCGGAAGACAGCCGCTGGATCGACCTGTACGCCAACCTGTGGCGTACCGACACGCTGAGCGACACCTACAGTGCCGGCGGTTTCCCCAACTACGCCGCCGGCGCCGACAGCGGCGATGTCGTCCTGCGCAACACCGCCATCGCCAACGCCACCAACGCCCGCAACGGCGTCACGCTCAGCAACAAGATCCGCTTCACCGATGCGTTGGACCTCACCCTCGGCGGCGACTTCCAGCACGAGAAGCTGCGCTCGGGCGACGTGGTGTCGCCGAACGACGGCTGGCGCAGCTACCCGCGCGCCGGCCGCCGCGAGGAGTGGAACGCCAGCTTCAACTTCGACTGGCGGCCGCTCGACTGGCTGCAGCTCAGCGCCGGCATGCGCTACGTGGACTATTGGGCCTACGACGACTACGTGGCGGCCAATCCTGGCAGGTTCGGCAACAGCGCGACGGTCAGCCGGGAAGCATCGTACTGGACCGAACGGACCGAGTTCGACCAGGCCGAATACGATGCGATCGCCCAGGCGGTGGCCGAGGCCGAGGCGAACCGGGCCGAGTACGAGAGCCAGGGGATCGACCTGGATGCGCTGATCAGGGAGGCATGGGATGCCCTCCAGGTCAGGACGGTGCGCGAAACCCATCATCTGCCCTGGGCGCCGGATGCGGACGGCAAGTACGCCGCCGCCACCAACCCATGCCTCAACGGCCAGTTCCTGCAGGATGCGCAGCAACACCTGCAGGGCGGCGCCACGCTCGCCTCCATCAACGGCGAGGACGACGCCACCTACTGCCGCACCAGCCCGATAAACGAGTACGTCGCCGCGGTCGCCGAGAAGAAACGCGGCCATCGCTGGGTGCCGGCGTTCTCGGCCACGGTCGTCTTCAGCGACTACGACCGCGCCTACTTCCGCTACACCGAAGCGGTGCGCTATCCGAGCCTGTTCGAAAGCACCATCGGCTTCTCGGCCAACGTCAATCCGTTCCGCAGCCTGAAGCCCGAACATGCCTACAACTGGGAGCTGGCCTACATCCACGACTTCAGCCACCTGCTGTCGGCGGAGGGGCGCGCCGACGTCAAGCTGGCCTACTACTCCAACAAGACCCGCAACGTCATCGAGCGCGACAACCGCCTGAGCTTCGGCAACATCGACAAGCAGACCATCCGCGGCGTCGAACTGACCGGGCGCTACGACGGCGGCCGCTTCTTCACCGACCTGGGCATGAACTACATGCTGGAGAACGAGGTCTGCGATGCGAGCCACGCGCTGCTGACCAGCATTCCCAACGGGGAGAACGTCGATGCCCAAGGCAATGCCTCCGACGTCTTCCTGCCCGGCTGCGTCAAGTACGGCTTCCTGCAGGGCTACCTGCTGACCCAGGCCACGCCGGAGTTCTCGGCCAACTGGTCGCTGGGCGGGCGTTTGCTCGACAAGCGCCTGGAGCTCGGTGGCCGGGTCACCTACTACAGCCGGTACAAGAACGCGGACCTGGACTTCTACCGCGCCAATGTCATCGACAACGGCGGCGGGTTCCTCGCCACGTCGAACTACCCGTACTCCTGGGGCGAGACCCTGCTGTTCGATGCCTACGCCAGCTACCGGATACGCGAGGACCTGGTCGCCGAACTGTCGGCCACCAACCTGACCGACCAGTACTACATCGATCCGGCCACCCGCGGCCTGGTCGCCGCGCCGGGGCGCACGCTGAAGCTCAGCCTGACCGCGAGGTTCTGAGCGCCTCTTCCGAATCATGGAGCGATCGCTTTTCGGACAGGACGTCCTTCTTCCGTTGCATCCACCCATCCAATGAGGTCACTCATGAAAACGCAAAGCAAACTCTCCGCGCTCGCCCTGGCATTGGCGGCCATGACCGTTGCCGGCCTGGCCCAGGCCCAGTCGGCCGAAGCGCCGTTCTTCGGCGGCACCAGCGATGCCGCCCGGGTCGGCGTGGGCAAGTCCGATGTCTCGGCCGGCACCGTGCATACGCCGGGCCTGGCCGGCATTTCCGTGCAGGCCAGCGGCATCACGCTGCAGGTGGACTTCCGCGGCCTGTCGCAGTATTCGGGCCCGGGCCCGATCTACCAGTTGAACATGCCCGCCGACCCGGACCACCCGGGCAACCTGGGCGTGTTCACCTTCGCCCGTGCCGGCAGCGGCGACGTATGGTTCGGCGAGTGGTCCGCCAACGGCAATGTCGGCGCCGGCGACCACACCGTCTACTACGTCGGCGACACCACCGGCACCACCGTGCCGACCAGCGGCACGGCCAGCTACGCCGTCACCGGCATCAACAATTCCGGCAGCGGCAGCGTGCTGAGCGGCAACTTCACCGCCAACTTCTCGACCAACCGGTTGAGCGGCAGCCTGACCCGCAGCGGCTCCAGCACGGTCAACACGCTAGCGTTGGGCAGCAGCACGCTGGTCAACTACGTGACCATCAATCCGTCCACCGCCACCTTCAGCGGCGCGGCGCGGGCGGATGCGACCGCGGGCACCGTCGAGGGCCGCTTCTACGGCGCCAACGCGGCGGCGCTGGCCGGCATGGCCACCTTCGCCGACAGGTCGAAGAACGTGGCCTTCGGCGGCGGCAAGCTCTGAGCCGTGCCGGCGTCCTGCCGCTCGGCGGCATGGGCGCGCCACGTTGATTGAGGAAGGCAAGGACCAGCCGGCTGCCAGTCCTTGCCACACTTTTCGGTACTCCAGACGATGTCATTTGCTTTCCCCGCCCTGCGCCGCCACCGGTATCGGGTCGCGTCGTTCCTCTCCCTCCTGCTGGGCAGCCTGCCGCTGCATGCGCAGCAGCAGGAGGACATTCGCCGCATCCTCGACCAGCGCACAGAGCGCCAGGGCGCCGAGCGCGAGCGCGAACTGCTCAAGGACGAACTGGACGACGCCCGCCCCACGATCGTCGTGGACGGACAGAGCCACACCGTCGGGCACAACGCCAGCGATGTGGGGCGCGCGCTGTACCTGTCGCTGCAGAACAGGCAATGGACGGCAGCGGACCGCTTCCTGGACGAATACCTGGCGCTGCCGGATCGCGATCCGATGCTGGTGCACTACGCGCAGGGCATGCTGGCGCGGCTGCGCGGGCGCCATGCCGACGCCGCGCGCGAATTCCGCGCGCTGCTGGCGCTGCAGCCGGATTTCCTGCTGGGGCGGCTGGAACTGGCGCGGACGCTGTTCGAGGACCAGCAGGATCGCGAAGCCGCAGAACTGTTCGAGGCCATTGCCGCCTCCATCGATACCGCCGATCCCAAGACCGAGGGCGTGCGCACGTCCATCGCGACCTTCCGCCAGGCGCTGGAGAACCGGCGCGCCTGGAACGGGACGTTCGCGCTGGGGCCGGCGTGGAGCGACAACGTCAACCGGACCTCGGCCAGCCGCACCTGCCTGCTCTACTACGAAGACATCTGCTTCTTCGACCGCAAGACGCCGGACGCCATCGTCTCGACCGGCATCGACTACGACGCCAGCCTCGACCGGCGCCTGGCACTGCGAGGCCATCACGGCCTCTACCTGCGCTCGTTGCTGTTCGGCCAGAGCTACCGCGACCACAGCGCCTACAACGAGCTGACCTCGACCACGCAGGCCGGCTACAGTTTCCGCAGCGGACGCCACGGCATCGCGCTCGCGCCCTCGTTCGACTACTACCTGCTCGGCAATTCCGCGCTGTACGGCGCGTGGGGCGTGCACGGCGAGTGGAACTACACCTTGTCGCCCTCCTCGATGCTGAAGCTGGAAGGCGACTGGAAGGACCTGCGCTACCGCCAGGCGCTGTATGCGGACAACTACGACGGCGTGTCCCGCTCGATCTTCGCCACCTACTTCCGCAGCCTGGGGCCGCGGCTTTCCGTGTTCGGCGGCGCCGATTTGCTGGACAGCGACGCGCCGACGGAGGTCAACGCGTACCGGCAGAAGGGCCTGCGCCTGGGCGCATCGCTGCAATGGCCCGACGGCTTCAGCAGCACGGTGTTCGCCGCCTGGCGCCGGCGCGACTACGGGGCCTACAACGCGCTGCTGGAAGCGCGGCGCGAGGACGACGAGCGCAGTCTCACCCTCGTGGTGAAGGCCGCGCGCTGGACCGTCGCCGGATTCACGCCCCTGCTGACCCTGCGCCGCAACACGGTCAAGAGCAACGTCGGTTGGCTGTACTCCTACGACAAGAACGTCGCCAACCTGAAACTGGAGCGCACGTTCTGACCGGCCATGAATGTTTCCTGCGAGCCGCACGCCGATTCCAACGTTCTTCCCTTTCCCGTCTTTCCGCGAGCCGTTGCCATGAACGAAACCATCGCTGACTCCGCCACCACCCGCAGCCAGCGCCTGAAGGCGGCCACCCAGGCCGTGCACGAGCGCCTGGACCGGACCATCATGGCCGGCGACATCTTCGCCAGCCGCGAGCGGTTCGCGAAGTTCGTGCGCGTGCAGTACCGCTTCCATCGCGACGTCGACCCGCTGTACCGGCACGCCGCGCTGGCTGCGCTGGTTCCGCAGCTGGCCGAGCGCCGCCGGCTGCTCAAGATCGCCAACGACCTGGGCGATCTGGGCCAGCCGCTGCCGCCGCACGCGCCGGACAGGCTCGGCCTGGACACGCCGTTGGCCACGGCGCTGGGCTGGCTGTATGTGGCCGAGGGGTCCAACCTCGGCGGCACGATCCTGTACAAGCTCGCCTGCCAGAAGCTGGGGCTGTGCGACGGCCTGGGCGCCCGCCACCTGGCCGGGCATCCGGACGGGGTGGCGCGGCACTGGCGCGCGTTCACCGCGGCGCTGGACGGCGTGCCGCTGTCGGCAGCGCAGGAGGACCAGCTCGTGAAGGGGGCGGAGGATGCGTTCGGCGCCGTGCACGGCTACGTCCGCGAGGAAATCGCATGAGCCGCGCGCATGCCGCGGCGGGTCCGTGCGGCGTGCCGACAGGCCTGGAGCGCGAGGGCGCGTGATGCGCTGGCTGTGGTTCGGCCTCGGCTGGTCGATGGTGGCGCTGGGGATCATCGGCGCGTTGCTGCCGGTGATGCCGACCACGATCTTCCTGATCCTGGCGGCGGCGTGCTTCGCCCGCTCCTCGCCGCGCTTGGAAGCCTGGCTGTTGGACCATCCCAGGTACGGGCAGCCGCTGCGGCTATGGCGCGAGCAGGGGGCGATCAGCCGCAAGGGCAAGGCCTTTGCCGCCGCCGGCATGGCCCTGGGCTATGCGCTGTTCTTCTGCGGCGCGCATCCGGGCTGGAAACCGGCGCTGGGCGTGGGCCTGTGCTTGGCCGCCAGCGCCGGCTACGTGGTGTCGCGGCCGGCGCCGCGCCTGGATGCCGGGCGGCCGCGATGAGCAGCGCCGCGCCGCAACGCCCGCCGTACGGCCAACCGCCACGCGTGTCTTGTCCGGCCCTGTTGCGCGGCGCCGGATTGCGGGTGACGTCGGCGCGCCTGGCGGTCATGCGCCTGGCACCGGACGTGTACCGGGCCCACGGCCGCCTGAGCGCGCGCGCCATGCACGAGGCGGCGAGCCGCCACGGCTACGCGATATCGCTGTCGGCCTGCTACCACGCGCTGTCCGCCCTGGCACGGGCCAGGCTGCTGCCATGCGCTCCACTGTCGCCTCGGCCCGTTGCCGATGCGTTTGTTCCCGTTCCCCGCCCTCTGGACGACCATGCCGACCCCACGCCTTCCTCCTGACCTGAGCCCCTGGCAAATGTTCCTGCACGCCGACTGGATCGTGCAGGCGGTGATGATCGGCCTGGCGGCCGCGTCGATCGCCACCTGGACGGTGCTGCTCGCCAAGACCTGGGAACTGCGCAAGACGGGCGCCACCCTGCGCGCCGCCCAGGCCGCGCTGCTGCACAGCCGGCAGCTGGCCGACGCCATCGCTGGACCGCACCTGGGCCACGGCATCCCGCGCGCCCTGATCGAGGCGGCGCAGCTCGAGCTGCAGCAGTCGGCGGGGCTGCACGACAAGGCCGGCATCAAGGAGCGCCTGGCCTCGCGCCTGGAGCGGATCGAACTGGCCTGCGCGCGCCAGCTGCGCGTGGGCACCGGCCTGCTCGCCAGCATCGGTGCGGTCGCGCCGTTCGTGGGCCTGTTCGGCACCGTGTGGGGCATCATGAACAGCTTCGTCGGCATCGCCCGTTCCAACACCACCAACCTGGCGGTGGTCGCCCCCGGCATCGCCGAGGCGCTGCTGGCCACCGCGCTCGGCCTGGTCGCGGCGATCCCGGCGGTGGTGATCTACAACCACTTCACCCGGCAGCTGGGCGGCCTGCGCGGGGTGCTGGGCGATCTGTCGGCGAGCGTGCAGCAGATCGTCTCGCGCGACCTGGACCGGCGCGAAGCGTCCACGCCCGGCATCGCCGCCGTGGCCGCGCACTGAAAGGATGGAGACTATGGCGATCAAGACGGGCAGGCACGACGACGACCTGGACGAGAACCACGAGATCAACGTCACGCCCTTCATCGACGTGATGCTGGTATTGCTGATCGTCTTCATGGTGGCGGCGCCGCTGGCGACGGTGGACGTGCCGGTGGAACTGCCGGCCAGCGCCGCATCGCCGCAGCCGAAGGACCGGGACCCGATCTACCTGACCGTGCGGGAGGACCTGTCGCTGAGCCTGAACCACGACGCGGTAGGTGCCGAAGAACTGGGCGCGCGGCTGGACGCGCTGACCGGGGGAGACCGCGACGAACGCATCTTCCTGCGCGCCGACAAGGCGGTGCCGTACGGCGAGCTGATGGGCACGATGGACGCGCTGCGCAAGGCCGGCTACCTGAAGGTGGCGCTGGTCGGGCTGGAGCAAGCGCCGGAGCCGGCCGGGTGAGGGAAACGCGGGGCGCTGGCGACGCATGGCGACGCTGGGGGACGAGCCTGGGCCTGGCGCTGGGACTCCATGCGGCAACCGTGGGCGGCGTGCTGTGGTGGCAGGCGCGCCGCGCACCCGAGCCGCTGCCCGTGCCTGCCGAAGCGGTCATGGTCGAACTGGCGCCGCTGCCGGAAGCGCCGCCGTCGCCACCGGCGGAACCGCCGCCGGGCCCGCCGCGGCACGAACAGCGCAAGGCCGCGCCGCCGCCCGCGCCGATGCCGCCGCCGCCGCGCAAGGCGCCGCAGGCCGACATCGCCCTGCCGGAACAGGCGCAGGCGCAGCAGGACCAGGAACGCGCCGCCGCCGACATCGATCAGGCCAGCGCCCCGCCCAGCGTGCAGGCCCCGACCGGCCGCCGCCATGCGGCCAGCCAGACGCTGGCCGGCGTGGCACCGCAGGCGATGGTCACCTGGCAGGCGCAGGTGCTCGGCCACCTGGAGCGCTTCAAGCGCTACCCGCGCGCGGCGCAACGCCGGCGCCAGGAGGGCGTCGTGCAGGTGCAGTACGCCGTGGACCGGCAAGGCCAGGTCCTGCGGGTGGCGCTGCTGCGCAGCAGCGGCCGCGACACCCTCGACGCCGAGGCCGTGGCGGCGGTGCAGCGCGCCAGCCCCTTGCCGGCGCCACCGCCGGAGATCGACGGCGAGGTGGTCGAGGTCACCACGCCTGTGGAGTTCTTCCTGCGATGAGCCGCGTTCCGCTGGGCGCGGTGTTGCATTGCTTGCCTGCAAGGCTGGCTTGGGAGCGCGAATCCTCAGGGGCCCGTTTGGCGTTTGCTACTGGCGAAGCAGGTCGCGGGGAGCATGTCCAGTGGCGGAGCGGCAAGGCCGGCGACTGCCGAGCTTGGACCATGAAATTGGGTGCTTCCCTGCATACGGACCTGCTCACAGCCCTGAATATCCAAGACGTCCGACACACCGTGCCGGCCCAGGTCGTTCGGCCGCAGTGATTCCAGCACCGTTTCCGATGCCTTCATGATGACGGCATGCGGTCACCCGCCGGCTGCGGGTGGCCGACCATGCGCTTGTGAGCCCGGCTGGGTTCGGTTCTAACTGGAGCTCAAGGATGTTTCAGACACCGCGCGGCAGGCGCCAGCGGATTTTCCGCGGTTTGTAGTCGCGCCGCTTCGCCCCCTCCGCAAGCAGAGGGAGAGGTTCCTGTCACCCGGCGGAACGCGGCCGCGAACTTGCTGACGTTGGTGTAGCCCGTAGCCTGCGCCACCTCGGTTACGCGGCATCCTGAGGCCAACTGCACGCGTGCCCAGTGCATGCGCCGATGGGTCAGGAATACGTAGGGCGACACGCCCGTTGCGGCCCGCAGCGCTCGGCCGAAGCGCGTCACCTCGATGCCCAGGGCGGCGGCCATGGCCGTAACGTCCGGCCGGCTTCCCCAGTGGGAGTCGATAAAGCGCTCCAGCGCGGAGAGTTGCTCCGACGAGAGCGGACGCATGCTCCGCGCGGACAGCGCAGGCCGGGCGGCCAGGTGTCCCAGCCTACGCACGATGACGCGCGCGCCTTCCACCAAATAGCTGTCGGAAAGAATGCCAGCCGCACCCACCGACCAGAGCGCCTGTAGAACGGAGGTCACCACTGGGTCGCGGTACAAGCCGTTGGCCAACGCGACGAAATCTCCCACGCCCGGCTCCGCCTCTACCGCAGCCCACTCCACGGCCAGGCCCAGCACCTCGACCGGCGGGCTGGAGTAGGTACCAGTGACGGCGGGAGGGACGACGTTGAATTGGCCAACCTGCCAATGCGCATCCAGCTCGCCTGTGTTCGTGCATTGATACAGGCGCCCCCCGCCGCCCAACGCCAGGGCCAACCGCAGCTGGGTGGGGTGGCCCATTGGGCCGTCGCTTGCAGCAAACGAATGCCGCACCAGTGCAATGGAGCCGTCCGCGCTCGATAGCAGGGAATTGGGAGGAAGCGGCGTTTGTCGAGAAACCTGATCGACGAGCGTGGGCATGGCGCCGGAATCGGATCGGCCGCGGCCGGGAATGGAGTAGCGCATTGCCGTCAATGTTACAGAATAACAGTGATGCGCGGTCGCGCTCTTCTCCCACCCGTGAGGTTTCCTTGAAAGTCCCTGCTTCCGCCGTCGCTCTCGCCGCGACCGTCCTGATTCCTGCCATCCACGCCAATGCGCAGCAGGCGACCGAGGCGAAGACCCTGGACGAGGTCGTGGTCACCGGCTCCAAGCGGGACACGCCGTATCTCAAGAGCGACCTGTCGGTGACGGTGCTCGACCGGCAAGCGCTGAAGGAAGCCGGCGTCACCGAATTCCGCGATTTGGACAAGCTCGCCCCCAACGTCAAGTTCAACGCCATGGGGCAGTTGAGCGATATGTACATTTCGATCAGGGGCATCGAGTCCAATCCGTTCCTGGTCAACCGCGCGTCCGTCTACATCGACGGCATCCCGTTCCGGGAACTGAGCAACGCGGTACTGAACCAAGTGGAATCGGTCGAAGTGCTGCGAGGTCCCCAGGGAACGCTCTATGGCGCCAACAGCGAGTCGGGGCTGGTGCTGGTGCGCACGCGTGGCCCGGCAGATGGCGGCGAGGGCGAGATCAACCTGCGCAGCACATGGTTCGGCAACGGCAACGGCAACAGCCTGGATGGGTTCCTCGCCGGGCCGCTGGCGGAGGACGGCAAGTTGGCGGGATCGGTGGCGTTCATGGCATCGGACGAGAACAGCTACCTGCGCAACCTGACTCCGTTCCAGGGGACCCGCGGCCAGGTCAGGGAGGGCTACCTGCAGGGCAAGTTGCGCTGGCGTCCAAGCGACTACGTCAGCGTGAATGCGCTGGCCTACCATCTGCGCACGCGCGCTCCCGGCATGTTCGAGTACGAGTACCTGCCGCTGGATGTGGGCCTGTACAACCGCACCTATGGCGATGCCCTCAATGGCGGGCGGCGGGCGGGGGACTACACCTACATCAACGATGCGCCGAAGCGCACTGAAAAGGACGAGACGGTCGCCGGCATCAGCGCTCAGTGGCAACTGGTGGCCGGGACCTTGGACGTGGCCGCCTCGTATCGAACCCAGGAAGACACATCTGCCGGCTACGACTTCGACATGACCCACAGCGCGGCGTTGGCGGGTCGGATCTACGACAAGCAGGACGCCTGGAACGCCGAAGCGCGCTTCAGCTCCCCCGACGACCAGCCGCTGACCTGGATGGCCGGCGCATCGACCTATCGCAACGGCAAGGATTCCATCCTGGGCACGTTCGTGGGGCCGATCCTGCGCGGGCTCGACAGCTACAACCTCGCGCCACGGCAAACCGCCAAGGGCGAGGACTACAGCGTCTTTGCCACTGCCAGTTTCACTCCGCCTTCCTTGCCCAAGCTGACAGCCAGCGTTGGCGTGCGCCATGAGCAGGCGCGGCGGTCCACCGAACAGAGGGCGGGTTCGCTGGACCTGGGGGCGGGCGGCCTGGTCATGTACAAGGACGCAGCGCTGCACCATACCTTCCATGCGACCCTGCCGCGCGTGTCGCTGCGCTACGACGCGGCGGGCGATCTGTCCTTCTACGCGGCGTCGGCCAAGGGCTATATTCCCGGCGGTTTCAACCTCGCCGCGGCGCAGAGCGAGGAGATCAACGATCGGGTGCTTCGCTATGAATCGGAGATGATGTGGAGCCACGAACTGGGCTTCAAGATGAACCTCGGGCAGGGCCGTGGCCATGTGGGCGGCGCGCTGTTCCATATCACCTCGGACAACTGGCAGGAGATTCAGCTGGCGACCGATGCCAACGGGCGGCCGGTGTCCTCCGACTACGTCGGATCGGATGCGTCGATCCGCTCCCGTGGCGCCGAACTGGAAGGCGTGTATGAGCTGTTCCCGGGCTTCACGCTGACGGGCAATGTCGGCTATGTGGACGCCGAGTACACCCGGCTGTGGGCGTCGGCCGAAGAAAACCTGGCCGGCAACCGGGTAAAGCTGACGCCGCACTACACCGGCTACCTCGCCGCGCGTTACCAGCATGCGTCGGGTATCTTCGCCAGGGTTGAATCGGCTTTCACCGGAAGCAGCGCGCTCGATGAGAGGAACCGGGCCTACCAGCCTGCCGTGGCCATACTGGGGCTGCAGCTGGGATACGAGCAGGGGCCTTGGACCGGCCGGATCTTCGTCCAGAACCTGACGGACAGGAGGCGAGTCAACGGCCTGATCTTCGACAACCTGGCCTTTGGCCGGGACGGCAACTACTACGGCCCGATCGACAGCCCGCGCGTCGTCGGCGCCGAGATGGGCTACCGCTTTTGATGCGATGGGCGCGTTGTTTGGTTTCAGCTACCCCCTCGCCATGCGTGGTGTGCCGCTTGCCACCGGGCGGCCGTTGATCATCGATAGGATCTAGTGGTGTTCCGTCGCCTGGGACGCACGCTCAGCATTGGCACGGCGCCATCAACCGCCTCCGAGTCGGGAGGCGCTATCGCGACGGCGGATGAAAAGAGGCGAAAATCACATCAGCCGCCCAGGAATCAGGCAGTGCCACTTCCGATGGCCGCCTGGGGACGGCATTGCTAAAGTCGGGAGGTCGTCTGGGCTCACGTGCGGGCTTCGGTGGCGGCGGCGCGACCTTCCTTCGGCACTCGGCGAGGCGACGGGAAGCCGCAGGTGCGAGTGGCGTTGCGTGAGTGAACTGCCGCCCAGCCTCTGCCCCGCGTGGCCGGCGAATCGCGATGACGTGCACGTGGTAGGTGCCAAGGCGATGAACGCCTCGGTGCAGCCTTGTGGCGATCGGGGCGACGCGGCTGCAGAGGCTCGCTCACGCAGCGCTGCAGGCCGCTACCCGGTTGGTGCGGGCGCTATGCCATCAATGATGGGGACCATGGCGGCAGCGTCGATGTCGCGCGGTCGTAACCCGCGTCGCACTGGCGCCTGGTCTGGCCGGGCCGAGGCCATGAGGTCGGAACACTGTCGTTTGCGCGACGACGCGGCGTGGGTGGGAATAACCACCCACGCGCGTGGCCGGGGCTCAGAGTTTCAGGCTCAACGACAGGAATGCCGAGCGCGTGGGCGCAGGCGAGAACATCGGGCGTGCGTCGCTGCCCCAGAAGAAGTTGTCGTACCAGACATACTCGTACTCGCGGCCGGTCACGTTCTTGAGCTGCAGGTCGATGCGCATGCGCTCGGAGAGCCGGTAGCCCGCGCTCAGGTCGAGCACCGCGAAGCCGCCGAACTTGCCTGCGGCGTTGCGCGCCTCCAGGTAGTAGTCGCCCTGCGCGCGCGCCTGCGCGCCGAGGCGCAGGCGGTCGGAGGCGTCGAAATCCACGCCGATGTTGGAGATGAAGCGCGGCGTCGCCAGGACTTCGTTGCCGGCGAGCGAGGTGCCGTCGTCGGCAAAGGCGCTGACCACCTTGGCCTCCTGGTAGGCATGCGAACCCCACAGCGACCAGCGCTCGCCGATGCGGGTGCTGGCCTGCAGATCCACGCCGCGCCGGCGCGTCTGCCCCAGGCCCACGGTGGTGCCGGTGGCCGGCATGTTGGCCACCTCGTCGGTGGCGTCCTGCTGCCAGATGGCCAGCCGGATGTCGGTGCCGCCGGCCCCGCTGAACTTGATGCCGGCTTCCTTGCCGGTATTGACCGACGGCGCGAAGGCCTTCTGGCCGGCGGTGAGGTAGGCGGGCGCGGTGGAGCCGGTGAGGATCTGGAACGTGCGGCCCCAGTTGGCGTAGACGTTCAGCGTCGGGGTGAGCGCGTACATCACGCTGAGCTTGGGCTGCTCGATGGTGCCGTAGCGTTGCAGCGGTGCCTCGATGCCGCCGGGCAGCCGGGCGTGGCCATCGAACCGGTCGATGCGCAATGCCGGCACGATCCGCAGCGCGGCCACGGGGGCGTAGATCGCCTGGACATAGGCGCCGGTGTTGTCGAGCGAGTAGCGGTCGTCGTTCTGGATGCGCGTCGGTGCGGCATCGAAATCGGTCGGGATGCCGAAGCGGAACCGGCTGCGCCGGTAGCGGTTGTCCTGGTGTTCGCGGTTCACGCCGCCTTCGAGCGTCAGCGTGTCGCCGGCCGCCCAGGTCAGCGTCGACAACAGGCCGGTCTGGCGCTCGTTCCATTCGCGGCGCTGGCGCGGCGCGTCGCCCACGGGGTAGTCGCTGAAGGTGACGTAGCGGTCGTCGTCGTAGCCGTTGTAGTACAGCTTGCTGCTCAGGTGCACGGTGTCGGACAGCCGCAGATCGAGGTGGGTGCTCAGGTGCCGCATGTCGCGATCGTCGGAGTCGTTGGCATTGCGCGGATCGGACGCGCGGCGGTCGGCGGCGAGTTCCTCGGCGGTCATGAATCCCGACTCGTCGGCCTCGTGGTGGTACAGGCGGGCGATCACGCCGAACTTCGCCACGTCCGCGTCGCTGCCGAAGAACCATTTGCCGCCGACGCTGACCTTCTTCGAGCCGTCGTGCGCGCGGTAGCCATCGGACGCCTGCGTGCCCAGGAAATAGTTCTGCGCGAAGCCGTCGGCCTCGCGGCCCAGCGCGATCTGCGCCTCGCGGGTGTTGAAGCTGCCGTAGGTCAGCCGCGCATCGGTGTAGTCGCCGCCCTGGCGGGTGCCGAAGTTGATGTTGCCGCCGATGTTGTGCAGGCCGTAGCGCGGGTCGTTGGTGCCGCGGACGACCTCGATGTAGTCGATCTCCAGCGGGAAGATCATGTCGATGAAGCGCTGGTTGCCGCTGTTGACGTTGCTCGGAATGCCGTCGATCAGGGTCTTGATGCCGTTGAGGTAGCCTTCGCCGTTGAACGCGCGGAAGGTCACCTTGCCCGACTCGGCGCCCTGGCGGGTCTCGGTCAGCTGCATGCCCGGCATCTGGCCCAGCAGCTCCCAGCTCTGCATGACCGTCTTGTCCTCGATCCGCTCCGCGCCCAGGACATCGACCGAGGTCAGCACCTGGTTGGCGGTCAGCTGGGCCTGGCCGTCGCGCACCTGCACGGCGCCCATCGTGGTGGCGGCGCCCTGCGCTTGCGCGCAGGCGGCGGTGCTGGACTGGGCCGCAAGGACAGCGGCGAGGATGCGGATCTTCATGGGGACGGATGCTCGAGGGGACGCGGGCCGGGGGCCGGCGGTCACAGGGAGGGACGGCGGGCCGCGCCGGGATCGGTGGGCGCGAAGGCCGGCGCGCGAGCGAAGTCGTCCGCGGTGAACGGACGGTCGCGGAACAGGTAGCCGTAATAGAAGTGGCGCAGTTCGCCGTGGTAGGCGCGGATGCGGTCCTGGTAGGCCAGGTGCGCGCCCATGTCGGTGGATGCCCAGCGCGTCAGCACGGCCTGCATGCCGACCGGCGGCAACAGCCAGCCAAGGCGCGTGGCCGTGGCCAAGCGGCGCTCGATGCCGTCGCGATAGGCGGCGGCCATCGCGGCCACGCTGTCGTCGCCGTTCTGGTGGAAGGCCAGGTACCACTTGTAGTGGAAGGCGGCGCCGAGCGGCGCGGAGTCGCTCCATTGCGGGTATCGCGCATAGAACCGCTGCATGGTGGCCTCGCGCGGGATGTCCCAGGCGCGGTTGACCGCCTCGCGCTGCGCGCGCGCGATCTCGGCGCCCTGCTCGACCGGGATCGCGCGCTCGACGGCGACGTGCGACAGCGCCGGCAGCACCAGCGCGATCGCCACCCATGCGGTGACCAGCGCTGCGGCATTGGCCGCCGACGACCAGCCGCGCATGGCCACCACAAGCGCCACTGCGATCCAGAACAACAGGTACGCCGCGGTCAAGCCGACGACGCACACGATCTGCACGAACGGCACCTGCTGCTGCAGCGCGAAGCCGGCGAAGGGAAGCGACACGCACGCCAGCAACACGGCCCAACGCACCACGCTGCGGCGCAGATACAGCCGGCGCAACGACGCGGGCAGGGCGCCGAGCAGGCGCTCGCGTCCGGACTCGGTGTCGGCCGAGCGCAGGTCGTGGAACAGCACGATGACGAACACCGGCAGCAGGAACGTCAGCAGGAACGCGAAGTCGAACCGCCCAGCCAGCGCCAGTTCCGGATTGAAGGTGTCGCCATCGTGGATCTGCGCTTCCAGGCCCAGTGCGCGGACCCGCAGGATGTAGGGGGCGACATCGCGCATGCCGACCGCGGCGAACGCCAGCGGGGTGGGCGCGTGCCACGTGGGATGGAAGGTGTAGTAGGCCGCGCTGCCCGCGTCGGTCGACGCGCCATGCGCCTTCATTACCGCCGCGAGGTCCACCTGCTGCAGCGACGCGATGCGCGCGATCGCCTCGCGTTGGCTCTCCATACGCTGCAGCCCCGACGCCAGGCTGGCCACGGCCAGCAATGCCAGCAGCGCAAGCCCGGCCATGGACATCCGCGAGCGCAGCACCATCAGGATTTCATAGCGCCAGACACTCATCGCGTGGCCCCCAGGCGGCGTGTCGCCAGGCCGAGCAGCGCGAGCGCGGCCAGCAGCCACGCAAGCAGCACGAGCGCGCCCGGCACCAATGCCTTAAGCACCGCAGAGGGCGCGCGCGGGGCGAAGGCGAAGGCCGGAATGTCCTGCCAGTGCCCGCTGTCCACGCGCTTGCGCCGGTCCGCGCCCGCGTCGGAGGCGGTGTCGTCGGCATACGACACGCCATCGGCCTGCAGCTGGTTGAGCTGCTGCACCATCCGGTAGCGGTGCGCTTCGGCCTGCTCCAGGAAGCGCAGATGCGCGGACAGATCGGTCGCGGCCGCGGCCATCGAGAGCTGGCGCAAGGCGATCGCCGGGCTCAGCGCGGCGAAGGCGGCGACCAGCCCGTTCTGCCGGTGCTGGATGCCTGCGCTGCGCGCGGCGTAGGCGTTGAACAGCCCGGACGTGAGGCGCTCGCCTTCCACCGCCACCAGGCCCTTGTAGTTGACCGGCAGGTCCTCGATGCGGGCGACGCCGTAGCGCGCCAGCACGTCGCGCTTGAAGCCGGAGAAGTACGCATCGTTCGGGTCGTGGCTGTCGCCGATCGCGCGCAGGTCCGCGCCGATGGCCACATCGGTCTGCAGCCGGTCGGGCAGCGGATGCGCGGCGTAGGCCACGTCCGGTGCGATCCGCGGCACCAGCAGCGCGGTCAGCGCCCACAACGCGACCAGCGCCAGCAGCGCATCGCGGCGGCGCGGGATCAGCCCCGACAGCGCCACGATCAGCACGCACCACAGCGCCAGGTACAGCGCGTAGGCCGACGCCAGCGCCAGCGCCACGGCGGCCGACGCGCCGGGCGCGGCGGCCATGGCCGCCAGGCCGGCCATGGCAGGCAACAGGAACACCGCGGCCACCGCCAGCAACGCGCCGAGCTTGCCGGACACGATGACCCGGCCCGACGCGCCCTGCAGCATCAGCTGGCGCAAGGTGCCGCGTTCGCGCTCCTGTGCCAGCACCCCGTGCCCGAGGAAGATCAGCACCAGCGGCGCCAGGATCTGCAGCACGAACGCCGGCGTCAGCTGGCCGAACCGCACCAGCACCGAGCTTTGCATGACGTCGCCGAAGTTGGCCGTGTTCTGGCGGTGGCCTTCGAGGAACATGCTGCTGCCGGTGAACGGATCGACGCCGGCATCGAAGGCGGCCAACGCCGACGGCAGCCGGTAAACGAAATGTCCGTAGTGCACCACTCGGTGCGGATGGCGATCCGGCTGGTTGGCGAACGCCGTCTGCGCCGCCGCCTGCTGGCGGGCGCGGTAGTCCGCGGCGGCGCCCATGTGGTGCATCGACACCACGGTGGAGACCACCGCCAGCATCGCCAGCAACACCATGCCGGTCAGCGCGGTGCGGTTGCGCGCCATCGCCCGCCACTCGTTGCGCATCACCGAAGCGACGACGCTCATGCCGCCTGCGCCCGCCCGGCGAAATGCGCGTGCAGCGCGGCCAGGTCGAACCGGCCCCGGTCCACCGCGTAGGCGATGCGGCCGCGTTCGAGCACGCCGATCCGGTCGGCGACCTCCATCGCGCCGACCAGGTCGTGGGTCACCATCAGCACCGAGGTGCCGCGCGCGCGGACCGATTCGAGCAACGCATGGAAGTCGGCGCTGGCGCCCGGGTCGAGGCCGGAGGACGGCTCGTCGAGCAACAGCAGCGGCACTTCGCGCATCAGCGCCGCCGCGATCGCGACCTTCTGCCGCATGCCCTTGGAGAAGCCCGACAGCCGCTGCGTCCATGCCGGTTGCTGCAGGCCCGCCCCGCGCAGGGCCTCGTGGATGGCGTCGCGGGACTGCCTGCGCCCGCTCAGCGAGAGCAGATAGTCGACGTTCTCCAGCGCCGACAGGTGCTCGTAGAGCGCCACGTTCTCGGGCAGGTAGGCCAGCTGCGCGCGCGCCTTCGCTGGTTCCCGCCAAGGCTCGATGCCGGCGACGAACACCTGGCCCGCGGCGGGCTTGATGAAGCCGAGCAGGGCCGACAGCGTCGTCGACTTGCCGGCACCGTTGCCGCCAAGCAAGGCATAGATGCAGCCGGGCTCCACGCGCAGGTCGAGCTCGGACAGCACGGGCTTGTCCGCGTAGGAAACAGAGAGCTGGCGGATATCCACCGGGAGGGATGTGGCGAGCATGCAGTGGCCCAGTCGCGCAAACGGCCCGCATGCTAACATGTAATAACATTACATTTTCAAGAGGGCTGGGCGATCCCATGGCCTGCGCCATTCCCGGTGGCGAGAACCCCAGCGAGCGCCTACTCAGTCGCCGCTCGGCGGCTACAGCGCTGCGGAATGTCCGCTTGAAGTGGCGGCAAGACCGCTGCGCCCATCAGCCGGCGGAGCAGCGCCTGCATCGTCTGCTGGGTCGCACTACCGTGTCCGCCACGACGCCTCCTGCCCGGGACGAATGGGGTTGCCGGCTTGCCGTGCGGGGGGGGGGCAAGCCGCGTCCGATGCGCTTCGGGCCGGCGTAGGGCGCTAGCGGAGAACCGCCGGCCGCAGTTCCTCTTCGCACCACTGCCGGAAGCGGGTCGGGGTGCTGTTTGCGGGCGTGCGCTGGACGGCGTTGTCGAGTCCCGCGTTCTTGGCTCTGGCCATGTCGGTCATGCCCTGGGCCATGGCGTCGGACATGCCGCGCTGGACGAAGCCGGCCTTGTAGGCCTCGAAGCCGACTTGCTGGTAGCGCACGGGCTTGCCCAGCACGTCGGACATGATGCGTGCCATGTCGTTGAAGGACAGGTCTTCCGGACCGAGCACCGGCACTTCGTCGCGTCCGCGCCAGGAGGTGTCGAGCAGCAGCCTGGCGGCGACTGCCCCGATGTCGCGGGTGGCCACCGCCGGCAGCTTGCGATCGCCGTTGATCGGCAGGAAGAACATGCCCCGATCGCGAATCGAGGCAGCCTGGCGCGCGATGTTGTCCATGAACGACGGCATGGTCAGCGCACGGAAGTGCGCGCCGGTGCCCGCGATCAGGTCGTCCATCGCCAGCGACGCGGTGACGTATCCGGCGCTGGCCGCCACAGGCGTGCCGCGCCCCAGTGCGGAGATGCCGACCACGCGACGGACGCCATGCGCCTTGATGGCTGCGCAGGCCGGACGGGTGAAATCCACATAGGCCGCCATGACGCTCTCGGCATGCGGGTCTGCCGGGCACAGCCAGAACACGGTGTCGGCGTCCTTGAATGCCTCGTCGACGACGGCGGCGTCGCCATGCGAGCCCTGCACGACTTCGAGGCGGTCCCGCGTCGCGGCGGCAAGGCGCGAGGGATCGCGCGCGATCACCCGGACCGGAACGCCGCTGTCCAGCGCGCCGCTGTCCAGGAGCTTGTCGAGAACGCGATGGCCGATGTTGCCTGTCGGCGCGGTGACGACGATCCTGTTGCGGGTGGACGGCGAGGCGGCATGTGCAAGGCCCGCGACGCCAAGGCTCGCGAGCATGCCGGCACCGGCGCCCAGCGCCAGGCCGCCCAGGAAGTGGCGTCTGTCGATGCCCTGCGTGAATGTTGGCTGCGCATCGGCTGCGAAACCGGGATCTGCTTTCTCGACCATATCTCACCTCTTTGGCCAGCCGGCATCACGTGATGCCGACTCTGGCTGCAAAGGTTAGAAGCCGATGCTTGTACGATCCATGCGTGGAAATCTGTTTCATCTTCGCGATCGTCCACGCTCGATGAGCGCATGGGTGAATGCACCCGCATACGGCCTGCGTTCGACGACCGGACCAACCGCTCGGAGACCTGCGATGCGATGAGGCCCGCCAGGCGCGTCCGATGGGCACGACCGCAATGGGTCGTCGAGCCAAGTCCTGAAGAAGCCGGCGGCGTCGGTCGATCGCTGCCATAGCCTTCGCGTCGCACCGCCGACGCGGACCTCGCCCACGAAGTCCTTCGGCGGTTGCGGAAATGGCGCATGCGGCGTTGTTGCGCGCCGGTACCGGTCGGCATGCCGGGGCAAGCATCAGCCAGCCGGTATTCGCAGATTTCCGAACAGGGTGTTCGGAGCGCGTCTTCGGCGCAACGCCGAAAGGAATGCGCTCGACGCGGCGAAGCCGAGCCAGGCATGGATACGTCCATCCCGCCTGCCGCGGCCGCCCGGGCGGCGCCTCGCGCCGGCATCCATTACGTGAACGCAATCCATCGTCCCGCGAAGATGGCGGCCAGCCACAGCAGCAGCGACGCTGCGGCGGCAATCCGCCCCATCGCTGTGCCTATCGCGTCCACGACATCGCGCGAGGGAGTCCGCCTGCGCAGCACGAGCGCATTGGCCCCGGCCGCCAGCAGGATGCCCATCTTGGCGAGAAAGGCCGGATTGTCCGCATAGTCGCCAATGCGTACGCACGCCAGCGCTACGCCGGACGCCGCGGCGAGTGCGAAGCCGAACACCGCGATTCGCACCAGCGATGGCAACGCCCGATCGAACTGCGGCCCCGTGACGTGCAGCAGACGAAGATCCACCGGCACGATCGCCCCGAACAGCAGGCCGATCCCCACCAGATGCAGCGCCGAGATGCATGGATAGACGAGCGGCGCCGTGGCGATGAAGCGCGCCGGCGTCGACCCCTCGATCCATGTCAGGGCCTCGGCTAGCGGCATCCGTGCGTCCTGCCCGCCCAGTCGCCGGTGTAGGAAACGATCCGGCCACTGGGCAGCCGAATCCAGGAACTGCGCAACTGATGCGGCGCCAGGCAGTTGCGCAGCGCGATGAGCACGACGCGGTCGCCGGCGCGCAGCTCGCTTCCGAGTTCATGGAACATCCGCACCGGCGAGAATTCGATCTCGCGCACTTGACCGGCGTCTTCTGGACGCATGACCAGGGGCCCCGTGATGATATCCGGCCGATCGACGTCCAGTGCCGGCACCTCCGTCGCATCGACCCGCACCGATAGGACGGGATGCGGAGGCGCGAACGTCGCACGCGTGATCGTTCCGGCGATCACGATCGGCGTGCCGGTGTCGTACCGGCCGGTGACCCCGTGATGCGCCCATGCGGTGCCGGCCGAAAGCGCCAGCACGCCGAGCATCGCGGCAATGTACTGCCAATCAGGAAACTGTCTCACGATGCGCTCCTCAACGTCATGGTGTGCCCCAGTCCGGCGATCGTCCGGGACCATGACGGGAACCTTAGATCCCTATGGGCTGTGCTAGCCATGCGATAACGTCCGCCTTATCTTTGCGATCGTCCAGGAGAACCCATGGATCCGCTCTCAGACGTCCTCTCGCTGCTGAAGCCGCGCAGCTACGTGTCCTCCGGCGTCGACGCCGGGGGCGCGTGGTCGATCCAGTTCCCGGACCAGAACACGCTCATCAAGTGCTATGCCGTGGTGACCGGCGAATGCTGGCTGGAGGTCGAGGGCGTCCCCGACGCCGCGCATCTGAAGCAAGGCGACTGCTTCGTCCTGCCAAGCGGCCGCCCGTTCCGGCTGGCGAGCGACATGGCGCTGCCGCCAGAGCCCTCCAGCCACTATTTCCCGCCGCCGCGCCCTGGTGCTGTGGTGAAGATCAACGGCGGGGGCGACTTCTTCCTCGTCGGCAGCCGGTTCGGCGTCAGCGGCGGGCACGCCGAAATCCTGATGGGCATGCTGCCGCCCATCGTGCATATCCACAACCAGTCGGAACAGGCCGCGCTGCGCTGGTCGGTGGAGCGGATGATGCAGGAACTGCATTCCCCCCAGGCCGGCAGTGCCCTGGTCGCCCAGCACCTCGCCCACATGATGCTGATCCAGGCGCTGCGGCTGCACGTTGCGGAAGGCGAAGCGGACGGCGCGGGATGGCTGTACGGCGTGGCGGACAAGCAACTGGGCCCGGCCATCAGCGCAGTTCATGCCGACCCGGCGTATCGCTGGACATTGCAGGCGCTGGCCGAGCACGCCTGCATGTCGCGCTCGGCCTTCGCGCGCAGATTCAGGGAGACGGTGGGAGCGTCGCCCATGGAGTACGTGACGCGCTGGCGCATGCTGCTGGCGGGAGACAAGCTGGAGAATTCCGGCGATCCCGTTTCCGTCATCTCCTTCTCGCTCGGCTACGAATCGGAAAGCGCGTTCAGCACGGCGTTCAAGCGGATAATGGGCGTTTCGCCTCGACAGTATGGCCGGCGGGCGACACCCGCTTCGAATGGCGCTGCCGCCTTGGTGAACGGTGCGAAGCAGCCCCAGGCCGATGCACGCGATTGATGGCGTGAGCGTCGCCTCTCGAGGCAACGCGATGGCGCGGCTACCCGGCGTCGCTTTCGCGGGAGCGGCACGCTGCGCAGCAGTGTGTGATGCGACTCAGACGCCAAGCATCTTGATCTGAGGCAAGACCACCTTCGGATAGCTTTCGGCTCGCGGCACTTCGAGCCACTGGCCTGCGGCTGCCATTGCCCCGGCGCCAGATGGGAGAAGTGCGATGACTACGCCGATCGATGGCGATCTGGCCAGAGTGCGATGACAGGCTCGGCTTGGTTGCCAATCAGTCGACGGGCCGCACTGCCGCCTGGTCTCCCAAGGCCCACCGCCACCGCGTGTCGTCGTCGCAGCGTGGCTGCCCCGTCGCTGTTCGATCACTGGCGCCACGGCGCCAGGCCGCATCATCGAGCAGGATATGGCGCCCGCTGGCGAGTGCTACGGAGCACCGTAGATGCCGTCGCGCGTTCCGGGTAGGTGCGGCAGCTAGCGATGTTCATCCAGGCGGCCGGCGCGGAACGGCGCGAACACCCCGGGATGGCATGTTCTTGTCGATGAGATCGGACAGAAAGGAAAGGACGAGTTCGCCTTTGTCTTCCCAGATGAGCTCTATCGGCCTGCGATCATCGAAGGCTGGAACCTGCTCTTCGGTTATCCAGCGATAGACGTGTTCCGGGTTGCTGTCGAGCTGAAGCGCTAGATTGGCGACCTGGCGAACGATGCCGTGCTTCATGACGGTGGCTTCCTGCTTTTTTGCCTGTGGGTAGACGGAGAGGGACGGGTTCTGCTCATGCGACTGGAACGCAGGATCCGCTCCGACGCGGACCAGCGGGCGAACATGCGCGCGCAGATCCGGGGTCGGGGTCTGAAGAGCGCAGATGGAGGCCGAACCCGGTCGCTGCGATGGCGGCGGTGCACGATGCGAAAAATCGCCGGGCGGCGCGGGGAAACGGCTCCTTCCGCGACGGCCGCGAAGCATCGGAGGAGGGGAGCCCCGTCCGCACCAGCGCTCGATCGCCGAGAAGCGTCCCTTCATGCAGCCGCGATCACCGGGCGACGAAGGCGGCAACAAGCAGCGCAAGGAAAATTCCAACGTTGAGCCTGGGCTCCCAGTACTCCATGAACATGAACGTGATTGCGAGCCATCCAAGCGCCGCCGCGATCGACAGGATCAGCATGGGCGTCTCGCTCAGCAACTCCCTGGCCCGCCAGGCCAGGAAGACCCCGAGCAGTCCGAAGGCAACCTGCCCTAGCGAAAAGGCGGAGTTCAGCCCGTAGTACAGCGTCGTTTCCAGGCTGGGTTCGCGTTTCCCGCGTAGATGCTGGGACACCACGTCGATGGCGAAATGCAATGTCCCGCTCAGGGCGAGCCAGCCGTAGGCCGCATAGACGATGTACTTGTGCATGGTGGTTGCTCCTGAGGATCGGTGGGCGAGCGGCTTGTCACCGGCGACTGCGGCCATGCGCGTCGGCGCACGGCCCATCGGCACTGGCCCGGTCGTCGGGGAAGGAATCCGGTACAGGGATGGCAGCGGCAGCGCGAGCGATCATTTCCTGATGTCCGCCACGCCGGGAGCCTGGGTGCGGACCGGAGGGAAAAGCGCTCCCGTCAGCCGTTCCGACTCGCACCACAGCCTTTCGGCGGTGCCCAAGTCCAGCGCTTGCGCAGGCACCTTGGCGGCGGCAGGGTAGCCTCGCGTCTCGCTCAGCTTGTCCGGGCCGTAGTAGGTGCCGCCTTGGACCTGCGGCGAAGTCGCGGCGAAAAGCGTGGGCAAGGCGCCCTGCGCGGCGGGCTGGAACAGGAACCACAGGAAGCGGCGGGCGAGGCCGGCAGCGCTCCCTGCACCCGCGCCATTGGGCAACAGATCGGTGCGCGAAATGCCCGGATGAGCCGCCACGCTCCGTATCCCCCAGCCAGCCGCATCGCTGCGGCGTTGCAATTCGAGCGCGAACATCAGGCAGGCCAGTTTCGACTGGCTATAGGCGACCATGGGCTTGTAGCCGCGCTCGGACTGCAGATCGTCGAAGTTGATCGCACCGCTACGCGCGGCGACGCTTGAGAGCGTGACCACGCGCGGCTGATTGCCCTTGCGCAGCAGCGGCAGCAGCTGCACTGTCAGGGCGAAGTGGCCCAGGTGGTTCGTGCCGAACTGCAGTTCGAACCCGTCGGCGGTCACCTGCCGCTTCGGAGGCGTCATCACCCCGGCGTTGTTGATCAGCAGGTCGAGGCGGTCGATCGAGGCGCGCAGCCGCTCCGCGAACGCCTCGATGGAACCGAGGCTGGCGAGGTCCAGCGCTTCGAACCGCACGTTCGCATCGGGAACGCGTTTGCGGACCTGATCGACCGCGATCGCCCCTTTCGACGGGCTTCTGCCGGCAATGATGACGTGCGCACCGGCGCGTGACAGCGCCAGTGCATCCTCGAATCCGAGGCCTCCCGTGCCAGTGACGACCGCCATGCGACCGCGTTGGGAGAGTGTGTCGGGAGCTTTCCAGTGGGCCATGGTGGTCGCCTTTAGAGGGTTGCGCTAAGTGCATTTAAAATTGCACTCAGTGCACAATGTAGACATCCGGATGCGGCTTTGCAACGGCTTGTTTGAACGTCGTGGACTCTTTCTCCCCAAGAGGTTGCTGCGCTGTACCGGGGAGAGCGCGGGAACTACGCAACGGGTCGGACCGGATGATTGTTCGCACCGCCGGAGGGCATGGGGCTGCCGCGCGCCAGCGGCAGCGCCGCGTGGCGCGCCTGCGCGTGGCCCAGCCACAGGCCCAGCGCCACCCACGCCAGCGCCAGCGGCACGACCACGCCGACCAGGCCGCCCATCGCCAGCCCGGCCCGGGCCAGCGCACCCTCGGTCTGCGCTCCGACCACATCGCCTGCGCGGTGGATGAAGGTGTCGACGAGCGCCTTGGCCTTGTATTTGCCTTCGCGGTCGACCACGGTGAACAGCGCCTCGCGCGCCGGTTGGGTGATGCCGCGTTGCACCGCGTGGGTCACGGCCTCCAGCAGCACCAATACCGCGAACGAACCGTAGATCGCCAACCCGACGAAGCCGGCTGCGGTGGCCACAGGCAGGATCGCCAGCGTGACGCCCAGGCCGAAGCGCTTGATGATCCGCCCGGCCAGGGTGAGCTGCAGCGCCAGCGCAGCGACATGCGTCCACATGTCCATCCTGCCCAGGATCGCCGCGCGCGCGTCGATGCCGTCAGCCATCGCCGCGACCATCTGCAGGCGGGTGAAGTACACGAAGGTCACCATCACCGCCATCAGCATCA
Organism: Xanthomonas sp.; assembly: GCF_017163755.1. GTDB lineage: Bacteria > Pseudomonadota > Gammaproteobacteria > Xanthomonadales > Xanthomonadaceae > Xanthomonas_A. The sequence continues at coordinate 54,794 of NZ_JAFIWC010000009.1, forward strand.
CGTAGCCGGCGATGCAGACCAGATAGGGCGAGCGCAGCACCAGGCCGATGCCGGCCCAGGCGCTGCCGCCGATGCGTGCGGCGTCGTCCGCGCGCAGCGACGCCGCCAGGCCGGCGTCGGCGGCACGGTCGGGCACGACCCGCAGCAGCAGCCAGGCGGCCAGCATGCCCAGCAGCAGGAAGCCGCTGGCGACCAGCAACAGGCTGGACGTGCCCAGCGGCTCGGCCAACCGCGAGGCGAGCCATGGGCCAAAGATCGCACCGAGCGTGCCGCCGATCGAGATCAGGGCGAAGAAACGCCTGCCCTGGTCGCTGGTGAAGCGTTCGGTCAACAGCGCCCAGAACACCATGGTGACGAACAGATTGAACACGTTGAACCAGACGTAGAACACTTGGCCGGCACCCTGGCGTACCGCACCGGGTGCGAACGTCATCAGGCCCCAGAAGCCTACGAGGGTCAGCGCGAGGAAGCCGTAGGTCGCGCCGATGAACTGCAGCCGGCGCAGGCGGCTGACCAGCCAGCCGAACAGCGGGTTCGCCGCCAACGTCAACACCGCGGTCACGGTGATCAGCCGGCGCACGCCTTCGATCTCGTGCTCCATGCCCAGGGCGTCGCGCGCGGGCCGCAACACCATCAAGGCGGTCAGCACGAAGAAGAAGAACAGCGACGCGATCAGCACCGGCCCGAGCTCGTCGCGACGGAGGTTGAACGCGGCCTCCCACAGAGGCGGGCGCTGGATGGGCATGTCGGTCCGGCTCATGGTGGTTCCCAGGCGCGCCGGCGCCCGGGACGCCAGCGGTCGATCGATTCGGTCAAGCACGCGGCAGCCTTGCCGGAGGCTCACAGGCAGCAGTGGCGAACGAAACGCAGGCTTCGCACAGGAGCGCAAACACGCGTTGACAGCGTTCTGCGGCCTTCTCCTGTGCGCGACGTCCTGATGCTTCGACGCTGGAGTTCAAGGCGTGCGGCCGTCGTCCGCGGTGGCCGATGGGATCAGCGCGCGCGCGTGGGAAAGCGAGCGCCGGTGAGTTCTTCGCTGATCGTCCACAGGTAGGCCGCCACCGTCGCGTCGTTGGCTGCGGCGGGAACGGCGGCCAAGCCGAGCGGGCCGGCGAGCTCGTTCGGGCCCGTCGGGCCGTAGTAGGCTCCGCCTTGCGCTTCGGCCGCGGTGGCGGCGTACAGGGTGGGCACCGCGCCCTGGGCGGCGGTCTGCAAGTGCTGGCGGTTGCTGGACCACTGGCGGCCCTGTGCGCTGTCCAGGCCCGGGCCGCGCGCGACCAGTTCGGTCACCGCGACGCCGGGATGGGCGGCGATGCTGCGGATGCCCCAGCCCTCGGCTTCGCTGTGCCGCTGTAGCTCGAAGGCGAACATCAGGCACGCCAGCTTGGACTGGGCATAGGCACCCATCGGGTCATAGGCCTGCTTGGATTGGAGATCATCGAAATTGATGCGGCCGCGCTGCGCTGCGATGCTGGACACCGTGACCACGCGGGGGGACGGGGACTTGCGCAGCAGCGGCAACAGCTCGGCGGTCAGGACGAAATGCCCGGCGTAGTTGGTGGCGAACTGCATCTCCAGGCCGTCGGCCGACGTGCCGCGCTCCGGCGGCGCCATGATGGCGGCGTTGTTGATCAGGCCATCGAGCCGGGGCAGGGTGGTGCCCAGACGCCGTGCCAGTGCGCGAACCGAGGACAGGTCGGCCAGATCGACGGCTTCGAACTGCACCTGGGCGTCGGGCGTCCGCTGCCTGATCCGATCGATCGCTTCCTGGCCCCGCTGCGGGTTGCGTGCCGCGATCACCACCTGGGCGCCCGCAGCGGCCAGGGCTTGCGCATCTTCGTATCCCATGCCGCTGGTGCCGCCGGTGACCAGGAAAATGCGGCCTTTCTGCGAGGGAAGGTCGGCCAGGCCCCAATCGGGCTTCGGCGGGTTCTGCGCGAGCGCGCTGCCTGTCGAGAAAGCGCAGCCCAGCAGCACGCCGAGGAGGGCGAGGCGGTTGCGCCATCCGTGGCCGGCGGCACGCCGGTCCTGGGAGCTGTGGCTGCCGGTTCCGGTGGCCAGCGCCGAGCGCTGGCGTCGAGAGAAAATCGTGCGAACTGTCCAGTGGGTCATGATCGTTTTCCTGAAGGCGATGGGGAGGAGGGTGCCGAACCGCTTGGTTGCGATAGAGGCATTTCGTATGGCGCTGGGTTCAACAAGGCGGTGAGGTCATCCGGGGTGGAGTCGTGGCCGACGCCATGGCCGCGAGATCGCGTGCAATGGCTTGAGCGGGCGGAGGGACCGATCCGGTAGCCGTGGCATACGGGACCTCACGGCGCGAATCGGTGCGTTTGGCGTCGCCAGGCGGGCGAGCATCCGTGTCCATTCGCCGAGATGCGTCGGCGCCTCGCCTGGCGGGATCAGAAGCGCCTGCTCAGCCCGAGCACCACGCGCCCGAGCCCGTTGCGTCCGGGCTCCAGCAACGGGCTGTCGCTGAGCTCGCTTGGCAGGAACCGATACTCGATCGAACCGAGCAGTTGCCACTTCGTCGTTCCGATCGGCTGCATCAGCGTCAGTCCGACGCGCGGGACCAGCACCGATCCCGGCGCGTACGCGGCGACACCGCGCGCGACTTCCTCGTCGAGTATTCCGAAGTAGTAGTTGGCCAGATCCGACGACATCCAGCTCGCGCCGGCGTTGGTCGTGAGCGAGCTGCGGTCGAACAGCCACGTATACCGATAGTCCAGGGAGATCTGGTAGCCGTCGCTGGAATCGGATATGTCGTGGACGGCCTCGAGCGAGACCGCGCCCCAGGTCGAGCCGACGCCGGCGCGAAAGCCGGCATCGATGCCGTCGTCGCGATCGCTCAGCAGGTCGGGATTCACGCCGTTGGCGAGCAGTTCGGTCCGCCCGAGATCGCCGATGTCGAACCCGTCGAGCCGGGCGGACAGCAGCGCATCGAGCGTGAACCGGCCGGACTTGTACACGTGCACGCCGCCGGAGACGCCGCGCAGGAATACGCGTTCTCCCTCGTAGCCGACCAGGGGGAAGGGCCGTACCCGCGTCCCTTCGCCGGCATACGGGCTGTCGATGGCCGCAGCGCCGGCACCGAGGGACCACGTGCCGGAGGCGGGCGGGGGCTGCTGGCCGAGCGCGGTGGCGGGAAGCGCGAGAAGCGCGAGCTTTACGAGGTTGCGTGCTGTCATGTTCATTCCGTGGCTGCCGTGGTGATGGGGGATGGGCTGGGACGATTCGCGCTAGCGCGCGGAAGACGCGGTGGTCTGCACTGCAGGGGCGGCGGAGTCTTCGTGCGCGCTGCCGGAAGGCGCAGGCGCGGCTTGCGCCGGCAGCGCGCTGCGCCGCGCTTGCGCGCGTCCCAGCCAGAGGCCCAGCGCGGCCCACGCCAGCGCCAGCGGGACCACCGCGCCGACCAGTCCGCCCATGGCCAGGCCCAGCCGCCCGAGCACGCCTTCGGCCTGCGCGCCGACGACGTCGCCGACGCGGTACATGAAGGTGTCGACGAAGGCCTTGGCCTTGTATTTCTCCTCGCGGCTGACCACGGTGAACAGCGCCTCGCGCGCCGGCCGGGTGATGCCGCGCTGCACAGCGCGGTTGGCGGCCTCGAGCAGGATCAGCGCCGCGAACGAGCCGTAGATCGCCAGCCCGATGAAGCCGAGCGCGGTAGCGACCGGCAGGATCGCCAGCGTCACGCCCAGGCCGAAGCGCTGGATGATTTTCCCGGTCAGGGTGAACTGCAGCACCAGCACCGCGACCTGCGTCCACATGTCGATGTTGCCCATGATCGCCGCGCGCGCGTCCAGCCCGTCCGCCGCCGCCGCGACCATCTGCAGGCGGGTGAAGTAGATGCAGGTCGCCAGCACGGTCATCAGCACGATGTAGCCGGCGATGCCGGTCAGGTAGCGCGACCGGAAAACCGCGCGCAGGCCCGCCCAGGCGCTGCCGCCGATGGGTCCGGCGTCCTTCGCCGATCCGGCCGCGGCGCCGGGCGCCTCGGTGCCTGTCCTGTCGGGCGCCACGCGCACCAGCAACCAGGCGGCAACCAGGGCCAGCAGCAGGAACCCGCCCGCGACCAGCAGCAGGCTGGGCGTGCCAAGCGGCTCGGCCAGCTGCGAGGTCAGCCAGGGCCCGAAGATCGCGCCGAGGGTGCCGCCCACCGAGATCAGGGCGAAGAATCGCTTGCCCTGATCGAGGTTGAAACGGTCGGCCAGCAGCGCCCAGAACACCATGGTGACGAACAGGTTGAACACGCTGAACCAGACGTAGAACGCCTGCCCGCTGCGCTGCCCGATCGCGCCGGGCGCGAACGACAGCAACGCCCAGAAGCCCACCAGGCTCAGCACGAAGAACCCGTAGGTGGCCGCGATGAACTGCAGCCGCCGCAGGCGGCTGACCAGCCAGCCGAACAGCGGGTTCACCGCTAGCGTCACCACCGCGGTGCCGATGAACAGCCAGCGGATGCCCTCGATGCCGCGTTCCATGCCCAGCGCGTCGCGCGCCGGGCGCAGCAGCATCAGCGCGGTCAGCACGCAGAAGAAGAACGCGGATGCGATGAGTACCGGTCCGACCTCCTCGCGGCGGAGATTGAACAGGGCCTGCAACGGGCTCGGGCGACGCGGCGCCGGTGTCGTGGTTCGATTCATGAGTGGGGATCCTGGATCGGTGCACGCCGCACGGGCGCGCGTTGGCGGTTCAGTCGGCCAGGCGCGATGGATAGCGCGCACCGCTGAGCTGTTCGCTGACGGCCCACAGGCGGATGGCGGCCTGGGCATCGGTCGCGGCGGCGGGCAGCTCGGCGAACCCGAGTGGGCCGCGCATTTCCATCACGCCGGTCGGCCCGTAGTAGCGTCCGCCCCGTGCATCGGGCGCGGTGGCGGCGTACAGCGTCGGCAACGCGCCGCGCGCGGCTGGCTGCAGGATGAGCCGGCCCAGGCTGCGGCGGACAAACCCGTTGTTGACCTGCAGGTTGGTGCGGGACACCCCGGGGTGGGATGCGCTGCTCTGGATGCCCCAGCCGGCCGCATCGCTGCGGCGCTGCAGCTCGAGGGCAAACATCAGGCAGGCCAGTTTCGACTGCTGATAGGCATCGCCGGGATCGTAGCCCCGTTCGAACTGGAGATCGTCGAAGTGGATCGCGCCCAGGCGCGCGGCGATGCTGGACAGGGTGACGACGCGCGGCGAATCCGACTTCCGCAACAGCGGCAGCAACGCGTCGGTCAGGGCGAAGTGGCCGAGGTAGTTGATGGCGAACTGCGTTTCGAAGCCGTCCTTCGACGTGCCTCGCTGCGGCGGCTCCATGATCCCCGCGTTGTTGATCAGCCCGTCCAGGCGCGGCAGCGTCGCATTGAGGTGCTCGGCCAAGGCGCGAACCGAAGCGAGATCGGCCAGGTCGAACCTCTGGTACTGCACTTGCGCGTCGGGCATTTCCTGCCGGATGCGCGCGAGCGCTTCTTCGCCTCGCGCCGGCGCGCTGCGCGCCGCGATCACGACGTGCGCACCGGCGGCCGCCAGCGCCTTGGCGCTTTCGTAGCCGATGCCGCTGGTCCCGCCGGTGACCAGGAAGATGCGGCCTTCCTGGGAGGGCATGTCGGCCAGGCTCCAGTCCGGCTTGGGCTGGCCCTGCGCGATCGAACCGCCTGCGGCGCATGCGGACAGCAGCAGCGCGCCAAGCGCGGCGAAACCGGTTCGCCAGCGCGAAAGCGGGCGCGCGGTGGGGCCGTAGCTTGCGGTGTCGGTGCCGGCCGCGTCGCGAGCGCGTCGAGAGGGAGTGCCGGTAGCGGTCCAGTGAGCCATGGTCGGTGCCTTGCGGGGGAGGGGAAGAGGGATCGGGCGCATGCATCCATGCATCGGCGGGAGCGGACGCCGCCAACTTCTGCGGGCGCGATTAATTTGCGTTTAAGGCGATCGGCGCGCAGGCGCTCCCGCACGCCGGGGCTGGCCACGGCGGGCGATGGACCCCGACGGGTTTTGACTGCGGCGTTTAATCCGGTATTAATGCCTGCATCGGAACATCGCCGATCGCTTTCTCTCCTGCCTGCGCCGCCATGGATGCACTCCTCCTCGTCGAAGACGACCACATGCTTGGCCGTGCGCTGACTGCCGCGCTCGGCCAGGACGGCTGGCGCGTGGTCCATTGCGAGGACGCGGCATCCGCGCGGGCCGCCCTGGTCGACCATGCCTTCGTCGCGGTGCTGCTCGACCTCGGGCTGCCGGGCGGCTCCGGTCTGGACGTGCTGGCGACGATGCGCAGCCGCTACGACCCGACGCCGGTGCTGATCATCACCGCGCGCGATCAGCTCAGCGACCGGGTCCGCGGGCTGGACGCCGGCGCCGACGACTACATCGTCAAGCCGTTCCAGCGCGACGAGATGCTGGCCCGGCTGCGCGCGGTGCTCCGCCGCAGCCGCGGCGCGGTGACGCCGGTGCTGCGCTGGCGCGATGTCGAGGTCGATCCGGCCGCACGGACGGTGACCCGGGGCGGCAAGCGCGTGAGCCTGAGCGCGAGCGAGTACAGCATCCTGGTGGCGCTGCTGCAGTCGCGCGGCCGGGTGCTCAGCCGCGATCAGCTGCGAGACCGGCTCTACGGCGGCGATGCGGAGATCGGCAGCAACACGGTGGCGGTGTACGTGCACCAGCTGCGGCGCAAGCTCGGCGACGAGGTGGTGTTGACCGAGCTGGGTTTCGGTTACCGCGCCGGGAGCGAGGACTGATGCGCGCGCTGCGTACGCGGCTGCTGGTCGCGCTGGCCGCGGTGCTGCTCGCCACCTGGGGCAGCTGGTTCCTGATGCAGTACCTGGAGATGACGGCGCGGCAGGGCGGCGAGGTCGATGGCATGTTGCGCAATGTCGCCGAGCAGATCCTGTATTCGCTGCCGGCGGACATCGCCACCGCGGGCCAGCAGCGGCAGTTCGCGCTCGGCGGCGAAGCGACGCCGGCCAGCGGCAAGTTCGCCGCGCTGGGGTTCCAGGTCTGGGAGCGCGGCACCGGGCGGCGGCTGATGTCGTCGCGGCCGGCGCCGGCGCATGCAATGGTGCCGGACTTCGCCAACGGCTTCTCGGAAGCGACCATCGCCGGCGCGCCCTGGCGCGTGTTCGCGCTCAGCGATGCCGACGCGCGGGTGCAGGTGCAGGTCGGCTTGCCGAAAGCCGCGCTGCGGGCGGAGCTGCGGCGATGGATCGGCACCAGCCTCGGCAGCGCGCTGCTGCTGCTGTTGTGCATCGGCATCGCGATCTGGCTGGTGATCCACTGGTCGCTGCGGCCGGTGGTGCAGGTCAGCGAGTCGCTCGCCAGGCGAGCGCCGCTGGATTTGGCGCCACTGCCGGAACGCGGGTTGCCGGACGAGTTCACGCCACTGGTGCGCTCGTTCAACCAGTTGATGGCGCGGCTGGCGCAGGCGCTGCAGCACGAGCGCCAGTTCCTCGACGAGGCCGCGCACGAACTGCGCACGCCGCTGGCGGCGTTGCTGACCCAGGCGCAGGTGCTGCAGCACGCCGGCGACCGCGACGAGGCACGCGAGGCGCTCGACCATCTGGTCGCCGGGATCGAGCGCGCGTCGCGGCTGGCGCAGCAACTGCTCGATGCCGCGCGGGTGGAGGGCGGCGGCGGCATCGCGCGCGCGGCGGACGTCGACCTGGCGCTGGTCGCAGGGATGGTCGCCGACGAGTTCGAACTGCTCGCGCTGCGTACTGGCCAGTCGATCGAGGTCGAAGGCGGGCACGCGCCGGTGCATGGCGACATCGACGACCTGGGCATCCTGGTCCGGAACCTGCTCGACAATGCCTTGCGGCACGGAGGGCCGGGCACGCGGGTGCGGCTGGAAACCCGGGTCGAGGGCGAGGAGGGGCGCGCGCCGATGGCGGTCCTGACCGTTGCCGACGATGGCCCGGGCATCGCCGAGGGCGAGCGCGAGCGGGTATTCGAGCGGTTCTACCGCGCCGGCACCGGCCATCGCGCACAGGGCATCGGCATGGGGTTGTCGCTGGTCGAGCGCGTGGTCGCCTCGCATGGCGGGCGGCTGCGTTGCGGCGCGGGGCTCGACGGCCGCGGCTTTGGCGTCGAGATCCGCTTGCCTGCCCTCTCTGCAAGCGGTTCCCACGCCGACCGCGGCCGCTAGCGCGTACGAAACCACTCCGACCCGGCGCGCCGGCCACGCGCCGCGGCTGCAATCGCGATCTGCGCGCCGGCGGCGGATGGCTGCTTCGCCGCGCCCTGGCGAGGCTCAGGCCCGCGCTGCGCGAAGCCGTTGGCCGTGGCAGCCGCGGCGCCACGACGAGAACGCGGGTGCGCCACCGGCATCGCAACCGGCGCAGGACCGCGCCAGGTGCTTGTCGAAGGCGCTCCCGATGGACACGCTCTGGTAAGCTGAGCGCATAAATCAGTGCACTGGATGCTTGGAATTTTGCGCCAAGTGCAATCATGCAACGGGCGCCCATTCACGATGTCGAAACTCCTTCCCCGCGCGGGCATTGCGCCCGCAGAAGGCTTGCGTGAACGCAAGCGTCGCCAGACACAGCAGCGCATCGCCGAGGTCGGCCAGCGCCTGTTCCTCAGCAAGGGGTACGACAGCACGACGCTGGACGCGATCGCGGCAGAGGCCGGCATCTCGCGCCGTACCTTCTTCTCGTACTTCAAGTCCAAGGACGACATCATATTCTTCTGGCTGGACACCGACCGGGCGAGCCTGATCGCCAGCCTGCTGAAGACCTCGCCCGACGTGCCTCCGCTCGACGCGGTCCGCGATGTGATGGTCAAGCACATCGCGCAATACACGACGGAACAGATGATCGCGGTCGACAACCTCATGCTGTCGAGCGAATCGCTGCTTGCGCGCAAGCAGGCACATTACGCGCAGCAGGAACAGGCGCTGTTCGACGCGCTGTGCGAGGTCTGGCGGCAGCCCGAACGCCGCGCGGCGCTGCGGATGGTGGCCATGGTGTCCATCGGCGCGATGAAGATCGCGCTTCAGGCGTGGCGGGAACAGACCGGCCAGCGAAAGCCCGCCGCCAAGTTCTTGCGCGACGCCTTCGACAATCTGAAATCGGTACTTTGACGGCACGCCGGGATCGGATCCGCCGGCGCTGGCGCACCGATCGGCCAATGCAGCATCCATCTCAACGAAGCGGCTGATCCGCACGGGCGGGCCGCTCCCGCCTCGCCGCCAGTGCGTGCGCGGCTCGAGCCAGCGGTTCGCAGCTTCGGTGGCCCATACCAGGTGTCCCGCGTGTAGCCTGGACCAGGCTTGATGCTGCCAAGCCGTCGAGCGACTGGCCGACATCGGACCAGGCGCCGTTGACCAGGTTGGACATCGAGTTCCCGTGGACGCGCTCGATGTCGCACCGACTCGCGCCGAACAGCGCCCGGCAGCGTTCGGGACTCAGACGGCAAGCGGTTGCCAGGGACGAGCGCGCCACGGCTACAATGCAACCGGATGCGACACCCGGCCTTCCAGCGCAGGATGATCTTGTTGGCGATGCTCGCCGTGGCGTTGCTGTTCGCCATGCCGATCGCATCGCGGCTGGTCGCGTCCGCCGCCGGCGACGCGCACGGCACGTGGGCCCAGCTGTGCACGGCCAGCGGCATGAAGCTGGTCAAGATCGGCTTCCCACCCGTCGCGTCCGACGGCGAGCTGCCGTCGGCGCCGGCCATGGACCCGATGCACGACGACTGCCCGTACTGCCCGCTGAGCGCGGGCATGGTGGTGCTGCTGTGCCTGCTGCTGGCCCTGCACGCCACGCCACGGCGCAACGCATGGACCCGGCGCTTCGATGTCGCGCGCGCGTTCCTGCATCCCACTGGCCTGGGTTCCCGAGGGCCCCCGCTTCCGGCCTGAAGTCGATCCTCCGCGCGTCGCGTGCGCGCGTCACTTCATTTTCGGGAGTTCTTCATGTCGATTCTTTCCGTCGCGGCGCCGCGTGCGTCGCGCTTGGCCGTGGCTGTGGCCGCCATCCTTCTGCCGACCGCCGCGCTGCGCGCCGCCGAGCCGGCCACGCCCACCACTCTGGATGCCGTGCAAGTCCGCTCGGCGGCGCTCGAGCGCATCCAGGCCGAACAGGCGCTCACGCCGGGCGGCGTGACCGTGCTCGATGGCGATGCGTTCCACGAACGGGCGGTCGCCACCATGGCCGATTCGCTGCGCTACGTGCCCGGCGTGTGGGCCGAGAGCGGCACCGGCGGCGATGCGATGTTCATCTCCAGCCGCGGCTCCAACCTCGACGCCACCGACTACGACAACAACGGCGTCAAGCTGTTCCAGGATGGCCTGCCGGTCACCACCGCCGACGGCAACAACCACAACCGCTTCATGGACCCGTTGGCCGCGCGCCACGCGATCGTCGCCCGCGGCGCCAATGCGCTGACCTACGGCGCCAGCAACCTGGGCGGCGCCATCGACTTCGTGAGCTACACCGCGCGCAACAGCGCGCCCTGGCAGGCCGCCATCAGCGGCGGCAGCCACGGCCTGATCAGCGGCCGCTTCACCGCCGGCGGCGTCTCCGGCGACCTGGACGGGCAGGTGACGGTGGAAGGCAAGCATGCGGACGGCTATCGCGAGCACGGCCGGCAGAGCCGCACCGGCGTCTACGCCAATGGCGGTTGGCAGGCGTCGCAGGACCTGGATCTGCGCGTCTACGCCATGCACGTGGACAACCGCGAACAGCTGGCCGGCGCGCTCACCCGGGCGCAGTTCGACCAGGACGCGGACCAGGCCAACCCGTCGGCGATCAGCGGCAACTTCCAATGGAACACCACCACCGACCGCCTGGCGCTGAAGGGCGACTGGACGCCGGATGCGGACGGCCGGCTGGAGTTCGGCCTGTCCTACGAGAACCAGGATCTCTACCATCCCATCGTCGACAAGGTCATGGTCGACTTCGACGGCGGCGGTCCCGCGGCGCCCGTGGAAGTCTTCAGCCTGCTCAAGAACACCGACCAGCGCACCTGGGCCGGCATGGCGCGCTACAACGTCAAGCGCGGCGATCACGACCTGCTGCTGGGCCTCAACCTGGCCGACACGCGCGAGACCGGCGGCAACTACCGCAACCACCACGGGCAGCGCAATGGCCGCACCGGCATCATCGACAACCGCTCCGACAGCACCGAGGTGTTCGTCGTGGACCGCTGGACGCTCGCCCAGGACTGGACGCTGGTCTACGGCGCGCAGGGCGTGTTCACCGGCCGCGACGTGCGCAACACCGACCTGGCCAGCGGCACGCTGCGCAATCCGAAGGCCGACTACCGCGCCTTCAATCCCCGCGTCGGTGCGATCTACGCCATCGCCCAGGGCAGCGAGGCCTACGCCAGCATCAGCCGCCTCTACGAAGCGCCGACCACGTTCGATCTGGAAGACGACGTGCGCGGCGACGGCTCCACCCTCGATGCCATGCGCGGCATCGTCTACGAGCTGGGCGTGCGCGGCAGCACGCCGCCCGCTTCGCAATCGGTGAGCTGGCAGTGGGACGTGGACGTGTATTACGCGCAGATCCGCGACGAGATCCTCTCCGTCGACGACCCTGCCGCACCGGGCACCAGCCTGTCCGCGAACATGGATCGCACCGTGCACGCCGGCGTCGAGGCGCTGCTCGGCGCCAGTATTCCGCTCGGCGACGGCGCGCAGCGCATCGAACCGCTGCTCAGCGCCAGCTACAACCGCTTCGCGTTCGATGGCGATCCGCACTACGGCAACAACGCCCTGCCGGCCGCGCCGGACTACGCGCTACGCGGCGAGGTGATGTATCGCCACCAGAACGGCTTCTACGCCGGGCCCACATTCGACCTGGTGGGCGCGCGCCATGCCGATTTCAGCAACACCTATCGCATCGGTAGCTACGGCCTGGTCGGCCTGCGCACGGGCTTCGCCCGCGACCGCTGGCAGGTCTTCCTCGAAGGCAGGAACCTGGCCGACAAACGCTACGTGGGCAGCATGAGCGTGCGCGACCGGGCGAGCGCCGACGCGGCGATCCTGCAGGCCGGCGCGCCGCGCTCGGTGTATGCGGGCCTGCGGTTCCAGTACTGAGGGCGTGCACATGAAGACTTCGATACTTGCGATATCGCAGCGGCAGGACAGCCGCCCCGCGTGGCACGTCGTCCGCCATGCGGCGTTCCTGTTGTTCGTCCTGCTGCTGTGCGGCTGCAGCCGCCCGCCCCTGCACGGTGCCGATTTGAGCGCGGCCGGCCGCGGCGCGAGCTTCTACCTGAAGGACACCGAAGGCGTACCCCGCCCGCTGCAGAGCTTCCGCGGCAAGGCGCTGGTGCTGTTCTTCGGCTTCACCCGCTGTCCGGACATCTGCCCCACCACCCTGGTGCGCGCCACGCAGATCAAGCGGCAGCTCGGCGAGGACGCGCGCCACGTGCAGTTCGCGTTCGTCACGCTGGACCCGCAGCGCGACACCCCCAACGTACTGCGAACCTACGTGCAGGCCTTCGATCCGGACTTCATCGGCCTGACCGGCAGCGAGGGCGAGATCAGGATCGCCACCACGCAACTCAACGTGGCCTACGCCAAGGTGCCGATCGGCAACACCTACACCATCGACCATTCCACCCGCAGCTACGTGTTCGACGCCGCAGGCCACCTGCGCGTGGGCCTGGCGCACAAGCAGAGCGTGGAGGCGTGCGTGGAGGATATCCGCCAGGTGCTGGCGTACGACTGATCCGGCGCGCTCCATAGGCCGCACGACAAGAACCCACCCGCCGCATCGCGGCGGTCTTCTCCCGCAAGCCAAGAGGTATTCACCATGAAAACGCGCGCCACCGCACTCGCCGCCGCGCTGCTCGTCCTGGCAGCCTGCCAGCCGTCCACTGACCATGCGGCGCACGACAGGTCGACCGCCACGCCACCAGCGCCCGCCGATGCCGCAGCCCCTCCCGCCCGCGCGGTGTCGCCGGCCGTGCACGCCAGCCAGGCCTGGACGCGCGCCACGCCGCCCGGCGCCGCCGTGGGCGCGGGCTACATCACCTTGCGCAACGACGCCGACACCGCCGACAAGCTGGTCGCGATCCGGTCGGAGGCGAGTGCGCGCGTGGAAATCCACGAAATGCGGATGGACGGCGACGTCATGAAGATGCGCCAGCTCGATGAAGGCCTGGCACTGCCGCCCCACGCAACGGTGGTGCTGCAACCCAGCGGCAACCACCTGATGTTCATCGAGCCGCGCGCGCCGTTCGTCGCCGGCACGCCGGTCGAGGCCACGCTGACGTTCCAGAACGCGCCCCCGGTGACGGTGCAGTTCGACGTGCAGCCGATGGGGGCCGCTGGCCCTGGCGATGACGACCACGGGCAGCACATGCACTGACGCGTGGTGGCTCGCATCCGGTGCGGCGGAACCGAACGTGCGCATAGCATTGCGCTAGCGCCTGCTACCAACGCCCTGACTGCCCGCTTGCGCCTCAAATCTGCACTGTAGTAACGTAACTACATAGAGTGAATGCAGGAGGTGCCCAATGACCATCACAACCTTATCCAGTCGGGAACTGAACCAGGACGTGACGCGGGCAAAGAAGGCTACCAAGAGCGGCCCGGTGTTCATCACGGACCGCGGCAAGCCTGCGCATGTGTTGTTGAGCTTCGAGGATTACCAACGGCTGACTAGGCAGCGGCGCAACATTGCCGATGCGCTGGCGATGCCGGGCGTTGCAGACATCGAGTTTGAGCCGCCGCGCGTGACGATTGGAGCTAGGCCGGTTGATCTCTCGTGATGTACGTGCTCGACACTAACGTGCTGTCCGAGCTGCGCAAGGTGCGGCTCGGCAGAGCGGATACGAATGTGGCGGCATGGGCGGAAAGCGTCGATGCCGCCGATCTCTTCATCTCGGCCATCACCGTCATGGAGCTGGAGGTTGGCGTTCTGTCGATCGAACGCAAGGACGCTACCCAGGGCGCCATGCTGCGTTCGTGGCTGGAACAGCACGTATTGCCTGAGTTCTCCGGGCGCACATTGCCGATCGACACCGCTGTGGCGCAGCGCTGCGCCCGGTTGCATGTACCCGACAAGCGCGGCGAGCGCGACGCGCTTATCGCGGCGACGGCGCTGGTGCATGGCATGGCGGTGGTCACGCGCAACGTCTCTGACTTCGAGCCCACGGGAGTTCCCGTCGTCAATGCTTGGGAGCCGTTGCCATGATCGCCTACGGGCTTATGCGTAAGGCAATTGGAAGTTGTCCGCTATGAAAAAGTGAGGGTTAGAAGTCAACCTGACCCCGTCTATTCGAAATCGTTGCCGCCAGCGGCCGTCGATCAGATGGAGATGATTGCATGAAAACGTGGGGAAACCTTAGAACCTGACCCCATTCTTTAGGGGCTGCAACTCGCGACCGGGGGAACAAGAAATATGGCCAAGGACATAGCGGCTTCGCCGAAGCTCCAGCTCACGCTGCCTGAATACAATCGCATCTACGAGATCATCTACTCCGTGCTTGAAGGAAGGGCAAATACACCTTTTGCATGCATGTTTTTTGCTGCCGCTGGGGCTCTGATCCTTAACAAGCACTACAAGATTCCAGCTCGTGCAGTAGCAGGCGCTTTTCTGCTATGTGCTGATCTTGCGCCTTCGGTCATCAGCATTGCGAAGAACGAAGATGGCGTGGTCACGTCTGATCGAGATGGGTTCCATATGTGGGTTCAGACCGAAACCCATGTGATTGATTTCATGGCGCCGATATTTAACGAGGCAATCAAGGGCAAGGGCTATCCTGGCACGGTGCCGCGCAAAATGTTTCAGCGCTCGCTGTCTGCGGAAGTGGAATCCATCGAGCAGCTGCGCGCGCCCGGCGACTACTTCACGATGCCCAGCATTGAGCTGACCAAGGAGCTTGTTGATTCACTATTTGAGCGACCTGCAAATGTGGATCTTCTGAATGCAGTCGATCGTTGGTTCAAGAAATACCCAAAGAAACTGGATGGCCTGAGTCTGTTAAATGACCTCGGCGAAGTGCACAAGCTGACCTTGAGCGCACCCCGGATTTCGGGGGCTTGGTAAGCGCATGATTACACTCAGCAATGAGCGGGGACTTGTTCGCATTGCGTCTTGGGGTGACATCGAGTCCGTCCCCGGATTCACGGCGGACATTGACCCAAAGACGGTGAAGCTCAAAGAGATCATTGGCAGCTACACGTTCGATGCTCTGATTCCATGCGGGCTTTCGACTTGTCACCAGCCCCACGGCAACGGATTCCTTGTTGCGGCGGCAGATGGGAGAGTGACCAACATCGGACGCATCTGCGGAAAGCGACATTTCTCCGTGGAGTTCACGCAGATGAGTCGCATTTTTCTTGCCGCTGTTAGGGCGCAACAGAACCGCGAGTTCTTGGGTGAACTGAGGAGCCGACTTCCCACCATCACGACAGAAGTCGCCACCATCAAGAACGAACAGCATGGTGCCGCGTGGATCAATACCCGCGTTAATCAGCTCACCGGGAAATCTACTGCTCTTCCGACGCCGATCATCAACGCGGTTCGCCAAGCGGTCCGGCGAGGCAATGGAGTTCTCATCATTGAGCGCGCGGCGACCAAGCAAGAGCGCGAAGAACGATCCGCTGCGGTAGACGTCAAGGGTCTTGAGCACATGCGCCGAAACGTCTCGTTTGTTGTTGAGGATCAGGTTGGTCAATTGGATGGATTCGCTGCGCTTGCACCTGGCAATGGACTACGGGAAATCCTTGGGGCGATTGAGCCGTTCCTGAAAGGCCTTTCGGAAGCAGATATTGAGAGCCTGCCGGACAAACAGCTCCGGGAGCTGTCGAAGGTAGGTGGCGAGCTTGATGCGAATCTTGATCGGCTTCGCGCCATTGTCGCTGCCGGAAGGCGATTGCTGACACGGAAGAACATTCAGCAGCTCATGCGGTTCGCCACTAGCAGCGCGGAAAACCGCTTGTTTGCGGTGTTCTTGAGCGACCTTCCTAACTGAGTACTTGACCTTGAACATTCGCGACGCTTTGCAAGACCCCAGCATGTCAGGCAAGCTGATGCTTGCCTTGCAACGTGCGGTTTCTGACCAGTTCACCCAAACCGATTGGGAAGAGCTGGGCTACGAAACCGGCGAGCACGATTACATTGCCGGGCACCAGCGCCTCATGCGGAGCCTGTACTTTGGTGATGAAGACTATGGTTCTTGCGTCTTCCAAGTACTTCGGTACTTCGCTGACCACAACGCGGCTGCCATTGAGGTACTTCTCAAGCGGAAGAAGATTCGGTTTGCATTGGAGAATGACGCTCAGGAGTTGCTGCATGATTTGGGGCTGATCGAGTCGCATGTTCCGGCAATTCCGTCTGGCACCATCACAGCGTCCCAAGTTGTGGAGCGCGCGCTGGCAGACGCGAATCATTTGCTAGCGAAGAGCGGTCCCATCAGCTGCATCGACCGCCTGCACACCGCGCTCCATGGATACTTGAAGGACTTGGCTATTCGCGCTGGGCTCGTCGTTGATGACCAGTCATCCCTTACTCAGCTCTTCAAGCTGCTGCGCGCCAGCCATCCGAAGTTCCAGCACCTCGGTAGCCAAGACAAAGACATTGTGCGAGTGCTTAACTCGCTCTCCAACGTGGTTGATGCGCTCAACACGATCCGGAATCATGCGTCGGTCGCGCACCCCAACGAAAATCTGCTGGATGAGGCGGAAGCGATGCTTATGGTGAATATCACGCGCACCCTGTTCCACTACATCAGCGCGAAGGTCTAGCGGGCGGCAAGATGTCGGGGTCAGGCTGACTTACTCCGCTCCCGCAGGATGTCCTGCAATTGTCTACAGGCGTCCTGCTTTAAACGTTGACAGCTTCTTTTGGTCGAGTAACTATTTATTTGTTGCGGCAAATTCCGCAGCCGGGATTGGTCTCCCGAAATCTACAAGGCGCACCAGCGCCCATCTTCGATGTCCGGCGCTTTTTTGTTTCCCGGCTTCGAGGCGGGGCAGGGCTTGCAGCTTTATGGCGGGCGGTGCGCGGGGGCCTTCGGGCCCGCCGGTTGCCTTGTGGCCGGTAGACCAACCCGCACCGTCCGCCACCTTTGATTGGTCTCGGGGATGGCGGACTCCATTACACAAGGAGAACGTCATGCCCCGTAACGCTTCCGCTCGTTCGAAGTCCGCGTCCACCCGCCGCGCCGCCGAAGCGCCACCCTGCTGGCTCAAGGTCGAATCGCCCGATCCCCTGGATGCAATTGCCGCCGAACCGCTGTCTGGTGCGTCGGCGCCGCCGGCAAACCCCGTTGCCGACGAGGTGGTCGCCGCGCCCAGGCGCTCGATCCCACGCCGGCCGACGCACTGCACCATCGGCTATCGCTACTACGATGTGGAACGCAATGGGATGGTGGTCGGGCGGCAGGTGCCCAGCCTGCGCTTGCATGGGCTGTGGCTGGAAGGCATCGGCTTTGCGGTGGGCGGCAAGGTGCGGATCAGGATGGTCGAAGGCGCTTTGCTGATCACCACCGTGCCTACGCAGCCGCCGGTGGAGAAGAAGCGGCGTTCGCGCAAGCCGTCACTTTAGCCATGCCGCAAGCGGCCGCAGGCGTTCTGCGGCCGCTTGAGCGGTTCTCGGTGACCGGTAACCACAGTCTTCAGTACTGTGATCATCGGTAAAGCGTCCCGTCTCGACTCGAAGCCGCAGAACCCCCGGCGGGCCGGATCGGGGGGTTGTTGACATTGCGTGAAGATCCCGCAATGCTCCGCGCCATTAGGCCATTGAGGGCCGCATAGCAGGGACGTTATGCAACAGGGGGGAGTCGCGTTAGCGCTCGTTGGGGAAGAAGTGCCTGCAGGTCCGCCACCGGATCTTGCGTTGCGTGGCCTGGTGCTGTTGGCGCAGTTCCACGGAATCGCGGCCGATGCGTCCCAGCTTGCACATGAGTTCGGCAGGAGCGGGGAGGCCTTCGACGAGGTCACCCTGCTGCTGGCTGCGCGCAAGCTTGGGCTGAAGGCCAAGGTCGCCAAGGTGCCGGCCGCTCGCTTGTCCATGGCGAACTTTCCGGCGTTGGCCTGGGGAACGGCGGGCGAGGCCTTTCTGATCGCCCGCATTCAGGGCGACCAGGCGCTGATCCACGATCTCGCCGAGCGGCGTCCGCGCCAGATCGCGGTGGAGGAGTTGGAGCAGCGGTATGGCGGGCGCCTGCTGCAGGTCGCTTCGCGCGCGTCGGTGCTGGGCCAGCTGGCCAAGTTCGATTTCACCTGGTTCATCCCGGCGATCGTCAAGTACCGGCGGCTGCTGCTGGAAGTATTCGTCGTCTCGCTCTTCATCCAGCTGTTCGCGCTGGTCACGCCGCTGTTCTTCCAGGTGGTGATGGACAAGGTGCTGGTGCACAACGGCCTCACCACGCTGGACGTGATCGCCATCGGCCTGGTCTGCATGGCGGTGTTCGAGGTGGTACTGACCGGGCTGCGCACTTATGTATTCGCCCATACCAGCAGCAAGATCGACGTGGAGCTGGGCGCGCGGCTGTTCCGCCACGTGCTGGCGCTGCCGCTGGCGTACTTCGAGTCGCGGCGCGTCGGCGACACCATTGCCCGCGTGCGCGAACTGGAGAACATCCGCAGCTTCCTGACCGGGCAGGCGCTGACCTCGGTGCTGGACCTGCTGTTCACCGTGGTCTTCCTGGCGGTGATGTTCTGGTACAGCGGTTGGCTGACCTTGGTGGTGGTGATTTCGTTGCCGTTGTACGCGCTGATCTCCGGCGCGATCACGCCGGTGCTGCGCAAGCGCCTGCAGGACAAGTTCGCGCGTGGTGCCGACAACCAGTCGTTCCTGGTCGAGACCGTCAGCGGCATCGGCACGGTCAAGGCGATGGCGGTGGACCCGCGCGCCACCCGCACCTGGGACAACCAGCTGGCCGGCTATGTCAGCGCCGGTTTCGGCGTGACCCGCGTGGCGACCATCGGCCAGCAAAGCGTGCAGCTGGTGCAGAAGCTGGTGGGCGTGGCGATCCTGTTCTTCGGCGCCAAGCTGGTGATCGACGGCAAGCTTTCGCTGGGCCAGCTGATCGCCTTCAACATGCTTTCCGGCCAGGTGTCGGCCCCGATCATCCGCCTGGCGCAGCTGTGGCAGGACTTCCAGCAGGTGGGCATTTCGGTCGAGCGGCTGGGCGACATCCTCAACACCCGGACCGAGCTGCCCGGCAGCAAGATGGCGCTGCCGCCCATCCAGGGCCGGGTCAGCTTCGAGCGCGTGCATTTCCGCTATCGCCCGGAGGCGCCGGAGGTCCTGGCCGGGGTCGAACTGGACATCAAGCCCGGTGAGGTGATCGGGATCGTCGGGCGCTCCGGCTCGGGCAAGAGCACGCTGACCAAGCTGGTGCAGCGGCTCTACACCCCCGAACGCGGCCGCGTGCTGATCGACGGCCATGACCTGGCCCTGGCCGATCCGGCCTGGCTGCGCCGCCAGCTCGGCGTCGTGCTGCAGGAGAACTTCCTGTTCAACCGCAGCATCCGCGAGAACATCGCGCTGGCCGATCCGGGGATGCCGCTGGAGCGGGTCATCCACGCCGCCAAGCTGGCGGGCGCGCACGACTTCATCACCGAATTGTCCGAAGGCTACGACACCTCGGTGGGCGAGCACGGCACCGGCCTGTCCGGCGGCCAGCGCCAGCGCATCGCCATCGCCCGGGCGCTGATCACCGATCCGCGCATCCTGATCCTCGACGAGGCCACCAGCGCGCTGGACTACGAGTCCGAGCATGCGGTGATGGCCAACATGCACTCCATCTGCAAGGGCCGCACCGTGTTGATCATCGCCCATCGGCTATCGACGGTGCGGCGCGCCAACCGCATCGTGGTGGTGGATAAGGGGCAGATCGTCGAGACCGGCACCCATGCCGAACTGGTCGAGCGTCCGGACGGGCATTACGCGCGGCTGCACCGGTTGCAGGCGGGGGTGGCATGAAGCACGTCGTCGAGGGGTTTGGTGCGTTCGCCCGACGTTACTGGGGCGTGTTCCGCTCGGCCTGGGCCTCGCGCCGCGAACTGGACTCGCCCGAGCGCAGCGACGACGAACGCGCGTTCCTGCCGGCCCACCTGGAACTGATCGAAACGCCGGTCTCCCCCACGCTGCGCTGGACGATGCGGATCATCGTCGCGTTCTTCTGCGTCGCCCTGCTGTGGGCGTGCCTGGGCAAGCTGGATATCGTCGCGGTGGCACCCGGCAGGACCGTGGTCGACTCGCGCACCAAGATCATCCAGCCGGCCGAGACGGCGGTGGTGCGACGCATCCTGGTGCGCGATGGCCAGCAGGTGAAGGCTGGCGAGGCGCTGATCGAACTGGATGCCACGACCACGGGCGCCGAGCTCGCCCAGGTCGGCGAGACGCTGACAGAGGCGCGCCTGGCTTCGTTGCGCCTGACCGCCCTGGCCACGGCCATCGACAGCGGCGCAACCCCGCGCCTGACCCCGACGCCGGACGTGCCGGCCGGGCGCTTCGCCGCCGAGCAGGCCCTGGCCAGCAGCCAGTTCGAGGCATTGCAGGCCAAGCGCCACAACCTGCAGGCGGCCATCGCGCAGCGCCGGGCCGAACTGCGGACCACGCGCGACACGATCGAGCCGATGGCCGAGTCGGCGCGCATCTCCAAGGCGCGTGCCGAGGACTACGGCCGCCTGGTCGAGGGCAAGTACGTCGGCCGCCACGACTACCTGCTGCGCGAGCAGGAGCGCATCGCCGCCGAGCGCGACCTGGCCACGCAGCGCAACCGGCTGCAGGAGATCGGCTCGGCGCTGAGCGCGGCCGAGGAGGAACTGCGCGTGCTGGTGGCCGACTTCCGGCAGCAGACGCTGGACCAGTTGCGCGAGGCCGAGCAGAAGGTGGCGCAGGGCACGCCGGAACTGGCCAAGGCCGGGCGGCGCGATGGCCTGATGACGCTGCGCGCGCCGGTGGACGGCACCGTGCAGCAACTGGCGGTGCATACCGTCGGCGGGGTGGTCACGCCGGCGCAGGAACTGCTGGCGGTCGTGCCGCAGGAGGCGCTGGAGGTCGAGGCGACGGTGCTCAACAAGGACATCGGCTTCGTACGGCCGGGACAGCCGGTGACGGTGAAGATCGAGAGCTTCCCGTATACCCGCTACGGCTACCTGACCGGCAAGGTGGTGAGCGTGTCGCACGACGCGGCGCAGGACGAGAAGCTGGGGCTGGTGTTTCCCGCACGCATCCGATTGGACGGCAGCAAGCTGGATATCGACGGCGTGGTGGTGAGCATGAGCGCCGGCATGGCGTTGAGCGCGGAGATCAAGACCGGGAAGCGGCGGGTGATCGACTACTTGCTGAGCCCGCTGAAGCAGCATGTGGGTGAAGGAATGCGGGAAAGGTGAGGCTGCCGACCCCGCCAATCCACGGTGGGCAGCTTTTGCCCGCAGGACATTGGAAGTGGGAACTATTCGATGCTCGCTTGCACACAGTGGTTACAACGCTATGGGGCGCTCCGCGCTTTATTACAGCCCGGGTTGGAAGGAGGACTGCATGAGGAAGATGGGCGTAGTGATCGGGTTGACGATCGCGGCGGTGTCGGTGGTCGTCGCCTCCGTTTCGTGGAAGCTCAGGCAGATAGATGCGGGAATCTGCCCGAGCACGGGCGTTCAAATGAGTGACGCGGATCTGCGGTCGCGGGTGCTGTCTAGCCTGATTGGCATCGGATTGGAGAATATTCGTGTTCAGGATGCCGACTATTACCACGGGGGGCGCGGTCTCAAGGTGGCCGGCCCGATGTCGGACCGTGATATTGCAAAGGCGCTGTTTGATCTGAAGAACGGCGGGAATGATTTCGCTGGCGAGCTCGGTGCGAAGGAAGTCACGCAGGGGGCCAGTGAGCACATCGACTCGATCAGGGAGCCATTTGTCCTGCTTGATTACTCCACTCATGGCACCTATACAGCGACGCGAACGGCATCGCAGGACGTCATTTACGTAGACCCGTCCAGCTTGCCAGCTGGCGCGGGTTGGCCAGGACTGGTGAACCGGCTGAGGGGCTTCGGGATTCACTACTACAGGATTCAAGTGCGGCAGTTCATCTACGACTGCTGTACCTACAAACACGGCACCCGGGTGCACCCAGCCGTACCAGGAGGCACTACCCATTACTGGGAGACGGGTAAGGACGGCAGCGTAATAATTGGTCACCACGATTTGGGAGGAGTGGCCTACGTCTCCAACTGTGGCGAAATCATGACTCGCAGGAATGCACTTGGGTTCAACGAAATCAAATGGATCAAAGGAGAATGAATGTGACGATGCCAACCATCAACCAGATCGTTTCACGGTACCTGTTCAATACGGACGTGCCGCCTTCAAATCTTGCTGACGAAGCGTTGATCCGTAGTGCAGGGCAGCAGGGAGATCAAGTAAATGTCAACGCAAACGAATATATGACGACCGGGGCTGGTCGATTCGCAGGTGTCGAAAGATTCAACTTCGTGCGCAATTTCCTTGCTGGAAACGACTACCAAGGAAGCCTCCCTCCTGGTGTCTACTCGACATCGGATCTGCTGACATTATATGGGATAAAAGAGGGTCGGCTGGCTGTGCAACAGTACTATCAGGGCGTGTACGAGAGTGATTATGCAGAACGAGCATATGTATTCGGGTCTGGAGCCTATGAGATCAATATGGACGCGGTCTTCTATGTCAACGAAGACGGTACGCGAGAGATTGATAACATTTGTGTAGTTCCCGTCGATAACGATTTTGATTATGAGAGCACGAACTGGCTGGCGTCAGTCACCAATGGACTGACGGAGGGAGAGATCGACCCCTCAGGCATCGGCCGGACTGTGCCGATACATTTCACCGAGACTGTCACGCAGAGGTACAGCTTCAGTGCCGAGGACTGGTATGCGCTGGACTTCAAGAATGCACAGGCGCTGGCCGCCGAGCGGGCCGCGAAAGCGGCCTTGGTCGCCGATATCGGTCACTTCGCGGGGGTCTTTGGCTCGTTGCTTGGCGACTTGGTCACTGGGGATATCATCACCTACGAGGATGCGGACAATCGCTTTGTCGTCTACGACGGCAAGGACACGAACAATAGCAACTCCAACCTTGACGCGATGACCCTTTTGAACCTAACGGAGCAGCTTCCGTACAACGGCGTCGTTGTCATTGCCGGAAATGGGAATGACCATCTGCACGGCACGGGTTACACCGCGGGTGATGAATTGCGTGGCGGTGCTGGCAACGACACGCTGGACGGAAGGGGGGGCGGTGACACGCTCATCGGTGGCTCTGGCGACGACATCTACCTCGTCGAAGACGAGGGGGATGAGGTCATCGAAGAGGATGGTGGTGGCGATGACACCGTCAGGTCGGAAATCAACTATACCTTGGCGGCCCACGTTGAGAATCTTGAGCTGACCGGGAGTGAAAGCATCTCCGCGACGGGCAATAGCTACAAGAACAAGATCCGGGGCAATGATGCCGCCAACGAAATACTCGGCCTTGAAGGGGATGACGATCTATACGGGCAAGGCGGCAATGATCTCATCAAGGGCGGCCAGGGTCGGGATCTTCTGGAAGGGGGCGCTGATGTCGATCGCCTGGAGGGTGGCGAGAATTTCGATATTTACCAGGCGGACGGCTTGGATACGATATTGGACAATGATGGATCCGGAACCGTCTTCTTGGAGGGGTTCAATCTTACAGGTGGAACGCGGACCGAGGATGATCCCGAGAATACCTACTACGGCAATGGCGATACCTACGTTCTGAATGGTGCGACACTGGTGGTCAATGGCGGGCTGACCATTGAGCAGTTCAGCAATGGCGACCTCGGGATCTTTCTGGAGACGGAGCCGGACGAGCCAGAGGAGCCAGAGGAGGGGCCGGATATCGGGCCTGCCGAGAGCAGGACGTCGCCGATCGTCATCGACCTCGATGGTGACGGTGTCGAGACCACTGCGCTCCAGAATAACCGCTACTTCGACCATGATGCCAATGGAATGCGCGAGCGAACTGCCTGGGCATCTGCTGACGACGGGTTTCTCGTTCGCGATCTGAACAGGAATGGGCGGATCGACAATGGACGCGAGATGTTTGGGAATCAGACGCGCCTCGCAAATGGCAACTTGGCATCGAATGGTTTCGAAGCGCTCCGAGACCTGGACGACAACCAGGACGGCCTCATCGACCAGAACGACGCAGTGTTTGCCGAGCTGCGGATCTGGCGCGACCTGAACGGCAACGGCAGGACTGATTCGGGCGAGCTGCAGACCTTGGCGCAAAGCGGCCTGAGCGCGGTTCGGACGGGTTGGCAATCCTCGGGTTACGTCGACGCGAACGGACAGATGCATGCGCAGATTGGCACCGCGATCCGCCATGACGGGACGGATGCCGCAGCTGCCGACGTCTGGTTCCAGGTAGATGCAACACACAGGAGCAATGCACAGTTCGACCCGGCGATTCGGGATTTCTTGCAGCTTCCCGATGCCAAGGCCTTCGGCAACCTGCCTGACCTGCGGCAGGCGATGGCGAGGGATCCCGCGCTGGTCGACCTGGTTGAAGCGTATACCGCGGAGACGGACCCGGCATCCCGGGCGGCCATGCTGGAAGGCTTGATCTTCCAGTGGGCAGGCGTGGCCGACGTGGACCCATACAGCAGGGATCCACGCATGGTCTATGGGCATGTCATGGATGCGCGCCAGCTGATCGTACTCGAGCAGCTGGTTGGCCGGGGCTACGAGGGCACTTGGTGTTGGGGCGAGCGCGACCCCAACCCGCATGGCAATGCGGCTCCGCTGCTGAGGGAGGAGTTCGCAAAGTTCTCGATGTATGTAGGTGCACAACTGCTGGCCCAGGTCGATTCGGAGAACTACTCGTTCATCAAGGGGGGCTTCGCCTCCGGTTATTCCCACGTCATGATCGACTGGGAAGAGTTCAACCAGGTGGCTGCATCTCTCGCTGCAGACGGACGGGACGCCAAGCTGACCGAGATCGTCGACGTCCTGCGCGACCTCGGCGCCTATTCCCCTGTGTTCCGAGACCAAACCATGCAGGGGTTCGCCCTCGCCATGGCGCTTCACCCCGAACTGTCGTCTTTTTTCGGTATTCCCTCGCTGATTGGAACCGAGGGAAACGACTGGCTTGTGGGCCAGTACTTAGACGAAGTGATCGTCGCCGACAAGGGGGACGACACCGTGTTCGGCGGCGGAGGCAACGATACTTACCGTTATCGGGCAGGGGACGGCAAGGACAGGATCTACGACACCAGCGGCACGGACCAGCTGGTGTTCATGGAGGGAATAGAGACGACGCACGTGTCCATATCGCGCGATCTGACGTCGATCACCTTGACCATAGCCGTGGGGGCGACGGTCGGCGAGATCCGTATCGATAACGTGTTCGATGAGAACGGCCACCAGCGGGAAGGTGTGATCGAGGCAGTCCACTTCCACAATGGCACGACCTGGGGAATGGCGGATCTCGTGTCGCGCATCGTGCTTCCCGTTACCGCAGGCGATGACGTGCTGTACGGTACCGTTTCCGGCGAGATCATTTCCGCCCAGGCCGGGAACGACGGTGTCTTTGGCTTGGATGGCGACGACCAGTTGAACGGTGATGCCGGTGATGACACGATCCACGGCGGGAACGGAAACGACGTGCTCGCCGGTGGCGCTGGCGATGACCTGCTGAACGGTGGGGCAGGCGACGATACCTATCTATTTGGCCCTGGTTTTGGGCATGACGTCATTGAAAGCTACGATGACGAGGCGCAACGTCTCGACAAGATCGCGTTTGAAGCCGGGATCGTGCCTGCCGACGTCACGTTGACGCGGGTCGGCAATGACCTGCTGTTGATCTTGTCCAGTGGTGACAGCCTGCTGGTGAAATCCCACTTTCAGGCAGATGGCGATGGCGCCTACAGCATTAGTGAGATCCAATTTGCCAATGGGACCATCTGGACTACGGAGACGCTAAGGTCGAAGGCACTGGGCGGCACGAACGATAACGACTCGCTGACCGGGTATGCGTCGGACGACGTGATAGACGGGTTGGCTGGTGATGACGTCATCCGTGGCGGCGAAGGCCATGACCAACTGCTAGGGCGCGATGGAGACGATCGCTTGTATGGCGGGAACGGGGCGGACGCACTGACTGGCGATGCAGGCCAGGACCAGTTGCTCGGCGAGGATGGAAACGATGTGCTGGACGGCGGTGCAGACGATGACCTTTTGGAGGGTGGTTACGGCGCTGATCGGCTGATCGGCGGCGCCGGTAACGATCATCTGTACGGTGGTGCCGATGGCGATCAGCTGGTAGGGGGATTGGGCGACGATCGGCTGGAAGGCGGCTATAGCGATGATCGGTATTACTTCGCCCGAGGCGATGGGAAGGATACGATCAATGACATTGGTGGTTTCAGCACGATCCTGGTGTCGAACTTGCCGTTGAATGAAGTCTATTTCCGCCGGGATGGAGATAGGCTCCTCATTCTCTTCACTACCAGTCCTGATGACCAGATCAGCCTGGAAGGCTTTTTCGACGCTGCAACGGGACTGGCGACATCAGGGATCAGCATCGATACCGGAGAGGGTGAGCCATGGGACATCTCCGCGAACGAACTGGACACAGTGGTGCTTCTGGGCACCTCCCTGGATGACACGATCAACGCTAACGCGCTGGACAACACGATCGGTGGCCTGGCGGGGAACGATACGATCCGGGCCGGGGGTGGCGCCGATGCCCTCAATGGGGGTGGCGGCAATGATCTCCTGTATGGGGACGCTGGCGATGATCTGTTGGCAGGAGATGCTGGCGATGACCTGCTCGATGGTGGGACCGGCAGCGATCAACTCGCCGGTGGCAATGGTGACGATTCCTATGTGGTCGACGATGCGGGTGATGTGGTAACCGAGGCCGTCGATGGTGGCACGGATCATGTCCGGAGCAGCATCAGCTATGCCTTGCCGGACCATGTCGAACGGCTCGAATTGATTGGTGGAGACGACGTCAACGCCAGCGGCAACGAGTTGGACAACCAGTTGGTTGGCAACAGCGGAGGCAACTACCTGCAGGGATTTGGCGGAAACGACGTACTGAACGGAGATGACGGCGACGATCGACTGGAGGGCGGGGACGGCAACGACACCCTGAACGGCGGCATCGGCATCGATGTGCTGGACGGTGGGGTTGGGCACGATGTGCTTGATGGTGACAGCGGGAGCGACCAGCTAGTAGGCGGCGCTGGCGACGATACCTACAGAGTCGATGAAAGCACGGATGTGGTAGTTGAACTGTCAGACGAGGGCGCCGACAAGGTCGAGTCCTCCGCCTACAGCTACAGGCTGACAGACAACATCGAACAGCTGACATTGGTCGAAGGGAGCCGTGCGTACGAGGGTGCTGCGGGCGCAGGCAACCAGGTCCTGATTGGCAACAGCAACGACAATCGCCTGGATGGCGGCGCTGGAGCCGATGATCTCACCGGTGGCCTAGGCAACGACACATACATGGTCGACCAGGCCGGTGACGTCATCGTCGAACTGGCCGGGGAAGGGATCGACACGGTCGAGTCCAGCATCAGCTACACGCTGGGCACGAACCTGGAGAACCTGACGCTGTTGGGCGACGACGATCTCGCTGCGACGGGAAACGACGGCAATAACGTAATCCGCGGCAATGCCGGTAATAATCTTGTCGTTGGCGGTGCCGGTGCCGATATTCTGTACGGTGGTGCGGGCGATGATATGTATGTGTCCGTATCCGCATCCGACAGCGTGCACGAGCGTGCGAGCGGCGGCATTGATACCGTCGAGCGCGTGTTCGAAACCAACCTGGTGCTCGACAACAACGTCGAGAACCTGATCCTGGGCAGTGGCATTACCACCGGCAATGGCAACGCGCTTGACAACACCATCACCGGGAACGCCAGCGCCAACAGCTTGGGTGGCTGGGACGGCGACGATGTTCTGTTCGGCCTGGACGGCGACGACAACCTGTTCGGCGGTACCGGGGCCGACATCCTGTACGGTGGCAACGGCGCCGACTACTTGGATGGCGGCGAAAGCGTCGATCACCTGGAAGGTGGGGCAGGCAACGATATCTACGTCACGGACGATAGCGCCGATGTGGTGGTCGAAGCCGCCGGCGCTGGCACGGACCAGGTTCAGACCATCGCCTCATATGTGCTGTCGGCCAACATCGAGAACCTGTTCCTGATGGGCAGCAGCGCCATCGACGGCACGGGCAACGACCTGGACAACTACCTTGCCGGCAACAGCGCCGCCAACGTGATCCATGGTGGAGGAGGCAGTGACACGATCGTGGCCGGCGCTGGCAATGACACGCTGTACGGTGGAACCGGCGACGACAAGTACGTGTTCGACGCAAGCTCCGGCAGCGATGTCATCGACAACAGCGATGCCGGCTTCGATGGGGTGTTCTTCACCAGCGGCGTCACTCGCGAACGCCTGAGGTTCGGGCGGGACGGTGACGACCTGTTGATCTTCGTGGATGCGTCCACCACGCCGTCGGTGCGCGTGCTGAACCATTTCCTTGGCGGGGACGCCGCCATCGACTACGTGCAGCCGGACGGCGGCTACTACCTCACCACGGCGGAGATCAACCAGATCGTGGCCGGCGGCAGCAGTGGCGGGCAGTTCGACCAGGTCATCACCGGCACCTCCGCCGGCGAACAACTCGTCGGCAGCGCCGGCAAGGACCTGATCGAAGGCCTGGGCGGCGCCGATACGCTGTTCGGCATGGGCGGCAACGACACTCTGCGCGGCGGCGACGGCAATGATTACATGGCCGGTGGCAACGGCAATGGCAGCGGATCGGGCAACGACGTGCTCGAGGGCGGAATCGGCAATGACACGTTGCGCGGCGAAGACGGCAGCAACACGCTGACCGGTGGCGCGGGAGACGACCAGTATGTCTACGGGGGGGGCATCGACGTCATCGACAACACCGGCGGCGGCACGGACTGGCTGATCTTCCAGAATGGCATCACGACGTCGCAGCTGGCCCTAGTCCGCGACGGCGACGATCTGGTCATCACCGTCAACGGCAACGCCAGCCAGCGCGTCACGGTCACCGACCACTTCCTCGGCGGCGACATGGCCCTGGACTACCTGCAGCCGGCCAGTGGTTCGGCCCTGAACACGGCGGCGATCAACGCGCTGGTCACCAACAACGGCGGCGGGGGCGACAACGGCGGCGGTACGCCGGGGACCGGCAACGATGCGGACTACCCGTCGCAGAAGACCGGCACCGCCACCGGCGAACAGATCGTCGGCACCAGCGGCCGTGACCTGATCAAGGGGCTGGGCGGGGCCGATACGCTGTTCGGCATGGGAGCCGACGACAAGCTCGATGGCGGCGACGGCGACGACTATCTCTCTGGCGGCAACGGCAGTTTCAGCGGATCGGGCAACGACATCCTGATTGGCGGCGCCGGCGATGACCAACTGGTGGGCGAGGACGGTGCCGACACGTTGTTCGGCGGCACGGGCAACGACACCTATTTCTATGCCGCCGGCTCCGGCGTGGACACCATCGACAACACCGGCGGCGGCACCGACTGGCTGTACTTCGATGGCATCGACCGCGCCCGCCTGGCCTACCACCGCGATGGCGACGATCTGATCGTGCGCGTGGATGGTGATGCGGGGCAGCAGATGCGTGTGGTTGGACACTTCCTCGGCGGCGAACGTGCGATCGCTTACGTACAGCCTGGCGATGGCGGCTTTGCGATCTCGGCCGCGACCATCGCTGGCCAACTGACGCCGCTGGGTTCAGCCAGCCGCAGCGCATCCGCGGCCTCGCTGACGGCGGCGCCGACGCTTGACACGTTCAGCCTGAGCGAGGACGAGGCGAGCAACCTGGCGCAAGCCATCGAAGCCTTCGCCATCGGCGCGCCGGTCCTCCGCGCGCCGGCGACGATTGAAGCGGGCACGGCGCCGGCGGCAAGTCCACAGCACGGGATCGTTCTGCCGCCGCCGGCCAGTGGTGGCGTCTCAGCGCTTGGGTTCGGCAAGACGGAACCGCCGATTTCATATTCGGTCCCGGCCGGCGCGGTCCAGCAGCCCCATGCTGAATTGCGCCAGCTTGTCGACAGCTTGGCCAGCTTCGCCGGCCAAAGCGTGCTGCCGGCGTCCAACGACATCGGGTTTGATGAGCCTGGTATCGCCAACAGGGTGTCGAACTGGAGGATGTCGCACACCAGCCTGCGCTTGAGACAGATGGCGCTGTGAGACGGGAGGGAGGGCAGTGGCTGCTGCCCTCCTGATTACGTCTTGTCATGCTCATGGGCAAGGGCACTTCTGAGGGGGCGGGCCCGGCGACGCCGCAGGCTTCTGCGGGCCGACTTTCACGCGGTCGGTCAGCAGCAGGCGTGCCTGCGAGCGCCAGCCGCCGATGAAGATGTCGGGCTTGCGGTCGCCGTCCAGATCGCCCTGGGCCATGCTCCAGCCGCGGCCCACGGTGGCGCTGGGCATCGCCTGCAGGGTGACGTCCTCGAAGTTGCCGCGGCCGTCGTTTTGCCAGGCGCGCACCTGCAGCGGCACGAAGCCCGGCACCTGGATCGCGCTGACGAGCAGGTCGGGCGCGCCGTCGTGGTTGAAGTCGACCACGGTGCCGCCCCAGCTGGAAAACCGGTGGGCGGGCAGCCGCTTGCCGGTCTGGTCCTTGAAGCGGCCCTTGCCGTCGTTGATCAGCAGCCGCGTCTGCGGGTCCTTGTCCCAGCCGCCGTTGTTGCTGGTGAGGTTGAAGAACACGAGGTCCGGATGGCCGTCGCGGTTGGCATCGAACACGTGCACCTCGCGCGTCTCCAGCGGCACCGGCAGCTCGAGCCGGTCGCTCGCATCGGCGAATCGGCCCTTGCCGTCGTTGAGCAGGAGCCGGTTGGGAGGCGACTGGTTGGCGACCACCATGTCCAGGTCGGCATCGCCATCCAGGTCGGCAAGCGCGATGCCCTGGGTGTGGTCCTCGCTGGCCGGCAGGTGGGTGGCGGTGGCGTCGATGAAGTGCCCCGGGCGTTGCTTGTCGTTGAGCCACAGGAAGTTGCGGGCCGGGCCGGGCTTGTCCTCCGGCGTATTGCCGACCACGATGTCCGCCAGGCCGTCGCCATTGACGTCGCCCACCGCCAGCCCGTTGCCCTGGCTGGTGCGGGGCAGGCGCGAGTTCATGGGCACGAAGCCGCCCTTGCCGTCGCCGAAGAACAGGTTGTGCACTTCGTCGGCCTCGGCGACGAAGATCACGTCCATGAGGCCGTCGCCATTGAAGTCCGCGGCGCGCACGTGCTCGTTGTCGTTCGCCGCGTCGCCGAACACGCCGGGCTTCCACGTCAGCTTCCCGTTGCCGTCGTTGAGGTAGAGCACGTTGGCGCCGTGCTCGACGGCGACGACCACGTCCAGGTCGCCGTCGCGGTCCACGTCGATCATCGTGGCGTCGACCGCATGCAGGTCGGGCGCCTGCGGCACGTGCGTCGTCGTCACGTCGACGTAGGGGCTTGGCGTCTGCCCCTGCGCGGATGCCGTGGCGGAGGCCAGGCAGCAAAGGAGGGCGGCACCCAGTGTCATGCGCGATCTGTTCATCGAGACAGAAGCTCCCTGGTCGGATGGATGATGCGTGCGAGCCCACGATAGTCGCTCGTCACACCATCCTCAAGGATCCCGACGGGCGGCTGGACCGCACTCGAGTACCCACGGCGGAGAATCCGCCTGCTGCAATCCAGTGGTCACTCCCGCTGGGAAGACAGCGGGGCGACGCAGGAAATTCCCGGCGATGGCACCGAGCTTGCGTTCCCCGCACGTCTTCGCGTGCAGCCAATGATCGAGGCCTTCGCACGCCGGATCGATGCCGCGACGAGCGCGATGCGTGTCAGTGCGAAGGACGCCACCTTCGCCGACCTGAAGGACGTGAACTCGCCCTGGTGACCGTGATCTTCGGCGCCGTCCGCAACGCGTTCGAACGGAACCTGCCGCCGTCGGCGGCGCGTGGCCTGCAACGGCAGCCCGCTCTCATGTGCCGTTCCTACCTTGTCGCGTCGCGGTCAGCGCTCCGGTAGATGACTCAGCGATACCGAGATCAGCGCCGGCATGCGCAACCGCGCGCGACACTTCAGGTTGCCTTGCGACGGTACCCAGTCCTTCATCACCAACGGGCAGGCAGCGCGCAGCTCGCTGATGTCCAGCACATCCCCCTTGAATCCAGGGAGCTGCCATACGTCGCCATGGAACTCGATCAACAAGAGGCCATCGGCCGGGCCCTCGTCCGGGACAGTGGCCGCGAACCTCCATTTGCTGGGACCCCGTTCCATCTGCGTTCCGATGATGACTGCCGGCATACCTTCCTCCGTTGAAAAGACGAACGAGCCCGCGGCACCGCGAAGGGCCGCCGCGCATCATTCCAGCGGGGTGTCTCACCTCCTGAGACTCGTCGCACGAAGGCAAGGCTGCGGCGGGTGCGGCCTGCCCGCCGAACCATCGGGCCAGTTGAGCCGATGGCCGCCGGGTGCACTCGATGCAGATGCCTACCGAAATCCGCTCTAGCATTTGACAACCGCTTCGGTTGGGTGGCCGTCTGCGCGCCGCGGCAATGCGCCGTCCGCTTCGGTGTGCCGGATCTACAGCTCTGCCCTGTACAGGGATGCGGCGGATGGATCGGCAGTCGGCCGGCACCGCTGCCGGCCACGCCGCACCTCAGGGCGCCGCAGCCGCCAGCGTCCCGGCCAGGCCCTGCATCTTCTCGGCCAGGGCCTTCAGTTCGGTGTCCTTGATGTCCACCGCCAGCATTTCGTAGCTCACCTTCTCGGCTTTCAATTGCGCCTCGATGCTGTTGAGCGACACGTTCTTGGGCACGACGCCGAAGAACTTGGTCTGGGTCGGCGACATGTTGACCACCAGCCGCTCGGAGCCGATGCGCAGGCTGGTCTTGCCGCCGGACGGCGCCAGCCGCTCGATGTCGCGCCTTACCTGGCCTCCGTGTTCCGACAGCGCGTACTCGGTCATGATGTCCTCGATCTTTTCCGAGTAGGGCTGCCCAGCCAGGCGCGCTTCCGCACGCCGGTCGCGCCACACGTCCTTGGCGTTGGCGCGCAGTTCGTGCTTCTCGGCCTGGGTCAGCGACGACATGGAGCCCTTGGCCAGGCTCAGTTCGCGTGCGGCGTGCTTGCCGGCCTTGGCTTCGAAGATCCCCACGATGTGCAGTTCGCCGCCGCTGCGATAGGCCAGGATACCGTCGGTGATCTGCCGTCCTTTCAGGTCCCGGATCATGTGCCCGGGGATGAACTCCAGTTTCTTGCCCGCCGGCACGCGCACGCCCAGCGCCAGGGGCCCGAGGCGCGTGCGCAGCCAGGGCAGCAGGGAGCTCTCGATCAGCTCTTCCAGCAACTGGCCTTTCAGGTGGTCGACATGGGGGCCTTTTTCCAGGATGCGCAGCAAGGCGGGGCCGTCGAGGGATTTCATGGCGCTGCTGGATTTCTGCAGTTGCCCGAGCAGGGTTTCCACCGCCGGATCGATGGCCGCGGACGCTGCGCCGGAGCCTTTGACGACTGCGGGAATCGCTGGCGCGGCGTCCTTGGCCGCCTGGCCCACCAGCTGCTTTTGCGCGCGCAGTTCCGCGCTGGCCTGCTCCACGTCGCGAAGCGCCTTGCCGCCCGATGCGGCCTCGGCGCGCCCGCTGGCGCGCACGACCTTGTTCCATGCTGCGGCATCGCGCCCATACAAGGACACCAGCCGCGCCTCGGTGTAGAGGAGCCTTCCGCCCTTCACCAGGCGGCCGGCGATCGGCAGCAGCACGGTGGCGGCCAGGATGCCGCGCTCCACGTCGGTGAGCCGATAGCCGAACAGGTCCCGGCCGGCATAGGCCTCATAGGCCGCCACCGCGTTGCCGACGTAGGGAACCAGGCTGATCGCAAGCTCCATGCCTTCGACCACGGCAGGGCGGTCGACCGGGACGGCGCGCACTTCGCTGTCCAACGGCGCTTCCTGCGCCATGCGCACCAGCACCACCAGGTCGGGCCGCTCACCGAGCATGGTGGCCAGACCCGCCTGCGCGCTCATGGACATGGCGGCCTTGGCATTGGGCTGAGCCTTGAACCAGGCCGACAGCTCGTCGGCGACCAGGGTCATCACTTCGCCGACGATGGGCTTTTCGCCATGGACGAGATAGCTGATGCCGTTTTTCTTGTCGGTGAACGCGTACTGGCGAACATGCCTGTCCGCCACCAGTTGCTTGCCCAATGCGATGTATTCGCCGGCCTTGCGCGCGTATTCGGCCGGCGGCAGATACGCGGGGTGGAGTTCGGCATCGGCCTTGGCCGCACAGGCCACGCGCCACAGATCGGCGCCCTTCAGGCCGGTCTTGTTGGCCGGCATCCGCTCGTAGGCGAGCACCGAACCGGGGCGCTTGAGTTCGTCGGCCATGATCTCGCAGGCGCGCCTGGACACGGCGATCGTCGACGGGCCTGCCGTCCCGCTGCGCAGCAGGGACGACAGGCGCGTCTTCTCGTCGGCCAGCACCGCTTCGTAGGGTTTGATGTTGCCTGCCATCTGCTCGCCTCCCTGGCGTGGCGGGATCAGGCTTCCACCCATTCCCCTTCCGGGTTCTGGGTCCATCGCGGCAGCGTGTCGTCCGGCCGCAACTGCACCAGGGTGGTCGGAATGCGCACCGTCCATGGGTCGCCCTGCGCGATCTCGTCGCCCGGGCGGTCCAGGCGCTCGGCGATCTCGTCGGCAATGGGCAGGTACAGGGGGCTGCTGATGGTGGGCAGGGGGCCGCCTTCCCATAGCTCGCCGTAGGTCATGAAATGATCGATGGCGCCTTCGAATCCGGGCCGGGCTGGTACGGACACGCGGCAGTAGCCCGCTTTCAGGAACTGGGTGAACAAGGGGTCGGGATCGTCGAAGGCGATGCGTTCGTCCCACTGGCTCTTGCGGCCCCAGAAGTAGGGGTAGGTGACCCAGGTCAGGTGTTCCCACTCGAAGGCCTGCTCGAAGAAGCGCACATAGGTTCCCTCCTTGGCCGCCTCCGAGACGTCGATCTGCGGCAGGCCGGTGCTGGGGGCGGTGTCGATCGCGTTGAACAGGTCGTAGTGCTGGTCGGTGATGATGCTGATGCAGTCCTTCTTGAGCTCGTCCTTCATGCGCTCCAGATTGAGCGCCGGGTTGGCGCCGCGGATCGCCACGCCCGCCTGCAGCTCGATCGCCGCCAGCTTTTCCTCGTACTCGCTCAAGCGCGCGCGATAGGCGCTGGTGAGCTTGGCATGGGTCTCGGCCCGCCACTTGGCCATCGCGCGATCGGTGCGCTTGCACTTGATCTCGATGGCGAATCCCACCGTGGCCACGCGATTGGTGATCAGTGCGAAGGGGACCGAGCCGGTCTCCTTGCTCATGCTCACCGTATGCATGGCCTGGTAGGTCATGTCCGGCTTCCTGCTCACCTGCAGGAAGTTGTTACCCACCACCGCGAACAGCTTCCAGTTGTACGCCCAGAAGATCACGAGCGTGCCGATGTAGGCGGTGATGGCCTCGTAGCCTTCGTCGATGGCGATCTGGCCGGAGTGGCTCAGCATGGTCGGCGCTTCTTCGTCGGTGGCCTTGAAGTCCACCGCTTTGGTCCGGTACATCTCCGGCGGCGGATCGACGTCGGTAGCCGAGTAGGCCGCGACCCAGTCGCCGTAGTTGGTTTCGGAGATCTGGTCCGGCGTCAGGGCGAACGCTTCCGGTTTCTCCAGCTCGACGCTGCCTTCGTGCGCTGCCTGCATGGCCTTGATCAGGAAGGCGGCCGGCTCGGGCACCATGAAGTCGAACAGGGTGCGCAGGCCGTAGTTGAACATCTGCGCCTGATAGACCTTGTTGACCCACTGGTACACGCCCGAGATGTGCCCGGTGCCGGCGACGTTGTCCAGCCTGTGCAGGTTCTTCTCGGTGACCTCATTGGTCACGCGCAGCGAGGAGCGTTCCAGCACCCGCTCGGTGATCTTGTTGGCGCTGCGCTGGGTGACGTCCTGGGAGAAGCTGGAGGCCGACTTGGTCGCCTCTTCCTTGGAGCGCGACATGGATCCCTCGGCGCTGGCGGTGAACTCCACCGTGGGGCCGTACTTGCCGGACACGGTCAGTCCGGCTTTGAGCGAGGCGTCTTCCTTGATCGTCTCGCTGCTCTCGCGCGTCATCTCGTAGCGATCGGTCGTCTCCAGCTCGCGCTCTTCGGAGGTGGACACTTCGGTTTCGACGAAGGTGAGCTCTTCGGTTTGCCGGCGAACGGTGTGTTCCCGCTCCTTCAGTTCGCCCTTGAGCACGTTCTCGATATGGGCCACGTCGGCGCGCTCGTAGCCGATCAGCTGCTGGCGCACCATGAGCAGGTCGGCGATCCCCGCCGGCTCCACCTTGCCGCGCGTGGAGGGAACGCTGGCGGTGCCGGGGAAGGGGAGGAACGGAGACAGCTCGAAGGACTCGTAGGCCGGGCCCCACAGCGAGGCCCTGGCGGTCCTGGTGGCCACCAGGGTGCTGCCTACCTTGCGGAACCTGCGCTCCACCAGGGGACCGGCGGCGGCGCGCAGCTCGCGCTGGACGGCCTCGCGCGCCAGGGTCAGCGACGAGACCATCTTCTCGATCCCATCCTGTTCCGCAGAGAGCTTGCCTGCGGCGAGGACCTTCTGCGTTTGCTCCGACAAGCCTCTGGAGGCCTCCGGCGACAGGCGCAGGCCGTCCTTCCGGAACTGTGCCAAGGACACCGCCGGGCTACCGGCCGACGCCGCCAAGCGCGTGGTGGTGTTGTCGATGGTGGGAACGGCGCCGCCGAGGCGTGGAGGGCTCTGCTCTCGGGGCGAATCCAGCAAGCGCTCCAGGTGCTTGAGCTGCATGTCCGAGAGCCTTTCGGAGAACGACGCGCTGCGCCTGAGCATGGTTTCCAGTTCGAGGCCCGGCGTGGGCGGCTGCTCTTCCGACGCTTCGGGAACGCTGACCTGGAAGCTGGCCCCATCGAGCTGTTCCAGTTCCGCAAGCGCCGCGCTGAGCGCGCGGTGCCGGGCGGCCAGGCCTTCGACGGTCCTGCTGCGCGAGGACCGCTGCTTTTCGCGCTGCTCGTCGGCCTTCTTGCGGTCGGCCTCGGAGGGGCGCAGCACCGAGGGCAGGCGATCCTTGGACGGAAGTTCGATGGACCGGCGGCGGTAGCGCCGCAGCGCGGCCGCAGTGGCCGGGAAGTCCGCGTCGGCCGCTGCCTTCTCCACCAGTTCCAGCGTGCGTAGCTGATGCGCCAGCGCCTCGACTGGCCTGCGGTGCTCTGCGGGCAGCTGCTTGATGGCGGTGATGCTGTCGCGGAGCCGCGCCAGGGCCTGCGTGAAGCTGTCGGATCCGGCCAGGCCCGCGGCGTCCTTGTCGAAGACCGACTCGATCGCCTGGCCAAGCGTGCGGGGGCCGGCGTCGTCGCTGCGCTCGAGCTGGTCCAGTCTGGCCGACAGGCGTTCGATGCCGTGGCTCAGCGGGGTGTCCTGGGGGCTGGCGATGAACTCGGGGCTTGCGATGAAGCCGGCGGCGAGCTTCTTGAGGCCTTCGCGATTGCCGCTTCCTTCCAGCCGGCGCAGCGCGGCCTGGTAATGCGAGTCCTGGGTGAGGCGGATGCTGGGATTGGCGGGGTCCTGGGCGACAGGGGGACGATTCAGCACAAAGCGGAACAGGGGTTCCATGGATAACGCTCCTTTGAAATCCGCCGAAAGCAGACGAGATCGGTCGGTCTCTTTCCAGGAACGTGGAATCGTCTCGGTCGCGGACAGCGCGACCTCCACTTCGCAGCGTAGTGTGATCCGTGGCCATATCTCAGGTGCGATGAGAAGCGACGGTCGGAAGCGCGATTCGCATCGGGATGCGATGCGCCTGAAGTTCCGCCAGAGGCCTATCGGGAATGTGGAAAGCCGGGCAATAGCCGTTCGGCGAACCTACGGTGCCCCCACCACGCATCGGCGGTCACGGACGGCGCGACGTTATTTCCCTGATCCGGCGCCTTGCGCATACACGCAGCTTTCGGGCACGGATCTGACGTGGGAGCGCTTGTAGTTGCTCGCGCTGCGGTCCATGCAGCCGGCGAGGTTGAGCAGCTCCACCTTGCGGATGTCGATCGGGTGCGATTCGCTCTGCAGCGAGAGGTAGCCGCCTTCGACCGGTTTCCCGTCGGGCGTGGCGGCGGGGTCGAAGTTCGCGCCGCCGCTAACTGCGGCAGCGCGTACTGCAGCACGCCCTCGCCGTTGACCAAATGGGTGATCTGCCCGCTGCCCAGCACCAGCATCTCGGCGCGGCCCCCCTGGTCGCCGTCGAAGGCCTTGGACGTGGAGTCCAGGCAATGCTCGGGATGGATCGCGCCGCGATAGACCACGTCCGTCCCCGGCGTGCACAGGTTCATGGTCGAGCGCGGCTTGCCATCGCCGGGGCCGCCGAGGAACTGCGCCTCGATGGAAATGGGGAAGTCCTGGTCGCGCCCCATCGTGCGCGGATGCGGCGAATGCAGCATCACGCCGCTGTTGCGCAACGCCCAACTGCCGGGGCCATCGCGCGCCTGCTGGCCGACGAAGCGGTATCCACCTAGGAAAACGGATCCTTGTAGAACAGGTGCCCGAACTTCGTGCCGAAGGACCGGTACTGGTCGTAGCGCACCTTGAGCAGGCCGTCCTCGACGCGGAACGTGTTGGCAAAATTGTCGCCGAGCGCGTGGCCGGCGATCTTCGGCGTCCAGCCGTCCAGATCGCGGCCGTTGAACAGCGCGATCCACTCTTCCTTCTCGGCCGAGGCCTGCGCCGCGGCGTTGCCCGCGGCCAATGCGGCGCACAGCAATGCAAGGCCACCGGATCGCGCGATATGACGGGATTTCGGAGTCATGCGTCGGCCTGCTGTCGTGGCTGGTGTTGCGTGGCTGCCGCCGGGTACGTGGAGCGCGGATCAGAACCGGTAGCTCGTCTCCGCGGCCCAGGTCTTGCCGTTGCCCGCCTGCGCCAGCGGCACGCAGGCCTGGTAGGCGCCGGGAACCGGGCGGTACTGCAACACCTGCGTGGTGCCGGGTTCGGAGCTGAAGTAGCCGAGCAGGGTGAGCTCCTTCATCATGAGGATGAAAGGACGGCGCCGCTGCGCGATGGGCGTCTGCAACGCCCGCTCCGCCTCGACCGCCGGGTCGTGCGCCTGCGTCACCATCGCCGCGCGCTGCGCCGGCTCCAGTTCGAGGAAACCGCGCCCGTGTTCGCGCTGCGCGCGGGCCGCGAAATCGGCGAGTTCGGCGACGAAGCGCGCCTGCTCGTCCCGT
Source organism: Xanthomonas sp. (assembly GCF_017163755.1). Lineage (GTDB taxonomy): Bacteria > Pseudomonadota > Gammaproteobacteria > Xanthomonadales > Xanthomonadaceae > Xanthomonas_A. The sequence goes on from NZ_JAFIWC010000009.1 coordinate 93,967, forward strand.
GGGTAGGCGTCCTTCAACATCCTGTCGATGAAGGCAGGAATACCGACATCCTTCGCGCCCGGCGTGTCGGTGCGCGGGATCATGATCTCGGCCACTTCCGCCACCAGCGCGGCCTGCGCCTGGGTGAGGAAGCCCGGCGTCCAGTCGCTGCCGGTGCCCGCGGCCTGCGTGCCTGCGGTGTCCGTGCCGGGCTCGGCCGAGCAGCCGGCGAGCACGCCGAGCAGGGCCGGCGCCGACACCGCGCCGCCCATCAGCAGGGCCACGCGGCGGATCGCCTCGCGGCGGTCGATGAGGGTCGTCATAGGTTCATCCGCTTCAGTTCCTGGACCGCGTGATCGGCGGCGCGCGCGGTCAGCGCCATGTAGGTGAGCGAGGGGTTCTGGCACGCCGAGGAGGAGGTCATGCAGGCGCCGTCGGTGACATACACGTTCTTGCAGGCATGCACCTGGTTCCAGGCGTTGAGCACGGAGGTAGCCGGATCGCGGCCCATGCGCGCGGTGCCCATTTCGTGGATGCCCATGCCCAGTTCGTCGCCGCTGTCGTGCGGGTTGACGTTCTTGAACCCCGCCGCTTCCAGCATCGTCGCGGCCTCGGCCGCCATGTCCTTGCGCATCTTCAGTTCGTTCTCGCGCATGGTCGCGTCGAAGGCCAGCACCGCGAAACCGTGCTTGTCCTTGCGCGTGCGATCCAGGGTGACGCGGTTGTCGTGGTACGGCAGGGTCTCGCCGAAACCGCCCAGCCCCACCTGCCACGGCCCGGGTACCGCGGCCTTGGTCTTCAGGTCCGCGCCCAGCGTGGAATCCTCGAGCAGCCGGGTCCAGCCCGGCCGCCATGCGCCGCCCTGGTAGCCGAAACCGCGCAGGTACTGGCGCCTGTCGTGGCCGAGGTTGACGAAGCGCGGCACGTAGATGCCGTTGGGCCGCTGGCCGCTGTAGTACTGGTCGTCGAAGCCTTCGACGAGCGCGGATGCGCCGACGCCCAGGTGATGGTCCATGATGTTGCAGCCGAGCTCGCCGCTGTCGTTGCCGAGGCCGTCCGGGAACCGGCTGGAGACGGAATTCATCAGGATGAAGGTGGAGCCGAACGTGGACGCGCACAGGAAGATCACCCTGGCGTGGAATTCCATCTGCGCGTTGGTTTCCGCATCGAGCACGCGCACGCCGCTGGCGCGGTCCTTGTTCGGGTCGTGGATGATTTCGTAGACGATCGAGTTGGGCCGCAGCGTCATGTTGCCGGTCTGCTCCGCCGCCGGCAGCGTGCTGGAGTTGCTGCTGAAGTACGCGCCGAACGGACAGCCGCGAATGCACAGGTTGCGGTACTGGCAGGTGCCGCGCTGCGGGCTGTGCGCCAGCGGCGCGGTGAGGTTGGCGGTCCGGCCGATGGTGACCGCGCGGCCCAGCTTGTCGGCGACGGCCTGCTTCAGGTGCAGCTCCACGCAGTTCATCGCCATGGGCGGCTGGAACTTGCCGTCCGGCAGCTGCTCGTAGCCCTCGGCCTGGCCGCTGACGCCGATGAAGCTTTCCACGCGGTCGTACCACGGCGCGAGATCGGCGTAGCGGATGGGCCAGTCCACGCCGATGCCTTCCTTCGCGTTCGCCTCGAAGTCCATCGGGCTCAAGCGGTACGACTGCCTGCCCCACATGATGGAACGGCCGCCGACGTGATAGCCGCGCACCCAGGCGAACGGCTGCTTCTCGATGTAGGGATGATCGTTGTCGTTGACGAACCAGTGCTTGGTCGCCTGCGTGAGCACGCCGCCGCGCTCGGCGACCATCTGCTGCTGGAGGTCGGCCTGCGTGGGGCGGCCGGCGTACGGCGAGTCCCATAGCGGCTCCATCGCGGTGGGATAGTCGCCGTGCTTCACCATTCGCCCGCGATCGAGCACGAGGGTCTTCAATCCCTTCTCGGTCAGCTCTTTCGCGGCCCATCCACCGCTGATGCCGGTACCGACCACGATCGCGTCGAAGGAATGGTTTCCTGCCGCCATGCTTGCGCTTCCCCGAGCCAGCTGGTCTAGGACTCTACCGCGGAAAGACGCTAACATCGAAACGCCGTTCGAGCGACCCTCGCAACGATGGGCGACGCGAATGCGTTGTCGCAATGCAGCATTGTTCGTTGAATTCCAGCCGGATGTTTTCCCGAAGGAGCGAAGGAACACGATGTTGACTCGACGCGCATTTCTTCACAGCAGTTCGCTAACGTTGGCGGCGATGACTTCGCTGGATGCCTTTGCCGCCAAGCCGCGGATCCGCCATTGCTTCGTGGAGCAGGAGAACTTCGAGCGGGCACCACTGGAAAGCGCGGAGCTCGGTTTCGACTGCCTCAGCCGCCTGAAAGCGTGACGCGCCCGTGCCTTTCCTGACCGCAGACGCCATCAAGCAGGCGTACGACGTGATCGTGGTGGGCTCCGGCGCGGCCGGCGGACAGACCGCCTATACGCTGTGCATGGAAGGCGCCAGGGTGCTGATGCTCGAAGCCGGGCGCAACTACGCGCCGGAGAGCGAGACGCCGATGTTCCAGACCCCGGACCAGGCGCCGCTGCGCGGCACGGCGACGCCGGAAAAGGCGTTCGGCTTCTACGACGCCACCGTCGACGGCGGCTGGCAGGTGCCGGACGAACCCTACGTCAACGCGCGGCAGGACGATGCCGGCCGCTTCGAATGGTGGCGCGCGCGCATGCTCGGCGGCCGCACCAACCACTGGGGGCGGATTTCGCTGCGCAACGGCGCCTACGACTTCAAGCCCTACAGCCGCGACGGGCTGGGCTTCGACTGGCCGATCGACTACGCCGACGTGGCGCCGTACTACGACAAGGTCGAGATGCTGATCGGCGTGTACGGCGACAACGACGGCCTGGAGAACACGCCCGATTCGCCCCCCGGCGTATTGCTGCCGCCGCCCAAGCCCAAGGTCAGCGACCTGCTGGTGCAGCAGCGCGCCGGGCGCCTGGGCGTGCCGGTGGTCGCCGGCCACCGCGCGGTGCTGACCCGGCGCCTGGATGCGGACACCCTGCCGGCCAAGCTGCATCCGGGCAACGCCGAGGCGCAGCGGATCCTGCGCGAGTCGATGCTGCGCCGCGCGGCCTGCTGGTGGGCCACCCCGTGCGGCCGCGGCTGCTCGACCGGAGCCAACTACCAGTCGACCACCGTGCATCTGCCGCCGGCGCTGGCCACCGGGCGGCTGGACATCGTCTGCAACGCCATGGTGCGCGAGACGGTGCTGGGCGCCAACGGCAAGGCCGATGGCGTGCGCTTCATCGACAAGACCAGCGGCAAGGAATTCGCCGCCTCGGCGCGCGTGGTGGTGCTGGCCGCCAGCGCCTGCGAGACCGCGCGCATCCTGCTCAACTCCAAGTCCACCTCGTTCCCCAACGGCCTGGCCAATTCCAGCGGCAAGGTCGGGCGTTATGTGATGGACACGGTCGGCGCCAGCCTGAGCGGACAGGTGCCGCTGCTGGAGAACCTGCCGCCGCACAACGAGGACGGCGCCGACGGCGGCCACATGTATTCGCCGTGGTGGCTCTACCAGGAACAACTGGCCGGCAAGCTGGGTTTCGCGCGCGGCTACCACATCGAGTTCGGCGGCGGCCGGCGCATGCCCGGCCTGAGTACCGGGGCCGGGCTGGAATGGCTCACCGGCGGCAGCTACGGCCACAAATTCAAGCAGGACGTGCGCCGCTACTACGGCTCCTTCGTCGGCTTCGCCGGCCGCGGCGAGATGATTCCCAACGAGCATTCGTACTGCGAGATCGACCCGCAGGTGAAGGACAAGTGGGGCATCCCGGTGCTGCGTTTCCACTGGCAGTGGTCCGAGCACGAGATCCGCCAGGCCGCACACATGCAGCGCACCTTCGCCGACATCATCGAGGCGATGGGCGGACGCGTGCAGGGACAGGTCCAGACCGACGGCGCCAAGGCCATCGAACCCGGCGGCTCGATCATCCACGAGGTGGGCGGCGCGATCATGGGCGCCGATCCGGGCACCTCGGTCACCGACCGGTGGTGCCGGACCTGGGACGTGGACAATCTGTACATCACCGACGGCGCGGTCTTCGCCTCCAACGCCGACAAGAACCCGACGCTGACGATCATGGCGCTGGCCTGGCGCGCGTCCGACCACATCCTGGCGCGCATGCGCCGCAAGGAGCTCTGATGGACCGCCGCACCTCGTTGAAGTGGATGCTGAGCGCGGCCAGCCTGCCGCTGCTGCACCTGGCCGGATGCAGTGCCGAGGCGCCGCCGCCCACGCTGCCTTCCGGCACCGGCTACGGCACCGATCCGGACCTGCTCAAGGCCTACGGGCCCGATTCGGTCTGGCCGCTGACGCTGGACGAACGGCAGCGGCGCATCGCCACCGCGCTGTGCGACCTGATCGTGCCGGCGGATGCGGAAGGGCCCGGCGCGGTCGCGGTCGGCGTGGTCGATTTCATCAACGAATGGGTCAGCGCGCCGTATCCGCGACAGGTCGCCGACCGCACGCTGATCCTGGCCGGGTTCGACTGGCTGGATGCGCAGGCGCAGCAGCGCTTCTCGCGCAGCTTCGGCGGATCGGGCGTGGACCAGCGCCGCGCGATCTGCGACGACATCTGCTATCTGCCCAAGGCGCGCGCCGAGTTCAGGCAGGCCGCGCAATTCTTCGCCCGCTATCGCGACCTGACCATCGGCGGATTCTCCACGTCGCCGCAAGGGCGGCAGTACCTGGGCTATGTCGGCAACGTGCCGTTGGCCAGCTTCGACGGCCCGCCGCCGGACGTGCTCAAGCGTGTGGGGGTGGGCTGATGCCGGCGCTCTCGCGCCGCGAACGGCTCGCGGCCGCGGTGGCGTCCGGCGCGCTGGCGATGCCGGTGGGCGCTGCGCCGTCGGTGCCGCGCGTACGGCGCATCGGACCGAACGACCGGCTCGCTATCGCGACGATCGGCGTGGGCGGGATAGGCGGCGGCGCCATCGCCGCGCTGCGCGGCGAGAACATCGTCGAAGCGCATGCCGCGCGGTGGCCGCTGCGGCTGCAGGGCCACGGCGCTCCGGTGGCGTTCCGCAACATCTGGATCCGCACCATCGCACGGCCGGTGCCGCAATGAGCGGGCCGCCATGAGCACGGCGTTGCCGCCGTCTGCGGCATCGCACCCATCCATGCCGGCGGCATGTCGGCCTTCCTCGAGGAGATATCGCATGTACATCCGTTTGCTCGGCACCTGTCTGCTGGCAATGTCCAGCGGCATGAGCGCGCACGCCGCAGAACCGGCGGCTGCCGATTGGAAGCCGTTGTTCGATGGCAAGACGCTGGACGGCTGGCGCGCCAGCGAGGCGCCCGGTTCGTTCAGCGTGCGCGACGGCGCGATCGTGGTGCGCGGGCCGCGCTCGCATCTGTACTACCTGGGCCAGGTGCAGCGCCACGAGTTCCGCAATTTCGAGCTGCAGCTCGAGGTGATGACCAAGCCCGGCGCCAATTCCGGCGTCTACTTCCATACCGCCTGGCAGGATGCGGGCTGGCCGGCCAAAGGCTACGAAGTGCAGGTCAACAACAGCCAGAGCGATCCCAAGCGCACCGGCGGCCTGTATGCGGTGGAGGACACCTTCCAGGCGCCGGCCAAGGACGATACCTGGTTCACGCTGCGCATCCGCGTCGAAGGCCACCGCATCCGCACCTTCGTCGACGACAAGCCGATCGTCGACTACACCCAGCCCGAGCGGCCGGAGCGGCCGGCCGACATGAAGGGCCGGGTGCTGTCCTCGGGCACCTTCGCGTTGCAGGCGCACGATCCGGGCAGCGAAGTGCACTACCGCAACATCAAGGTACGGGTGTTGCCCTGAGGCGCCCGTCCCATCCGCGGAGAAACCCATGAACCCGCAGCGCCTGTTCCTCGCCGGTTGCATCGCCTGAGCCTGCGCGTGTCCTGTATCGCGAAGCCTTCCGCGCGATCGCCGCGGAAGCCGCCGGTGCGCCGGCGCCGGACGATCTCGATCTTCCCGGCATCGACGACGGCGTCGCCGGCATGGTCTTCATCGAAGCCGCGGTGGCTGGCGCGCGGCAAGGCGCGGCCTGGGTGACCTTCGCCGCGTAGCGCAGTGATGGCGCTGGCGAGCGCGAGCGGCTAAGCGCGAGGCAGCGGCGCTGCGCCATGGTCGCTCGGGGACGTTCGCTTGCGCGCCGCGTACATGTCGCCACGGCACGGGTCGCCGTAGGGATGGCCAGGGCGAAATGTCGCTACTGGCAGTGTACGTTCGCCGCGCTCGAGCGATGGGCCTGGCGGATTCACGAGCTTGTGGAAGGCACGCGCGACGCTTTCCGAATCGCCGGCCTACGCCGAGCGCGCGCGGTCCATGGTCGCCGAGCGCGGCGACGCCTATGCGATGCCTGGCATCGACCTCACGTGCGCGCCGTAGCCGACCGGGCACCGCCTTCGCCCGGCAGCGCCACTCACGGCGCGACGCTGCGGTCGAGGAATTCCAGCATCGCCGCGGCGATTTCCCCGCCATGGGTTTCGATGGCGAAGTGGCCGGTATCGAGGAACCGCACTTCGGCGTTCGCATTGTCGCGCTTGAACGCTTCGGCGCCGGTGGGGGTGAAGAAGGGATCGTTCAGGCCCCAGATCGCCAGCGTCGGCGGTTGGTGCTGGCGGAAGAATTCGTGCAGCTGCGCGTACTGCTCGATGTTGGCGCCGTAGTCGAGCAGAAGATCCATCTGCGCTTCGACGCCGATGCGTTCGATCGCCGCGGAGGCCAGCTGATGGCTTTCCGGCGCGAGCAGCGAGACGTCCTTCACGCCTTCGGTGTACTGCCACTCGATCATCTCCGGCGTATTGAAGCGGCGCAGTGCCTCGCGGTTCGCGGCGGTGGGTGCGTTCCAGGCCTTGCGCATGTCGGCCCAGCCCGCGCTCAATCCTTCTTCGTAGGCATTGCCGTTCTGGCTCACGATCGCGCTGATCTTGTGCGGGTTGCCCACCGCCAGGCGCCAACCGACCGGGGCGCCGTAGTCGAAGACGTAGAGCGCGTAGCGGTCCATGCCCTTGGCGACGGTGAACGCGTCGATGACCGATGCGAGCGTGTCGAACGTGTAGTCGAACCGGACCCCGGGCATCACCGTGGTCTGGCCGAAGCCGGGCAGGTCCGGGGCGATCACGTGATAGCGCTGCGCCAGCGCCGGTATCAGCTCGCGGAACATGTGCGAGGAAGCGCCGAATCCGTGCAGCAACAGGACCGTGGGCGCTTGCGGCCGGCCGGCCTCGCGGTAGAAGACGTCGACGCCTTCGACCTGCATCGTCCGGTGGTGCACGCGTACGGGAGCGTCCGCGGCCGCTGCGGAGAACGCGGTGCCGAGGGCGGCCGCAAGAAGGGCAGGCTGGAGGTTCATGGCGATTCCTTGGGTGGAAGGGTGCAGCGTAAGTAACCTGTATTAAACAAATATAGAGGTTACTTGAGCGTAGTGTGCGGTGGACGTAGTAACCTGTCAAATCATATTTTTGAGGTTATGACGTGGCCGACACACAGCATCAGCGCGACGGCGACGCCGGCGAGGCTCCGATGGTCGGCGACCATCTGGCGATGGACCTGCTCAACACGCAGGCGCGTGCGCAGGGCAGGGTCGTCGACCACTGGAACACCGATGGCGACGTGCTCCGCTGGTTGGCACGGCATGGCCTGGCGTCGCCGCGCGGGCGCGGGGGCACCGCACCGGCGGGCCTGCTGGCTCGTGCGAGGACGCTGCGGACACAGGCCCATGAGCTGATCGCCAGGCGCAAGCAGGGGAAGGCCGGCGACATCGGCGGCCTCAACGAGTACCTGCATGCCTACCTCAGCGCGCCGGACCTGCAGCGCGATGGCGAGGGCAAGCTGGTGTTGGCGCGGGTGCCGCGCGGCGATGCGATGGCGTCGTTGCTCGGCCCGGTGGCCGAAGCGGTGGCGCAGCTGCTGGTGGAGGGCGACTTCGCCCTGGTCAGGCAGTGCGAACACCCGGACTGCATCCTGTGGTTCTACGATCGCACGAAATCGCACAAGCGCCGGTGGTGCAGCATGGCCCAGTGCGGGAATCGCCACAAAGCCGCGCAGTTCAGGAAAAGAAGCAGCGGCGAAAGCGTCTAGCCCGGACAGCGCCGGGCCCGATCCAACCCCGGGCTAGTACCGGTTATCGGCAGCCCCGTATCCGAGGACCAGGCCGACCGGGCCTGGCCACCCACCGCCGGATCGAGCATTGCCACTGAATCGCGTTGCCGCCGAGTCCGCGTCGGCTTGCACACGGGGCGTGTGCGCTCAGGCTGCGGCTGCGCCTGTAGGCGATCCACCGACAACTGCGAGTGTGCTGGCAGTGCACGGTGCCATGCCAGGCGTCATGTCTTTTTCCGCGACGCGGAGGCGCTGCGCCGGACCGCCTTCGCCTTGGGCTTGGCCGGCTTGGTCGCGACGGCCGGGGCGTTGCGCTCGCGCTGCGCCGCGGTCTCGTCGCCGTGCAGGGTCATCAGCGATTCCATCAGCTGCTCGTCCGAACTGGAGCACACGCCCAACAGCAGGGCTTCCTTGCAGCCTGCGGCGGCCAGGTAGGCATGGCCCATGTTGGAGTCGATGTAGACCGATTGCCCGGCGTCCAGGACGATCGGGTCGTAGAACTCGGTATGGACTTCGACGCGGCCTTCGAGCACGTGGATGTATTCCTCGCCGGAGTGGTGCACGAGTTCGCCGAACTCCTCGATGCTCTTGGCGCGCACCCGGGTCAGCACCGGGATCATGCGCTTGCGGCGCAGTTCCGGGCACAGGTAGTAGTAGTCGTAGTTGGGCGTGTTGACGCGGATCGCGTCCTCGATGCGTCCGATGCTGCGGCGCGCGGTCACCGCCGGCTCGGGCGTGTCGTCCTGCTCGGCGAACAGCTCGGACATGCGCAGCTGCAGGCGCTGGCTGAGCTGCAGCAGCTTGTCGTAGGTCAGGGTCAAACGGTCGTGTTCGACCTTGGACAGCGTGGAGAGCGGAATGCCGGAATGCTGGCTCATCTGCTTCAGCGTCCAGCCCTTGCGCGCGCGCAGCGAGCGCAGCAGTCCGCCGATGGTGGGGTGTTGCGATTTCATCCTTACCTGCTCTCCTGGGGGAATGCCCGCAGCGGTGGAAGCGTCCTGGGCAGGATCATCATCGCCCCAGCGGGGAGCGTTGGAAAGGCCGGCAGCCCCCTGGATCCGCAGGCGATGGCGCGGCCAGGGGCGTGGTTGACAATTCTCTGATTAGGATCATTATTACCAAATCAGGACAAATACAGCCCGCCTGGCCGATGATCGAATGCGGCGGGATTGCCCATCACCGCTCCGGAGAGTAAGCGATGCGCGTAATTCCGTTCACGCTGTACGGCTGTCTGTTGACCCTGGGCCTGGCGTCGACAGCGGGCGCGCAACAGGCGCCCTCGGTGCCGCCCGCTGTCCCGCCGGTGACCGCGCCGGCGACCGCGACGCCGTCGCAACCGCCGCAGACGCCCAGCCCCGACGGGGTGCCCGCGCTGACCCGCGCCGACGCGCAGGCCTGGCTGGACGGCTACCTGCCCTACGCGCTGGAGAGCGGCGACATCGCCGGCGCGGTGGTGGTGGTGGTCAAGGACGGCCAGGTGCTGCTGCAGAAGGGCTATGGCTATTCCGACCTGGACAAGCGCGTGCCGGTGGATCCGGAAGGCACGCTGTTCCGGCCCGGCTCGGTGTCCAAGCTCTTCACCTGGACCGCGGTCATGCAACTGGTCGAGCAGGGCAAGCTGGACCTGGACGCGGACATCAACCAGTACCTCGACTTCGAGATCCCGCCGCACAACGGCAAGGCGATGACGCTGCGCCAGGTGATGACCCATACCACCGGCCTGGAGGAGCAGATCCGCGGGCTGATCAGCTCGCGCGCCGAGGAGATCGTGCCGCTGGACGCGGCGCTGAAGCGCTGGGTGCCCGAACGCATCCACGTGCCCGGCGCCACGCCGGCCTATTCCAACTATGCGACCGCGCTGGCGGGCTACGTCGTGCAGCGCGTGTCGGGCGAGCCGTTCGACGCCTATGTCGCGCGCCATATCTTCCAGCCGCTGGGCATGGCCCATGCGAGCTTCAGCCAGCCGCTGCCGCCGGCCTTGCTGGCCAAGGTGTCCAAGGGCTACGACAAGGCCTCCGACGGCACGCCGAAGGACTACGAGTTCATCAGCCTGGCGCCGGCGGGCAGCCTGGCCGCCACCGGCGCGGACATGGCCCGTTTCATGATCGCGCACCTGCAGGACGGCGCCTATGGGGACGCGCGCATCCTGGGTGCGCAGACCGCGCGCACGATGCATTCCACCGGGCAGGCGTCGGTGGGCCCGCTGAACCGGATGATGCTCGGCTTCTACGAAACCACCGTCAACGGCCATCGGGCGATCGCCCATGGCGGCGACACGCTGTGGTTCCACAGCGACCTGCAGCTGTTCCTGAACGACGGCGTGGGCATTTTCGTGTCGATGAACAGCAGCGGCCGCGACGGCGCGACCGGGCACATCCGTGGCGCGCTGGTGCGCGGATTCGCCGATCGCTACTTCCCCGGATCCAAGGCGCGCGCGCCGGTGTTCGATCCGGAGCAGGCCAAGCTGCACGCCGCGCAGATGGCCGGCAGCTACGAAAGCAGCCGCCGCGCGCAGAGCAACCTGCTGTCGCTGGCGAACCTGCTTGGCCAGGTCAAGGTGATCGCCAACGAGGACGGCACGATCAGCGTGCCGATGGCCACGGACGCCAGCGGCGCGCCGAAGAAGTGGCGCGAGACGGCGCCCTACCTGTGGCAGGACGTGGCCGGCAGCGACCGCCTGGCCGCCGACGTGGTCGACGGCAAGGTGGTGCGCTTCAGCATGGAACCGTATGCGCCGATCATGGTGTTCGAGCGCTTGTCGCTGTGGCGCTCGCTGTCGCTGCCGTTGCTGGCGGCCAGCCTGGCGGTGCTGCTGCTGACCGTACTGGCCTGGCCGGTATCGGCGCTGGTGCGGCGCCACTATGGCGTCGCCTACGGCCTGTCGGGCGCCGATGCGCGCGCCCACCGCGTGGCGCGACTGACGGCCCTGGCCGTGTTCGTGGCGATCGCCGGGGCGATGGGGCTGGTGGTGGCGATGCTCAACGACCTGGAACTGACCGGTCCCGGATCGGACCTGACGATCAACGCGCTGCGACTGTTCGCGTTGGTGGCGCTGCCGGTCGGCGCGGCGCTGTCGGCATGGAACGCGTGGCAGGTGCTGCGCAGCCGGCGCCGCTGGCTCGCCAAGGTGTGGGCGGTGCTGCTGGCGCTGGCGTGCCTGTTCCTGCTGTGGGTGGGCCTGGCCAACCACCTGATCGGCTATGGCGCGTACTACTGATTGAGCCGGCGGGCCGCGTCTGCTGCCCGCCGCCTTCCATGGGTGTCCTTGCCGAGGTGCGCGTGATCGCCGGACCCATCGAACTGGAGCTGCACAACGAACCGCTGCCGCTGTCGGCGCCGTTCCGTATCGCCGGGCACGTGTTCGACGCGATGCCGGCGACGCTGGTCACCCTGCGCGACGGCGCGCACGTCGGGCGGGGAGAGGCGGCGGGCGTGTACTACACGCACGACCATCCCGAGGCGATGATCGCCACGCTCGAGGCGTTGCGGCCGCGCATCGAGGCCGGCATCGACCGGCAGGCGCTGCGCACGCTGCTGCCTGCCGGCGGCGCGCGCAATGCGCTGGACTGCGCGCTGTGGGAGCTGGAATCGCAACGCAGCGGCGTGCCGGTGTGGAAGCTGGCCGGTCTGCAGCAAGTGCGCCCGCTGCTGACCACCTTCACCGTCGGCGCCGACGATCCGGCGGTGATGGCCGAGCGCGCGGCGGCCTATGTGCAGGCGCGCGCGTTGAAGCTCAAGCTGACCGGCGATGCGGAACTGGACGCCGCGCGCGTGCGCGCGGTGCGCGCGCGCTGTCCGGACGCGTGGATCGGGGTCGACGCCAACCAGGGCTACGACGCGCACAGCCTGCCGCCGCTGCTGCCGGCGCTGGTCGAGGCGAAGGTCGCGCTGCTCGAGCAGCCGTGCGCGCGCGGCCGCGAGGCCGACCTGGACGGCATCGAACGCGCGCTGCCGTTTGCCGCGGACGAGAGCATCCTGGACCTGGCCGAACTCGAGGCGCGCCACCACCGCTTCGACGTGATCAACATCAAGCTGGACAAGTGCGGCGGGCTCACCGAAGGCTTGCTGATGGCCAGGCGCGCGCGCGAACTGGGCAAGCGGGTGATGGTCGGCAACATGTGCGGCACCAGCCTGGCCGCGGCGCCGGCGTTCGTGCTGGGGCAGCTGTGCGACGTGGTCGACCTGGATGGGCCGATCTTCCTGGCCCAGGACCGCGCGCCGTCGGTGCGCTACGAGGACGGCCGCATCTTCTGCGGCGACGAGGTCTGGGGCTGCAGGGCCGGCGCATGAGCCAGACGGCGGAAAAGACCTGGTTCGGCCAGCCGCGCGGGCTGACCATCCTGTTCCTGACCAACATGTGGGAGCTGTTCTCCTACTACGGCATGCGCACGCTGCTGGTCTACTACATGACCAAGGAGCTGCTGTTCGCCCAGGAAAAATCTTCCTTCATCTACGGCACCTACACCGCGATGGCGTACTTCACCCCGATCCTGGGCGGGGCGCTCGCCGACCGCTGGCTGGGCAAGCGCAACGCGGTGATCATCGGCGGCAGCGTGATGGCGCTGGGCCATTTCCTGATGACGTTCGAGCCGCTGTTCTACGTCGCGCTGGCGACCATCGCGCTGGGCAACGGCCTGTTCCTGCCCAGCCTGCCCAGCCAGATCAACGACCTGTACCGTGCCGACGACCCGCGCCGCGGCCGGGCCTACAACGTCTACTACGTCGGCCTGAACATCGGCGGTTTCATGGCGCCGCTGGTCTGCGGCACCCTGGGCGAGGTCTACGGCTGGCACTACGGCTTCGGCGCCGCCGGCATCGGCATGTTCGTCGGCCTGATCATCTACGTGCTGGGCCGCGGCTATCTCCCGCCGGACAGCCGCACGCGGGTGCGCACCGCCGCCGCGGCGGACGAACGCGGCGGCAATGGCGCGCGGCTGTGGCTGCTGCTGCTGTGCGTGGGCCTGGCGGCGACGATCTTCCGCGGTGCCTACGAGCAGATCGGCAACACGCTGCCGCTGTGGATCGACAGCGGCGTGGATCGGAGCTGGGGCGACGCGGTCATTCCGATGACCTGGTTCCAGGCGCTCAATCCGCTGCTGGTGATCAGCATGACGCCGCTGCTGCTGTTGCACTGGCGGCGGCGCGCCGATGCCGGCCGCGACATGTCGCCGGCGCGCAAGATGGCGATCGGCGCGGTCATCGTCGCGCTGGCCTACCTGCTGCTGGCGGCGCTGGATGGGTCGGCCGGCGGCGGGCGCGTCGGCTGGCCATGGCTGCTCGCGTTCTTCGCGATCCTCACCCTGGGCGAGCTGTACATCCTGCCGACCGGGCTGGGACTGTTCGCGCGCCTGGCGCCGCCGCGGCTGGGCGCGACCACGGTGGCGGCGTGGTTCCTGGCGATCTTCACCGGCAGCCTGCTGGCCGGCGCGGTGGGCGCCCTGTGGTCGTGGATCGGCCACGCCGGATTCTTCGTGCTGCTGGCGGGACTGGCGCTGCTCGCCGCCTGCGCGCTGTGGATGCTGGACCGGCCGATCCGCGCCATGGAACGGGAGCGCCGCCCTGCGTCCGTCGAACCGCCGCCCGCCGCGGCGCACGCGCCGGCGGAGAACCCCCATCGTTGAAGCCGCCGTTGCACCTTCCGGCGGCGCCTGCCCGTCATCGCGGTATCCACCAGGAGCAAACCGATGTACCGATTGCGACCTTCCGTTCTGATGCTGATGCTGGCCGGCTGCGCGTCGATGCCCGCCGCCATGGCCGCCGGCGAATCGTACGACGTGCTGATACGCAACGGCGTGGTCTACGACGGCAGCGGCGCCGCCGGCCGGCGCGTGGACGTGGCGGTGCGCGCGGACCGCATCGCCGCGCTGCTGCCGGCGGGGAGCGCGGCGGTGGCCACGCGCACCGTCGATGCCCGCGGCCATGCGGTGGCGCCGGGCTTCATCAACATGCTGAGCTGGGCGCCGGAAGCGCTGATCGTCGATGGCCGCGGCGTGAGCGACACCAAGCAGGGCGTGACCCTGGAGGTATTCGGCGAAGGCTGGTCGATGGGCCCGTACACCCCGGCGATGAAGGCCGATGCGCTGAAGCAGCAGGGCGACATCCGCTACCCGATCGAATGGACCACGCTGGGCGAGTACCTGGACTACCTGCAACGGCGCGGCATCACGCCGAACGTGGCCTCGTTCGTCGGCGCCACCACGGTGCGCATCCACGAACTGGGCGAAGGCGACGTCGAGCCGGACGCCGCGCAGCTTGCGCGCATGCAGGCGCTGGTGCGCCAGGCGATGGCCGAAGGCGCGCTGGGCGTGGGCGGCTCGCTGATCTATCCGCCGGCCGCGTTCGCCGACACCGGCGAGCTGGTCGCGCTCGCGCAGGCCGCGGCCGAATCCGGCGGCGGCTATGTCGCGCACATGCGCAGCGAGGCGGACCGGTTCCTGGAAGCGCTGGACGAGACCATCGCCATCGCCCGCGCCACCGGACAGCGCGCCGAGGTCTACCACCTCAAGGCGGCGGGCGAGAAGAACTGGCCGAAGATGGCCCAGGCGATCGCCAGGATCGACCAGGCGCGCAAGCAAGGCCTGGCGGTCAGCGCCAACATGTACGCCTACACCGCCGGCGCCACCGGCCTGACCGCGGGCCTGCCGCCCTGGGTGCAGGCCGGCGGCCACGACGCGATGGTCGCCCGGCTCAAGGATCCGGCCACCCGCGCGCGGGTGATCGCCGAGATGAAGGACCCCAACGTGGACTGGGAGAACATCCGCCTGCTCACCGGTTCCGACGAGCGCGTGCTGTTCATCGAGTTCAAGAACGAAAAGCTCAAGCCGTTGCTCGGAAAGACCCTGGCCGAAGTGGCCAGGGCGCGCGGCAAGTCCGCCGAGGAGACCGTGCTCGACCTGATCGTGGAGGACGATTCGCGCGTGGTCGCCGCGTATTTCCTGATGAGCGAGGAGAACGTCGAGCTGGGCCTGAAGCAGCCGTGGACCAGCCTGGGTTCGGACGCCGAATCGTCGGCGCCGGAGGGCGTGTTCCTCGAATCCAGCACGCATCCGCGCGCCTACGGCAACGTCGCCCGGTTCCTGGGCCACTACGTGCGCGAGCGCAAGCTGATGCCGCTGGAAGAGGGCATCCACCGGCTGACCGGCTTGCCGGCGGCGAACTGGAAACTGCGCGACCGCGGATGCCTGAAGCCGGGCTGCTACGCCGACATCGTGGTGTTCGACCCGGCCACGATCGCCGACCACGCCACCTACAAGGCGCCGCAGCAGTACGCGACCGGCGTCAGCGACGTGTTCGTCAATGGCGTGCAGGTGCTGCGCCAGGGCGAGCACACCGGCGCCAAGCCGGGGCGGGTGGTGCGCGGGCCGGGATGGCGCGAACCCAAGCGGGAATGAGCGCGGCGCCGGCGCGTCGTGCGCCGGCGCCCGCGCGCGCAATGGTTTTCCAAGCGTATTGACAATTCTCTGATTAGGACCATTATCCCTGATCAGAGCATGCCGCTCGCCGCGAGCGCCCCACCGCCGGGCACCCCGCCGCGAACCGATCGCCCTTCCGGGAGAGCAAGATGAACGCGCTTCAGTCCACCCGCTCGTGGTATCGCTCGCCGTTGTCCCTCGCCATCGCCGGCACCCTGGCGTGGACGGCCGCGGTCCCGGCCCTGGCGCAGGCGAGTTCCGAGGCCGCCGGGCCGCCGGTCTCCGCCGAGCGCATGGCCACGCTCGACAGGATCGAGGTCACCGCCAACAAGCGCGTGGAGAACATCCGCGACGTCGCCGCCTCGATCAGCGTCATCGGCGAGCGCCAGCTGGAGAACCTCGGGGTCAATTCGCTGGCCGACTACGCCGGCCTGATTCCAGGAATGCAGGTGCAGGACAGCGGCAGTCCCGGGCAGACCTCGGTGTCGTTGCGCGGCATCTCCGCGCTGTCCTCCGGCGCCACGGTGGCGACCTACATCGACGAGGTGCCGGTGGGCTCCAGCGGCATCTACCAGGGCGCCAACACCTTGATGCTGGACGTGCTGCCCTACGACATCACCCGGGTCGAGGTGCTGCGCGGGCCGCAGGGCACGCTCTACGGTGCCGGCGCGATCGGCGGATTGCTCAAGTACGTCACGCGCGCGCCCGAGGTGAGCGGCGAGGAGTTCCGTGTCGGTTTCGGCCTGCGCTCGGTGGCCGGCGGCGGACAGGGCTGGAACACGCGTTTCGGGGCGAGCGTGCCGCTGAAGGAGGATCGCCTGGGACTGCGCATGAGCTTTGCGCGCAACGCGCTGCCCGGATACACCGACAACGCCACCGACGGCCGCAAGGACATCAACGACAGCGAACAGATGGGCGCGCGCGCGGCGCTGTTCTGGGACGGCGACGCGTTCGACGCGAACCTGTCGGTGCTGCACCAGCGCATCGATGCCGACGGACGCGGCGGGACCGCGCTGGACCCGGACACGCTCGAGCCGCTGTTCGGCGACCACGTGGACCGGACCTGGCAACCGCAGCCGTTCTCCAAGGAACTGACCCTGACCTCGCTGAGCCTGGAATGGGACCTGGGCTGGGCGGACCTGGTGTCGGCCACCGGCTGGTCGCAGACCGACACCATGACCCAGACCGATTCGACCATCCAGTTCGGCGAGGTGGCCAATCTGCTGCTGGGCCTGCCGGAGGCGGGCAGTTCCTTCGTGCGCTACACGTTCGACCTGGACAAGGTGACCCAGGAACTGCGGCTGAGCTCCAAGAGCGGCGGCACGTTCGAGTGGCTGCTGGGCGCGTTCTACACCAAGGAGGACGCGTTGCAGCGCCAGCTCGCCTCGCTCAGCCAGCTCGACGGTTCGCCGCTGCCGGCGCCTTACGACGCGATGTACTCGACGCTGACCTTGCTCGGCATGCCGAGCACCTACAAGGAGTTCGCGGTGTTCGCCAACGGCTCGTGGCGCATCGGCGATCGTTTCAAGATCGATGCCGGCGTGCGCCAGGCGCGCAACGAACAATGGTTCAGCCAGAACGTGAGCGAGGGCATCCTGGTCCCGCTCGGCGATACGCCCGGCGAATCCGAGGAGGACGTGTTCACCTGGAGCCTGAGCCCGCAGTTCAAGCTGGGCGAGGAATCCATGCTCTATGCGCGCGTGGCGACCGGCTATCAACCGGGCGGGCCGAACGTGGCGCTTCCGGGCATACCGCCCAAGGTGGATTCCTCGATGCTGACCAGCTACGAACTCGGGCTGAAGTCCCAGTTCGCCGACCGGCGCGTGCAACTGGACCTGGCCGCGTTCCGCATCGAGTGGGACGACATCCAGGTGAGCTCGTCCTTCAACGGCATCGGCGGCCTGGTCAACGGCGGCGAGGCGACCAGCGAAGGCGCCGAACTGTCCACCCAGTTCCTGGCCACCGACCACTGGACCGTCGGCTTCAATGTCGCCTACACCAAGGCCCGCATCAAGAACGACTTCGAGCCCACGGTGATCCCGCAGGACGGCTTCGACATCGTGCTCAATACCGGCCTGGCCGGCGACCGCATGCCGTACGCGCCGCGGCTGGCGTGGGCGCTGAACACCGAATACGCCTTCGCCACCGGTGGCGGCTTCACCGGCCAGGTGGGCGCTTCGCTGCGCGGCGTGGGCTCGCAGCTCAACGACACCACCGAGCGCCAGCGGGTGACCGCGCCGGGCGACCCGTCGACCGTGCTGGACGAGGTGGTGACGCCGCCGCTGCGGCTGGACAGTTACCGTACCGTGGACGTGTACGCGGGCATCGGCAGGAACAACTGGGAACTGCGCGTCTATGCCAACAACCTCACCAACGAAGACGCCTGGTCGTCGTTGACGCCGGTGGACAGCGAGGTGAGCGGCACGCCGGTGCAGGTGGCGGCGGTGCCGATCCGGCCGCGCACCGTGGGCATCGAGATCGACTACCGGTTCTAGCCGCGGTGCCGCGCGCACGGACGGTTCGCTTCGCATCCGCCGCGCCGCCCTGGCGCGGCGCCTCCATGATCTTCCAGTGACCGACACCGTATGCCACAGACCCGCTTGTCCGCTCCACCGGCATTGCAGGCGTTGCCCGCGCCGCACCTGCTGTTCCTGGGCGACATCGCCGAGCCCGGCTACGCCAAGACCGCCTTCGGATTGCGCGACTGGGCGCCGGAGCGCTGCATCGGCGAGTTCGCCTGCGCCGGCGCGGGCGTCACCACCGGGCTGCCGCCGATGGTGCCGGCCGAGGCCGCGGCGCGGGGCGCGCGCTCGATGGTGATCGGCGTGGCCAATCCCGGCGGGGTCGTCCCGGAGGCGTGGGTGGCGCCGCTGCTGCAGGCGATGGAAGCCGGCCTGGACATCGTCAGCGGCATGCACGTGCGGATGGGCGAGATCGGGCGCCTGCGCGACGCGGCGGCCGCGCTGGGATGCCGGCTCATCGACGTGCGCCAGCCGCCGCCGGGGATCGGCGTGGCCAGCGGCCGGCCGCGCAGCGGCAAGCGGCTGCTGACGGTGGGCACCGACTGCGCATTGGGCAAGAAATACACCGCGCTGGCGCTGGCCAGGGCGTTCGCGCAGCGCGGCGCCGATGCGGATTTCCGCGCCACCGGCCAGACCGGGATCATGATCGCCGGCAGCGGCATCCCGATGGACGCGGTGGTGTCGGACTTCGCCGCCGGCGCGGCCGAACTGCTGTCGCCCGACGCCGCCGACGACCACTGGGACGTGATCGAAGGGCAGGGTTCGCTGTTCCATCCGGCCTATGCCGGCGTCTCGCTGGCGCTGCTGCACGGCAGCCAGCCGGACGTGGTGGTGGTCTGCCACCAGCCCGGGCGCGAGCGCGTGCTGGGCCATCCCGGGTTCGCGCTGCCCAGCATCGAGGAGACCATCGCGCTGGCGTTGCAGCTGGGGCGGCGCACCAATCCGTCCATCCGCTGCGCCGGGGTGAGCCTCAACACATCGCACCTGGACGAGGCCGCCGCGCACGCGCTGTGCGCGGCGGAGAGCCGGCGGCTGGGCTGCGCGGTCGCCGATCCGATGCGCGGCGGTGCGGCGTTCGACCGTTTGGTGGAGGATTGCCTGGCATGACACCGACCGCCCACCGCATCGCCCTGGCCCGCGCCGACGCGCGAGGGTACGCGCCGTGACCGCCGCGCCCAGCTGGTTCCAGCGCTACCTGCTGCCGGGCTTCGTGTTCCAGGCGGCGGTGATCGCCGGCGGCTACGCCACCGGGCGCGAACTGGTGGAGTTCTTCCTGCCGGCCGGGCCATGGGGCGGCCTGCTGGGCATGGCGGTCAGCATGCTGGTGTGGAGCGCGGTGCTGATGCTCAGTTTCGAACTGGCGCGGGTCACGCGGGCGTACGACTACCGGTCCTTCTTCAAGGTGTTGCTGGGCCGCGCCTGGTTCCTGTTCGAGATCGGCTACGTCGCGCTGATGATCGTGATCCTGGCGGTGATGGGCGCGGCCGCCGGCGAGATCGCGCACAGCCTGTTCGGCCTGCCGAAGCTGGCCGGCTCGCTGGGCATGATCGCCGCCACCGGGCTGATGCTGGTCTACAGCAGCGCGGCGATCGAGACGTTCCTCACCGCCTCGGTGGGCTATCTGTACCTGGTCTATTTCGTGTTCCTGGTCTGGAGCGTGGTCGCGTTCGGCGGGCGCATCGAAGCCAACTTCGCCGCCGTGCCGCTCGCCGATGGCTGGTTCGCCGCCGGGATCACCTACGCCGGCTACAACGTCGCCACCATCCCGGCGGTGCTGTTCTGCATCCGCCACCTGCGCAGCCGCCGCGAGGCGCTCGCCGCCGGCGCGCTGGCCGGTCCGCTGGGCATGCTGCCGGGCGTGGTGTTCTACATCGCGATGATGGGCTACTACCACGAGATCGGCGCCGAGGCGCTGCCGTCGGCGTTCCTGCTCGGCAAGCTGCACGCGCCGTGGTTCGAGTGGGCGTTCCAGATCGCGGTGCTGCTGACCCTGGTGGACACCGGCGTGGCCCTGCTGCACGCCCTCAACGAGCGCGTGGCCAAGGCCTTCGAGGAGCGGCGCCGGCCGATGCCGCAGGCGCTGCGTCCGGCGCTGGCGGTGGGCACGATGCTGCTCGCGGTGTACGCCGCCAGCGCCGTCGGCCTGGTCGAGCTGATCGCCAAGGGCTATGGCACGCTGACCTGGCTGTTCCTGGCGGTGTACGTGCTGCCGCTGATCACCTGGGGCGTGTGGCTGCTGTGGCGCCGTCCGCGGCGCGTCGACGCCGACCTTCGCTAGCCAACCTTTGGGGAATCCACGATGAGCGCCATTGCGAACTGCCTGCGGGTCCTGCTCGCCGCGACCGGCCTCGCGCTGGCCGCCGCGGCCTGGGCCGCGCCGCCGCCGGGCTTCGACGCGCGCGTGGAGAAAGCGCTGCGCGAACACGGCGTGCCGGGCATGGCGATCGCCATCGTCGAACACGGCAGGATCGTGCACGCCAAGGGCTACGGTGTGCGCAGGCTGGGCGCGACCGACGCGGTCGATGCGGACACCATCTTCCCCACCGGCTCCACCGGCAAGGCCTTCACCGCCGCGGCGCTGGCGATCCTGGTGGACGAGGGCAAGCTGGGCTGGGACGACAAGGTCATCGACCACCTGCCCGAGTTCCGCATGTACGACGCCTGGGTGACGCGCGAGATGACCGTGCGCGACCTGCTGGTGCACCGCAGCGGCCTGGGGCTGGGCGCCGGCGATCTGCTGTTCGTGCCACGCAGCTCGCGCAGCCGCGGCGACATCGTCCGCGCGCTGCGCCACATCAGGCCGGCCACCAGCTTCCGCAGCAACTACGCCTACGACAACATCCTGTACATCGTCGCCGGCGAGGTGATCGCCGCGGCCAGCGGACAGGACTGGGAAAGCTTCATGCGCGAGCGCGTGTTCAAGCCGGCGGGCATGAGCCGCTCGGTCAGCGACGAGAAGGACCGGTTCGCCAATCCGAACCGGGCGCAGCCGCATGCGCGCCTGGACCCGCGCGCGCGCGGGCTCGGCCCGCAGCAGGCGCTGCCCGAGCGCGAGGGCCTGGGCCAGGTAGGCGCGCCGGCCGGCGGCCTGTCGTCCAGCGCCAACGACCTGGCGCGCTGGCTGCAGATACAGCTGGCGCGCGGCGAGTTGCCCGGCGCCGACGGCAAGCGCCTGTACAGCGAGGCGTCGGCACAGGCGATGTGGACCCCGCAGGTGCCGGTGCCGATCAATGCGTATCCGGCGCCGATCGCCGACATCACGCCGAACTTCTCCGGCTACGCGCTGGGCTGGAACGTGCAGGACTATCGCGGGGTCAAGGTGGTGCAGCACGGCGGCGCGGTGTTCGGCGTGCTGACCTTCATCGTGCTGGTGCCCGGGCGCGATGTGGGCATCTCGCTGCAGATGAACGCCGAGGACGTGGGCGTGATGCGCGGGCTGGGCTACGAACTGCTCGACCACTACCTGGGCCTGGAGCCGCGCGACTGGGTGGCGGCGTTCCAGGCCTGGAACCGGCAGCGCCTGGATGCCGGCCTGGCGGCGCTGCAGGCGGCCGGCGGCGGCGTGCGCAAGGCCTCGCGTCCGTCGCTGCCCGCCGCCGGTTACGCCGGCCGCTATGCCGATGCCTGGTACGGGCCGATCGAGATCGCCGAGCGCTCGGGCAAGCTGCGCATCGACTTCAAGCAGACCCCGAACATGGCCGGGACGCTCGGCCATTGGCAGTACGACACCTTCCGCGTGCAGTGGGACGACAGTGCGATCGAGCCGGCCTACGTCACCTTCGCGCTGGATGCCGAGGGCAAGGTCGCGCAGATCACGATGAAGCCGGTGTCGCCGCTCGCCGACTTCAGCTACGACTACCAGGATCTGCTGTTCACGCCGGTGGCCGACGCGCGCGCCGCTGCGCCGTAGCCGGCGGGCGTCCGGCAGGACCTCGTCTGCCCGGATGGCGGCGACATCCGGGGTTCGTCTCGCGGCCATCGCCGCGGGATCGGCGCGCGCCTCGGTGGCAGGGCCTGCGAGGGACAAGCACCGGCGTTCATGGCGCCAAGGCTGCGTCGCGGCACCGAAAGCCCCAGGCCTGCCGCGGGCGGGGAGTGGTGTCGCGAAGGGTTGTAAGGGCGTATACGGAACATATACGATACGTATATTCGCCAGACCCCGGAACCGCCATGGGCATCGTCAACATCGACGACGAACTGCACGACCAGCTACGCCGCGCCTGCACGGTGACCAGCCGTTCCATCAATGCGCAGGCCAACTTCTGGATCAAGGTCGGCATGCTGTGCGAGATGCACCCGGAGTTGTCGTTCCAGGACCTCGTCGCGCGCGAGCTGCGCGAGGCCGGGGTCCGGCCGCAGGCGTTGAAGCCGGGGCGGGCGTGATCAAGCGGCCGGAGGAGATCGCGCTGCTGGCCGAATCCGGCCGGCTGCTGGCGCAGGTGTTCCATGCGCTGGACCAGCTGCCGCTCGAAGGCCGCAGCACGCTGGCGATCAACGACTTCGTCGAACGCATGATCGTCGAGGAGTTGGGCGCGCGGCCGGCCAGCAAGGGCCAGTACGGCTTCCCGTTCGTGCTCAACGCCTCGATCGACGACGTGGTCTGCCACGGCATGCCCGCGGCCGGTGACGTGCTGCGCAGCGGCCAGATCGTCAACCTGGACATCACCCTGGAGAAGAACGGCTACATCGCCGATTCCAGCACCACCTACCTGGTCGGCGAGGTCGCCTATCCGGCGCGGCGGCTGGTGCGCACGGCCTACCAGGCGATGTGGAAGGGCATCGCCGCGGTGCGCCCGGGCGCGCGCCTGGGCGACATCGGCCATGCCATCGCCCGCCATGCGCGCGAGCACGGCTACAGCGTGGTGAAGGAATACTGCGGGCACGGCATCGGCCGGCAGATGCACGAAGAGCCGCAGATCCTGCACTACGGCCACGCCGGCACCGGGCTGGAACTGCGCGAAGGCATGGTGTTCACCATCGAACCGATGCTCAACCAGGGCAGGGCGGCGATCCGCGCCGAGCCGGATCGATGGCCGGTGCATACCCGCGACGGCAAGCTGTCGGCGCAGTTCGAGCACACCGTGGCGGTGACGCGCACGGGAGTGCGCGTGCTCACGCTGCGGCCCGGGGAAAAGCCGCTGTGCCGTCGATGATGCGTAGCGGCGGCGTGGTCGCGACGACCACGAGCGACGGCGGACGCCGCAGAAGTAGCGGCTCGCGCGAGAGGGTGCGCAAGGAACTGGCCAAGCAGCGCAAGCGCGTGGCCTGAAGCCGGGAGTCCGGCGCCGATGCCGTCGCGGCTACGGCATGCCGCCGGCATCCAGCGCCCATGCGCTGCGGCCGTCTCCGATGCCCGGGGTGCGGTCGGCTGAAGAGTTCCGTCCGTTCGACGTGGCAAAGAAGTCCTGCTTGCCGGCGGCAGCGGCATTGGCCTCGAGCTCGACAGGCGCTGTGCACTAGCTGGCCATCGGACGTGCATGCATCGCCGAGGCGATGCCGCCGCCGCACCGGAACATGCCGCAAGCCGCGTGCCGCAGCACGCCGCACCCACCGCGGCGCTCGGCACTGAGCCACCTGCAGATCCCGATCTCTCCGGGCCGATGAGCGCCCGCCGACGCCGTGCGCGACATTTCCGCGACATCGCATGCCGATGATCGTCGCGGGCTCCATCTCCGGCCCGGCAACAAGCGCGCCACACGCAAAGGAATCCCAATGAAGCAACGCCGAATCGCCCTGGTCGGGGCGGTGGTCCTGGTCATCGCCGTCGCCCTGGTGGGCGTGACAGTCGCAGGCGGCAGCCGCACCGAGGACGGCGCCGCAGCGCCCGCGCCGGTGCTGTCGGTCGTCATGACCGCCGCGCAGCCGACCGCGCTTCCCGTCCGGGTGACGGCCAGCGGCAACATCGCCGCATGGCAGGAAGCCAGCGTCGGCACCGAAGTGGAGGGGCTGCGCCTCACCGACGTGAAGGTCAATGTGGGCGACACGGTCCGGCGCGGCCAGGTCCTGGCGCGGTTCGCCGCGGAGATGGTGGCGGCCGACCTGGCCGAGGCGCGGGCGTCGGTCGCCGAGGCCAAGGCGCAGGCCTGGGAGGCGCAGGCCAATGCCGAGCGCGCGCGTGCGCTGGACAAGTCGGGTGCGATGTCCAGCCAGCAGGTCGATCAGCTGGTCGTGGCGGCACGGACGGCGCAGGCCAGGCTGGACGCCGTGCAGGCGGTCGAGAACCGGCACCGGCTGCGGCTGGCGCAGACCCAGGTGCTGGCGCCCGGCGACGGGATCATCACCTCGCGCACCGCCACGGTCGGCGCGGTGATGCCGGCGGGGCAGGAGCTGTTCCGCCTGATCCAGGACGGCAGGCTCGAATGGCGCGCCGCCGTCGCCATGGCCGACGTCGCCAAGCTCGCGCCGGGGCAGCGGGTGGTGATCGCGATCCAGGGCCAGCCGCCGGTCGAGGGCAGGCTGCGCATGGTCGCGCCGGCGATCGACACGCAGACGCACAACGGCCTGGTCTACGTGGACCTGCCGCGCGATCGCGCGATCCAGGCCGGCGCGTTCGCACGGGGGCACGTGGAGGTCGGCCAGAGCAAGGCGCTGACCGTGCCGCAGGGCGCGGTGGTGCTGCGGGACGGCTTCCACTACGTGATGCGCCTGGACCCGGGATCCAAGGTGATGATGACCAAGGTGTCGATCGGGCGGCGGGTGGGCGACCGGATCGAAATCGTCGCCGGGCTCGCCGGTTCCGAGGCCATCGTCGCGTCGGGGCTGAGCTTCCTGAGCGAGGGCGACACGGTCACGGTGGTGAGCGCGCAGGACGCCGGCCGGTCCGGTAGCGGCGCCGCGGCCGCCGCCTCGCGCGGGGCCGCGCCATGAACCTCAACGTATCCACCTGGTCGATCCACAATCCCGTGGCGACGACGCTGCTGTTCGTCCTGCTCACGATCGCCGGCATCGGCGGCTTTGTGGCGATGAAGGTGCAGAACTTCCCGGACATCGATTTCCCGATCGTCACGGTCACCGCGGAGTTGCCCGGCGCATCGCCGCCGCAGCTGGAAAGCGACGTCGCGCGGAAGATCGAGGACGCGCTGGCGAACATCCCGCGGATCAAGCACATCACCACCTCCATCGCCGACGGGGTGGCCACCGTCACCGCCGAATTCCATCTCGACAAGTCGGTGCAGGACGCGATGGACGACGTCCGCGATGCGGTGTCCAGCACCCGCGCCGACCTGCCGGCGGACCTGCGCGACCCGGTGATCACCAAGCGCGAGCTGGCGAGCACGCCGGTGCTGACGTACGCGGTGTCCTCGTCGCGGCTGGACGACGAGGCGCTGTCGTGGTTCGTGGACAACCTGGTGCGCAAGCGGCTGCTGGCGGTTCCGGGCATCGGCGCGGTGGCGCGCGTGGGCGGGGTGACGCGGGAAGTGCGGGTCGAGCTGGACCCGGACCAGCTGCTGGCCCTGAACGCCAGCGCGGCGGACATCTCCACGCAGATCCGCGAACTCCAGCAGGAAGCCTCCGGCGGGCGGGTGGAAGTCGGCAGCGCCGAGCAGTCGGTGCGCACCATCGCCACGGTCGGCTCGGCCGAGGAGATCGCGGCGCTGGACATATCGCTGGGCGATGGGCGCAGGGTGCGCCTGGACCAGGTCGCGACGGTCACCGACACCGCGGCCGAGCCGAGGTCGCTGGCCTTGTTCGACGGCCGGCCCGCGGTGGGCTTCGACGTGCTGCGCGCCAGGGGCGCCGGCGAGATCGACGTCGCCGACGCCGCCCGCGCGATCGTCCAGGAACTGAAGGCGGCGCATCCGCAGGTCGAGTTCGTCGAGGCGGTGAACTCGGTCGATCCGATCGTGGACAACTACCGCGGGTCGATGACCCTGCTGCTCGAGGGCGCGGTGCTGGCCGTGATCGTGGTGTTCTTCTTCCTGCGCGACTGGCGCGCGACGCTGATCGCCGCGGTCGCGTTGCCGCTGTCGGCCATTCCGACCTTCGCGGTGATGCACCTGATCGGGTTCTCGCTGAACACGGTCTCGCTGCTGTCGCTGTCGCTGGTGATCGGCGTGCTGGTGGACGATGCGATCGTGGAGATCGAGAACATCGAGCGGCACCTGTTGCTGGGCAAGCCGCCGTTCCGCGCCGCGATCGAGGCCGCCAACGAGATCGGGCTGGCGGTGGTGGCCACCACGTTCACGCTGATCGCGGTGTTCCTGCCCACCTCGCTGATGGGCGGGGTGGTCGGCAGGTACTTCGTGCAGTTCGGCTGGACCGCGGCCATCGCGGTGTTCTTCTCGCTGGTCGTGGCGCGCATGCTCACGCCGATGATGGCCGCGTACCTGCTCAAGGCGCCCAAGCGGGAGCACAAGCCGCCGAAGTGGATCGACGCCTACCTGCGCTGGGTGCATGCCTGCCTGCGGCACCGCGCGATCACCCTGGGCGCCACGGCGATGCTGGTGCTCGGCGGCCTGGCGATCGGCATGAACCTTCCCGGCGAGTTCATTCCGGCCGACGACGGCGACCAGGCCCAGGTCACCCTTACGCTGCCGCCCGGCAGCAGGTTGGCCGACACCCGCGCATTGGCCGAGCAGGCGCGGCGGTTGATGGGCGAGAACCCGCACGTGGTGTCGGTGTACACCGCCATCGGCGCGGCGACCGCGGCGGCCGGGCCGGACGAGGGAAGCGGGCCGGCGGCAGGCGTCGCCACCGCCGTGCTCACCGCGAACCTGACGCCGCGCAGGGACCGCGGCGGCACCACCCGGCAGGCGATCGAAGCCCAACTGCGCAAGGCCCTGGCGCCGGTGCCGGGCGCGCGCGTGCGCGTCGGCAGCGGCGAGAGCGACGAGGGCTACCAGCTGGTGCTGGCGGCCGAGGACGGAGCGCTGCTCGCGCAGCACGCCAGCCGGGTGGAACGGGAGCTCCGGCGCATCCCGGGCATCGGCGCGGTCACTTCGTCGGCGAGCCTGGTGCGGCCGGAACTGGTGGTGCGACCGGACTTCGCCCTGGCCGCCGATCTGGGCGTGACCTCCGCGGCGATCGCCGAGACGCTCCGGGTGGCGACCGCCGGCGACTACAGCCAGGAACTGGCCAAGCTCAACCTCAGCGAACGGCAGGTGCCTATCGTCGTGCGCCTGGCCGACAGCGGCCGCAACGACCTGCAGACGCTGCGCCGGCTGCCGGTCCCGGGCGCGCGCGGGCCGGTGCCGTTGGAGAGCGTCGCCGACCTGCAGATCCTCAGCGGCCCGTCCGAACTCACCCGCTACGACCGGACCCGCAACATCAACCTGAGCGTCGAGCTCAACGGCCTGCCCCTGGGCGAGGTCGAGGACGCCGCGTCGGCGCTGCCGAGCCTGCGCACCCTTCCCAAGGGCGTGTCGGTGGCCTCCACCGGCGACGCCGAGGCCATGGGCGAACTGGCCAGCGGCTTCGCGGTGGCGATGCTGGCGGGCGTGCTGTGCGTCTACATGGTGCTGGTGCTGCTGCTGAAGGACTTCGCGCAGCCGCTCACGGTGCTGGTCGCGCTGGTGCTTTCGGTGCCCGGCGCCTTCCTGGCCCTGCTCGTCACCGGCGCCACGCTGTCGATGCCGTCGATGATCGGCCTGATCATGCTGATGGGCATCACCACCAAGAACTCCATCCTGCTGGTGGACTACATCGTCATCGCCCGCCGCGAGCATGGGCTGGACCGGCGGGAGGCCATCGTCGATGCCTGCCGCAAGCGCGCGCGCCCGATCGTGATGACCACCATCGCCATGGGCGCGGGCATGTTGCCGATCGCGATCGGCCTGGGCGCCGATCCCAGCTTCCGCGCGCCGATGGCGATCGGCGTCATCGGCGGGCTCATCACCTCCACCGTGCTGTGCCTGCTGGTGATACCGGTCGCCTACAGCTACATGGACGACGCCATCGCCGCCATCAGGGCGCGCCTGGGCGCGCGTGCCGATGGCGTCGCGATCGATCCAGCGGGGCATGCCGCGTGAGCGCGGGCGCCTGCGGCGCGGCGCCGCCGCGCGCCATTGAGGGCGGGGAGGACTTTCGCTAACGTGGACGACTGCATCGGCACAGGCGCCAAGACCGTGAGCAAGGAAAGCCTGTCCATCCTGATCATCGAGGACAACGCGCAGCTGGCCGCGAACCTCTACGACTACCTGGCCGCCTGCGGGCACAGCCTGGATGCGGCGCCCGACGGCCTTTCCGGATTGCACCTGGCATCGTCCAAGGACTACGACGCGATCCTGCTGGACTGGAACCTGCCGCGGCTCGACGGCCTCAGCGTGCTGCGCAGGCTGCGCGAGGCCAAGAAGAAGGTGCCGGTGATCATGCTCACCGCGCGCGACCAGCTTGCGGACAAGATCGACGGGTTCGAATCGGGCCTGGACGACTACCTGGTCAAGCCGGTGGCGTTGCCGGAGATCGAGGTCCGGTTGCGGTCGCTGGTCGCGCGCCTGAAGCAATCGGCCGCCCCCGACGACCTCCTGGTCGTCGGCGACCTGCAGTTCAACCTGCGCACGCTGCAGATCCGCCGCGGCGAGCGGACCATCGCGCTGACCCGGATCGGACGCCGCCTGCTGGAGCTGCTGATGCGGCAGAGCCCGGACATCGTGAGCCGGGCGCGCCTGGAGCGCGCCGCATGGGGCGACGTGGTGCCCGGGACGGACCTGCTGCGCTCGCATATGCACGTGCTGCGCCGGGCGATCGAGGCGGATCCGGAAACGCCGCTGCTGCATACCGTCTCCGGCTACGGGTACAGGCTGTGCGAACGCGATGAGTAGGCTGGCGACATTGATCAGCAGGCCCCGCGGGGTCCACTGGTGGATCAGCGTGGCGCTGGTCGTGTTCGGGCTGGCGATGCTGGTGGCCTTGAGCGTGCAGAGCTTCAGCAGCCAGCAACTGATCGAACACCGGTTCTGGGTCGAGATGTTGCGCTCGGTCTCCGCCGATCACGCCGCGCGCGTGCGCGCCGGCCAGGCCGCATCGCTGCCCCACGCCGGCATCGTCCGCTCCTGGTACGTCGATGCGGCACATCCCGCCGCGCAGGTTCCCGCCCATCTGGCGGCGCTTGCGCCCGGGCTGTATTCGACCGAGAACGCGTACGGAACCTTCCAAGACAGCGACGCGTTCGAGCCTCTGGACGGGCACAGCAGCTTCCACGCCCTGATCGTCGATCTTGCGCCCGGCAGGCTGATCACGGCCATCGACATCGGGCAGATCGAGGACCAGCAGAACCGCAATTCCTGGCAAAGCGGCATCTGGGCCGCCTTCCTCGTGCTGTTCATCGGCGGGGTGATCGCCTGGCTGCATGCCAACCTGGTGCGCCCGGTGCGCGACCTGGCCGAGCGCATGCAGGCCATCGTCCCGGGGACCGCCGGGGCGCGGCTGCCCACGACCTACCGGCGCGAAGAGATCCAGGTGATCGCGCAAGCCAGCAACGCGCACCTGGAACGCGTGGAGCAGTTCATCGAGCGCGAACGCAGCCTGCTGGCCCAGGCCAGCCACGAGTTCAGGACGCCCATCGCGGTGATCTCCGGCGCGGTGGACGTGCTCAAGCAGATGCCTCTCCCCGATAGCGCCACGCCGGCGCTCGCGCGCGTGGAAAGCGCCGCCCACGACCTGTCGGAGACGATGGTGGCGCTGCTGTATCTGGCGCGCGAGGCGGGGCCTGGCGAGGAGCCGATGGATGTCACGGTGCTCCACGATCTGCTGCCGCGCCTGGTCGCCGACCACGCGTACCTGCTCGGCGAAAAACTGGCGCAGTTGCGCATCGGGCAGGTCGAGCCCACCTTCATCCAGGTGCCAGAGGCCATGGTCCGCATCGCGGTGAGCAACCTGATCCGCAATGCGATAGAGAGCACCGACGACGGCCATGTGGAGATCTCGCTGCGGGGCGGCGTCATCGCGGTCGCCGACTCGGGCAGCGGCTTCGACCCGGTCGAGGCGGCCAGGCGCTACCGCGAGCACCTGCGGCAATCGGCGCCCGTCCGCGGCCGCGGGCTGGGCCTGTTCCTGATCGGCCGGATATGCGACCGGTTCGGCTGGAAGCTCTCGATCGAAGCGGCCGCGGGCGGCGGCACGCGCGCCGCATTGGACGTCGCGGCGAGCGTCATCGCGCTCTAGGGCGCGTCGCCCCCAGGCTGGTCGCGGCCGCCGCGGCGCGTGCACGGGTACGCTGCAACGAAGTGCGATGGGCGGGGGTCGCGCCGCAGCGACGATGCGATCACGGACG
This sequence comes from Xanthomonas sp., assembly GCF_017163755.1. Lineage (GTDB taxonomy): Bacteria > Pseudomonadota > Gammaproteobacteria > Xanthomonadales > Xanthomonadaceae > Xanthomonas_A. Next base: position 124,211 of record NZ_JAFIWC010000009.1, read on the forward strand.
TGCGATCGCGACGCTTCGGAACCGGACTGTCGCGGCCGCCGCTGCAACGCGCGGCGCGAACCGATGCTCAAGGCAGGCGCACGAATCCGAACGCGGTCGCGTGTCTCATGTTTCGTACAGCCTTCGTTCACTCGCCCGACGCGCCACGCGACATTTAGGCGACATGGCCAGGTCAATCTGTGGTGGATCTCTTGCAGCGTCCCGTTCGACAACGCGTACGGGCCGCAGATGCACTTCCCACCACCCCAGATGAGGTTTGGCGTCCCATGAAGAAGCTTTTGTCGCTCGCGTTACTGTCCGCCCTGTCGCTCGACGCGATGGCCCAAACGGCCGATGCGGACGATGCATTCCCCGAGCAGGGACCTCCGCGCTGGGGCCTGGGCATGGCGGCGGTGGTCAGCGACAGCCCCTACGCCGGCGAAGGCACGCGCGTGGTGCCGTTCCCGCTGGTCACCTTCCAGGGCGAGAAGTTCTACTTCCGCGGCATCACCGCCGGCTACCAGCTGTTCGGCGGCGACGCCTTCGAGCTCTCGGCGGTGGGCAAGGTCCGTGTCGACGGATTCGACGTGAAGGACCTGGGCAAGACCGAGCTGGCCAGGAACGGCCTGGACTACCGGCTGCTGGAGGACCGCGACATCGGGCTCGATCTCGGCCTGGCGGCGAAGTGGAGCGGTGCGGCCGGCGAGCTGGAACTGGAAATCCTGGCCGACGTGATCGATGCCAGCGGCGGGCAGGAGGCGTCGCTGCAGTACGGCTACCCGATGGACATCGGCAAGGGACGGCTGACCCCGAACGTGGGCGTCACCTGGCTGTCGAAGGACATGGCCAACTACTACTACGGCACGCTCGACGAGGAAGTGGCGCGCGGCGTGGTGGACTACAAGCCCGGCGCGGTGACCATTCCCCACATCGGCGTGTCCTATTTCCGGCCGATCGGCCAGAAGTGGTCGGTGCTGGCCTTCGCCAAGTACAGCACCTTGCCCGACGAGATCAAGGACAGCCCGTTCGTCGAGCCGGACACCGACGGCACGGCGTCGATGTTCGTCGGCTTCAGCCGCGGATTCTGACCGGCGCGCGGCCGCGCGGATCGCGGCCGCCGACCGACTCGAACGGTGCTGGCGCGAGGGCCGGGGGCGCAGCTTCCGGTTGCCGCCCGCGCCAGCCACCCGCGCAATCGGAAGAGACCCAGCATGCATTCGCGTTCGGCATTCCACCATTGGAGATCGGCATTGGGCGCGTTGGCCGTCGCGCTCATGGCGGCGGGCTGTTCGCTGGCGCCGGCCTATACCCGGCCGCAAGCGCCCATCCCGGAGCAGTGGACCGACGGCACCGCCGGCCAGGCGCCGGGCGCGGCCGCCGAGCTGGACTGGCAGGCGTTCGTGGTCGACCCGGCGCTGCGCGAACTCGTCGGTCTGGCCCTGGCCAACAACCGGGACCTGCGGCAGACGCTGCTGAACGTGCAGGCGGCGCGCGCCGAGTACCGGGTCCAACGCGCCGAGCGCCTGCCCGCGCTGCAGATCGACGCCACCGGCGAGCGGCAACGTGCGCCGGGGACGGCCGGCGTGGAATCCAGCTACGAGGCCAGCCTGGGGCTCGCCGCGTTCGAGCTGGACCTGTTCGGGCGCGTGCGCAACCTGTCCGCGGCGGCGCTGGACGACTACCTGGGCACCGAGCGGGCCGCGCACAGCGCACGCGTCAGCCTGGTCGCCGAAGTCATCCAGGCCTATCTCACCCGCGACGGCGCGCAGCAGCGCTATCTGCTCGGCAGCGACATCCGGCAGGCGCGCGAGACGTCGTTGCGGTTGATGGGGCAACTGCGCGAGCAGGGCCTGGCCAACGAACTGGACTACCAGCAGGCCGTCGGCCTGCTGCAACAGGTCGAGGTGGACCTGGAGCGCATCGACCGCGAGTACCGCCAGGCGAGCAATGCGCTGTCGCTGCTGCTCGGCGTGCCCGATGCGGGCGCACGCCTGCCCACGGTGCCCGTTTCCGGCACGCTGCTGGTGCAGCAGATCGCGCCGGGCACGCCCTCGGCGCTGCTGATGCGGCGTCCGGACATACGCGCCGCGGAGCATCGGCTGAAGGCGCGCAACGCCAGCATCGGCGCCGCGCGGGCGGCGTTCTTTCCGCGCATCTCGCTCACCGGCGCGTTCGGGCGCGGCAGCAGCGAGCTGTCGGACCTGTTCGGTTCGGGACAGCGCAGCTGGTCGTTCTCGCCGCAGATCAGCCTGCCGATCTTCGACGCGGGCGGCAACCGGAGCAACCTGGACCTGGCGCAGGTGCGCAAGGACGTGGCCGTCGCCGCCTACGAGCAGTCCATCCAGGTCGCCTTCCGCGAGGTGTCCGACGCGCTGGCCGCCACCGACACGCTGGGGCGGGAGGAAGCGGCGCAACGGGCGATGGCGCAGGCGACCGCGCACGCGCTGCGCCTGTCCGCGGCGCGCTACCGCAGCGGGGTCGACGACCACCTGCGCTTGCTGGACGCCCAGCGCAGCGACTTCGCCAGCCAGATGGCGGTGGTGGAGGTGCGGACCCAGCGGCAGATCGCGCTGTCCACGCTGTTCCGCGCGCTGGGCGGCGGCTGGCGGGGCGACCTCTCCGCGCCGCGGCATCCATCGGCGCCGTGACCGATGCGGCGGCGCCATGCCTTGCCCCTGCGCGCGTCTTCAACCCGACGCGTAAGTCGGGCGTAAGCCGCTGCCGGCCAGGATCATCCGGCCCCTTCCCGAACAGGCCCAGGCGCCTGCTCAAGTACGTCGCGACGCAATCGGCAACGCAGAAAACGATCCGCGATCCATCACCTCCCCCCGAGGAACGACCATGCACGCCAAAGACGCCAAGAACCGAAAAGACTGGAGCGAGCGCGCAGGCCTGCTTGCGCTGAGGGATCTTCCGGAACTGCCGCCGCCGAAGAAACGCCCGCCCGCGCATGGCCGCAACGCCTGGCTGCGGCGGGTGGCGGCGTGGTTCGCGCTGGTCTCGGCGATGGCGATCGCGCGTGCGGTGTGGATACATGCGGGAGCCGGTTCGTCATGAGCGGATTCCACGCCTTGCCCGGCAGCTGCCGCGACGCCGATCGGCCACGCGGGATCCGGCATCCGGGTTGAGTAACGCCGCGGCGCATGCGGGTCGACAAAAAAAGAGCCGCCCGATCCGGCCGGACGAACCGGCAGCGGCGGCGCACCACGACATCCACGTTGCTTCGCGTGCCTGCCCGGCCCCTCCGGTCGCCCGCCCGCACGCATCCACAAGCGAGGTCTTCCATGAGTTTCAGCGCGTTCGTCCTCGGCATGCTGGGCCTGTATGCCGCCGCGGCCATCGCCTACGTCTACCGGTGGCGTGGCCGGCTCCGCTACGCCGGTTTCGGCCAGTACCTGCGCAAGAGCTGGCCGCTGTTCGCGCCGTTCAACTGCGTGCTGTACATGGCCACGCGCCGTTTCGCGCGGCGCCCGGTGATCGACGCCGGCTACCTCGACGGCCTGGCGGTCCTGCGCGCGCACTGGCCGCGGATCCGCGACGAGGCGCTCGCGCTGTACGCAAGCGGCGAGCTGGACGCCACCAGCCGGCCGGGCTCGGCCGGCTACCACGACCTGGGTTTCCGCACGTTCTACAAGCGCGGCTGGAAGAAGTTCTACCTGACCTGGTACGGCGCGCCGCACCGCTCCGCGCAGCGCCTGTGCCCGCAGACGCTGCAGCTGCTGGCGCAGGTGCCGGGCATCCGCGGCGCGATGTTCTCGGTGCTGCCGCCCGGCGCGGAGCTGACCCTGCATGCCGATCCGCTGGCCAGTTCGCTGCGCTACCACCTGGGCCTGTCCACGCCGAACGACGATGGCTGCTTCATCAACGTCGATGGCCAGGCCTTGTCCTGGCGCGACGGCGGGGACTTCGTCTTCGACGAGACCTACCCGCACTACGCCAGGAACGACACCGACCGGCTGCGGCTGATCCTGATGTGCGACGTCGAGCGGCCGATGAATGCCGCAGGACGCGCGTTCAATCGCGTGTACTCGCTGCTGGCGCGCGCGCTGGCGGTACCCAACACGCAGGAGGACCGGCGCGGCGTGCTCACCGGCGTGTTCGCGGCCGTGGCGCCCTGGCGCGAGGCCGGGCTGGCGCTGAAGGCGCGCAACCGCGGGCTGTACCGGCTGCTGAAGTACGTGCTGAACATGGCGCTGGTGCTGCTGGCGATCCTGCCCGCGTATGCGCTGCTCAGGTGGATCGAGCGTGCCGGTGCGGTGGCGGTCGGCCATGCGTAGCCGGCGGCGCGATGCCGGTCCGTGCGCCGGCCAGCGGTGGCGCGCCGCATGGGCGGCCGGTCGTGCCCGATCGCGAGCATCGGCGACGGCGCGCCGCGTTGCCGTGGCGTGCGGCGATGCATAGCGGTGCGGACTTGAACCGGCCGGCCGCACCGGTCGGCCGGCGCCGCAGCGTGCACGGCTGGGTCAGCGCGGCGTTGATCGCGTTCGGCCTGCTGGTGGCGGCCACGCTGACGGTGCAGAACATCGACAACCAGGGCCTGGTCGTGCACCGCTTCTGGGCCGAGGCGCTGCGCTCGGCCTCGGCCGACCATGCCGCGCAGGTCCGCCGCGGACAGGCGGCCTCGTTGCCGCATACGGGCATCGTCCGCTCGTGGTACGTCGGGTCCGGCGCGGTCTCCGCGCCGCCGGCGCACCTGGCCGGGCTTGCGCCGGGCTACTACTCCACCGAACACGGCTTGCGGCACTTCGCCACGCGCCCGGCCTTCGAAGGACAGGGCACCTTCCACGCGATGGTGGTCGAGCTCGCGCCCGGGCGGCTGATCACCGCCATCGACATCGCCGCGCTGGAGGACCAGCAGAACTTCAACGCGATGCTGAGCATGGGCTGGGCGGGCGTGTTCATGCTGCTCATCGGCGCGTCGATCGCGTGGTTGCATGCCAACCTGGCGCGGCCGGTGCGCGATCTTGCCGCGCGCATGCAGGCCATCGACCCGCGCGACGGCAGCGCGCGCCTGCCGACCACGTCGCTGCGCGAGGAGATCCGCACGATCGCGCAGGCGAGCAACCTGCACCTGGAGCGCGTGGCGCGGTTCGTTGAACGCGAGCGCAGCCTGCTCGACCAGGCCAGTCACGAATTCCGGACCCCCATCGCGGTGATCGCCGGCGCGGTGGACCTGCTCGCGCAGATGCCGCTGCCCGCCGCGTCGCGGCCGGCGCTGGCGCGCATCGCGCAGGCGGTGGAGGGGCTGTCGGAAACCACGGTGGCGCTGCTGTACCTGGCGCGCGAGGCGCCGGCCGGCACCGGGCCGGCAGAGGTCACCGTGCTGCACGAACTCCTGCCGCGCCTGGCGCGCGACCACGAGCACCTGTTGCGCGGCAAGGCCGCGCAGCTGCGCGTGGACCAGCTGGAGCCCACCTGCCTGGCCGCACCGGAGGCGATGGTGCGCATTGCGGTGAGCAACCTGATCCGCAACGCCATCGAGAACACCGAGGCCGGCCACGTGGAGATCGGTTTGGCCGGCGGGGTGATTTCCGTCGCCGATTCGGGCAGCGGCTTCGATCCGGGCGAAGCGGCGCGGCGCTATCGCCAGAGCCTGCAGCAGGCCGCGCCGGTGCGCGGGCAGGGGCTGGGCCTGTTCCTGATCGGGCGCATCTGCGATCGCTTCGGCTGGACCCTGGCCATCGCGCCCGGCGGTGTCGCCGGTACCTGCGCGCGGCTGGACGTCACCGCCAGCGTGATCGTGCCCTAGCCGCGCCATCCAATCTGGACGGATCGCACCGCGTGTGCGCGACAGGGTTGCGTCAGCGCCCGGATGGGCGCACCGGCTTGCTCACCGGGCCAGCCGGCGCGCCTTCGCATACAGCCGCTTTGCCTTCGCCTTTTCCCCTTTGGCCGCGTAGGCCTCGGCCAGGCTGTCCCAGGCGTTGGCCGAACCGGGGAAGAGCACGGTATTCAGCTCGAACACGCGCAAGGCCGGTTCGATGCCGAGATTCCCGCGGATGCCGTAGCCTGCATCGTTGATTGCGCGCTCCAGCGCCGCGTCATCGAGGCGGGTGCTTGCCCGGATCGAAGCGGCCTGCGCGCGCACGTCGCTGCCGGTTGGCGACTGCGTGGCGTAGCCCATCAGCGCTTCGGACAGCGCCTCCATCGGGAACTGCTCCGGCGCCAGCGTCGCCATCGCGCTGTCCACCAGGGTGCGCGACCAGACGTTGCGGGCGCTGCCATTGGTCAGATAGGCGATGACGTAGGTGCCGGCATCGGGCGAATCGCCAAACAGGATGCGCACCCGCACGCGCGTGCCGCCATCGTGGCCCACGTAGCGGTACGCGCCGCTCTGGCCGTATTCCCAACCGCCGGCGAACCAGCCGCGCCGGCCGTGGGCCAGGTTGCGCGGTTGCCACAACCGCCGCAGCGTCGCCTTGCCCACCAGTTCGCCCGAGGTCATCGCGTGCAGGAAGCGGGCGAGGTCGTCCAGCGTGAGATACACGCCGGCGTGGCCGTAGGTATAGGCCGGCCAGGTCACGTCCTGCTCCTTCTGCAATCGGCCGTGCCGGCCGATGTAGCTGGTCACCACGGCGTGCGCGGGGACGGGCGGCGCGCCCAGCCAGGTGTGCTGCAGGCGCAGCTTGCGGATGATGCGTTCCTCGGCCACCTGCGGGTAGGGCTTGCCGTAGTGCGCCTCCAGCAGCGCCGTCAGCACCAGGTAGTTGGTCTGGGTGTAGCGCGTGTCGGTGCCGGGCTGGAATTGGAGCGGCACCTCGGCCAGCGACGCGAAGGCCGCCTTCAGGTCGGCGGGCAGCGCCGCGGCCGTGGAGGCGCCTTCGCCGTGCCGGGTGTCGAAATACTCCGGCACGCCGGAGGTGTGGTCCAGGAAATCGCGCACGGCGACGGAACGCCACTGCACCGGAAGGCCGGGGAGATAGGCGTCGATGGGCGCGTCCAGGTCCACCTGGCCTTGCTCGACCAGTTGCATGACCAGCGTGCTGGTGAACAGCTTGCTCAGCGAGTAGCCGGGAAAGACGTGGTCGAGGGTGAGGCGCTCGTGCGTTTCCACGTCGGCTTCGCCGTCCGCGCCGCGGAAAACGACCTGGCCATCGTGCGCCACCAGCACTGCCTGGCCGGCGATGCCGTAGCGCTGCCGGTTGGTTTCCATCTGCCGGGTCAACGCATCGTAGCGCGCGTCGCCTGCGAACGCGATGCCTGGCAACAGTAGCGCGAACGCGAGCAGCGTCGCCAGCGAACCCCTGAGATGCATCTTCTTCTCCAAGAAATGTGTCCGCAACCGCAGCGCGACCGGGATGCCGGCGCGAGGACAGTGGCCGTTTCGATGCTGCCCCACCATCGCGCCCGACGGGTCCGGCCGCTGCGGTCGCGCCGTCAATCGACGAAGAAGGCGCTGCGCGCCACCCCCGCGTTGTTGTTCGGGCCCATCCAGGCGCGGACATCCAGTTCGTACAGGCCAGCGCCGGCGGTGGGGATGTCCGCGCCGAACAGGGCCGTGCCGGGATCGAACCGGAGCGGGTACCGGCGCGGTTCGCCGCCATCGACGGTGACGTAGGCTTCCACTTCGGTATCGCCCGCGCGCCATGGGCCGTGTTCGGAAATCGCGCAGCCGCACAGCAGGGTGACGCCGGCGCGCAGGGGTACCGTGGTGCCGGCCTTCACCCGTTGGTAGGCGACGGGGCTGGCGAGATCGACGATCAGGCCCGGCAGTTCCATCCGCCAACCGTCGCCGGCGGTGAGGTGCCGGCCCGGGAGGATCCACTGCGTGCTCGTCGCCGTGGTGGTGGCCTGGGGCTGGCTGAGCGGGCCGGTCACGCTGAGGGTCACCCGGCGCGGACGGTCGATATCCAGGGTGGCGCGGAAGGCCGCCGAATCCCCGGTGGACAGCGCTCCGGCCCCTGCATGTCCGGCTTCCATGATCTTGCGGGTATCGCCGGTGGTGCCGGAGGTCAGGCCGCGGGCCAGGGTCTCGCCGGTGTCGGCGTCGGTCAGTACCACCCGCACCGGCGCGGTATAGCCGCCGAGGAACTTGGCCCCGCGCGCCAGCACCCGGACCTCCACGTCCGTCGGTTGGGCCAGGACCTCGCCTGCCATGCCGAGCAGGACCGGGGACAGCGACAGCGCTGCGATAAGGGACAGGCGCATGGAATATTCCTTTGGCGGGTGGGATGGTAGGTGGCCTGCGGCCAGGCGAGGCGCGCCGCCGGCCGGTGGGCGCGATGCCGGACAAGCCTAGGGGGTTCTGCCAGAATGGACGAATGACATGTCGTGACTTCGTCTGACATGGCGGGGTGGCAACGGTCTGGGCTGATCGCAAGGTGAAGGTGATGCTGCGCTTCGACGATTTCCGGCTCGATCCGGCCGCCCTGCAGGTCTTCCGCAACGACGTCCCTCTGGATGCTCCGCCCCAGGTGGTGGACGTGCTGGCCTACCTGATCGAGCACGGCGAGCGGGTCGTGTCCCGGCAGGAGCTGCTCGACCGGTTCTGGCCGCGCGCCGGCACCGGCGGCGACGCCGCGCTCAATACCTGCATCCGCCGCATCCGCACGCTGCTGGAGGACGATGCCGACGCCCCGCGCTACATCCAGACGCGGCCCCGCGCCGGCTACCGCTTCATCGGCGCGCTGCGCGGCGAAGCGGCGGCGCCGGCCTTGGCGCCGCCCTCGCGCCGTCGCGCATGGTTCCCCCTCGGCGCTGGCCTGGTCGCCACCCTCGCGCTAGGCGCCGCGGTATGGGCTCATGCCGCGCTGTTCCCGCCGCCGCAACGCATCGCCATCGAGCCGGTGCAGGGCCTGTGTGAGTACGTGCTGTTCCCAAACTTCAATGCGGGCCTGCGCGAAAGCCTGGTGGCCCAGGTCAGCCATAGCCTGCCGGCGGGCTACAGCGTGGCTGCCGACGGCAGACGTGCCGACCTGCACGCCCGCGTCAGCGTCCGGCAGACGCCGCAACAGACGGTGGTCGTGCTCACGTTGGTGGACCAGGACGGTGGCCGCATGCTGTGGTCGGGCGAGTTCGCCGCGCCCACGGATACGGAGAACTACGTGCCGCTGCAGCGCTCGCTGGCCGAACGGATGGCCGCGGGGCTGGTACGGGCGCTCGACGAGCGGGCCTGACCAGGGCGCCAGGACGCCGCCAAAGCCGGCCGGCGCCGGACCGCATGCCGCGGGCCGCTCCGCACTGCGCAACGGGTAACGACGCATCGGTGGCCCTCGCGGCGAGGACGCGACGTGGCCGGCACGGGGCTGCCAAGTGCGGTCCGCTTCCGCGACCACGTAGGGCCGCTGCGGCATCCGGTACCAAGCCGGGGCGCGAACGCTGGCGAACGCCCGCCGCCGCCAACCCGCTTCCGCTCGTCAATCTGTCATTTCATTCGGGCACAGTCAGCCGCTTTGCCGCGCCCGTGCTTGCGCACGGCACCACGGGCGCGGCGCTGCGAGGACGGGAAGACATGCGACAGGACAAGGTGGGACGCCGGCGACCTGGCTGGCGGGATCGCTTGCGCACGCCATCGCTGGCAAGGATGTTCGGCATCGCCTTGGGCGGCGCGCTGGCAGCCGCGGGCGCCGGGGCCACGGCCACGTCGGTGCCGGCACCGGTGCCCACGCACTGGGTGTCCTACGCCGCGCTCGCCAGCGGCGAGTTGCAGCACCGCCTCAGCAGCGAAGGCGGCGAGTTGGTGACCCGCCTGCATGCGTGGCTGGAGCAGCCGCAGGTGGCGGCCGCGCATGCCGAGCCGTGGGTGGTGCGCATCTGGATATCGGCGCAGGGCGGCATCGAACGCGCCGAGTTCCAGACGCTCGGCAGCCCCCAGGCCGATGCCGACCTGCGCGCGCTGCTGGCCGCCAAGCCGCTGTCGGCGCCGCCGCCGGCCGATATGAGGCAACCGCTGGTGCTGGGGCTGTCGCTGCGCGCGAATCCGGACTACGTCGCGCCTGGTCCGCCGCGCTGAGGCGCCGCGGCCGCGCGCGTTGCCATCACGCGCCCCCGCGCCTTTGCCGCTTCAACGGTTGGGGATGACCGGGCGCGGCGCGGGCGGCGGCGGCCGTTGCGGCGTGGTGGACTTGCCGAACGCATTGCCCATCCGTTGGCTGGTCGCGGCGCGATCCGCCAGTCCCAGTGCGGCCGGCGGGCGCCGGGCGATGCGCTCGGATGCGGTCATGGCGGCAGGGCGGCCGTCGGTGGGCGCGTGTTGGCCGGCGAGCATCTGGCTGAAGCAGTCGTAGTCCGGGATGCGTTCGCCGTTCACTTCGACTTCGATGCAATGGAGCGCGGCCGCGTCCGCGTCCTGCGGTTGCGGATCGAGCGCATGCGCATCGGCCGCCAGCAGCGCCAGGGCGATCGGCAGGATGGACAGGCACGGACGCGGCGGTCGAGGTCGGGACATGGATGTCACTGGATTGAAATCGAGCCCGATTAATGTGATGGATTCCGCGTTGCGATGGTGGCGCGTCTTGCATGCAGTTTGATGACACCTGGACGCGACGCCATCGGTAGCCACACGCCGCGGCATGCGTCCGGATCATCCAGGGGCAGGTGGTGTGCGCTCGTCGTGTTGGCGCTCGCCTGGCTGCATCCGCCGGCAGCGGCCGCGGACGAGCCTCGATCGGGCGACAGCGCGCAGGCGCGGGTGGAGGCGGTGCGCGCGTTCGACATTCCTTCGCAGCCCCTGGCCGATGCGTTGCAGGCGTTCGGGGAGACGACCGGATTGGCCGTGCTGATCGATTCGCGCCTGCTGGTTGGGCTGGAGTCCTCGCCGGTCTCGGGGCGATATCGGCAAAGGGAGGCATTGCAGTTGATGTTGGCCGGCACGGGGCTTGCGCCCAGGTACGTGGAGGAGGGGGCGTTCACGCTGGTGCCGACGCACGCCGTCTCGCCCGGCGCCGCAACCGCGCACGCGGCGCCCGCGACCACGGCGGGGAGCGCCGCTGCGCGCGCGAAGAGCGCGCGCATCATCCAGCGCTCGCTGGAACAGGCCTTGTGCGCCTCGACGCTGGCGCGCCCCGGCCGCTATCGCGCCGGGGTGCGCTTCTGGCTGGACGAACGCGACCGGATCCGGCAGCCGGAACTGTTCGAATCCAGCGGCGATGCGCAACGCGACGCGGAGATCGCGCGGCGCCTGGCCGGCTTGCCGCTGCGCGGCCTGCCGGGCGGGGTGCCGCAACCGGTGATGCTGTTGTTGCTGCCGGAATCGGACACGTCCACGCCACCGTGCAAGAGCGCGCGATGAGTGCCGGCCTGCGCAGCCTGTTCCTCGACAACTACGAGGCCTTCCGCAAGCGCCTGAGGCGGCGGCTGGGCTCGGACGATCTGGCGCTGGACGCGTTGCAGGAAACCTGGTTGCGGGTGGAGCGCATGGGCGCTGCGACCCACCCGCAGCGCAACCCGATCGCCTACCTGTTCCGGATGGCGGTCAACGTCGCCTCGGACCAGCGTGCGAGCCAGGCGCGGGTGCTGACCGGCGAAGAAATCGAGGCGCTGATGGACGAGGACACCGGCGGCATCGACCCGGCCGAGGTCGCCTTCGGCCAGTCGGAACTGCTGATGCTCGCGCGGGCGCTGCAGGAGCTCAGCCCGCGGCAGCGCGCCATCCTGGTGGCGGCGCGGATCGAGCAGCGGCCGCTGGACCTCATCGCCCGGCAACATGGCGTGTCGCTGCGGATGATCGGCAAGGAATTGAAGAAGGCGCTGCAGCACTGCGCGATGCGGCTGGACCGGAAAGCCGTGCAGCGGTTCGGTCCCGGGGCGGGAAAACCGTCCTGATGAATATGAAGACCACAGAACCGATGCCCATCGGTGCGTCCGTCAGGGAGCAGGCGCAGCACTGGCTGCTGCGGCTGACGTCCGGTCGCGCCACTGCGGACGATGCGGACGCGTTCCGCCGCTGGCGCCAGGCCGATCCGCTGCATGCGCGTGCTTTTGCCGAAGTCCGGCAGGTGTGGCGGGCGTTGGAGCCGGCGCACCGGCTGGCGGTGGCTGCCGAGCGCGAGCGGGCCGATGCCGCTGCCGCGCCCGGCACTACCGCCATGCCGCTTGCGCCACGCCCGGGCGCCGGCGCCGGGCGCGGGTATGGGCGCGAGCGGCGCATGGGACGCCGCGCGTTCCTCGGCGGCGCGGTGGCGGCCGCCACGGGCTGGATGGTCGCCAAGTCGCCGCTGGGCCTGTGGCCGGACTGGCAGGAAATGTCGGCCGACTACCGCACCGCCACCGGCGAAAGCCTCCAATTCGACGTGCAGGGATTGACCATCGCGATGGCCACCCGCACCGCGCTGAAGCGCCAGTCCGCCGGCGGCGGCCGGCCGGTCGGCATGGAACTGCTGGAAGGCGAAGCGCAGTTCGAATTGCCACGCGCCGCGGCGGCAGGCGTCTCGATCCGGGTCGCCGGCGCGGAGGTCGTCCCGGCGCCCGGCTCGCGCATCAACGTGCGTTGCGTGGACGAGGACATCCGGGTGACCTGCCTGCAGGGCCAGGCGCGGGTCAGCCGCAACGGACGCAACGTGGTGCTGCAACCGGCCTGGCAGGCGCGGCTGGCGCCGGACCGGATCGCGTCGGTGGCGCAGGTCGATGCCGAGCGCATCGACGGTTGGCGGCACGGCCTGCTGATCTTCAACAACGAGCCGCTGGCGGCGGTGGTGGACGAAATCAACCGCCACCGCAGCGGCCGGATCGTGGTGACCAGCAGCGCATTGGGCCAGCGGCTGGTGCAGGCGCGCATCCCGCTCGATCGCCTGGACACCTTCGTCGACCTGGTACGCGACGCCTACGGCGCAAGGATCCTGTCGATGCCGGGCGGCGTGATCGTGATGAGCTGAGGCGGCTTTCAGGCGGCATCGGACGATCGCAGGGGAGCGGTCGCCGCGCGCCGCGAATCGCAGGTCCGTCGGGCGTGCGCGTATAGCGCGCCCACATGACAACGGCATGAAACGCGCCGGGCGATTTACGGTTGTTTGGCGGCGCGCATGAAATTTTTGTTGCAGTGGTTCAGTCCTCGCCGCAAGCGCCGGTCTTATCCCTCGTAACGAGCGCAACGCGGTGCATTGCGAAGATCGTGGCACGCGATGCGCGGCCGCGATCGGCATGGACCGAAGGCGCTCGTCCATATCAGCGAACGATATTCCGACGGGTGGATGCAATGGTGAAACAGGCGAACCAGGCTGGCCGCACTTCCGCGAACCGCGGCTTGCGGATCAAGCCGCTGGCACATGCGATCACCGCGCTGCTGGTGGCCGGCGGCATGGCCAGCGGCGTGCATGCGCAGCAAGCGTTCAGCGCCGGCTGGTTCGCCACCAAGGGCGCGCAGCAGCAGGCCGCGGCGCAGACCGGGCAGCTGCCCAATGGCATGCCGGCCAACCTGCCGCGTCCGCAGCAGCAGACCCAGGAGGCGCGCGACAGGCTCAAGACGTCGCTGGAGAACCTGGGCACGGCGGCGCAGGCCATCGCCGTGCAGCAGCGCATGCAGCAGGCGGCGCGCGAAGCGGCGCGGTTGCGCCCGGGCGGCGTGCCCGACGGACTGGGCGAAGGCGGCCTGAAGATCGACGACAACGCGCTGACCAGCGGCTGGCACAACGCGAAGGACCCCACCCAGGCGGTCGCCGGCGGCAAGACCACCGTCACCATCGAGCAGACCGGCGACAAGGCGGTCCTCAACTGGGAGACGTTCAACGTCGGCCGCGACACGCTGGTGGATTTCCGCCAGGACGCGAGCTGGTCGGTGCTCAACCGCATCAACGATCCGCTGGCGCGGCCGTCGCAGATCCAGGGCCAGATCAACGCGCCCGGCACGGTGTTCCTGATCAACCGCAACGGCGTGGTGTTCGGCGGCAGCAGCCAGGTCAACGTGAAGAACCTGGCCGCATCGGCGGTGGACATCAGCGACCAGCAGTTCGCCAAGGGGCTCTACAGCGACGCCAAGGGCAGCGGATTCGTTCCCACCTTCGCCAACGATCCCGCCAGCGCCACGAACGGCTTCGGCCAGGCCAGCGGCAGCGTCGTCGTCGAGCGCGGCGCCCGGATCACTACGCACACCCCGTCGACGGTCACCGAAGGCGGCGGTTACGTGATGCTGCTCGGCGCCGAGGTCCACAACCACGGGCAGATCAGCACGGCCAACGGCCAGGCCACGCTGGCCGCCGGCGATGCCTTCGTGATCCGCAAGGGCATGGGCACCGAGCAGAACCAGACCTCGACCACGCGCGGCAATGTGGTGACCGCGTTGCGTTCCGGACCCGGCGCAAGCCAGGCCGCAGACGCGCCGCCGCGTGCCGGCGGCGTAGTGAGCAATACCGGCCTGATCCAGGCCGACACCGGCGACATCACCTTGACCGGACGCGACGTGCGCCAGCAGGGAACGCTGCTGTCGACCACGTCGGTGCATACCCGCGGCACCATCCACCTGAGCAACGACGCAGGCGACGCGGACGGCCAGGTTCGCCTGGGCGAAGGCAGCCTGACCGCGATCGTGCTCGACGACAGCGCGACCACCGCGCTGGACGTGCAGCGCGAGACCCTGGTCAAGGACGCGGACAAGCCGGGCGACGGCGTCCAGCATCGCCGCGACCAGTCGCTGGTGCAGATCGCCAGCGGCGGCGACGTGACCTTCGACGGCGGCAGCCTGACGCTGGCCACCAGCGGCCAGGTGCTGGTCGACGCCGCCGGTACCAGCCGGGTGCAGGAAGGCGCGCGCATCGACGTGTCCGGCCACGTGGGCGTGAAGATCGCGATGGAAGCGAACAACGTCCAGATCAACGTGCAGGGCAACGAGCAGCGCGACGCCCCGGTGAACCGCGACGGCAAGGCGCTCAACAACAACGACATCTGGCTGGACCGGCGCGACCTGGTGCTGGTCCCGGCGGGCACCAACGGCTACGAAGCCGATCGCTGGTACACCGCCGGCGGCCTGCTGGAAGTGGGCGGTTACCTGGGCATCACCGGCCATGGCATCGGCGAATGGTCGGCGCAGGGAGGCACCGTGCAGTTCGGCGGCGGCGAGCTGGTCAGCCAGCGCGGTTCCAGCATCAACCTGTCTGGCGGCACCCTCGACGTGCAGACCGGCTATGTCAACCAGACCCACCTCAAGGGCGCCGACGGCAAGCTCTACAACGCGTCGACCGCGCCGGGCGACCTGCTGTACACCGGCCTGTACCGCGGTTTCGAGGATACCCATGCGCGTTGGGGCAGTGCCGCCACCGCGTACTACTACAGTCCGTTGATCGGCAGCCAGAAGCGGCTGGAGAACGGCTACACCGTCGGCCGCGACGCCGGCAGGCTGGTCGTCGCCACCCGCGCCGCCACGCTGGAAGGCGACATCGAGACCGCCACGTTCCAGGGCGACCGGCAGACCCAGGCGCGCGAGCAGGACCTCGACGGGTATCGCCAAAGCCAGACCGCCGCGGCCCGCAACGGCGAGCTGATCGTCGGCAGCTACGCCACGGTGTACGACAAGGTCGCCCGGGACCTGCGCTACAGCGCCGGCGCGGTCACGAAGGAGATCGTCATCGGACAGGCTGCCGACGAGGAAACGGGGCAGACCGGCACCGATGCGCAGGGGAGCGACACCGATGCGCAACGCATCGTGCTGGACGCGGGCTGGCTCAACCGCCAGGAACTGGGTTCGCTGAAGGCCTACGCGACCACCGGCGTGGAGGTGAACGAGGCGGTCGCGGTGGCGCCCGGTGGGCAGATCGCCCTGCACGCCACGCAGGTGGACGTCGGCGCCGATCTCACCGCGCGCGGTGGCCGCATCGCCCTGGGCAACGTAGTCGAGAAATGGACCAGCAACCTGGGATGGATCGAAACGGCGGTGGCGCCCGTGCCGGACGGCATGTCCGCGCGCACCGCGATCGATGAAGATGTGGTGCTCGATGCGCGCGGCCTGTGGACCAACCTGGCGCGGGACGGCGGCGACATCGGCGGCATGCCGTATGCGGGCGGCGGCGACATCGACGTGCGCAGCAGCGGCAGCGTGAGCGTGGGCAAGGGCGCGCTGCTGGACGCCTCGGCGGGCGCGGTGCTGATGGCCGACGACACCCTGCGCGGCGGGCGCGGCGGCGACATCGCGCTGATCGCCAGCGATCTGCCGACCAGCGAGACCCTCGACGACGCCAAGCCGGGACGGTTGACGCTGGCAGGCGAAGTGCGCAGCCAGGGCGTCAAGGGCGGCGGCCGGCTGACCTTGCAGTCCGGCGGTTCGGTGGTGATCGGCGGTCAGGTGCCGGGCAGCGATGGCGTGCTGAGGCAGGGCGAGGCCTCGCTGATCGATCTGATCACCGAATCGGACTTCAGCGTGGCCGAGGGCGCCGTGCTGCCGTCGGACTATCGCTACACGCGCAGCCACGCCAAGCCGGGCGAGGCGGTGGGTTCGGCCCCGGCGATCACGCTGGGCCAAGCGGACAGCTACGTGACGCTCGGTGCCGCCTGGGCGCTGCCGAGGCCGGATACGGGCGCCAATTATTGGGTCAACACGGCGAGCGGGGAGCAGATCGCCGTGTACTCGTATGCCACGCCGCCGGAATTGCCCGCGGGCACGGTCATCACCGGTATCGGCGGCACTTTCCCCACCGGCTATGTGGTCCAGGGCGAGGTGTTCCCCAACGGCCTGGCGGTCAAGCCGGCGACGGCGGTGGTGAAGGCCGGCGATCGGGCACCGGTCGCGGTGGTGTTCGAGGCGGGAAGCCGCATCGCCGCGGGCAGGGTGCTCGAGCAGGACGTCGCGGTGGCCGCGCCGCTGCACCTGGATGCGGACCTGTTCGCGCAGGGTTTTTCTTCCTACGAGATCCATGGGCAGCAGAGCCTGGCAGTTGCCGAAGGCGCGACGATCGACGTGCGCATGCCGGTGCTGCAGTGGGACCGTTCCAGTGCGCGAGGGGTGGAAACGGGCGCCGACCCGAGCGCGGCATTGACGTTGTGGCAGCCGCCGCAGTTCCAGGAAGACGTGACCGCGGCGCGGCTATCCCTCCGCGATGGCGCCGACCTGCGACTGCACGCGGGCAGCCGTTTCGGCGCGCCGTCGACCCTGTCGATCGGACAGGGCGCGCGCATCGGCGTCGATCCCGGGCGCAGCATCGGCTTGACCGGCAATGGGCAAATCACCGTGGAAGGCACGCTGCGCGCTGCAGGCGGCCACATCGATCTGCAAATCGACGACTTCGATCCCGCGCTGAACACGGGCCAGTCACATGACCGCTCGCTGTGGATCGGCGAAACCGCGCTGCTGGATGTCGCCGGTCTCGCGCATGTCGCGCTGGACGCGCAGGGCCGCCGCTATGGACAGGTGACCGCCGGCGGCCGCATCCAGATCGGCGCCACGTACAACGCCGATGCCACCGAGGTCGGCGCAGCCGACGCGTTCGTGGTGGTGCGTCCCGGTGCGCGGCTGGAGGCGTCCGGCGCGGCGGCCACGCTCGACGTTCCGCAAGGGCAGGCGGCGCCGATCGCCTCCGATGGCGGGCTGATCCATCTGGCCAGCTCCAATGGCCTGTTCGTCGATGGCGACCTGCGCGCGGCGGCAGGCGGCGCCGGCGCGGCGGGCGGCACCCTGGCGCTGGCGCTGGAAACGCCGAACTATCCGCTCGCCGACAGGCCGGATCCGCGCGTGCGCAGCGTGCGCGAAATGCACCTGGTGGCCGAGCAGGAGCGCGAAGCGCTGCCGGAACGGCTGCAACCGGGGCACGCGGGGACGGGGCTGGACTACGGCCATGCGCGCATCGGCGTGGACCGGATCCAAGCCGGCGGTTTCGACAATCTCTCGCTGCTGGTCAACGGCGTTCTCGGCATCGGCGATGGCGTGGACCTGCAGCTGGGCCAGAGCCTGCGCCTGACCGCCGGCAGCATCGGCCTTGCGCCGGGTTCGCAAGGCGCCGACATCGCGCTGGCGGCCCCCTACGTGCGGCTGGCCGGCGCCACCCGTTCGCAGAAAGATCACCACACCATGCCGTACCCGACGCCTTCGGGCCTGCCGGAGGTCCTGGAAGGCTCGCGCCTGACGATCGACAGCAGCCTGCTGGACGTCATCGAGGACGTCGGCTTCGGCACCGCCGGCGCCGCCGAGCAGGCGGACGGCACGCGGCTGGAGGTGCGGCGCGACGGTTTCGAGACGGTGGAACTGCGCAGCCAGGGCGATCTGCGTTTCCTCAAGGCCATCGCCAAGGACCGCACGTCGCTGGACACCGGCGGCGACCTGGTGCTTGCGGCCAGCCAGATCTATCCGGCGACCGGCGCGCTGGCCGAGGTGAACGTCGGCCGCTATCCCTACTTGAACCAGTGGGGCGGCGAAGCGGTGGCGTTCGACGGCGAGCGCAGCCTGCGCATCGAGCGCACCGGCAGCGCCGAGCCGCGCGTGCCGTTCTCCGTCTTCGGCAGCCTGTATCTGCGCTCCGGCGCGATCGACCATGGCGGCGTCCTGCGCGCGCCGCTGGGCACGATCGTCATGGGCAGTGGCAACACGTTGGTGGATCCGGACGAACACGACGTCGGCCAGCCGAGCAACGTGGTCCTTCGTCCCGGCAGCATCACCTCGGCCAGCGCCGCCGGATTGACCATGCCCTACGGCGGCACCGTCGACGGCCTGACCTACACCTACGACGGCCGCGACGTGACCTACCAGGGGCTCGGCAGCCTGATGGGTTCGGTGCAGCTGGACGGCGGCAGGATCGAGGTGCAGGAAGGCGCATCGATCGATCTTTCCGGTGGCGGAAAACTGACCGGCGCGGCGTTCCTGTCCGGGCGCGGCGGCTCCACCGATGCGCGCCTGAATCCGCTGGTGCAGATGGCCGCCGATGGCGGCGGGTTCGTGCTGCCGGGCCTGTCGACCAATCCGGTCTATGCGATCGTCCCGGGCACGCAGCCGGGCTACGCGCCGGTAGCGCAGGAGCACGGCGCCGGCGATCCCGCGATCGGCCGGCAGATCACCCTGGGCGAAGGCGTGCCCGGGCTGCCCGCCGGCACCTACACGTTGCTGCCTTCGTCGTATGCCCTGCTGCCCGGCGCGTTCCGCGTCGAGCTCAACGGCCTGGCCAACAGCGTGGCCGCCGACGGTGCGGTCAGTCCCATGCGCAACGGCTCCTACGGCGCATCCGCGCGGTTGAGCGTCGCCGGCACCGATATCGTCGATCCGTTGCCGACCCAGGCGATCCTCACCTCGGCCGACACGCTGCGCGCCTACTCGCAGTACAACGAAACCAGCTTTGCCGAGTTCGGCCTGGCCTGGGCCGAGCGCGACGGCGTGCCGCGGCCGCTGCTCGAGCGCGACGCCAAGACCCTGCACCTGGCGCCGGGCAATGGCCTGGACGATCGTCACGGACTGCAGATGGCCGATGGCACGGTGCGCTTCGCGGCGGCCGAAGGCGGTTACGGCGGCACCTTGGTGGTGCGTGGCCGGGACATCGAGATCCTGGGCGAAGGCGCTGCCGCGACCGAAGGATTCGACGGCGTCTCGCTGCATGCCGATGTGCTCAACGGAGTGGGTGCTTCGACCCTCAGCATCGGCAATGAGTTGATATCGCAGTTCACGGACGTGCAGCGCAGGACGCAGGACGCGCACCTGGTCAGTCTCGGCAACGTCTACACCAGCGCGCGTTCGATCACGCTGCGCGAAGGCGCCGTGCTGTCCGCGGCCCAGGTATTCCTGATCAGCGGGCAGCCCGCGGGCGGCATCACCGTGGAGCAAGGCGCCTCCATCGACACGTTGGGCCGCGGCGCGGCGGCCTGGGACTCGAAGCTGGGCTACGTGTTCGACCCGGGCCTCAATGGCGTGCTGGCGCTGTCCAATGGTTGGCTGGACATGCTGGCACCGCAAGCCAGCGACGGCCTCTACGGTTCCGGCAAGATCGATATCGGCGCCTGCGCCGAGGGCGCCAGCTGCACGGGCAGCACGCGGCTCTACGCCGAGGGCACGATCACCGCCGCGACCGAGAAGTCGTTCCTGCTGGACGAGTCGGTGCGCTACGGCACCCGCAACCTGGTGTTGGCGGTGGGCGGCGTCAACATCGGCAGCGAACAGGCGCTGGCCGATGCCGCCGCGCGCGGCGTCCTGCCCAATGGCCTGACCCTGAACCAGCAGGTGCTCGACCGGTTGTTGGCGGGCGACACCAGCACCGGCGCGCCGGCGTTGGAGAACCTGGTGCTCACCGCGCGCGATTCGGTGAACTTCTTCGACTCGGTGGAGTTGTCCACGTTCGACGCGCTCACCGGCAAGTCGTCGTTGAAGCAGTTGGTGTTGGGCACCCCCGCGCTCTACGGCCATGGCGATGCGGCGGACGTGGCGCGCATCGAAACCGACACGCTGGTCTGGAACGGCGCCAAGGGCGCCGCCGGCAGCCTGGTCGCCGGCGGCCCGGGCTCCGGCAGCGGCCAACTGGTCGTCGATGCGCGCCAGATCGAGTTCGGCTACGGGCCGCGCAGCCAAGCGGACACGCTGGCCACGCACGACCGCCTGGCCCTGGGATTCGCCGGCGTCGCGCTCAATGCCAGCGAACGGATCACCGCCAACCACAAGGGCAGCCTGTCGGTTTACCAGTCCCGCGATGGCTGGGACGACGCCAGCAAGTCGTTCCGCTACAGCGGTGGCGATCTCAGCATCTCCACGCCCTTGCTGACCGGCCATGCCGGTTCGGTGAACACGATCAAGGCCGGCGGCAACATCACCGCCACGGCACCCGCGGGCACCGGTCGGCCCTCGCCGGACAACGCCGCGCTGGCCGATGCGCTGGGTGCCGAACTGGTCCTGGACGCGCGCGGCGCGCTGACGCTCGACACCGCCGTCCTGCTGCCCAGCGGCAGGCTGACACTGGCGGCGGACGGCGACGTGGCGCTGGCCGATGGCGCATGGCTGGACCTGGCCGGCAGGAAGATCGATTTCTACGATGTCAGCAAATACAGCTGGGGCGGCGACGTCGTCCTCGACAGCCGCCAGGGCGATGTCCTCCAGTCGGCGGCGTCGCGCATCGATATCTCCGCCGACTTCAACCGCGCCGGCAAGCTGACGGCGATGGCGCTGGAAGGCGGCGTCGATCTGGCCGGCGCGATAGCCGCCGGTAGCAGCGGGCACTACGACGCCGGCGGCACCGCGGTGCCGTTCGCTTCCGGCTACATCGACGTGCGCGGCCAGCGCATCGCCGACTTCGGCGGCCTCAACGCCAGGCTGACCGCAGGCGAAGCGTTCGGCGGCCGCAGCTTCCAGCTCGGGCAGGGCGACCTGGCCGTCGGCGACGAACTCAAGGCGCGCGAGATCAACGTCTCCGTCGACAACGGCAGCCTGACCGTCAACGGCACGGTCGATGCCAGCGGCGAGCAGGTGGGCAGCATCCGCCTGGCGGCGAACGCGGGCGTCACCCTGGCCGGCAGCGCGGTGCTCGACGCCAGCGCCAGCGTGTTGCGCACGGACAGCTATGGCAAGGCGATCGAGGCGCCGAACCGCGCGACGATCGAAATAGATTCCGGCGATGGCCGCCTGACCATCGGCAGCGGGGCGCGCATGGACCTGGGCGTGGCCGGCGCGAGCGCCGACTACGGCACCGTCACGCTCAACGCGCCACGCCTGGGTGGCGCCACCGGCAACGACGTGGACATCGACGCGTCCGGCACGGTACGGATCGCCGGCGCCCGTGCGGTCACCGTCAATGCCTTCCACCGCTACGACGACGCCGATGCCGGGACGGATATCGGCGTGGACGGCCGCGACTACCAGACCATCGACCAGGCCTACCTGGACCGCAAGCATGCCGACAGCCAGCAGTTCGTCGCCAACGCGCTGGCGAACGACGGCCTGATGAACGGCAAGCTGGGCGGACTGCGCGCCTACGGCGACCAGTTCCATCTCCGCCCGGGTATCGAGATCGTCAGCAGCACGGCCGATGGCGATCTGCACATCGATGGCGACATCGATCTGTCCGGCCATCGCTACGCCAGCGTCAATCCGCATGCGCAGCTGACCGGCGCGTACGGCTCGGGCGAAGCGGGCGCACTGCTGATCCGCGCCGGCGGCGACCTGGAAATCTTCGGCAGCCTGAGCGACGGCTTCGACGGATCGAAACTGCCGGTCTCGCCGGACGACAAGGGCTGGGTGCTGCCGGCCGGGCGCATGCCCTGGGGCGGGGACCTGATCATTCCGCATGGCGGCCTGGTCACCCTGGCCGAAGGCACGCAGTTCGCGGCCGGGCGCACGCTCAACTACGACCTGCCAACCCAGGCCATGACGCTGCCGACAGGCACGGTGCTGCCCATCGCGATGCCGCTGGAGCAGGCGCTCACGCTGCCGGCAGGCAGCGTGCTCGGCGCGGCAGTGCGCGATGCCGGCGGCAACGTCGTCCACGCGGCGGGCACGGTGCTGCAGCAGCCGGTCGAACTGCAGCCGGGCATGCAACTAGGCGCCGGGTTCCGCCTGCCGTCGGAAACGCAGATGGCCGCGTTCGTGTGGCCGGGCGGCGTGCCGCTGCCGGCGAACATGACCCTGGAGCGGCCGCTGGCATTGGCCAAGGGCGCGATCGTGCCCGGCGAGACCGACGTCAAGCTTCCCGGCGACGCGGTCATGGTCAACCTGCGTCCGGCGGCCGATGCCGACGGCAACCAGGGCAGGACCTGGGCGTTGGCGCCGATGCTGCCGCAAGGGTCGCAATCGTGGGATCTGCGCCTGGTCGCCGGCGCGGACACGGCGGCGGCGGACACGCGGCTGGTCCGGCACGGCAGCGATGCCCGCCTGCACCTGGCCGATACGCATTTCGGCCTGGGCTTCATGGAAGTGGAGATTCCCGGCAGCGGCAGGCCGACGACCTATCACTGGGCGCCGGATGTCGACGTGGCGACGTGGGAGTCGATGGGCCTTTTCGGCATCGTGCCTGGCGAAGAGATTTCGGCGGACATGGTCCAGATGCTGCGCGACATCGGCTTCATTTCCGAAACGCCATTGGAACTCAACGACTGGGGGGTTGGCGCGGTGGCCGGGGTCCTGGATCCAGGCAAGCCCGCCGAAACACGCGTGGAAGGCCGGCCGGCGCGCCAGCAACTGTTCAGCGTGCTGCGCACCGGCACCGGCGATCTGGACCTGATCTCCGGCGGCGATTTCCAGATGAGTTCGCCCTATGGCATCTACACCGCAGGCACCGCGTCGGCATCGCTGGGCTTGGCGTACGACCAGCGCCGGGGCCGACTGGCCGATGGCAGCGTGCTCGGCAGCGAAGGCACGGAGTACGAGGCCTGGGTCGACGGAGGCAACGGCAGCCTGTATCGGGCCTGGTACCCGGAGCATGGCGGCAACGTGCTGCTGCGCGCGCAGGGCGACGTCATCGGCGACCTCATCGGTCACAACACGGGGCAGTACCGGTACAACGTGACGCTGGGCAACGTCCGCGAACATATCGGCACCACCGCGGTGGGCAGCTGGCTCTGGCGCCAGGGCACCGGCAGCGTGGACACCGGCGCGGACGCCGTGCCGGCGGCCTGGTGGATCAACTTCGGCACGTATGTGGCCGGGCCGGCCAATGGCCAGCGGGACGATACCGGCCAATCGTTGTTCGCCAATACGCCGTTCCTCACCGGATTCACCGGGATCGGCACGCTGGGCGGCGGCAACCTCAGGGTGGAAACGGATGGCGACGCCGGCATGATCGGCGCGCGCGGCGATGCCGCGCTCACCGGACAGACGGGGAATCCCCGCTCCCATGCGCCGCGCAGCCAGGGCCTGCACCTGGCGGTCGCCAGCACCGGACGGATGACCGCGGCCGGCGAGTTGGTACAGACCGGCGGTGGCGATCTGGACATCCGCCTCGGCGGCGCGCTCAATCCCAACCCGGGCCTGCAGCGCAACGAGCACGATCTCAACAGCACCTTCGTCAATCTGCGTGGCGCGCTGAACCTGCAGGCCGGCGCCGTCGGCGGCGTGCAGCTGCGCTATGGCGTGCTCGACCAGATGGACTCGCGCGGCGGCGATCCCTT
This sequence comes from Xanthomonas sp., assembly GCF_017163755.1. Taxonomy (GTDB): domain Bacteria; phylum Pseudomonadota; class Gammaproteobacteria; order Xanthomonadales; family Xanthomonadaceae; genus Xanthomonas_A. The sequence goes on from NZ_JAFIWC010000009.1 coordinate 148,115, forward strand.
CGCCGCCGGACGCTCGCTGTCCGGCGGCGGACCGGTGCTGGTGATCGGCGATGCGACCGCACGCCTGGACAGCCGTGGCGACCTGGTCCTGGGCGGCGTGGTCGACCCCGGCCGCAGCCTGCAGTACAACGCCACGCCGTTCTCCTACCAAGGCGTCGCACACGAGGGCGAGGGCTGGAGCTGGTTCTCGCTGTGGACGCCGGCCAGTGCGGTGGATCTGTTCAGCGCCGGCGGAAATCTGACCCCGACCACCGCGTGGGCCGAGAGCGGCGTGACGGAAGACATGGTCACTCCTTCCCACGGCCGCAACCAGTCGGCCAGCCTGGACGGCCAGTTCTATCCTTCGATCCTGCGCGCGGTCGCGGCCAACGGCAGCATGTACTACGGCGTGGGCACCACCACGCTGCTCAACTCGATAGCCCCCCAGTCGCCATTGCGGGTGTCGATGGGCCTGACCCTGGCGCCGTCGCCGCACGGCGAGCAGTTCGTCAACGTCACCGGCAAGGGCGAACTGCAATTGCTGGCGATGGACTCGATCTACGCCAGCGGCTACCCGATCACCGCCTCGACCGCCGACCCGCTGGCGCTGACCAGTCCGTTCCGTCCTGGCTTTTCCGGCCTGCTGTCCTACACCGGCGGCGGCCAGTGGGGCTTCGATCCGGTGCGCGTGCACAACGTGGCCCCGGAAGCGGCGGCCTACAGCGACTGGGCGCTGGAGGGCGGACGCTACAACGGCGCCGCGCTGTTCACCTTCGCCAGTGCGGCCACGTCCGCCTACGCGCCGCAGGCGCAGCAGCCGGCGCAGTACTACGCGGTGCAGGGCGACATCGTGGGGCTGCGTACCGGCAACATCGCCTCGCTGGGCTACCAGGGCCGCGACGGCGTGCGCTACGAAGGCTCCATTCCGGTGGCCATCCGCGCCGGCCGCGACATTACCGATTCCGGCACGCCCCTGGGCAAGAACGACACCGTCGTCGCCGGCAAGGGCAACCTGATCTCGCACACGCATGCGGACGACATCTCGGTGGTGGAAGCGGGCCGCGATATCCGCCACAGCAGCTTCTACATCACCGGTCCCGGCCTGCTGGAAGTGACCGCCGGGCGCCACCTCTACTTCGCGGACAAGGGCGAATTGAAGAGCCTGGGGGCGGTCGTGAACGTCTCCCCGGACGATCGCAGCAGCGGCGCGAGCATCGCCGTTGCCGCCGGCATGGGCGATGGCGCGAACTGGTCCGGCTTTGCGGAGCGTTACCTGGATCCCGGCAACCAGGCCGATTCCGAACGGCCGTTCGCCGATCAGCCCGGCAAGGCCTTGACCATCTACAGCGGCGAGCTGACCTTGGCGCGCTGGTTGCAGCGCGAGTTCGGCTACAGCGGCGATGACGCCGGCGCCGCGGCGTTCCTGGCCGGCAAACAGACCGAGCTGGACCAGCGGCGCAACGACGCCGTGGCGCAGGGACAGGCCGCCAGCAATCGCTCGCTTTCCCGCGAATACAAGGTCGAGAGCCGACTGCACCTGGTGAACTGGCTGAGCGAGCGCTTCGGCAACGGCAGCGGCAATGGCCTGGGCATGCATTTCGACGCGGCGACGATGGATGCGCGTGCGTTCTTCGACGGCCTGCCGCCGGAACAGCAGCGCGCCTTCCTGCGCAACGTGTACTACGCCGAACTCAAGATCGCAGGACGCGAATACAACGACCAGGACGGCCAACGCTTCGGCAGCTACCTGCGCGGCCGCGAGGCCATCGCCACGCTGTTGCCGGAGCAGGACGCCGCCGGCCACAAGCGCGTCTACGAAGGGGATCTGACCCTGTTCAGCAGCGCGCTCTATTACAACGACTGGGTGACCTCGAACGGCATCGGCAAGGACCGCCCGACCCCCGGCAAGACCTACATCACCAAAGCCGAATGGGAGGCGCTGGGCAGCCCGGGCTACGGCGTGGCGTTCTACGACGTGCTCGATGCGGGCATCCATACCAACTTCGGCGGCGACATCAGCATCATGACGCCGGGCGGACGCACCCTGGTGGGCGTGGACGGCGGATTCGTTCCGGGTGCCGGATCGGGCGTGATGACCCAGGGCGAGGGCGACATCAACCTGTACGCGCTCGACGACATCCTGATGGGCCAGAGCCGCATCTTCACCACCTTCGGCGGCAACATCCTGGCCTGGTCCGCGCAGGGCGACATCAACGCCGGCCGCGGCAGCAAGACCACGGTGGTGTACACCCCGCAACGCCGCGCCTACGACGATGTCGGCAACGTCAGCCTGTCGCCGAGCGCGCCGAACACCGGTGCGGGCATCGCCACGCTCAATCCCGTTCCCGAAGTGCCGCCGGGCGACATCGACCTGATCGCGCCGCTGGGCACCATCGATGCGGGCGAGGCGGGCATCCGCGTGTCGGGTAACGTGAACCTGGCCGCGCTGCAGGTGCTCAACGCCGAGAACATCCAGACCCAGGGCGAGTCCACCGGCGTTCCGGTGGTGGCGGCGGTGAACGTCAGCGCGCTGACCTCGGCCAGCGCGGCGGCCAACAGCGCGGTGCAGGCGGCGCAGGACATGGTGAAACGGCAGACGCAGCAGTCGCGGCCCTCGGTGATCAGCGTGCAGGTGCTGGGGTTCGGCGAGGATTCCAGCAGCGTCGAACCGCCGCGCAAGGACGAGGGCTACGACAGCAACAGCGTGGTGCAGGTGGTCGGCATGGGAGAGCTGACGCCCGAGCAACGCGCGCGCCTGGCGCCGGACAGGCAATGACCGCAATCGCCATGGCGATCGTGGCGAAGGCGCCCATCGAGCGCCTTCGCCACGAGACAGGACCGGAAGCGCCGGCCTTTGCAACGTCGGCGATACATGCGCACGCCATGATGCCCGGGCCGCAGGAACCACACAGGGGAATCCGTTTCCGCGCGCCCGGGTCGACACCTGCATGAAGCGCAGCCGCGACGGCTTCTTCACCCTTTCCCGTTTCGAGAATCCACCGATGTTCCAATCGAACAAGGCGCTTGCGTTCGCGCCATTGACCCTGTGCATCCTGGCCGGGCTGAACGTGGCCAGCGCACAGTCGGCGCCGCCGGAAAGCGAAGCGCCGCCGGCAGGGCCGAATGCCGTGGCGGCGCAAGCCGATGCGCCGACGCCGCCGGCGCCGCGCGTCAACATCAACGAATACCTGGTGCGCGGCAACACGGTGCTGGCGGCCCGCGACATCGAAAAGGCGGTCTCCGCGTACCTGGGGCCGGGACGGACGTTGCAGGACGTGGAAGCGGCGCGCAGCGCGCTGCAGGCGGCCTATCAGGGCAACGGCTACCAGTCGGTGTACGTGGACCTGCCGGAGCAGCAGGTCAGCGGCGGCGTGGTGATCCTGCAGGTGACCGAAACGCGCATCGGCCAGGTCAGCGTGAGCGGCGCGCAGCACAACGACAGCGACGCGCTGCGCGAACGCGTGCCCGCGTTGCGACCGGGCAGCGTGGCCGATTTCGACCTGGCGCAGGAGCAGCTGGCGGCGTTGAACCGCACCGCCAAGCGCCAGGTGGTGCCCCTGGTCAAGCAAGGCAAGGCCGACGGCACCATGGACGTGGACCTGAAGGTGCAGGACAAGTCGCCGTGGCGTTTCGGCGCCACGCTCAACAACGACCACAGCGCCGATACCGAGCCGCTGCGCTCGATCCTCACCATCGGCCACGACAACCTGTGGCAGAAGGAGCACGTGGCGTCGCTGACGTTCTTCGCCGCGCCGCAGGACCTGGACCAGGCGAACGTGTGGTCCGGTTCCTATGCCATGCCGCTGGGCAGCCCGGACTGGACGCTGGAGTTCTCCGGCTACACGTCCGACAGCAACGTCGTGTCCACCGGCGACACCAACGTCACCGGCAAGGGCCATGCGCTGGGCGCCAGGCTGGTGCGTTCGCTGCCGATGACCGGCGCGTGGTGGCACCAGCTGTCGATCGGCGTGGAGTTCAAGGACCTGGACGAGTCGGTGGCGATGGTCGGCATGCCGTCGGACTTCGCGCCGCTGAAGTACGCGCCGGTGACCTTCGCCTACAGCGGCTTCCGGCAGGGCGACAAGCACCACCTCAGCGTCGGCCTGCAGACCGTGTTCGGCACGCGCAGCCTGCTGGGCTACGGCAGCAGCGACGACGAGTTCGACTGGAAGCGCGCCTACGCCGACGGCAGCTTCTTCGCGGTCAAGGCCGATATCAGCGACACCTACACGATGGAGAACGGCGCGCAATGGTTCGCGCGGATCTCCGCGCAGCTGACCGACCAGCCGCTGGTGTCGGGCGAACAGTTCGCCGCCGGCGGCATGTACACGACCCGCGGCTACCGCTCCGCCGAGGGCATCGGCGACTACGGCGGCCTGGCCACGATCGAATGGCGCAGCCGCCCGCTGTCGCTGTGGGGCCTGCAGGACTGGCGCGTCTACGGCTTCCTCGACGGCGCCTGGCTGGGCCTGCGCAGGCCGCTGGCCGAGCAGGACGACGAATCGTCGATGGCGGCGGCCGGGCTGGGAACCAGCTTCCGCATCACCGAACACTTCAACGTCCGCCTCGACTACGGCCACACGCTGACCGACGGGCCGACCACGACCAAGGACGCCGACCGGTTGCATATCAGCGTCGGCGCCAACTACTGAACACGCCTTCCATCGTTCCACCTCGGAGATTCCATCAAATGCAACGCCTGATCACCCTGTTGTTGTTCCTCCTGGGCATGTCGATGCTCGGGACGGCCCATGCCGAAACCCCGTGGTGGCAGGCGGACTGGAAGTACCGCAAGCCGATCACGATCGACGCGGGCCCGCAGGGCGCGGCGCTGGGCGGCAACGTCGGCCGGGTGCCGGTGCTGATCCGCCTGCATAGCGGCAACTTCGCCTTCGACGGCCTGGCCGATGGCGGCAAGGACATCCGCTTCGTCGGCAGCGACGGCCGCACCATCCTCAACCACCAGATCGAGCAGTACGACGCCAACCTGGCCATGGCGCTGATCTGGGTGGACGTGCCTGCCGTCAATGGCACCGCCGCGCAGACGATCTGGATGTACTACGGCAATCCGAACGCGCCGGCGGCGGGCAACGGCCAGCTGGCGTTCGACCCGGACTACACCGCGGTCTACCACTTCGCCGAAGCGGGCGCGGCGCCGCGCGACACCACCGCCTATGCCAACCATGCCGCAGGCACGCTGGCCGCTGCGGAAGGCGCGGTGATCGGGCGCGGCGCGCTGCTCGCCGGACAGCCGATGCGCCTGCCGGGATCGCCGTCGCTGGCGACCACCGCCGGCGGCGCGATGACCTTCTCCGCCTGGATCAAACCGGAACAGCTGGGCGCCAACCAGGCCATCTACGCGCGGCGCGAAGCCGGCAACGCGCTGCTCGTCGGCCTCGACAACGGCGTGCCCTATGTCCAGATCGGGCAGAGCCGCAGCGCCGCCGTGCCGCCGCTGAAGGCGGGCCAATGGGCGCACGTTGCGCTGGTCGCCAGCGAAGGCGCGACGATCCTGTACGTGGGCGGACGCGAGGCCGCGCGCATCGATGCCGCATTGCCGGCCTTCGGCGGCGAAGCGCTGGTCGGCGGCGACGCCGCCGCGGCCGCCGCGTCGCCGGCCGATCCGGCCGCGCCCGCCGCAGCCGCCGCGGCGATCCCGCCGGCCAACCCGTTCGCCGGCGCGATCGACGAAGTGCGCCTGTCCAAGGTCGCCCGACCCGCCGCCGTGCTGCTGGCCGATGCCAGCGCGCAGGGCGCCGATTCGCGCCTGACCGCGTTCGGCGAGGACGAACAGACCGCCGGCGTGAGCCACTTCGGCTTCATCCTCAAGGCTATGCCGGTCGATGCCTGGGTGGTGGTGATCGTGCTGGGCATCATGCTGTTGCTGTCGTGGGCCATCATGGTTGCCAAGAGCCGCTACTTCGGTGCGGTGGCCAAGGCCAACGCCGCCTTCACCCAGCAGTACAAGAAGGTCGTCGGCGCGCCGGTGGCGACGCTGCAGGACCTGGAGAAGCAGGGCGCGATCGGCGCGCAGATCCGCGATACCTCCACGCTGTGGCGGCTCTACCGGATCGCGATGGACGAATTGCAGGGCCGCCAGGCGCGCGGCGCGCACGGGCTGTCGGCGGCGGCCATCACCTCGATCCGCGCGTCGATGGATGCGGAGGTCACCCGCGAAGCCGAGCGCATGACCAAGCGCATGAACTGGTTGTCCACCACCATCGAGGGCGCGCCCTACATCGGTCTGTTCGGCACCGTCATCGGCATCATGCTGGTGTTCGCGGTCGCAGCGATGGCCGGCGCGGTCGACATCAACTCGGTGGCGCCCGGCATGGCCGCCGCGCTGCTGTGCACGGCCGCGGGCCTGGGCGTCGCGATCCCGGCGCTGTTCGGCTACAACTGGCTGGCGTCGCGCTCCGAGTCCATCGCCGCCGACATGTCGGTCTTCGTCGACGAGTTCACCGCGCGCCTGGCCGAAGAGTTCGACCGTCCCGGCTCGCCGGCGCCGCACGCGTCGGTCCAGGCCTGAGGACGCGCGATGGCCAGGCCCAAGAGATTCGGTATCAAGAAACGCGAAAAGGGGATCAACGTCACCCCGTTCGTCGATGTGCTGCTGGTGGTGCTGGTGATCTTCATCCTGACCAGCAACGCGACCATTCCCGGCATCCAGGTGAACCTGCCCAAGGCCAGCTCGAGCATGGCGCTGGAGAAGCCGAAGACCAAGGCCATCACCGTCGACAACGCCGGCCAGATCTTCCTGGACGCCTTTCCGGTCAGCCTGTCCGAACTGGAAGACCGGCTGCGCAGCGAGAAGGCGGTCAATCCGGAGTTCCCGGTGATCGTGCGCGGCGATGCGCAGGTGCAGTACGCGCGCGTGGTCGAGGTGCTGGACCTGCTGCGCAAGATCGAGATCAGCCAGGTCGGGCTGGTCACCGGCAAGCCACAGGGGTGACGGCGTGACTTCCTCCCATCCCGGTCGGGGCGGACCCACGCGTCCATGGCCACGCTGGCTGCCGGCGGTCCTGGCCTCCCTCGGCCTGATCGCGGCGCTGGGCTTTCTGGCCTGGTACCTGCTCTTCAAGGACGCCGCGAGCACGCGGCGCCCGGTGGCGGACACGCCGATGGTGATGTTGCCGCCACCGCCGCCC